>NZ_CP061291.1:0-1200000 GCF_018687455.1 Polynucleobacter sp. TSB-Sco08W16
ATGAGCAACCTACAAAATCCTCCCGCCTTGAATTCAACCAGTCCATTGGGTTTTTGGGATGGCGCCATTGGCGCCCTATCCCGCGAGCTGTCGCCCCAGCAATTTAAAACATGGATACAGCCCCTAACCCTTGTATCTTTTGAAGAGAGTGATCACTCACTAACAGTTGGCGCTCCAAACCGCTTCAAACTTGATTGGATTAAAAAGACTTTTGCTGATCGATTCCAAGAGCTTGCATCACAATACTTTGGCGCACCAATTAATATCAATTTTGTCCTCGCAGTTGAGGGTGTGGCACCAAGCCCAGCATCAACTGCGAAAGAGGTGGCCCTTGAGGTCGATGTGGCGACTGAAGCCGCCCCCAGTATTTCTGTTGAAGAGCAGCCATTCGAGATTGAGGACCATTCAAAACTCAATCCAAACCTTACTTTTGAGACCTTTGTTACTGGAAAAGCCAATCAGTTGGCCCGCGCCGCATCCATTCAAGTAGCACACAACCCCGGAACATCCTACAACCCAATGTTTCTATATGGCGGGGTTGGCTTAGGTAAAACCCACTTAATTCATGCGATTGGCAATCATCTTCTAAAAGAAAAACCCAACGCCAGGATTCGCTATATCCATGCTGAACAATACGTTTCAGATGTTGTGCGGGCCTACCAACAAAAGGCTTTTGACCGCTTTAAGCGCTACTACCACTCATTAGACCTCCTGTTAATTGATGACATTCAATTTTTTAGCGGCAAATCGAGGACACAGGAAGAGTTCTTTTATGCTTTCGAGGCCCTCTTAAGCAATAAATCACAAGTCATTATTACTAGTGACACCTACCCCAAAGAGATGGCTGGGATAGATGACCGCCTAATATCTCGCTTTGATTCAGGTTTAACGGTTGCTATTGAGCCACCAGAGCTTGAAATGCGTGTGGCTATTTTGATGAAAAAGGCTGCCAGCGAGGGCATCCCAATGACCGAGGATGTCGCTTTTTTTGTCGCCAAACATCTACGCTCCAATGTTCGAGAGCTTGAGGGTGCTTTGCGCAAAATTCTGGCGTTTGTCCGGTTTCATGGTCGCGAAGTCACAATTGATGTAGCTCGCACAGCCCTTAAAGACCTACTTTCAATACAAAACCGCCAAATTTCTGTAGAAAATATCCAGAAATCAGTAGCCGATTTTTACAGCATCAAAGTTGCTGATATGTATTCTAAAAAGCGTCCTGCAAATATTGCTCGCCCAAGGCAAATTGCGATGTTTATGGCAAAAGAGTTGACTCAAAAAAGCCTTCCTGAGATTGGGGAGCTATTTGGTGGACGTGACCACACCACTGTTTTACATGCGGTTCGCAAGATCACTGAAGAGCGTTCGCATGACAGTCAGTTGAACCACGAAATTCACGTTATAGAGCAAACGTTGAAATCTTGATTTTTTGCCTGTGGATAACCCTGTTACTAACCCTAGGGATAAGTTTGGGGATTAAGTGTGGATAAATTGTGGAAAGTTCACGCTTCATGCAAAAATAGGGTGTTGAAGTAGAGTTATCCAGTTTTTATGCAAGCCTTATACAGAAGTTTTCCACAGGTTTTTAAGTGTTTAATGTGTTGTTTTGTTTGGGGTTTTTGAGTTATCCACGGAAAAACAAAGCCTTATTACTATTACTACTAAGATATATACAAGGATTTAAAAGCAATGCAACTAGTTAACACCTCGCGCGATAGTTTATTAAAACCACTCCAGGTGGTTAGTGGGATTGTTGAACGTAGACACACGCTACCGATTTTGGCCAATCTCTTATTTAAAAAGAATGGTGAAAAGGTATCTTTTATTTCTACTGATATCGAAATTCAAATTACAACCAATGCCAACTTTGGTGTTGGTTCGGAGGATGTAACAACTACTGTTGCTGCAAGAAAACTGTTAGATATTCTGCGGGCGCTACCTGAGGGCCCAGTTTCCTTAAACCTTAAAGACAATCGTATGGTGGTACAGAGCGGTAAGAGCCGTTTCTCACTACAAACATTATCCGCAACCGAGTTCCCGGTAATGCAAAGTGTTGGGGAAGTAACTGCCGCATGGAAAATGTCTCAAAAGAGTCTTCGTCAACTCATTAGTCAAGTACATTTTTCAATGGCGCAGCAAGACATTCGCTATTACTTAAATGGAATGTTGCTGGTTGTTGAAGGTAAAGACGTGGTTGCTGTAGCAACCGACGGTCACCGCCTAGCATTTTCTCAGGTTGAGCTTGCAGAGGCCCCTACAGGGTCTGGTCAAAGACAAGAGATCATTATTCCTCGTAAGACTATTCTTGAGTGCCAGCATCTATTGGAAGACTCTGATGAAATGTTGGAGATCAGTCTAACTGCTAATCAGGTGAAATTTGCTTTTGGTGATATTGAATTAATCTCCAAATTAGTCGAGGGTAAATTTCCAGACTTCCAAAGAGTAATTCCAAAGGGCCATAAAAACTCACTAATCGTAGGTAGAGATGTCTTGCAAGCAGCCTTACAACGCGCTGCAATTCTCACAACCGATAAATTTAAGGGTGTTCGTTTTTCCTTGTCTCCTAATCGCATTACTGTTCAATCAACCAATGCAGAGCAGGAAGAAGCTCAAGAGGAAATTGAAACTGAATACAGTGGTGATGCGGTTGAGATTGGCTTCAATGTTAGTTACCTACTCGACGTATTGGCCAACCTAAAGGACGAAAAAATTCAAATTAGTTTGGGTGATGCAAATAGTAGTGCTGTGATTACATTACCTGGATCAGAGAACTTTAAGTACGTTGTAATGCCAATGCGCATTTAATTTAGAAAAAAATGACTGAAGAAAAAAAAGTAGTAGAGCAGTACGGCGCTGCATCGATTCAAATTTTAGAAGGCCTTGAAGCTGTTCGTAAAAGACCTGGTATGTATATCGGGGATACATCCGATGGCACAGGTTTACATCACCTTGTCTTTGAGGTTTTAGATAACTCTATTGATGAAGCCTTAGCAGGGTACTGTTCTGAAATTACAGTAGTTATTCAAACCGATAACTCTATTTCAATTGTTGATAACGGCCGTGGTGTCCCAACAGGTATTAAATACGACGATAAGCATGAACCAAAAAGAAGTGCCGCTGAAATCGTAATGACCGAGTTGCATGCCGGTGGTAAGTTTGACCAAAACAGTTATAAAGTTTCTGGTGGTTTACATGGTGTGGGTGTAAGCTGCGTAAATGCCCTCTCAAAATGGCTAAAACTAACAATTCGTCGAGATGGTAAAGCGCACTACATGGAGTTTGCGCGTGGCGTTATTCAAAACAGAAATATTCAAGAAGAAAATGGTGTTATCACCTCCCCCATTACTGTTACTGGCGATACTGAGTTATCGGGTACAGAGGTTCACTTTTTGGCGGATGAGGAAATTTTCGGTAATGTCGAATTTCATTACGAAATTCTTGTAAAGCGCATTCGTGAACTTTCTTTCCTAAATAATGGCGTCCACATTAAATTAATTGATCAACGCACTGGTCAAGAAGAAGATTTTGCCTTCTCGGGTGGCGTCAAAGGTTTTGTTGAATATATTAATCAAACCAAAAACGTTTTACATCCCAACATTTTTTATGCCGAAGGTGTTCGCCCCTCAGATTTAGGTGGTCAGATTACAGCTGAAGTGTCTATGCAATGGAATGACAGCTTTAGTGAACAAGTGCTTTGTTTCACTAATAACATTCCACAACGAGATGGTGGTACTCACCTAACCGGTTTGCGTGCAGCTATGACTCGCGTGATCAATAAATACATTGATGAGAATGAGGTTGCTAAAAAAGCAAAGGTGGAGATTTCTGGCGATGACATGCGCGAAGGCTTAGCCTGTGTTTTGTCTGTCAAAGTTCCAGAACCAAAGTTTTCTAGCCAAACAAAAGACAAGCTGGTTTCAAGCGAGGTTCGTGGACCTGTCGAAGAAATTGTTGCAGAGGCTTTAAGTGCGTATTTGCAAGAACGCCCAGCAGACGCAAAAATCCTTTGTGGAAAAATAGTAGATGCTGCGCGCGCTCGTGAAGCTGCTCGTAAAGCGCGCGATATGACAAGACGCAAGGGCGTCTTAGATGGTTTGGGTTTGCCGGGAAAATTGGCCGATTGCCAGGAAAAAGACCCAACAAAATCCGAATTGTTTATTGTGGAGGGTGACTCTGCGGGCGGTTCTGCAAAGCAAGGACGTGATCGACGTTTTCAAGCAATTCTTCCCTTAAAAGGAAAAATTCTGAACGTTGAAAAAGCGCGCTTTGACAAAATGTTGGCCAGTCAAGAGGTGGTCACTTTAATTACCGTTCTAGGTACCGGAATAGGCATTGAAGAGTACAAGGCAGATAAGCTGCGTTACCACCGCATTATCATCATGACCGACGCGGATGTTGACGGAAGCCATATTCGCACGCTACTTTTAACTTTCTTTTATAGACAGATGCCAGAGTTGATTGAGCGTGGCCATATTTATATTGCGCAACCTCCTTTGTATAAGGTGAAGTTTGGTAAGAGCGAGCAATACATCAAAGACGATGCTGAGCTCAATCAATTGCTATTAAAGATTGCGCTAGAAACCGCTTCTTTGCAGATACCTAATGGTGAGCTAATTGAGGGCGAGGCTCTAAATGAGTTGGCTAAACATTACCAAGTTATTCAATCCATTGTGGACCGCCTGTCTCGCACCATTGATGAAGATGCTTTGCGTGCAATTGCATCAGGTACACAGCTTAATTTAGATACAGAGAAGTCTGCAAACGAATCTGCCGATCAACTCAGAAAAGCGCTTGCCGATTCTCTAAACCCTTTGGCCTTACCGCCAGAAATTATTGTGCAAAAAGAAGATCGCACAGAGCGCTTCCGCTTGTTATTGTCACGCCGCATTCATGGCAACTTAAAGCTTTCAACCATCAACTCAGATTTTGTTCATGGTGATGATTACCAGAGTCTTGCTAATGCAGCGGCAGTTTTATCTGGCAAAGTGCTCCCTGGCACAAAAGTACGTCGCGGTGATCCAGAAAAAAATCCAAAAGAACAAACTATTAGCGACTTCAGGGGCGCGTTCTCTTGGCTTCTATCTGAGGCTGAACGCGTGCTTAGTCGCCAGCGATATAAGGGTCTTGGCGAGATGAACCCATCTCAGTTGTGGGAAACCACTATGGATGCCAGCTCACGTACGCTCTTGCAGGTGAAAATTGAAGATGCTATCGCTGCCGACCAAGTCTTTACAACATTAATGGGGGATGAGGTTGAGCCTCGTCGTGCGTTTATTGAAAAGAACGCGCTTATAGCCCGAAACTTAGACGTTTAAATATGGCCTCCAAGAAATTAAAACCACCAAAGGTGGATCGCTCCTCTATTGTGGTTAAGTCTTCGCCGATTCACGGTAAGGGTGTGTTTGTGGCAAAGCCCATTAAAAAGGGGCAGGCTATTATTGAGTACAAGGGCGAGCGCATCAGCTGGAAATTGGCTGAGAAACGTCACCCACACGACCCCAAAGATCCAAACCATACCTTCTATTTTTCATTGGAAGATGGTCGCGTCATCGATGCGAAATATGGGGGTAATGCTGCCCGTTGGATTAATCACTCCTGTAAACCAATTTGTGAAACTCGCGAAGACTCCTTTGGTGGCAAGCCACGCGTCTTCATTTATGCGAAGCGCAATCTCAAGGTTGGGGAAGAGTTGTTTTATGACTACTCGCTTGATATTGAGGGACGCATTACCAAGCAAATGAAAAAGGATTACGAGTGTCGTTGTGGCGCCAAAAAATGTCGCGGCACGATGCTTGCATCTAAAGACTAAAACTCCCAAGCCATTATGTTGTTTGTCACAATTCAAGAGCTCGAGGCTGCTATTAACTATTGGCGTAGCCAGTCTCCTGCCGAAGGCGATGAGCTGCGCTTGTGCCCAGAGGCCTCTGCGCTTGCAAAGCCTTATGCCCTAATGATTGTTCAGGGGTCTCAGCGGATGCCGCTTGATGTTCTTGATGGGCTTGCAAGAGAGTCTATTCAGAAGTTCATCAAGATCTCGCAGGGCGCATAAGCCACAAACCTTTTTAATCTAGGGTTATCGCTATATATAGCAACACCATCTTGGGTTATTCTCAATGTCTTGCCCCAAGAGGGGGTAGAGGGTATGAGCTTGCAAGAAACAATCTTAAAAACAGTCGGACTTGGAAAATCTTTTAAAGGATTTTCAGCTGTCAGTGATGTCAACCTAGATATCACTAGGGGCACAATTCATGCTTTGATCGGGCCTAATGGCGCCGGTAAAACCACCTGCTTTAATTTGCTGACAAAGTTCCTTGAGCCCAGTAGCGGTCAAATTTTGTTTAATGGTTTTGATATCACCAAGGAGGCGCCGGCACAAATTGCTCGCCGTGGGGTAATTCGCTCGTTTCAGATCTCAGCAGTATTTCCCCATCTAACCGTATTAGAGAATGTCCGTGTTGCGCTGCAGCGAGGATTGGGCACCGAGTTTCACTTTTGGAAATCTGGTAACTCTCTAAGCGTTCTTAATGAGCGCGCCATGCAACTTCTTCACGAGGTTGGTTTACAAGATTTTGCAAATGAAGAAACCTTAAATTTGGCTTATGGCCGCAAAAGGGCCCTTGAAATTGCGACAACCCTGGCCATGGAACCCGAACTGATGCTTTTGGATGAGCCAACACAGGGCATGGGTCACGAAGATGTGGAGCGTGTCACAGAACTAATTGATCGGGTCGCTAAAGGTAGAACCATATTGATGGTTGAACACAATATGAAGGTGGTTTCATCCATTGCTGACCGAATTACTGTTTTGCAGCGTGGGTCGGTTTTGGCAGAGGGTTCATATAAGGAGGTCTCCAATAACCCCTTGGTTGTTGAGGCCTATATGGGAAGCCATGGGGGCGATAACCTATGAGCACTATGGCGCTAGAGGTAAAAAACCTAGAGTCTTGGTATGGCGAATCTCATATCTTGCACGGCGTAAATTTTGCTGTTCGTGATGGCGAGGTGGTTACGCTTTTGGGTAGAAACGGCGCTGGCCGGAGCACCATCCTGAAAACCATCTTGGGCTTAACTAGCAAAAGAACTGGCTCAGTCCAAATTTATGGTGCTGAAACCATCACCACCCCTACTTACAAAATTGCACGCCTAGGGGTTGGCTTCTGTCCAGAAGAGCGCGGCATTTTTGCAAGCCTAAGTACAGAAGAGAATTTAATGCTGTTGCCTGAAATTGCTCCGGGCGGCATGGGTTTGGATGAAATCTATGAGATGTTTCCAAATTTGTATGAAAGGCGCAATAGTCCAGGTACTAGACTGTCTGGCGGTGAGCAGCAAATGCTGGCAATGGCCCGCATTTTAAGAACCGGCGCCAAACTCCTTTTGCTTGATGAGATTACTGAAGGTTTAGCACCAGTCATTGTCCAAAAATTGGGCGAGGTTGTGACCAGCCTGCGCAATAAGGGTTTCACAATTGTTTTAGTTGAACAGAACTTCCGATTTGCCGCGCCTTTAGCTGATCGTCATTATGTGGTTGAGCACGGCAAGGTGGTTGAGGTGGTGCAACAAAGCGAGCTTGCTGAAAAAGCAACTCTATTAAATGAGTATCTGGGTGTTTAGTGGTTTTCTATAGGAGATAGGAATGAAGTTAAAGCAAATAACCGCATCACTGGTAGCCGCAACGATGTTTGCGTCGAATCCAGTTTTTGCACAAGCAGGATCCAAGGTGAGTGGCGACGTTGTTAAGATTGGCGTATTAACAGACCTGTCTTCAACCTACTCTGATCTGGCTGGTCCTGGCGCAGTCATAGCCGCCAAGATGGCAATTGCCGACTTTTCTAAAGACGGCACTGTTATCGGTAAAAAGATTGAACTCGTTAGTGCAGACCATCAAAACAAGGCAGATATTGCCGCCAACAAAGCGCGCGAATGGTACGACAAAGATGGTGTAGATGTGATTGTTGAGCTGGTTTCAACCAATGTGGCATTAGCTGTGATGGAAGTTGCAGAGCAAAAAAACAAGATCACCTTGGTATCTGGCGCAGGCTCACTCGCAATTACCAATGAAAAATGTACTGCCAATAACGTCCATTGGGCCTATGACACTTATGCGCTCTCAAATGGCACTGGTAAGGCAGTTGTTAAACAGGGCAAAAAGAACTGGTACTTCATCACCGCTGATTATGCCTTTGGTGCTGCTCTTGAGAAAGATGCGACAGCTGTTGTAACTGCTAATGGCGGTAAGGTGCTAGGAACTAGTAAGCACCCGTTTCCAAATAGCGACTTCTCTTCTTATCTTCTAAAGGCACAAGCTAGTGGCGCCGATGTAGTGGCCTTGGCTAACGCCGGCCAAGACACTATTAATACTGTTAAGCAAGCGTCCGAGTTTGGGATTAACAAAAAGCAGACTGTTGTGCCATTGTTAATGTTTATCTCAGACGTTCACTCTTTAGGCCTGCCTGCTGCACAAGGCATGTACCTGACAGAGGGCTTCTACTGGGATAAAGACGACAAGACTCGCGCATTCTCCAAGCGCTTCATCTTGCAACATAAGCGTATGCCAACCATGGTTCAGGCTGGCGTTTATTCATCTGTTCTGGCTTATCTAAACGCAGTTCAAAAAGCGGGGACCGACGATACCCAAGCTGTGATGAAGGCGCTTAAATCAACCAACATCGATGATGGCCTATTTAAGGGCAAGATCCGCGCTGATGGAAAGTTTGAGCATGATATGTATCTTCTTGAGGTGAAGAAGCCTGCTGATTCTAAGAGCCCATGGGATTACTACAATGTGCGCGCGACGATTCCAGCCGCAGAAGCTACTTTGCCGCTTTCACAATCGAAGTGCAAATTAGTAAATAAGTAAGTCAATAGAAATCAAGCATGTTTGAACTTCTCGGAATTACCCCTCAAGGGCTGGTAGCCCAGCTCTTGGTGGGGCTTATTAATGGCTCTTTTTATGCCATATTGAGTTTGGGATTGGCCATTATTTTTGGCCTTCTCAACATCATTAATTTTGCGCATGGTGCTCAGTACACCATGGGTGCATTTATTGCCTGGATTGGTTTGACTCAGATTAGTCAGTGGCTAGGCTTCCCCGAGCTGTCTATTAACTACTGGTTTGCCTTAATTGTTGTTCCGCTTGTGTTGGCAGGTTTCGGCTTAATTCTCGAGCGCACGATGTTGCGCCGCTTGTATCACTTGGACCACCTATATGGCCTATTACTAACATTTGGCTTAGCTTTAATTATTGAAGGCATGTTCCGCCATTGGTATGGAATTTCTGGTGAGAGCTATCCAGCCCCAGAATTACTCCAAGGCGCTATTCCCTTGGACTCTATCGGGATCATTTTGCCTATCTATCGTTTATGGGTAGTGGTGATTTCTCTGACAGTGTGCTTCTCAACCTGGTACGTTATTGAGAGAACTAAGTTGGGCGCCTATTTGCGCGCAGGAACTGAGAACCCAAAATTGTTGCAAGCCTTCGGCATCAATGTTCCATTAATGATTTCATTGGCCTATGCTTACGGCGTTGGCTTGGCTGGTTTTGCGGGTGTGTTGGCTGCTCCCATTTTCCAAGTAAACCCATTGATGGGCTCGAACCTCATCATCGTTGTCTTTGCGGTGGTGGTGATTGGTGGTATGGGGTCGATCATGGGCGCCATTCTGACAGGCTTGGGTTTGGGTCTGATTGAGGGCCTTACTAAAGTGTTTTATCCGCAAGCCTCAGGCGTTGTGATTTTTGTGATCATGGCTATTGTTTTATTGATTCGCCCTGCCGGACTCTTTGGGCGGGAAAAATAACCATGAACTCAAAAACAAAACTTCTTTACGGCATTCTGGTGTTGATTGCTTTGTTGCTGCCGCTTCAAGACTTCATTTATTTGGTTTTTGCGATGAAGGTTTTGTGTTTTGCCCTCTTCGCTTGCGCATTCAACTTACTCTTAGGTTTTACTGGCCTGCTGTCATTCGGTCACGCAGCTTTTTTTGGAACAGCCGCCTATATCACTGCCTACTTTTGTAAAGAGGCTGGTCTCTCACCCGAGCTAGGAATTATTTTGGGTGTTGTGGGTTCTGGCATTTTGGGATATTTGATTGGCTCTTTGGCCATCCGTAGGCAAGGCATCTACTTTGCTATGGTCACTTTGGCCCTGTCGCAAATGGTGTATTTCTTGGCAGTGCAACTTCCCTATACCGGCGGTGAAGACGGTATTCAGGGTGTCCCACGCGGAATGTTATTTGGTTTAGTTGACCTCAAAGATGACGTTGCTATGTACTACTTTGTCTTGGCTGTTTTCTTATTTGGTTTTGCGCTCATCATGCGTGCCGTACATTCCCCATTCGGTCAAGTTTTGAAGGCGATTCGTGAGAATGAACCCCGTGCCATTTCTTTAGGTTATGACGTTGACCGTTTTAAGCTAATGTCATTTGTTATTTCTGCGGCCCTATCTGGTTTGGCGGGGTCTATGAAATCACTCGTATTCCAGTTGGCGACATTGACTGATGTTCATTGGCATATGTCGGGCGAGGTTGTTTTAATGACTTTGCTTGGTGGCATGGGAACCATTCTTGGTCCAGTTGTTGGAGCAGGCATTGTTGTCGGCCTACAAAACTATCTTGCAAACATTGGCTCATGGAGCACGATTGCAACCGGGTTTATTTTTGTTATTTGTGTTTTAGCATTCCGTCGTGGCGTCGTTGGAGAGATTGCTGCTTTCTACAAAAACAAAAACTAAATTTTTTTCCTTTTATTATTTGGTTTTAGTGCGGCGCTAATTCTTAATTGCGCCGCATGCACTTAAATAAAAGAGACTCTCATCGAATTTTCAATTTACATCTGGCCATTGCTCTTGGCGATGGCATTTTTTGCTGGTCTAGTTGATGCAGTTGCGGGTGGTGGCGGCTTAATTCAAGTCCCCGCTTTGTTTGCCGCCTATCCAAATGTTCCACCAGCTACTTTGCTTTCAACAAACAAGATCGCTGCGGTTGGTGGCACCTTTAATGCTGCACGCAAATTTCTACAACACGTCTCTTTGCCTTGGCCGCTGGTTTTGCCGGCTGTTGTCGCAGGATTTATTGGGTCTTTAATGGGTGCTCACGCAGTGAGCAATTTCCCTGCAGAGCCTTTGCGCAAAGCGCTGCCTTTTGTCCTTTTATTTTTATTGTTGTATACCTGGTTTCAGCCTAAGCTTGGCGAGTCACATGCGCCTCAAGGGCTTGGTCGTATTCACCAAGCCAAAGCAGTTTTGATGGGTTTAATTATTGGTTTTTATGATGGATTTTTTGGGCCCGGTACTGGTAGCTTTTTGCTCTTTGGTTTTGTCCGCTTCTTTGGCTTTGATTTTTTGCATGCTTCCACCGCAACTAAATTAGTTAATGTCGCCACTAATTTGGCTGCCATTCTCATGTTGGCGAGTCTTGGGCAAATAAACTGGCCGCTTGGATTTGCCATGATGATTGCCAATATTGCAGGCAGTCAATTTGGTAGTCGCTTAGCAATTAAGCACGGCAGCGCCTTTGTGAGGAAGGCTTTCTTGCTTATTGTTAGTGTGTTGATCCTCAAGTCAGCATGGAATGCGTATTTTATTAATTAAATCAATTACTTACAAAATAGCCTTTTATTTTTATAAGAATTCTTAATGTTTTGTTTCACGTGAAACAAACAAAATGCTATGATCATCGCCCTACCTGAGGCAAATCATGCGTTATTCCAAAAGTTTCGATGTCATTGTTGTGGGCGGCGGTCATGCTGGGACTGAGGCTGCCCTTGCATCGGCACGCATGGGTTGCGACACGCTACTAATAACCCACAGCATTGAAAATCTGGGCGCAATGAGTTGTAACCCATCGATTGGTGGCATTGGCAAGGGCCACTTGGTTAAAGAAATTGATGCCATGGGCGGCGCTATGGCAGCCGCTACCGATGAGGCAGGAATTCAGTTTCGTATTCTTAATTCGAGTAAAGGGCCCGCTGTCCGAGCAACCCGAGCTCAAGGCGACCGCATCTTATATAAGGCGGCCATTCGCCGGCGCCTAGAAAATCAGCCGAATTTAACCCTTTTTCAGGCCGCCGTTGACGACCTTCTGGTCAATGGCGACGAGGTTCAGGGCGTTATGACACAAATGGGCCTAGAGTTTATGGCCAAAAAGGTAGTTCTGACTGCCGGCACCTTTTTAGACGGCAAGATCCATGTCGGCCTCAATAATTATGCTGGTGGTCGCGCAGGCGACCCTGCATCGGTTTCCTTGTCCGCACGCCTGAAAGAATTAAAACTGCCCCAGGGAAGGCTAAAGACGGGCACCCCCCCTCGAATTGATGGTAGAACAATTGATTTCTCTGTCATGCTCGAGCAACCCGGTGACCTAGATCCCGTCCCCGTTTTCTCTTACTTAGGTCGTCCAGAGCAGCACCCAAAGCAAGTTCCTTGCTGGATTTCACATACAAATGAGAAGACCCATGACATTATTCGCGGTGGCTTAGACCGTTCGCCAATGTATACAGGGGTTATTGAAGGGGTTGGTCCACGCTACTGCCCTTCCATCGAAGACAAAATACATCGCTTTGCCTCTAGAAACAGTCATCAAATCTTTCTGGAGCCTGAAGGCTTAACGACCAATGAGTTTTATCCTAATGGCATCTCCACAAGTCTGCCTTTTGATATTCAGTGGGACTTGGTTCGAAGTATTCGGGGCCTAGAGTCTGCGGTGATTGTCCGCCCTGGCTACGCCATTGAATATGATTTCTTTGATCCCCGTCAGCTACGCCATAGCCTAGAGACAAAAGTGATTGGCGGCTTGTATTTTGCTGGCCAAATCAACGGTACAACGGGCTATGAAGAGGCTGCTGCCCAAGGGATGTTGGCCGGGATTAATGCTGGGCTGGCCGCAAAAGGCAAAGAACCGTGGCTGCCAAAGCGAAGCGAGTCCTATATTGGGGTTCTTGTTGACGATTTGATTACTCGCGGGGTTCAAGAGCCCTATCGCATGTTTACGAGTCGTGCTGAATACCGCCTTAGTTTGCGTGAGGACAACGCAGATATGCGCTTAACCACTATTGGACGCGATTTGGGGCTGGTAGATGACTATCGCTGGGAAGTGTTTTGTAGAAAACAAGAAGCTGTTTCACGTGAAACATCTCGTTTGCAAGATATTTGGGTTGGTCCCAAACATGAGGCGGCTCCACTAGTTGCTCAGTTGTTGGGTCAAGACTTGTCCCATGAGTGCAACTTAACCGAGCTTTTGAGGCGCCCAGGCGTGACTTATGAGGCGATTACTGCCCTAGGCGGTGGTCTGTGGGCGCCAGACGTTTTGGATGCCGATCTTGGCTTGGCAGCTCAAATCAGCGACCAAGTGGAGATTTCGGTTAAATACCAGGGTTATATTGATCGTCAGGCTGTTGAAATTGCCCGCCAGGAGCATAACGAGAGCTTCCCCCTCCCAGAGGGGCTTGATTATTCGCTGGTACTTGGCCTGTCTAAAGAGGTTCAGCAAAAACTGAATTTGCATAAGCCGGCGACGCTGGGTCAGGCTGGAAGAATTTCTGGCGTCACTCCGGCAGCACTTTCTTTGTTATTAGTCCACCTCAAAAAAGGTTTGGGCCGCCCCCAAGAAACTGCATGACAGAGGACTTGCTAGCTCTCGGAATTGAAGGGTTGGGCCTCAATTTAAGCAATGCCAATATTGCTGATTTGGAGCTTTTTTTACAAGAAATGGGCCGCTGGAATCAGGTGCACAATCTCACTGCCATCGAAAGCGAGCAAGACTCTATTCGCCTACACCTCATTGATTCCATTGCTGTTTTGCCGGTATTAAGGCGGTTTTTAAAAGCCCCAAACCCTAAAATTGCTGACCTTGGCTCTGGTGGTGGCCTGCCCGCAATTCCAATTGCCATTGTGCAGCCAGAGTGGCGGCTGACATTGATTGAGGCAATTCGGAAGAAGACTGCTTTTTTGCAGCATGTGCGGGGAAAATTAAAACTAAAGAACATAGAAGTGCTGAGCGAGCGAGTTGAAAATGTTGCGTTGCAGCAACCTGCCCAATTTGATGCTGTAATTTCCCGTGCATTTACAAATCTCGCACGTTTTTTAGACCTTTCATTGCCCCTTCTGAAGCCAGGTGGCCTGGTGTTTGCAATGAAAGCAAAGCGCGCGGATGAAGAAATGGCTGATGTGTGTAGTGAAGACTGGCAATTGCTAGCCGACGAAGCACTACTTATTCCGAATTTATCGGTTGAACGCCGTCTTTTGGTGTTGACCCCCATGAGAAAATCGACCCTCACCACTTAAGCAAAATCTAAAGCACTTATGGCAAAAATATTCTGTATCGCAAATCAAAAAGGTGGTGTTGGCAAGACCACAACGGCTGTGAATTTGGCGGCAGGATTGGCCGGGCTCAAGCAGCGCGTATTGCTGGTTGATCTAGACCCTCAGGGCAATGCCACTATGGGTTCCGGTGTTGAAAAGGCTGAGTTGGATACTAGCGTCTATCAAGTCTTAATTGGCCTGACATCAGTAAGAGAATGTGCAAAGCCTTGCGAAAGTTCTGGCTATGACGTACTTCCAGCTAATCGTGATTTAGCGGGCGCTGAAATTGAATTGGTAGATTTGGATGCGCGCGAATCTCGCTTGAAGGATGCGCTTTCACAGGTGGCTAATGATTACGATTTCATTTTGATTGATTGCCCTCCAGCTCTGTCTTTATTGACGCTTAATGGACTATGCGCAGCAAACGGCGTGATTGTTCCAATGCAGTGTGAATATTTTGCGTTAGAGGGCTTGTCTGATTTGGTAAACACAATCAAACAAGTGCATGCAAATTTAAATCCTGATTTAGTGATTATTGGATTGTTGCGCGTGATGTTTGATGCACGTATGACCTTGCAACAGCAAGTATCAGAACAGTTACTTGAGCACTTTGGCGACAAGGTATTCAAGACGATTATTCCGCGCAATGTAAGGCTCGCTGAAGCTCCATCTTACGGGCTTCCAGGAGTTGCATTTGATAAATCATCGCGTGGTGCAAAAGCGTATTTAGAGTTTGGTGCGGAGATGGTTGAGCGCATCAAACATATGTAATTTTTTAAGAAGATAAAACCATGGTTGCAATTAAGAAAAAAGGTTTGGGCAGAGGTCTAGAAGCTTTGCTTGGAGAGAAAGCTTCACAAGCTAGCGCATCAACAGAAATCAATCGTTTGCCACTAACTGCATTGCAGGCGGGCAAGTATCAACCCCGTCAAAAAATGGAAGCAGGCGCCCTTCAGGAGCTGGCTGACAGCATCCGTGAACAAGGTGTTATGCAGCCATTACTGGTTCGCTTGGTTAGTCTTGGTAAGTATGAAATTATTGCGGGCGAACGTCGTTTCCGTGCGGCAACAATCGCTGGCTTGAAAGAGGTGCCGGTTTTAGTTTCTGGTGCAGATGACCAAGCGGCAGCAGCAATGGCCTTGGTTGAAAATATGCAGCGAGAGGATTTGAATCCTCTCGAAGAGTCCCAAGGCTTGGCACGACTCATTGAGGAGTTTGGCTTTACTCATGAGCAAGCTGCAAAAGCGGTGGGCAAGTCACGTAGTGCGATTAGCAATTTATTACGCTTAGCCCACTTGGCCAAACCAGTACAAGCCATGCTTTTAGCTGGCGATATTGATATGGGCCATGCCCGAGCGCTCTTGCCTTTGCCGGGTGCAAGCCAAGTCGCATTAGCCCAAAGAATTGCTGCGCAAGGCCTGTCAGTTCGTGAGGCCGAGAAAATGTCAACCGCCTTGGCAATTGCAGGAGGGCAGATTGGGGACAAAAAGACAAAAACCAAGTCAGGCTCTGTAGTCCCAAGTAGTGATCCGGATATGCGCCGCTTGACCCAAGAAATCGCTGATTTAATAGGGTTAAGTGCTGAATTTAGGTTTAAAGGCAAGGGCGGAGAACTCAGAATTCACTTTAGCCAGTTTGATGAGCTTGATTCTTTATTAAAAAAGTTGGGTATCGAGGCTTAAATTAAGAAGAAAAATGTCCGTAAACCCTTTGACATATTGCAGTGCACACATTAAACTTTCGGGGCTAAATTGATTCCTCAAAAAAATCAATTTTCTGACGCAGATGAGTGGGATGAGCCAGAAGAAGTCATTCGGGTTTACAGTAAGGAAGAAATTATTGCGTTGCAGCAAAGGGATGCAATAAAGTATCGAACCCTATCGCCTTGGAAATTAGTTTTGGCACAAGTGCTGATTACAGTGGTCAGCATGATGTTTTGGTCAATTTTTGGGGAGCCGGTAGGGGTAAGCCTTTATACTCAGTCGGCGTTTTTAGGTGGTTTAATTAGCGTCTTGCCTTCAGCCCTGTTTTTAACAAGGCTCGAGTTAGCAAAGAAATCGCAAAGATTGAATCCAGGAAGATTTTTAGCGGCATTAATTTCCGGCGAATTTATAAAAATTGCTGTGACATTGATGTTGTTTATAGGGATTGCGTACCTCGTCCCTGGTGTGCTGTGGGTCCCCTTGTTGGTGACTTACCTGCTTGCCTTGAAGTGTGTTTGGTTGGCGTGGTTGTGGCGCTAAGTAGTGACAATTGAGATTGAAACAAAGGACCAGTTAAGAGATGTCTAGCGAAGTACACCAAGCCCACGAGGCAGCCGAGCAAATGACGCCAACCGCGTACATTTCTGAGCATTTACAAAATCTCACCAGCACTGGTGAACATCAGTCTTCTATTATTGATTTCAGTGTCATTAATTTAGACACCATTTTTTGGGCTTCGCTAATGGGCTTTGTAGCAGTCTTTATTCTGCTGATTGCTGCACGTCGCGCAACCCCAGGTGTTCCAGGTCGCTTCCAGTCTTTAGTGGAAATGATTGTGGAGATGGTCGATACACAAGCTAAAAGTATTGTTCACGGCGACCGTACCTTTATTGCCCCTCTCGCCCTCTTCGTATTCTTTTGGATCATCCTGTTAAATACCCTCGACTTAATTCCTGTGGATTGGGTTCTTGGGGTAAATCATTTCATTGGCAACTTCGGCGGTCACGTTCCCCATAACCGCATGGTTCCAACAACTGACTTAAACGCTACGATGGGCATGTCCTTATCGGTTCTCGTTTTAGTGTTCTTCTATAGCTTCAAGGTAAAAGGCTTTGGCGGGTTCCTGCACGAGCTGATTTCTGCTCCGTTTGGCGCTAAGTGGTATTTGGCCCCATTCAACCTTGCTTTAAACATCATTGAGTATTTAGCAAAAGGCGTTTCTTTGGGAATGCGACTTTTCGGAAATATGTATGCCGGCGAACTGGTCTTCTTGTTGATCGCCTTGCTTGGTAGCGTATGGACGTTTAATTTAGATTTAACCCTGTTCGGATTGGTGGGCCATGTTATTGCTGGATCAGCTTGGGCCATCTTCCACATTTTGGTTATTTTGTTGCAAGCCTTTATTTTCATGATGTTGACCTTGGTCTACATCGGGCAAGCGCATAGCCATCACTAAGATTTTATTTTTAACCTACCTCTTTTAACTTCAGGAGTCAGCAACATGCAAGCATTTTTAGCAACTATTCAAGGTTCAACAGCTATCTGTATCGGCATCATCATCGGCCTCGGCGCGATCGGTGCTTGTTTGGGTATCGCATTGATGGGCGGCAAGTACATCGAAGCTTGTGCACGTCAACCAGAATTGATGGAGCCACTCCAAACTAAGATGTTCCTTTTGGCTGGTTTGATCGACGCTGCGTTCTTGATCGGCGTTGGTGTTGCAATGTTGTTTGCTTTCGCAAACCCACTGCTCGCAGTTATCAAGTAATTGTTTTGGCGTGGATGACCAAAGGGTCATCCAATTGTTCTCAACAATACTGAAAGGAATATCGTGAATCTGAACGCGACCCTATTCGCGCAAATGATCGTTTTCTTCGTCTTATGGTGGGTTGTTGCACGCTTCGTGTGGCCACCGCTGGTTAAGGCGTTAGATGAGCGTTCAAGCAAAATTGCTGATGGTTTGGCAGCTGCAGAGCGTGGCAAAGAGGCGCTTGCATTGGCTAGCAATGAAGCTGAGCAAGAATTAACTAAAGCACGCCAAGAAGGTGTGCAACGTGTAGCCGAAGCCGAAAAGCGTGCACAAATGTCAGCCGAAGAAATTCGCGCTAACGCACAAGCTGAAGCCGCTCGCATCATTTCTCAAGCGCAACAAGATGCCGCACAGCAAGTAACTCGTGCCCGCGAAGTTCTGCGCGCCGAAGTGGCTGTTCTTGCTGTTAAAGGCGCCGAGCAAATTTTGCGTCGCGAAGTTGATGCAAAAGCACATGGCCAATTACTTGACCAATTAAAGGCAGAACTTTGATATGGCTGAATTAGCCACTATTGCCCGTCCTTATGCTGAGGCGCTTTTTCAAAGCGCTCAGCCTGCTGAGCTTGCGGGTTGTTTGGAGCAGTTAAATGAATTGGCACAGCTTGCTGCTTTGCCAGAGGTTGCTGCTTTATCAAACAATCCCAAAGTGTCTGCGGATGATTTGAGCAAGCTGCTTTCTGGCATGGTGAAAACCAAGCTAGACCCTAAGGTTGCTAGCTTTTTAAATCTCGTGAATCAAAACCACCGTTTAGCAGCTGTTCCTGAGATTGCCCATCAATTTGAGGCAATGAAGAACAAAAGCGAAGGCGCTGCAGAAGTAAATATTACAAGCGCATTCCCATTAGAGGGTTCTGCGTTAAATGATTTGTTGTCAAGTTTGAAGAAGCGCTTTGGGGGTAAAGAATTGCGCCCAACTATTCAGGTTGACCCAGCATTGATTGGTGGAGTTCGCATTCAGGTTGGCGATGAAGTAATGGATAGTTCAGTTAAGGCCCAGTTAGCTCAAATGCAAGCAAGTCTTGGCGCATAAGTCATCCCTATTAAGAACATACGAAATAAGACCCAGGAGTAAGTAATGCAACTCAACCCTTCCGAGATCAGCGAGCTGATCAAAAGCCGAATTAGCGAATTGGGCGTTGACTCCCAAGTTCGCAACGAAGGCACTGTAATTTCAGTGACCGACGGTATTTGCCGCGTCCATGGCTTGTCAGGCGTTATGCAGGGCGAAATGTTGGAGTTTCCTAACAACACTATCGGCCTTGCATTAAACCTTGAGCGTGATTCTGTTGGTGCCGTAGTGTTGGGTGAATACACCCACATTAAAGAAGGTGACCCAGTGAAATGTACTGGCCGCATTTTGGAAGTTCCAGTTGGTCCAGAGTTGCTCGGTCGCGTTGTAAACGCACTTGGCCAACCAATCGATGGCAAAGGCCCAATCAATACTAAGTTGACTGACTTCATTGAAAAAGTTGCTCCAGGCGTTATCGCACGTCAATCCGTTAGTCAGCCAGTACAGACTGGTTTGAAGGCGATTGATGCGATGGTTCCAATTGGTCGTGGTCAGCGTGAGCTGATCATTGGCGACCGTCAAACTGGTAAGACAGCTGTTGCGGTTGACGCGATCATTAACCAAAAAGGTAAAGGCGTTTATTGCGTTTACGTTGCGATCGGTCAAAAAGCTTCTACTATTGCTAACGTTGTTCGCAAGCTCACAGAATTGGGCGCAATGGAGTACACCGTAGTTGTTGCAGCGAGTGCTTCTGAGTCTGCGGCGATGCAGTACCTCTCTGCATACGCAGGCTGCACCATGGGTGAATACTTCCGCGATCGCGGCGAAGACGCATTGATTGTTTACGATGACTTAACTAAGCAAGCGGTTGCTTATCGTCAAATCTCCTTGTTGCTCCGCCGCCCACCAGGCCGCGAAGCTTATCCTGGCGACGTGTTCTATCTCCACTCACGCTTACTCGAGCGCGCAGCACGCGTAAGTGCGGAGTACGTTGAGAAGTTCACCAACGGTGCAGTTAAAGGGAAGACTGGTTCATTGACTGCATTGCCGATCATTGAAACTCAAGCTGGCGACGTTTCTGCATTCGTTCCAACCAACGTAATTTCGATTACTGACGGCCAGATCTTCTTGGAAACTGACTTGTTTAACGCCGGCGTACGTCCTGCGATTAACGCCGGTATTTCTGTTTCCCGCGTTGGTGGTGCCGCACAAACTAAAGTAGTTAAGAAATTGTCTGGCGGTATTCGTACCGACTTAGCGCAATATCGTGAATTAGCAGCGTTTGCTCAGTTCGCATCTGATCTTGACGAAGCAACCCGCAAGCAGTTAGAGCGCGGTCGTCGCGTTACTGAATTGTGTAAGCAAGCTCAATACAAGCCCCTCCAAGTTTGGGAAATGGCTGCTTCACTTTATGCTGTTAACAACGGCTACTTCGATGACCTCGAAGTGAAGAACGTATTGGCATTCGAAAAAGGCTTGCAAGATCATTTGAAATCTAAATATGCTGACTTAGTTGCGCGTATTGAAGAGACTAAAGATTTGAGCAAAGATGACGAAGCTGCTTTGCGCGCCGCCATTGAGGATTACAAGCGTTCTGCCTCTTTCTAAGAGGGCTCGCATAAATCATGGCAAGCACAAAAGAAATACGGTCTAAGATCAAGAGCGTGCAAAACACGCGCAAGATCACGAAGGCAATGGAGATGGTCGCTGCATCCAAGATGCGTCGCGCCCAAGAGCGCATGCGTAATGCGCGTCCATACGCTGAAAAAATTCGTGAGATCGTTGCCAACCTTTCTAAAGCAAATCCTGAGTTCCGCCCTGCTTACATGGCTACTCGCGAAGTGAAGAAAGTTGGCACGATTTTGGTTACAACTGACAAAGGCCTGTGCGGCGGTTTAAATACCAACGTCTTGCGTTTGATTGCTAACCAAGTGCGCGATTTGCAGGAAAAAAACGTAGAGATTGCGTACACCGCAATTGGTTCAAAAGGCCTGCAGTTTTTGAATCGCTCAAAAGCAAAATTGATTTCTCAAGCAATCCAAATTGGTGACACACCACATATGGATATTTTGATTGGCGCAATTGTTGCTCAATTAGAGGCGTTTGAGCGTGGCGAGATTGATGCCGTGTATTTGGCATTCACCCGCTTTGTAAATGCAATGAAACAAGAGCCTGTTTTAGAAAAACTCTTGCCTTTGGAGCCAGAGGCTTTGACTCCACAAGAGAAAACAGACCATTCTTGGGATTACATCTACGAACCTGACGCGGAGTCCATTTTGAATGGCCTGCTTAAGCGTTACGTTGAAGCAATGATTTATCAGGCGGTTGCTGAAAACATGGCTTCCGAGCAGTCTGCGCGGATGGTCTCCATGAAGGCCGCTTCAGATAATGCGAAGAACGTAATCGGCGAATTGCAATTGGAATACAACAAGACACGACAGGCTGCTATTACTAAAGAGTTGTCAGAAATTGTTGGCGGAGCGGCTGCGGTTTAAGCGGTCGGCGTTTAGGAATACGAAAGAATTCAGGAATTAAAAGCGGAGAAATGCGATGAGTAACGGAAATATCGTGCAGTGTATCGGTCCAGTGGTGGACATTCAGTTCCCACGCGACAAAATGCCAAACATTTATGATGCATTGACATTAGTTGAAAGCGGCGAAAAATCATTTGCTGAAAAAGGTTTGACCTTTGAAGTTCAGCAACAAATTGGTGACGGCGTAGTTCGCGCGATTGCCATGGGTGCAAGCGATGGCTTACGCCGCGGCATGGAAGTGAAATCTACTGGTGGTCCAATTTCTGTGCCTGTCGGCCCAGCAACACTAGGCCGCATTATGGACGTATTAGGTCGCCCAATTGATGACGCTGGTCCAATTGCTACTGAAGAGCGTCGTGCTATTCACCAGCCGGCACCTAAGTTTGACGAGCTTTCACCTTCTGTTGACTTGTTAGAAACTGGTATTAAGGTTATTGACTTAGTTTGCCCATTTGCTAAAGGCGGTAAGGTTGGTCTCTTCGGTGGTGCGGGTGTTGGTAAGACCGTGAACATGATGGAATTGATTAACAACATTGCTAAGCAACACTCAGGTTTATCAGTGTTTGCCGGTGTTGGTGAGCGTACTCGTGAAGGTAATGACTTCTATCACGAGATGAAAGAATCTAACGTTATCGACAAAGTAGCGATGGTGTTTGGTCAGATGAATGAGCCTCCTGGCAACCGTTTGCGCGTTGCGTTGACTGGTTTGACTATGGCTGAAGCTTTCCGTGACGAAGGCCGTGATATCTTGTTCTTCGTTGACAACATCTACCGTTATACATTGGCAGGTACTGAAGTTTCTGCGTTGCTCGGTCGTATGCCTTCCGCTGTGGGTTACCAGCCTACATTGGCTGAAGAGATGGGTAAATTGCAAGAGCGTATTACCTCCACCAAGACTGGTTCTGTTACTTCTATTCAGGCCGTTTACGTTCCTGCAGATGACTTGACCGATCCATCACCAGCTACCACCTTCTTGCACTTAGACTCCACAGTTGTGTTGTCACGTGATATCGCTGCATTGGGTATCTACCCAGCAGTTGATCCATTAGATTCAACCAGCCGTCAGCTTGATCCACAAGTGGTTGGTCAAGAGCACTATGAAGTAGCTCGCGAAGTACAGATGACATTGCAGCGCTACAAAGAGTTGCGCGACATTATTGCAATTTTAGGTATGGACGAATTGTCACCAGAAGATAAGCTGTCTGTATCACGTGCTCGTAAGATTCAACGTTTCTTGTCCCAGCCTTTCCACGTTGCTGAAGTATTTACTGGTTCACCAGGCAAATACGTTCCTTTGAAAGAAACTATCCGTGGTTTCAAAATGATCTGCAGCGGTGAATTGGATCACTTGCCTGAGCAAGCGTTCTACATGGTGGGTTCAATTGATGAGGCCATCGAGAAGGCCAAGAAGCTTTAATCTAGGGAAATTATGTCAACCATTCGCGTCGATGTAGTAAGTGCTGAGCAGTCTATTTTCAGCGGGGAAGCTAAGTTTGTTGCGCTCCCTGGCGAAAGTGGTGAGCTCGGCATTTTGCGCGGCCATACTCCTTTGATTACACGTATTCGTCCAGGTTCAGTTCGTATTGAAAAAGCTGATGGTGATGAAGAGTTTGTATTCGTGGCGGGTGGCTATTTAGAAGTTCAGCCTGATCACGTTACCGTATTGGCGGACACCGCTATTCGCGGTCATGATCTTGATGAAGCGAAAGCAATTGAAGCTAAGAAACGTGCTGAAGAAGCAATGCAAAATCGTGGCACTGACTTTGATATGGCCTTGGCCCAGTCAGAATTTGCAATGGCAGCTGCGCAGTTAGCCGCAATTGCTCGTTTTCGTCGTAAAAAGTAATCGCCGGTCATCTCCTTGCTGTTAAATGATCGGTTTTTGAGGGCCTGCCTGGGCGAAGCGGTTGATCAGACACCGCTTTGGCTCATGCGTCAAGCTGGCCGATACCTCCCTGAGTACAACGCTACACGCGCTAGAGCTGGAAGCTTTCTTGGGCTCGCAAAAAATCCTGCTTATGCTACTGAGGTAACACTACAGCCTCTAGATCGCTATCCATTGGATGCAGCGATTTTGTTTTCTGATATTTTGACCATCCCCGATGCAATGGGATTGGGCTTGAAATTTACGACAGGCGAAGGTCCAAGCTTTGATCATCCACTGCGTGATGAAGCCGCAGTAAAGAAATTGCGCGCGGCCGATATGAATGAGCTGAAATACGTATTCGATGCGGTTTCTGAAATTCGTAAAGCACTGATTCAAGACGGCAAGCAACGCGTGCCCCTGATTGGTTTTTCTGGAAGCCCCTGGACATTGGCTTGTTACATGATTGATGGCTCTAGCTCAGATGATTTTCGCCATGCTAAAACAATGATGTTTAGTCGCCCCGATCTACTTCAGCACATACTTGATATTAATGCGCAGTCAGTTGCAGATTATTTAACTGAACAAGTAAAAGCAGGTGCACAAGCATTGATGATTTTCGATACCTGGGGTGGAATGCTCCCAGACGGCTGGTATCAAAGAATGTCTTTAGCCTCAATGCAAAAAGTGATTTCTTTATTGCCGCGCGAATATCAAGGTAGAAAAATTCCTGTCATCATGTTCACCAAAGGCGGTGCTATTTGGTTGAATGATATGGCGCAGGTTGGTGCAGATGTAATTGCAATTGATTGGACTATGTCATTAAGTAGAGCGCGCAAACAACTGCTTTCTTTAAATAAGCCATTAGCATTGCAAGGCAACCTGGACCCACTTATTTTGTTCTCAGAGCCAGCGCAAATCGCAAAGCAAGCAAGCATGTTGTTAGATGACTTAGCGACTGCCCCAGCTTTAAAACCAGGACTTCACCCTCTCGATGGTCATGTCTTTAATCTAGGTCATGGGATTTCTCAATTTACCCCGCCAGAAAGTGTGACGGCATTGGCAGAAACAGTGATCCAACACTCCAAGGCTCTTAGATCAAAGCAATAAAACTGAGTAACTGCTAACTTACGAAGATTTTTTAGAATAAAAGTTATGCACAGTTTTGGTCACAATTCAAAATTCATGAAGATCCCGAATAAAGATAAACTTTAACTTTCGGACATCTCTGTAAATTATTGATTTATAAAGATTTTTGGTCATTAGGCTGAAAAAGAGCGCCTAAACAGTTTGCTGGTAAATTAACCTATAAATCAAAGTTCTTGGATGATATCCACAGACTTATCCACAAGTAGATTAGAAAAAACGAAGTAAAACATGTCCCCACCCATTGTGGTTCAAGTAGTTGTTGATAAGCCTTTATCCCAGGGCTTTGATTACTTGTGGGATAAAAATATCCTTGGTATTGATCCAGAGATTGGCCATATTGTTGAGGTCCCCTTCGGGCGCTCTACTTTGGTAGGCCTGGTAATTAAAGTGAGCACTCACTCTAATTTTGAGTTTGAGAAGTTAAGGTCTGTCACTCAGGTGGCACCACTCCCTCCAATGGATTCGGCAGCGCTAAGGCTCATGAATTTTGCTAGCCAGTATTACATCCATGGACTTGGAGAAACCATCATCCCCACAATTCCACAGATGTGGAAAAAGTCCAAAGAGTGGGAAAAAATGCCTGTGAAGTTAGCTGCAGCAGATAGGAAAACAAAGAAGCAAACTGGGGCTGAACTTAGCGAAGGCTTCATTAGCGAATCCCAGTTAAATGAAGTACAAGATCAGGCATTGCAAAAATTGCGTGCTTGCGTCAATGCAGGAGAATTCAAGGCCACCCTTTTGCAGGGTCAAACTGGTAGTGGCAAGACAGCAGTATTTTTAAATTGGCTAAGTGCGATCCTTGCAGATGAAAAGTCTCAAGCGCTTATCTTGGTGCCTGAAATTAATTTAACGCCACAATTAGAGCGTAGAGTGCGCGCATATTTCCCCGATAAAAAAATGGTTGTGCTTCATAGTGGCGTTAGTGAAAAAAAACGGGGAGTAGCTTGGTATGAAGCCGTTACCGGAAAAGCACAAATTGTCTTGGGTACAAGATTAGCTGCATTAACGCCCCTGCCCAACCTACGCGCTATTGTTATCGATGAGGAGCATGATCCATCCTATAAGCAGCAAGATGGAATTCGCTACTCTGCTAGGGACCTTGCAGTATGGCGTGCGCATGACTTGAAGATTCCAATCTTGCTATCTTCCGCTACACCCTCTTTAGAAACCTGGATGTCGGCCAAGTCTGGTCGTTATCAATATTTACGCTTGGATCAGCGTGCACAGGGCGCCGGCCTTCCAGTAGTGCATTTAATCAATACCCGTGACCCGCAAAATCAATTTAGTCCGGGTGATATTGATAAGCCTTTAGCAAAAATCGCACTGAGTAAGCCGTTGGTAAGGGCGATTAATAAAAACTTGCAAAGTAACAAGCAAAGCCTGGTTTTAATTAATCGCAGAGGCTATGCCCCTGTGCTGAGCTGCAGTGCCTGCTCATGGCTATCTAAATGTGAGCAATGCAGCTCTTATATGGTGATGCACAAGGCAGGAGCCCTTGGACGAAAACCCCTGTTGAGCTGCCATCACTGTGGACTAGTCAAGCCTATCCCGAGTCACTGTCCAGACTGCGGCAATGCTGATCTTAAAACTTTAGGACAAGGTACGCAAAAGCTTGAGGATGCGATTGAGGAGGCTTGGCCGGGCGCACGTGTCTTGCGCGTGGATACGGACTCTAGCAGGAAAAGTAAAGGCGCTGAAGAGCTTTTTCAATCAATTCATGAAGGTAATGTTGATATTGTCGTTGGCACTCAAATGATTGCAAAGGGACATGATTACCAAAACATTGGATTAGTCGCTGTCTTGGATGTGGATAGTCGCCTATTCTCGCAAGACTTCCGTGCCGCAGAAAGATTGTTTGCACAACTTGTTCAGGTAGCGGGTCGCGCTGGTAGAGCTAGCAAAGATGGTGAGCTCAGCGGCGATATTTATATCGAAACTCAGTTTCCCGAGGCCGCGGTCTTTCAGTTCTTGCTGAGACATGATGTCGATGGATTTTTGTCCTATATCGCCAATGAGCGTGATGAGGCTAAGTTACCCCCCTATTCATATCAGGCCTTGGTTCATGCCGAAGCCAGAAGCTTGGATAAGGCCATTCGCTTTTTAGGTGCGCTTAAGGGGCGCCTAAAGGCTCAGGGCCATATTAAGCAAGGGCTCAGAGTCTATGATCCTGTGCCAAAGAGTATGGTGCGGGTCGCTGGTGTTGAGCGCGCCCAATTGGTGGTGGAGTCAGAGGACCGTCGCCAATTACAAGATGTTTTAGAGCTAATTGATCGAGCTTTACGAGACAGCTCGCAGGGACGCATTAGCAAGGACGAGAAAATTCGTTGGTTGATTGAGCGAGACCCAATTTCAATCTAAAGGATGAATTAAGCGCCAGAAGTAGAGCTGTATTTTTCTAGGCTCATGAGTTGCTCAAGTTCAGATGCAAGACTGTTATCAGAAAGCGGTTTGATTTTGAATAACCAAACTGCATATGGCTTTTCATTCAGCGATTCAGGGGCGGCATCCACTTCTTCATTCAGTGCCACTATCTCGCCGCTCACAGGAGCATGAATATCACTCGCAGCCTTTACTGACTCAATGACTGCAATTGTTTCACCTTGTTTAACCTGTTGACCAAGCTTGGGCGCTTGAAAGAACATGACATCACCGAGTGCTTCTTGAGCATGATTGCTAATACCAACCCATACCAGACCATCCTCTTCTAGATCGGCCCACTCATGGGTTTCTGCAAATTTAAATGTTTCTTGGCTATTCATTGTTTTATCCTTTAGGAATATTTTATGCCCAGTCTCACAAACTAGCTTTCAACAAATGATTCGTTTACCCGCCGTGTTTTATTAAATTTATATATGCCAATTAAATTAGGGGTTGTTCCCGTTACTCCGTTTGAGCAAAACTGCTCTATTCTGGTCTGCCAAGAAACTGGAGATGCCGCGGTAGTTGACCCCGGGGGCGATATTGAAAAAATTTTGGATGGCGTAAAACAGATGGGTGGCAATGTAAAAAAGATTTTGTTAACCCATGGGCATTTGGATCATTGTGCTGCCGCCAAAGACTTGGCTGATCAGTTGGGCGTCCCTATTGAGGGCCCTCAAGAAGAGGAGCGTTTTTGGATTGATCAATTGCCCGAACAAACAGTACGTTTTGGCTTTGGTCATGCCAAAGTATTTGAACCTAATCGTTGGTTAAACGATGGTGATCATGTAGAGGTGGGTAATGTTGATCTTGAAGTGTTTCATTGTCCAGGACATACACCTGGCCACGTTATCTTTTTTGATAAAGAAGATCGCTTGGCAATCGTGGGGGATGTTTTATTTGCTGGATCGATTGGGAGAACGGATTTCCCGCGCGGCAATCATGCCGATTTAATAAACGCAATTAAAACAAAGTTATGGCCTCTCGGCGACGACGTGCAGTTTGTGCCCGGTCACGGTCCAATGTCTACATTTGGGAAAGAACGGAGAACCAATCCCTATGTGGGAGAAGATGCATAAGCGGCCTTATGCCGCTTAAGAAACAAAACTACAAATTAGGTTTTTGCTGAACCGGTACGATGAGTACGGTTATATAAGCAGCTAGCGCAAATCCAGCGTTGCTTGCGATTGCTTGTCGGAATCCATGTGCCGCCCTCGAGTCGTTTTTCGCGACTGCAAGAAGAGCAAAATTTAAGGCTCTGAGAAGAATCTTGGGTGGCAGCTGGAGTCGATGTAGTCATGGCAATCCGGGTAAGGCAAATCTTTATACAGAGATCTATTTTACCCGTTTTGTCCTGCTGGGATTGGGGTTAAGACAACCCGGACTGAATCGGCCGTTTTATTGCCGTCAAAGTCCAGCCAAGCCTTATTTTCAAAGTCATAGAGCTTGCATTTACGAGCAGTATCGAAATACCAGCCCCAAGAGAATTTTTGAATAAAAATACGCTCTGGGAGAATGGTTTCCAGCGTTTGCTGAGCCTCTGGGAGGCGATACAGTGGTACGCTCATATCAACGTGATGAGCTGTATGCTCCATGATATGGTGCATTAAAGAGCCCCAGATCCAGTTAAATGTTAGGTGTACGGTGGTTGATACAAAAGGTTGGGCGCGCAGCCACTCTGACTTTTTGTCATACCAAGATACCGATGGATGGGTGTGGTGAACATAGACCACAAATCCAATCATGCCGTTCCAGAACAAGAATGGCACCGCAAAACCAGTTAGTAAGCCAACCCAAACAGATTGGCCGGTAGCAATAGCGCCGCCGATTAAGCAAGCAATCCAAACGATAGCAAAGGCGGTTACAAGTAAATTATCTTTTAGAAAGATTGGGCGATCACCCGGCTTGTTCTTTGCATTTGGAAAGTACTCGCGCCTCCACCAGATTTCAATTAAGTAGTAAAAAACAGGACCCAAACCGCTGCGGTAAAGGTGCTCTAGAGCCTTACGCCATGGGGGTAGCGCGTCATACTCCGATTTTGATAATGGAGCCCAAACGAAATCGAAACCTTTCAGGTTGGTTTGGCCGTGGTGCACTACGTTGTGACCAACATCCCAGAGACTGTATGGGGTCAGCGAAGGTAAGAAAGCGATGCGTCCTAATACTTTATTCAACTCACGATTTGGTGTGAAGCTCTGGTGACAAGCATCATGACCCAAAATAAAAATACGGCCAGTGACAAAACCAGCAACTACCCCAAAAATAATTTTCAGGAGAATGCTTTCAACTAAAACTGTGCCCGCAATACAGCCAAGCCACAGCAATGAATCAATGAGCAAAAGCATGATTGCACGCCCAGTTTCACCTTGTGCCATTGGGATTAACCAGCTCCGAATAATTTTGCGGTGAGGCAATGGCGCCTCAGGGGGCAAAGGATTGGTCAGGGAAGGCTCTGTAAGGGCGGTATTTAGATGTGTAGACACGATAAGAATCAATAAGTTAGACGCAAATGATAGCGGTTTTCACGATTTCTCGCATGATGTAGGTCAAAAACCCCTTCAGTTTTGGCGCGCCCGGCAGGAATCGAACCTGCGACCCTTGGCTTCGGAGGCCAATACTCTATCCACTGAGCTACGGGCGCCAGTGTAAAACTGGATACCCCGCTATTGTAAGTGCCTAAACCCCTACTCTCTAGTTATAATCTTGGCAAAACAACCCTAAAACCCGTCAAACTATAAATCCCTATGAGCAACGAGCACGGAAATCTAATCAAGACCCCAAAACAACTCATCACCATGGTGTTTGCAAGCTTTTTTGTACCCTTGATCATCATTTTGTTGTTGATGGTGTTTGTGAATAATGGCAAGCGAGTTGATTCATCAGCTTCCGCAGATCAAATTATCAAACCGGTAGCCCAATTGAATCTCCAAGATGCAAGCGCTCCAAAAGATGCTCAGGAGAGCAAGTAAGCTTCAATCCCCTCTAGTAGAAGAGCGGACAATTAAAGCTGGCTAAATGCCAGCTTTTTTATTTCTCTGAATTATTTGCTTTCGCATCTAAGGCAATTTGGTAAGCATCTTTTTTCGGAAGTCCTAGGGCTTGAGATAACACGGCTGCTATTTCTTTGCTCCCCAAATAGGAGCTCAATATATTGGCCCATAGCATTAGAGACGCATGCTCTGGGGCCTCGTCAGCGCTGGCTTGGCGGCCTGCAATCAAAATAATGAACTCCCCCTTAAGGCTGTCAGCATTTTCTAGCCAGGATGCAATCTCTTGCGCCTGAATTGAAACCAATTGCTCAAACTTTTTAGTGAGCTCTCGGCAAATCAACACCTGTCGATCTTTTTCTAATGCATCACTAAGCAAGAGAAGTGTTTCGCGAATGTGATGTGGCGACTCAAAAAAGATACTAGTCTTTTTGCTGCTACTTATATCTTGTAACAGAGCATCACGCTCTTTCGTTTTGTGCGGCCAAAAGCCGAGAAATTGAAAGCGCCCTTCCGAATGCTGCATTACCGAGCCAGAAGCCGAGATGGCACAAGATATAGCGCTTGCTCCTGGTACGGGGATCACTCGAAAGCCTGCTTTTTGTACTTCGTCTACAAGACGTGCACCAGGATCAGAAACGCCAGGCGTACCCGCATCAGAAATATAGGCCCAGCGCTCCTTGTTAGAAAGGTGCTGAATCACTGTTTGAGCTCCGCCGAGCTCATTGTGCGTATGTAAGGCTAAACACTTTTTATGAATACCGAATTGTTGCAACAGCGCAGCGCTATGCCGAGTGTCTTCGCATGCAATGCCGTCCATTTCATTGAGAACATGTAGTGCGCGCAAGGTAATATCCCCCAAGTTCCCAATGGGCGTAGCTACCATATATAAAGCACCGGCTGGTAAATCCTGTTGCTTTAAAAAATCCAATGAGCCTAGTTCCATGGGGATATTGTCTGCTGAAGGTTAATCAATAAGCAAGAGAATACGTTGCTTTTGAGTTAAGCTGAAAGCATCGGAATTTAGACCTTCTTTGGCGCATAATATTGCTATGGATAAAGACACTATCGAACGTTTGCGCAAACGCGCATCCCAACATTTTTTAGATAGCATTGCCGTTAAGCAAGAAGCTGAAAAAATCCTGCCCGAACCGGTTGCCCTTGGAGTGCTTGCAATGGTTGATTGTCTAAAGTCTGGCGGCAAAGTCATGGCATGCGGCAATGGTGGTTCTGCAGCAGATGCGCAACATTTCGCAGCAGAACTCATTGGGCGCTTCGAGCGCGAACGCCAAGAGTTAGCAGCCATTGCATTGACAACCGACTCATCTATTTTGACGGCGGTTGGTAATGATTACAGCTACGATGAAGTATTCAGCAAGCAAGTGCGCGGTCTTGGAAAAAAAGGCGACATCCTTTTAGGCATCTCTACCTCAGGCAACTCAAAGAACGTGGTTAAAGCAATTGAAGCTGCTAAAAAAATAGGTATCAAAATCATCGCGCTCACTGGTAATGGTGGCGGGAAGATTGCAAGCCTATTAGATAAAGACGATATTCATTTGTGCGCCCCTTCCACGCGGACCGCACGTATTCAAGAAACCCATCTAGTTTTACTTCATGGTTTGTGTGATGGCGTTGATCACATACTGCTCGATTAACTTTTATACAAAAGCAAAGACACCTAAATGCAAATTCAATCTTTCAGTAAATTCTTTATTGCATTAGTCCTTGCATCTCAGCTCTCTGCTTGTGGAGTTCTCGCAGTAGGTGGGGTTGCAGCAGGCGCAAGCATCATGGCTGATAGACGCACTCCAGGTGTGCAAGCAATTGATAATGGGATCGAGCTTGAGGCTAACGCGGCCTTATCAAAGCGCTTTGGTGATAACGCTCACATCAACGTAACTTCATTCAATCAAAAAGTATTGCTGACTGGTGAAGTAAAAGATGCTGACATAAAGGGTGAGGCAGGCGCCTATGTGAAGGCGATGAAGAATGCTCGCACTGTATTTAATGAGCTTGTTGTTGGACCTAATAGCACTTACACTGCACGCGCGAACGACTCTTATTTAGAGTCGAAGCTTAAGGCGCAAATGATTTTTACAGATAAGCTGCCATCGAACTCTATGTCTATTGTTGCTGAGGGCTCAAGCGTTTATCTAATGGGCATCCTGACCCAGAATGAGGCTGACCTGGCTAAGAAAGTGGCCAGCAATACTAATGGTGTGAAAGATGTCTATGTTTACTTTGACATCATTTCTGAAGAAGAAAAAAATCGTTTAGAAAAACAAGGCAAGGCTGATCAAACGCAGCCAAGCTCACCTCCAAAATTCCAATAAACTTTCTGTAAGTTTGTGATTTACATGAAGCGAGCGATTGTAAAAATAGTTTTTTTATTTGCAGCACTCGCTTATTTCATTCCTGCTGCACAAGCAAATGAAGAGGATCAGAAAGCGTTTGCAATCGCCAAACAAAATGCATGCTTAGGTTGTCACGCGCTTGATAAAAAAATTGTCGGCCCTAGCTATCAATCAATTGCCCAAAAATACAAGAGCGATCCGAATGCGCAAGTATTTCTGAAAAAGAAAATTGCTAAAGGGGGGGCGGGCTCGTGGGGGGTTGTGCCTATGCCCGCGAACGCAAAGTTAAGTGATGCGGATTTGTCTTTGTTAACTAGCTGGATACTGCGTGGTGCACCGAATTGAGTGTATTGAGAAAAATACTCAAGCGATCAACGTGCTAGTGCTGGTTTGCCCAAGAACCACCACCAGGCTTGATGAGCAAGCTTGAAATTTTCTTTTATCGCGTAATCAAAATCAGCCCACTGTTCATTTGCAGCCTCTTCCACAATGGTTGCGGGATTTGCTGGCGGTAATTTGAGATAAGCATCTGCATCACCGTAGGCGTATTCCACTTTCATGCCGGCTTTTTGTGCCAAATGCATCATGGCTTTATTGTTTGCAAGGCAATGCACATATAGGGTTTGAATGTTGCTATTACGTGAGTGCACCGCAGAGCGTTGAAGTAGCGCAGTGCCAAGCCCTTGCCCTCTTCCCTCTGGCAATACAGAGACTCCGAACTCGGCAGAGCGGGCCTGACCATTAATTGTTGGTAAATAGGCGAGGTGTGCCATGCCAACGAGCTTTAAATCTGCATCAAAGACGCCAAAAATGGCATCTCTATTGAAATCTAGACGTTCTACGTAGTGGTTAATGACTTCATCAGGGGTTTGGGTGCCAAAGCGAAGGCGGCGATCTTCTTCGCCCAACTGCAATAGATGGTTCAGTATCTCCAGGCGATGTCCTGCATGAAGCTCTCGAACAGGAACTACTAGCCTTGCTATATATGGCTTGCTGGGTGAGTGGCTGTTCGCTAATTTATTGTGCATAGCAATATTTTAGCAGGGATTAAGGAAAATTACAGGGTTTTCCCTAGTATGTGGCTTATATGCAAATAAACCACCCAAATGCAGGTTCTGTTCTGGTTTTTTGTGAAAAGGACTCTAAAAAGCAAGAAATTTGAAAAAAAGTTAAAAATATTTTCAAATTTTATCCCCTTGATTTAATTGAATAATTTTTTTAAATCAGAAATATTTTCGCTTTTTTTAGGAAATAGACTACGAAAGGTGTTGACGACCCAAAATAAGTGCGCTATAGTCTCACCTCTCTGCTGAATGTTATTTGAAATACAAAACAAGTCAGCCCTCTTTAAAAATTAGTCAACCGATAATTGTGGGTACTAAGTGAAAGCATCCAGTCCTTCGGGACAGATGTAAATAAATAGTACTCATAGACAGTAAAAAGATTTGGTTTTATTACCAAGTCAATTTCTTGAATGAGTGCGACGATCCGCAAGGATCACAGGAATTGAACTGAAGAGTTTGATCCTGGCTCAGATTGAACGCTGGCGGCATGCCTTACACATGCAAGTCGAACGGCAGCACGGGTGCTTGCACCTGGTGGCGAGTGGCGAACGGGTGAGTAATACATCGGAACGTACCTTATCGTGGGGGATAACGCAGCGAAAGCTGTGCTAATACCGCATACGCCCTGAGGGGGAAAGCGGGGGATCGAAAGACCTCGCGCGATTAGAGCGGCCGATGCCTGATTAGCTTGTTGGTGGGGTAAAAGCCCACCAAGGCGACGATCAGTAGCTGGTCTGAGAGGACGATCAGCCACACTGGGACTGAGACACGGCCCAGACTCCTACGGGAGGCAGCAGTGGGGAATTTTGGACAATGGGGGAAACCCTGATCCAGCAATGCCGCGTGAGTGAAGAAGGCCTTCGGGTTGTAAAGCTCTTTTGTCAGGGAAGAAACACCGGCTCTAACACAGTCCGGGAATGACGGTACCTGAAGAATAAGCACCGGCTAACTACGTGCCAGCAGCCGCGGTAATACGTAGGGTGCGAGCGTTAATCGGAATTACTGGGCGTAAAGCGTGCGCAGGCGGTTATACAAGACAGGCGTGAAATCCCCGGGCTTAACCTGGGAATGGCGCCTGTGACTGTATAGCTAGAGTGTGTCAGAGGGGGGTAGAATTCCACGTGTAGCAGTGAAATGCGTAGATATGTGGAGGAATACCAATGGCGAAGGCAGCCCCCTGGGATAACACTGACGCTCATGCACGAAAGCGTGGGGAGCAAACAGGATTAGATACCCTGGTAGTCCACGCCCTAAACGATGCTGACTAGTTGTTCGGGATTTACATCCTGAGTAACGTAGCTAACGCGTGAAGTCAGCCGCCTGGGGAGTACGGTCGCAAGATTAAAACTCAAAGGAATTGACGGGGACCCGCACAAGCGGTGGATGATGTGGATTAATTCGATGCAACGCGAAAAACCTTACCTACCCTTGACATGTCACTAACGAAGTAGAGATACATTAGGTGCTCGTAAGAGAAAGTGAACACAGGTGCTGCATGGCTGTCGTCAGCTCGTGTCGTGAGATGTTGGGTTAAGTCCCGCAACGAGCGCAACCCTTGTCTTTAGTTGCTACGCAAGAGCACTCTAAAGAGACTGCCGGTGACAAACCGGAGGAAGGTGGGGATGACGTCAAGTCCTCATGGCCCTTATGGGTAGGGCTTCACACGTCATACAATGGTGCATACAGAGGGTTGCCAACCCGCGAGGGGGAGCTAATCTCAGAAAATGCATCGTAGTCCGGATCGTAGTCTGCAACTCGACTACGTGAAGCTGGAATCGCTAGTAATCGCGGATCAGAATGTCGCGGTGAATACGTTCCCGGGTCTTGTACACACCGCCCGTCATACCATGGGAGTGGGTTTTGCCAGAAGCCGTTAGCCTAACCGCAAGGAGGGCGACTGCCACGGCAGGGTTCATGACTGGGGTAAAGTCGTAACAAGGTAGCCGTATCGGAAGGTGCGGCTGGATCACCTCCTTTCTAGAGAAAAGATGCTGGAGCTATAGTGCCCACACTTATCGGTTGACAATAAAAGCCACGGGTCTGTAGCTCAGCTGGTTAGAGCACTGTGTTGATAACGCAGGGGTCGTAGGTTCAAGTCCTACCAGACCCACCAATCAGCGTTGATATGGACTTAGTGGACGTTGGGGGATTAGCTCAGCTGGGAGAGCACCTGCTTTGCAAGCAGGGGGTCGTCGGTTCGATCCCGTCATCCTCCACCAACATCTAAATGTCAAAACTAAGCGATTAATAAATTGTTTAGTTTTGCCATTTATGGCTGTTCTTTAAAAATTTGAGTAAGCAAAGTGTCAAATGTTTCTTTGAGAGGACATTTGACAATGTAATAAGGGTAAAGATTGAATCATCAATCAGTAATACAAACGAGTTTTACCAAGTTCTTTAACAAGTACTTACAGTTTGGATTACGGCAAACATGTCAGAAGTAGAAGTAAAACCTATAACGGTTACTAGCAATGGTGCTCGTTATAGGATCAAGTGAATAAGTGCACATGATGGATGCCTTGGCGATTACAGGCGACGAAAGACGTTATAACCTGCGATAAGCCCCGGGGAGCTGGTAAATAAGCTTTGATCCGGGGATTTCTGAATGGGGAAACCCACCACTTTTGTGGTATCCATACCTGAATACATAGGGTATGAGAAGCGAACCTTGTGAACTGAAACATCTAAGTAGCAAGAGGAAAAGACATCAACCGAGATTCCCAGAGTAGTGGCGAGCGAAATGGGAAGAGCCTTCTAGTGATATCTCAGTAATTAACAGAATGGAATGGAAAGTCCAACAATAAAGGGTGATAGTCCCGTATGTGAAAATTATTGAGTGGTACTAGGCTAGAGACAAGTAGGGCGGGACACGAGAAATCCTGTCTGAATATGGGGGGACCATCCTCCAAGGCTAAATACTCGTAATCGACCGATAGTGAACAAGTACCGTGAGGGAAAGGCGAAAAGAACCCCGGGAGGGGAGTGAAATAGATCCTGAAATTGTGTGCATACAAACAGTAGGAGCCTCGTAAGGGGTGACTGCGTACCTTTTGTATAATGGGTCAGCGACTTACATTCAGTAGCAAGCTTAACCGAATAGGGAAGGCGTAGCGAAAGCGAGTCCGAATAGGGCGCTAGTTGCTGGGTGTAGACCCGAAACCAGTTGATCTATCCATGGCCAGGTTGAAGGTGCGGTAACACGTACTGGAGGACCGAACCCACTAACGTTGAAAAGTTAGGGGATGAGCTGTGGATAGGGGTGAAAGGCTAAACAAAACTGGAAATAGCTGGTTCTCTCCGAAAACTATTTAGGTAGTGCCTCGTGTATCACTGTAGGGGGTAGAGCACTGTCATGGTAGTGGGGTCCATTGCGGATTACTGCGCCATAGCAAACTCCGAATACCTACAAGTGCAAGCACGGGAGACAGACATCGGGTGCTAACGTCCGGTGTCAAGAGGGAAACAACCCAGACCGCCAGCTAAGGTCCCTAATATATGCTAAGTGGGAAACGAAGTGGGAAGGCTAAAACAGTCAGGAGGTTGGCTTAGAAGCAGCCATCCTTTAAAGAAAGCGTAATAGCTCACTGATCGAGTCGTCCTGCGCGGAAGATGTAACGGGGCTAAGCATATAACCGAAGCTGCGGATCACAGCAATGTGATGGTAGGAGAGCGTTCTGTAAGCCTGTGAAGGTGTCTTGTAAAGGATGCTGGAGGTATCAGAAGTGCGAATGCTGACATGAGTAGCGATAAAGGGGGTGAAAAGCCCCCTCGCCGTAAGCCCAAGGTTTCCTGTTCAACGTTCATCGGAACAGGGTGAGTCGGCCCCTAAGGCGAGGCAGAGATGCGTAGCTGATGGGAACAAGGTTAATATTCCTTGACCATTGTTAGATGCGATGGGGGGACGGATCGCGGAAAGTTGTCCGGGTGTTGGAAGTCCCGGTTCTTGCGTTGGAGATGGCTATTAGGTAAATCCGGTAGCGTAATTCAAGGGCGTGAGACGAGCGAATTTATTCGCGAAGCAATTGGAAGTGGTTCCAAGAAAAGCCTCTAAGCTTCAGTCTAACAAGACCGTACCGCAAACCGACACAGGTGGGCGAGATGAGTATTCTAAGGCGCTTGAGAGAACTCAGGAGAAGGAACTCGGCAAATTTGTACCGTAACTTCGGGATAAGGTACGCCCTGGTAGTTTGACCCTGTACAAGGGGAGGACGAAAGGGTTGCAATAAAAAGGTGGCTGCGACTGTTTAATAAAAACACAGCACTCTGCAAACACGAAAGTGGACGTATAGGGTGTGACGCCTGCCCGGTGCTGGAAGATTAAATGATGGGGTGCAAGCTCTTGATTGAAGTCCCAGTAAACGGCGGCCGTAACTATAACGGTCCTAAGGTAGCGAAATTCCTTGTCGGGTAAGTTCCGACCTGCACGAATGGCGTAACGATGGCCACACTGTCTCCTCCTGAGACTCAGCGAAGTTGAAATGTTTGTGATGATGCAATCTACCCGTGGCTAGACGGAAAGACCCCATGAACCTTTACTGTAGCTTTGCATTGGACTTTGAATCGGTCTGTGTAGGATAGGTGGGAGGCGTTGATAACAGGATGCTAGTTCTGTTGGAGCCAACCTTGAAATACCACCCTGATTTATTTGAGGTTCTAACCTTGGCCCGTTATCCGGGTCGGGAACAGTGCATGGTAGGCAGTTTGACTGGGGCGGTCTCCTCCCAAAGTGTAACGGAGGAGTACGAAGGTACGCTTGGTACGGTCGGACATCGTACCTAAAGTGCAATGGCAAAAGCGTGCTTAACTGCGAGACCGACAAGTCGAGCAGGTGCGAAAGCAGGTCATAGTGATCCGGTGGTTCTGTATGGAAGGGCCATCGCTCAACGGATAAAAGGTACTCTGGGGATAACAGGCTGATACCGCCCAAGAGTTCATATCGACGGCGGTGTTTGGCACCTCGATGTCGGCTCATCTCATCCTGGGGCTGTAGCCGGTCCCAAGGGTATGGCTGTTCGCCATTTAAAGAGGTACGTGAGCTGGGTTTAAAACGTCGTGAGACAGTTTGGTCCCTATCTGCCATGGGCGTTGGAGATTTGACGGGGGCTGCTCCTAGTACGAGAGGACCGGAGTGGACATTCCGCTGGTGTACCTGTTGTTTCGCCAGAAGCATCGCAGGGTAGCTATGAATGGAAGAGATAACCGCTGAAAGCATCTAAGCGGGAAACTTGCCTGAAGATGAGATCTCCCGTAGGTTTAACCTACATAAAGGGTCGTTGAAGACCACAACGTTGATAGGTCGGGTGTGGAAGTGCAGTAATGCATTAAGCTAACCGATACTAATTGCCCGTTAGGCTTGATCCTATAACCAGCACTATTGTGTTGGATGTTTGCCAGATTTAATCTGCATCCTTATTACATGCTTACTCAAATAGAGTTGTTGATAATTCAACAACTCGACCCTCTACGCCCGGTGACCATAGCAAGTTGGAACCACTCCTTCCCATCCCGAACAGGACAGTGAAACGACTTTACGCCGATGATAGTGCGGATTACCCGTGTGAAAGTAGGTAACTGCCGGGCACCAATGCGACGCCCAGACCCTTTTAGGTCTGGGCGTTTTTACTTGTGCAAAGCGTTTAGAGAGATTGACAGAAACTCCATTTGGAGTCAGAATATTGGGTTCGCGGAGGGGTGTCCGAGCGGCTAAAGGAGGCAGACTGTAAATCTGTTGGCTATGCCTACGTAGGTTCGAATCCTACCCCCTCCACCAGATGTGCGGGATTAGTTTAATGGTAAAACAGCAGATTTCCAATCTTCGGTCAAGAGTTCGATTCTCTTATCCCGCTCCAGAATTTGTTGCATTAGATTTCGCCCATGTGGCTCAGTGGTAGAGCACTCCCTTGGTAAGGGAGAGGTCGGCAGTTCGATCCTGCCCATGGGCACCATGTTTGATTTATTAATTGTGTATTTCGTGTTTGGTTTAAGAGTTAACTAAAGGCAGATTAAAAATGGCAAAAGAAAAGTTCGAGCGGACAAAACCGCACGTAAACGTAGGCACCATCGGTCACGTTGACCACGGTAAAACCACATTGACAGCAGCAATCGCAACTGTGCTCTCAAAAGCATTCGGTGGCGAAGCAAAAGCATACGATCAGATCGATGCTGCTCCAGAAGAAAAAGCACGTGGTATTACGATTAATACTGCACACGTTGAGTACGAGACTGCAAATCGTCACTACGCACACGTGGATTGCCCAGGACATGCTGACTACGTTAAGAACATGATTACTGGTGCTGCGCAGATGGACGGCGCAATTTTAGTTTGCTCTGCAGCTGACGGCCCAATGCCACAAACTCGTGAGCACATCCTCTTGGCACGCCAAGTGGGCGTTCCTTACATCGTTGTTTTCTTGAACAAGTGCGACATGGTTGATGACGCTGAATTGCTCGAGTTAGTTGAAATGGAAGTTCGTGAGCTTCTGTCTAAATATGACTTCCCAGGCGATGACACACCAATCGTTCAAGGTTCTGCTAAGTTAGCGCTTGAAGGCGACGAAGGCCCATTGGGTAAAGAAGCCATCATGAAATTGGCTGAAGCACTCGATACATACATCCCAACTCCAGAGCGTGCAATTGATGGCGCGTTCTTGATGCCAGTAGAAGACGTGTTCTCTATCTCCGGTCGCGGTACTGTTGTAACCGGTCGTATCGAGCGTGGCATCGTTAAAGTCGGCGAAGAGATCGAAATTATCGGTATTAAGCCAACCCTCAAGACAACTTGTACTGGCGTTGAAATGTTCCGCAAATTGCTCGACCAAGGTCAAGCAGGCGATAACGTTGGTATCTTATTGCGCGGTACAAAACGTGAAGAAGTTGAGCGCGGCCAAGTATTGGCTAAGCCAGGTTCAATCACCCCACATACTCACTTTACAGCCGAGGTTTATATCTTGGGTAAAGATGAAGGTGGTCGTCATACTCCATTCTTTAACAACTATCGTCCACAGTTCTACTTCCGTACAACGGACGTTACTGGTTCAATCGAGTTGCCAAAAGACAAAGAAATGGTGATGCCTGGTGATAACGTCACAATTACCGTAAAACTCATCGCTCCTATCGCGATGGAAGAAGGTTTACGTTTTGCGATCCGTGAAGGTGGCCGTACTGTTGGCGCCGGCGTGGTTGCAAAGATTTTGGCTTAAGTAGTAGTTTTTTATAAAGGGGTGTAGCTCAATTGGCAGAGCGTTGGTCTCCAAAACCAAAGGTTGGGGGTTCGATGCCCTCCGCCCCTGCCACGATTTGAACTGAAAGTTATATGTCTCAACACACTGCAAGTCACTCTGAAGAAAAGAGCAGCTGGGTCTCAGGACTCGCTGCTTTAATCGTCGTTGTTGCGTTAGTTCTTTACTACACGCTCATCGACCAATCTTTATTGGTGCGTTTAGCAGTTTTGTTTGGCGGCATTGCAGCAGCAGTGACGATTGTGGCGATTTCACCTGATGGGCGTCGTTTTATTGCCTATGCAAAAGACTCTTGGTATGAAGTAAAAAAGGTTGTTTGGCCAACTCGTAAAGAGACTACCCAAATGACTCTAGTCGTATTTGGCTTTGTTCTGATCATGTCCTTGTTTCTATGGATTGCAGACAAATTGATTGAATGGCTAGTTTTTTCAGTCTTTTTGGGCTGGAAGTGAGTAAAAAATGATTGATTCTGAAGTAGCTGCAAATCCACAAGCAACCGGTAATATGCGCTGGTACGTGATCCATGCCTATTCTGGTATGGAAAAAAGCGTTAAAAAAGGCCTCGAAGAGCGTATTGCACGTTCTGGTATGCCTGAGAAATTTGGCCGTATTTTGGTCCCTTCCGAAGAGGTTGTGGAGATCAAATCTGGTACTAAATCAGTAACTGAGCGTCGTTTCTTCCCAGGTTATGTCCTAATCGAGATGGAAATGACTGACGAAAGCTGGCATTTGGTCAAAAATACACCAAAAGTAACTGGTTTCGTAGGCGGTGTCCGTAATCGCCCAAGTCCGATTTCTACCGCAGAAGTTACCAAAATCATGGATCAAATGCAGGCTGGTGTAGATAAGCCGAAGCCTAAGACCCTGTTTGAGGTGGGTGAGATGGTTCGTGTTAAAGAAGGGCCATTTACAGACTTCAACGGAAATGTCGAAGAAGTGAACTACGAGAAGTCAAGATTGCGTGTTTCTGTTACAATTTTTGGCCGCGGTACCCCAGTTGAGCTGGAGTTCGGCCAAGTAGAAAAGATGTAAAAACAAGGACTTAGTCCTGTTTTGCAGTAGTTAGTAGTAAATAGTTTTAAGTGGTTAGCAATAACCGAGGAGCGGAGCTAGAAAGCCAAAAACTAGTGAAGCGTTTACTCAACAGCGGTCTTTCCTAATGAGGTAAGGCGCGCTTTAAGGAGCACACATGGCAAAGAAGATTATTGGCTTTATTAAGCTGCAGATCCCTGCAGGTAAAGCAAATCCATCACCACCCGTAGGTCCAGCATTGGGTCAACGCGGTCTTAACATTATGGAATTCTGTAAGGCGTTCAATGCTCAAACTCAGAGCATGGAACCTGGCCTGCCAATTCCAGTCGTGATTACAGCGTTTGCTGATAAGAGCTTCACATTCATTATGAAGACTCCTCCAGCAACCATCATGATTAAGAAAGCTGCGAAGATTGAAAAAGGATCACCACGTCCACATACGGACAAGGTAGGAAAAATTACTCGTGCCCAAGCGGAAGAAATCGCTAAAGCAAAAATGCCAGATTTGACAGCGGCCGATATGGATGCAGCTGTTAGAACAATCGCTGGTAGCGCCCGTTCCATGGGCATCACTGTGGAAGGTCTGTAATCATGACTAAGTTATCTAAACGCGTTAAGGCAATTCAATCTAAGGTTGATGCCAACAAGTTCTACCCATTAGAAGATGCATTGAACCTCGTTAAAGAGTGCGCAACTGCGAAATTTGATGAGTCTATTGATGTTGCTGTTCAATTGGGTATTGATGCAAAGAAATCTGACCAAGTTGTGCGTGGCGCAGTAGTGCTCCCAGCTGGCACAGGCAAGCATGTTCGTGTTGCTGTTTTTGCACAAGGCGAGAAGGCTGAACAAGCTAAAGCTGCTGGTGCAGAAATTGTAGGCATGGAAGAACTTGCTGAGCAAATTAAAGGCGGCAAAATTGATTTCGATATTTTGATCGCATCTCCAGACACAATGAAAATCGTTGGTACTTTAGGTCAAGTATTGGGCCCACGTGGTTTGATGCCAAATCCAAAAGTAGGAACAGTGACTCCTGATGTAGCTACTGCAGTTAAGAATGCAAAAGCAGGTCAAGTTCAGTTTCGTGTGGACAAAGCCGGTATCGTGCATGCAAGCATTGGCCGTCGTTCATTCGAGCCAGCTGCATTGAAATCAAACTTGCTCGCATTGCTTGAGGCTTTGAATAAAGCCAAGCCTCCTGCATCAAAAGGTATTTATTTAAAGAAGGTTGCCGTAAGCAGCACCATGGGTGCAGGCGTACGTATTGACCAAGCATCGTTACAGGCAGCGGCTTAATCAGCCTGTAACAAAAAAGAACTTTGGGTCGGCTCCTGCTCTTTGAGTGAGAGTCGAACATCAAAGACCGTTGGTGGATTGGTTGCTAGTACAGAGTTAATTCTTAATCGTTACGAAAGTAATAGCCAGCGCAGATGGCGACCCTGAAAAGATATTCACAAGATCTCTTGTGATGAAACGATCAGACGCTGGTGTGTAACCCCAACTGGAAACAGTTGGTTTTTATGGAGTTAAACCGTGCCTTTGAATGTACAAGACAAAAAAGCGATTGTTGCTGATGTCGGCGCTCAATTGGCTGGAGCCCAAACTGTCGTGCTCGCTGAATACCGTGGTATTCCAGTAGAGCAGTTGACAAAGCTACGTGCAAGCGCACGTGACCAAGGTGTATATCTTCGCGTTTTGAAGAACACATTGGCACGCCGTGCTGCCCAAGGCACACAGTTTGAGCCTCTTGCTGATTCGATGGTTGGCCCCTTGATTTACGGCATCTCTGCTGATCCGATTGCTTCGGCAAAAGTATTGCAGGCATTTGCTAAGACTCAAGATTTGCTAGTCATTAAAGCTGGCTTATATAACGGCAAGTTGTTAGACGTTGCAGGCGTTAAAGCCCTTGCAACAATTCCAAGCCGCGACGAGTTGTTATCTCAGTTGTTGGGTGTGATGTTGGCCCCAGTTTCTGCGATGGCTCGCGTATTGGGCGCAGTAGCAGCACAAAAGGCAGAGGGAGCACCCGCTCCTGTTGCAGCACCTGCAGTTGAAGCAGCAGCCCCAGCAGAAGTAGTTGCTGAAGCCGCCGCTCCAGAAGCAAGCGCTGAGCCTGCAGCCGCAGCCCCAGAAGCTGGAACAGAAGCAAAAGAAACCCCTGCCGCTGAATAAGCGACAGATTAACTATTTAAGTATTAGGAGCTAAAAATGGCGATTACTAAAGAAGAAATTATTGATGCAGTAGGTAGCATGTCCGTTATGGATTTGAACGACTTGGTTAAAGCGTTCGAAGAGAAGTTTGGTGTTTCCGCTGCAGCGATGGCTGTTGCTGGTCCTGCTGGTGCCGCTGGTGGCGCTGCTGCTGAAGAGCAAACAGAATTCACTGTTAACTTGCTCGAAGCTGGCGCAAACAAGGTTTCAGTAATTAAGGCAGTTCGCGAAATTACTGGTCTTGGCTTGAAAGAAGCTAAGGACTTGGTTGACGGTGCACCGAAGCCAATCAAAGAAGCTGTTGATAAGAAGACAGCTGAAGAAGCTAAGAAGAAGCTTGAAGAAGCCGGCGCTAAAGCAGAACTCAAGTAATACAAACTCAGCTAGCGCTTCTCAAAAAGAAGCGTTAGTCCTGTTGGGTTTGACCATTAGTGGTCAAACCCGATTTCATTTCTGATTGAAATCGGGTTTGCCTTCTGATACGACTGCAGAATGCAAGTTTGGTCGGACACTAGATCTATTGATTTAGTGTTGTCCGCCAGTGATTGGTAGTGGCCAATCGCCAAATCTTTGTACAGTCGCTGAATTCGGAGATGAAATGAACTACAGCTTCACCGAACGCAAGCGAGTCCGTAAAAGCTTTGCTAAGCGAGTAAACAACCACCAGGTTCCGTACCTGATCGCAACGCAGCTGGAATCCTACGCTAAATTTTTACAGGCTGAAAAGCCAGCAATGTCTCGTCTTACTGAGGGACTTCAAGCTGCCTTTACTTCAGCATTCCCAATTGTGTCTAACAACGGCTATGCACGTATGGAATACGTGTCTTACCAGTTGTCACAACCACCGTTTGACGTAAAAGAATGTCAACAACGTGGATACACATACCACTCAGCCTTACGCGCAAAAGTTCGCTTGATTATTTATGATCGCGAAGCGCCTACTAAGGTGAAAGAGGTAAAAGAGAGCGAAGTCTACATGGGTGAAATTCCGCTCATGACAGAAAACGGCTCTTTTGTGATCAACGGCACTGAGCGCGTGATCGTTTCTCAGTTGCACCGTTCCCCAGGCGTGTTCTTCGAACACGATAAGGGCAAGACACACAGCTCAGGTAAGTTGCTGTTCTCAGCACGCATCATTCCTTACCGTGGTTCATGGCTCGATTTCGAGTTTGATCCAAAAGATATCCTTTATTTCCGCGTTGACCGTCGTCGTAAGATGCCTGTCACCATTTTGCTCAAAGCAATTGGTCTAAACAACGAACAGATTCTTGCTAACTTCTTTAACTTTGACCATTTCTCATTGACTGCTAACGGCGGTTCAATGGAATTTGTGCCAGAGCGCCTCCGTGGTCAATTGGCTAGCTTTGATGTGCTTGATAAGAATGGCGTTGTAGTCATTCAAAAAGACAAGCGTATCAATGCAAAGCACATCCGCGAACTTGAAGCTGCTAAGACAAAAACTATCGCTGTACCAGATGACTATCTAATTGGTCGTGTGGTTGCGCGCAACATTGTTGATCCAGATTCTGGTGAAATCTTGGCATACGCTAATGATGAAATCACTGAAGAGTTGTTAGCTACATTGCGCGATGCTGGCATCAAGCAATTAGAAACCATCTACACGAATGATTTGGATTCTGGCGCCTACATTTCACAGACATTGCGTACTGATGAAACCGCCGATCAAATGGCTGCCCGTATTGCCATCTATCGCATGATGCGTCCTGGCGAGCCTCCAACAGAAGATGCTGTTGAAGCCTTGTTCCAGCGCTTGTTCTATAGCGAAGATACCTACGATTTATCTCGTGTTGGCCGTATGAAAGTCAATAGCCGTTTGAACCGTCCAGAAATGGAAGGGCCAATGGTTCTGTCGAATGAAGATATTCTTGACACGATTAAGTCCCTCGTAGATTTGCGTAACGGCAAAGGCGAAGTAGACGATATTGATCACTTAGGTAATCGTCGTGTGCGTTGCGTTGGTGAGTTGGCTGAAAACCAATTCCGTGCTGGTTTGTCACGTGTTGAGCGTGCGGTTAAAGAACGTCTCGGCCAGGCCGAAACAGAAAACCTCATGCCGCATGACTTGATTAACAGCAAGCCAATCTCTTCTGCGATTCGTGAGTTCTTCGGTTCCTCACAGTTGTCCCAGTTTATGGACCAAACCAACCCACTTTCAGAGATCACGCACAAGCGTCGTATTTCTGCATTGGGACCTGGTGGTTTGACCCGCGAGCGCGCAGGCTTCGAAGTGCGCGACGTGCATCCAACCCACTACGGACGTGTTTGCCCAATTGAAACTCCAGAAGGGCCAAACATTGGTTTGATCAACTCACTCGCGTTGTTTGCGCGTTTGAATGAGCACGGTTTCTTAGAAACTCCATACCGTAAGGTTTCCAATAGCAAGGTAAGCGATGAAGTGGTTTACCTCTCTGCGATTGAAGAAGCCAAGTATGTGATTGCTCAGGCAAATGCAACCATCGATAAGAGCGGCAAGTTGGCTGACGAATTGGTTTCTGCTCGTCAAGCTGGTGAGACCATGATGGTTAGCCCAGAGCGCATCGATTTCATCGACGTTGCTCCTAGTCAGATCGTATCTGCTGCTGCTTCACTCGTTCCATTCCTTGAGCACGATGATGCGAACCGTGCGTTGATGGGTGCGAACATGCAGCGTCAAGCGGTTCCTTGCTTGCGTCCAGATAAGCCATTAGTTGGTACCGGTTTAGAGCGCATTGTTGCGGTTGACTCAGGTACGGTTATTTTGGCTTCCCGCGGCGGTATCGTTGACTATGTTGACGCAAACCGTGTAGTTATTCGTGTAAACGATGACGAGACAGCAGCTGGTGAAGTTGGTGTGGATATTTATAACCTCATCAAGTACACCCGTTCAAACCAAAATACCAACATCAACCAACGTCCAATCGTTCAAGCTGGTGATCGTGTTGTCCGCGGCGATGTAGTTGCTGACGGCGCATCTACCGATTTGGGTGAATTGGCTTTGGGTCAAAACATGACTGTGGCATTTATGCCATGGAACGGCTACAACTTCGAAGATTCAATCTTGATCTCTGAGAAGGTTGTTGCTGACGACCGTTACACCTCTATTCATATTGAAGAGTTGTCAGTGGTTGCGCGTGATACCAAACTTGGTTCAGAAGAAATTACTCGCGATATCTCCAATTTGGCAGAGTCACAACTCTCCCGTTTGGATGAGAGCGGTATTGTGTACATCGGTGCTGAAGTTGAAGCTGGCGACGTATTGGTTGGCAAGGTAACTCCAAAGGGTGAGACTACTCTCACTCCAGAAGAGAAGCTCCTCCGTGCGATCTTCGGTGAAAAAGCATCTGACGTTAAAGATACTTCTTTGCGCGTTCCTTCAGGAATGATTGGTACCGTTATCGATGTTCAGGTCTTCACCCGTGAAGGCATTGAGCGCGATGCACGTGCACAGTCAATCATTCAAGAGGAATTGCAACGCTATCGTTTGGACTTAAACGACCAGTTGCGTATTGTTGAAGGCGATGCCTTCATGCGTTTAGAAAAACTGTTGATTGGCAAAGTTGCCAACGGCGGTCCTCAGAAATTGGCTAAAGGCACTAAGATCGACAAGGAATACCTTGCTGGCCTGGACAAATATCATTGGTTCGACGTTCGTCCTGCAGATGACGAGGTTGCTTCGCAAGTTGAGGCGATTAAATCTTCTATCGAAGCGAAACGTAAACAGTTTGACGAAGCTTTTGAAGAGAAGCGCACCAAGCTTACCCAGGGCGATGATTTGCAACCTGGTGTAACGAAAATGGTTAAGGTGTACTTGGCTGTTAAGCGTCGCTTACAGCCTGGTGACAAGATGGCCGGTCGTCACGGTAATAAGGGTGTGGTTTCTAAAATCGCTCCAGCGGAAGACATGCCATTTATGGCTGACGGACGCCCTGTAGACATTGTCTTGAACCCATTGGGCGTTCCTTCCCGTATGAACGTTGGCCAGATTTTGGAAACCCACTTAGGTTGGGCAGCTCAAGGTATTGGTAAGCGTATCGATGAGATGGTTCGTGAGCATGCTAAACAAACTGAATTACGTAAGTTCTTCAAGCAGCTCTATAACGAAACAGGTCGTGTTGAAGACATCGACAACTTCACTGATGAGCAGATTAATGTTTTGGCTGAGAATCTCCGCCAAGGCTTGCCATTTGCAACCCCAGTGTTTGACGGTGCTACAGAAGCAGAAATCGGCCGCATGCTCGAGTTGGCGTATCCAGAAGATGTTGCTAAATCTTTGAAGATGACTCCTTCACGTCAGCAAATGATTTTGTGTGACGGCCGTACTGGCGATCAATTCGAGCGTCCAGTCACTGTTGGCGTAATGCACGTCTTGAAACTCCACCATTTGGTCGACGACAAGATGCACGCACGTTCAACCGGACCTTACTCTTTAGTAACGCAACAGCCATTGGGCGGTAAAGCTCAGTTCGGTGGTCAGCGCTTTGGTGAGATGGAAGTCTGGGCCCTCGAAGCATACGGTGCTTCATATGTCTTGCAGGAAATGCTGACAGTGAAGTCCGATGACGTCGCAGGCCGTACCAAGGTTTATGAAAACATCGTCAAGGGCGAGCACACGATTGATGCTGGCATGCCCGAATCCTTCAACGTGCTGGTAAAAGAAATCCGTTCGTTGGGTATTGACATTGACATGGAGCGCAACTGATATGAAAGCATTGCTCGATTTATTTAAGCAAACGCAGGGCGAAGAGCAGTTTGATGTCATCAAAATTGGTCTCGCATCTCCTGAGAAAATTCGCTCATGGTCTTTTGGTGAAGTACGCAAACCAGAAACCATCAACTACCGGACTTTTAAGCCCGAGCGTGATGGTCTGTTCTGCGCCAAGATTTTTGGACCAACCAAAGACTACGAGTGCTTATGCGGCAAGTACAAGCGTTTAAAGTTCCGTGGTGTTATCTGCGAGAAGTGCGGCGTTGAGGTTACCCTCGCTAAGGTACGTCGTGAGCGCATGGGCCACATTGAGTTGGCAGCCCCTGTAGCGCACATTTGGTTCTTGAAATCACTGCCATCCCGTTTGGGCATGGTTCTCGATATGACATTGCGTGATATCGAGCGCGTTCTCTACTTTGAAGCATATGTAGTTGTTGATCCTGGCATGACTCCTGAAGGCGCAATGAAGCGCGGTCAGATCATGTCTGAAGACGAGTACATTGCCAAGACTGAAGAGTATGGTGACGGTGCATTTACTGCCATCATGGGCGCGGAAGGTATTCGTGATCTCTTGCGTTCGATTGATATCGATCGTGAAGTAGAGACGATCCGTGCAGATTTAAAAGCAACTGGTAGCGATGCCAAGATCAAGAAATACGCCAAGCGCTTAAAAGTACTCGAGGCGTTCCAGACTTCAGGTATCAAGCCTGACTGGATGATCATGGAAGTGCTGCCAGTATTGCCACCAGAGTTGCGCCCATTGGTGCCATTGGATGGCGGTCGCTTTGCTACTTCTGATTTGAACGACCTCTACCGTCGCGTTATTAACCGAAACAATCGTCTTAAGCGTTTGTTAGAGTTGCGCGCTCCAGAGATCATCGTTCGCAACGAAAAGCGTATGTTGCAAGAAGCGGTTGACTCATTGCTCGACAACGGTCGTCGCGGTAAGGCTATGACTGGCGCTAATAAGCGTCCTCTCAAGTCCTTGGCTGAGATGATTAAAGGTAAGAGCGGTCGTTTCCGTCAAAACTTGTTGGGTAAACGTGTTGACTACTCAGGTCGTTCAGTCATCGTGGTTGGCCCTACACTGAAATTACATCAGTGCGGCTTACCAAAATTGATGGCATTGGAATTATTCAAGCCATTTATTTTCAACAAGCTTGAGACTTTAGGAATTGCAACCACCATTAAGGCTGCGAAGAAAGAAGTTGAGAGCCAGACTCCAATCGTTTGGGACATTCTCGAAGAAGTGATTCGCGAACATCCAATCATGTTGAACCGTGCGCCTACATTGCACCGTCTCGGTATTCAGGCTTTCGAGCCAATGCTGATTGAAGGTAAAGCAATCCAATTGCACCCATTAGTCTGCGCGGCATTTAACGCGGACTTTGACGGTGACCAAATGGCGGTTCACGTTCCTTTGTCACTAGAAGCGCAAATGGAAGCGCGTACATTGATGTTGGCTTCGAACAACGTATTGTTCCCAGCTAACGGCGAGCCATCAATCGTTCCTTCACAGGACGTGGTGTTGGGTCTGTACTACGCTACACGTGACAAGATCAACGGTAAAGGCGAGGGCATGGTCTTCGCTAACATTACTGAAGTAGTGCGTGCATATGAAGCAGGTCAAGTTGAATTGGCTTCTCGTGTTGCTGTGCGTATTACTGAGTATGAGATCGTGGACAAGAAGGCAGAGGGCGATGCCCGTTTTGCTGAGAAGACCAAGATTTATCACACATCAGTTGGCCGCGCTATCTTGTCTGAGATTTTGCCTAAAGGCATGTCTTTCGAGGAAATCAACAAGCCTTTGAAGAAAAAAGAAATCTCACGTTTGATCAACACTTCATTCCGTAAGTGCGGTTTGCGTGAAACAGTGATTTTTGCTGACCGCCTCTTGCAGTCTGGTTTCCGCTTGGCAACCAATGCAGGCATCTCTGTTGCGATCGACGATATGCTGATCCCAACATCTAAAGAGCGCATCATCACTGAGGCTTCTGCCAAGGTTAAGGAGTATGACAAGCAGTTCATGTCAGGTCTCGTAACCAATCAAGAGCGTTACAACAACGTGGTTGATATTTGGGGTGCTGCAGGTGATCAGGTTGGTAAGGCGATGATGGACGAGTTGTCGCACGTTGACGTACTCGACCGTAACGGTAAAACTGTGCGTCAAGAATCCTTCAATTCCATCTACATGATGGCGGACTCTGGTGCGCGTGGATCTGCAGCGCAGATTCGCCAGTTGGCTGGTATGCGTGGTTTGATGGCCAAGCCTGATGGATCGATCATTGAGACCCCAATTACTGCGAACTTCCGTGAAGGTTTGAACGTGCTGCAGTACTTCATCTCTACACACGGTGCTCGCAAAGGTTTGGCTGATACAGCGTTGAAGACAGCGAACTCTGGTTACTTGACACGTCGTTTGTGCGACGTAACACAAGACCTCGTAGTGATTGAAGATGATTGCGGTGCAACTTCAGGCGTAACAATGAAAGCGCTTGTAGAGGGCGGCGAAATTATCGAAGCATTGCGTGATCGTATTTTGGGTCGCGTATGTATCGGTGACATCGTTCATCCTGACACACAAGAAGTCATTGTTCCTAACGACACATTGCTCGACGAAGATCATGTTGATCAAATCGTTGCCTTGGGCATCGACGAAGTTAAAGTTCGCACAGTATTGTCATGCTTAACTCGCTTTGGCTTGTGCGCTAAGTGCTACGGACGTGATTTAGGTCGCGGTGGTTTGGTCAACGTTGGTGAAGCAGTTGGCGTTATCGCTGCTCAGTCCATCGGTGAGCCAGGCACACAGTTGACTATGCGTACCTTCCATATCGGTGGTGCAGCGTCACGTGCATTGGTTGCAAGCAATATTGAAGCCAAGTCTAACGGTGCATTGAAGTTCTCCGGCACGATGCGTGTTGTGAAGAACGCAAAGGGTGAGCAGATCGTGATTTCACGTTCTGGCGAAGCCTTGATCGTTGACGAGAATGGTCGTGAGCGTGAGCGTCATAAAGTGCCTTACGGTGCAACTCTCTTGTTAAAAGAAGATGCAGCAGTGAAGGCTGGCGCAAGCTTGGCGACATGGGATCCATTAACACGTCCGATTATTTCTGAGTACGCTGGTATCGCTCGCTTCGACAACGTTGAAGAAGGTGTAACCGTTGCTAAACAGGTTGACGAAGTTACTGGTCTTTCTACTTTGGTGGTAATTGACGGTAAGCGTCGTTCTGCAGCAAGCAAAGGCGTTCGCCCAATGATCAACTTAGTTGATGAAAAGGGTAACGAAGTCATGATCGCTGGTACTGATCATCCAGTAAACATTGGCCTCCAAGTGGGTGCCTTGATTACTGTTAAAGATGGTCAGAAGGTCGAAGTTGGTGAAGTATTGGCACGTATTCCAATCGAATCACAGAAGACTCGCGACATTACTGGTGGTTTGCCACGCGTTGCAGAATTGTTCGAGGCACGTTCACCAAAAGATGCAGCTGTATTGGCGAAAGTTACTGGAACCGTTTCCTTCGGTAAAGAAACCAAAGGTAAACAACGTTTGGTCATTACCGATATGGATGGCGAAGCTAATGAATTCTTGATTCCTAAAGAGAAGCAAGTTCTCGTTCATGACGGTCAAGTTGTGAATAAGGGCGAGATGATTGTGGAAGGCCCTGCTGATCCACACGACATCTTGACTCTAAAAGGTATCGAAGAGTTGGCAATCTACATCGTTGACGAAGTGCAAGACGTTTATCGTCTCCAGGGTGTGAAGATCAATGACAAGCACATCGAAGTAATCGTACGTCAGATGTTGCGTCGTGTTCAGGTAACTGATCCGGGCGATACATCCTTCATCACTGGTGAGCAGGTTGAGCGTTCTAAGTTATATGACGCGAACGATGCGGTGATTGCCCAAGGTAAGCACCCAGCTCAGTTTGACAACGTATTGCTTGGTATTACTAAGGCATCCTTGTCGACCGACAGCTTTATTTCAGCGGCTTCTTTCCAAGAAACTACCCGTGTATTGACCGAAGCCGCGATTATGGGCAAGACCGATACACTCCGTGGTCTCAAGGAAAACGTCATTATTGGTCGCTTGATTCCTGCAGGTACCGGCTTGTCATACCGCCGTGCACGCAAGGTCAGAGAGCAATTCGAGCGTGATCGCGCTCAAATGATTGCCGCTGAAGAGGAAGCAATGGCTAACGCCCCTGTAGAAATAGAGGCTGAAGTGGTTGCTCCTGCTGGGGAGGCTGATCCGAGCTAATTTGGTAATTCTGGCCAGAAATGGCCAGTTTTTTCCCCATTAGGTTGACGGAAAGAGCTGGCCAAGCTAGAATGCTGAGTTCTACTGATTCAGAAGAGGGTCTTTTTGACCTAGAAATTCTCTAAGTCATTGATTTTCTTGAAGAAAGCAACAAAGAAGTACTAACCGAGCTATTTTATGCCAACAATTAATCAATTAATACGCAAGCCAAGATCCAGGCTTATCGTTAAAAGCAAGAGCCCTGCACTGGAAAACAGTCCGCAGCGCCGTGGTGTATGTACACGTGTGTACACAACCACTCCTAAAAAGCCTAACTCTGCGCTTCGTAAAGTAGCCAAAGTTCGCCTAACCAATGGTTTTGAAGTGATTTCATACATTGGTGGTGAAGGCCATAACCTCCAGGAACACTCAGTAGTGTTAATTCGTGGCGGTCGTGTAAAGGATTTGCCAGGTGTTCGTTACCACATCGTTCGTGGCTCACTTGACTTGCAAGGTGTTAAAGACCGTAAGCAGTCACGTTCCAAGTACGGTGCTAAGCGCGCCAAGAAAGCTGCTTAATAGCAACTTAAAGTATTTGCAGTAAGTCTTCGTTTGTCAGACTTAAAAGACAAGTAAGTGGTTGTTCCGTTTAAGAAATTTCTTAAATAGTAGGGCAACCGGAGCGGATGATTCATGTGAATCATCCCTAACTGAACTGAAGGAGTAGTTATGCCACGTCGTCGTGAAGTTCCCAAACGGGAAATTTTGCCGGATCCAAAATTCGGCAATGTAGAAGTAGCTAAATTCATGAACGTCCTGATGTTGGACGGCAAGAAATCGGTTGCAGAGCGTATCGTTTACGGTGCCTTTGATCACATCGAGAAAAAAGCAAATAAAGAACCACTCGAAGTTTTCTCAACAGCCATGGGCAACGTTAAGCCAATGGTTGAGGTCAAGAGCCGTCGTGTTGGCGGTGCTAACTACCAGGTTCCTGTTGAGGTTCGCCCATCACGCCGCTCTGCTTTGGCAATGCGCTGGGTGCGTGAAGCCGCTAAAAAGCGTGGTGAGAAATCTATGGCTCAACGTTTGGCCAACGAATTATTAGAAGCTGCTGAAGGTCGTGGCGGCGCAATGAAGAAGCGTGAAGAAGTTCACCGTATGGCAGAAGCTAACAAAGCTTTCTCACATTTCCGCTTCTAATCAAATAGTAAAGAAAAGGCACCAACAGTGGCACGTAAAACCCCCATCGACAAATACCGCAATATCGGTATTTCTGCGCACATTGACGCAGGTAAGACAACAACTACAGAACGCGTTTTGTTCTACACCGGTGTTAATCACAAAATCGGTGAAGTGCATGATGGCGCAGCTACCATGGACTGGATGGAGCAAGAGCAAGAGCGTGGTATCACGATTACTTCTGCTGCTACCACCACTTTCTGGAAGGGTATGGCAGGCAATATGCCTGAGCACCGTATCAACATTATTGATACCCCAGGACACGTAGACTTCACTATTGAAGTTGAGCGCTCTATGCGTGTTTTGGACGGCGCTTGCATGGTTTACTGTGCGGTAGGTGGCGTGCAGCCACAATCCGAAACTGTTTGGCGTCAAGCTAACAAGTATCAGGTTCCCCGTTTAGCATTCGTAAACAAGATGGACCGTACTGGCGCGAACTTCTTCAAGGTCTATGACCAAATGAAGATGCGCCTAAAAGCAAATCCAATCTTGATTCAAATTCCTATCGGTGCCGAAGAAAACTTCAAAGGCGTTGTGGACTTGGTAAAGATGAAGGCCATCTATTGGGATGAAGCTTCACAAGGCACTAAGTTCACCTACGAAGACATCCCTGCTGAGTTACAAGCTTCTGCTGAAGAGTGGCGCGAGAAAATGCTCGAAGCTGCTGCAGAGAGCTCAGAAGAGTTGATGGAAAAGTATCTCGGCGGCGAAGGCTTGACCGAAGAAGAAATTAAAGCAGCATTACGTCAACGTACTATCGCTAACGAAATCGTTCCAATGTTGTGCGGAACTGCCTTCAAAAACAAAGGCGTTCAAGCAATGTTGGACGCAGTAGTTGAGTTGTTGCCATCCCCATTGGATGTTCCACCGGTTCCTTGTGAATTAGAAGATGGCACGCCTGCAACTCGTGAGGCATCTGATAATGCGAAGTTTTCTGCATTAGCATTCAAGATCATGACTGACCCATTCGTTGGCCAGCTCATTTTCTTCCGCGTTTACTCAGGTGTGATGAAGTCGGGTGACACAATCTACAACCCAATCAAGGGTAAGAAAGAGCGTGTTGGCCGTTTGTTGCAGATGCATGCAAACCAACGTGAAGAAATTAAAGAAGTTTACGCAGGCGATATCGCTGCAGCGGTTGGTCTAAAAGACGCAACTACTGGTGAGACATTGTGTGATCCAGATAGCATCGTGATTTTGGAGCGCATGGTATTCCCAGAGCCAGTGATCTCACAAGCTGTTGAGCCAAAGACTAAAGCTGACCAGGAAAAAATGGGCCTTGCTTTAAATCGCTTGGCACAAGAAGATCCTTCTTTCCGTGTGAAGACTGATGAAGAATCAGGCCAAACCATTATTTCTGGTATGGGCGAGCTTCACTTAGAAATTTTAGTTGACCGTATGAAGCGTGAGTTCAGCGTTGAAGCAACTGTTGGTAAGCCACAAGTTGCCTATCGCGAAACCATTCGTAAGGTTTGCGAAGAAATCGAAGGTAAATTCGTTAAGCAATCTGGTGGTCGTGGTCAATATGGTCACGTAGTATTGAAATTAGAGCCACAAGCACCTGGTAAAGGTTTTGAATTCGTCGACGCTATTAAGGGCGGTGTAGTTCCACGTGAATATATCCCTGCAGTAGAAAAAGGCATTATCGAAACTTTGAACTCCGGTATTTTGGCTGGCTATCCAGTTGTAGATATCAAAGCAACATTGTTCTTCGGTTCATACCATGACGTTGACTCCAACGAAAACGCATTTAAGATGGCGGGTTCTATGGCATTCAAAGACGGTATGCGTAAAGCATCCCCTGTGTTGCTTGAGCCGATGATGGCTGTTGAAGTAGAAACACCAGAAGATTTCATGGGTAACGTTATGGGTGATCTCTCATCCCGTCGCGGTATTTTGCAAGGTATGGATGACATTCCAGGGGGCGGTAAGATCGTTCGCGCTGAAGTGCCATTGGCAGAGATGTTTGGTTACTCAACTGGCTTGCGCTCGTTGACCCAAGGTCGCGCTACCTACACCATGGAATTTAAGCATTATTCCGAAGCACCTAAGAACGTTGCTGAAGCAGTTATGGCTGCTAAAGCGAAGTAATTTATCCACATTAATTTTGAATATTGACTAGCTAAAGAAGGCAGACAAAAATGGCAAAAGAAAAGTTCGAGCGGACAAAACCGCACGTAAACGTAGGCACCATCGGTCACGTTGACCACGGTAAAACCACATTGACAGCAGCAATCGCAACTGTGCTCTCAAAAGCATTCGGTGGCGAAGCAAAAGCATACGATCAGATCGATGCTGCTCCAGAAGAAAAAGCACGTGGTATTACGATTAATACTGCACACGTTGAGTACGAGACTGCAAATCGTCACTACGCACACGTGGATTGCCCAGGACATGCTGACTACGTTAAGAACATGATTACTGGTGCTGCGCAGATGGACGGCGCAATTTTAGTTTGCTCTGCAGCTGACGGCCCAATGCCACAAACTCGTGAGCACATCCTCTTGGCACGCCAAGTGGGCGTTCCTTACATCGTTGTTTTCTTGAACAAGTGCGACATGGTTGATGACGCTGAATTGCTCGAGTTAGTTGAAATGGAAGTTCGTGAGCTTCTGTCTAAATATGACTTCCCAGGCGATGACACACCAATCGTTCAAGGTTCTGCTAAGTTAGCGCTTGAAGGCGACGAAGGCCCATTGGGTAAAGAAGCCATCATGAAATTGGCTGAAGCACTCGATACATACATCCCAACTCCAGAGCGTGCAATTGATGGCGCGTTCTTGATGCCAGTAGAAGACGTGTTCTCTATCTCCGGTCGCGGTACTGTTGTAACCGGTCGTATCGAGCGTGGCATCGTTAAAGTCGGCGAAGAGATCGAAATTATCGGTATTAAGCCAACCCTCAAGACAACTTGTACTGGCGTTGAAATGTTCCGCAAATTGCTCGACCAAGGTCAAGCAGGCGATAACGTTGGTATCTTATTGCGCGGTACAAAACGTGAAGAAGTTGAGCGCGGCCAAGTATTGGCTAAGCCAGGTTCAATCACCCCACATACTCACTTTACAGCCGAGGTTTATATCTTGGGTAAAGATGAAGGTGGTCGTCATACTCCATTCTTTAACAACTATCGTCCACAGTTCTACTTCCGTACAACGGACGTTACTGGTTCAATCGAGTTGCCAAAAGACAAAGAAATGGTGATGCCTGGTGATAACGTCACAATTACCGTAAAACTCATCGCTCCTATCGCGATGGAAGAAGGTTTACGTTTTGCGATCCGTGAAGGTGGCCGTACTGTTGGCGCCGGCGTGGTTGCAAAGATTTTGGCTTAAGTAGTAGTAAAAAATATTTAGCGGTTTGCTAACCGGTGACATCAGTGCTGCTGATGTCACCGTGCTCTTTAGATGTATAACGTGGCAGCACCACACCGCTCTTTGGAATTAATATGCAAAACCAAAAAATTCGTATTCGCCTTAAAGCATTTGATTACCGTTTGATCGACCAGTCTGCAGCTGAAATCGTTGATACAGCTAAGCGCACTGGTGCAGTTGTTAAGGGTCCAGTACCTTTGCCAACCCGTATTGAGCGTTTTGATATCTTGCGTTCACCACACGTGAATAAGACATCACGTGATCAGTTAGAGATCCGTACCCATCTCCGTTTGATGGATATTGTTGATCCTACAGAGAAAACTGTAGATGCTTTGATGAAATTAGACCTCCCAGCAGGTGTGGACGTCGAAATTAAGTTGCAGTAATTTGTTATTTCCAGTCTTTTTGCTTGTCAAGACTGGGTTTTCGGGATAGAATCTAAGGCTTCGCTCAATTATTTGAGCGACAATCTTAGTTTTATCAGTATTAAAAACGCTGTAAGTTATTGATTTAGAAGTACTTTTACTTGTAAATCACTTAAATTAATTTTGCCGACCAATCGAAGTCGGCGTGGAGCATGAATATGAGCTTAGGCTTAATCGGCCGCAAGGTCGGCATGACCCGTCTATTTACGGACGAAGGGGATTCAATCCCTGTAACCGTAATTGACGTGAGCGACAACAGAATCGCTCAAATCAAGACCCAGGCAACTGATGGCTATGATGCTATCCAGTTGGCACATGGCACACGTAGAGCTACACGCGTTACTAAAGCAATGGCTGGTCACTTCGCCAAAGCTGGAGTGATGGCTGGTAACGGTCTCAACGAATTCCAATTAGACGCAGCAAAAATTGCAGAAATGACGCCAGGACAAGTAATTCCTGCTGAAGCTGCATTTACTGCTGGTCAAAAAGTGGACGTACAAGGTGTGTCTATCGGTAAGGGCTACGCAGGTACCATCAAGCGTTATCACTTCGCTTCTGGTCGTGCATCCCACGGTAACTCACGTTCACATAACGTACCAGGCTCTATCGGTATGGCGCAAGATCCAGGCCGTGTTTTCCCTGGTAAGCGTATGACCGGTCACTTGGGTGACGTTACACGTACAGTTCAAAATTTAGTCATCGCACGCATTGATGCAGAACGTAATCTCATCATGGTTAAAGGCGCTATTCCAGGTGCCCCAGGCGGTAAAGTTATTGTTACTCCAGCGGTGAAAACACCGTTGAAGAAGAAATAAGGAGAGCGAATATGGAACTTAAGCTTCTCCAAGACAACGGTACTTTAGGTGCAGGCGTTCAAGCTTCACCAGAAGTATTCGAGCGTGAATATAACGAAGCATTGGTACACCAGGTTGTAGTGGCCTACCAAGCAAATGCACGCAGCGGTAACCGTGCACAAAAAGACCGTGAGCAAGTTAAGCACACAACCAAGAAACCTTGGCGTCAAAAAGGTACTGGTCGTGCACGTGCTGGTATGAGCTCTTCCCCGCTGTGGCGTGGAGGTGGTCGTATATTCCCAAATTCTCCAGAAGAGAATTTCAGCCAAAAAGTAAACAAGAAAATGTACCGTGCTGGTATGAGATCAATTTTGTCTCAGTTGGCTCGCGAAGGTCGTTTGAATGTTGTTGATCAATTCAATCTTGATGCTCCAAAAACTAAGGTTTTAGCTGACAAAGTTAAGGCAATGGGTTTGGATTCAGTCTTGATCATTGTTGATCAGGTTAGCGAGAATTTGTACTTGGCATCACGTAACTTGCATAAAGTTGCTGTATGTGAGCCACAGCACGCCGATCCATTAGCTTTGGTTCAATACAAAAAAGTATTGGTCAGCAAATCAGCGATCGCAAAAATTGAGGAGTTGCTGAAATGAGCCAAGTCCGTAAAAACGATCACAACCTAATGAAGGTTCTGCTTGGACCGGTTATCTCTGAAAAAGCCACAATGGTTGCAGAGAAGAACGAACAAGTAGTGTTCCAAGTTGCTCGCGACGCAAATAAGCTCGATGTAAAACAAGCAGTTGAATTGCTCTTCAAAGTGCAAGTTGACTCTGTTCAAATCGTGAATCAAAAGGGTAAGCCTAAGCGCTATGGCCGTTTTGAAGGTCGTCGTGACCACACTAAGAAGGCCTATGTGAATTTGAAACCAGGTCAAGAAATTAACTTTGAAGCGGAGGCGAATTAATCATGCCTTTGATGAAGACAAAACCGACCTCACCAGGTCGTCGCTCAATGGTCAAGGTGGTCAATCCCGACCTCCATAAAGGCAAGCCTTTTGCACCATTGTTAGAGCCACAGTTTCAAAAAGCGGGACGTAATAATAACGGCCACATCACTACCCGTCATAAAGGTGGTGGTCACAAGCATCATTACCGTGTTGTTGACTTTAAGCGCAACGACAAAGATGGTATTCCAGCAAAAGTTGAGCGCTTGGAATACGATCCAAACCGCAGTGCCAATATTGCATTGATCGTGTTTGCGGATGGTGAGCGTCGCTATATTCCTGCTGCTAAGGGCATGACTGTTGGCCAATCTTTGATGAGTGGCTCAGAAGCTCCAATCAAATCTGGTAACAATTTGCCAATTCGTAATATTCCCGTTGGTAGCACAATTCACTGTGTAGAAATCATGCCTGGCAAAGGTGCTCAAGTAGCCCGTTCAGCTGGTGGTTCAGCAGTATTGCTAGCACGTGAAGGCGTATATGCTCAGGTTCGTTTGCGCTCTGGCGAAGTTCGCCGTGTTCTGATTGAATGCCGTGCAACTATCGGTGAAGTTGGTAATGAAGAGCACAGCTTGCGCGTTATTGGTAAAGCAGGTGCAAATCGCTGGCGTGGTATTCGCCCAACCGTTCGCGGTGTGGCAATGAACCCAGTAGATCACCCACATGGTGGTGGTGAAGGTAAGACTGGCGAAGGCCGTGTACCAGTATCTCCATGGGGCACTCCAACCAAAGGTTATCGTACACGTCGTAATAAGCGTACAACATCGATGATCGTTCAACGTCGTCAAAAGCGTTAAGCGATTAAGGAAAAATAGATATGACACGTTCAGCTAAAAAAGGCCCATTTTGCGAAGCCAGCTTGGTAAACAAGGTTGAGGTCGCACAAGCCAACAAGGACAAAAAGCCGATCAAAACTTGGTCACGCCGTTCAACAATTCTTCCAGACTTTATTGGTCTGACAATTGCTGTACACAACGGTCGTCAACACGTTCCGGTTTATGTATCAGAAAACATGGTGGGTCATAAGTTAGGCGAATTTGCCTTGACCCGTACTTTCAAAGGTCACGCTGCTGACAAGAAAGTAACGAAGAAGTAAGGGGATGATGATGGAAGTTAAAGCTATTCACAAGAGCGCCCGCATTTCTGCGCAAAAAACACGTTTGGTCGCTGACCAGATCCGTGGTTTGCCGATTGCACGCGCAATGAACATTTTGAATTTCAGCCCCAAAAAAGCTGCCTTCATTGTGAAGAAAGTGGTTGAGTCTGCAATGGCCAACGCTGAACACAATAAAGGTGCTGATATTGATGAGCTCAAGGTATCAACAATTATTGTTGATAAAGGCACTTCCTTGAAGCGCTTCACAGCACGCGCCAAGGGTCGTGGAAATCAAATCGAAAAACAAACATGTCACATCACCGTGACCTTGAGTAACTAAGGAAAGATATGGGACAAAAGATAAACCCAACCGGATTCCGACTCGCGGTAACGAAGAATTGGACATCACGTTGGTATGCAAACAATACTGATTTTGCAAAGATGCTGAAAGAAGACGTAGATGTCCGCATCTATTTGAAAAAGAAGTTGAAGAATGCATCCGTTAGCAAAGTCGTGATCGAGCGTCCTGCTAAGAATGCACGCATCACAATCTATAGCTCACGTCCAGGCGTTGTGATTGGTAAAAAAGGTGAAGACATTGAAGTTCTCCGCCGCGAATTGCAAAAGCGCATGGGTGTTCCAGTGCACGTGAATATCGAAGAAATTCGTAAGCCAGAAGTGGATGCGCAATTGATTGCTGACTCTATTACTCAGCAGCTTGAAAAGCGAATCATGTTCCGTCGTGCAATGAAGCGCGCAATGCAAAACGCAATGCGTCTCGGCGCTCAAGGCATCAAGATCATGTCTTCCGGTCGTTTGAATGGTGCAGAGATTGCTCGTCGCGAATGGTACCGTGAAGGTCGCGTTCCACTTCATACATTGAAGGCTGATATTGATTACGCAACATCAGAAGCTGAAACAACATACGGCATTATTGGCGTAAAAGTTTGGGTTTACAAAGGCGACACACTAGGTCGTGGTGCAGAAGCTCAAGTAGCTGCTCCATCCGCTGAACCAGCTGCCGAAGAAAAGAAAACTCGTCGTGCTCCAAGCAAAACAGCTGCTCGTAAGCCAGCTGCTGGTGCTGACAAGCCATTAGTTGCTGCTAAGCCAGCAGTAAAGCGTGTGCGTAAGGTTGAAACACCGGCCGCAGATACGCAGAAGTCAGGAGAGTAAGCATGCTACAACCAAAGCGTCGCAAGTATCGCAAAGAACAAAAAGGTCGTAACACTGGCGTGGCAACACGCGGTAGTTCAGTAGCCTTTGGGGACTTTGGATTGAAGGCCGTTGGCCGTGGTCGTTTGACTGCTCGCCAAATCGAGTCAGCACGTCGTGCGATGACTCGTCACATTAAACGTGGTGGCCGTATTTGGATTCGCATTTTCCCAGATAAGCCAATTTCACAAAAACCTGCTGAAGTACGTATGGGTAACGGTAAAGGTAATCCAGAGTACTACGTAGCTGAAATTCAACCAGGCAAAGTGCTTTACGAGATGGATGGTGTTGATGAGACATTGGCGCGCGAAGCTTTCAAGCTTGCTGCTGCTAAGTTGCCTTTACAGACCACTTTCGTGATTCGCCACTTAGGTTGATCGGGATAGAGATTATGAAAAATACAGAATTAGCCTCAAAAGATCTGAATGCTTTGAATACAGAGTTAACCGAGTTACTTAAGACCGGTTTCAAGCTCCGTATGCAAAAGGGCACTCAGCAACTCACAAATACCAGCCAATTGGGTAAAAATAAGCGCGACATCGCTCGTGTAAAGACTTTTATCGCCCAAAAGACTGCACAGAAATAAGGAAAAAGGGATATGACAGAATTATCTAAACCCTTGCGCCGCACCCTAGTGGGCCGCGTTGTTAGCGACAAAATGCAAAAAACTGTGACGGTCTTGGTAGAGCGTCAAGTAAAGCATCCAGTGATTGGTAAGTACGTTGGCCAGTCCAAAAAATACCATGCCCATGATGAAGCTGGCACATACAAGATGGGTGATACCGTTGAAATTGCTGAATCTAAGCCAATTTCACGTACTAAATCTTGGGTTGTGACCCGTTTAGTTGAGGCTTCAAAGGGTATTTAAGTTATTTTTATGGGATTTTGGTGAAATATCTTCCCAAATCCCAGTTTTACGTAGTAGAATAGAAGGCTTCTCTGGTTTTATTGGAGAAGCAGTGTTTTTCATTAATTCCGGGTTTTAACTTTCGTTAAAGCCCATAGACGGAACCAAGACTGTTTGCCTTTGGCCAATAAGTTGGGGATTAGAAATGATACAAACCGAAAGTAGATTACAGGTCGCTGATAACACAGGCGCCAGTGAAGTTTTGTGCATCAAGGTATTGGGCGGCTCTAAGCGTCGTTACGCCAGTATCGGTGATGTCATCAAAGTCAGCGTTAAGTCAGCTGCTCCACGTGGCCGTGTAAAAAAAGGTGATATTTATAACGCTGTTGTAGTAAGAACAGCTAAGGGTGTTCGCCGTCCAGACGGTTCATTGATTAAGTTCGATGCAAACGCTGCGGTATTGCTCAACGCTAAGTTAGAGCCAATTGGCACACGTATCTTTGGACCTGTCACACGCGAATTGCGTACTGAGAAGTTCATGAAGATCGTTTCTCTCGCCCCCGAAGTTATTTAAGAGGCTGACATGAAAAAGATTCGTAAAGGTGATTCCGTAGTTTTGTTGACTGGCCGAGATAAAGGCAAGCAAGGAACTGTAACGGCTGTTCTCGAGAACAAATTGGTTATCGAGGGCGTAAATATTTATAAAAAGAGCGTTAAGCCAAATCCAGCTGCTGGTGTAACCGGCGGCATGATTGACAAGACGATGCCTGTTCACATTTCTAATGTGGCTGTGGTTGACGGTAACGGCAAACCATCACGTGTTGGTATCAAACTCGTAGACGGTAAAAAGCAACGTTTCCTCAAAACCACTGGCGCAACTTTAAGCGCATAAGGGGCACGGAGAAATTATGAGCACACGTTTTCAAGAACACTATCAAGCTAAAGTTGTTGCAGATTTGATTGCCAAGTTTGGTTACAAGTCTGTAATGGAAGTTCCACGTATCACTAAGGTAACCCTGAACATGGGCTTGGGTGATGCAGTGAACGACAAAAAGATTATCGAAAATGCAGTTGGTGATTTAACTAAAGTTGCAGGCCAAAAGCCAGTTGTAACTAAAGCTAAAAAAGCGATTGCAGGTTTCAAGATTCGTCAAGGCTACCCAATCGGCGCCATGGTGACATTGCGTGGTGCACGCATGTACGAATTCTTGGATCGTTTCGTTACTGTTGCATTACCACGCGTACGTGATTTCCGCGGTATCTCTGGTAAGGCATTTGATGGCCGTGGTAACTACAACATCGGCGTTAAAGAACAGATCATTTTCCCTGAAATCGAATACGACAAGATTGATGCCCTCCGTGGTCTCAATATCAGTATTACGACGACTGCTAAAACTGACGAAGAAGCAAAAGCTTTGTTGGCAGCATTCAAATTCCCTTTCCGCAATTAAGAGGCTAACGTGGCAAAACTATCCCTAATTGAGCGCGAGAATAAGCGCGCAAAAACTGTAGAGAAGTACGCTGCAAAGCGTGCTGAACTCAAAGCGATCATTGCTGATCAATCACGCAGCGATGAAGAGCGCTATGAAGCTCGCTTGAAGCTACAGGCACTTCCACGTAACGCAAGCCCGATTCGTCAAAGAAATCGTTGTTCATTAACCGGTCGACCACGTGGCACATTCCGTAAATTCGGTTTGGCTCGTAGCAAGATTCGTGAAATCGCCTTCCGTGGCGAAATCCCCGGTTTAACCAAGGCCAGCTGGTAAGCGGCGAAAGAATTAGGAGAACTCATGAGTATCAGCGATCCAATCGCCGACATGTTGACCCGGATCCGCAATGCGCAAGCAGTGCAGAAACCACTAGTCACTATGCCGTCGTCAAAAGTAAAAGTAGCTATCGCAAAAGTGTTGCAAGATGAAGGCTACATCGAGAATTTCGAAATCAAAGGTGAAGCAGCTAAGCCAGTGCTACACATTGATCTCAAATACTATGCAGGTCGCCCTGTTATCGAGCGTATTGACCGTGTTTCAACACCAAGTCTACGTATCTATAAAGGCCGCCATGACATTCCAGAAGTAATGAATGGCTTGGGCATTGCAATTATTTCAACCCCTCAAGGCGTAATGACAGACCGTAAAGCACGTGCAACAGGCGTGGGCGGCGAAGTTATTTGCTACGTAGCTTAAGGAGCGAAATATGTCCCGCGTAGGCAAATCACCAATTACAGTTCCAAAGGGAGCTGAAATCAGCATCAACGGTGCAAATATTACTGTTAAGGGCCCATTGGGTACTTTGACACACAACTTGCATCCTTCTGTTGGTTTGAAACAAGAAGATGGCGTACTGACAGTTGTTTTAAATAACGACTCACCAGAAGCTGGTGCACAGTCAGGTACTGCACGTGCTTTGGTTAACAACATGGTTGTTGGCGTAACTGCTGGCTTTGAGCGCAAGCTCAGCTTGGTAGGTGTTGGTTACCGTGCTGCTGCTCAAGGCGAAACATTGAAATTGCAGTTAGGTTTCTCACACGACATTATTTACAACCTTCCAAAGGGTGTAAAAGCAGAGACTCCAACTCAAACTGAAATCATTATTAAAGGCTCCAACAAGCAGCAAGTTGGCCAGGTCGCAGCCGAAGTTCGCGCATACCGTTCACCAGAGCCATACAAAGGCAAGGGCGTTCGCTACGTGGATGAGGTTGTGCATCTGAAAGAAACTAAGAAGAAGTAAGCGAGATTAGAAAATGAATAAAGACGAATCCAGACAAAGACGTGCTCGGCAGACTCGTATTCGCATTGCCGAAGCAATGGCAAATCGCTTAACAGTTATCCGTAGCAATACTCATATTTCTGCACAGGTTTATAGCCCATGTGGAACCAAAGTTGTAGCAGCTGCTTCAACGATGGAAAAAGATTTGCGCCAAGCGATCAAAAACGGCGGCAATGCTGACGCAGCTGCACAAATCGGTAAGTTAGTTGCTGAGCGTGCTGTTAAAGCAGGTGTTGTTGATGTTGCTTTTGATCGTTCCGGTCATCGTTACCACGGCCGTATTAAGGCCTTAGCTGAAGCTGCGCGTGAAGCCGGCCTGAAGTTCTAATAGGGTTTAGGAAAAAACATGGCAAAAATGCAAACTAAGATGCAAAACGAAGAGCGTGATGATGGTCTTCGCGAGAAGATGATTGCTGTTAATCGTGTAACAAAAGTGGTTAAGGGTGGTCGTATTCTCGGCTTCGCTGCACTCACTGTAGTTGGCGATGGCGATGGCCGCATCGGCATGGGAAAAGGCAAGTCAAAGGAAGTTCCAGTTGCTGTTCAAAAGGCAATGGACGAAGCTCGTCGCAAGATGATCAAAGTTTCCTTACGCAAGGGTACTTTGCAGCACACTGTTACTGGTCAGCACGGCGCATCACGCGTTTTGATTTCTCCAGCTAAAGACGGTACTGGAATTATTGCTGGCGGCCCAATGCGCGCTATTTTCGATGTAATGGGTGTAACCAACGTGGTTGCTAAGTCACTCGGTTCTACAAACCCGTACAACTTGGTTCGCGCAACAATTGATGGTTTGAGCAAGATGAGTACTCCTGCTGAGATTGCTGCTAAGCGCGGTAAGTCAGTTGAAGAGATTCTCGGCTAAGACCAAAAGATTAGGAATCTACAAATGACAAAATCAAACTCCAAAGTCAAACTGCAATTAGTACGCAGCTTGATCGGTACACGCGAAAGCCATCGTGCAACTGTACGTGGCTTAGGCCTTGGTCGTATCAATTCAGTATCTGAATTGGAAGACACACCAGCTGTTCGCGGCATGATTAATAAAGTTTCTTATCTAGTTAAAGTCATTGGCTAATAACTAGCAAGTAAATAGGCGAAGAATATGCAACTCAACACAATTAAACCTGCAGAAGGCTCCAAGAAAAACCGTCGTCGCGTAGGTCGCGGCATTGGTTCTGGTCTTGGTAAAACTGCTGGCCGTGGTCACAAAGGTCAAAAGTCCCGTTCCGGCGGATTCCATAAAGTTGGATTCGAAGGCGGTCAGATGCCTATGTACCGTCGTTTGCCAAAGCGTGGTTTCGTGTCTTTGACACGTCGTCACGTTGGACAGATTACCTTGAACGACTTAGCAAAGATCAATTTGCCAGAAGTGGATCTCTTGGTATTGAAGGCTCACGGCTTTGCTGGCGAGCAAATCAATGCAATGAAGGTGATCAAGACTGGTGAAATCAAGATTGCTGTAACCCTCAAGGGCATTACAGCAACAGCCGGTGCAAAAGCAGCTATCGAAGCGGCTGGCGGCAAATTGGTTGAGTTGGCTTAATAGGTCTTTTCAGAAGATATGGCATTAGCACCTACCAATAACGCAAACACTGCAACAGCAGGAGGCAAGTTCGGCGATTTACGTCGTCGCTTGGTTTTCCTGGTGCTGGCTTTGCTTGTTTATCGTTTGGGTGCACATATTCCTGTGCCGGGCATTGATCCGGATCAGTTAGGCCAGCTCTTTGCAGGTCAAAAAGATGGCATCCTGGGTATGTTTAATTTGTTCTCAGGTGGTGCTTTATCTCGCTTTACTGTCTTCGCTCTCGGAATCATGCCGTACATCTCTGCATCGATCATCATGCAGTTGATGACGATTGTTGTTCCAGCATTAGAGTCTTTGAAGAAAGAAGGCCAAGCCGGTCAACGCAAGATTACTCAGTACACCCGTTATGGCACTGTATTCTTGGCTACTTTCCAAGCATTAGGGATTTCAGTGGCATTGCAAGCGCAGCCAGGCTTGGTCATTAACCCTGGCCTCATGTTTGAATTGAACACCGTCGTTACTTTGGTAACTGGTACCATGTTCTTAATGTGGCTTGGTGAGCAAATTACAGAACGTGGTTTAGGTAACGGTATTTCTATTATTATTTTTGGCGGCATTGTATCTGGCTTGCCAAATGCTTTAGCTAGTTTGTTAGAGTTGGTTCGCACTGGCTCAATGAATATTATTTCTGCACTTTTGATCGTAGTGATCGTTGCAGCAGTTACTTACTTTGTGGTGTTTGTAGAGCGTGGCCAACGCCGTATCTTGGTGAATTACGCTAAACGTCAAGTTGGCAACAAAGTTTATGGTGGCCAGTCTTCATACTTCCCATTGAAGTTAAACATGGCAGGTGTAATCCCTCCAATCTTTGCATCATCAATTATTTTGTTCCCTGCAACGATTGCTGGCTGGTTTACATCCGGTGAACCCACCAACATGTTCAGCAGAATCATTAAAGACTTGGCTGCAACATTGGCTCCAGGCCAACCTGTTTACACAATTTTGTATGCAGCTGCGATCATTTTCTTCTGTTTCTTCTATACCGCTCTGGTATTTAACAGCCGCGAGACTGCTGAGAATTTGAAGAAGAGTGGCGCATTTGTTCCTGGCATCCGTCCGGGTGACCAAACAGCGCGTTACATCGATAAGATCTTGGTGCGCTTAACTTTGGCCGGTGCAATTTATATGGTTTTGGTTTGCTTGTTGCCAGAATTTTTAGTGTTGAAGTACAACGTGCCGTTCTATTTCGGCGGTACTTCATTGTTGATTATTGTTGTTGTTGCAATGGATTTTATGGCTCAAGTTCAGTCATTTGTCATGCAGCAGCAGTACGGCTCTTTGATGAAAAAAGCTAACTTTAAGATGGGCGCTTAACTGAATGTCTAAAGACGATGTAATTCAGATGGCGGGAGAAGTTGTAGAGAATTTGCCGAATGCGATGTTTCGCGTGAAGCTAGAAAACGGTCATGTGGTTTTAGGGCACATTTCCGGAAAGATGCGGATGCACTACATCCGTATTTTGCCGGGAGATAAGGTGACGGTGGAGATGACTCCTTACGACCTGACGCGCGCCAGAATCATATTCCGGGCGAAGTAAAGATTAAGTTGTACCTATTTTTAAGAGGTGAGTTATGAAAGTTTTAGCATCCGTTAAGTGTATTTGCAGAAATTGCAAGATCATTAAGCGCAAACGCGTTGTGCGCGTGATCTGTTCTTCAGACGCACGTCATAAGCAGCGTCAAGGCTGATCTGGTTAATTAAGAGGAAATCTCATGGCACGTATCGCTGGGGTAAATATCCCAAATCATCAACATACTGTTATCGGTTTAACAGCAATTTTTGGCATTGGCACAACTCGTGCTAACAAAATTTGTCAAACAACAGGTGTTGCAATCAATAAAAAAGTTAAAGATCTTACTGACGCTGACTTGGAAAAGTTACGTGATGAAGTAGGTAAGTTCATTACCGAAGGTGACCTTCGTCGTGAAGTAACTATGAGCATCAAGCGTTTGATGGACTTAGGTTGCTACCGTGGCGTACGTCATCGCAAGGGCTTGCCTGTACGTGGTCAACGTACTAAGACTAACGCTCGTACCCGTAAGGGCCCGCGTAAGTCTGGCGTGCAACTGAAGAAATAATCAAGAAAGTTTATTGACATGGCAAAACAACAATCCGCTTCCGCAGCCTCACAGCGCGCTCGTAAGAAGGTTAAAAAGAACGTTGCTGACGGTATTGCACACGTTCATGCTTCTTTTAATAACACCATTATTACGATCACTGATCGTCAAGGAAATGCGCTTTCATGGGCAACTTCTGGCGGCCAGGGCTTCAAGGGCTCACGTAAATCAACACCTTTTGCCGCTCAGGTAGCTGCAGAAGTTGCTGGTAAGACAGCTATTGAATGCGGTATCAAGAATTTAGAAGTTCAGATCAAGGGCCCAGGCCCGGGTCGTGAATCAGCAGTTCGTGCATTGAACTCATTGGGCATCAAGATCACTGAGATTCAGGACGTAACTCCAGTTCCACACAATGGTTGCCGTCCTCCTAAGCGTCGTCGTATCTAAGCTAGGAAGTTGGCAGTACAAGTTTTAGTAGTTTTTTATTAAAGCCCACTGTTCGCCTGATTTAAAGGGCGAACTCACCGCCGGTCGTAAGGCTGCGGCAAAGAAAGGAAAGCATCGTGGCACGTTACTTAGGGCCTAAGGCCAAATTAGCACGTCGGGAAGGTACCGACTTATTTTTAAAGAGCGCTCGTCGCGCCCTGTCAGACAAGTGCAAGTTAGATACTAAGCCTGGTCAACATGGTCGTACATCCGGCTCAAGAACATCTGATTACGGCAATCAATTGCGTGAAAAGCAAAAGGTCAAGCGTATCTATGGCGTATTAGAGCGTCAGTTCCGTCGTTACTTCGCAGAAGCTGAGCGTCGTAAGGGCAATACTGGTGAAACATTGCTTCAGTTGTTAGAGTCACGTCTCGATAACGTAGTCTATCGTATGGGTTTTGGTTCTACTCGCGCTGAAGCGCGTCAGTTGGTTTCCCATTGTGCAATTTTGCTCAATGGCAGCCCTGTGAATATCCCATCAATTCAGGTAAAGCCTGGTGATGTTGTTGCGATTCGTGAAAAAGCGAAAAAGCAAGCGCGTATTACTGAATCACTCAATTTAGTTGGACAAATGGCAGCTGTTACTTGGGTTTCAGTTGACGCAGCTAAGCTCGAGGGAACATTTAAGCAAGTGCCTGACCGTGAAGACATCAGCGGTGAAATTAATGAAAGTTTGATCGTCGAATTGTATTCACGCTAATTAGGCACTCTCAAGGAAAAAATATGCAAACAAATTTGCTCAAGCCAAAAATTATTTCTGTTGAAGCGCTTACCGCCAACCAAGCTAAGGTTGTTATGGAGCCGTTCGAGCGTGGCTATGGCCACACACTCGGAAATGCATTACGTCGCGTACTCTTGTCCTCGATGGTTGGTTATGCACCAACTGAAGTAGCTATTGCAGGTGTAGTTCATGAATACTCCACTTTAGATGGAGTGCAAGAAGATGTTGTCAATCTCTTGTTGAACCTCAAAGGTATCGTATTTAAATTGCAGTCCCGTGATGAAGTCACTATCAATTTGCGTAAAGAAGGCCCAGGCGTTGTTACTGCAAAAGATATCGATTTGCCACACGATGTAGAAATCATCAATCCTGATCACGTGATCGCTCACTTGTCCGCTGGTGGCAAGTTAGACATGCAGATCAAGGTTGAAAAAGGTCGTGGCTACGTTCCAGGTAACGTTCGTCAATACAACGACGAAACTACTAAGATCATTGGCCGCATCGTATTGGATGCTTCATTTAGCCCGGTTAGCCGTGTTAGCTATGCCGTTGAGTCTGCTCGTGTTGAGCAACGTACCGACCTTGATCGTCTCGTAATGACAATCGAAACCAACGGTGTGTTGTCTCCTGAAGAAGCAATTCGCCAGGCTGCTAGCATCTTGGTTGATCAGTTAGTAGTATTCGCAGCTCTTGAGAGCAGCGAAGTTTCTGGTGATCTCGCACCAAGTCGCTCTTCAATGGTTGATCCTATGTTGATGCGTCCGGTTGATGATCTCGAGCTCACAGTTCGCTCTGCAAACTGCTTGAAGGCTGAGAACATTTACTACATCGGTGACTTGATTCAACGTACAGAGAATGAATTGTTGAAGACGCCTAATTTGGGTCGTAAGTCTTTGAATGAAATCAAAGATGTATTGGCTGCTCGTGGTTTAAGTCTTGGCATGAAACTCGAAAGCTGGCCTCCAGCTAACCTCGAGAAATAATTAGAAAGGAAGCATCATGCGTCACGGAAACGGCTTACGCAAACTAAACAGAACATCTTCACATCGCTTGGCGATGCTGCGCAACATGTCCAATTCTCTTTTGGAGCACGAAGTGATTAAAACCACTTTGCCAAAAGCAAAAGAATTGCGCATGGTTGTTGAGCCCTTGATTACCCTTGGTAAAAAAGACAACTTGGCAAACCGTCGCTTGGCATTCAATCGCACTCGTGATCGCGATATCGTGACCAAGCTCTTTACAGAGCTCGGCCCACGTTACGCAACCCGTCCAGGTGGCTACCTTCGTATTTTGAAGTTCGGCTTCCGTCATGGCGACAATGCCCCAATGGCATTGGTTGAGTTGGTTGATCGTCCAGAAGTTGAAGAAACAACAGTAGCTGAAGAGGCTTAAGTCTCCCAGTTGCATCTAAAAGCCAGGCTTCGGTCTGGCTTTTTTATTTATAGGTTTATAAATACGGTATGTCTCAAAACCCCTCAGTCAATCCCGATCGGCTCCTGATGGTCATTACTAGCCTTCCCAATATGGAGGCTGCTAAAGGCTTAGCTCACGCTCTGGTAGAGGGGAAAATGGCTGCCTGCGTCCAATTGATGGGTGGTATGAAGTCGGTTTATCGCTGGGAAGGCAAGCTTTGCGAGGAATATGAGGTTCTATTGTCCGCAAAAACTACTGCAAGCAAGTGGCCACAAATCTCCCGCTTTATTCAAGCGGAGCATCCATATGATATTCCAGAGATTCTGGCTTTTTCACCCGAGCAATATGCGCAGCAATACGGCGAATGGGTTCAAGCTGAGGTAAATTCAAAGGCATGAGAATTCCATCGTTTCTGAAAATCGTTTTTGCCTTAATTGTGCTGCTATCAGCACAAGTATTTGCGACTACGGATTTCTTGCCACCAGAAAAGGCGTTCCGACTAGAAGCTACTTGGTTGGAAAATTCAAATCAAGTAGAGCTTGAGTTCTTGCCTGCCAAGGGTTACTACATCTACCAAGAATCACTGAAATTTGATGCTGGCACGCAAGCTGGGAAGCTATATAACATCAGACCTCAATTACCTAATGGTGTTGAAAAGTTTGATGAAACTTTTCAGAAAAAACTGCAGATTTATAAGCAGCCCTTTATGGTTTTGCTGGATATCAAACCCGTTGCTGGAAAACCGACTCATGTTGAAGTCACTTTGCAGGGTTGTGCCGAGGCGGGCATTTGCTATCCACCTATGACGCTGAAATTCTTATTAGCTGCGCCTGGTGTTAAGGCCGCACCAATACCCGAGGTTCTGGACGGTGCACAAGTTTCATCAGGTTCTCAAGCAGAATTTAGCTTGACGGATTTATGGCGTGAGCGCGATGACGTCAATGCCATTGGCCGGTTTCTACAAAGTACCTCCACAGCTTATTTATTCTTGGCGTTCTTTGTCTTAGGCTTAGCATTGGCATTTACGCCTTGCGTTTTACCAATGTTGCCAATTCTCTCTAGTGTGATCTTTGGCACGCAGGGCGGGCAAGCTGTATCCAAGAGGCGTGCCAGTGTCTTGGCGGCGTCCTATGTCTTGGGTATGGCGCTGGTCTATGCCATGGCTGGCGTACTCATGGCAGCCCTTGGAGGGAGCGTACAAAGAGCATTACAAAGCCCATTTGCACTGGCTACTTTTGCGCTATTACTGTTGGCCTTATCTGGCAGCTTATTCGGCTTGTATGACTTACGCTTACCCCAAGCATGGCATCAGCATGTAGACCGGCTTGCTGGTCGTCAAAAGGGAGGTAGTGTCTTTGGAGCGTTTGCCTTGGGGGGCATTTCTACTTTGGTAGCTAGCCCTTGTATTACCGCTCCATTGGCAGGTGTTTTAGCTTTTATTGCTCAAACAGGCTCGATCAGTCTGGGCGCAGGATTGCTCTTTGTCATGGCGCTGGGAATGGGCTTACCGCTCCTCTTCATTGCAATTGAGGCGCGCATATTAATTCCATCTACCGGTATTTGGATGGTTTGGTTACAGCGTACCTTAGGTGTTTTATTGGTTGCCACCGCTGCCTGGATTGCCTCTCCTTTAACTCAAAAAAATGAGCCTATTGGCTCTGTGAAGACCATTAATGGGCAGAGTATTCATCAAGTAGGGGATTTATCTTTTGTCGTCATTCATTCGCCGGCAGAGTTAGATGCTCAACTCACAAATGCAAAGCAAGAGCAAAAAATAGTATTACTCGATTTTTATGCCGATTGGTGTATCAGTTGCAAAGAAATGGAAGTGAATACTTTTACAAACACTGAAGTGAGCAAAGAGCTAAAGCAATTTGTTTTATTGCAAGCCGATGTGACAGCAAATAGCCCTGAGAATCAAGCACTATTGAAGCGGTTTGGTTTGTATGGCCCGCCCGGTATTTTGTTCTTCGATCAAAGCTCGGGTGAACAAAAAGATCAACGCGTGATTGGTTATATGCCGCCACAGCGCTTTCTAGAGCAATTGCGTAGAATAGTTCGCTACTAAAGCGATGGCAAAAGTCTCCGGTATTTTCATTGCATCGAGCGCTGGTGAGTCAATGCTTCAAAAGAGCTTTGTGAAGATGCTTCCCAATGTTGGGATTGACGGTGATCGGTATGCGCTTGGCTTGGGGGCATATTCAAAGGGATTACCAACAAAGATAAGGGATATCTCGCTGATTACGCGAGCGGGAATCGATGCGGCAAATCAGGAATTAAAGTTGCTGGGCCTAGATCCATTTCTGGACTATGAAACCAGAAGAAATATTGTTATTGAGGGCTTAAGCTCGCAACTCTTAAATAACTTAGTTGGCAAAGAATTTTATTTGGGCAAGCTTAAACTGAGGGCTACTGAGTTATGCATTCCATGCGAGCGCCCATCCAAACTCTCCAAGAAAAAAGATTTTCTTAAGGCGTTTGAGGGTAGAGGCGGAATTAGGGCTCAAATATTAGAGGCAGGCGAGATCAAGCTTGGCGACCTACTTACTGAATATTATTGATTTGACTGAATGAGTCTAGCCGCCTCTAGAGCAAAGTAAGTGAGAACACCATTAGCGCCGGCACGTTTAAATGCGAGTAAAGATTCCATCATGACGGCGTCATGATCAAGCCAACCATTTTGGGCGGCAGCTTTGAGCATGGCATATTCTCCGCTTACTTGATAAGCGTAAGTGGGGTAATTAAATTCTTCTCTAACACGGCGCACGATGTCTAAATAGGGCATGCCAGGCTTCACCATGACCATATCCGCACCTTCGCTGATATCAAGTGCAACCTCTCGCAAAGCCTCGTCACCATTGGCGCAATCCATCTGATAAGTTTTTTTATCTGCCTTACCTAAGTTTTTTGCCGAGCCAACCGCGTCTCTAAATGGACCATAAAAAGCAGATGCATATTTGGCGGAATAAGCCATGATGCGAGTATGAATTAAATTCTTCTGCTCAAGCGCTTCCCGAATTTTTCCAATACGACCATCCATCATGTCTGATGGCGCAACGATATCAACCCCAGCTTCTGCCTGTACAAGAGCTTGCTTCACTAAGATTGCAGTGGTCTCATCATTGAGAATGCGACCTTGATCATCTAGTACGCCATCTTGGCCATGGCTTGTATACGGATCGAGCGCAACGTCGGTCATGATGCCTAAAGTTGGAAAGCGTTTTTTGAGTTCACGAACAGCCGTTGGAATAAGCCCGGATGGATTAAAGGCTTCTTTCCCATCGGGGGTCTTTAAGGATGCATCGATGACCGGAAAGAGTGCTAAGACTGGGATTCTGAGCTCGACACATTCTTTTGCAACTGGAATGAGAAGATCTAATGAAACACGATTTACGCCAGGCATTGAGGCAACAGCCTCCGACTTGCCTTGACCCTCTAGAAGAAAAACTGGATAAATGAGATCGCTTGCTGAAACCGAGTTTTCCTGCATTAGACGACGCGACCAACCATCACGTCGCATGCGACGCGGGCGATGACTTGGAAAGTTGAGCAAAGCGTTAACTGGTGATTTCATCTTCATGGGTTTCTGCTTCAAATAGCCATTTAATAATTAAATTATCTGCCTCTTCAAGACCAATGCGTTTGGTGCTAGAGAATAATTGTGCCGTAAGTTGCTTTGATTCTCCCGTGCCATCAGGCAAAGCAGGGTCATATTGTTGTAGTTGCTTGCGCACAGCTTCAAGAGCATGTTTACATTCACTCTTATTGAGTTTGTCGCATTTGCTGAGCAAAATATGGATCGGCTTACCGGTTGGCACGAACCATTGAATCATTTGTTCATCCAGATCGGTTATTCCCCGGCGAGAGTCCACGATCAGTACCATGCCGACCAATTGCTCACGCTCCTGTAAATAGTCGCTTAGAAGGGCATTCCAGTGATATTTGGTCTCATGATTGACCGCAGCGTAGCCATAGCCTGGTAAATCGACTAAGTAAGCCAAAAGGTCATCTTTTGCAAAGATTCCAAAATAATTGATATGTTGGGTGCGTCCTGGGGTTTTACTAGCAAAAGCGAGTCTTTTTTGGTTGCAAAGGACATTCAGGGCGCTGGATTTACCCGCATTTGAGCGACCAGCAAAGGCCACCTCCCGCAAGGGGGTAGCAGGCAGGCAATGGGTGTCATTGACTGTAGTGGCGAATCGGGCTTGAAAGAGTTTAGACATGTCCTGAAGCTATTGTAAAATCACGCAAAATCATGAAATATCTCATGGTGTTGGGTAAAAGGTTGTAAATGTAGGGCCCAAACACTTTTAGGAATTTTTGCCAAGGTAAACATAATGCGTCAAACCTCTCAAATCTCCAAATTCACTAGCTTGCGTGCTGGATTTGCAGTCCTCTCTATTTTCGCCCTGATCGGTGTTTCTGTTCCAGCTAATGCGGCTGATGCTGCTCCTATGGCGCCTGCAGCAGAGGCAGCACCTGCTGCCGAAGTAAAGGTGGCAGTTCCAGGCAAGCCAAAGGCTGATTTAGCCGCTGGTGAAGCATTGTATTCAGCTGGTGATGCAACTCGGGGTGTAACTGCTTGTATTACCTGCCACGGTCCCAAAGGACAAAGTGCAGTGGGTACATGGCCGAAACTTTCTGCTCAGCATGCCGCTTACCTCACTAAGCAATTGAAAAACTTCAAAGAAGGTACTCGTGCCAATGCAATCATGATGGGTATGGCTGCTACTTTGACAGAGCAAGACATGATTAATATTTCAGCGTTCTTGGTAAAGCAACCAGTCTCACAAGGCGTTGCTCAAAATAAAGACACTATCGAGTTGGGTCAAAGCATTTATCGCGGCGGTATCGCTGCTAAAGGCGTTCCTGCTTGTGCTGCTTGTCATAGTCCAAACGGTGCTGGCATTCCTGCTCAATATCCACGCTTAGGTGGTCAGTGGGCTGACTATACATACGCCCAGTTAGTGGCATTTGGTAACGGTACGCGTAAGAATGGCCCAATGATGACTACCATTGCTGGCAAGCTTTCAGATGCAGAAATGAAAGCCGTTTCTGACTACATGGCTGGATTACATTAAGTATTGATAGATCTTCAAATAAAAACCCCGCTCAAGAAGCGGGGTTTTTATTTGTCTAAATCTGTTTGAGATTATTTTGGCAAAACTGTTTCAGTAGCGAATAAGTCAGCTGTTTTTTCGCGCGCACGAATAACATACGCATTTTTTCCATCAACCATAATCTCTGCCGGCTTTGGGCGAGTATTGTAGTTCGATGCCATCACAAATCCATAAGCACCAGCCGAGAGGATTGCTAATAGATCGCCTTCTTCAACTGCAAGATGACGATCTCTTCCAAGCCAGTCGCCTGATTCGCAAACTGGACCAACGATGTCATAAGTCAGGCTCTTTGTTTGCTTGGCTTGCACCGGCACGATGCCATGGTGAGCTTCATAAAGAGCTGGACGCATGAGCTCAGTCATCGCGGCATCGACAATGCAGAAGTTTTTCTCGGCGCCTGGCTTAAGATATTCGACGGTTGTCAAAAGCACGCCAGCATTGCCTACTAGTGAGCGCCCAGGCTCGAGTACTACGTCTAGATGGTCAAAGCCGCGTTCAGCTACATGGTTTAGCAGGGTATTGGTGAACTCAGTAATGTCAGGTGGAGTTTCATCACTATAAGAAATACCGAGTCCGCCGCCAAGATCCAGATGATGAATCACAATGCCTTCTCTTTTGAGGTGTTCTACTAGATCTAATACCTTATCCAGGGCATCTAAGTAAGGTGCGGTAGTAGTGATCTGCGACCCAATATGACAGTCAATTCCGACTACATCAATCTGTGAAAGTTGCGATGCTTCACGATAGGTTTTTAAAACTTCGTGATACGCGATACCAAATTTATTTCCTTTTAAACCCGTAGAAATATAGGGGTGAGTTTGTGCATCTACATCAGGATTCACGCGTAAAGAAATTGGGGCACGGCAGTTTAATTTCGTAGCAACACGATTAATGTTGTGTAGTTCAGCAATTGATTCAACATTGATGCATTTAACGCCAGCCTGCAAAGCGGTTGCGATTTCTGCAGAAGATTTACCAACGCCAGCAAACACAAGGCTTTTGGGATCAGCGCCAATAGCTAGGGCACGGGCTAATTCACCGCCGCTAACTAAGTCAAAACCAGCGCCCAAATTTTTAAAGCAATCGATGACTGCTAAATTGCTATTGGCTTTCATGGCGTAGTGCACACGCGCACGACGCTTACCTTTGGAATCAATACAAGCTTTGTCATAGGCCTGGTAAGCCTCAGTCAACGCTTTTTTACTGTAGACATAAAGTGGCGTACCAAACTCTTTTGCCAAATCTGCTAATGGAATTTCTTCGGCATACCAATTGCCATTGCGTTCAGTAAAGCCAGATAAGTGAGGAATAGGAATTGCTTTACTAGTCATTAATTAGCCGGGGAAGAGGGGTTGGTGCTAGCAGGAGTCTGGGGCGGATACAACTTACCCTTAGGCTCAGGATCGGTAGGCGGTGTAGGAGCAGGGGGTACATTTGGCATATATAGAGGCCCCCTAACCCCACATCCTACAAGGGATATTAGGAGGCTAATACCGAGGGCTCTATTAAGAATCGCTATCATGAATGTCTCTAAAACGAATGATTGAATATAGCATGCAGGACTCTGTTATGAATCCAAATAATTCAGGCGTAGAAACCATTGATGACAAGCAGTTCTACCAATTGGGTAGCAATCTGTTGCAGTCGATTGAAGTTGCGCTGGAAGCTGCAGACGACGCATTAGATCTTGATTTGGATGTGGAGCGCCAGGGCGGAAATGTCATCAATATTCGCTTTCGGGATAAAAGCGTCATTGTGGTCAATACCCAGCCACCACTTCATGAAATTTGGGTGGCTGCTAAATCAGGCGGTTACCACTATCGCTGGGCTGGCACAGTAGCTCAACCCCTGTGGCTTGATACCAAAACTGGTAAAGAGCTCTTAAGTGACTTATCAGAATTTGCTAGTGCCCAAGCTGGGCAGACATTGAAGATCGGATTGATCAAATCCTAATGCGCTGCTTAAGCTGCGCCAGTAGCAATTAAGGTTTCGATCACCTGGGCATCGGGAACACTCTTAATTTGGGCCTTCCCTATTTTTTCTAAGATCACGTAGCGGATTTGACCGCCCTCAGTTTTCTTATCTACCTGCATCAGTTCCATGTAGCGTGCCGCACCAAATTTTGGCGGAACTATGGGTAGGTTCATAGACTGAATGATGCTAGTTAATCGCTCTGCTTCGGCCTGTGTGATCTGATTGAGCCGACAAGATAAATCTGCGCCAAGCACCATTCCGCACCCCACCGCTTCACCATGCAACCACTCTCCATAGCCCATGCCAGCCTCAATAGCATGACCAAATGTGTGACCAAAGTTCAGGGTAGCGCGAATGCCACCTTCTCTTTCATCAGCAGAAACTACTGCTGACTTAATTTCACAAGAGCGCAATACTGCATGACCCATCGCATCTGTGTCGCATGCCAATAAAGGCTGAGCATTTGCTTCAATCCAATCTAAGAACTGAGAGTCAGCAATAGCGCCGTGTTTGACTACTTCAGCAAGGCCAGCCGAGAGTTCGCGCGGAGGCAAGGTCTTTAATGTATTGAGATCGGCAATGACAGCAAGGGGCTGATGAAAGGCCCCAATCATATTTTTGCCTAACGGATGATTGATACCCGTTTTGCCGCCTACAGAAGAATCGACTTGAGCTAAAAGCGTAGTTGGAACTTGAATAAAGTGAATGCCCCGCATGAAGCTAGCAGCTGCAAAGCCAGTCATATCACCAATAACGCCGCCACCGAGAGCAACCAACATGGTTTGACGATCAGCACCAAATTTCAAGAGATCATCAAAGATGAGTTGTAGATTTTTCCAATCCTTATAAGATTCACCATCGGGAAGAACAATGACTCTGACTGGCTTACCAAAAGTTTCTAAAGTTTTAGTTAGGCGCTGCGCATATAGCGGTGCTACCGTGGTGTTTGTAACGATATAAATCGAAGTTGATTTTTCGCAGGCATTAAATAGCTTGGGCTGATCGATTAAGTCAGTGCCAATATAAATAGGGTAGCTGCGATTGCCAAGATCAACTTCAAGTGTTTTCATCATAGTTTTCAAGCGGAGAGTTCAAGCTGCATGATTAAAGTATTAACCAGTTGATTAACGCTGGGTTTACCAGTTTCAATCACATGATCGGCAATCTCGCGATAAAGAGGGTCGCGAACTGCATATAAATTTTCTAGAATTTTTTTGGCATCACCATTGCGAAGTAGTGGGCGTCCTTCACCACCTTTAGTTCGATGCCAAAGCTCGGTTGGATTGGCGTGCAGGTAGATAACGGTGCCTTGTTCACTTAGCGCATTCCGATTCTCCGGAAGCAGTACCGCGCCACCGCCAGTAGCTAGGACAATGTTGTGCTCGCTAGTTACTTCGCGAATGGCTTGTGCTTCCCGTTTGCGAAATCCGTCTTCACCTTCCATTTCAAAGATAACGGGAATTTTTACGCCACATCGTTCTTCAATGACATGGTCGGCATCTAAAAACCGACGACCCAATTTCTTGGCTAGAACTTTACCGACGGTCGACTTCCCAGCGCCCATCAGGCCGATCAGAAAGATATTGTTTGTCGAAGAGTTCACCCTTCGATTTTATTAGGGTTTATCTAGAACAGTTGGGGTTAAGAAGACTAAGAGTTCAGTTTTATCTTGTAATTTGGATTTATGGCGAAATAAATGGCCAATTAGGGGGATATCCCCCAATAAAGGAACTTTGACCTCATCTTCTCGCTCAGTAGTTTGAAAGATGCCGCCAATAATCGCTGTGCCACCATTTTCAACCGTGACTTCGGAGCTAAGACTCTTTGTGTCAATGGCATATCCCTGCTCTGTTTTCATGCCAATGGTGTCTTTATTGATCCCCACCAGCATCGAAATCTTCCCATCTGGATGAATTTTTGGCAAAACCTCCAAACGGAGATTGGCTTTTCTGAACTGCAGTTTGCTGCCATTTTGCGTAGTCGTTTGATAGGGTAGCTCAGTGCCCTGTTCAATGGTGGCTTTAACTTGATCTCCCGTCATGATGCGTGGATTCGAGAGAATTTTGCCTTGCCCTTCTGACTCAAGCGCTGAGAGTTCGATTTGCAAGAGGCGACTCGCACTTCTGGAAACCAGAGTTGCGGCAACGGTGGCAGGGCTAAACCCATTCAGACCTGCCCCTCCTAAATCAAGGTTGCTACTCACGTTTCTATCTGGGATTCCACCAATATTCTTTGCTTGATGGCTTAGCTTGACTCCAAGCTCTCGTGCAAATCGTTCATCTGCCTCAACAATTCTGGCCTCTATCAAGATTTGTCTTGGGCTATTGATGTGATCCCCGCCAAAGGGAAGTGCAGCATCTTCGCGACGGTGCTTTTGAAATGCAGCAATTTCTGCATGAGGGCCGATCCAGTAGATATCCCCATTTCTGACCAGACGTAAACCTCGGCTGGCCAAAATAGAATGCAGCGCAGTTTGCCATGGGGTGTTGTTTAAATCGACTGTGATCTTGCCTTTGATGGATTCGCTCAATAAAAAGTTAGTGCCTCCCAGTTTTGCAAGAATTTGCAAAAGTTCCGACACTTCAATCTCAGTAAATTGCAAACTAATAGGCGAGTCTAAATGGGCATTAATTGAGCCTGTAGCTTTAGTTGGAATGGATAAAAAAACAGCAAATATGACAAGCCATTTCAACAGATTTTTGGGGTCAAGGATCATTCGGATTTTGATGGTTTGAGAATCATCGATTTGCCATTGGAATGGGTGAGGGTCGCTACTTCTTTATCGGCATTGCCAAGCCTCCAATCACCCAGCAAAATCGCACCCTTTTCAAACATCACAGCGCTTTTGCCGTTATGAAAAAAAGCACGCAGCACTCCACCTATTTGACTGACCCCCAAATATCGCCAGTGGCGAAGCTCTGATTCAAAAGAAGGCTCTTGAGACCTTGGTTTGTTGCCAAAAGAAGGCTTATTTTTCTTTAAAGAGTGAATACTCACTTCTATTAAATCAATTGATCCATATAAGGACTCTTCAATATCTAGCATCTCCTCTCTTAGAAGTGACACCTCCTTTTTGAGCTCAGCAATATGCCTATCTGAACTTTCTAACTTGGTTTGCTGAGCTGCATTTAGATGCTCAAACGCCATCAATCCAACTATCGCAATGCCAATAAAGCCAATAGCTAATCCAAGAAATAACCCTAATTGCTTGAGTTCTCCCATCTGAAGAATTGGCTTCAAAGCGCTAACTTTGGGCTGAGATCCAGAGTTATTTTGTTCGCTGAAGGAGGGGTGCTTTTGAGGATGTTTTTTTCGAATTCCATGCGGGTCTGGGATGGCGGGATCATCACCCAGCTCACTCAAAATGTCATCGAAAGACTGTGGGGAGATTTGGCGAGATGGCATCCCATTATTTTGAAAATACACAGAAGCAAAAGCCATCAGCAAAAATAGATGCTGTTGTAAGAAAGGCCTCTATATAAATGGGAAAACAAGGGTTTTGGAGCTTTCGGTGAAATTACCTAAGCACCCTATAATTTGGATATATGGCGCTCCCCCCAAAAGACAAGCCGACGTTCAATCAGCGTCCAATTCGTCAGCCCGACAGACGTCCTCGTCAACCTCGAGTAGATCCGGGCTCGTCTCATCAGTCTTCAGGTAGCCCCTTAATCAAGGCATTGCTCATTATTGGTGTGGCAGTTGCTTTAGTGGTGACGCTTTTATTGGGCTATGCCTTCTTGATTGCGAAACCGAATTTGCCAAAGATTTCGGCTTTAACTGATTACAACCCAAAAACGCCTTTACGTATTTATTCAGCCGATAAGGTGCTGATCGGTGAGTTTGGCGAAGAGCGTCGCAAAGTCATCCCCTTAAATGACATTCCTTTGGTAATGCGCAACGCAGTCATTGCTACTGAAGATGACCGCTTTTATTCCCACGGTGGTGTTGACTATATTGGCGTGCTCAGAGCAGGCATGGCTAACCTTCGTGGGCACTTAGCTCAGGGCGCATCCACAATTACGATGCAAGTGGCGCGCAATTTCTTTTTGAGTAATGAAAAAACATTTAGCAGAAAGATTTATGAAATTTTGCTGGCCTGGGAAATTGAGTCTGAATTAACTAAAGACAAAATTCTGGAAATTTATATGAACCAGATTTTCCTGGGTCAACGCGCGTTTGGATTTGCCAGTGCAGCGCAAATCTATTTCGGAATTGAATTAAAAGATATATCAGTTGCTCAAGCTGCGATGTTGGCTGGCCTACCAAAAGCACCGTCTGCCTACAATCCAGTTACTAACTATCGACGCGCTAAGATTCGCCAAGAGTACATCTTGCAGCGGATGCGAGACCTTGGTTATATCAATACTGAGGAATATCAAAAAGCCATGCTCGAAGAGTTGCACATTCGCGGCCTTGGCAACGAATTCGCGGTCCGTGCAGACTTCCCCGCCGAAATGGTGCGCCAGTTACTTTTTGCCCAGTATGGCGAGGCTATTTACTCTCAGGGGATCGATGTATACACAACCATTTTGAAGGCCGATCAAGATGCTGCTTATAAAGCAGTGCGTCGCGGTATTTTTGAGTACGACTTACGTCATGCTTATCGTGGACCAGAGGGATTTATTGATTTACCAGAAGATCATGTCAAACGTCAGCGCGCCATAGATGAGGCATTGCTCGCATATCCTCAATTAGATGACTTGCAGTCTGGCGTGGTGCTTGACGTTAAACCCAAAGAGATGCAGGTCATGATTTCTACTGGCGACACCATCACTATTAAAGGTGAGGGTATGAAATTGGCCGCTGCATCCTTAACGGACAGCACGCAACCCAAGAAGCGCTTACGTCCGGGTGCTGTTGTGAGACTGCTCTCGGATGGCGGTGTTTGGAAGTTGGCGCAGTTGCCACAAGTAGAGGCAGCCTTTGTTTCTATGAATCCGGAAACGGGCGCGATTTTGTCCTTAGTTGGTGGATTTGACTTCCGTCGCAATCAATTCAATCACGTGACCCAAGCCTTGCGTCAGCCTGGCTCTTCATTCAAGCCTTTTATATATGCGGCCGCTATTGAAAAAGGCTTTACCCCAAGCACCATGGTGAACGACGCGCCATTGTCTATTGGCAGTATGGAAACAGGCAGCCAAGCATGGGAACCTAAAAACTATGACGGCAAATATGACGGCATGATGCGTTTGCGTAATGCCCTAGCTAAGTCCAAGAACTTAGTCTCGGTTCGCATTATTCGTGCCATCGGCCCGTCTTATGCCCAGGAATATATTCAACGCTTTGGATTTGAGCCAGAGAAGCATCCGCCTTATCTCACAATGGCCTTGGGCGCAGGATCTGTAACCCCATTGCAAATGGCATCCGCATATAGTGTCTTTGCAAATGGCGGTTATCGAGTTGATCCTTTCTTAATTGAGAAGATGATTGATTCAAAAGGGGCCGTTCTTTTTGAAGCTAAGCCTGCTACCGTTGGTGACGGTGCCCCTAGGGTATTGGATGCGCGTACTGCATTTGTCATGGATAGTCTCTTGCAAGAAGTGACCAAGACAGGCACCGCAGCCTCTGCGCGGGCTAAGCTCGGACGCAATGACATTGCTGGTAAGACCGGCACTACTAATGAATCTCATGATGCCTGGTTTGCTGGTTACAACCCTAAGGTGGTAGCAATTGCCTGGATTGGCTTTGATAAACCAACCAGCTTGGGTGATCGCGAGACTGGTGGTGGTCTTGCTTTGCCTATGTGGATTTCATACATGACGACCGCTCTCAAAGATAGCCCACAGATCTCCCGTGAAGTGCCTAGTGGAGTAACGCAAGTCGATGGCGATTGGTTTATTCCAGAATTTGCCCCCAATGGTGGAGTTCGCGAACTGCAGTAGTTCGTAATCAACATGGCTCGGCAAGCGCGCACTGTTATACCTGGCCAAGTAATGCATGTCATGGTTCGCGGAAATAATCGTGAAACACTTTTCTTTAGTGATGAAGACCGTCGTGTTTATCTAGAGTGGTTACGCGAAGCAGCAAGGCAATTTGGCTGCGCTGTTCATGCATTTGCATTAATGCCTAATCATGTTCACATACTGTTGACGCCGCAAAACAATGATTCACTTGCGAAGACCATGCAATCTTTGGGCAGACGTTACGCCCAATACTTCAACCAACAGCATCATCGCTCAGGAACTATATGGGAAGGGCGCTATCGTTCATCCCTCATCGATCCTGATTATTTTTTACGCTGCCAGCGCTATATCGAATTAAATCCAGTTCGGGCTGGCTATGAGTCGAGCCCTCAAGAATCTGGGTGGACTAGCTTTGCGACTCATATTGGCGGGAATGCTGAGCCCTGGTTGGTTGATCACCAGCATTTTTGGAAGCTGGGTAATACCCCCTTTGAGCGACAAATGAGGTGGGCGGATTTTGTGAAAGAGGGCGCCCCCCATTGGGAAGACCGCCAAATCACAGAATCTTTGATTCGCTCCAAGCCTTGGGTAAGTGATATCTACGCCAAAAAGTTATTCAAAGATACCCCTGAGCTGGCACAAATACGCCATCGAGGGCGACCAAAGAAAATAAACTCTTTAAATTCAATAAGATAAGTATCATTTAGCCTTATTCAGAGTGCTGGACACAATGACTCTGTCCCCAATTTGAAAATTCAATTTGGTGCGACTGTTAAATAAATGGGACAGACTCATTTTATTTCTATTGCATCGGTATGGGTATTCACCTATATTTGATCTTCCAAAAGTTATCGGGCCTTTGTTGCCCCTCGGAAATACTATGACTACACAAATAAATTCAGATCTTCGCCCTATCGCTCAAGGTCTATATGACCCACGTAATGAGCATGACGCTTGCGGCGTAGGATTCGTTGCGCATATCAAGGGTAAGAAATCTCACGAGATCGTTTCTCAAGGATTGAAGATCCTTGAGAACTTAGATCACCGGGGTGCCGTTGGTGCGGATCCATTGATGGGTGACGGCGCTGGAATTTTGATTCAGATCCCCGATACTTTGTATCGCGAAGAAATGGCCAAGCAAGGAATCACATTGCCACCATTGGGTGAATATGGCGTTGGAATGATTTTCTTGCCAAAAGAGCATGCTTCACGTTTGGCTTGCGAACAAGAATTAGAGCGCACCGTGCGTTTAGAAGGTCAAGTTGTTTTGGGTTGGAGAGATGTTCCGGTAGACGTGAAGTTGCCAATGTCTCCGACAGTACAAATGACGGAGCCATTCATTCGCCAGATTTTTATCGGCCGTGGGCGCGACATCATGACAACCGATGCGCTGGAGCGCAAGTTGTATGTGATTCGTAAGACAGCAAGTCATGCAATTCAAGATTTACATCTCAAGCATGGCAAAGAATATTTCGTTGCCTCGATGTCTGCTAGAACCATTGTCTATAAGGGTTTGCTGTTAGCGAACCAGGTGGGTGCTTATTACCAAGATTTGCAAGATAAGCGCACTGTGTCCGCTCTTGCTTTAGTGCATCAACGATTCTCCACCAACACATTCCCAGCTTGGGAATTAGCTCACCCATATCGGATGATTGCGCACAACGGTGAGATCAACACTGTTAAAGGCAACGTGAATTGGGTGAATGCTCGTGAAGGCGCAATTAGCTCTCCAGTACTTGGAGATGATTTACAAAAACTGTGGCCATTGATTTATCCAGGTCAGTCAGATACTGCCTGTTTTGATAACTGTTTAGAGTTATTAGTAATGGCGGGTTATCCGCTAGCCCAAGCAATGATGATGATGATTCCTGAGGCATGGGAACAGCATGCATTGATGGATGACAATCGTCGCGCTTTCTATGAATATCATGCAGCAATGATGGAGCCATGGGATGGTCCGGCTGCTATGGCATTTACAGATGGTCGCCAAATTGGCGCTACCTTAGACCGTAACGGTTTGCGTCCAGCACGTTATTACGTTACCGATGATGACCTCGTCATCATGGGCTCAGAGGCTGGTGTATTGCCAATTCCTGAGAGCAAGATTGTTCAAAAATGGCGTTTGCAGCCAGGCAAGATGTTCATGATTGATATGGAGCAAGGCCGCATCATTGACGACGTTGAGCTCAAGAATGCTGTATCTAAGGCCAAGCCATATAAGAGCTGGATTGATGCAGTGCGCGTGAAGTTGGATGAAGTCGACGCTAGTAAAGCGGACTTGATCGATGAGAAAACCAATATTCGCCCAGCAGCAAAATTGTTAGATCGCCAACAAGCGTTTGGTTACACCCAGGAAGATATTAAATTCTTGATGGCTCCAATGGCTATGAATGGTGAAGAGGCAATTGGCTCAATGGGCAACGATAGTCCGTTGGCAGTTCTTTCCAACAAGAATAAGCCGCTTTATAACTACTTCAAGCAGTTGTTTGCTCAAGTAACCAATCCTCCGATTGATCCAATTCGTGAAAACATGGTGATGTCCTTGGTTTCGTTCATTGGTCCAAAGCCGAACTTGCTTGATACCAATAACATCAATCCACCAATGCGTCTGGAAGTCAGTCAGCCAATTTTGGATTTTGATGACATGACTAAGATTCGTCATATTGGCCACTACACCAACGGCAAGTTCCGCTCTTATGAGTTAGATATCTGCTATCCAGCATCATGGGGCAAGGCTGGCATTGAGGCGCGCTTAGCTTCTTTGTGTGCTGAGGCTGCTGATGCAGTTCGTTCTGGTTACAACATCTTGATCGTGAGCGATCGTCAAGTTGATGAGAATCATGTAGCAATTCCTGCATTGCTGGCTACTTCAGCAATTCATCAACACTTGGTACAAAAAGGGTTACGTACCAGCGTTGGATTAGTAGTTGAGACCGGCAGTGCTCGTGAGACTCATCACTTTGCACTCTTGGCAGGTTACGGCGCAGAAGCCGTTCATCCATACCTCGCAATGGAAACTTTGGCGGAAATGGCTAAAGGATTGTCAGGCGATTTATCTGCTGAAAAAGCAGTGAAAAACTTTGTTAAAGCAGTTGGTAAGGGTCTGCAAAAAGTTATGTCCAAAATGGGCATTTCTACTTACATGTCCTACACCGGTTCGCAGATTTTTGAAGCAATTGGTTTAAATCACGACATCATTGACCAATACTTCAAGGGCACTCCATCAAATGTGGGCGGTATTGGCGTGTTTGAAGTGGCTGAAGAAGCATTGCGTATGCATACAGCTGCATTTAGCAATGACCCAGTCTTAACTAATATGCTCGATGCTGGCGGTGAATATGCATTCCGTATTCGTGGCGAGAATCATATGTGGACGCCAGACACGATTGCGAAGCTTCAGCATTCCACACGTATCGGTGCAGATAAGGGCTATCAGACTTATAAAGAGTACGCCAACATCATCAATGATCAAACCAAGCGTCAAATGACTTTGCGTGGTTTGTTCGAATTTAAGATCGATCCGGCCAAGGCAATTCCATTGGATGAGGTTGAATCTGCAAAGGAAATCGTCAAGCGTTTTGCTACTGGCGCGATGTCTTTGGGTTCCATCTCTACTGAGGCTCATGCCACTTTAGCGATTGCAATGAATCGTATTGGCGGTAAATCAAATACTGGTGAAGGTGGCGAAGATCCAAATCGTTATGTGAATGAGCTCAAAGGCATTCCAATCAAGAAGGGTGAGACTTTAGCCAGCATCTTGGGTAGCGATGTAGTCGAGGCTAATATTCCATTGCAAGATGGGGACTCATTACGATCCAAGATTAAGCAGGTTGCCTCTGGCCGTTTTGGTGTAACAACAGAGTATTTGCGCTCTGCTGATCAGATTCAAATCAAGATGGCGCAAGGTGCTAAGCCCGGTGAAGGCGGTCAATTGCCTGGTGGCAAGGTTTCTGACTACATTGGTAAGTTACGCTTCTCAGTTCCAGGCGTAGGTTTGATTTCACCTCCTCCACACCACGATATTTATTCGATTGAAGATATCGCTCAGTTGATTCATGATCTCAAGAACGTCAATCCAAAAGCAGATGTTTCTGTGAAATTGGTTTCTGAAGTCGGTGTTGGTACTGTTGCTGCTGGTGTCGCAAAAGCAAAAGCAGACCATGTGGTGATCGCTGGTCATGATGGCGGTACTGGTGCATCACCACTATCTTCTATCAAGCACGCTGGATCCCCATGGGAGCTTGGTTTGGCTGAAACACAGCAGACATTGGTTCTCAATGGCCTGCGTAGCCGTATTCGAGTTCAGGCTGACGGCCAGATGAAAACCGGCCGTGACGTCGTGATCGGCGCTTTGTTGGGTGCAGATGAGTTTGGTTTTGCAACCGCCCCACTGGTGGTTGAGGGTTGCATCATGATGCGTAAGTGTCATTTGAACACTTGCCCAGTTGGCGTAGCTACCCAAGACCCAGAACTGCGTAAGAAATTTTCTGGCAAGCCAGAGCATGTTGTGAACTTCTTCTTCTTTATTGCTGAAGAAGCCCGTGAACTCATGGCGCAATTAGGTATTCGTAAGTTTGATGACTTAATTGGGCGCGTTGATTTGTTAGATACCCGTAAAGGGATTGAAAATTGGAAAGTTCATGGCTTGGATTTCAGCAAAATCTTTGCTGAGCCAGAAGTTGCCGCTGAAGTTCCACGTTATCAAGTCTTGACACAAGATCATGGCCTAGCTAGCGCACTCGACAATATTTTGATTGAGAAGAGTGAGCCTGCATTAGAGCGTGGTGAAAAAGTCTCCTTTATTGTTCCTGTGAAAAACGTCAACCGTACTGTAGGCGCAATGCTTTCAGGTGAAGTTGCTCAACGTTATGGTCATGCAGGTTTGCCCGATGACACCATTCATATTCAGTTGAATGGTACGGCTGGCCAAAGCTTTGCTGCTTTCTTGGCACGCGGCATCACCTTAGATTTGGTGGGTGATGGTAATGACTACGTTGGCAAAGGTTTATCAGGCGGCCGCGTTATTGTTCGTGCCCCACACGAGTTCCGTGGTGATACGGCTAAGAACATCATTGTTGGCAATACCGTTCTCTATGGTGCGATTGCTGGTGAAGCATTCTTTAATGGCGTAGCTGGCGAACGTTTCGCGGTTCGTAATTCTGGCGCAACTACTGTTGTAGAGGGTACTGGCGACCATGGTTGTGAATACATGACTGGTGGAACTGTTGTTGTCTTGGGTGCTACAGGCCGTAACTTTGCAGCAGGCATGAGCGGCGGTATTGCTTATGTTTATGACGAGGATGGCTTGTTCGACAAGCGCTGCAATACGACGATGGCAAGCTTGGAAAAAGTATTGCCTTCTTCTGAACAGATTGCCAAGATGCCGCAGTCTCAATGGCATGCCCCTGTCGATGTAAAAGATGGTGGCGAGCGTTTAACAGATGAGCAAATCTTAAAGGGCTTGATTGAGCGGCACTTCCGTCATACCGGCTCTGAGCGCGCTAAGGCAATTTTGGCTGACTGGGAAAATGCCCGCGGTCATTTTGTGAAGGTGCTTCCAACTGAGTACAAACGTGCACTCGGTGAGTTGTGGGAAAAAGCTCAAAACAAAACTGTTGCTGCTTAATTAATAAAGACATTAAGAAAAGATACTAAGGATTAGATATGGGTAAGGTCACTGGATTTATGGAGTTTGAGCGCGTCGATGAAACATACGAAGTGCCAGTTAAACGCCTCCATCATTACAAAGAGTTCGTTGCCGTTTTAACTGATGAAGAGGCCAAGGTTCAAGGTGCACGTTGCATGGATTGCGGTATCCCGTTTTGTAATAGCGGTTGCCCAGTAAACAACATCATCCCCGACTTTAATGATTTGGTATTTCATAGTGACTGGAAGAATGCATTGGATGTTTTGCAATCGACCAATAACTTCCCAGAATTTACTGGCCGGATTTGCCCTGCTCCTTGTGAGGCTGCTTGTACTTTAGGTATTAATAGTGAAGCGGTTGGCATTAAGTCCATTGAGCACGCCATCATTGATAAGGGTTGGGAAAATGGCTGGGTTAAGCCGCAACCATCCAAGACTAAGACTGGGAAAAAAGTAGCAGTAGTTGGTGGTGGCCCAGCAGGCATGGCAGCTGCACAGCAATTGGCTCGCGTTGGTCACGATGTGACTGTATTTGAAAAGAACGATCGCGTTGGCGGATTACTCCGCTACGGCATTCCTGATTTCAAGATGGAAAAGTGGTTGATCGACCGCCGTGTTGAGCAAATGCAAGCAGAAGGTGTGAAATTTGAAACGGGTGTTTTTGTTGGTAAAGAAGCTTTTGGCCCTGAAGTAAAAAATTACTCCACTAAAACCGTTGCGCCAGAACAGTTGATGAAAGATTTTGATGCGGTAGTAGTTACTGGCGGTGCAGAGCAGCCACGTGATTTACCTGTTCCGGGCCGTGAGTTGGCGGGCGTGCATTTTGCATTGGAATTTTTAATTCCACAAAACAAAGAAAATGCTGGCGATTTCAAAAATGAAATTCGCGCAACAGATAAGCATGTTGTCGTAATTGGTGGTGGTGATACAGGCTCTGATTGCGTAGGCACCTCAAACCGTCATGGTGCTACCAAGATTACCCAATTTGAATTGCTCCCACAGCCACCAGAAGTAGAAAACAAACCTTTGGTTTGGCCTTATTGGCCAACAAAGTTGCGCACCTCCTCTTCACATGAAGAAGGTTGTGATCGCGACTGGTCTGTTGGAACCAAGCGTTTTGAAGGTAAAAATGGCAAAGTTGAGAAGCTAATCGGCGTTCGTTTGGAGTGGAAAGACGGCAAGATGGCTGAAGTCCCTAATTCCGAATTTGAGATCAAGGCAGATTTGGTACTCTTGGCTATGGGCTTTGTATCCCCGGTTCAGCAAATGCTGAGTGCCTTTGGAGTTGAGAAAGATACACGGGGCAATGCTAAAGCTACTGTTGAGGGTCAGAATGCCTACCAAACTAATGTTCCTAAGGTGTTTGCGGCGGGTGATGTGCGTCGAGGACAGTCTTTGGTGGTTTGGGCAATTCGCGAAGGTCGCCAATGCGCCCAAGCAGTAGACCAGTATTTAATGGGGTCATCTGTTTTACCCCGATAATATCGGGGATATGAATAGTCCTCAGCCAAGCTCATTGGATGTCCAAAAACCCCTAGGTGAAGTTGTCGTCTCTATCAAAGACGTCAACTTTTCCTATGCGCCTGGTGAGCGACAAATTTTGTCGGGACTCAATATGGAGTTTCGTCGCGGTCAGGTAGTTGCGGTGATGGGTGGGTCTGGCTGTGGAAAAACAACTATCCTGCGTTTAATCGGCGGTCAATTTACTGCTCAAGCGGGACAAGTCTTATTCGAGGGCCAAGATATTGGCAAGATGAGCGGTGAACAATTGATGGCGGCTCGTCGTCGCATGGGCATGCTTTTTCAGTTCGGTGCTTTATTTACTGACTTGAGCGTTTTTGAAAACGTTGCATTCCCATTGCGTGAACATACTCATTTGAGCGAAGAGCTTTTGCGCTCACTCGTACTTATGAAATTGAATGCTGTAGGCTTGCGTGGTGCACGTGATTTAATGCCTTCACAAATTTCTGGCGGTATGGCAAGACGTGTTGCCTTGGCTAGAGCGATTGCACTAGACCCTCCTCTCATCATGTACGACGAGCCCTTTGCTGGTCTGGACCCAATCTCATTAGGAATTACTGCAAGGTTGATTCGTGATCTGAATAACGCCTTGGGAGCCACGAGCTTATTGGTGACTCACGATGTCGAGGAAACATTTGAAATCGCGGATTACGTGTATTTCATTGCAAATGGAAAGATTGGCGCACAAGGCACTCCTGAAGAGCTGAGTCGCTCTACTGATCCTTTCGTAAGACAGTTTTTAGATGCCGCTCCAGATGGCCCTGTGCCATTCCATTACCCAGGTCAAAGCTTGGAAGAAGATTTTGGAGTGAGGGCTTAATGACTGCGCTTCACAAGTTATTAGATTTATTGGGCGACCTTGGATTTTTTATTCGCCGCAATTTAGCCAGCCTTGGTCTTGCTGCACGTATGTTTGCTGCGGTTATTTGGCGCTCAGGTTTTTTGCTAAAAAGACCGCGCTTGGTCCTGGATCAAATTTTATTTGTAGGCAATCACTCTTTTGTGATTATTGCGGTCTCTGGTTTGTTTGTTGGATTTGTTTTGGGGCTGCAGGGTTACTACACCTTAAATCGTTATGGCTCAGAACAAGCTTTAGGTCTCTTGGTTGCTTTATCTCTTACTCGTGAATTAGGCCCAGTCATTACCGCCTTATTGTTTGCGGGTCGTGCCGGCACTTCTTTGACTGCAGAAATTGGCCTGATGAAGGCTGGTGAGCAGCTAAGCGCTATGGAGATGATGGCTGTAGACCCACTGAGTCGCGTGATTGCTCCTCGACTTTGGGCCGGCATTATTTCCATGCCAATTTTGGCAACGATTTTTACGGCAGTAGGCGTCATGGGTGGCTACTTTGTCGGAGTCCCCTTAATTGGAGTCGATTCCGGGGCTTTTTGGTCTCAAATGCAAGGTGGCGTGGATCTGTTTTCTGATATTGGTAATGGCCTAATAAAAAGCGTAGTTTTCGGTGTGGCGGTGACTTTTATTGCTCTCTATCAAGGTTATGAAGCCAAACCAACGCCTGAAGGGGTATCACAGGCAACTACACGTACTGTGGTGATTTCTTCTTTGTCGGTATTAGCCTTAGATTTCCTGCTAACCGCAATGATGTTCTCGAATTAGAAAGAATAAACTGAGGCTCTTATGAGAAAAAGTGCAATTGATATCTGGGTAGGAATTTTTGTTGCCATAGGTTTGCTGGCAGCATTATTTCTTGCATTGAAGGTTGGCAATATGAACGCCGTGTCTTTTGCGCCAACCTACAAAATTTCTGCACGCTTTGACAATATTGGCGGGTTGAAGCCCCGAGCTCCGGTAAAGAGTGCAGGCGTAGTGGTTGGTCGTATTGCCAACATTTCTTTTGATGACAAAACGTATCAAGCCACAGTGGTGATGACTATTGAGGATTCTTATAAGTTCCCTAAAGATTCATCTGCAAAGATTTTGACTTCAGGCTTATTGGGTGAACAGTACATTGGCCTAGAGGCTGGTGGTTCGGACGAGATGTTGACAAATGGTGAAAAGATTTCTCAAACCCAGTCTGCCATTGTTCTTGAAAATTTAATTAGTCAGTTCTTGTATAACAAGGCGGCTGATAGCGGTCAAGAAAAAGGCGCAGCAAAATAATGTTTTTTGCAGTCAAGTTCATTGGCAAGATGAAGCAATGCATCTTGCTTTGTATGGCTGTTGCGTTAGTGGGCTGCGCGTCTATTCCTGCAGGGGTTGAGCGCTCCCCAAATGATCCGTGGGAGCCATTCAATCGCTCAGTATTTGAGTTCAATGAAGGTTTAGATGCTTATTTACTGAAGCCAGTAGTGGCGGGATATCGGTTTGTGTTGCCCGAGTTTGTCCGCGAAGGCATTTACAACTTCTTTAGTAACTACAACGATATCTATACCGCTTTGTATAACTTGTTACAGGGCAAGCCAGACTTTGCATTTAATGACTTCATGCGAGTGGTTGTGAATACCACCATGGGTTTGGGTGGTTTCCTAGATCTAGCAACGCCAGGCGGCCTTGAAAAGCACAAAGAGGATTGGGGTCAAACACTTGGCGTGTGGGGCGTGCCTGCAGGGCCATATGTGGTGCTACCTTTCTTTGGTCCTAGCAATGTGCGCGATTCCTTTGGTACGGTTGCCGACTTGGAGTCTGATTACTTATTTAGGTTGCTGCCCGACGTTGCCCTCCGAAATAGTATTACTGGCTTACGTGTAGTCAATACACGTAATACTTATTACGAAGCGGGTGACTTATTAGATGGTGCCGCCATCGATAAGTACAGTTTTATGCGTGATGCTTATATTCAAAGGCGTGCGTATCAAATTAATGAGGGTCGTGATGACGAAGAGCCTTTGATGCCAGCTTATGAGAATGGCTATGAGTAAGGCTTAGAGGGCTAAAATTAGCTCTCAGTTGAAATCAATGTAGTAAATAAAAGCGGACGGATATATGACAAGTTGCAAAACGATTTCTAAATACCTAGCAATGGGTCTGTTTCTGTTTTCCAGCGCCTTGTTTGCTCAAGTGCCTGATCAATCTACCCCGCCAGACGCTTTGATCAAAATGGTTGTTACAGACGTAATGGTCTCCGTGAAAGCGGATCCAGAAATTCAAAAGGGAAATATTCCTAAAATCGTCGACTTGGTCGACAAGAAAATTGTTCCTTATACCGATATGCGCCGTACTACCGAAATGGCTATGGGCCCGAATTGGAAAAAAGCGACCCCCGAACAACAGGCTCAGCTCACTTCTGAATTTAAGAATCTGCTGATTCGCACTTACTCTGGTGCATTAAGTCAGTTGCGTGATCAAACTGTGCAATTTAAAGCCTTACGAGCTGCGCCCGATGACAAAGAAGTGATTGTGAAAACTGTCGTGCTTGGTCGCGGCGATCCAGTCCCCCTAGATTACCGCCTGGAGAGTACTGATAAGGGCTGGAAGGTTTACGACATGAACATCATGGGTGTTTGGTTGGTAGAAGCTTATCGCAATCAGTTCGCTAATCAGATAAGTCAAAATGGTGTTGAGGGCCTCGTAAAATTCTTACAAGACCGTAATAAGCAATTGGCTACTGCTAAACCAGCAAATTAATTTAAGCCTTTAGACCATGCCCTTTCTTTTACCTAAGACAGTTACACAAGAAAATGCTCTTCAGTTGCACAAAGAGGGTTTGTTAAATGCTGCCACGTTGCAAACAGTAGATTGCTCTGCGCTTAAAGATTTTGACTCTACCGTGTTGACTGTTTTATTGGCTTGGCAAAAAAAGTTACAGGCAGATGGAAAAGTCTTATCTATTGAGCATTCCCCAGATAAACTCAAAGTACTAGCTAACGTCTATGGCGTCTCCGCATTGCTGGGTTTATAAGAGCATGCACTCAGCAATTTCAATTAAAAACATTTCAAAGCATTATGGAGCCCTGCAAGCCCTTGACGATGTTTCATTAGCAATTGAGCCAGGTGAATTTTTTGGACTTCTAGGTCCCAATGGGGCTGGTAAGACCACGCTGATCTCTATCTTGGCTGGTTTGGTCAGGGCCGATAGAGGACATGCTGCTATCTTAGGTGCAGATGTTCAAAAGTCATCCCGTGATGCACGTCGCATGTTGGGCGTTGTTCCACAAGAGCTGGTCTTCGATCCATTCTTTACTGTTCGTGAGACCTTGCAATTTCAGTCGGGCTACTTCGGCATCCGCAATAACGATGCTTGGATTGACGAGATCATGGCTAATCTAGATCTCACTTCAAAAGCGGATAGCAATATGCGCTCTTTGTCTGGTGGGATGAAGCGCCGGGTATTGGTTGCCCAAGCTTTAGTACATCGTCCACCTGTCATTATTTTAGATGAGCCAACCGCTGGCGTTGATGTCGAGTTGCGTCAGTCTTTGTGGCAATTCATTAGCAGACTCAATCAAGATGGCCACACGATTGTGTTAACTACCCATTACTTAGAAGAAGCCGAAGCATTGTGTCAGCGCATTGCGATGCTCAAGCAGGGCAAGATTGTTGCACTAGATACTACCGCCAATCTGCTCAGTCGTTATGGTTCAGTGAAAAAAGATGGCGAAGGCAAGACTGATTTAGAAGAGGTGTTTGTCAACATTATGTCTGGGGGTGGACTGTGAGCAAGGCTACAAGTAAAGCTCTGAACAAGCCCACACTTGAATATGGCAGTGGCTTTCCAACACTCTTATTGAAAGAGGTGAAGCGTTTTTATAAGGTGGCCTTTCAGACGGTTGCAGCCCCCGTCTTAACGGCCGTCCTTTATCTGATGATTTTTGGTCATGTATTGGAAGGTCGGGAAGTATATGGGCGCTTGAGCTATACGGCCTTCCTCATCCCAGGCTTGGTCATGATGAGCGTATTGCAAAACGCATTCGCAAATACCTCTTCGTCACTCATCCAGTCAAAAGTGACTGGCAATCTGGTATTTGTATTGCTTGCTCCATTGAGTCATGTTGAGTTTTATGCAGCCTATATTTTGGCTGCAGTCTTTCGCGGCATCGTTGTTGGCCTGGGCGTATTTTTAATTACCCTTTGGTTCGGAATACCGGCCTTAGAGTACCCACTTTGGATTTTGGCATTTGCCTTTTTAGGCGCTGCCATACTCGGTAGTTTGGGATTAATAGCAGGTATCTGGGCAGATAAATATGATCAGTTGGCTGCTTTCCAAAACTTCATCGTGATGCCTGCCACAATGTTATCGGGAGTCTTTTATTCGATTCACTCTTTGCCTCCTGCCTGGCAAGTTGTATCGCATTTCAACCCATTCTTTTACATGATTGACGGTTTCCGTTATGGCTTCTTTGGGGTTTCTGATGCGTCCCCGTGGAGCAGCCTTGCAATCGTGCTCTGTTTCTTTGTAATTGTTTCAGCTATTGCTTTACGCCTATTGCAAAAGGGCTATAAGCTGCGGCATTAATGATTTGCACTATCTAGTCTTATTAGGAGAGAAGTATGTTGCCAACCCCCGAGCAAATTGAGGGCTATATCAAGCAGGGAATTAACTGTACCCATATTGAGGTAGAGGGTGATGGACAGCATTTCTTTGCAACGATTGTCAGTCCAGAGTTTGATGGCAAGCGTCTCGTACAGCGTCATCAATTGGTCTACGGTGCGATGGGTGATCGTATGAAGGCGGAAGTTCATGCTTTATCTATCAAGGCATTTACGCCCGAAGAATTTGCTCAGAACTCAGGCGCATAACAGCAAGATTTAAATCATATTAAAAAGTTTTTACTGGAATCGTTTCATGGATAAATTACGAATGGTTGGCGGAACCCCACTCAAGGGTGAGGTCGTTATCGCTGGTGCAAAGAACGCTGCCCTACCCATTTTGTGTGCTTGTCTCTTGACCGATCAACCAGTAGTTTTGCGAAATCTTCCAGACCTGCAAGATGTGCGCACAATGCTCAAGCTTCTACAGGAAATTGGCGTGGTTGTGAGTTTTCCCGATGCTAGCGATCGCAATCATGTAGTTCTCAATGCCGCCGTGATTAAGAGTTCAGAAGCTACCTATGAGATGGTGAAAACCATGCGCGCCTCTATCTTGGTGCTTGGCCCTCTATTGGCCAGAATGCATAGCGCCAAGGTTTCATTGCCAGGCGGTTGTGCAATTGGCGCAAGACCAGTTGATCAGCACATCAAGGGCCTAAAGGCCATGGGTGCCAATATCAAAATTAAGAGTGGTTATATCCAAGCCGAAACAAAGCCACAAACCGATCGCCTCAAGGGTGCTTCGATTTTGACCGACATGATTACCGTGACCGGTACAGAAAATTTATTGATGGCTGCCACATTGGCATCTGGCACAACTATTTTAGAAAACGCTGCACGTGAACCCGAGGTAGGTGACTTAGCCGAATTGCTCGTGAAGATGGGCGCCAAAATTTCGGGGATTGGAAGCGATCGCTTGGTGATTGAAGGGGTTGAGAAACTTCATGGTGCTGAGCACTCCGTGATTTCAGATCGGATTGAGGCGGGCACCTTTCTTTGCGCTGTAGCTGCTGTTGGCGGTGAAGTGCTAGTAAAGCACTGTCGTCCCGACACTTTAGATGCGGTGATGGTCAAGCTCAAAGAAGCTGGCTTGCAAATGGAAGTGGGCCCTGATTGGATCAAAGCCTCTATGCATGAGCGCCCAAAGGCAGTGAGTTTTCGTACCTCAGAGTACCCAGCATTTCCAACGGATATGCAGGCCCAATTGATGGCTGTAAATGCAGTGGCTAGTGGCAGTGCAATGATTACCGAAACTATTTTTGAGAATCGCTTTATGCACGTTCAAGAGCTCAATCGCTTGGGTGCTGATATTGCTATTGAAGGGAATACTGCCATTGCACAAGGTGTAGATAAGCTCTCGGGCGCGATTGTCATGGCAACTGACCTGCGCGCTTCTGCCAGCTTAGTCATTGCTGGACTGGCCGCTCAAGGTGAAACCCAGGTGGATCGGATTTATCACTTAGACCGCGGATATGACCGTATGGAGCAAAAGTTGACCCTCCTGGGTGCCAAGATCGAGCGCATCAAGTGAGGCTGAGAGATAATTAAGTCATGAAATTGACTTTAGCCCTCTCTAAGGGCCGCATCTTCGAAGAAACCGCAGAGATCCTATCTAAGGTCGGTATTGTGCCGAAAGAGGATCCTGAGAAGTCTCGCAAACTCATTATTGAGACATCCAATCCAGATGTTCGTTTGATTATTGTGCGTGCCTCAGATGTGCCAACCTATGTTCAATTTGGCGGTGCTGATTTCGGTGTTGCAGGTTTAGACGTATTGATGGAAAAAGGCACGGATGGTTTATATGTGCCTTTTGATTTGAATATTGCTAAGTGCCGTATGTCCGTTGCGGTTCGCGAAGGGTTTGATTACGCAGCAGCTGTCAAGCAAGGCTCCCGTTTAAAAGTCGCCACCAAATATGTCAATTGCGCGCGCGAGCACTTTGCTAATAAAGGCGTACATATCGATACGATTCAGCTCTATGGTTCCATGGAGCTTGCACCTTTGGTAGGTTTAGCTGATGCCATTGTGGACTTAGTCTCTACCGGAAATACGCTCAAAGCGAACGGCTTGGTGGAAGTTGAACCCATTGCCGATATCAGTGCCCGTTTGGTAGTCAATCAAGCTTCGTACAAACGTAAGCGTGCACAGTTGCAACCTATTTTTGATTTATTGAAATAATCAATCAATGTCTGCACAAGTACAGGTTAAGCGTCTCAACAGTAAAGATGCAGGTTTCAAAGAAACCCTGCTTTCTAGCCTTTCCTTGCCTGCCGCCGATGATGTTGCGATTGATGCTGCAGTTGTCAAAATTTTGTCAGCTGTTCAGAAGCAGGGTGACGAAGCAGTAATCTCTTTTACTAAGCAATTTGATCGTCTAAATATCTCCAATGTTTCTGAATTGGAAATTGCTCATCAGGAACTAGAGCAAGCCTACAGCTCTTTATCTGCCGAGCAAAAGAATGCTTTAGATATTGCGGCAAAAAGAGTGCGTGCATATCACGAGAAACAAAAAATTGAAGCGGGCTGCCACTCTTGGGAATATGAAGAGGCAGATGGCACGCGTCTCGGTCAAAAAGTTACCGCTTTAGACCGCGTGGGCATTTATGTGCCTGGCGGTAAGGCAGCCTACCCATCCTCTGTATTGATGAACGCGATTCCTGCAAAGGTTGCTGGCGTGACTGAAGTCATTATGGTGGTGCCTACTCCAGATGGTGCTCGGAATCCTTTGGTATTAGCTGCTGCTTATTTATCGGGTGTAGATCGCGTCTTTACGATTGGCGGCGCTCAAGCTGTAGGTGCATTGGCTTATGGCACTAAGACTATCCCATCGGTAGATAAGATTGTTGGTCCAGGTAATGCATATGTAGCTGCTGCAAAGCGCAGAGTATTTGGCACAGTGGGCATCGATATGATCGCCGGCCCTTCAGAAATTTTGGTTTTATGTGATGGCACTACCAATCCAGATTGGATTGCTATGGACTTGTTCTCTCAAGCGGAACATGATGAGCAAGCGCAATCGATTCTATTGTGTCCTGATGCGGCCTTTATTGAGCAAGTTCAGATAAGTATCAATAAGTTGCTGCCTGAGATGCCAAGGGCAAAAGTAATTGAAGCTTCCTTGACCAATCGCGCGCTGCTGATTCAGGTTAAAGACATGACTGAGGCCTGTGAGATAGCGAATGCCATTGCCGCAGAACACTTAGAAATCTGTGCCGAAGATCCGCGGAAGTGGGCAGAGCAGATTCGTCATGCCGGCGCTATTTTTATGGGAAATTACACTAGCGAGTCCTTAGGTGATTATTGCGCTGGCCCAAACCATGTACTGCCTACAGCCCGAACAGCTCGTTTTTCATCGCCCTTGGGTGTTTATGATTTCATTAAGCGTTCGAGCATGATTGAGGTGAGCGAGGCCGGCGCACAGAGTTTAGGTGCTGTAGCGAGCACCCTGGCCCGTGGTGAAGGCTTGCAAGCGCATGCACGTGCTGCTGAGATGCGTCTAAAGAAATAAACGAAAACGAACTTAAGCTAGTATTTCTTTTAGAGCGGCGACGAGTTCGCCGCTTTGTTCATCTGTGCCGATCGTAATGCGTAAGAATTCTTCAATACGTGGTGACTTGAAGTGGCGCACGATGATGCCGCGATCTCTTAAGGCTTGATAAATTTCTGCACCAGCATGTTTTGGGTGGCGAGTGAAAATAAAGTTTGCCGTTGAAGGCAATGTGTCAAAACCTAAAGTTTTTAGTTCTTCAACTAGTTTTGAGCGCGTCTTGATTACCTTGGCGCTAGTTGCCTCTAAGTGCGCTTGATCTTCAATCGCAGTAATGGCACCCGCTTGGGCAAGACGTCCCAATGGATAAGAGTTGAAGCTATTCTTGACACGCTCCAGGCCTTCAATCAAGGCGGGGTGACCAACTGCAAAGCCAACACGTAGAGCGGCCAGCGCCCTGGATTTAGAAAGCGTATGTACTACTAAGAGATTTTCTGGGCAGTTGCTACCGCGCAATAGTGGAATGCAAGATTCTGTTCCGTAATCAACGTAGGCTTCATCAATGACAACTACTGAATCCGTATTTTTTGCGAGAAGCTTTTCAATTTCTGAGCGAGGAATTGATCTGCCAGTTGGGGCATTGGGATTGGGGAAAATGATTCCACCGTTTGGTGCGAAGTAATCAATCGTGTTGATTTCGAACTCTGTTCCTAGCGGGACAGTTTTGTATTCGATACCAAAGAGCTTGCAGTAGACCGGATAGAAACTGTAGGTGATATCTGGAAAATGTACTGGCTTACTTTGTTTCAACAATCCAGCAAAGACATGGGCTAGAACTTCATCCGAACCGTTTCCTAAAAATACTTGGTTTGGGTTTAGGCCATGTAATTTGGCAATCACTTGTTTTAAGGCGGCACCCTCTGGATCTGGATACAGGCGTAAATCCTCGTTGGTTTGGCTGCTGATAGCTGCGAGCGCTTTAGGCGATGGGCCATAGGGGCTCTCGTTGGTGTTGAGCTTAACCAACCGCTGCATTTGCGGTTGCTCCCCAGGAACATAGGGGGTCAAAGTTTGAACAACAGGGCTCCAAAAACGGCTCATGAGGGTACTCGGGTCAAAAAACAGAAAGAAAGTGAAGCAATTTCAGCATTTATATATCTTCTAGGAATGATATTATGAGGCTTCAATCAACACTTCGCCTCGCGGCGCAATGAAGCATGCGGCAAGCCGACGTTACCCGAAACACTTCGGAAACCAAAATTCAAATTTCCATCAATTTAGATGGCACTGGTAAGGCTGAGCTAGCCTCAGGTGTGCCTTTCTTGGACCATATGCTCGATCAGATAGCCCGTCACGGCATGATTGATCTCAAGGTCGTTGCTCAAGGCGATACCCATATTGATGATCATCACACTGTTGAGGATGTGGGCATTACATTGGGGCAGGCATTTTCAAAGGCGGTTGGTGACAAGGCGGGTATCAATCGTTATGGCCATTCTTATGTTCCTTTGGATGAAACCCTTTCCCGTGTAGTGATCGATTTTTCTGGTCGCCCAGGCCTGGAATTCAATGTTCCTTTTACTCGCGCTCGTGTAGGCGACTTTGATGTTGATCTCAGTATTGAGTTCTTCCGTGGTTTTGTAAACCATGCGGGAGTGACTTTGCATATTGATAATCTGCGCGGCATTAACGCGCACCACCAGATTGAAACGGTATTCAAGGCTTTTGGTCGTGCTTTGCGCATGGCTCTGGCAATTGATCCACGGGCCTCAGGTGTCGTTCCTTCAACCAAAGGCAGCCTCTAATCTAGATCTTCTAGTTGCCCGTTCGATAAAAGCAAAGATAGGCTAAATTTTGGCGCAAACCATTGCGATCGTGGATTATGGAATGGGTAACCTCCGTTCCGTGTATCAGGCATTTCATCATGTTGCGCCTGATGACAATGTATTGATTGCGCATAAGCCAGAAGAAATTCGTTCTGCTGACAGGGTGGTGCTACCTGGCCAAGGTGCTATGCCAGATTGCATGAAACACCTAGAAGAGTCTGGCCTTTTGGAGGCATTACTAGAAGCTTCCAAAAATAAACCTTTATTAGGGGTTTGTGTGGGCGAGCAAATGCTATTTGATAAAAGCGCTGAAGTTCGCCCCAATGAGCAATGGACTTCTTGTTTAGGCCTTATTCCAGGTGAAGTGCGTCGTTTTGAATTGGCTGGCAAAAAGCAGGCTGACGGCTCAGCTTATAAAGTTCCGCATATGGGCTGGAACCAAGTACGCCAAGACTGTCGGCATCCAATTTGGGATGGAATTCCAGATTTAACAAGTTTTTACTTTGTGCATAGCTACTATGTAGTGCCGCAACGCAAAGAAGATACTTCGGGATCTACGGAATATGGCGATTGGTTTACTTCTGCAGTTGCACGGGATAATATTTTTGCAACTCAATTTCATCCAGAAAAAAGTGCAGAATACGGATTAAAGCTTTATCAAAATTTTGTTTCTTGGCAACCTTAAATATTTATTAGCGCCTCACTATGCTGCTCATTCCTGCAATTGATCTTAAAGACGGTCACTGTGTTCGACTTGAACAAGGTGATATGGACAAGGCTACCGTGTTTTCTGAAGACCCGGGCGCTATGGCTGCGCATTGGATTAACAAGGGCGCACGCCGATTACATTTAGTAGATCTCAATGGCGCGTTTGCAGGGAAGCTGAAAAACGAATCAGCGATCAAATCTATTTTGAAGGCAGTTGGAGATGAAATCCCTGTTCAGCTCGGTGGTGGTATTCGTGATCTAGAAACGATTGAACGTTTATTAGATGATGGCATCAGTACCGTCATTATTGGTACTGCAGCAGTGAAAAATCCTGGCTTTGTGCAAGATGCCTGCACAGCATTTCCTGGTCATGTGATGGTTGGCCTGGATGCACGTGATGGCAAAGTGGCTACTGATGGTTGGAGCAAGATTACCGGCCATGAAGTGATTGATCTCGCTAAGAAGTTTGAAGATTGGGGCGTAGAAGCCATTATCTATACAGACATCGGTCGTGACGGCATGCTCAAGGGCGTTAATATTGAAGCCACGATTAAGCTGGCTCAAGCCATTCGCATTCCGGTTATTGCTAGTGGGGGCCTCTCTAATAATCAAGATATTGAAGCGCTTTGCAAAGCTGAAGAAGAGGGTGTCATGGGCGTGATCGCAGGACGCTCTATTTACGCTGGCGACCTTGATCTTGCGGCCGCTCAAAAATATGCTGATGAGTTAACTCTCAAATACGCAAAGAAAATTATCTAGTGTTAACGAAGCGAATTATTCCTTGTTTGGATGTTACGGCAGGGCGCGTTGTTAAGGGTGTGAACTTTGTAGGTTTGCGCGATGCTGGCGACCCCGTAGAAATCGCTAAACGTTATGACACACAAGGTGCGGACGAACTGACATTCTTAGATATCACCGCAACATCTGATGGGCGTGACTTAATTCTGCACATCATTGAAGATGTGGCGTCACAAGTATTTATTCCCTTAACTGTTGGTGGTGGTGTGCGTGCAGTTGCTGACGTCCGTCGCTTGCTCAATGCTGGCGCCGATAAAGTAAGCATGAATTCTTCTGCAGTTGCCAATCCAGATTTAGTTTCTGATGCAGCCGCCTATTACGGCTCTCAATGTATTGTGGTGGCAATTGATGCCAAGCAAACTGAGACAGGTAATTGGGAAGTGTTTACCCATGGCGGCAGAACTGCGACCGGAATGGATGTGGTTACCTGGGCTACTGAGGTTGCTAAGCGGGGTGCAGGCGAGATTCTTTTAACTAGCATGAACCGTGATGGCAGCAAAGATGGCTTTGATTTGGCGCTTACCGCTGCCGTGAGTGATGCCGTTTCAGTCCCAGTGATTGCCTCAGGTGGCGTGGGTAATTTGCAGCACTTGGTTGATGGCATCACCAAAGGACATGCTGACGCTGTATTAGCAGCCAGCATCTTCCACTATGGTGAATACACTGTGCAGCAGGCAAAAGAATATATGGCGGCCCAAGGAATTCCAGTTCGCATCTAAGCTGCACAGCAACTTTTTCAAAATTTCTAGGATTCGCTGTAAAGTTTAGGTATGAGCAAAGCCCAGAGCACATTTACCCCAATAGAGTCGATTCAAGCAGGCCCTTGGCTTGACTCAGTTTCTTGGAATGAGCAGGGCTTAGTTCCAGTCATTGCCCAAGAATTTGGTAGCCAGGACATTCTGATGATGGCTTGGATGAATCGTGATGCCTTATTGGCAACTTTACGTTTAGGTGAGGCGGTGTATTGGACTCGCTCGCGGCAAAAGCTTTGGCATAAGGGTGAAGAATCAGGTCATATCCAGAAGGTGAAAGAAATTCGTTTGGATTGCGATGGGGATACGATTTTGCTTATCGTCGAGCAAAAAGATGGGATTGCTTGCCACACTGGTGAACACAGCTGTTTTTTCCAGCAATGGGATTCAAGTAAGTCGACTTGGGTAGATGAGTCCTCATCAAAGAAATAAAAGACATAAAATGATCCCATGAGTAACTCAGCAAATAAACCTTCTAATTTAGATTCTGGACTGGCCCATTTGGCTGATGTAGTGGATCAGCGCCGGGATGCCTTTAAAGCAGGCAATGCTGACCCAAAGACCTCCTATACCGCTTTGCTATTCTCTAAGGGTGATGATGGCATCTTGAAAAAGATTGGCGAAGAAGCTACTGAGGCTGTAATGGCCGCCAAAGATGTACGTAGCTCTAATTTAGCCCCTGAGCAAAAAAAGCTCTTGATTGGTGAGATGGCGGATCTTTGGTTTCACTGCTTGATTGCGCTCTCTCAATTTAATTTGCGGCCAGAAGATGTCATTGCGGAACTCGACCGTCGTTTGGGTACCTCGGGGATTGAAGAAAAAGCTGCCAGAAAAGCAGCCAATAAAGAATAAGTCTCAAAAGTGATGTCACACGATCCTAATTGCTTGTTTTGTAAGATTTCTCAAGGTTTGATTCCATCCCAAAAGGTTTATGAGGATGAAGAAATCTACGCCTTTAAAGATATCAATCCAGCTGCGCCAGTGCATTTCTTGGTAATCCCAAAGAAGCACATTCCCATGCTGGAGTCAGCAGAAAGCGAAGATACCCCTTTGCTAGGTAGAATGATGGAATTAGCACCCCGTCTTGCCAAAGAGCAAGGCTGTCGTCCCGGAAGAGATGGTGGCTTTAGATTGATGGTAAACAACGGGGTAGATGGTGGGCAGGAGGTTTATCACTTGCATCTGCACGTGATGGGCGGTCCGCGCCCCTGGAAAAAATAATCCAAGGAGATTAGAGATGGGTTCATTTAGCATTTGGCATTGGTTAATTGTTTTGGTCATCGTGATGTTGGTATTCGGTACCAAGAAATTACGTAACATAGGTCAAGACTTGGGCGGTGCTGTTAAAGGGTTTAAAGACGGCATGAAAGCTGCTGATGAACCAAAAGAACAGATTTCTCAAGGCACGGGCGCAGCGGATAAAACGGTTGATGTACAAGCCAAAGACCTTAATAAATAATTTGCACAAGGCGCAATTGAAACTCGTGCGGTCCTCATTTAGTTCCCTAAGATGATTGATTTAGGGGTTTCAAAACTTGCGCTGATTGCAGTTGTTGCTTTGGTCGTAGTTGGTCCAGAGCGCTTGCCTAAAGTAGCCCGCATGGCTGGTAACTTATTTGGTCGTGCGCAGCGCTACATGGCTGACGTTAAATCTGAAGTCAATCGTCAAATGGAGATTGAGGAATTTAAAAAGTTCCGAGAAGAGAGTGTTTCCGCCCTCAAGGAGGTTGAAAACAGTATTCACTCCGTTGCCAGCGAAGCAAATGCCAATCTAACTGATCAAGCGGATATTTTCGAAACGAGTTTTGAAAAGCCACCTCTGGATGAAAAAGAAGTATTACGCAAGACTAAGCGCCAGGGTCGCAATAGCTGGGGCGTCAGACGTGCTGCTAGACCAATTTGGTTTAAGCGTTCTTCTGGCCTACGTACTCGAGTGCAGTCTGGTGCCGCCAGAATGAAACGTTTTCATCACAGCGCTGCTAAATAAAAATAGATTGGCATGACAGAAAATAACTCCACCGAAGATTCGGGACTGCAAGAATCTTTTCTTTCTCATCTATTTGAGTTGCGTGATCGCATTATTAAGGCATCTCTGGCGATCATCATCGTCTTTGTAGGCTTGGTTTACTGGGCCCCAGATATTTTTCATCTCTTTGCGCAGCCGCTACTCAGTGCCTTGCCTGCAGGTGGAAAAATGATTGTGACCGATGTCACAGGCTCCTTTTTTGTGCCGATGAAAGTCACCATGTTGGTTGCCTTCATCATCGCCCTTCCAGTAGTGATGTATCAGCTCTGGGCATTTATTGCTCCAGGACTCTATCTTCATGAGCGCAAGTTGATTCTGCCGCTGGTAGTGAGTAGCTATACCTTGTTCATCATTGGTATGGCCTTTGCTTATTTCTTGGTTTTCCCAACAGTCTTTAAGTTTATGGCGAGCTATAACGCGCCATTGGGTGCAGAGATGTCCACTGACATCGATAACTACTTAAGCTTTGCAATGACCACCTTCTTGGCTTTCGGCATCACATTTGAAGTGCCAGTGGTCGTAGTTGTGCTGGTGCGTATGGGAATGGTTTCCTTAGCCAAGCTAAAAGAAATACGACCATACGTCATTGTGGGCGCCTTTGTTATCTCGGCCGTTGTCACCCCACCAGACGTCTTATCTCAACTTCTTTTAGCAGTGCCAATGACTTTACTTTATGAGTTGGGGCTATTAGTAGCGCGTCTTTATGTGCCAAAGTCATCCGAAGCCGAAGAGAGTGGCTCTACCACCTAAGCTGGTTCTGTATCAGTCTGATTGAGGCTCTTCGAAAAAGTAGACATCAGCCAATGAGTCACTTGGTCAAAGCGATAGCGTCTCTGACGTAAATTTCCCTCAATCTCAATATCAGTGCCTGCGAAGACTTTTCCTGCGGCTAAAAGGGCTCGGCGTTGTTGTATAGTCTCTATCTGAATCAGTCTTGGCAAAATCTTCGGTAGCTCCCAACGAATATCCACTGCAACACAATGCTCATGTTGCAGTTGTCCGACTTCAGAAAGTAATAACTCTGCTTTGCTAAAGTTAAATTGATTCGCAATGATGATGCGATGACAAAGTAGTAGCCAGTCTTCATCTAATTTATGTTCGGCATGATGGTTAATGGCTTTGTCTGCGCTCTGGGCAAGCTCGTACCATTCATTTTTCTTAGGATCAGGGCAGCTTGCCAATATTTTGCTGAGTAATTCAGTGGCTTCAGGAATGCCCTGCTGATGAGCTTGCCAAACCCAGTAGGATGCTTGCAGGCCACGCACTTTTTCTTCGATCTTTTCGCGCTTACGCCAAAGATTTGCGCCTTTGCGTAATTGTGCTTGTGCATGACCAAGATCAGCGGCGCGATCAAAACAGCGATCACTCTCAGAAGCGCTATATCCAGAAAATTGTGGGCGACGGTAAATTTCACCAAGTGCATACCAGGCATCGCGATCACCATCTTTAGCGGCAAGCTCTAGCCAGTGAGCGGCTTTTTTGAGGGATGCATTCGATTTGCTTTCTACATTACCGTCAAGCTGTGCCAAACGTAAACCTAATGTTAGCTTTGCAAGAGTGAGGCCTAATTCAGCGGCTTGAATCAGTGCCTCTTCATTTTGATCTGTGAGCCAAACATTCCAAAGTGACGAGAGCGCTTCATTTTTGGGTTGCAGCTTAATCAAAAGTTCTTTTGCTTGGTTGGCAAAGAGAGAGCTTCCATCCGCAAGATCCTGTAAATATTGTCGGGCAACTCTTTGAAGATTATTGAAATCGGTAGCGAATGTTTTTTCGCTAAGAGCTATTGGTGGATTTCTCTTTAACCAATCTGTGAGCTTCGTTTGAGTTTCCAGGTTGCTCGGATTGATCAGTAAATCTACCAACTGCCATCTAGCTGCAATAGTTGTCTCGGAATCAGTATTTGAATCAGCAAGTCGCCAAAAGGACTCCCAGCCAAACTGAAAAGCAGGTGTATCTACAGTCTGAGCCAAAGGGATGTTCGATACATGACTCAATATGCTGAAAATTTGAGGGCTATTAGAGGTTTCTGCATCAGACAGCTGATTTTTAAGAGATAAATACGATTTTTCTAGCCAAATCAATGCGTTAGAAGGTTGAATTGGGGTTTTGAAGGCGCCGGTAAGATAGGCCTCTCCCAGCTTCTGTTGTGAAAATGCATCACCCAAACGGGCTGAACTGAGGATTTTTAAGAATTCGCGACTTGCCATCTGACAATTTTGGCATTCAAAGGGGTAAAAAGACAGAAAACAGCCTTCTTGTTGCCGAGATACAACGAAGAAAACCAAAAAACTACCTTTTGACAAGCAAAAAGAGGTCTTAGATAACCTGACCCTCAGTCTAGCAAGGCAAAGGACGGAAAATTCATAGGTCCCAGCTTATTTGGGCATTACTTTCAATTTATGGAGATTTACAGAATGAAAAAATCGCTATTTGCAGTTGCAGCTTTGTCAGCTATCGCTGGCGCAGCTCAAGCTCAGTCCAGCGTAACCGTATACGGTATCGTTGACGTTGGTTACATTGGTATTAATGAGCGTGCTCAAGCCGGTAACACAACTACTAAAGGTACAGTAAATACTTTCGGTAGCAGTGCTGAGCAATCAAGCCGTTTAGGCTTCAAAGGTACTGAAGATTTGGGCGGCGGTTCTAGCGCATTCTTCACTTTGGAAACAGGCCTTAATGCTGATAACTCCACTCTCTCCGCTTTCAATACACGTCAAGCATTTGCTGGTTACAAAAAGAACGGTATTGGTAACGTAGCTTTTGGTACACAGTACACACCAATCCACAACGCTGCTGGTTTAACTGATCCAGGTCAATTGAACAACATGATTGGTAACGTAATCTACGCTACTACTCCACAAGCTAACGGCAACACAGCGCCATTCTCTAGCGGCCCATCAATTGGTTCCGGTCAAACTGATGCTTACACAACTCGTGTATCAAACACTTTGACAGCTACTTCCGATACATTTGCTGGCTTCCAAGCTACAGCTTTGTACACTTTGAATAACCAAAACCAAACAGTGACAACCACTTCTGCTGGTGGCACTACAAACAACTCTGGTTGGGGTCTTGGCTTGAACTACACTTGGAACAAGTTATTTGTTACAGCTAACTACCAGTCATTCAAGAGCTTGTCACCTACTTCAAGTGCAACTACTGTTACTCTCTACGGCCAAACTGGCGGTACAAACGTAAACGATCAACAGACTTATGTTGCTGCTACTTATGACTTCGGTATCTTGAAGGCATACGCACAGTATGTAGGCCGTAAAGCAACTGCTGCATTGAACTCTGGCTACTACGCTAAGCGTACTGCTGAGCAAATTGGTGTTCGTTCATACATCACTCCAACAATCGAAGCTTGGGCTTCTGGTGGTATGGGTAAAGTTAACGCCTACGGCGCTGGCGAGCCAAACACAAGCTTCACAGCTTGGCAGCTTGGTTCTAACTACTGGTTGAGCAAGCGCACTAACTTGTACGCTATCTACGGTCAGTCACAGTCTTCAAACGTAACTTCTATCTCTGGCACACAGTACAGCTACGGTGGAAGCAACTACGCTTTAGGCTTGCGTCACACTTTCTAATTTGAAGCTAGCTTAGGCTAGTGAATAATTAGTTTGGCATCAAATAAACCCGCTGTGGAAACACAGCGGGTTTTTTCTTTTCAGAAGGATGCTTGATGCGATAAAAGATTGGCTCTGCGATACTTCAAATTTATTGCGGTTTAGTAAGGGCTACTGTATTTACAGTGGTTAGCAGCTCTGCATGAACCTCTTTAATAACTGATTCCCAGTTACCGGCTAATGTTTGATGAAATAACTTTGCAGTTTGGTACCAAGGGGTATCTTTACGATTAAGCTGCCAGCGCCAACAAGCGTCATAGCGATTAAGAATCCAAACTGGTTTACCCATCGCCCCGGCTAAATGAGCGGTCGAGGTATCAACCGATATCACTAAATCTAGGTTATCAATTAAGGCTGCCGTATCTGAAAAATTATGTAGTTCTGATGCGTAATTGAAGAAATTAGTCTCAGGCCAGAATTGATTTTTTTGGGATAGGAGCTCTGACTCTGCCGGATCACCTTTTTGAAGGCTATAGAAGTCTACCCCCGGGGTTTGCCTGAGGTCAGCAATGATTTTGAAGGGGATATTTCTTCTTTCATTAATAGACCATACCTCTGGCTGGTCGGCGCGAAAGCCGCCATTCCAGACTAGACCAACCTTCAGTGAATCAGAATTGCAGATGCGGGATTTCCAAATCGCAGACTTAATGGGGTCAGACTTTAAATAGGGCGCTGCAGAAGGAATTGCTTCTGCAGAATTGACAAAAAAGCGCGGCAGACTCAAAAGAGGACATTGCAAATCAAATTTTGCAGGGGGTAGGTTTTGATAGGTGTAGATGTCACAATAGCTTCTCAGACTTTCTAAAATCTCCACCAGGGGAGGTTGTACAACGAAGCTAATACTTGCAGCATATTTTTTTAAAAGAGGTATGTATCGACAGAACTGAATGGTATCCCCTAGACCCTGTTCAAACCAAATCAGGATATTTTTCCCTATCAGCTGCTCAAGGGAATCTAGTTTGGGAATATGGGTAAATTGTCGGGGAATGGGATTGCTAATTTGCCAGCGATACTCATAATTTTTCCAGCCTTCAAAAAACTCACCAGTTGTAAGCTGACTGATGGCAAGATTCCAATGAGAATCCATATAGGTTTTATCAAGGTCAATAGCCTTCAAGTAACACTTTATTGCCTTATCAAATTGCTTTAGAAAACTCAGCGATACCCCCTTGTTGGACCAGGCTTCCGCATAGTTTGGGTTGATCTCTATAGCCCTATCAAAACATTGAATAGCTTGCGAAAATTGAGATAAGGAGTGAAGGCTATTTCCCTTGTTGGACCAGGCTTCCGCATAGTTTGGGTTGATCTCTATAGCCCTATCAAAGCAGGCAATGGCTTGATCATACTTCCTGAGTTTACTCAGTGTAATTCCCTTGTTCGACCAAAGATCGTGAGCATCTGGAGCGAGCAATAATGCTTTCTCATAGCAAATAAGAGCCTTTTCGAAGTGGTTAAGCTTTGTAAGTGTTACACCCATATTCAACAAGGCATCCACCCAATCTGGCTTTATCTGAAGTGCTGCTTGGTATCTTTGTAGAGCTTCATTGAGTTGGCCACTTTTTTGAAATGCAACCCCTGAGTTTAGTAAGCCGTCTAGGTTTTGGGGAGTTATTGCAAGTACTGCATTGAAATCTTGGAGGGCTAGATCAAATTTCTGAGTTTCTAGATAAATTAAGCCCCTTCTAAGAAGGGCATCTAAGAAATGAGGTTTAATTTTGATTGTTTGGCTAAGATATTCAAGTGCCTGCTCGAAATCATTCTCCAGCATGTAAATAACGCTTAGATTAAAGTGCGCCTCAGCAAGCTGGGGGTTTAATTGAATTGCTCTTTGGAGGCTCCCTTTGGCTTCGGCAAATTTCGATAATCTTAGGTAGATAACAGCTTGGTTGTAATGCGCATCAGTGTTGTATGGATCTCCATGAATCGACCGAGTGAGTAAATCGAGGCCTTTTAATAGGTTACCTCTTTGGGCCTCGAATAAACCAAATAAAAAAAGTCCCCCTGGATCGTTAGGGTTCTGCTCAAGAAATTGCGTGTAAAGATCAAACGCTTGAGTAAAATTAGTACGTTGTTGTTCTAAAACGGCTTGGCGCAACAACGGATTCATTTTTTATCTTTATGGGCAAAAATTGCTGTGTTTCTGTATTGGTTAATATAACAAATAAGCCCTATGAAAAAACCAAATTCCCCCCTGAAGGTAGATGATTTGATAGCGCAAGGCCTTGCTTTGCAGCAGAGCGGCCAGTTCGAGCTGGCTAAATTGATCTACGAGCAAATCTTAAGCATAAATGACCATCATTACGATGCATTGCATTATTTAGGAATTTTATTAGCGCAGCAGGGTCAATTGGCAAAGGCAGAATTGCTATTAAGAAAAGCGATTTTAGTTAATGGAAAAGATGAGAGGGCCTATAACAATTTAGGCTTGGTCTTGCAGGGTCTAAATCATCAACATGAAGCTTTGGCCGCTTACGATCAAGCCATCGCTATTAATGATTCGGGGGTTGAGGCCCACTACAACCGCGCATGTTTATTGCAAAATATGGGCCAATTTCAGGCGGCGATTGCAGGTTTTAACTATGCGCTCGTATTAAGACCGGATTATGTCGAGGCATTAAATAATCGCGGTAATGCCCAAGATGAAATTCACCTTTATGAGCAAGCAATTGAGAGTTATCGGCATGCACTTAAGTTACGACCAGAATATGCCGAATGTTTATATAACCTAGGTCTTGTATTGGGAAAGATGGATCGGATTGCTGAGGCTCTCGATTGCTGCCAAAAAGCACTTTTACTTCAGCCGCTTGATCCCGAAATATTAAATGCCATTGGGCATATGCAAATGTTATTAGATCGTGATGCGGAGGCATTGAGCTCTTTCGAGAAATCGATCAATCTTTTTAATCATTCCCCCCAGGTGTATTTTAACTACGCATATCTTCTTCATAAACTACAAAAATACGAAGCTGCTCTAGCTGCCTACAGCAGGGCGATTGAGTTAAAGTCAGACTATGTTGATGCGATTTTTAATCGAGGTAATACTCATTACCGAGTGGGGAATTACTCGCTCTCAATCGCAGACTATAAAAGAGCTCTTGAGCTTGACCCGGAAGATGCGAGAGCTAAATGGGCACTTACGATCTCTGCTGTACCGCCTGTAACAAACTCTCTTGCTGAGCAGAATGCCTCCCGCAAAAATTTTCGGGAGGCATTGGCTGCACTAGACGCGTGGTTTAACAACCTCAGAGAAGAAGAAGGATATAAGGTAGTTGGCTCTAGACAACCTTTTTATTTAGCCTATCAGGACCAAAATAACAAACAACTTTTAGAGCAATACGGAGACATCTGTACTCGCTTGATGGGTATTTGGCAGAAAAAAAATTGCCAAAAGTTGGCTGAAAGAGAGCCAAACAAAAAAATGCATATTGGTATTGTCACCAACCATATTCATGATCACTCTGTATGGAATGCCATTATTAAAGGCTGGGTAAGCGAGCTAAATACATCTCAATTTGAGATAAGCATTTTTTATCTGGGTAACGTATTTGATGCGGAAACTGCATTTGCTCGCTCAAAAGTAGCGGGCTTTATTAATACCAAGCAATCACTTCTAGCTTGGGTAAAGACTATTTTAGATAGCAATATCGATGCTTTAATTTATCCGGAAATTGGGATGCATACAGAAACCTTACAGCTAGCAAGCTTGAGGTTAGCTCCGCTACAGATAGCCAGTTGGGGGCATCCGGAAACAACTGGCTTAGGAACCATCGATTGCTATCTATCAGCCGAATTAATGGAAACTGAAAACGCACAAAATCATTATGTCGAAAAAGTAATTCCGTTGCCTAATTTAGGTTGCTACTATTTCCCGCTCGATATTAAGCCTACTGAGATTGACATAAAGGCGTTAGGTTTAGATTTGCAGAGGCCGATTTTGTTATGTCCCGGAACACCATACAAATATATTGAACAGTATGATGCTGTCTATGTCGATATTGCGAAATACCTTAAAGACTGTCAGTTGGTATTTTTTACGGCCCCACATTGGAGTGCGTTTGGTCTAGAGGCTAGGTTGCGAAAAAAATTTGAGGCCGAAAATATCAGCTTCGATGATCATGTCAAATTTATTCCATGGCTTAATAGGAGTGAGTTTTTTGGCCTCATGAGCAAAGCAACTGTTTACTTGGACACCATTGGATTTTCTGGATTTAATACGGCTATGCAAGCAATTGAATGTAATTTGCCAATTGTCACAATGAAAACACCCTATTTACGTGGAAACTTGGCCGCGGCCCCTTTGAGATTGATGGAAATGTCCGAGCTGGTAGTCAATAATGTGCAAGGGTACGTCAATCAAGTTATTAAATTGGTGACGGACGAGAAATATTTAAAGCAGATCAAGGGTCAAATTGAGGGGCGTAAACACTGCCTATTTAGGGATGCGTCTGTCATTCAAAAGTTAGAGCAATTTCTTTTGGAGTGGCGCTCCAAACACTTGCCCTAAATATTTTATTTTCTAAGTTAGATATTAAATTGTGACTGATTAACTAAGCGTTCGATGAATCAACAAACTGAGTTTATGTTCCAGCAGGCATTACAGGCGCTGCAAAATGGTAATTCCAAATATGGCGAATCTATCTTGCTTGGAATTTTAAAATCTAGCCCTAAATATTATCCAGCCTTACATGTGATGGGTCTGAGTAGGGCAATGGCGGAAGATCATCTAGGGGCGCTTCAATACCTTCAGAAGGCGGCAAAGATTAATTCATTAGATGCGGGCCTTCAATATAATTTGGCCAAAGCTTATGGCGCTCTCGAGCGTCATCACGAGTCACTGCCTCATCATGTCCAAGCAACCAAGTTGGCCCCCCAGAATCCAGAAGCTTGGCTAAATTATGGAAGATCACTCTCTTTTTTAAAAAAATATCCTGAAGCTATCAAAGCTAATGAGGAGTGCTTGCGACTAAACCCCAATTATTTTGAGGCCTGCATTAATTTAGGGATGGTATTACTAACGCAGGGTGAGTATTCAAAAGCTTTTGAATACTGTCAGCAGTCTATTAAGCTGCAACCTGCTTCATATGAGGCCTGGGTTAAATTTGCCGGAGTTTTATTGGGGCTTTATAGATATAGTGAAGCAATCGTTGCTAGTGAACGGGCGATTGAGCTTGATCCCACAAGCTGTGAGGCATACATAGTAGGGGGGATGGCAAATTCAGAATTGCACCAGTTCCAAATTGCATTAACTCTTTTTGAGAAAGCCCTTTCAATTAATCCTGGCGAGGAATATTTATTGGGACGCATTGTCAATATAAAGCGGCAAATTGCCTCTTGGGAGAATTTGGACTTATTAACAGATCAATTGATCGGCGATATTAGGCTCGGTAAAAAAGTTTGTCCGCCCTGCAGCACGCTGGTTTTTGATGACTCTGCAGATCTTCAAAGCTTGGCCGCCCAAATCTGGGTGAAGGATAAATTGGGGGCGACTTCGCAAAGAACTCTTGCTAGAACGAAGGGTGCTGAGGAAAAAATTCGCCTTGCTTATTTTTCTTCTGACTTCCGAGAGCATCCTGTTGGTGAGTTGGTGCAGAAAATCATTGAACTTCATGATCGTTCAAAGTTCTATGTGATGGGTTTTTTCTTAAATCAAAAAACAGGAGATGCAGTAGAGAGAAGCTTGGAGGGCCTATTTGATGAGTCAATTCATATCTCCGATCTCTCTGATGCAGATGCAGAAAAATTAGTTGATAGCCGCTCCATTGATATTGCGATTGACTTAAATGGTTATACCGATGGCAATAAGATGCAGCTTTTTGCAAATAGGATAGCTCCAATACAGGTAAATTACTTGGGCTATGCGGGCACCATGGGCTGTGATTTCTTTGATTACATTGTTGCTGATAGATATGTAATTCCGGAAGACAAACAAGCTCAATTTTCTGAAGCTGTGGCATGCATGCCGGACTGCTTCTTCCCGCCACCTTCATTCATGTTGGGTGAAAGTGTCAACGACATTCCAAGTAGAGCAAGCCAAAGGCTTCCAGAAAATGCATTTGTTTTTGCATGCTTCAACAATGTTTTTAAGATTTCTCCTTCTATCTTTGCAATTTGGATGAGGTTACTAAAAGCAGTACCCAACAGCATTCTCTGGATTTCGAGTTCGCGTCCAGAGGTGGTTGAAAATTTCAGGAGGTATGCCGAGGCAGAAGGTGTAGCGCCAGATCGGTTAATTTTCGCTGACCGTGTTTCCAGTAAAGCGGACCATCTTCAGCGCATTCGCAACACAGATATTTTTTTAGATACACCAAATTACAATGCGCACACAACAGCAGCCGAGTTCTTATCAGTAGGGGTGCCAGTATTAACGCTATCTGGCAATACATTTGCTGGGCGGGTTGCTGCAAGCCAACTTCTCACTCTAGGTCTACCCGAGCTGATTGCAGACTCTAAGGAGGATTATTTTAATAAGGCCTTCGAATTGGCCACAGATAAAGCTATGCTAAATATGATTAAGGAGCGTTTGCAACTCCTTCGTACGAGTAGCCCTTTGTTTGACAATGCCACCTATGTAAAAAATCTTGAGTCCTTATATCTGCAAATGCAGAATCGTCAAAATTAATTCAGACTTTTTATTTCTTAAGACTGTCGCGAATTTCACGTAGAAGCACAATGTCCTCAGGTGCTGGTGGAGGCGGTGGAGTATCTAATAAGCGGACTTTATTGACTACTCGCACCATTTGAAAAATAACAAAAGCTAGAAGGATAAAGTTGATTGAAATGGTGATGAAGTTGCCGTAGGCAAAAATGGGTACACCAGCCTTTTTCAAGGCATCAAAAGTTCTTGGCACCCCCTCCGGAGCGTGACCAAGAACAACAAAGAGGTTGGTGAAGTCAATATGACCCCCAAAAAGAGTCGAAATTACTGGCATCACAATGTCATTGACAAGGGAGTCCACGATTTTTCCGAAAGCACCCCCAATAATCACGCCCACCGCTAGATCAATGACACTACCCTTAACCGCAAAGTCCCGAAATTCCTTCAAAACGCTCACAGATACCCCCTTTTTTGTCTAAATCCCGATTTACTCAAGATTAACCCCATAACTTTCTTGCTTACCCCACTTTTTACTTTAAAATCCTACCTTTAAGCAATTTCCACCCATAAATACCCCTTCTAGGAATTTTGTAAATGAGTGACAAGCCCTGTATGGACAAGGATCGCCGTAATTGGTTGATCGCTACATCGGCGGTTGGTGGCGTAGGTGCAGCCGCAGCCCTTTATCCTTTTATTGACAGTTTTGAGCCTTCTGAGCGTGCTAAAGCCGCCGGTGCACCTGTTGAAATTGATATCACTGGCATGAAGCCAGATGAAATGAGAACAGCTGAGTGGCGTGGAAAGCCAGTTTGGGTTGTGCGTCGCACCCCTGAGCAAGTTGCTGAATTATCCAAAATTGATAATGAATTGGCCGATCCGAATTCTTTGCGTGATCCATCTCAATTCACCCCTCCTTATGCCCAGAATCAATGGCGCTCGATTAAACCTGAGTATTTAGTTGTAGTGGGTATTTGTACTCATCTAGGCTGCTCTCCTAATGCTAAATTTGAAGCAGGCCCACAGCCTTCTCTGCCAAACACTTGGCCTGGTGGCTTCCTGTGCCCATGCCATGGCTCTACTTTTGATATGGCGGGTCGTGTATACAAAAATAAACCAGCCCCAGATAACCTTGAAGTACCGCCGCATATGTATTTGAGCGATACCAAGATTCTGATTGGCGATGATAAGAAGGCCTAAGGAGAGATAAATGGCATTCCACGAAAAAGAAGTCCCAGCGGACGCTTCGGCAGCTCAAAAACTTATGGCATGGGTTGACTCACGTTTACCTGTGACAGAGGCCTTTAAGAGGCATATGAGTGAGTATTACGCACCAAAAAACCTCAATTTTTTCTATATTTTTGGCGCATTAGCTATCGTAGTGTTGGTAAACCAGATAGTTACCGGTATTTTCTTGACTATGAACTACAAGCCTGATGCTGCTAAGGCTTTTGAGTCCGTTGAGTACATCATGCGTGAAGTACCTTGGGGTTGGGTAATTCGCTACATGCACTCCACTGGAGCCTCTTTATTCTTTGTAGTGGTTTACATGCATATGTTCCGTGGTCTGATCTATGGTTCTTATCGCAAGCCACGTGAGTTGATCTGGATCTTCGGTTGCGCAATTTTCTTGTGCTTAATGGGCGAAGCATTCTTTGGCTACCTGCTCCCATGGGGTCAAATGTCTTACTGGGGTGCCCAAGTTATTGTGAACTTGTTCTCTGCGATTCCATTCATTGGACCAGATCTTTCCTTGTGGTTGCGCGGTGATTATGTTGTGGGTGATGCCACCCTCAATCGTTTCTTCGCGTTCCACGTGATCGCAATTCCATTGGTGTTGGTTGGTTTAGTGGCAGCTCATATTCTTGCATTGCACGAAGTAGGCTCTAACAATCCAGATGGCGTTGAGATTAAAGAAAACTTAGATGCGCAAGGTCATCCGGTTGATGGAATACCATTCCACCCCTTTTACTCAGTACACGATGTGATGTATTTAGGCGGCTTTTTGATGGTTTTTGCTTGTATCGTATTCTTTGCCCCGGAAATGGGTGGTTACTTCCTCGAAGCGAACAACTTCGTGCCTGCCAACCCATTCCAGACTCCGCCACATATCGCACCTGTTTGGTATTTCACGCCGTTCTACTCGATGTTGCGTGCTACAACCTCTAGCTTCTTATTGCCTTTGTGGATATTCTTGGCGGTGATTTTAGGATTGTTTGCCAAGAGCGCTAAGGACATCAAGATCAAAGGTCTATGTGTGGCTATCGCTCTAGTGTTGGCCGGTGGTTTTTATTTGTTTGATGCGAAGTTCTGGGGTGTTGTGATCATGGGTGGTTCAGTTGTGATCATGTTCTTCTTGCCTTGGCTTGATAACTCTCCAGTGAAATCGATTCGCTATCGCCCACAATTCCATAAATATATTTATGGAATATTCGTAGTGACATTCATCATCTTGGGTTACTTGGGTATTCAGCCACCATCACCAATATTTGAAAAGATTTCTCAGGTTTGCACTATTTACTATCTGGGCTTTTTCTTGGCCATGCCGTTCTGGAGCAAGCTTGGTACATTCAAGCCAGTTCCAAGCCGCGTTACTTTTGAGTCCCATTAATTTAAGTCTGAGATATCAGTAAAGAGAAATTAGGAACTAGTATGAAACGAATTCTGCAAACTTTGATGGGCCTATGCCAAGCAATAGCAGTGGTTGCTGCGCTTGGTGTTGGTATGAATGCCAGTGCAAATGAAGGCGGCTTTCCATTGGATAAAGCCCCTGATCGCGTAAGTAAAAATGCTTCCTTGCAAAATGGCGCTAAGATTTTTGTGAACTATTGCTTAAATTGCCACGCAGCTTCTAGCATGCGCTACAACCGCTTGCGCGATATCGGTTTGACTGATCAACAAATCAAAGACAACCTGATCTTGAATGACGCTAAGGTCGGTGATTTGATGACGATCTCAATGTCACCTAAGGATGCTAAGACATGGTTTGGTAAGGTACCTCCAGATCTATCAGTTGAAGCTCGCGCCCGTGGAACGGATTGGCTTTATACCTATTTCCGCACGTTTTATAAGGATGATGACCGTCCAACCGGTTGGAATAACTTGGTATATCCAAACGTTGGCATGCCTCATGTTTTATGGCAGCTCCAGGGGGAGCGTGCTGCAAAATTTGAGGAACGCAAAGATCCACATGAAGAAGGTAGAACAGAAAAAGTATTCGTAGGCTTTGAGCAACTCACTCCAGGCACCATGAAGCCAGAAGAATATGACGACAATATTGCTGACCTCGTTTCATTTCTCTCTTGGATGGCTGAGCCAGTCCAGTTAGAGCGTAAGCGCCTTGGTGTTGTGGTTCTCTTATTCTTGGCTATCTTCACACTCTTAGCTTGGCGCTTGAATAAAGCCTACTGGAAAGATATCCACTAATTTGTATCAAATGAGGTCTTTCATGCGAAGGACTTCATTTAGCAAAAGATTTAATGCCGCTGTTTAGCGTTTGTTGTATTGAAGTAGAAATTTAAGGAAATAAATTTATGATGGTGTTGTACTCGGGTACTAATTGCCCATTCTCGCAACGCTGCCGTCTGGTGCTTTTTGAAAAAGGCATGGACTTTGAAATCCGCGATGTTGACTTGTTTAATAAGCCAGAAGACATCTCCGTGATGAATCCTTATGGTCAAGTTCCCATCTTGGTTGAGCGTGATTTGATTTTGTATGAATCCAACATCATCAATGAATACATTGATGAGCGTTTTCCTCATCCACAGTTGATGCCGCCTGATCCAGTTGCACGCGCACGCGCACGTTTGTTCCTCTTTAACTTTGAGAAAGAACTCTTTGTGCACGTAGCCGCTCTTGAGAACGAAAAAGGCAAGGCTGCAGAGAAGGTTCATGAGAAAGCGCGCTTGGCTATTCGCGATCGTCTAACTCAGTTGGCCCCTATTTTCGTTAAGAACAAGTACATGTTAGGCGATGAGTTCTCGATGCTAGATGTGGCAATTGCCCCATTGTTATGGCGTCTTGAGCATTACGGCATCGATCTTTCACGCAATGCTGCTGCTCTTTTGAAGTACGCTGAGCGTATTTTCAGCAGACCAGCTTATATCGAAGCGTTAACTCCTTCCGAGAAGGTGATGCGCCGCTAAGCAATCCTAGCGGTTCATTCATAGTCGGCATGTCTGACGTCCCAAGCAATAAACCCTACCTAATCCGTGCTCTACATCAGTGGTGCACGGATTTTGGTTTTACGCCCTTTATCGCTGTTTTTGTGGATTTAAGGGTCGAAGTGCCCATGGAGTTTGTTAAGAATGATGAGATCGTTCTTAATCTGTCATTGGAGGCATGTCATCAGCTTGACCTGGGCAATGATTGGATCAGTTTTCAGGCTAGGTTTGGAGGGGTTCCTAGGAAAATCACGGTTCCGGTGAGCCATGTATTGGCTATCTACGCCAGGGAAAACGGTCAGGGTATGTCATTCCCATTTGATCCGACTCAGATTCGAGATTTACATATAGCCGATTCCCAAGATGAAGCTTCTGAAAAACCTAAAACTAGTAGACCATCCTTAACTATTGTGAAATAGGCTAAAATAACATCCGTGCCCCTTTAGCTCATCTGGTAGAGCAACTGATTTGTAATCAGTAGGTGGTCTGTTCGAGTCGGACAAGGGGCACCAAAAATTCTTAAATGCCTCACTTAGTGGGGCATTTTTCTAGGCGCCATTAAAGCATGCCGTTTAGATCGAGGCAAAATTATTCTTTACCATCAAGTGCTGGTTGAGGTTAGTTGGATAAATTGTTACCCCTCCTTCAGGGGACAAATGGAAAAGTCCCCATAATCCATCTTTCATCCAGATTTTCTAGGTTGTAATAAATGCCCCTATAGGAGATTTTCTCAATCTCGGCGGGGTTCAAAATGGCAGCAAGATTTGGATGATATCCACTACCCATATTTTTACTAAGATAAGCCTCAAGCTTTAAGACGATGTTCATAGTGGTAGAGTCAACCTTCAGCCTCATTTTTTTTATTGCTTCTATTGTCTCTTTAACGGTTTCATCAGAATTCGAAAAGGCTCGATTAGAGCCTGTAACTCGATAGCCGCCCAGAGTACTGAATACTGAGTAGAGCTGGTCATGCAAAAAGAATCTGGTCCAAAGCTCGCCATCAATGGCTAGTTTTGTTGATTCATCCATTTTGGCACCGGCCTTATTCCAGATACTTCTCCTCCAAAAGGTCGACTCTTGTTGAATCCAGCCAAATCTCCCAAGTAGGAAGTCAAAAATATTTTTTTGACTTCCTTGAACATTTATGACGCTTCCGACGTTATTCCACGCCGATGTTAATCCTGATATCCAATTTACATTTGGATACTTGTCAAAAATTTCAGAAATAGTATTAAAGCAGCCGGGGAAATACATATCGTCACTATTAAGCCAGCCCATTATTTCGCCAGAAGTTTTTTCAAACCCCTTGTTCAAGGCATTCGCATGACCGGTATCGGGTTCGCTAATCCAGTAGTGCAGATCTTCGCTATACTTTTGAATAATCTCTACAGATCCATCGGTACTTCCGCCATCAATGATCACGTACTCTAGATTTGGATAATTTTGATGGAGTACAGATTGAATTGTTTTCTCAAGATAAGGCGCTTGATTGAATGATGGCGTTACGATTGAAATTGATGGAGGTATCATTTTTGGTAATTATCTGTTTATTCAGCTTGGTTTAATCATCATACCGATAAGTATTAATAAAGGAATGTATGGGCACTAATAAAGTATTGATTGTTGGAGTTGTCAGAAATTGCGCGCAGTACCTCAACGATCAAGTTTTAATTCTTAGCAATGCCTTTCAAAGATTTTCAGAAATACAGTGGCTGCTCATTGAATCTGACAGCTCTGATGAAACACGAGAATTATTGGGCGCCCTTAAGAATAAAATTCCATCATTTAATTTTAAAGCAATGGGCAGCTTAGAGCCCTTAATGAAGTCTAGAACGCAGAGAATTGCCTATTGCCGTAACCAATATTTAAAATCTATAAGAGAAAGTCAAGAATACGCAGATATCGAGTATGTGGTTGTGGCAGACTTTGACGGTGTAAACCGCCTACTTAGTAGTCAAGCAGTAGATTCATGCTGGTCTCACGAAGGTTGGGCAGTATGTGCTGCTAATCAGGAGGGTCCATATTATGATATCTGGGCACTAAGACATGAAGTATGGTCTCCTGGCGACTGTTGGGCTCAATATCATTTTTTAATTAATCATGGCTTACCTCAGGATGCCTCAAGATTTGCCGCCGTTTATTCAAAAATGATAAAAGTTCCCCAGAATTCAACTTGGTTAAAAGTTCAATCTGCTTTCGGTGGTCTCGCAATTTATAGAAAGGACGCGCTGCAAGGAGGGGCTTATATTGGACTTGATAAATTTGGCTCTGAAGTTTGCGAGCATGTCTCATTACATGAGGAAATTACCAGATCAGGGTTCGGTATCTACATTAATCCTAGCCTAATTAATGCCGATTTTATAGATCATACCGAGCTATTTCGACCAAAACCAATTGTTAATTAAGTAGTGGTAATCCAAGCGAGGCAGCCTTTTCAACGATAGTGTCATCATTGACCCAGGAAAAAAAATTACTTAATTTAACTGGAAATTTTTTGCAATTTTGTAATTCATTCCACTGGGATTTGGCATCTTTATATCCATAGTAGATTTCTTTAAATTCCAATTGTTTTTCATTGACATAGGCACGATGTTGAAAAATCAAGCCACGAGCCTCTGTTTCATCGTGTGAAAAAAAACCGCGTGCAATTACAGGACGAATTTTCCCACTGTAATCTCTCTCAATAAGCATTGGGGGCTCATGTGATGACCATATAAAGTGGGGCTTATAGCGCCATGTCCTCTGCCATTCAAATTGAGGGTTATTTCCGTATCCGAATCGGGTTGCAATAACTAATTCTGGACCGACATAAAAGTTACACCAGTAAAAAGCTCCATATTTGTTTGGGTTTTCTTCAAACATGGACAATGTCTCAAGAATCTGATTTCTAGACCAGAATTCATCAACATCAATTTCCCAAAGTAGACACTCCTTCTTTATTTTTTTTAGAGGAGCATTAATCATTTCTAGCTTGCCATTCCAAAATGCCCCATTTTCTTTTCTATAAACGGAAATATTGTTAGGATATTTTTTCTGCAGCTCATCAATATAGTCAGTTGTGCCATCATTTGACAGTCCATTAAGGTGAAGGGAGGCAGGTATGGCGCCACCATTTTTAAGAGACCAAGAGGTATCGTTTTTAAGGTCAGCAACACCTTCAATAATATGCCAATGCCATTTAATCGATAATGAAGAAAAAGTTTCAATATGTTGTTCAATAAATGGGCGACCATTTAAAACGATCGTGAAGAAATGAATTTCCAAATTATTTTTTACCATGAGATTATTTTTTTGAAGCATTCATTGGTCGATCTTCGGGGGCAGTGGAGCTGGATAGCCTTTAAGCAATAGTGAGATTATATGTTTACCAAGATTGAGCTAAGAGTTGTGAGAAATCAAAGCCTTCAATTCATTCAGATTAACCACATAATCCATGTCGTTCCCATGCTGAGAGCCTAAGATCCATTTATACGATATCCCAAGGCTAGCACATAGGCTTAGATAGCAATGATTCACCCATTTCGGCGAATGGAGTTCAATAACTTTGCATGTTGGCGGAACAAACAGAAGATGAGTGCCTGCTGCGCCATGTGGGATAACAATAGATTCTGCCGCTCTAAAATAATTAATTTGGTCTTCTGCAGAAATTTCACTCATGATTAGCTTTTCGTAGCCAAGCCCTTCTAGATAGCTGAAAATTTCATCCTCATTAGCAACCTGTCGATTGCTATCTATTCTTGAGATGTATAAACGCTTTTTAGTATTGGCGGGCTTCATCATTCGATTTAGAAACTTATCCCTAAGCCAGTGCATGGCACCAGGATGCTGTGTTGGAGTAGACGGAATTGATGGGAAGAAAAGATCCTCAATTTCAAATGACTCTCCGTTTGTAATGATTAATTTATTGTCAACCCCCATAAGTCTTAAAGTTGATTTTTGAAAGTCTGATAGTTGATCCCGTACTATGAGAGGAATATTTTTCAGCTCAGGCAAATCATCTAAACATTTAAGTCTTATCAAAGTTTCCATAACCCAGTGGTAGATATTCTTGTCATTGGGTCTGACACTTAAATATATTGCAGGTATAGGGATTTTTTGAATCTTTTTATCAATCGAGTAAATTTTAATTCTTTGCTTAAGAGTCAATAAGTTCTCGCCTTGGATCATACAAAGCGGATAGTTATGTTGACTAGGCCACTTGTTAAGCTGGTATTCAGCCCATCGCCTGTTTCCATAGCCCTCAGTAAGAGAAAGATTATTTCTCACTAAAATTAAAAGTGATGAATCTTTAATCATTACTTTTGTAAGGTGAGCCAAGATTGATCCACCAACCTCAACACCTTCTATTAGATCATTGATCTTAAAGCCGCTATTAGTTGATGGAGTTTCAAAAAATAAACTATCTTCGGATGCATTGTGATGAAGTAATGCATCTTTTTCATTAATTAAAGAGATGCATTCTTTGGAAAACATGGGTAAATATGTGTTTTCGTTTTGATATAAATCTGTCGCGCTATTTGCGCGACGACACCAAGATGATGTCTCAATAAACTCGAATATATTGACCATATTATTTTTATTGACGTATTTTTATTAATTCTAAGAAGCTTTTTGAAAATAAAGTATACGATGGTAGAGGGCAATAAATGCCAAGAAGACCGATTGATATTTGATGCATAGAAGCCCTGCATTGGTTGGTGGTCAGATTACAAGCTAGCTATTCAGAAAAAGATAGCAGATAGAATTGCAGCTTTATAGGCTCATTGAGATAAGTTTTTAGTTTTTGTCTCTGGCAAGAAAAGTGCCGCTGTAATTCCTGCCGCACTAAGAAATATGGTTGGATACCATAAGCCCGCCAGATCATTCCCCCAGGATTGATTGAGCCATGTAACGATGAGTGGAAGCATTCCTCCAATCCAACCAGCTGCTAAGTTGTGAGGAAGTGTGGCTGCGCTATTCCTACCTTTGGCGGGAAAAAGTTCTGCAAGAAGCGCAGTTTGTGGCCCCACTACCAGTGCAAGTGAAAGCGAGAGAGCCGTCAATATCAAACCTATTTTTAGGAGGGCGCTACCTGAAGGAGATTCGACGTAGTGAGTACCAAGTTTTTGAAGTAGTTGAAATGCAGGGCGAATAAAAATTGAGCCAAGAATGATCCCAGCTAAAACGACTGGTTTACGCCCAAGCCTATCAGAGAGCCAACCCGCAAATATGGTGAGAGGTAGGAGAGCGATAGTGGCATAAATACTCAGTTTGTCTACCAGCGCAGACTCCAAGTGGACCGAGGTTTTTAAAAAGACTGCCGTATATACCTGAACGCAAAAGAACAATATTGCTCCGCTAGATGAAATGCAAAAGAAGAGGAGAAACATTCTCTTACGAATTTCAGAATCTTTAAAGTTATTGATTAACTGAGATTCATTTTTCTCGGTTTGGTTTGATAGCTCTAGAAATACCGGTGTTTCTTCAAGCGATCTTCGGATATAAAAAGCGCTCAACAGTAGCGGAAGCGAAACCCAGAAAGGTACCCGCCATCCCCATGACTGAAATTCTTCTGCAGACAAGCAGCTTTGGAGGGCTGCAATTTGTAAGGTTGAAACTAGAATGCCCAGCGGACCCATTAGCTGAAGAAAGCTGGTTTTGAACCCTCTATTTTTGTTGCCTGCATGTTCTGTGAGGTAAACAGCGCCACCACCAATTTCACCTCCAGCAGAGAGGCCTTGGATTAACCGTAAGGTAACTAAAAAAGCGGGGGCCCAGATGCCGATCTGTGCATAGGTTGGCAAAAATCCTACGCTGACAGTTGCCAGACCCATTAAGGCAATCGTGATCATAAAGACGGGCTTGCGGCCTATATGGTCACCTAATGATCCAAATAGGGCCGATCCGATGGGCCTAACCACCATTCCAACGCCAAAGGTTGCAAGACTTGCTAAAAGACCTGTATTGGGATCACTTGAAGGAAAAAATAATGGACCAAGAACAACCGCTAAGCTTGCGAAAGTAAGAAAGTCATACCACTCCAAGAAGGTCCCAAAGCAAGTAGCAATAGCTATTTTGCGATAGGCCTGCGCATCATTCTTGGGCTTCAAATGAGCCCTTTTATTCGAAATCTGTAGAAGACTCAATTAATGGAGTAGATAAATTCTTACTTGGTTTAACGCCAAGCTCACGCACCTTCTCAGCAGAGCGAATGAGATTGCCTTTGCCAGTCTTCAGTTTGCTAAAGGCATCGTGATAGCTAGTCTGGGCTTGATCTAAACGTTGACCCAATTTTTCAAGATCATCTACAAAACCTACAAATTTATCGTAGAGATTGCCACATTGTTTTGCGATCTCTAAAGCATTCCGATTTTGGTGATCCTGCCTCCATAAATGAGCGACAGTTCGTAATGTTGCCATCAAGGTACTTGGGCAAACCAACACAATATTTTTAGCAAGCGCCTCTTGATACAAATTCGGAGCAGTTTTCAGGGCCAATAAGAAAGCGGGCTCAATCGGAACGAACATGAGAACAAAGTCCACGGAACCTACGCCATAGAGAGAGCTGTAGTTCTTGCTTGATAACCCTTGGATATGTTGACGTAGTGATTGGATATGGGCGGCTAACTCACGCTCAGCAATGTCCGAGTCGGTTGTTTCAGCGTGTCTGGCATAAGCTGTTATGGATACCTTGCTATCAACCACCAAACTTCTACCCTCGGGAAGTTTAATGACTACGTCAGGCTGTAAGCGCGAACCATCAGTTTGCGTATGGCTGTCCTGCACAACATATTCTTCGCCTTTACGCAGGCCTGATGACTCAAGAATAGACTCGAGCACTAGCTCACCCCAGTTACCCTGGACTTTGGAGTCGCCCTTTAATGCTTGCGTTAAAGAGCGTGTTTCATCTGACATTCGTAGGTTGAGATTGGCTAGACGCTCAATTTCGCTTTTAAGTGCAAAGCGCTCACGCGCTTCATTCCCATAAGAATTATTGACCTGCTCTTTGAATTCGGTGAGCTTGGTTTGTAATGGCTTTAAAAGGGCATCGAGGCTAGCTGCATTTTGTTCTGTAAAGCGCTTGGATTTATCCTCCAGAATTTCATTGGCCAAGTTTTTGAATTGGCTAGTAAGCGCCTCTTTAGCTTCATTGAGCGACTCAATGCGTCCGAGTCCTTGCTTGCGTTCTGAATCGAGTTCCGCTTCAAGACGAATGGCATTTTGAAGCGCTTGATCACGTTCAGCCCTAAGCCCTAGGGTTAATGCGCTCTCAGCTTCAACTTGAAGTTCTGCCCGTGCCAGGCTCGAGCGTAAATTGAGAGCATAAACCAAGAGGCCTGCACACAATCCCAGCGGTAGGCCAAACAACAGAAGAGAGCTTAGATCAAAAGTCACTAAGGTAAGGCTAATTACGCTTTAACTAATTTTTGCAGCTCGCCAGACTGAAACATTTCAGTCATGATGTCTGATCCGCCAATGAATTCACCATTGATATAGAGCTGAGGAATGGTTGGCCAATTAGCAAATTCTTTAATACCTTGGCGAATTCCTGCATCCTCTAATACGTTCACGGTATGAAGTTTTTCAACGCCACTAGCGCGCAGAATATTGACTGCATTGCCAGAGAAGCCGCACTGAGGAAACTGCGCAGTTCCCTTCATAAACAATACAACGGGGTGGCTAGTAACGATTTCTTTAATTTGAGCTTGAGTGTCCATAAATTCTTTCTAGAAAAGCAATAAAGCGGTAAAAATGGTTTAGAAATACTATTGTTTCGATTTTAAGACTTTATGCAACAAAGGGGGGGCTTGACGCCTTATTTCCTAGCGGACACCACGCGGTTATGGCCGGCCAAATCCTGATGGGCCTGAACGTCGCTAAATCCCCCTGCTTTCATCAGGCAGACTACAGCCTCTGACTGATCAAAGCCATGCTCGACTGCAATCAGGCCCATGGGTTTTAAGTGGTTTACAGCCCCTTGAATGATGACTTTGAGGCAGGTAAGCCCGCTGGCATGATCTGTTAAGGCAGAAATGGGTTCAAAACGCAGGTCACCTTGAGTCAGATGAGGATCTTGGCTAGCAATATAAGGGGGATTGCTTAGGATCACGTCAAATAAAGCCTTCTCGTGCAAAGCCTCATACCAACTACCTTGCAAAAATTGCACACAAGACTCAAGGTTTAGCTGTTTGGCATTCGCCTTAGCAATGACTAATGCTTCAGCAGATTGATCTGTTGCGGTCACTATTGAACTTGGAGCCTCATTTGCAATCGCTAGTGCAATTGCTCCAGAGCCGGTTCCTAGATCAAGGACCTTGGGAGTAATAACCTCTTTTTCAATTTGCTTAATCTCACGCAGTCCAATTTCAACAAGTAGTTCAGTTTCTGGGCGCGGGATTAAAACACCCGGCGCAACTTGCAGCTCAATATTATGAAAACCACGTTTCCCAATGAGATAGGCAATCGGCTCACCTTGAAGTCGCCTGGATTCTAGTGTTTTCCACTCCTCAAGTGCTTGAGCATGAAGCTCCATATCGTCACGCGATAGCAGGGCAGAGCGTGGTAGTTGGTAGTGTTGATCGAGTACCTGAGCCATGAGTATTCGAGCTTCATTGGGTGGAAGTAGGGTGGCGCTCATTAACGAGCGCAGAGTTGCATCTATTCCCATGAAGATTTTACTTCTTGCTTAATTATCGCCAAGAGCGGCGAGTAATTCAGCTTGGTGCTCGGATGCAAGGGCATTGCAGAGGTCATTAATATCACCATCCATCATGGCATCGATCTTATAGAGTGTGAGATTAATTCGGTGATCAGTGATGCGACCCTGTGGAAAGTTGTACGTTCGAATACGGTCGCTACGATCGCCCGAACCAATGAGAGATTTTCTAGTTTGCGCTTCGAGCTGGTGTTTTTCACGTTCGCGTGCGTCCATGATTCGCGAGACCAATACTTTCATTGCCTGTTCACGGTTCCGATGTTGGCTGCGATCATCCTGACATTCCACTACAGTGCCGGTTGGCAAGTGGGTGATGCGTACTGCAGAGTCAGTCTTATTGATATGCTGCCCCCCTGCACCAGATGCACGGAAGGTGTCGATACGTAATTCAGCGGGATTGATTTTCACCGCCTCCAGTTCATCTGCTTCCGGCATGACTGCAACAGTGCAGGCTGACGTATGAATACGACCTTGGGTTTCGGTCTGAGGGACGCGTTGCACGCGATGGCCCCCAGACTCAAATTTCAGGCGTGAATAAACAGATTGACCCACTAGGCGAAGGACAATCTCTTTGTATCCCCCTAAGTCTGATTCAGCAGCGCTGACTATTTCTACTTTCCAGCCTTGACGCTCTGCAAAGCGGGTATACATGCGTAGAAGATCGCCGGCAAAGAGCGCGCTTTCATCCCCACCAGTACCCGCCCGAATCTCTAAGAACACATTGCGCTCGTCGTTTTCATCTTTGGGTAGAAGCAGTTTCTGTAGAGTACTCTCAAGCTCTTCCATAGTTGCCTGAGCCTGCTTTTGCTCTTCATCTGCAAAATCCTTCATTTCAGGATCTTTACGCATCTCTTCTGCGGCTTGTGCATCTGCCTCAGCCTGCTTATACAAGCCAAATTGCTCAACGACGGTAGCGATATCAGAGTGCTCACGCGTGAGTTTCCGATAAGCATCCATATCTTTGGTTGCTTCTTCAGATGTTAAAAGGGAATTAAGTTCGGCTAAGCGCGTGTCTAGATGATCTAGCTTAGCCCGCATGCTGGGCTTCATCTAATGGTCTTCTGATTTTGAGTGTGAGGCAAATAGTTTAGGTAATAACTTGATTAAGGCATCGCGCTCTGCGCCGTTGGAGTGCTGTAATGCATGGAGCGAGCCATGTAAGAATTTATTGGTAAGACCTTGTGCCATGGCATTTAGAACTTCCTGTGGATCATCGCCACGCATCAAACGTTTCATCGCACGTTCTAACTCAAGTTGTCTTAAGCGTTCACCTTGTTGCTGAATATCCTGAATCAACGGAACCGCATTGCGACCTTGCATCCAATGCATAAAATTACCAACTCGATCTTCAATGATTGCTTCAGCTTGACTTACAGCAGCTTGGCGCAAACTTGCGCCTGTTTGAATCATCACGCCAAGATCGTCAACAGTATAGAGATACACGTCATCAAGCCTGGAAATTTCTGGTTCGAAGTCGCGTGGGACTGCTAAATCAATCATCACCATCGGTTTATGTCGACGCTGCTTCAGAGCGCTCTCCACCATGCCAAGACCAATGATCGGCAAGGACGAGGCGGTGCTCGACACGATGATGTCAAATTCATGTAAGCGGCCAGGAAGCTCAGAAAGCTTGAATGATTCTGCTTGAGTTCCTTGATCAGCAATAGCATCTGCCAACTCTTGGCCACGCTCGATTGTACGATTAGCAATGGCAACATTTTTTGGTTTACGGGCAACAAAGTGCGTTGCACACAAGGCGATCATTTCACCTGCGCCAATGAACAGAATTTTTTGATTAGAAATTTTTTCAAAAATACGTTCAGAAAGTCGCACCGATGCTGCGGCCATGGAAATCGAATGCGCGCCAATTTCAGTTGATCCGCGAACTTCTTTCGCAACTGCAAATGTTTTCTGAAATAACTGATTAAGGTAGGTTCCTAAAACACCCGCATCATTTGCGGTGCGAACTGCATCTTTCATCTGTCCCAAGATTTGGGTTTCACCAATTACCATTGAATCTAGGCCGCACGCTACTCTGAAAGCGTGACGAACAGCATCCGATTGTGGGAGGGAGTAAATGTGTGGCTCAAGACTGCTTGGAGCGAGTTGCTGGGTTTTTGCTAGCCAATCAAAAGTCGCTTCATGCAAAATGCTGGCCGCATCAGCATCGTTAGCTGCGCAGTAGACTTCGGTGCGGTTGCAGGTTGACAGGATGGTCGCTTCAGGCAGGCCGGATTGATTCGCCCCCAGCAAATGTTGGCGGAGATCGTGCAACGCTTCTTGAAGAAATTCAGGGTCAAAGGCGACCTTTTCCCGAATGGCGACCGGCGCTGTGTGATGATTGATGCCGAGTGTCAACAACTTCATAATGGTGATTATAGATTTGATGACATCATTAATGGGGGTGAGAATGGGGTTTTTGGCTTTTCTGCTAATTGGGGGTGCATCCGGGGCTTTTGCCTGGATCTTTTACCCTGGGTTAGCCAAAGGCTCTCAGAGCTCCAGCGTCAGGGGATTGCTCATCAGCGTATTGCTGGGCTTCGCCGCAGCAGCTGGAGGTTCGTATTTAGGCCAATATATGGGGTTCTTTCAATCGGGCCAAATGTTGGAGTGGCTGGTAGCCATCTTCGCTGCCTGCACTATAGGGTGGATCTATACCGGTTTAGCTAAATAAATCATCTTGTGAGTTTTTTATAGGGGTCTTTTCAGAAGATCGAACCCATTGAATGGGTTCACGGCCATGCGCTTGCAGCCAATCATTTGTTTTCGTGAAGTGCATGCAACTTCGCGCTGTACCGGGTTCTAAAAAGGGCCTATCTGTCTTATAGACTCCTAAGCCAGATGGATGTGAGGATGTCAAGATCAGTTGATCTTGTCCTGGCTCTATCAGGTCTTTCTTAGATTGGGCATGCCCTCCCCAAAGTAGCCAAACTAAGGATGGCTTCTTTAACGCTAGCTTAGAGATAAGGTGATCAATGAAGGTTTTCCACCCCAGATTGGTATGACTACCAGCCTGTCCTAACCTGACGCTGAGCGCAGTGTTAAGTAGGAGTGCTCCTTGATTGGCCCAATCATGTAAGTCACCATGGGGTAGGGGCCCAAAGCCCTCAAGAGCTAATGCTTTGCTGATGTTGCGTAGTGAGCTTGGAAACTCACGAGAATTTATTGGAATGCTTGCGGGGATGGAAAATGCAAGGCCTTGCGCAAGTCCTGGAGAGTGATAGGGGTCTTGCCCAATAATCACCACCTTCACTGAATCAACCGGGGTTAACGCAAGTGCTTTGAAAAAATTCTGTGGCTCAGGGCGGACACTTTCGAAGTCAGAATTTAAGACGGCTTGAATATTGTTCTCTAATTTACTCCAGGCAGGAGAATCAAAATAGTCGCCTAATAGTTTGCGCCAATCTTGTGGGATATCGTCTTTAGAGAAAGAAGGCATTTACTTGTAGTTACTGCCCACTGCAGTAAGCTCAAATTGTATTGGTAGTTGAGCCGACTCTAATACCAAAATACGCTCATGCTCAAGATCATCGCGATAGAAAGAGAGGTTGATTGATTGACCCTCTGAGAGGGTGCCGAGGACCTTATCCCAGCGATTGCTTGTCACGCGTTGACCATTGATGCTAGCAAGTAAATCACCTGCTGCGAGACCTGCTGCTTGTGCTGCTCCACCATCCAATACATGAGTAACTTTGAGCCAGCCATTGGTTTCTGTATGACGCAAACCTAACTGCAGCTTGATTCTTTCAAGTTTAGTTTGTGTTTTTGGCTTTACTGAAATGAGTTTGGAGGCAATCCATTTTTGGACTGGAATATCTTCAATACCAAAGATATATCGAGACTTGAAGTCGTTCCATATTTTGCTAAAGCCATCGCCAAGTAAATCGTTAATCAAAATATCTAAGCCATTCTCGGTAATACCATCAAGCGTTACCCCATGCTTTTGCCAAACCAGGCGGATCAGATCGTCCAAAGATTTTTTATTCTTTGAGTAGGTGCGGATTTGTAAGTCTAGACCCAAGGCGATAAGGGCGCCTTTGCCGTAATAGCTTACGACTGCATTGGGAGTATTTTCATCCGCTTGGTAATACTTGGTCCAAGCATCAAAAGAGCTATCAGCTATGCTCTGCTTTAATCTTCCTGGCCCACGTAAGACACCATTCCAATTATCAGCAAGTAATTTGAGATAAGCGCTTAAATCAATCCGTTTGCTACGCAAGAGTTGTAGATCATCGTAGTAACTAGTGAAACCTTCAAAGATCCATAGCAAGCGTGTGCGATTTCTGTTGCCTAGATCATATGGCTGGAAAGCCTTAGGTTGAATACGCTTTACCAACCATGCGTGGAAATACTCATGGCTACATAAGCCTAAGAATTCGCGATAACTAGATTCATCTAAAGGGATGTTTTTCTGTGGAATTTGATCGCGACGGCATAGCAATGCGGTGCTATTGCGGTGTTCAAGGCCACCATATCCATTTAAAACGGCATTCACTAAGAAGAGGTAGCTGGTAAATGGCGCCTGTTTTGTTTTAGGTTCAAAAAGGTTGATGGTGCAAGTACAAATAGCCTGTAAGTCAGCGGCTAAACGTGCCACATCGATTGGATGCAGACATCCTTGAACCGCCATGCTGTGCGCCGTATTGCTTGATGTCCAGCGCACCTCCTGAAACTCACCCATTGCTACTGGATGGTCAATGAGGTCATCATAGTTTTGAGCAAGATAAAACCCAAAACCGCGCGCGTCTGTTTTGACTACTCTTAGACTAGTTTGCACTGACCAGTGATCTGAGTATGCAGTTTCTGGCGCAGTAATTGCTAGAGAGCATGGAAGATCTTCTTGACCCTTAACGATGAGGCAAAGACTAGTTGCATTAAAGAATGCGCGCTCAGTATCGAGATAGGCCGCACGCACAGAGTTATCAAAAGCGTAAATTGTTGTGAGAATGTCCACACCACCTTCTATTGGCGGTAGTTGCCAGTGATCGTTATCAATTCGATCTAAAGCAATTTTTTTCTTTGTTGATCCTGCAGTAAAGGCCTCAATCTTTTCAATCTGTTTTGAAAAGTCACGAATCAGATAGCTGCCAGGTATCCATGCCGGCATTTGAACAATCTGCCCCTTAGGATCTGGATTGGCAATATGCAGCTTTACTTCAAAGCGATGACCATGCAAGTCTGCAGGCCATACTGTGTATTGAATTGCTGGCAGGTCTGTAGTGTTCATATGCTTATTTCAGTGAGGCAAATTTCTTTTCAATATCGGCGATCTGAGCGGCACCAGGAAAGCGGCTACCGTCAGTAAAAAAGAGAGTAGGAGTACCAGTAATGCCATAGCTTTTTGCAAATGCTAGGTTTTTATCTAAGGGATTGCTGCAGTCAGATTTTCCGCTAGGGACTACACCGTTGACCATCCAATCTATATAGGTTTTATTGGGATCAGAGGAGCACCAAATTTGTTTCGCTTTGAGGCTTGAGTCGGCAGATAGTATGGGGATGAGATAGGTATAAATGGTGACATTATCCAATTGCTGAAGCGATTTTTCGAGGCGCTTGCAGTAGCCGCAGTTCGGATCAGAAAAGATGGCTAATTGACGATTACCATTGCCACGGACAGTCTTGAAAGCATTGGCCTGATTGAGGTCGCTCCATTTAATTCGGTTGAGATCTGCCTGCCTTTGTTCAGTCATGTTTTTACCGGTAGCAAGCTCAATAATTTCGCCTTGAATTAAGTATTTTGCTGAACTATCGGTGTAAAAAATTTCATTACCAACTAGCACCTCATACAGCCCTGATACCGGCGCCGGAGTAACGCTGCGTACTTTTGCGCTGCCACCTAATTTTTTCTGTATATCTAATTTGAGTTGTTGATCTGCTTGCGCTTGTGCAGCTTCAGTAAAAAGAAGGGTAGTGCAGAGTAATCCAACTACAAATGAGGCTACTGATAAAAATTTAGTCAAAATCAATTTCTCCTAATGCCCGTTCAATAAGGCGCTGTTTAATGAAGTGACTTTTATTAACCAGTCCAAGCCCCCAATTACGCAACTGTTTTTCTGTGTTGCTACCGCCTGAAAATAATTTCTTCAGCTTATCAGTGACCCATAAAAGCGCACTAGTGTCACCTTGTCGCTGGCGTTCATAGCGGCGCAATAAGGTGAGATCACTTAATGGGCGAAAGGATTCACGCTTACTCAAGATATTGAGTAGCACAGCCACATCCCGAAGACCCAAGTTCAGGCCTTGCCCTGCTAAGGGATGCATTACATGGGCCGCATCCCCAATGAGTGCAACCTTTGGGTTAGCCTCGGGACCAATGAAGCGAGCAGCTCGAATTTTTCTTAAAGGAAATGCAGCAGGCGTGGAATTCAGTGTGAGCTCGCCAAGTTGCTTTTCTATTGCGCCATTGGCAATAGAGGAGAGGCGGTCTAACCACTGCGACTGATTAAGCTTTAATAGTTCTGCTGCATGCTCAGTCGAAGTTGACCATACCATCGAGACTTGCTTGTTTGGTAAAGGCAACATTGCAACAATATCTCCACCTGGTAGAAACCACTGGAAGGCAGTTTCAAGGTGAGGGTAAGTACACATCCAGTTAGCTACTACTGCGCTTTGTAAATAGCTCTCTTCGCTAAAAGAAATCCCAATCGAATCGCGGATTGGTGAGTTCGCACCATCAGCAGCAATCACGAGCTGCGCGTGAATAGCGCCACCACTTTTTAAGTGCAGAGTATTTCCATTGGCATCAACATCAATTTTTTCAACAGCATCGGCAATACGCTCTAATTTATTTTGGAAGCGTGCAGCTTGGTCAAGTGTATGTTCAATTAAATTCGACTCTCCAATCCAAGCAAGTTGATGTGTGCCAGCCTCGAATGCAGATAGATGGAGCTGATCATTTTTTTCGCCGCGATCCCCATAGATACGCATATCTCGCACTGCCTGAAGACGGCTGTGGTCAAGAGCATCCCAAATTTGCAAATGGGCCAGTAGTTTTTGAGTGCTTGGTGAAAAAGCATAAATTCTTTGACCCCATTGATGACCTTGAGGGCTAGGAACTGCCAGACCTAAATCGGGGGCGATCTCAACCGTGTTTAAGCCCAGCTGGGCTAAACCAAGCGCGCAAGCCTTGCCAACTATGCCTCCCCCTACAACAACGACATCTACAGGACGAGTTTGCGAGGGATTTCTGGGGTTTATGGAGCGGGGGTTTGAATGAGCTTCTGCCATAACTCGATGATATCGAAACCAGCCCCTTTACAATATCGTTATGTCTTTGAAATGTGGCATCGTCGGCCTGCCTAACGTCGGCAAATCTACCCTCTTTAATGCGCTTACCAAGGCTGGGATCGCAGCGGAAAACTATCCTTTCTGCACGATCGAGCCTAATGTGGGCGTTGTTGAGGTTCCTGACCCCCGTCTAGCCGCCTTGGCTGAGATTGTGAAGCCTGAGCGCGTCCTGCCAGCTGCAGTCGAATTTGTCGATATTGCGGGCTTGGTGGCTGGCGCCTCCAAAGGAGAGGGGCTTGGAAATCAATTCCTAGCCAATATTCGGGAAACGGACGCAATTACCCATGTGGTGCGCTGTTTTGAGGATCCGAACGTGATCCACGTTGCTGGGAAGATTGATCCTATTGCAGATATTGGTGTTATTGACACCGAGTTGGCTTTATCGGATTTAGCGACAGTTGAGAAAACGCTTAATCGTTCTAGCAAGGCCGCAAAGTCTGGAAACGATAAAGAGGCTGCTGCCTTAGTTGCGGTGTTGACTAAAGTGCAAGCCCATCTAGACTCAGCCCTACCAGTGCGAAGCTTAAATTTAAGTGACGATGAAAAATTACTTATTAAGCCTCTTTGCTTAATTACTGCTAAGCCTGCAATGTACGTAGCCAATGTTAAAGAAGATGGTTTTGAAAATAATCCTCATCTTGATGCAGTTAAGCAGCATGCTGCCAAAGAGAATGCGCCTGTAGTTGCAGTATGTGCCGCCATTGAAGCGGAAATTGCAGATTTAGATGATGCTGATAAAACAGAATTCTTGGCCGATCTAGGGATGGCTGAACCAGGATTAGATCGCGTGATTAGGGCAGGTTATGCCTTATTAGGTTTGCATACTTATTTCACTGCAGGTGTAAAAGAGGTTCGTGCTTGGACTATCCACCAAGGTGATACAGCTCCACAGGCAGCCGGTGTAATTCATACAGACTTTGAGCGCGGCTTTATTCGTGCGCAAACCATTTCTTATGATGACTTCATTCAATTTAAGGGTGAGTCAGGCGCTAAAGAAGCTGGCAAGATGCGCGCCGAAGGCAAAGAGTATGTAGTGAAGGATGGGGATGTGTTGAATTTCTTATTCAACGTTTAACAAAGCAAACATTCGCTAGCAACTCAATAAAAAAGCTCTTTTTCAAGAGCTTTTTTATTGGTAAATTTCAAATTACTTTAGAAAAACAGCTGACCAAGAGCGGCACCAGGGTCAGCAGAGCGCATGAACGCCTCACCAACTAGGAACGCATTGATCTGATTGTCTCGCATGAGTTGAACATCGGCACGATTCAATATTCCAGATTCGGTAACCAAAGTTTTATTGTTTGGCACCGCAGATAGAAGTGAAAGAGTTGTTTGCAATGTCACCTCAAACGTCTTGAGATTACGATTATTAATGCCTAGTAATGATGTTTTGAGTTCGAGTGCTTGCTCTAACTCAGCACCATCATGTACTTCTACCAATACATCTAGGCCCAGTTCGTCAGCACAAGCCTCAAGCTCTTTCATTTGATTGAGCTCTAGGCAGGCTACGATTAATAAAATTGCATCCGCACCAATGGCGCGCGCTTCATAGATTTGATAAGGGTCTATGGTGAAGTCTTTACGTAAAACAGGAATGCTGCAAGCAGCGCGTGCTTGTTGCAGATAGGCATTGCTACCTTGAAAGTAATCGACGTCAGTTAGAACCGATAAGCAAGCAGCGCCATGTTTTTCATAGGACCGTGCAATTTCTGCGGGAATGAAATTCTCGCGAAGAATGCCCTTACTTGGACTAGCTTTTTTGATTTCGGTAATAACCCCCGGTTTACCTTCCGCAATTTTTTGCTCAATCGAGCGAATGAAGCCTCTCGGCTTTAGAGCGGGATCTTGATTATTTACTTGTGCGTTCTCACGTTGATTTGCAAGAGAAAGTTGTTTCAGGTTATGCGCAATTTCAATCTTTTTGGTTGCAACAATTTTTTCGAGAATATCGCTCATGAATGGTAATTTATTTAGATTGTGTTGCGGTAACGAAAGCGTTTAATTTTTGACGGGCAGCCCCAGATGCAATAGCTGCTTTAGCCTTAGCAATACCGCTGGCAATATCAGGGGTTACGCCTGCTACGTATAGGGTAGCGCCTGCATTTAAACAGACAATGTCACTTGCAGCGCTGGGCTTGTTATCAATCACATCTAAAACAATCTGCTTGGATTCTTCTGCATTAGCAACCTTGAAGCTGATGGTCGGGGCAGTATTTAAACCAAAGTCTTTCGGATGAATTTCATACTCATGAACAGCGCCGTCCTTGAGTTCCCCAACAAGCGTGGAGCCTTCGAGCGAAATTTCATCGAGGCCGTCACGTCCATAAACCACTAAAGCATGCTCCATGCCTAGCGCTTGTAATACACGGGCCTGAATACCAACTAAATCAGGATGAAATACGCCCATCAAAATACGCTTAGCGTCAGCCGGATTGGTTAGTGGTCCCAAGATATTAAAAATAGTGCGTACACCCAGCTGCTTGCGTATAGGCACAACATTTTTCATTGCCGGGTGGTGGTTAGGGGCAAACATGAACCCAGCACCCACTGTAGAGATGCACTGGGCAACTTGTTCTGCCGAAAGCGCAAGATTGACGCCTAACGCTTCCAGTACGTCAGCACTTCCGGACTTGCTGCTAACGCTGCGATTACCATGTTTGGCAATTTTTGCGCCAGCTGCTGCAGCAACAAACATCGCCGCAGTAGAGATATTAAAAGTATGGGCACCATCGCCACCGGTACCCACTACATCAACTAAATGAGTACGGTCTTCGACGTCTACGGTAGTTGCGAACTCGCGCATCACTTGTGCGGCAGCTGCGATTTCGCCAACAGTTTCTTTCTTGGTGCGCAATGCCACCAAGAGGCCGGCCACCAACTCAGGTGACATTTCACCGCTCATGATGAGGCGCATCATAGACGTCATTTCATCATGAAAGAGTTCGCGATGTTCTATGCAGCGCTGTAGCGCTTCTTGAGGAGTGATTGACATGTGGCTTTAGGTAGCTTGACTACTTATTTTGTAAAAAATTCTTGAGTAGGGCATGGCCATGCTCGGAGAGAATCGATTCGGGGTGGAACTGAACGCCTTCAACTGCCAGCTCTTTATGGCGCACGCCCATGATTTCACCATCAGAGGAGGTCGCAGTGACTTCCAAGCAGTCTGGCAAAGAACTTTTCTCAATGGCTAGAGAGTGATAGCGCGTAACCTTAAATGGGTCAGGCAAGCTTTTAAATACGCCGACACCAGTGTGATGAATGCTATCCGTCTTGCCATGCATCACTTTCTGGGCTCGAATGACTTTACCGCCAAAGGCCTCACCAATAGCTTGATGTCCAAGACACACTCCTAGAATTGGAATCTTGCCAGCATATTGTTTAATGGTTGCTACAGAAATTCCTGCTTCAGCTGGGCTACATGGACCTGGTGAAATACAAATACGCGCAGGATTCAGTTTTGCAATTTCTGCAACTGTAATTTCATCATTTCGGAATACTTTGACCTCTTCACCTAGTTCTGCAAAGTATTGCACGAGGTTATAGGTAAAGGAGTCGTAGTTATCAATCATTAGGAGCATCGAGTCCTCCTTGTACTAACTCAGCTGCGGTTAAGACTGCACGTGCTTTTACCTCAGTCTCTTTCCATTCTGCGGTCGGATCTGAGTCTGCAACAACACCAGCACCAGCCTGAGAGTGCAATATGCCATTACGTATGACACCGGTACGAATAGCAATCGCCACATCCATGTCGCCTGAGAAAGAGAGGTAGCCTACTGCACCACCATAGACGCCACGCTTCACAATTTCCATCTCATCAATGATTTCCATTGCCCGAATTTTTGGAGCTCCGGAGAGGGTTCCTGCGGGGAAGGTGGCGCGTAGCACGTCCATATTACTCATATTATCTAAAAGATCGCCTTCTACTGAACTCACGATGTGTTGCACGTGAGAGTATTTCTCAATGGACATTGAGTCAGTCACTTTGACGGATCCTGTTTTAGCGATGCGCCCTACATCATTACGGGCAAGGTCAATCAGCATTACGTGTTCAGCAATCTCTTTCGGGTCCGCTAAGAGTTCTTTAGCTAGACGCTCATCTTCCTCTGGGTTGCTACCGCGGGGACGCGTGCCAGCCAGCGGACGAATAGTCACAATTTTCTCAGCAGCCCGTTTTTCTTGGCGCACCAAGATTTCTGGGGAGGAGCCCACAATCTGTAGGTCGCCAAAATCATAGAAGTACATATAGGGCGATGGATTCAAAGATCGTAAAGCCCGGTATAAGGCGAGCGGTGAATCAGTAAACGGCTTGCTAATGCGCTGCCCAATGACTACCTGCATACAATCGCCAGCCAAAATGTATTCCTTGGTTCTGCGAACTGCATCCTCAAAATCTACCGATTTAAACTTACGAATCAGCTCTGTCTTAGTGCTAGCTAATGAAGGCGGCATGCTGACTGGTTTGCTAAGGCATGTGAGTAATTCTTTTAAGCGCGCCTGTGCTTTTTCAAAGCCATCAGAGATGCTTGGATCAGCATAGACAATAAAATAAATTTTGCCTGCAACGTTATCAATGACGGCTAACTCTTCAGTGAGCATGAGCTGAATATCAGGTACACCTAGCTCATCTGGTAGATCATGTTTGGCAAGGCGAGATTCGATATAGCGAACGGTATCGTAGCCAAAATAACCAGCTAAGCCACCACAAAAACGCGGTAGACCAGACTCAACTGCAACCTGAAAACGCTTGAAATAGGCGTCTACAAAGTCGAGCGGATTATCGTTGTTAGTCTCAACTACTTTTTCATCCGTTACCACTTCATTGATGGGGTTAGTAGGAGTTCCTACGGTACGAATAATGGTCCTAGCAGGCAGGCCAATAAAGGAGAAGCGCCCAAACCGCTCGCCTCCAAGAACTGATTCCAAAAGGTAGGTATTTTTTTTGCCAAAAGCTTGACTCAACTTCACATAGAGTGACAGCGGGGTTTCTAAGTCGGCCAATACCTCTTTCACTAGAGGAATGCGATTGAAACCTTGTTTGGCTAGTGCATTAAATTCTTCGCGCTGCATTAGGCTTTTCCTGACCTTCCCAACTCTGTGCGCATTGCGTCAATGACTTGAGTGTAATTTTCTTTTCCGAAAATAGCCGAGCCTGCAACAAAAGTATCTGCGCCTGCTTGAGCAACTTGTGCAATGTTGTCGACCTTAATTCCGCCATCAACTTCAAGACGAATATGACGGCCAGTTTCAGCTTCATAACGATCTAAGCGAGCGCGTACTTGAGCAATCTTTTGCAAGGTGCTAGGAATAAATGATTGACCACCAAAGCCAGGATTGACAGACATCAGCAGAACTAAATCAAGCAACTCAAGAGTGTGATCTAAATGATCAAGAGGGGTTGCTGGATTGAAAACCAACCCGGCTTGACAGCCTTGATCACGAATTAAATTTAATGTGCGATTCACGTGAGGACTCGCCTCTGGATGAAAGCTAATGAGATTAGCGCCAGCTTTTGCAAAGTCAGGAACGATGCGATCCACCGGTTCAATCATTAAGTGAACATCAATGACGGCAGGTTTTCCGTCTTTACTCGCGTAAGGGCGAATAGCCTCACAAACCAAGGGGCCAATTGTGAGGTTAGGGACGTAATGGTTATCCATCACATCGAAGTGAATCCAGTCTGCGCCGGCCACTAAAACATCCTGCACTTCCTTGCCCAAACAGGCAAAGTCAGCTGACAAAATGGAGGGGGCAATCAGAAATTGACGATTTGATGGTGTTTTTTGGCTTTCCATCCCTAGATTCTAGCTTGCAGTTGACCTTAGGATGGAGCAGAATTCGAGCATGAACCCCCATGAAATCAGCATTACGGTTAAGACCCAGTATCTTCCAGACCAATCTGACCCAGATAATCGCCAATTTTCCTTTGCCTATACGGTAACGATCCGCAATACAGGATCGGCCAGCATTCAGCTGATTGCCCGCCATTGGTTCATTACGGATGGGGATAACGATGTCCAAGAGGTAAAAGGTCTGGGGGTGGTTGGACAGCAGCCCCTATTGCGTTCCGGGGAGCATTTTGAGTACACCAGTTGGGCTACCCTCCCAACGCCGGCTGGCACGATGCGTGGTGAGTATTTTTGTGTCACGGAAGAGGCGCAGTTCTTTCAGGCCCCAATTCCAGAATTTGCCTTGGTCATGCCGCGCACACTGCACTAAGCGTGGTGGACAAAGCGCTGGAAATTATTTTTTGCCTTTACCGGTCCACAAGACAATAAACAATAAGAGCCCCAAGGCAATAGCGCCTTCAATGACAAACAGTAGCATTGGGTATTCATCGAGTAAATTGGCAATCATGATTTCTAAATTTAAATTGTTTCAAGTAAGTGTATTCGCTATTGTCTTTGCCAACTTGCTTGCTGCCTGTTCCACTCCTCCCACGCGCGGAACGGGGTATCGATCTAATAGCTCGGGCGCTGCACCTTCTACCTATAGCTCATCGATTGCCAGTTTTAGTGCCGTCTCATGGCAGGCACTACCTGGTTGGCAGGAGGATGATCTAACCCAAGCATGGCCAGCGTGGCTCAAGAGTTGCGATGCCTTGCGTAGGCGTAGTAGCGAAGTGAATTGGCGTCAGGTCTGCGCGCAGGCCACAAGCCTCTCAGGTCGTGATGAGCAGGCTATTCGCCGATATTTTGAGAATTATTTTCAGGCATATGAAATTCGAAATAACTCTAGAAGTGAGACAGGGTTGGTCACTGGTTATTACGAGCCTGTGATGAATGGATCATTAATGCGTTCAAGCGTTTACAGCGTACCGCTTTACGCTTATCCAAACGCTTGGAAAAAAATGAAACCGAACCCAGGCCCAACCCGAGCTGACTTAATAGCTTCGGGCATGCTGAAAGGGTCTGAAATCGCCTGGGTGCAAGACCCTGTAGCTGCTGCATTTATGCAAATACAAGGCTCAGGAAAAATTCGTCTTGAAGATGGGCGCGTAATGCGTTTAGGCTTTGCAGGAACTAATGATCAACCATTTAAATCATTTGCTCAGTGGCTTCTAGATCATAAAGAGATCACCCGAAGTGAAGCTACGATGCAAGGTATTTCGCAATGGGCAAGGCGTAATCCCGATCGCGTCAACGAGATGCTCAATGCCAACCCTCGCTTTGTATTTTTTAAAGAGCTGCCGGGTAATGTGGAGGCAGATTTAGGTCCTAATGGTGCACTAGGCGTGCCCTTGACTGCTGAACGCAGTATTGCGATTGATCTACAGGCAATGCCCTTGGGTGCCCCAGTATTTTTAGCCACAACTAAGCCATTAAGTACTCAGCCATTACAGAAACTCGTTATGGCGCAAGATACTGGCAAGGCCATTGTGGGGGGTGTCAGAGCTGATTACTATTGGGGATCAGGTGAGGCTGCCGGGGAAATGGCGGGGCGGATGAAACAAAATGGCAAGATGTGGCTATTACTGCCCCGTTAATGAACGACACATTAGAAAGAAATCTATGAGCTACAAAACAATTTTGACTGAAGTTGAGGGCAAGGTTGCCACTATCACTTTGAATCGTCCTGAGGTGCTCAATGCACTTAATGATGAATTAATGGATGAGCTCGGTGCGGCCTTGCTAGCGTTTGATGCTGATGACAATATCGGTTGCATCATCGTTACTGGTAGTGAGAAAGCATTTGCAGCAGGCGCTGACATAGCATCAATGGCAAAGCGTAGCTTGCAAGATGTATACCGCCATAATTTTATTTCTCGCAATTGGGAGCATATGCGGCAAGTTCGTAAGCCCGTGATTGCTGCGGTCTCAGGATATGCGTTGGGTGGTGGCTGTGAGTTGGCAATGATGTGTGACACCATCATGGCGGCTGATAACGCAAAGTTTGCGCAACCAGAAATAAAGTTAGGCATCATTCCCGGCGCAGGAGGCACCCAACGTTTGCCACGTGCAGTATCGAAAGCGAAGGCAATGGATTTGGCTTTAACGGGCCGCATGATGGATGCCTTAGAAGCAGAGCGCGCAGGCTTGGTGGCGCGAATATTTCCAAAGGCAGATTTATTGAAGGAAGTAAAAGCAATTGCTAAGGATATTGCAGATATGCCTTTACTGACTACCATGATGACAAAAGAAGCGGTAAATACCGCTTACGAAACTACGCTCTCAGAAGGAATTCATTTCGAGCGTCGTTTGTTTCATGCTTGCTTTGCTACAAATGATCAAAAAGAGGGTATGGCAGCATTTATGGAAAAACGCCCTGCCAAATTTACGAACTCTTAATTTGCCTAATTTTTTTCTAGGTAGCGTTGAGCTAGTTTGACCCAGTAGCTCACGCCTACCGGTATCAAGGCATCATTGAAGTCATAGGAGGGGTTGTGTAGGTGGCATGGCCCCATACCGTGACCTACCGAGCGATGATCTCCATCCCCATTGCCTAAAAAGACATAACAACCAGGCTTTTCAAGCAACATGAATGCAAAGTCTTCCGCACCCATAGTTGGATCAATAGAGGTGTCAACATTTTGCTTGCCAACTAATTCACTCATTACTTCACTGGCAAATTCAACTTCAGTTTCATGATTGATTAATGGTGGATAGTTTCTGGAAAAGCGAATGTCCGCTTGGCAATCAAATGCACTGGCAACACTGTGGGCAATTTCTCTTAAGCGTTGTTCAATCAAGTCCAATACTTCAAGCGTAAATGTACGTACGGTACCGCCAATAAAAGCACTATCGGGGATAACATTACTGGTCTCCCCCGCATGAAATTGAGTAACAGAGAGAACAGCTGCATCTACGGGACGCTTATTGCGTGTAATGATGCTCTGCAGTGCCAGCACCACTTGTGCTCCAGTTAATACGGGATCAGCACTGTTGTGGGGAAGGGCGGCGTGACCACCTCTACCGGTAATGGTGATTTCAAAAGCATTGCTCGATGCCATCATCGGGCCTGCTGTCACACCAAAATGACCCTCTCCTAAGCCTGGCCAGTTATGGAGCCCAAATACGGCATCGCAAGGAAACTGTGTGAAGAGGCCATCTTTAATCATTTCGCGAGCTCCAGCACCACCTTCTTCAGCTGGTTGAAAAATAAAAATCACCGTACCCTTGAAGTCACGATTATTTGATAAATACTGCGCAGCTCCCAAGAGCATTGCGGTGTGACCATCATGCCCGCAAGCATGCATTTTTCCGGGATTAAGTGATGCGTGTGCGAAGTTATTGTGTTCTTGAAGTGGTAGCGCATCCATGTCAGCCCGCAAGCCAATCATCTTGCCTGGTCCTAAATCTCCATCTAGGCGACCAACAACTCCCGTTTTACCCATGCCACGAAAAACAGAGATCCCCCAACTTGATAGTGCTTCCGCAACTAAATCAGCTGTACGGTTTTCTTCGAAACGCAATTCAGGATGAGCATGAATATTGCGTCGAATATCTTGGATCGCTTCTGTGGATTCAATAATTTCTGGAAGTAAATGCATACCTTCATCTTATCTGAAAGTAACCTGAGACGCACTCTAGTTGGCGTTTACAGGGGAATTACAGCGATGAATTAAGTGTTATTACTAGGTAGTTGAATGTACTTTGCAGCAAATTGAAGTGCTTCAAGTGAATAAGGACTGTTTTCGGGCTTTTTAAGTGCCTGTGTTAGCTCAGGAATGAGACCTAAAAAAGGCGCAGCAATTTTAGATTGAAGCGTCTGAATGTTTTCCGTCAGTAAGGGCATCTCTTGGGATAGGGTATTGCCGATCCAGCCAGCAATGTTTAGCTTGCGCACTTTCAGGGCCTCTATTGTGAGAAGCGCATGATTAATGCAGCCCAATTTCATACCCACAACCAGAATGACAGGTAAGTTAATTTCTTGCGCAAAGTCACTCAAATTTTCTTGTTCATTGATGGGGGTTAAAAAACCACCAGCGCCTTCGACTACAACATCATCACTTTCTCTAAGAATAGCGTCATAGGCTAGCAGCATGGTGCTTAGTTCAAGGCGAAGACTGTTGGCTTTAGCCACTAAGTGAGGTGCTGCAGGGCTATCTAAAACATAAGGACATAAATTCAATTGTCCAGGGGCTAAATTTGAGGCAATACGTAGAGTTTCTAAATCTTCGTTGAGTGATCGACCATCTTTGCTGTGGTAGGTACCAGCAACCACAGGCTTAAAACCAAGCACTTGTTTACCCTGTTCTCGAAGTTTGAGAATCAAGGCACCGCTGACTAAAGTTTTGCCAACTTCAGTATCTGTTCCGGTAACAAAAAATCCAGAGGTTTTACTCATCACACACATTCTTCATTGCTAGTTCTTCAATTGACTGCAGTGTTGTGATGAGTCCGCGCAGGTCCTCTTCGCTATGATTTGCTGACAAAGTAATGCGTAAACGAGAGCTTCCGACAGGGACGGTGGGCGGCCGAATCGCCGGAATCCAATACCCCGCCTCATCAAGTAATTTAGCTGCTAACAAGGCATTGGCATTACTACCCAAAATGACTGGTTGAATGGGTGTGTTTGAGGAAAATTTTTCCCAGCTTGAGAAGTTCATTTCTTTTTGCCAGATATCAATCAAGCTCTTTAATTGGGTGCGACGTTTTTTGCCCTCATCAGATTCAATAATGTCCAGACTTTTAAGTAGGGCATGTGCAATTGCAGGGGGTGTCGCTGTACTGTAAATATAAGGACGCCCCTTTTGTATCAGCCACTCAATGAAAGCGTTTTGGGCGCAGATAAAGGCGCCACTTACTCCAGCTGCTTTACCCAAAGTACCAATGTAGATGATTCGATTAGAGTAAATATTTTCTTGCTCTAATAATCCATGTCCTCGTTCGCCTAAGACGCCAAAGCCATGGGCATCATCAACTAGGAGCAGTGCATCGTATTGTTCGGCAATCGCAAGCAATTCTTTAAAGGGGGCTACATCGCCATCCATACTAAAAACACCGTCAATCACAATCAGTTTTAAAGGTTTGGCATCTTGTTTTAACGCTTCAACTAATGACTCTAGTTGCTTGTGATCAAAGAGTGTCACTGTTGCATTAGTCTGGGCGCTCGCTAAGCGTATACCATCTATGAGAGAGGCATGATTGAGTTTGGCTGAATAGAGGCTGGCATTGCTTTTTGGCGCTAGCCTAGTCAAACCAGTAATCGCAGTTAAGTTTGCAAGGTAACCAGTGCTAAAAAATAGCGCTTGAGCATTTGGGATGTGAGAGCTCTGAAAAGAGGCTAAACGTTTTTCCAGTAGCTCGTGCGCAATACTATGACCACTGATAAGGTGCGAAGCGCCGCTTCCAGCCCCATATTTTCTCGCGCCCTCAGCTAGGGCACTGGCAATCTCGGGATGACTGGCAAGGCCTAAGTAATCATTGCTACAAAATGCTTTTAGCTCACGATTCTCCACTAAGGCCTTAGTGTCGCAAGGGGATTGGGTAACGCGTAGCTTGCGCTTGAGTAATTGCAAGTCTAAATCTGCAATTTGGTCTTCTGCTAGTTTGAGTGCGCTGAAAGACTTAGTCATGTAAAACCTGATTCAATGCACGTTGTACAGCTTGACCCATTTTTTCGGTCTCTTGCATAGTCAAAATATATGGAGGCATGACATAAATCGTATTGCCAATCGGGCGAATCAAAATACCTTCATCCAAACTCTTGGAAAACATCTCGCGAGGAAATGCACTGGCATTTCTTAATGCGGATTGTTTGACATCAAACGCAAGAATCATCCCTTGTTGACGCAGGTGTTCAATACGAGAATCTGTTCCTGCCCATGCAAATGCATGTTTTAAATCTTGTGAGCGAGTAATATTTTTTTCAAGAATATTTTCTGTTTCAAAAATATCTAGACAAGCTAATGCCGCTGCGCAAGCAAGCGGATTGCCGGTATATGAATGTGAATGCAAAAAACCTTGTTTGGTTTGATCGCTATAAAACGTGCGATAAATTTTGTCAGTAGTCATGCAAAGGGAGAGGGGTAAATAGCCCCCACTAATTCCTTTAGAGAGAGTCAGAAAATCAGGCCAGATTTCAGCGTGCTCACAGGCAAAGAACTTGCCGCTGCGCCCGCATCCCACTGCAATCTCATCGGCAATAAGGTGGATTTCATAACGAGTGCATAGTTCCCTTACCAGGCGCAAATAGACAGGCGAATACATTGCCATTTGACCAGCGCACTGAACTAAGGGCTCAACAATCATCGCGGCAATCTGCTCATGCTCTCTGATAAATAGCTTCTCAAGTTCGCCGGCTGCTCGTCTTGCAACATCTTCTGCGCTTTCACCATTTTCAGCATTGCGTGCATCGGGTGACATGACTGTATGAACATCTTGTAAGAGGGATCCGTAGGCTTCACGAAAAATAGCAACGTCAGTTACTGCAAGCGCACCAAGGGTTTCACCGTGATAGCCATTTTCAAGACAAACAAACTTTTTCTTCTTGGGTTTATTGTGGAGTTGCCAAAAGTGATGACTCATTTTCAAGGCGATCTCAACTGCAGAAGCACCATCTGATGCATAAAACACATGCCCTAGATTTCCATTGGTAAGGGCAGAGAGTTTTTCAGAGAGTTGAACTACTGGCGCATGTGTAAATCCAGCGAGCATCACATGCTCAATTTGGTCTAGTTGAGCTGTAATAGCTTGATTGATGCGCTCATTGGAGTGGCCAAATAGATTTGTCCACCAAGAGCTGATGCAATCAAGTAGTGCATTTCCCTGTTCATCGTACAGCCAGGCACCCTTGCCTTTAGCTATAGCAATCAAGGGGAGTGATTCATGATGTTTCATCTGAGTACAGGGGTGCCAAACGGCAGCCAAGCTGCGATCAACGAGGGTGGGTTGATTTAGATCAGAAATAACCTTCATGTTTGATATTTGACCACTAGTTTTTCCTAATTTCGGCGTGTATCTGTTATGTTTATGCCTTGAATTCACTTATTTTCTGGAATTTGCCTATGTTGGACGCCCAAACCACTGAAAAACCCCTTACCTTAGTCAAATCTAAGGCTAATTTGCGCAAAGAGGTGGATGCCTCTGGTGAGTGGACCGTGTCTCAGATTGAGGCTCTATTCGCCCTTCCTTTCAATGAGCTCATGCTCAGGGCCCAAGAGTCCCATAAGCTGAATTTCCCTGAGGGTGATGTCGAGCTAGCTACTTTGTTGTCTATCAAGACCGGTGGGTGCCCTGAAGACTGTGGATATTGTCCTCAAGCTGCTCGGTATGACACAGATGTCAAGGCCGAGAAGTTAATGGGCCTCGAAGAGGTTTTAGAGGCTGCGAAAGCGGCTAAAGCAGCAGGCTCTAACCGTTTCTGTATGGGTGCTGCATGGCGCGAACCTAAGGACCGTGATATTGAAAAAGTCACTGCCATGATTAAGGGTGTTAAAGCTCTGGGTCTAGAGACTTGTGCAACATTAGGAATGCTAGAAGCGGATCAGGCGCAGGCCTTATCGGATGCAGGCTTAGATTTTTATAACCACAATCTCGATACCAGTGAAGATTTTTATCGCTCAGTAATTTCTACCCGTGGATATCAAGATCGTTTGGATACGATTTCTAATGTTCGCTCAGCAGGCATGTCGGTTTGCTGTGGTGGAATTGTTGGCATGGGTGAATCACGCGAACAACGAGCAGCATTTTTGGCGCGCTTAGCAAACTTAAGTCCTTATCCTGAATCCGTTCCAATCAATCATTTGGTACCTGTTGCTGGCACTCCATTAGCAGATCAAAAGCCTTTAGATCCCCTTGAATTTGTGAGAACAATTGCAGTTGCACGCATCACGATGCCAAAAGCACGCGTACGTTTATCTGCTGGTCGACAAGAGCTCGGAAGGGCCGTACAAGCTATGTGCTTCTTGGCTGGCGCCAATTCAATTTTCTATGGTGAGCAACTACTCACTACCGGTAATCCCGAGGCAGAACAAGACCGTGAGCTCTTATCTGAGCTGGGCTTAAAGACAAAGCAAAGCTGTAAAGCTGAGGTTTTGGTCTAGGCCTTTTTAGTTCTTATGTCACCCATTGATCGTCTCATTACTGAGTTTGATACTGCGCTTCGATCTGTTGTTGGCGGGGCAAATGCTACAAGACCAACGCCAGGCTCGACATCATCAAATTTCTCTTTAGATGCAGCAGAACGTAATCATGCTGCTGGATTGATGCGCGTCAATCACGTTGGCGAAGTGTGCGCGCAAGCACTTTATCAGTCTCAAAAATTGGTCGCTAGAAATGCACAAATTCAAGAGATGTTGGAGCACTCTGGCCAAGAAGAAATGGATCACCTAGCATGGTGTGAAACACGCCTTCAAGAGCTAGGCTCTCATACCAGTTATCTCAATCCATTGTGGTATGCAGGTTCTTTTGCAATTGGATTGGCTGCGGGCCTAGCGGGTGACAAGTGGAGCTTAGGTTTTGTTGCAGAAACAGAAAAGCAAGTTGAAAATCATCTTGAGAGTCATCTAGAAAAATTACCGCTAGAAGACCATCGTTCGCGAGCCATTGTTGATCAAATGCGTATCGATGAAATAGAGCATGGACGAGCAGCTTTGCATGCAGGTGGAGTGACATTGCCAGAGCCAATTCAAAAAGTGATGAAGGGCTTATCTAAGGTGATGACGAGTACTGCTTACAAAATCTAAGCTTTTGATCGTTTCCTGAAGATATGTAAATATTTTTTGGTTTTATTTCTGTAAATACTGGTTTTAAATACAGTATATTTACCCATTATCTGGCCTTATAGCTAAGATCTATTCTTAAGTGTATTTTCCAAGCCATTGTTTCAAGTAGCTATTTTATTATCACCATTTTGTGAACACATGACGCTAAGTGTTTGTAAACACTAGAGAAATTCCCAAAAAAATAGCCAAAAACACTTGACCCTCCTATTGCGATCCTCTAAAGTGGGAGGAAGTGTGAAAAAGTGGGGTAAATGGTGTTTCAAGGTGCGTCAGCTCTCAATTTAGATGCAAAAGGTCGGATGTCGATTCCGGCAAAGCATCGTGACGCCCTGTTAGTTCAGGGTGAGGGGCGAATCACGCTGACAAAACACCCTGATGGCTGCCTTTTATTGTTCCCAAGGCCTGAGTGGGAGAGCTTTCGAGCCAGAGTTGCGCAACTTCCAATGGACGCCCATTGGTGGCGCAGAATTTTTCTTGGCAATGCAGCGGAGATGGATCTTGATAGTGCAGGCCGTGTTTTGGTGAGTCCAGAATTACGTGCTGCAGCAGGAATAGAAAAAACAGTGATCTTGCTTGGTATGGGTAGTCACTTGGAGTTGTGGGATGCGGCAACATACGCTGCAAAAGAACAGGCTGCGATTGCGCAAGGCATGCCTGAAGCACTCAAGCAATTTAATTTTTGATGACAGGGTGCTATGAACATAACTCATCGCCCAGTGTTACTGGCCGAGGCGGTGACGGCGCTAACCAATGGCCCGCTCATTCAGAATCAAAACGCAGCAAAAAATATTTTAGTCATCGATGGAACCTTTGGGCGTGGTGGCCATACACAGGCGCTGCTCAAAGAGTTGCCGACTTCCGCGCGCATGATTTCCTTCGACAAAGATTTGGATGCGATAGCCGTAGCAGAAAAAATCAACGATCCACGTTTATCGATTGTGCACGACAGTTTTGCGCAAATGGATCAGTACGCTCAAGCAGAATCAGTCGATGGAATTTTGTTGGACCTTGGTATCAGCTCGCCGCAAGTGGACGAAGCTCATCGGGGATTTTCATTTCGTCGCGATGGTCCGCTCGATATGCGGATGAATACGGATCAAGGTCAAACAGCAGCAGAGTGGTTGGAGCAAGCGCCCCAGGAGGAAATCACGCACGTGATTAAGACCTACGGAGAAGAGCGTTTTGCATTCCAAATCGCTAAAGCTATTGTGGCTAAGCGAGAAGAAGGATTGTCCCCAAAAACAACTATGCAATTGGCCAGTTTGGTTGCTAGCGTAGTGCGCACCCGTGAAGCAGGACAAGACCCGGCTACAAGAACCTTTCAAGCGCTCCGTATTTTTATCAATCGTGAATTGGAAGATTTAGAGCTAGGCCTTAAAGCGGCGCTGGGATTATTAAAGCCAGGTGCCAGGCTGGCAGTTATTAGTTTCCACTCCCTGGAAGATCGTATTGTTAAGCAATTTTTGCAAGCACATGCAAAAGTAGAAATTCCTCGTGGTTTGCCTGTACGTGAAAAAGATTTACCACAAAGTGCGCTTGAAATTATTGGTCGCGTTAAGCCTAGTGATTTAGAAGTTGCAGAAAATCCTCGTGCACGTTCAGCAATTATGCGAGTGGCAGAAAAGCGTATGGGGGCATTGGTATGAATCGTGCCACCTTGACCTTATTGGCTCTGTTATTAATATGCGCTCTATCGCTTGTAGCTGCACAGCAGCGTGCCCGTAAATTATTCGTTGCCCAAGAACGTGCTCAGATTGAGGAGCGCAAGTTGAATCAAGACTGGTTACGTCTGGAGTATGAACAGCGCAATCTCTCTAAGTCTGCGCGTATTCGTGATGTAGCACGCAACCAATTACGCATGGTGCCAATTTCTCCCGAACGTACTTTGTACTTGAAGGAGGCTCAATGAGGCCGGTTGGGTTTTCTACAACGCCGAATTTAGTCTTGCGCTTGCCAATGTGGCGGTCGCGCTTAATGCTATTCCTTTTGTTCTTTGTCTTCATGATGTTGCTATTACGTGCATTCTGGATTCAGGGTCCAGGTAATGCATTTTATGAAGCAAAGGGTGTGCGTGGTACCCAGCGTGAGTTGGAGTTACCTGCAAGTCGCGGAAAAATTTTAGATCGCAATGGCCAGGTCATTGCTACTAGTCTTGAGGCCAAGTCTGTTATTGCCTATAACGATACTGTCCCAGATGACTTAGCTGCCGATAAAGTCCAAAAGCTCGCCAGCTTGTTACAAATTAGCGAGTCTGATTTGCGTAGGAAGTTAAAGGAAGAGCGCAAACAAATTTTCTTGAAGCGCCAAGTAGATCCAGAAGTCGCCCAACAGATTAAACAGCTAGAGATTCCTGGCATCGGTCTAAACAATGAATATCGCCGCTTCTATCCTGAAGGCGAAGCAATGGCTCACGTTGTTGGCTTTACTAATGTGAACGATAAAGGTCAGGAGGGTATGGAACTCTCCCGCGAGAATGAGCTGGCAGCCCATCCCGGTCAAAGACGCGTTGTTGTTGATCGTCTTGGTCGCGTGGTTGAAGACGTAGCGATTGAGCAGTTGCCACAAAATGGTAAAGACTTGCAGCTCTCCATCGATAGCAAAATCCAATTCCTCGCTTATAACGCTGTAAAGAACGCGGTTGAGCAACATCATGCAAAAGCAGGTGGTGCTGTAGTGTTAGATACCCAAACTGGCGAAATTTTGGCGCTTGCAAACTACCCAAGCTATAACCCCAACGATCGAAGAAATCTGAGTGGCGAGCAGTTACGCAATCGCGTGATGACCGATACTTTTGAGCCAGGCTCAACGATGAAGCCTTTGACGATATCCATCGCTTTAGAAAAAGGAGCCGTCACGCCTAATACCAATATGGTGATCGGCGCCTCTTATCTTGTGGGCCCAAAACCCATTACTGATACTCACCCCTATGGTAATTTGACAGTTGCACAGGTTATTCAAAAGTCTAGCAATATTGGTACAGCAAAAATTGCAATGAATAATCTTTCACCAGAAGAGATGTGGGATTTTTATACTTCTGTCGGTTTAGGTCAATCACCAAAGATTGGTTTCCCTGGTGCAGTCGCAGGTACGGTGCATCCATTTAAAAAATGGATGCCAACTGATCAAGCCCGCATTGCATTTGGTTACGGTATTTCTGCTTCCTTATTCCAAGTAGCCCGTGCTTACACAATCTTTGCTCGCGATGGTGAGTTGGTGCCGCTGACTATCGAACGTAGTCCAGAATTTAAGCCTGGTACACGAGTGCTCTCAGCAAAGACCGCCTCCGAAATGCGGGAAATGATGGAGACGGTGACTGAGCCTGGCGGTACTGCTGTCAAGGCTCAGACTGAAGGCTATCGTGTAGGTGGTAAGACAGGTACAGCGCATAAATTAGTAGGAAAAGGTTACGGTAATTCTTATCGTGCTTACTTTGCAGGACTTGCCCCTATTAGTGCTCCACGAATTGTGGTGGCAGTCATGATTGATGAGCCTACCGGTGGAAGTCACTACGGTGGTGATGTAGCGGCGCCGGTATTTTCAACTATTGTTGGGGAGACCTTGAGAACGCTTAATGTTCTCCCTGATAGTAAAGTGAAGCAAACGGCGCTTGATGAAAAGATTCCTGCGGATGTTCGCACAGCTAGTGCACAGACGCAGCATGTGGTTTCAAAAAGATGAGGGTGACGATGAATCTGGACCCCAATCATTTGATTGACCACTTACAAGCCTTAGTAAGCCCATCTGCAAAAGTGAGTGCAGATAGTCGTCAGATCCAACCTGGGGATATCTTTTTTGCATATCCAGTCGGACACGGTAATGCATTGCGTGATGGCCGTGAATTTATTGATGCCGCTTTACAAAACGGAGCAGCAGTGGTGGTATTTGATCCTGCCGGGGTAGATGCTGGTTACTTAGATCATGCTCAATGTATCGCAGTTGAAAAGCTTGCAGAAAAAGCTGGCAAACTCTGCGCTCAATGGTATGGCGAACCAAGTAAGCAATTACAAATAATAGGTGTTACTGGTACGAACGGTAAAACCAGTATTACCCAGTGGTTAGCTAAAGCCCTAGATCAGCCTAACCATCGCACAGCAGTATTGGGTACCTTGGGTACTGGCTTTCCTGGTGCTTTAGAAAAGACGGGATACACCACTCCAGATGCACCCAAACTACAGACTCAGTTAAAAGAGTTGTTAGATGCTGGCGCAAAACAAATTGCAATGGAAGTGTCTTCTCATGCGCTTCATCAATACCGCATTTCTGGAACTTTGATCAATTGCGCAGTCTTCACCAACCTGACGCAAGATCATTTGGACTATCACGGCAGTATGGCGAACTACGCAGAAGCCAAGGCGAGTCTGTTTAGTCAGCCGGGCCTTGAGCATGCTGTTATTAACTTAGATGATCCTTTTGGCCGTGAGCTAGCTATGAATCTACTAGCTAAGGATGAAGTTAAGGTTTGGGCATACGCATTAAATCAATCCGCCTTTAAAGGCTTTGAAAAATTTGGTGATCGTCTGCAGCGCATTTATGCAGTAGGCAATGCTTTCAATAGCACTGGATATGATTCTGTATTTACTTATGAAGGGGTAGGTGAAAATTCCTTACATATTCCTTTGTTAGGTGAATTTAATTTAAGTAATGCGCTCGCCGTTTGGACGGTGTTGCTCACACAGGGGCTTACTGGAGATGAGGCAAGTAAGCGAGTAAGTCAATTACAGCCAGTGCTTGGTCGCATGGAACTCATTCCCCTTGGACATAACCCAAAGTTAGCCGGTCCTTTAGCAGTCGTCGATTACGCACACACTCCAGATGCATTGCAAAAGACTTTGCAGGCTTTACGCCCAATTGCGGAGCAGCGTGGAGGAATACTGTGGTGCGTATTTGGTTGTGGCGGAGATCGCGATAGCGGTAAGCGTCCACAAATGGGTGCAGTAGCCGAGAAATGTGCTGACCAGGTCATTATCACCAGCGATAACCCAAGATCAGAAGATCCTCAGCAAATCATGGAAATGATTCGTAGCGGTATGAACGCATCAGAAAAAGTACAGATGATTGTTGACCGTGCTTCAGCAATCATGGCGGCAGTTCGTCATGCAAATGCCCAAGATGTTGTGTTGGTAGCTGGTAAAGGCCATGAAACTTCGCAAGAAATTAGCGGTAAAAGCTTTGATTTTTCTGATCAAGAGCATATTCGTCTGGCCGCTGGAGGTTTGGTCTGATGTCTGGAATGACAACACTCGCCCAAGTACACGCAATGTTGCCTGGAAGCACTTTGCTTAATGTCACAGTAGAGTCAGCAAAAACCTTAATGCTTTCTAGGGTTGGAACAGATAGTCGTCAAATTGAAGCTGGCGAACTATTTGTCGCTTTGGCTGGCGAACGTTTTGATGCACAAGATTTCCTGGTGGATGTCACTAAGAGTGGTGCAGGCGCTGCATTAGTCAGCAAGAAAGAGAAGTGCCCAGGAAATTTACCCGCAATTTGTATTGCCGATACTCGTATTGGCTTAGGCCAGCTCGCAAAGGCCTGGCGTGCAAATTATGACATCCCATTGGCTTTGGTTACTGGTAGTAATGGCAAGACCACAGTCAAGGAAATGATTGCTTCCATATTTAAAGCAGCAGTCGGTGAGGCGCATACCTTGGTGACGAAAGGTAATCTCAATAATGATATTGGCTTGCCACTGACTATATTGAAATTACGTTCCTCTGATCAGCTGGCGGTAGTCGAACTAGGCATGAATCATCCAGGTGAAACTGCACAATTGGCGGCGATCGCACAAGCAAATATTGCCTTGATTAATAATGCTCAACGAGAGCACCAAGAGTTCATGGCAACTGTTGCTGCAGTTGCCCAAGAGCATGCTGATGTGATTCACTCCTTGTCAAAAGATGGTATTGCAGTTTTCCCGGCGGACTCAGAGTTCACTAATGTTTGGCGTGAAGCAGCAGAGCAGCGCAAAGTAGTTGACTTTGCATTAATGACTGGTCAAGCCAGCTCATCTGCTGCAGTAAAAGGGCATCTTTCAAATACCGGACGAGTAGTAGTAAGTACTGAAATTGGCTCTGTTGAGATTCAATTGAATACATTAGGTAGTCACAATGTACGCAATGCATTAGCAGCGAGTGCAGTTGCTGTGGCTGCAGGCATTAGTCTGGAAAAGATTAAACAAGGTCTGGAGGCATTTGCTCCCGTTAACGGACGTATGCAGGCTAAAAAGATCGACTCCAATCACACCTTAATTGATGATAGTTACAACGCAAATCCTGATTCTGTGCGGGCTGCAATCGATGCATTAAAGCAGTCTGGCAATAGTTCTTGGTTAATTTTGGGGGACATGGGCGAGGTTGGCAATCAAGGGCCTGAGTTTCACCGCGAAGTAGGCGCTTATGCAGCTGAGCAGGGTGTTACAAAATTATTTGCGCTTGGCGATCAATGTCAATTTGCAATTCAAGGCTTTGATGGGGTTAAGCAAGCCAATACTTCATCACAAGGAATTCATTTTTCGGATATGGATAGTTTGATTTCCCAATTGCGAGATGCGTTGCATGCGCAATCAACAGGGAGCAATCAGCATTTGAATATTTTAGTTAAGGGTTCACGATTTATGCGCATGGAGCGTGTAGTGCAAGCCTTGTTAGAGGAGGCTAAAACATGCTCTTAATGTTAGCCCAATGGCTGCAAGATGATTTCGGATTCTTCCGCGTCTTTAATTACATCACTTTTAGGGCGGTGATGGCAACGGTCACTGCCTTATTGATTGGATTGGCTGCCGGCCCTTGGGTGATTCGTAAGCTGGCTGAACTCAAGATGGGGCAGGCTGTTCGTACGGATGGACCTCAAACCCATTTAGTTAAATCGGGCACACCAACAATGGGCGGCATCCTGATATTGATTGGCATTTTTGTTTCTTGCATGCTCTGGGCTGATTTGAGTAATCGCTTTATTTGGATTGTGATGATTGTGACCTTTGGGTTCGGTGCAGTAGGTTGGGTCGATGACTATCGTAAGGTTGCATACAAGGATCCAAAGGGTATGCCTTCACGAGAAAAATTCTTCTGGCAAACCTTGATTGGTTTGTTTGCTGCTATTTACTTGGCATTCTCAGTATCTGAAGTCAATAACCTTAAGGTCTTGCAATTGTTCTATGAGTGGCTAAAGAGCGGTTTTGCATTAGACCTTCCTGCTAAGACCAATTTACTTCTGCCATTTATTAAAGAGGTCAGCTACCCATTGGGAATGATGGGCTTCATCATTTTGAGCTACTTAGTGATTGTTGGTAGCAGTAATGCTGTGAATTTAACGGATGGTCTTGATGGTTTAGTGATCATGCCAGTGATTTTGGTAGGCGCGGCTTTAGGTGCCTTTGCTTATGTGATGGGTAATGCTATTTACGCCAAGTACTTACTGTTTCCCTACATTCCCGGTGCTGGCGAGCTCATGATTTTCTGTGGAGCTATGGGTGGTGCTGGCCTTGCTTTCCTTTGGTACAACACGCATCCAGCCCAAGTGTTTATGGGTGATGTTGGCGCTCTTGCTCTAGGTGGCGCGCTTGGAACGATTGCCGTAATTGTGCGTCAAGAGATTGTGCTCTTTGTGATGGGTGGAATCTTTGTGGCTGAAACGGTTTCTGTGATGTTACAAGTGTTTTGGTTCAAGTTCACTAAGAAGCATTTTGGTGAGGGGCGTCGCATTTTCCGGATGGCACCCTTGCATCACCACTTTGAATTGGGTGGCTGGAAAGAAACACAGGTCGTTGTTCGTTTCTGGATTATCACCATCTTATTAGTTTTAGTTGGTTTATCAAGCTTGAAATTACGGTAAGCCGAAGAATAAATATGCTGACTTTAGAAAATACTTTTGCCAATCCTAGCTCTGTAGCCGATTCAGGCTATGAAGCTCCTCATCGCTTTTTGATATTAGGATTGGGTGAGTCTGGTATTGCTATGGCAAAGTGGTGCTTACGCAATGGCGCAGCAGTACGCTTAGTAGACACTCGCGATCGCTCCAAATTCTCAGAGCATCAGCTTGCTTCACTCGCAGAGTTGGAATTTGCTGGCTTAAAAGACGTTCAGTTTGGACCTCTAAACGATCAGTTGCTAAATGATATTGATGTGATTGGTATTAGCCCTGGTTTATCGCCATTCCAAGAGCCAACCGAATCATTCTTGATTGCGGCTCGCAAGGCGAGAGTAGATGTTTGGAGTGAAATTGAGTTCTTCGCTCGTGCTGTAGATGCTTTGACTCGTATGTCAGCGACAAAAGAATCTGTCTATACCTCTACAGTATTGGCAATTACTGGAACTAATGGAAAAACGACTACAACTGCCTTAACTGGACAGTTATGTGAACGTGCTGGAAAGAAAGTGGCGGTTGCCGGGAACATCAGCCCCGCAGCTCTCGACAAACTTATGACTTGTTTGGATGGTGCAGATCAATTAGAAGATATGCCAGATGTTTGGGTATTAGAGCTATCTAGCTTCCAATTGGTTTATACCTATTCTTTGAATGCAACAGCAGCTACAGTTTTAAATATCACTCAGGATCACTTGGATTGGCATGGTGATATGTCTGCATATGTTGAGGCGAAATCGAAGATCTTTGGAGGTGAGACGATTTGTGTTTTAAATCGGGATGATCCTTTGGTCATGGGTTTGCTAAGCGATGAACAAAAAGCAGAAAAGGCAATCGTTACCTTTGGCTCTAATCGGCCAGATGAGCAAGGCGCTTTTGGCATTGAGCATGATTTACGCGCAGGTGGAATTGATTGGTTGGTATGGGCAGAGGTGGATGAAGATCTTGAACCCAAACCTAAGCGTCGCCGTAAGTCTATGGCAATTGAAGAAGATGAGCCATTGCGCTTGAAGCGCTTGATTCCAGCTGATGCACTGCGTATTCGTGGTCGTCACAATGCGTTAAATGCTTTAGCAGCACTTGCATTAGCCCGTGCTGCTGGTTTACCAATGAATGTTTTACTCCATGGTTTGCGTGATTACCATGGCGAACCTCATCGTGTACAAAGCATTGCGATTGTGAATGATGTTGAGTATGTAGACGACAGTAAAGGCACTAATGTTGGTGCGACAGTAGCCGCCTTGAATGGTTTGGGCAGCAATGAATCAGGTAAAAGAATTTGGTTGATTGCTGGCGGAGATGGAAAAGGACAAGACTTTAGTCCATTAAGTGAACCTGCATTACGTTTTGTTAAGGGTGCTTTCTTGATTGGCAAAGACGGTGAAAAAATAGCCGAATCAATGGGGGATGTCCCTTGCGTAATTAGTGGCACTCTATCAGCGGCCGTCCAAGCCGCCGCTTCAAAGGCGGTATCAGGCGACTTAGTTTTATTGTCACCTGCTTGTGCAAGCCTAGATCAGTTCCGAGATTACAAAGAGCGAGCGCAGGCATTCGTTGCAGAGGTAGAAGAGCTGGGAATGCGTTTTGAGGGAGTTCAAGCGTGAGCTTAAAAGAAAAACTATTCCCGCAAAACCGCCTCGGCTTTGATCGCTTTTGGAATTTCTCAAGAGGTGGGATTGATAACTTCCGTAGTGGATTAAGAGATGCTGTTTCTGGCGTGGAGCAGACTCGTTCACGCATGATGGAATATGACCAGTTATTAGTATGGGCAGTTTTATCTTTGGCCTTAATTGGTTTGGTGATGGTGTATTCAGCCTCAATTACTTTGGCTGATGGCCCTAAGTATGCCAACTACAGTAGCAACTTCTTCTTGATTCGCCATCTGATCTCATTAGCTATTGCAATTGCCGTAGGTTTTTGGGCTTTTAAGATTCCTACTAAAGTATGGGATCGCTATTCACCAGTTATTTTTGGTTTCACTGTTCTATTGCTGATTGCCGTATTAATTCCGGGCATTGGTAAGGGTGTAAATGGTGCTAAACGTTGGATTCCACTGGGCTTAATGAACTTCCAGCCTTCTGAGTTAATGAAATTTGCCGCCGTTATTTTTGCAGCAAGCTATACAGTGCAACGTCAAGAGTATTTGCATTCCTTCTCTAAAGGAATGTTACCCATGGGTATTGCAGTTGCTCTCGTTGGTGGCCTCTTAATGAAAGAGCCTGATATGGGTGCATTCGTAGTGGTTGCCTTGATTGCATTCGGTATCTTGTTTTTAGGCGGCATCAATGCCAAATTATTTGGTGGATTGATTGTGGTTGGCTTGCTCAGTGGTGCCGCGATGATTGCGCTTTCACCATTCCGCCGTGGTCGTATGTTGGCATTCATGGATCCATGGCAAGTGGATAACGCAGCTAATAAAGGCTATCAATTAACACACTCTCTAATGGCCTTTGGTCGTGGCGAGTGGTTTGGTACTGGTCTTGGAGGGAGTGTCGAAAAGCTGCACTACTTGCCTGAAGCCCATACCGATTTCATCATGGCCGTGATTGGGGAAGAGCTTGGCTTTGTTGGCGTTGTTGTGATGATCTTTTTGTTTTACTGGATTGTGCGTCGTGCATTCATCATCGGTCGTACCGCTTTGCAATTGGATCGAAGTTTTGCAGGCTTGGCAGCAAAAGGCGTTGCCATCTGGATTGGCTGGCAAGCATTTATCAATATGGGTGTGAACCTAGGTTTGTTACCAACAAAAGGCTTAACTCTTCCATTGGTAAGTTATGGTGGGTCGGGCATCTTGATGAATGCCGTTGCGATTGCAATGCTGCTTCGTATTGATTACGAAAATCGTATTCTGATGCGCGGAGGGAAGTTGTGACAAAACCCTCAATATTAGTAATGGCTGGTGGTACTGGTGGGCATATCTTCCCAGGACTTGCCGTCGCCGAATATTTACGACTTTGCGGTTGGAATGTCTCTTGGTTAGGCAATCAAAGCGGTATGGAATATCGCTTAGTTAAATCTTGCAACTTTCCTTTTGAAGCCGTTGAGTTTGGTGGCTTACGTGGAAAAGGTCTCAAGGCAAAACTCATGCTGCCAATCAATTTGGCGCGAGCATGTTTTCAGAGTTGGAAGATCATGCGTCGCTTAAAACCAAGCGTTGTTCTGGGTATGGGCGGATACATTACTTTTCCTGGCGGCCTGGTAACAAAATTCTTAAAACGTCCATTAGTGCTTCATGAATCCAATTCTGTAGCTGGTAGCGCCAATCGTGCGCTTGCCAAGATTGCGATGCGTACCTTAACTGGCTTTCCTAACACGATGGCAAATGCAGAGTGGGTTGGTAATCCTATTCGTCAAGAGTTCGAGAATATGCCAGCACCTGCTTTGCGTTACGAACAGCGTCAAGGTCTTTTATCTATTTTGGTTGTCGGTGGTAGTTTAGGTGCTGTGGCACTGAATGAAAACATTCCCGCTGCTTTAGCTTTGATACCTAAGGATCTGCGACCCAAAGTAATTCATCAGGCCGGAGATAAGCATTTAGCAGATTTACAGAAACGCTATGCCGATCTGGGGGTTGAAGCAGATATTCGTCCGTTTATTGACGATATGCCAACGGCTTATTCACAGGCAGATCTAGTCATTTGCCGTGCAGGTGCAATGACTGTATCCGAATTGGCTGCATGTGGTGTGGCCTCTTGCTTGATTCCATTTCCCTATGCGATTGATGATCATCAAACAGCGAATGCCAAATTCTTATCGGATGCGGACGCAGCAGTTTTATTGCCTCAGCAGTCTCTTAACCCTCACGATTTAGCGTTGATGATTCAAAACTTTAATCGGGATGATCTTAAAGATATGGCTGTGCGTGCACACGCGTTAGCCAAGCCAAATGCAACTCAGCGAGCAGCTGAAGTGTGTGCTGATTGTGCAGGAGTAGGCGTATGAAACATATTGTTCAGCAGATTCACTTCATTGGTATCGGTGGCGCAGGTATGAGCGGCATTGCAGAGGTACTTTTGAACTTAGGCTACCAAGTTTCCGGCTCTGATTTGGCCGAGAGCGTGACTACTAAGCGCTTAAAAGACTTAGGCGCGGTCATTCATATTGGGCATGATCCTAAAAATATAGGGACTGCAGAAGCAGTTGTGATTTCTACCGCAGTTGCAGGCAATAATCCTGAAGTATTGGCTGCTCGTGCGGCAAAAATTCCAGTAATCCAACGCGCTGTGATGCTTGGTGAATTAATGCGTTTAAAGCAAGGCATTGCTATCGCTGGAACTCACGGTAAAACAACCACTACCAGTCTAGTGGCTTCAGTTCTGGCGGAAGGCGGTCTAGATCCTACCTTTGTTATTGGCGGTAAGCTCAATTCAGCTGGCGCAAATGCGCGTTTAGGTCGCGGTGATTTCATTGTGGTTGAGGCCGATGAGTCTGATGCATCATTCTTGCAACTCTTCCCAGCTATGGAAGTGGTGACCAATATTGATGCTGATCATATGGATACGTATCAGCATGATATGGCGAGATTGAAGCAAGCCTTTGTGCAATTTATTCAGCGTATGCCTTTCTATGGCGTAGCAGTTTTGTGTATTGATGATGCAAACGTACGTGACATCATTCCTTTTGTATCTCAACCAGTATTACGTTACGGCCTCTCTGAGGATGCTGACATTCGGGCAAGCAATATCCGTGCCGATGGAACGCGTATGCACTTTACTGTTGAGCGTCGTACTGTTCGTCGGCATGGCAATAAGCCAGGCCCACTCAATGTGACATTAAATCTTCCTGGCTTACATAACGTTCGTAATGCGCTGGCTGCAATTGGTATTGCAACTGAGTTAGGTGTCGGCGATGAAGCGATTGCTAAAGCCTTATCTGAGTTTGATGGTGTGGGCCGTCGCTTTCAACGCTATGGTGACATTCCACTGGCAGCAGGCGGTAGTTACACCTTGATTGATGATTATGGTCATCACCCTGTAGAGATGGCAGCAACATTGGCCGCTGCACGGGGCGCTTTCCCTGATCGCCGTTTAGTGTTGGCATTCCAGCCTCATCGCTTTACAAGAACTCGCGATTGTTTCGGTGAATTTGTTCAAGTTCTCAGAAATTTTGATGCCTTGGTATTAACTGAGGTTTATCCAGCGGGTGAAGCAAAGATTCCTGGGGCAGATGGAAAAAGTCTGATGAAGGCGGCCTTAGTAGAAGATAAAAATTTCAAAGGATTACTCAATACGGATGCTGTAGTTTTTGCAGCTAATGTTGCTGAGATGCCTGAAATGTTAAGTCAAGTATTAAAAGATGGAGATGTATTGATTACGATGGGCGCAGGTTCAATTTCTGCTTTGCCTCACACCTTGTCGGAGGCAAAGAATGTCTAAGCAAGACCCTACTTTATGGGGTGACCGCGTCAAATTGCGCTTAGCGAACTTAGATGTGAAAACATTTGGTCGGGTAGGTGTTTTGCTGGGTGGCCGCTCTGGCGAGCGTGAGATTTCTTTGATGTCGGGTAATGGTGTGTTACAGGCCCTTCTATCCAAAGGAGTGGATGCCCATAGCTTTGATACAGGCTTGCGGAGCCCAACTGAATTGGCTGCTGAAAAATTCGATCGGATCTTCATTTCATTGCATGGTCGCTATGGTGAGGATGGCACGATTCAAGGCTTACTAGAGTTGCTTGAATTGCCTTACACCGGTAGCGGTGTATTAGCTTCTGCATTAGCAATTGACAAGATTGTTACTAAGCAAGTTTGGATTAGTAATGGACTTTCTACTCCTGAATTTGAAGAGTTAACTGCAAACAGCGACTGGAATGGAGTGGTTAAGCATCTTGGCTTACCCTTAATTGTGAAGCCTGCGCATGAAGGATCTTCATTAGGTTTAACTAAGGTGAAGTCTGTCGAAGAGTTACCTGCTGCTTATCAATTAGCTGCTGGGCTCGATAAAAAAGTGATTGCAGAAACATGCATCGTGGGTGATGAGTTAACTTGCCCATTAGTTGGTCAAGGTGAGACTGCTGAAGCATTGCCTGTCATCAAAATTATTCCACCACAGGCCAATTACGATTTCCATAATAAATATTTCTCTGATGAGACTCAGTATTTGTGCCCAACAGGCCTTACTGCTGAGGTGAATGAGCGAGTTCAAGAGTTGGCTTTAGCTGCGTATAAAGCGCTTGGCTGTCAGACTTGGGGTCGCGCTGATGTGATGCTCGATCAAAAAACAGGTAAGCCTTATTTACTAGAGATGAATACTTCTCCTGGCATGACTTCACATTCATTGGTACCTATGGCTGCAAAAGCTGCTGGGGTTGAATATGCTGATTTAGTACTGTGGTTATTAAGCCAAACCCTCCAAGATAAAGAGGTTGCCACTGCATGAGTAACTTCATGGACCGGTTCGGCGAAATCTTCGCCATGCTGATGTCTCCACTTTGGAATCATCCAGAGCGGATGCAGAAGCTTAGCCGTTTCTTGATGCGTTGTTTTGTAGTCATGCTTGTGATTGGGGTACTGGTCTGGTTAAGTCAGCGCCCAGTATTTGCCCTAAAGCAAATTCAGATTGAACCAGTCGCAGGCCAAACTTTAAAGCACATCAACAAATCACTCGTGAAGCAGCAAGTTTCAGAGACAGTGCAAGGGAACTTCTTTAGTGTTCGCTTAGAAGATGTCAAGCGTGGATTTGAAACGATGCCGTGGGTTCGTCATGCCAATGTGCGACGAGTTTGGCCCAATGGCTTGATAGTAAGCATTGAAGAACAAAAGCCATTTGGCACCTGGGGCGGTGCTGATAGCCGCGCTTTAATGAATACTCATGGAGAAATCTTTGCTGGCCGTGTTTCTGAGGTTGGTGACGATGTGCATTTAATTGATTTCCATGGACCCGAGGATTCAGGTCAAGAAGTGATGAGTCTTTATGAAAAAGCGAATAACTGGTTCAAGCCCTGGGGCGCAGAAGTCACTAGCCTGGCGTTAACTGAACGTTATGCCTGGCATATCAAACTTTCAAATGGCATGAAGGTGGAGTTTGGCCGGGATGAAGAAAGTTCTGACAAAACATTAACGGAAGAGCGTGTTGCGCGTCTCTTCAAATATTGGCCACAAGTTCAAGAGAAGTGGTCGAACAGAATTGATGCAGTGGATTTGCGTTATGCAAATGGTTTTGCGGTTCATCTTGCTGCTGCAAGTGTGAAAAAGAACGATGTCGATGGTAAGAAAAGCGAGCTGAAGCAATGAAGGAACGGGTATGAGTAAAGATAATCGCGATCTATTAGTTGGATTAGATATTGGAACATCCAAGGTGGTCGCTTTGGTCGCAGAATTAGCACCTGATGGCCAATTCAATGTGGTTGGTGTTGGACAAACTGCTTCTAAAGGCCTGAAGAAGGGCGTAGTTGTCAATATTGAAGCAACCGTTCAGTCGATTCAGAAGGCCTTAGAAGAAGCTGAGATCATGGCTGATCGCCAAATCGTTCAAGTTTTTACCGGTATTGCTGGTAATCACATTGTGAGTTTTAACTCGAGTGGCATGGTTGCGATTCGCGATAAAGAGGTGAGCTCTGGAGATGTGGAGCGTGTACTAGAGACTGCAAAAGCAATCAATATTCCTACTGATCAACAGATTTTGCACATTCTCGTTCAGGAATTCATCATTGATGGTCAAGAAGATGTCCGTGAGCCGATTGGGATGAGTGGTTTGCGCCTTGAGGTAAAGGTACACATTGTTACTGGCGCTGTTAGTGCTGCACAAAATATTGTGAAATGTGTGCGTCGCTGTGGTCTTGAGGTTAATGACCTTATTTTGCAACCTCTAGCATCCAGTCTTGCTGTACTAACTGAAGATGAAAAAGAATTAGGCGTGGTCTTGGTTGATATTGGTGGGGGCACTACCGATATTGCCATCTATTGCCAAGGGTCTATTCGTCATACAGCAGTAATCCCAATTGCAGGCGATCAAATTACCAATGACATTGCGATGGCATTGCGTACCCCAACAATTGATGCGGAAGATTTGAAGATTGCGCACGGTATCGCCCGTCAAGAAATGGCAGATCCAACTGCCATGATCGATGTACCTGGAGTGGGGGATCGTGAGCCACGTCCAATGTCTAAACAAGCCTTAGCGGCAGTGATCGAACCGCGTGTTGAAGAGCTATTTACTTTAGTAAGAGGGGTAGTAAGAGACTCTGGCTATGAAGATATGGTCTCTTCAGGAATAGTTTTGACTGGTGGCACAGCTTTAATGCCAGGCATGGTTGAGTTGGCCGAGCAAGTCTTCTTGCGACCTGCGCGAATTGGTACACCTGAATATCGCGGTCATTTACATGAGGTCCTTCGCAGCCCTCGTTTTGCTACCAGCATTGGTTTGTTAATGGAAGGCCAGGCGCAATTGTTGCGTGGTCGTCGTGTTTCTCAGTCAGGCGCTTTACAAGGTGTGATCTCGCGCATGAAGGAATGGTTTGCAGGAAATTTTTAAGTTTTTTCGTCGTCGTCAATGTAGTACGTTTTTTACCTAGGAGGGTATATGGAATTTGAAATGTTAGATCAAGAAACAGCTGGTAAGACCATCATCAAAGTAGTTGGAGTTGGTGGCGCTGGTGGTAATGCTGTTCAACACATGATCCGTCGCGGAGTGAATGGCGTAGAGTTTATTTGCATGAACACCGATGCTGGCGCTTTACAGCGTTCTGAGGCATCTGTGAATTTGCAACTGGGCTCTAGCGGATTAGGTGCTGGCGCTAAACCAGAAATCGGCGCTGCTTCTGCTGAAGAAGCCCGCGCACGAATTGCGGACACACTGCAAGGCGCCCATATGGTGTTCATTACTGCTGGTATGGGTGGGGGCACTGGTACTGGTGCAGCTCCAATTGTTGCTCAAGTGGCTAAAGAAATGGGCATCTTGACTGTTGGCGTTATTAGCAAGCCATTTGATTTTGAGGGTGTAAAGCGCTTGAAGGTTGCTGAGAATGGTGCCGCTGAGCTCGAGTCTTATGTGGATTCATTGATTGTGGTTCTCAATGAGAAGCTCTTTGAAGTCATGGGCGAAGATGCAGAGTTTGATAAAGCTTTTGCATGCGCTGATGATGTATTGCATAACGCGGTTTCTGGTATTGCAGAAATTATCAATGTTCAAGGTTTGATTAACGTTGACTTTGAGGACGTGAAGACTGTAATGGGCGAGCAAGGTAAGGCGATGATGGGAACTGCAACAGTTTCTGGTATGGATCGCGCACGCTTGGCTGCCGAAGCTGCAGTTGCTTCACCATTGCTCGAAGGTGTAGATTTATCAGGAGCACGTGGCGTATTAGTCAACATTACTGCTAGCCGTTCATTGAAGTTGTCTGAAACGCGTGAAGTGATGGCTGCTATTCGTGGTTATGCTGCTGATGATGCAACTGTCATCTTTGGTACCGTGTACGACGAGAGCTTGGGCGATGCCTTGCGTGTCACTGTTGTTGCTACTGGTTTAAATAATCCACAAGCGCGTCAAAATCATCAACCAGAAGTAGTATGGAGACAGGCTACTGGTACTCATGATGCAATGCCAACTATGGCTGATCTCAATAGCTTTGCTCCGGCTAGTGCATCTGCAGCTATTAGCAAGGTGAGTTTGGATTCTGCATTGAGTACTAGTGCAGGTATGGCCTTGACTGGCTCTGCAAGTGCACCAGCAGCAGCGCAAGCAGCAAGCACTGGGGTTGATTACAGTCAGTATGATTTACCGCGTGTATTTCGTAGCTCTCGTGAGGCGACTCCTGCGCCAACTTTAGGTGCAGACAGCTCACCTCAAGCAAAGACCTTGCTTGATAAAGGGGCTGATTACTATGAAATCCCTGCGTTTTTACGTAAACAAGCAGATTAATTGACTGCTTAATACAATAGGTTATTGCGAAATGCCAGCGCGGCGCCCCTCCGGACGACGAATCCCGCGCTTGCGTTGGCATGCTTACTAACAATCACTTATTGGAGACACCATGATTGCTGTTGGACAAAAACTACCAAATGCCACTCTTTATGAATTTTTGAATGAAGAGACAGAAGGCTGTACCTTGGGACCTAATGCTTTTGAAGTTGAGAAGCTTGTAGCAGGCAAAAAAATTGTGATCTTTGCATTGCCTGGTGCATTTACGCCAACTTGCTCTGCTAAGCATGTCCCCGGATATGTTGAGCATTACGATGCAATTAAAGCAAAGGGTGTTGATGAGATTTGGTGTATTTCTGTGAACGACCCATTTGTAATGGGTGCATGGGGACGTGATCAAAAAGTAGGTAACAAAATTCGCATGATGGGTGATGGTAGTGCTGAGTTCACTAAGAAAATGGGCCTGGAATTGGATTTGATAGCCCGTGGTTTAGGAGTTCGCTCAGACCGCTATGCCATGATTGTTGAAGACGGCGTGATTAAAACTTTAGATCGTGAAGCTCCAGGTAAATTTGAAGTGAGTGATGCTGCTTCAATTTTGAAAAAACTGTAATTCAATAATAAATATCTACTGAATTTAGAGACGTCATCATGATGAAGCAAAGAACCATAGCCACTCCGGTGAAAACTGTGGGAATTGGTTTGCATTCTGGCCGCAAGGTGACGATCTCTATTAAGCCTGCGCCTGTGAATTCAGGAGTTCAGTTTGTGCGTGTTGATACACCAGAGCAGTCAGTGGTGCCTGCAACTGCTCTAGCTGTATGTGATACAAGGCTGGCATCAGTTATTCAAAAAGATGGTGTGCGGGTATCAACGGTTGAGCATCTACTGTCTGCTTGTGCTGGCCTGGGATTAGATAATCTATTGATCGAACTCGACGGCGAAGAAGTGCCCATCATGGATGGCAGCGCCGCTTCATTCTTATTCTTAATTGAATCCGCTGGCATTGTTGAGCAAGATGCACCGCGCCAATTTGTAGTTATTAAAAAACCTGTGGAAGTGCGAGAGGGCGATAAGCTAGCTCGACTAGAACCTTTCTTTGGTTTTAAGTTGGATTTCACAATTGACTTTAAGCATCCTGCAGTAGATAAGACAGGGCAACGATTTGTAGTCGATTTTGCAGAGCATGCCTATCGCAGTGAAATTGGTCGCGCTCGGACATTTGGATTTGCCCATGAAGTAGAGGCGCTGCGAGAAATGGGATTGGCCCGTGGTGGAAGTCTAGATAATGCAATTGTTTTAGATGAGCATCGCATCTTGAATAACGAAGAGTTGCGTTATGAGGATGAGTTTGTACGTCACAAAATTTTGGATGCGATTGGGGATCTCTTCTTAGTGGGCCATCCAATTGTTGGGGCCTATGTAGCTGAAAAATCAGGTCATGCTCTAAACAATGCTCTTTTACGTAAGCTCTTGGAAGACCCAAGTTCTTATGAAATTAGCTCTTTTGCCGAAAACAAGGCCCCCGAAGCCTATTCGCAAGAAAACCAACCACTCTTTTTCTAACTGGGCTTTTTAAGATTTGCTGCGAATTATTTCGGTTTATGCCGAAGTAGTCGTTCTACTGTTTTGCGAAGATCAGAATCTGGCGCTAACTTATCGAGCAATTCTTCCCACGACTTTTTGGCAATCGCATTAAAACCTTGAGGTTTACGCTGCTCTTTGTCACCTGCGCGTGGTTTTACTTCCCATTGGGCTGGGGCAGGCTTAACTTTTACCTTTATGGCGCTGCAAGTCAGCCCAAGTTTTCCTAACTCATTGATTAGACTAGGTAAATTTTGTTGTAGGCGGCTAGCAATGCTGGCACTACTGACGAGCAAAAAGAGTTCATTTTGGGTCCCGGAGCGCCAGCCAGCCTCAATCTTGGGGTTTAGGTGCTCCAACCCCAGTTTTTCTAAGGCTAGCCCTAGAGTGGATTTGAGCTTGGCTAAATCTTCGGTTTTAGCCAAAATCCCCCCAAGTCCATTGGACTCGCGCAGGTAATCAAGCCAGTCATGAGCTGTTTGCTTGCGGGATGATTTAGGGGTGAAGTTCATAAAAAAATGGGGGTGCGGGTGATAAACTCAAGGTCTTAATTTTCTTCAATATCCCATGGTAATCGGTCTTCTTAAAACCCTGGTCGGCAGTCGTAACGACCGCCTCTTAAAACAGTATCGCAAAGTTGTTGCCAAGGTTGGCGCTTTCGAGCCAAGCTTGCAATCTTTGGATGATGTCGCACTTGCTGCTAAAACTGCAGAGTTTAAGTCTCGCTTGGCTGGCGGCGAGGCTTTAGATGACATTGCGCCCGAAGCTTTTGCGGTAGTTCGCGAAGCCAGTGTGCGCGTTATGAAAATGCGTCACTTTGATGCCCAGCTAATGGGCGGCCTCGCACTTCATCAAGGCAAGATTGCTGAGATGGGTACTGGTGAGGGAAAGACCTTAACTGCAACGCTACCCGTTTATTTGAATGCATTGACTGGCAAGGGTGTTCATGTTGTTACCGTGAATGATTATTTGGCACAACGCGATGCTGAATGGATGTCCAAGCTATACAACTTCTTAGGTATGACCGTTGGTGTGAATCTGTCACAGATGGATCACAAGACTAAGCAAGACGCCTATGCTGCGGACATTACTTACGGCACTAATAACGAATTCGGTTTTGATTATTTGCGTGACAACATGGTCCAGGATGTGGATCAGCGTGTACAGCGTGGCTTAGCTTATGCCATTGTTGATGAAGTTGACTCTATTTTGATTGATGAGGCGCGTACGCCACTCATTATTTCTGGTCAGGCAGATGATCACACCGATTTATATGTCAAGATCAACGCCCTTCCATCTTATTTGGAGCGTCAAATTGGTGAAGAGAAAGCCGATGGCACTGGGGTTGAAAAGCCAGGCGATTACTGGGTAGATGAAAAGTCTCAGCAGGTTTATTTAACAGAGCAGGGCCACGATAAGGCAGAGCAAGTTTTAGTCCAGATTGGCGCCTTAAATGATGGCGACTCTCTGTATGCTCCGCAAAATATTACTTTGATGCATCACGTGTATGCAGCCTTACGTGCACATACCTTATATAACCGTGACCAGCAGTATGTTGTTCAGAATAATGAAGTTATCATTGTTGATGAGTTCACGGGTCGACTGATGCAAGGTCGTCGCTGGTCTGATGGCCTGCATCAAGCAGTTGAAGCTAAAGAAGGTGTGCCGATTCAGAATGAGAATCAGACATTAGCAACGATTACCTTCCAGAATTATTTCCGGATGTACGGCAAGCTGGCTGGTATGACTGGTACGGCAGATACAGAGGCGTATGAGTTCAAGGAAATTTACAACCTTGAAACGGTGGTGATTCCTCCAAATCGCATCAGCCAAAGAAAAGATAAACAAGATCAAATCTATAAGTCATCACGCGAACGCTATGATGCTGTGATTAAAGATATTGAAGATTGTTTCGAGCGCGGTCAACCGGTATTAGTTGGTACCACCTCGATTGAAAACTCGGAATTAATTGCTGGCTTACTTGATAAACGTAAATTGCCGCATCAGGTCTTAAATGCAAAGCAGCATGCTCGCGAGGCAGAGATTATTGCTCAGGCTGGCCGTCCAAAAATGATCACGATTGCTACCAATATGGCTGGTCGCGGTACTGACATCGTGCTTGGCGGTAATGTTGGTAAACAGTCTGCTTTGATTGAAGCTGATGAAGCGCTTTCTGATTCAGAAAAAGCTGCCAAGATTAAGCAACTGCATGACGAATGGCAAGACATCCACGATCAAGTGTTAAATGCGGGTGGCTTACACATCATTGGTACAGAGCGCCATGAGAGTCGCCGTATTGATAATCAATTAAGAGGCCGTTCTGGTCGCCAAGGCGATCCAGGGTCTTCGCGTTTCTACCTTTCCTTAGACGATCCTCTCCTGCGTATTTTTGCGGGTGATCGTTTACGCGCCGTTATGGAGCGTCTCAAGATGCCTGATGGCGAGCCGATTGAAGCTGGTATGGTGACGCGGTCTATTGAGTCTGCACAGCGCAAGGTTGAGGGCCGTAATTTTGATATGCGTAAGCAGTTGCTTGAGTACGATGACGTTGCAAATGATCAGCGGAAAGAAACTTATCGCCTCCGCAATGAAGTGCTTGAGAGTGCTGATATTGGTGATCTCATCGCTAATTTGCGCGAAGATGTATTACGCACCGTGTGCTCCTTCTATGTTCCTCTCGAATCTATGGAAGAGCAGTGGGACCTATCTGGTCTTGAGCATGTATTGGCCAATGAATGGGGTCTGACGGTTGATCTCCAGAAGTGGGTTGAGGGCGCTGATAGCATTGACGATTCAGAAATCGTAGAGCGTGTATTGTCTGCTGCTAAAGAGGCTTATGACGCGAAGGTTGAGCTCTCTGGTCGCGAATCTTTTGCAGGCTTCGAGCGTTCCGTTCTTCTTTATAGTGTTGATACCCATTGGCGTGAGCATTTAGCTGCTCTTGATCATTTGCGTCAAGGCATTCATCTGCGTGGCTATGCACAAAAAGATCCAAAGCAAGAATATCGCCGTGAAGCGTTTGAACTTTATGGCGAACTCTTGAATGTCATCAAGAATGATGTTGTTAAGAGCATCACGACAGTGCAAATTCGTAGCGCCAGTGAACTAGATCGCGCTTCCGAGTCGATGAATGAAGATTTAGCGAAACTAAAAGATCTTCAGTACCAACATGCAGATGCCGACTTAGAGGTTGCTGGTTCTACCGGTGACCGTGGTGCTGCCATTGATATTCAGCCAGCACCAGTTCGCGCAGGACCTAAGATTGGTCGTAATGATCCTTGTTCGTGTGGTAGTGGTAAGAAATATAAAAATTGTCATGGGGCGTTGACTTAACCCATATAAAAAATTTGTTATTTTTGATGGCTCAGATTTCTCTGAGCCATTTTTCTTGGTGGAATCCCTAATTTTTTATCCAAGCGAAAATCTGACATATCTGTCATGATTTGTGAGTGCCAACACAGGCAGTTTATTTATGAATATTGAATTCCACTAAGGGGATCTTATGGCCTTATCTTTTACTCTCAATGGTAGTGCAGTTAATTTTGATGGAGATCCAGAAACCCCAATTCTCTGGGTCTTACGCGATCATTTAGATGTCACTAGTCCTAAGTATGGTTGTGGTGCTGGTTTGTGTGGGGCCTGTACGGTTCATCTTGAGGGCGCCGCCATTCGTTCTTGTTCGACTCCTGTGTCTGCAGCGAATGGTAAAAAAGTGACCACTCTCGAGGGTTTGTCTGCCAAAGTTGGCAAAGCCCTACAAGACGCTTGGATCGAATTCGATGTGCCTCAGTGTGGCTACTGTCAGACTGGGCAAATGATGTCTGCGGCCGATCTCTTAGCTAAGAAAAAACAACCTAGCAGTGACGACATTAAAAATGCCATGAGTGGCAATATTTGTCGATGTGGAACGTATTCCCGTATAGAAAAAGCAGTTAAATGTGCTGCTGATAAATTGGCCTAAGGGGATAAATACATGAAAAATAATTCGTTAAAGAATCAAAGTCGCCGTCAGTTTATTCAACACAGTGCTGCTGCTAGTGGTGCCTTCGTGCTCGGCATGTATTTGCCCTTATCTAGTGAGGCTGCAACGGCTGGGAATGACCAGCCAGCCTTAGCAAATGCCTGGGTTCGAATTACGCCTAGCAATCAAATTACCTTAATTTGCGCTCGCTCTGAAATGGGCCAAGACGTTTACACCTCTATGCCGGCTTTGCTTGCTGAGGAGTTAAACCTCCCACTGTCAATGATCCAAGTAGAAATTGCCGGCGTTGCCCCTGTTTATATCAATGCGATGTTGGGAGGTCAAATCACTGGCGGCTCTACTTCGGTTCGCGAAGCTTTTGATAAGCTAAGAACAGCAGGCGCTGCTACACGCTCGGTCTTGATTCAAGCTGCAGCTCAACGTTGGAATGTCGCAGCTGCAGACTGCAAGGCAATGAATGGCAAAGTAAGCCACTCCAGTGGTAAGTCTGCTACTTATGGTGAATTGGCTGCTGATGCTGCTAAGTTACCGCTACCAGAAAAGCCAGCCCTGAAGTCACCGGCAAACTTTATGGTGATTGGCAAAGAGACGATGCGTCGTCTGGATACTCCTGCCAAGGTGGCTGGCAAAGCAGTGTATGGAATTGATGTGAAGATTCCCGGAATGGCGATTGCATCATTGGCTCAATGCCCTGTGATTGGCGGTACCCCGACCTCTTATGACGCATCAGCCGCCCTTAAGGTGTCCGGTGTGATTAAAGTCGTGCAGATCTCCGATGGTGTGGCGGTGTTGGCCAAAGATTTCTATGCTGCACGCAAAGGTAGAGATGCTCTAAAGATTACTTGGAATGAAGGTCCCAACGCGAACCTAAATAATGCAGTGGTTCGTAAGTCGCTAGAAGATGGCTTATCCAAGAAGGGCGCTGTTATCAAAACGGTGGGCGATGCCAATACTGCAGTTCCTAATGGCAAGACCATTAGTGCGCAGTACTTTTTGCCATACTTGGCCCACTCTACTATGGAGCCAGTCAATTGCTCTGCAGATGTTTCTAATGGTAAGTGCAGAATCATCGGACCTATTCAATTTCAGCAAGGTGGTGAAGCGGTTGCAGCTACAGCGGCAGGTGTAACGCCAGAGGATGTCACGATTCAAACTACATTTCTTGGTGGAGGCTTTGGAAGAAAGCTAGAGCTTGACTTTATTCGCCAGGCTGCAGAAATTTCGAAAGCAGCTGGTATGCCAGTGAAGATGCTGTGGACCAAAGAAGACGACATCACCCATGACTTTTATCGTCCAATGAGCATTCATCGGGTTGATGGAGTTTTAGGTCCCAATGGTCAACTGGCAAGCATGAAAGCGAAGATGGTTTCACAGTCTGTTACAGCTCGCGCATTCCCAGGATTTGTTAAGGATGGTTTCGATCCTTTTATGGTGGAAGGCTCCAATAACATTACTTATGACATTCCCAATCTTGAAATTACTAATGTCATTACAGATACTGGCCTTCGCGTCGGGTACTGGCGCTCAGTGAGTAATGCATTAAACGCTTTTGCAATTGAGAGTTTTGTGGATGAAGCAGCAAGCGCTGCCGGTAAAGATCCGGTAGCTTTCCGTCTCGCCTCTTTAGGTAAGCACCCAAGAGCAAAGCATGTTCTTGAAACTGCCGTGAAAAAGTCTGGTTATACCTCTGGTAGCAAACGATTTGGTGTGGCCCAAATGGAATGCTATGACACCTATTCAGCCTGTATTTTGGAGTTGGATACCTCGGCACCTGAAACGAAGGTGAAGAAGATCACTTTCGTTTCTGATTGCGGAATTGCGGTACATCCAGATCAAGCGAGGGCGCAGCTCATGGGCGGAGTAATTTATGGTTTAAGTGCTGCCTTGGGTAACGCCATCACGATTGAAAATGGCCGTGTTCAGCAAAACAACTTTAATAACTATCCAAGCTTGCGTCAAAACCAGGTTCCGGTAATTGAGGTTCATTTGATCCCTAGTCAAGAGAAGCCAGGTGGATTAGGTGAGGTCGGGGTTCCTTTGGTGGCCCCTGCCTTAGCCAATGCCATTGCTGCTGCAACTGGTAAGCGACTTCGAGAGTTGCCAGTAAAAGCCTAGATTTAGGCCTTCAGGAGAAGATAAAGCGCGCCAGATAATGGCGCGCTTTGTTTTTGAGCCTCATCTACAATTATCAGACTATGACAGTTAATCTACCCCTCCCCCTAAAAGCTGACCTCAAGCCTGTTAAAGGTTTTGAGATGGGCATTGCTGAAGCCGGAATTAAGAGAGCGAATCGCAAAGATTTATTGGTAATGACTCTTGCGCCTGGATCTCAGGTTGCTGGTGTTTTTACTCTGAACCGCTTCTGTGCTGCTCCTGTTCAGGTTTGCCGAGAGCATTTGGCACAAGAGGGGCGCAATGGAGAAATTCGGGCGTTGGTAGTCAATACCGGCAATGCAAATGCTGGCACAGGCGAGCAGGGTATGAGGCATGCTTTAGAGACCTGTGACGCCTTAGCTAAAGATCTTAAGCTTAAGCCTGAGCAAATCTTGCCATTTTCAACCGGGGTCATTCTTGAGCCTTTGCCCATTCAGAAAATTACTAGTGCGCTTCCAAAAGCAGTAGCTAATTTAGGGGAAGATCATTGGTTTGATGCTGCCGAAGCCATTATGACTACAGATACTCAGCCAAAAGCGAGTTCTGTCACCATTCAAACACCTGCAGGTCAGGTAGTGATCACGGGTATTTGTAAGGGCGCAGGAATGATTCATCCCAATATGGCAACGATGTTGGGCTTCATTGCAACTGATGCTGGTTTTGCGCCTGGTTTATTGGGCAATCTCACTCGAGAAGTTGCTGATCTTTCGTTTAATGCGATTACGATTGATGGCGATACTTCTACCAATGATTCTTTCATCATTATGGCGACGGGGCAGTCGTCAGTACAAATCAAATCAATTAGCGATCCAAATTATGTTGTCGTGCGCGAAGCATTGATTGGGCTGGCTAGAAAGTTAGCGCAAATGATTGTGCGTGATGGCGAAGGTGCTACGAAGTTTATGACTATTGAAGTCCTTGGCGGCAAAACTGCTGAAGAATGTCGTCTAGTGGCTAAGGCTGTAGCGCACTCTCCATTAGTAAAAACAGCCTTCTTTGCTAGCGATCCCAATCTAGGTCGCATCCTTGCAGCCATTGGCTATGCGGGCATTCAAGACTTAGATGTTAATCATGTCCAAATGTGGCTTGGCGATGTTTGGGTTGCAAAAGATGGCGGACGCAATCCAAGTTATCAAGAGGCGGATGGTCAAAGAGTGATGCAAGCCCCAGAAATAACTGTGAAGATTGATTTAGGGCGCGGTACAGCTTCACAAACTATGTGGACCTGTGATCTCTCGCATGACTACGTATCAATCAATGCAGACTATCGCTCTTAAAAGACTGAAATCAGATGAATGAAAAATTAAACCGTCTTTTAGACCACCTTGATACTTTTTTACCTAAGCCGTTAACGGATGAGCAATGGAAATCCTCCCCTGCATTTAGATGGCGTCGTAGAGATAGCATCTTTGGCAGTATTGGCTTCTTGCAACCCGTAAAGCATGTATCCGATATCACCTTTGAGGATCTGCAAAACATCGATCGTCAGAGAGATGCCATTCGAGATAACACCAAAAACTTTATACAGAAAAAACCGGCCAACAATATTCTCCTGACCGGTGCTCGGGGAACAGGAAAATCATCTCTGATTAAGGCAAGCTTGCATGAATTCGCTAATCAAGGGCTGCGCTTAGTGGAGGTAGAAAAAGAACATCTAGCCGACTTGGCAGATATCACTGAGCTATTGGCAGATCGCCCTGAGCGCTTTATTGTTTTTTGTGACGACCTCTCTTTTGAGGACGGTGAGTCAGGGTACAAGGCGATGAAGTCAGCGCTAGACGGCTCTGTTTCGGCCCAGGTAGACAATGTTTTGATTTATGCGACATCAAATCGCCGTCATTTATTGCCTGAGTATATGAAAGATAACGAGGGCTATGTTCATGGCGATGATGGCGAGATTCATCCAGGTGAAGTAGTTGAAGAGAAGATTTCTTTATCAGAGCGTTTTGGTCTGTGGCTCTCGTTTTATCCCCCAAAACAAGATGAGTACTTGGCGATTGTTGCCCATTGGTTGGAACATTTTGGTTTGAGTACCTCACAAATTGAGGCAGCTCGCTCAGAGGCGCTCGTATGGGCGCTAGAGCGTGGCTCTCGTTCTGGTCGTGTTGCTTGGCAGTTTGCAAAGCATTGGGCTGGTTCACAGGCCTAATACAGCTTTATTTTCATGAGTGATATCAATCGACCCGTTACTGAAGTGGCTGCTGGCATATTGCTAGATAAGGCCGGTCACTATCTCTTGGGACAAAGACCAGAAGGCAAGCCTTATGCTGGTTATTGGGAAGTTCCAGGTGGCAAGATTGAAAAAGGTGAAACTGTTTTCCAGGCGCTTAAGCGCGAACTGCAAGAAGAGCTCGGTATTGATATTCAATCTAGCGAAGAATTAACAGTTCTCGAGCATGACTATCCACATGCTTATGTACGACTACATGTCAGCATTATTCGAGAATGGTCCGGCATTCCAAAAGGCTGCGAAGGTCAGGCTTTATCTTGGGAGTTATTGGGCTCAGAAAAGCCCAGTGTTGAACCACTATTACCGGCCGCTTGGCCAATGCTGGATAGGCTGCGCGCCTTATTGCCCTAGAACTGGCAGAGCGTTAGCTTGAATGGTATGTCCGTAGCAGCAGGCTGCGCTTTTTTGTCTCGGTCCGATTGCATAAAGCGTACGGACAACAAATATTTATTGGCACTAATTTCAGAGAAGAGAGTATCGTCCTCGACTGCAATGCGCATCAATTGATAGACTTTTCCAGATGGTGCCTGTTGAAATGATCCATTGTGCGCCACTACATCTTTTGCTTCACCAGATTGGCGTAATAAGCGCAAAAATAATTGGCAAGCATCTTGCCATGGCAATAGTGGACTAACAAAATTTTCTAATAGCTTGCGACGCTCAGGTGATGGACTATTTTTCCATGCGTGATAACTTGGCAAATCAATTGGACTCGTGCCACCAGGAATGTTCAAGCGAGTGCGTATGCCATTGAGCCACTCGCTCTCAGAAATGATTAAATTGGGGCGACCTGCCGATTGATTTATTTTGCTGGCAACAGAATCAATTTCTGCGAGTGTTTGAGACAGCGCTTCTTGATCTACTTTTTGGGAAGACTTGAGTCCATTAAGCGCATATTTTTGACGCTCAAATTCTTTTAATAATAGTGACTTAATATCACCACGTGCACCAATGTCACCAAGATCAAACAGAATTGAGATTGCATTGTGATGAAGTTCTGGATCATCAGATCGTAAGAAATGATTGAAACGGGCGAACAAATACTCCAGTCGAAGCATGCTTCGAACTAATTCATTGAAGGGGTATTCGTAGACAATCACAAGCCCATATTCTATGACGAACTGAGCTGATCTTTCTTAATCTGCAGAATTTTTTGGTGCAATTGATTGACCTCGGCTTCGAGTTCCGCAAAGTCGCCTTGATTCTCAAGAACGAAATCCGCGCGAGCAAGACGATCTTTTCTGGATGCTTGAGCCTGAAGAATTCTTTCCACTTCAGCCCGGGCTAAATTGCTGCGGTGCATCACCCTTGCAATTTGGAGCTCCTCAGGGCAGTCCACCACCACTAAATCGTCAATTAGACCTTCCCAAGTACCTGATTCAATCAAAAGCGGCACCACAAATACGAGATAGGGTGCGTTTGCAGTCGCTAGCTGATTAGCCTGTTTTAAGGTTTCTTGTCGAATAAAGGGGTGGGTAATCTCCTCAAGGGCTTTTCTGGCTTCAGGTTTGGCGAACACTAGGGTGCGCATCTTGCTTCTATCTAGAGCCCCATTGAGGTCAATAAACTCGGTGCCAAACTGCTTCTTGATGGCTGAAATTGCCACTCCATTTGGAGCAGTGATCTGATGGGCAATCAGATCAGTATCAATAATTCCGGCGCCCAATTTCCCCAATAAATCGCTGACCGCTGTTTTGCCCGAACCAATGCCTCCAGTTAAGCCGATCAAGGGAATGCGCCCCTTTAATCTGCTTAAATCGGGTTGCTCAGAAACCAAGATTGGAGAAGCTGTGGCCATAACAGCTCAATAATGCCAGCAATAGCAAGAAATGGTCCAAAAGGAAATGCTGACCGCATACCTTGCTGGTGGAGTCGAAGCCAAAGAAGCCCTCCCAATAGACCGGTGATTGAGGCTAAGAAGAGAATCTCTGGTAAAGCACTCACACCTAGCCAAGCCCCTAGAGCGGCCAATAGTTTGGCATCCCCCATGCCGATGCCATTTTGTTTTTTAATCCAAAGATAGACTAGGTTGAGAGCCCATAAAAAAGCATATCCAATAATTGCCCCTGCAATGGCATTTTCAACGTTAGTAAAACCCCATCCAATACCGTTAAATATCAGTCCAAAAAAAATCATGGGAATGGTCATGAAATCAGGCAGTCGAAACGTGCGTAGATCAATATAGGCCAAGCATAGCAAGGTCATGATGAGGAAGGCTCGCACTAGATCGATGATGGTGAAAAAATGCATTAAACGATTTGCCCTAAATTAAATATCGGTAGATACAAGATGGTGACAAGACTACCAATAATTACACCAACAATAATAATGAGCAAAGGTTCCAAAGTTTGACTCAAGTTATTAAGTCGGTTACTTAGTTGTGATCCTAAGGTGTGGGCACGCTTGCTAAGCATTTGCGCAAGAAGGCCGCTTTCAGATGCGATATGAAGTAATTGCAAGGTCTCGGGATCAAAAAAGCCATATTTTGGATCAGCTTTTTTCAAGGCATCCCCTAAAGGCCACCCTCGGGTTAATTGTTTAAAAACTTCTGCACTCAAGTCATGGCTCAGCCAATGGTTGGATGATTGTGCGGTCACTCGCAATGCATCTGGAAGTGGTAATCCTGAGTCTAGAAGGTGGCTTAGGGTTCGGCACCAGTAAGTTAAGGCTGCTAGGCGCAGCAATTTTCCTATTAGGGGAATACGAAAACTCCATTCATCACACTTCTTTTGGAAGGCGGAGGATTTGAACCAGGCACCCAAGAAAATGAAAATACTGGTGATAAGACAAATGCTGATTTCTAGGGCAAAGTTGTTTAAGAGTGATGAAGCTTGAATGAGCGCTTTTGTGGGCGGTGGCAGTTCTGCCTGAAAATGCCCAAAAACATCCTTAAAAACAGGAACAACCCAAATCATCATGACGATCACCAATAGGAATGAGCTGCCTAAGGTAATAAGGGGGTAGCTCAGGGCTTGTTGCACTTTACGTCTTAATTCAATTTGAGCTTCTAGTTGCTGGCATATCGTTTTGAGAGCGAGAGAAATATCGCCAGTGCGCTCACTTACTCGAATCAAGTTAATAAACTCCATGGAAAATAGATTGTCTTGTGCCATTAGACTGTGAGAAAAGCTATTGCCTTGCTTCAGATGAGTTTGGATTGCCTTTAACCAGGGTTGCCAGTCTTTTGGAGCCGAGGATTGAATGAGTTCGATAGCATTTAGAAGCGCTAATCCAGCATGAAACAGAGTCAACAATTGCTGTGCAAAATCCCATTGAGATTGTTTACTTAGTGCCATTGGCTAACCTCGGCATCTAGACTGGCTTGATCAATAAGACCAGCTTTGACGTATTGTGATCCCGCTTCACTCATACTCAGAGAGGGCAAGAAAGAATCAAATAAATGTCGGCTACTTAAAACTTCATGAACACCAATGCGCCCAAAGTAACCGCTGCCTTTACATTTTGAGCAGCTACTCATAGCTTTCGCGACAGATTTTTTACATTCATGGCATAGTTTGCGAATCAATCTTTGGGAGCTAACGCTTCGCAAACAAGATACCAACGATTCTTCATCTACCCCGAGATTTTTCAATCTAGCCAGTGCTCCTCTAGCATCCCGAGTATGCAAGGTACTTAAGACAAGATGGCCGGTCTGTGCAGCTTGAATCGCCAGTTGTGCTGTAGCAGCATCTCGTATTTCTCCGATCATGATGACATCGGGATCCTGCCTCAGAAGGGCCTTAATGATTGTTCCAAAATCAAGGCCTGCACGAGGGTGATACGCCACTTGATTAACGCCAGGTAAGCGGATTTCAACAGGATCCTCAATTGAGCACAAATTGCGATGAGTTTGATTGAGTGTATTCAAGCAGCTATAGAGCGTGCGGGTTTTACCGCTCCCCGTTGGTCCTGTGACCAGAATTAACCCATTGGGTTGTGAAATTGTCTTTTGAAGAATGCAAAGCTGTTCAGGGAGTAACCCAATTTGATTTAGTGCAAGCCCATCTAGCTTGTTGGGCAAGATTCGAATCACTGCTTTTTCGCCATACAGGGTTGGCAGTATCGAAACACGGCAATCAATATCGGGTTTTGAAAAATCCAGACCAATACAAAGACGTCCATCTTGTGGGATGCGCTTCTCGGCAATGTCTAAGCGTGCTAATACTTTGATGCGCGTAATCAGTCGCTCATGCAGATCAGCGGGATATTGGGACGCTAATTGTAATAAGCCATCTACTCGAATACGGACAAGGCTATTTAGGGTTCCAGCCTCAATGTGAATATCGCTAGCTCTGGCATGAAGCGCAACAGTTGCGATCTCATACCAGGTGCGAATTATGAGTGAGTCATCATGAGAAACGCTCAAGCTTGGTCTAGGTTGGGGCTTGGGCGATAGAGTTTGACGGTCTTCACGCCTTGGTCATCAAACTGCACGATATCCATGACGATACCGGCAATTTTGACGCTCACATCATGGCCGGGTATTGCTTCAAGTTTTTCTAAGATAAGACCGTTTAAAGTTCGAGGGCCATCTAAGGGGAGATCCAAATTGAGGAGTCGATTCAGATCCCTTAAAGAGGCTCCACCACTGGCAAGATAGGTTCCGTCAGCCAGCCAGTGAGGATCAGTCGACAGATTGGAGAAAGAGGTTGTGAATTCACCAATCAGCTCTTCTACGATATCTTCGAATGTGACTAGGCCTAGCACCTCACCATATTCATTGACCACCAAACTTAAGCGCTGTTGATTGTCTTGAAAGAATTGCATCTGTTGCAGAACAGGTGTGCCAGTAGGAATGAAATAAGGCTCATTGATGAGAGACCTGAAGTCTTCATGCTGTAAGTCGGAGTCGCCTAATAAAGATAGGGCTTTTTTGACCGATAAGATCCCCACAATCCGCTCAGAATCACCATCACATACGGGTAATTTATTGTGATAACACGTCTCCAGTTGCTGAACAACCTCATCAATCGGTCTAGCAAGATCCAAAACCTCAATTTTTGACCTTGGGGTCATTACATCATCAACGCTAATGTTCTCTAGGTTAAATAGGTTGAGCAAAATATTACGATGATGAGTTGAAACAAAGCGATTCGATTCTAGAACTAGGCTACGCAACTCTTCTTTGCTCATTGCCCTGCTATCTGAGGAGGATTGCAAGCCTGACGCTTTCATCAAGCCAGAAACAAAATTGTTAATTAGCCAAAGCAAAGGTTTTAGTAAAAAGGTCAATGGCAAAATAAGCCATCCAACGTTAGATGCAATCTTTTCCGGGAAAGCAGCTCCAATTACCTTGGGGGTGATCTCACTAAAGATGATGATGAGTAAAGCAACCACTAAAGTTGCGATAGAAAGAACGAGTCCGCTTTCGCCAAATAGATGCAGGGCAATCCCAGTAACCAAGATGGGAAGGATGGTGTTGATGAGATTATTTGAAATCAACAGCACTGAGAGTAGTGAGTCAATTCGTTTGAGAAGTCTTTCAGCTAGGGCCGCGCCTGAGTTTCCGCTATTGGCCATCGCACGAAGGCGATGACGGTTTGATGAAAGCATGCTCGTCTCAGCCATCGAAAAGAAGCCCGATAGTGCGAGCAAAAATAGGACTAAAGCAGCCTGGCTGTAAAGGGGCCAATCGTCAAAAAAGTTGTCCATCAAGCTTGCCTGCAAAAATGAATGATGATTCAATATAGCAAAGTAAGCTTTCACTAGCCATATTCATAGGCTATAGCTAGGGTAGAAATGCTTGTCATATTCTTGATTTAAATTATGTGAGAATCATTCCTATGGCCCCATCAAAAAAATCTTCCCTGGCTAAAAGTGCTGATTACTGTGTCATTGAGGCCCCTTTTGGGAGGCTAGGTATTCTGACTGAGATAGTCGATGGGAGCCTCATGCTCTCAAGGGTTGACTATCTATCTGCAAACACCCCTCTTTCACCACCTCAGAATCAACTGGCTAAAGAAGTGGCTAAGCAATGCAAGGCTTACTTTAAGGATCCACATTTTCAATTTGATTTGCCGATGAAGCCGCTAGGCACTGCCCATCAGCAAAAAGTCTGGAAGCGTATTCGGGAGATACCTCTTGGTCAATCACGGACCTATGGTGAGGTAGCAAAAGCCATTAAAAGCGGTCCAAGGGCAGTAGGTACAGCCTGCGGCGCAAATCCCTACCCCTTGATCACTCCATGCCATCGCGTGTTATCCGCTCAGGGTATAGGCGGATTCATGAAAGAGAATGTTCCAGGCCTTTATCGAGAGATTAAGACTTGGCTTCTAAGGCACGAGGGGGTGCTCTAAGTCCTGATTTATTTTCTGAGTGACTTGGATGATGCATAAAAGAACATCTTCATGAGTGCATCACTATGAACTGCAAATTTAGTAAAGCTATAAAACATCATTACAGTTTTGCGAGAGAGCTTAACTTCCGCTTTACTATTAAATTGATTGCGAGTGGCAATTTTGGATAGCGTCATTACTGCAAGACCAAATGCTAAGAAGCAAAAACGTCTCATCCCTAACTCTTCCTTTGGAATTAGCAGGATGTAGTCCATGGAGGCTTGAAGCTTTTGATAGGCAATCCTCAGGAGCTCAGGCTGGCTGGTATTGATTGGCTTCCAAGAAACACCCCGGGCTTTATCTTCAGGTGAATCTTTGAGGATGTTAGTCATCTGCAAGGCTTGACCAAAGTCGATCGCTAGGGCTTCATGCCCTTTCATATTCTTTGCAAATGAAGCTGAGTGATTACTAAAAATACTGGTAAGAAGCTCTCCAACCACACCAGCTACGACATAGCAGTACTCTTCAAATTCTTTTAGATCCTGTAGGCCCTTTTCAGTTTGCTTGCCATGAAATCGGGACATCCCTTCAGACATGATAGAAACACATCGACTAACGGCGGCTTGATCTTGGCTAGAGCAGGTATGTAAGATTCGCAAAACAGTTGGAGTGTGAGCTATTAAATCAAGCTCATCTTGATTGCCATAATTCTTGAGCTCTACCAGGCAAGGCTCAACGAAGGACTGTACTGGTGCGGTCTCTAAAACAGCATCTAGAAATAGCTTAGAGAGTGCTTGCTTGGCTTCCGGTTTGACATCGATTGCATCTTCGATGGTGTCAACAATTCTGCAAAGTAAGTAAGTATTGCCAACTACTTTTTCAATAGCGGGTGGCAATAGGGGAATGGTGAGCGCAAAGGTGCGGGATACCGAGCTCAAAATAGCCTTTTGATAGGCTAGATCGGCATCAAGGCTTTCGAGTAGGTTTAATTTGGCTGAAGGCACCTATCAATTATGTCAGACCAGCGTGCTCTAAATTGGCACTTATTTCCTTACTAACAAAAGTGACATAGCCATATAATTTCACCAAATTCTGGAAGGAGAAATCGGGCGTGCTGATTTGGTTCGTCATCATTTACTGGGTAGTCTCAGTTGGCATTGGCCTATGGGCTGCTTTGCGCGTCAAGAACACTGCTGATTTCGCAGCAGCAGGGCATAGTCTTCCAATGCCTATCGTGACAGCTACGGTTTTTGCAACTTGGTTTGGTTCGGAAACAGTTTTAGGTATTCCAGCAACCTTCTTAAAAGAAGGTTTAGGTGGTGTCGTTGCAGACCCATTTGGTTCCTCCCTTTGCCTCATCTTGGTGGGTCTCTTTTTTGCGCGGCACCTGTACAACCGTCGCATGCTTACTATCGGTGATTTCTTTCGCGAGAAGTATGGACGTACCGTTGAAGTTTTAGTAACGCTATGTATTGTTGTTTCATATTTAGGGTGGGTAGCTGCTCAGATCAAAGCTTTGGGTCTCGTGTTTAATGTTGTTTCTGAAGGCAGCATCTCTCAGACTGGTGGCATGATGATTGGCGCTGCTAGCGTCTTGATCTATACCCTATTTGGTGGCATGTGGTCAGTGGCGATTACTGACTTTATTCAGATGATCATTATTGTGATTGGCATGCTCTATATTGGCGGCGAGATGACCGTGCAGACCGGTGGTATTGGGGTAGTCATCGAGCATGCTGCAGCTGCTGGGCAGTTTAGTAATTTCTGGCCTGAAATGAATCTAGCATCAATCTTAGGATTTGTTGCAGCACTGTGTACGATGATGCTTGGCTCTATTCCGCAACAAGACGTCTTCCAGCGAATTACCTCAAGCAAAAATGTGAATATTGCCGTAAATGCTGCCATTCTGGGCGGCGTGCTGTACTTTATCTTTGCTTTTGTGCCGATGTATTTAGCTTATTCGGCAACTTTAATTAGTCCTGATTTGGTGAACCAATATTTGAATACGGATCCTCAAATGATTCTGCCAAAGCTCATCTTGAACCATGCTCCACTTATTGCTCAGGTGATGTTCTTTGGTGCTTTGCTATCTGCAATTAAGAGTTGCGCAAGTGCCACCTTGCTAGCGCCCTCAGTGACTTTTGCAGAAAACATTGTGAGAGGTTTTTTCAAGCACCTGTCAGATCGTCATTTGCTGAAAATCATGCGGATTACTGTCTTGTGTTTTGCAGTAGTTGTCACCTTTTTTGCTGTGAACTCTGAGTTATCTATTTTTAAGATGGTGGAGAGTGCCTATAAGGTCACCTTAGTGGCTGCTTTTGTACCACTCGCTTTTGGGGTCTACTGGCCTAGAGCAAACTCCTTAGGTGGCCTGTTGGCGGTAGTTGGGGGCCTGACAATCTGGATTAGCTCCGAAATTTTGGCCCCTAATGCCATCTTGCCACCGCAATTGGCAGGCTTATTGGCCAGTATTGCCGGCATGATTTTGGGTAGCCTAGTGCCAAAAGACTCTTTAAAGGCAGTTTAAAGCCTTATTTGCTTATAAATTAGGCAATCAAAATTGTTGCACTGCAAAATGTTCTCCTCTAATATGGAGTTAATACAAAAATTTTAATTCTTATGGGGTTCCTATGAAAATCTGTGTGATCGGTGGAGGTGGTGCCATAGGCGGTTATCTAGCTGTCATGTTGGCCAGAGCGGGCAATGACGTCACCGTGGTTGCTCGTGGCTCAACTTTAGCCGCTATTAAAGAACGTGGTTTGGCACTGATCATGGATGATCAGCCAGAGCCATTAGTTGCGCAAGTCAAAGCAGTAGAAAAAATGAGAGATGCTGAAACGCCGGATGTGGTAATTTTGGCAGTGAAAGCCCATCAAGTGGAGCCCATCATTGATGACTTGGCTGCCATCATGGGCCCTGAAACGATTTTGATTCCAATGCAAAACGGTATTCCTTGGTGGTATTTCCAAAAATTGGGTGGTGAGTATCAAGACCACTCTGTTGAAACAGTGGATGCTGGCGGACTCGCAAAAAAAGCAATTAATCCAAACAACATCATTGGGTGCGTTGTGTATCCAGCAACGTTCACCCAAGCTCCCGGCGTCATTCGCCACGTAGAGGGTAATCGCTTTCCGTTAGGTGAGTTGGATGGCAAGACAACGGAGCGCATTCAAAAGATCTCAGAGATGATGAGCGCTGCCGGCTTTAAGTCACCAATCTTGGACGATATCCGTTCTGAGATTTGGCTCAAGCTGTGGGGAAATATGACTTTCAATCCAATCAGTTCTTTGACTCATGGAACCCTGGAGGGTATCTGCCAGTACCCGCTTACGAAAGAATTGGCGCGCAGCATGATGGCTGAAGCGCAAACGATTGCTGAGAAACTAGGCGTAACATTCCGCGTCGATATTGAGCGTCGCATTGCTGGTGCAGAAAAAGTGGGTAAGCATAAGACCTCAATGCTGCAAGACCTGGAGGCTGGCCGTAGTTTAGAAATCGATGCACTCTTGGGTTCAGTGATTGAGCTGGGTAAGATTACTCAGACACCCACTCCTTGTTTAAATACCGTATTTGCTTTAACAAAATACTTAGATGAAAACGTACAAGCTTCTAAAGGCAGCTTGGCTTTACCATCAGTTTCTGGTTATTAAAAGCAAAAAGATTAGCAGTTAACTTTGGCATTAAAAAACCCCTTGCTATTGAGCATAGCAAGGGTTTTTGTTTTAAGGGCGATCAATTTATTCGAAGCGATTATCCAACTGCCCAACACCTTCAATGATGATGCTGACGTTGCTGCCAGATTTCATGGAGCCAACACCCACCGAGGTGCCGCAAGCAATGATGTCGCCCGCTTCCAGAGGCATATCTTGAGAAATCAAGCTTACCAATTTAGCTGGTGGGAAGATCATATCTGCAACCGGGTAATTCTGACGCTCTTGATCGTTCAGAATCGTTTTGATGGTTAGCTTGCTCGGGTCAACATCGGTGGTGATGTAGGGACCAAAAACGCCAAAAGTATTAAAACTTTTTGACCGAGTCCACTGAGCATACCCAGGATCACGGTTAAGAATTTCAATTGCAGTCACATCGTTGATGCAGGTATATCCAAAAATAGCTTTTGCAGCCTCAGATTCATCTGCCTCGTAAATGTGCTTACCAACCACGATCCCCAATTCACCCTCGTAGACGACTTTCCCTGAATACGATTTGGGTGTCCGAATCACTTGGTTAGCAGCTAAGAAAGAGTTATTTCCTTTGAGAAAGTACAGGGGTTCAGGCGGTACTGAATGTTCGAGCTTAGTCACTAGGGCATGGAAGTTATCCACCATTGCCACCATCTTTGATGGAACACAAGGAATATCCAGAGTGACATCCGCAAGTTTAAGCAGCTCGCCAGTTGCCTTGGGTTGATTGAATAAATCGCCTGAATACACGGCAATTTGATCGCCTTGCAACAGTCCCAAGCTACTTATTCCCTGATGATGAAATCTGAGCCATTGAGCCATAATGAGTTCCTATAAATTTAAATATTTGATAGTCAATATCTTACAGGGGTGGATTGATGTCTCAGACTTCCGAACTTGTTTTTGCACCAGAATTGGATCAGCCAGTTCGCTATATCGAACGCACCCGAAGTTATTACTTGGGTTTGGGATATGACAACCCCTATGTTTGGGCGCATTACATTCATGTGCCATTTACTCCGCTAAAGAAACCGCTCAATCAGTCTGTTTTAGGTTTAATTACTACAGCAGTACCTTTTGATTCCGCGAAGGGAAATCAGGGTCCTGGTGCATCCTACAATGCCGCTGCCAAGTTTTATCAGCCTTATCAAATGAGGATTGATGCTGAAATTGATTTGAGAATTGCTCATGTTGGTATCGATCGCAAAAATGCCAATATGGAAGATAGCAACTGCTGGTTTCCGTTGGCGGCTGCAAGGCAGGCCGTTAATGCGGAGAGAATTCAGGCGCTGTCACCCCATTTTTATGGTTTGCCAACCAATCGCAGTCAGCGTCACACATTGGATGTTGATGCACCAACTATTTTGCAAATGCTTCGTGCAGATAAAGTGGATGTTGCGGTTTTAATTCCAAACTGTCCCATCTGCCATCAGAGCCAAAGCTTATTGGCGAGATATCTTGAGGCAGAGGGTATTCCCACATTGGTAATGGGTGCTGCAAAAGATATCGTTGAGTACTGTGGGGTGCCTAGATTTTTATTTAGCGATTTTCCATTGGGAAATGCTGCAGCGAGACCAAATGATCCTGACTCCCAAAGTCTCAATTTTGAATTGGCTTTGCGTTTGCTGGAGTCGGCTCCAGCACCCCGAACCACCTTACAGTCGCCACTGATTTGGGCTTCAGACCCGTCTTGGAAGTCGGATTATTCCAATCTCGAAAAATTGTCTAAGCAAGAGGTGGAAAGGCTTCGCGATGAAGCTGAGCAGGCTCGCATTACAGCCCGCGAACTCAGAATGAACAGCGTGGGAAATTAATTTTTTAAGTCTGTCGTGCGAGTGAGTATTCGCACAAGGCCCGTAATGCAGTGGTTGCCTCATTGCTTGGAAAGTCGTTGATGCATTCCAATGCTAGGTCTGCTTCGCGTTTTGCAGCAGCTTGAGTGTAATCAAGAGCGCCAGAGGTTTGCACTGCGGCCAAAATCTGCGCAAAGACATCGTCCGGTAAATCCTGATTTTGTTCGATAGCAGCGCGAACCAATAAGCGCTCTTCATTGCTGCCATTTTCTAGCAGGTAGATAAGAGGTAAGGTCGGCTTACCTTCACGTAAATCATCACCAGCATTTTTTCCCATTTGAGCAGCGCTTGCTGTGTAGTCCAAAAGATCATCCATCAATTGAAATGCCGTTCCGATGTGACGACCAAACGCACCAGCCTGTTCACGTTGTGAATCGGTACTGTTTGCCAAAATCGCTCCAAGCTCGGTAGAGGCTTCAAACAATTTGGCAGTTTTGTAGCGAATCACTTGTAGGTAGCTTGCTTCATCAACCTCTGGGTCATTCATATTAAGAAGTTGCAAAACCTCACCTTCAGCAATCGTATTAGTGGCATCTGACAGTATTTGCATTACCCGAAGATCATTTGGGCCAACCATCATCTGAAATGCCCTTGAATAGAGGAAGTCACCGACTAAAACGCTTGCAGCGTTGCCAAAGGCGGCATTTGCGGTCTCGCGCCCCCTTCTGAGGGTGGATTCATCGACTACATCGTCATGGAGTAGGGTGGCCGTATGGATAAATTCCACTACAGCAGCCATTTCTAGGGTGTGAGGGGTTGCTTTGCCATTGGCTAAGGCCTTGGCTACAAGCATCAAGAGGGCTGGTCTTACCCGTTTTCCGCCGGCCTGGATGATATAAGTTGAGATTTGGTCAATTAAGGCCACTTTCGAGGCCAATTTGAGGCGAATCACCTCGTCTAAGCCCTTGAAATCTATAGCAATAGGGGCCAGAATTTGGCTTAAGTCATTGGTTTTGACAGTGCTCGGCATGCAAGATATAATAATGGGCTTAGCTCATCCAGGGTGGATTAGCTTAAATGTAGATATTAATTGAGGTTTCAAACCATGTACGCGGTCATAAAAACCGGTGGCAAACAATATAAAGTTGCTGCAGGCGAAAAATTGAAAATAGAACAGATACCAGCGGAAATCGGCAGCGAAATCACTCTTGACCAAGTCCTCGCCGTTGGCGAAGGCGCTTCACTGAAATTAGGTGATCCATTGGTTAATGGTGCAGCTGTGATGGCCACTGTCGTCTCCCAGGGACGTCACGATAAAGTGACAATCTTTAAGATGCGCCGTCGCAAGCATTATCAAAAGCACCAAGGCCATCGTCAGAATTTCACTGAAATTTTGATCAACACGATTAAAGCCTAATTCAGGGTAGGAGAAAGATATGGCACAGAAAAAAGGCGGCGGCTCAACACGAAATGGCCGCGACTCAGAATCGAAACGCTTAGGCGTTAAGGTATTTGGCGGCGAGCATATTAATGCTGGCAGCATCATCATTCGTCAACGCGGCACACGTGTTCATCCAGGTGCTAACGTTGGTATTGGTAAAGATCACACTTTGTTCGCCTTAATTGACGGTCAAGTGGAATTCGGCGTTAAGGGTGCTTTGAAGAAGGCCCAAGTTTCAGTCTTGCCTCGTTCATAAGGCGCCTGACTGAGACTCGTTTGATTCAGATTTATTCCGAATTTAACTCTTAGGAACAGGCCTCGCTAAGCGAGGCCTTTTTTATTCATGAAATTTATAGACGAAGCACGCATTGAAGTCATAGCCGGCCAGGGTGGCGCCGGGAGCGCATCTATGCGCCGCGAAAAGTTTATTGAATTTGGCGGCCCTGATGGCGGGGATGGTGGTAAGGGTGGAAGCGTATGGGCAACTGCTGATCGCAACATCAATACGCTGATCGATTACCGCTACGCTAAAACGCATACCGCTAAAAATGGTGAGCCAGGGCGTGGCGCAGATTGCTATGGCCGCGCAGGCGATGATATTGAGTTGCGTATGCCGGTTGGTACGATTATTTCTGACTACGAAACGGGTGAGCCAATTGCTGACTTAACCACTCACGGTGAGCGCTTATGTTTGGCTCAAGGCGGTGTTGGAGGTTGGGGCAATATTCACTTTAAGAGCTCTACAAATAGAGCGCCTAGACAAAAAACAAACGGCAAACCTGGCGAGCGTCGTAAGCTCAAATTGGAGCTAAAGGTATTGGCCGATGTTGGTTTGCTCGGTATGCCTAATGCCGGTAAGTCTACTTTAATTACCGCAGTTTCTAATGCGCGACCAAAGATTGCCGACTATCCGTTTACAACACTCCACCCTAATTTAGGTGTGGTACGTGTAGGTAATGAGCGTAGCTTTGTAATTGCTGATATCCCAGGACTGATTGAGGGTGCTGCAGAAGGTGCTGGCTTGGGCCATCGTTTCTTGCGCCACTTGCAACGCACTGGCGTTCTCTTGCACTTAGTTGATTTGGCGCCATTTGATGAGAATGTGGACCCAGTGGCCGATGCTAAAGCGATCGTGAATGAATTACGTAAATATGATGAAGCTTTGGTTGAAAAGCCACGCTGGCTGGTTTTAAATAAGGTTGATATGATTCCTGAAGAGGATCGTAAAAAAGTAGTGGCTGACTTTGTGAAACAGTTCAAGTGGAAAGGCCCCGTATTTGAAATCTCGGCCTTAACTGGCTTGGGTTGCGATAAGCTCTGCTATTCCTTGCAAGACTATTTGGATTCTGTACGCCGTGATCGCGATGATGCTGAGGAGCGCGCAGCAGATCCTCGTTATCAAGATCAAGACGAAGTAAAAAACCAAGATAAGACACTAGATTAAAGTCTGATGAAGTACCTTCATTTGCCATGAACCTGAAACAAACTAAACGTATCGTTGTTAAAGTGGGCTCAAGCCTGGTTACCAATAATGGTGAGGGCTTAGATCATGCCGCTATTGCCATGTGGGCCGAGCAAATTGCAGGCTTACTAAAGGCTGGTCACGAGGTGCTGATGGTGAGCTCAGGTGCTATTGCAGAAGGTATGCAGCGATTAGGTTGGATAAAGCGCCCACAAGAAATTCATCAGCTTCAGGCTGCAGCTGCAGTTGGGCAGATGGGTTTAGTGCAGGTGTATGAGAGTTGTTTTGCGCGATTTAATTTGCGCAGTGCACAGGTTTTGCTGACGAATGCTGACCTGGCACATGCTGAGCGCAATGCTAATGCAAAAGGTACCTTAGATACATTGTTGAAGTTGGGTGTAGTACCCATCATTAACGAGAATGACACGGTGGTTACCGATGAAATTAAATTTGGTGATAACGATAGCTTGGCTGCTTTGGTAACAAACCTGGTTCATGCAGATTTACTAGTAATACTGACCGATCAAGGTGGCTTATTTACTGCCGATCCACGTCAAAATCCAGATGCAATCTTGTTGGCTGATGCCATCGCTGGTGATCCCGCTTTAGAGAAGATGGCGGGCGGGGCAGCTAGTGAGCTGAGTAAGGGCGGAATGCTTACTAAGGTATTGGCAGCAAAGATTGCGGTGCAAACAGGCGCATCCACAGTGATTGCCTCGGGACGTGAGCCAGATGTCTTAACTCGACTTTTGGCTGGAGAGAAAATTGGTACTTGCTTAAGCCCTTAATAAGCTCCGCAGGCTCTTATTCAATGCCAAAAGAGTTTGTTGGCTTTGTACCACCCGTAAATGCGCTTGGATTGAGTGCTTGAATTACTGCCCTCAAACTTTTCTCTTGAGAGTTGAAGTTGCAAAATGCGCCTTGAGCTAGGGCAGCTTGGTAGCGATTGGGGTCATGCAGCTTGATATCTCTCCAGGCTCCAAGCGGATTCTCTCTCCAGGAATTGTTTTCTAGTGTTCCGTAAAGTTTCCATTGATACAAATCACAACGAATTCCCTCGTATTGGGATTGCTGGTTTCCGTTTGGGCTAGTAAGGACAACGATATATCGAGTAACGCCATCTGCGCCAATCATGATGGAATTGGTATCAACGGCAAACTTAAAGATAGTTTGCGGTGATACATAAAACGTTTGTAGAGTTAATGGATTAGGTGGGTTGAGTGGCATTTTTGTTGACCCCTCCTTAAATACCATCGGCGCAAATGGATCTAGACCGCTTTCCATGGGATCGCCGGCGCATGCAGATAACACAGTAACTGTACAGATGCAGCAAATATAAAGATTCAAAGCTCGAAGTATTGAAGGCATTATTTTGGTTTATCCGATTTAGTTGATTCTTGGGGGCTTTCATCGCCTATGGAGTAAAAGGATTGAAGTAAATCAAGAGGGGTTCCCCACGCAAGTTGCTGCATCCGCACGCCTTTTGCAAGGTAGCGCGCCAGTTCGGATAAAGCCAGTTGATAGACTTCTCGCTTAAAGCCAATTACAGCATCAAGCTCGATCCAGAATGGAACCCAACGCCATGCATCAAATTCTGGATGCTCGGTAGCTCGTAATTGAATGTCGCTATCTAGCCCTACTAAGCGCAGTAAAAACCAGATTTGTTTTTGACCTCGATAGGCTGCACGGTGAATCCTAGTTGCATGTTGGCGACGTAAGTACTCCTCAGGGACGTCGTAGCGGAGCCAGTCCCTGGTTCGTCCAATAATTTGGACATGTTCCGGCAGCAAGCCAACCTCTTCATGCAATTCGCGGTACATTGCTTGTTCAGGGCTTTCGCCATGAGCTATCCCGCCCTGCGGGAACTGCCACGAATGCTGCCCAACGCGTTTTCCCCAGAAAACCTCGTTACGGCTGTTAAGGAGGACAATGCCGACATTGGGTCTATACCCTTCACGGTCAAGCATGATCGTGCCCCAAATCCTTTAAAATCAATGATTTGATTATATCCATACATGAAAGCATCACAATCATTTCTAGCCACGCTAAAAGAAGCCCCTTCTGACGCAGAGGTGGTCTCGCACAAGCTCATGGTGCGTGCAGGTTTAATTCGCAAACTGAGTGCTGGTATTTATAACTACTTGCCTCTTGGATTAAAGGTGATTCGCAAGGTGGAAAACATCATTCGCGAAGAAATGAATCGCGCTGGTGCAGTTGAATTACTCATGCCAATGATTCAGCCTGCTGAATTGTGGCAAGAGACTGGTCGTTGGGAAAAAATGGGTCCAGAGTTGCTGCGTATCAAAGATCGCCATGATCGTGATTTTTTGATTCAGCCAACCTCAGAAGAGGTGATTACTGATTTAGCTCGTAATGAAATTAAGAGCTATAAACAGTTACCAATTAATTTTTATCAAATTCAGACTAAGTTTCGCGATGAGCGTCGCCCTCGTTTTGGAATCATGCGCGGTCGCGAGTTCAGCATGAAAGATGCTTACTCATTCGATCGTGACATCGAAGGCTTGAAGAAGTCTTACCAAATCATGTTTGATGCCTATACCCGTATCTTTAAGCGCATGGGGCTGAAGTTCCGCGCAGTGACCGCTGATAATGGTGCCATCGGTGGATCAGGCAGCCAAGAGTTTCATGTGATTGCAGATACCGGTGAGGATGCCATTGTGTATTGCCCGAGCTCTGATTACGCTGCTAATTTAGAAGCTGCTGAGTCTTTGTCATTGCTGGCGGGGCGCGCTGCTGCAACTCAAGCGATGGCAAAAGTACCAACACCTGATAAGACAAATTGCACAGAGGTTGCAAAGTTTTTAAACATCCCATTAGAAAAAACAGTGAAGTCCTTGTTATTCGCTGCCGATCAAGAAAAAGGCCCAGCAAAACTCTTTATGTTGTTAGTTCGTGGTGATCATGAGCTCAATGAGGTTAAGGCTAGCAAGATCCCTGGAATGGCAGAGTCTCGCTTTGCTACTGAAGCTGAAATCAAACAAGCCTGTAACGCACCTGCTGGCTATTTAGGCCCCGTTGGCGTGAGCGCTGATGTTACTGTCGCGGCGGATCGTACCGTTGCGAATATGTCTGACTTTGTTTGTGGCGCTAATGATGCTGGCCATCATCTGACTGGTGTGAACTGGGGACGCGATTTGCCAGAACCACTTGTTTTGGATATTCGTAATGCGGTAGTTGGTGACCCTTCGCCGGACGGTAAAGGTATCGTTGATATCTGCCGTGGAATTGAAGTGGGTCATGTTTTTCAATTAGGTACGCGCTATTCAGAAGCAATGGGATGTACTTACTTGGATCAACAAGGTAAAGCGCAGCCGATGGTTATGGGTTGCTATGGCATTGGCGTTACGCGTTTACTTGGAGCGGCAATTGAACAAGGGCACGATGAGAAGGGCATTATTTGGCCAATCTCTATGGCGCCATTTGAAGTAGTCATCTGTCCAATGGGTTACGAGAAGTCAGAACAGGTCAAAGCAGCATGCGATCAATTGCATGCTGAGTTATTGGCTGCTGGCATTGATGTGATTTTGGATGATCGCAATGAGCGTCCTGGTGCAATGTTTGCTGACTGGGAGCTGATTGGCGCCCCATTCCGCGTTGTTATTGGTGATCGTGGCTTGGCTGATTCTCAAGTGGAATTTAAAGGCCGCACCGATACCGACTCACAAAATATTGCTCTGGCACAAATTAAAGACAAAGTGATTACCGCCGTTCAAGCAGCAAAGAGCACAGTGAGTTAATTCACTGGCTTAAGCGCTTTACAACAATTATTCGGTTATTTTTTAAAGAGTCCGCCAATGCCTTTGGCGGCTCCTTTGGCAGCCATTGCAGCCATAGTGCGCGCCATTTTTCCGCCTTTGAATTGCTTCATCATGGTTTGCATTTGCTCAAATTGTGCGAGTAGGCGATTGACTTCTTGTACCTCTACGCCAGCGCCCGCAGCGATGCGACGCTTGCGACTTGCCTTTAGCAGCTCAGGTTTCGTCCGCTCACGTGGTGTCATGCTATCAATGATTCCACGCATGCGTTTAGTTTGTTTGTCTGCGTTGCTCAGATTTGCTTTAGACGCAGCTTGAGCCACCTGGCTAGGTAGCTTGTCCATCAAACTTGCCATGCCACCCATTTGTTGCATTTGCATGAGTTGATCCCGAAAGTCTTCCAGATCAAATCCGCCCTTAGAAATCTTGCTAGCTAATTTTTCTGCTTTAGCAACATCTACATGTTGTTGTGCTTGTTCAACCAAAGCCAGAATATCGCCCATACCCAAGATGCGGTTGGCCATACGCTCTGCATCGAACGCTTCCAAGCCATCCATCTTCTCGGCCACACCAATAAATTTGAGTGGCACACCCGTAACTTGACGAACAGATAAAGCGGCACCCCCGCGTGAATCCCCATCTAGCTTAGTGAGGATGACGCCAGTTAGGGGGAGCGCTTCATGGAAGGCTTTGGCGGTATTAACGGCATCTTGACCAAGCATTGCATCTACTACGAATAAGGTCTCGATTGGGTTTAAGCTGGCATGCAAAGTTTTGATTTCTTGCATGAGCGCTTCATCAATTCCCAGGCGACCTGCTGTGTCAACAATCACCACATCAAAATAATGACGACGTGCCCAATCTAAGGCGGCAGTTGCAATATCGTTAGGCTTTTGATTAACGTTGCTTGGGAAAAACTCTGCACCAACCTGTTTGGTCACCATCTCTAGCTGCTCAATAGCGGCAGGGCGATAAACGTCACAAGAAACTGTGAGCACTTTCTTTTTCTTTTTTTCCTGTAACCACTTAGCTAATTTACCGACTGAGGTGGTTTTACCGGCACCCTGTAAACCTGCCATCAGAATCACTGCGGGTGGCTGAGTTGCTAGGTTGAGCTCACCGCTTTGCTTGCTTTCGCCCGTCATCACTTGAGCTAGTTCGCGCTGCACCACACCAACAAGTGCTTGGCCTGGACTGAGGCTACCTACAACCTCTTCGCCTAGGGCTTTAAATTTAATTTGCTCTAGGAGAGATTTAACAACGGGGAGTGCTACATCGGCCTCCAGCAGGGCCAAACGAATCTCCCGCAGCATTTCTGCGGTATTCGCCTCGGTAAGGCGGGCTTGCCCCCGCATTGTTTTAACAACGCGAGATAGACGATCGGTGAGGTTTTCTAGCATTTATCGATTAGACTTTCCAGATGGATATTTTAGGTCACCCAGCTTACGGAATGCTTGCTCCCGTACTTTATTTACTGCTATTGCTCTTTTTGAGCGTCAAAGCAAAGCGGGGCGAGGAGTCTGCGCTCTCGGCAGGACTTGTGCAAACCTTTATTTTTGTAATTTTGGTAGTTCATGGAATGGAATTACATGATTCCGTCTTTACGCCTCAAGGGTTCATATTTGGCTTTGCCCAAGATTTATCTCTCATTGCTTGGGTTGGGCTAGCTTTTTACTGGTTTCAGTCATGGTTTTTGCCTATTTCGAGCTTGCGTTGGTTGGCAATTTTATTTGCCTTGGTCTGCTCTCTGCTTCCCAACCTTTTCCCTGGCACATTGATTTCGCCAAAGGCAGTTTCTGATCCTTGGTTTAAGGGGCACTTCATCGTAGCGACGATTTCTGTTGGCTTGCTCAGCTTGGCCGCAATGCATGCCATGCTCATGAGCGTTCAAGATCGTGCACTACACCGTCAACTTGCGATTGTTCCCGATAGTCGTCTCTCTCATTGGCTTGAAGATTTACCCCCATTGATGACCATGGAGAGTTTGTTATTTAACTTGCTCTATGTTGGTTTTGCACTTTTAAGTCTGACAGTATTTTCTGGATTGCTATTTTCACAAACATTGTTCGGTAAACCCCTGGTCTTTGATCACAAGACTATTTTTGCGCTGATCTCTTGGTTCTTATTTGCCGGACTACTATTAGCGCGTTGGCGCGTTGGTTTGCGTGGCCGTGCTGCAGTGCGTTGGGTCCTAAGTGCTTACACTGCGCTACTGCTCGCTTATGTCGGTAGCCGTTTTGTATTAGAAGTGATTCTTCAAAGAGTATGACCCTTGTTTAAGTGGCTTTTATTTTTAGCAGTTGGCTATTTTTTCTACCTTTGGTTGAAGAAACAAAAGCAGGTTAAAGAGGGTTTGAAAAAATCCTCTGATCCCAGTCCTACAAAGGCTCTGGAGCCAGAGCCGATGGTGCAATGCCAGCATTGCAAAGTGCATCTACCTAGATCTGAAGCTAGAGTTTATGAGCAGCGTTTTTATTGTTCGCAAGACCATCTCAATGTCTTTGATGAACGGGGATGGATTGGCTCTGCGAATTGGCGTGCTTCACCTAACTTCGATGAGAGACCAGAAAATATTCAACCTGATTTAGTGGTGATTCACCACATTAGTTTACCGCCAGGGCAATTTCGATCAAAACAATCAAGCCAATACATCATCGATTTTTTTCAGAACAAGCTTGATTCCAATGCACATCCTTATTTTGCAGAGATCGCCGGACAAAAAGTGTCTAGCCATTTTCTAATTACGCGTTCTGGTGAGTTAGTGCAGTTTGTTTCAACTCAAGATAAGGCATGGCATGCTGGCATCTCCTCCTTTATGGGAAGACAAAAATGCAATAACTTCTCTATTGGAATAGAGCTAGAGGGCGATGGAGATTCACCTTTCGAAGAATCTCAGTACAAAACTTTGACAAGTTTGGTCAAGAGGCTGCAGGCAAGTTATCCCAATCTCCAATTTGCTGGGCACAGTGACATTGCGCCCGACAGAAAAAGGGATCCTGGAATATATTTCGATTGGAAAAAGTTTCAAAAAGAGACAGGAATTCCAGAGGAAAAGATGCCCTATGGGCTGATTTTTCGATAGACCCATTGTTGTATGTGAGCATACGCTTACTTTTTTAGCCTTTATCTAAAAAGGGCTAAAAATCACGCACCAAAATGCTCCCAAATTATTCAATTAATTAGTAAAAATACTAATAAGTTTTTGTCATAAAAAACTTACAAAAGCCCCAATATTTCCCTATACTTAGTGCCTAATGCACTTCGAAACACTACATCTAGTGTTTGAATCTAGCAATACACCATTGTTTTTTAACGATATTTTGTCCAAATAACTATATATAAGAGCAGGAGCAACATGACATACGCTAATCCACAGACAGCAGGTCAACCTACTGGAGCGAATAACCCAGGATTGAGTCCTGCAGGAGCAATGAATCAGGCTCCTTCTGCCAGTTTTGTGGCTGGCGGTGTTGGTGGTGCGCAAGCAACCCAATTGTCTGATTACAAAATTATTCGCCGTAATGGCTCAGTGGTGGCTTTTGAACCGTCCAAAATTGCCATTGCAGTAACAAAAGCATTCTTGGCGGTAAATGGTGGTCAAGGTGCAGCATCTGCACGAGTACGTGAGCAAGTAGAGCAACTCACCCATTCAGTCGTGCGTGCGCTCTTGCGTAGTCGTCCTAATGGCGGCACATTTCACATTGAAGATATTCAAGACCAAGTTGAATTAGCTTTGATGCGTAGTGGCGAGCACAACGTTGCACGTGCCTATGTTCTTTATCGTGAAAAGCGCAATCAAGAACGCGCTGCTCAGCAGGAAGTTTCTCAAGACGCTCAATCGGCCAATCAGGCCGGTGAGTCAGGGATTAAGGTTACCGACAATGGTGTTGAGAAGTGGCTTGACATGGCTGCTTTACGTACTGTCATTGAAGCTGCTTGTGAAGGCCTAGGCAATCATATTGACGCATCCCCAATCATTACTGAAACAATCAAAAATTTGTATGATGGCGTACCAATGGCACAAGTCTATGACTCTGCTATTTTGGCTTCCCGTACATTGATTGAAAAAGATCCTGCTTATAGCCAGGTAACTGCGCGTATCTTGATGCATGTGATCCGTAAAGAGATCTTTGGTAAGGAAGTATTGCAAGGTGATACCCAGGCTGAGTACAGCACCTATTTTGCGAAGTACATCAATGAAGGTATTTCTGCAGAATTGCTGGACCCACGTATGCGTGAGTTTGACTTGCCACGCCTAGCTGCTGCCTTGAACGCTAGTCGTGACTTGCAGTTCAACTACCTCGGTTTGCAAACTTTGTATGACCGCTACTTCTTGCACATTGAAGAGCGCCGCATTGAAATGCCGCAGGCCTTCTTTATGCGTGTTGCGATGGGCTTGGCTTTGAATGAGATGGACCGTGAGCGTCGTGCGATTGAGTTCTATGAAATCCTCTCGACATTTGATTTCATGTCCAGCACACCAACCTTGTTCAATTCAGCGACTACTCGTCCACAGCTCTCAAGCTGCTATTTGACTACTGTTGAAGATGATCTTGACGGTATTTATGAAGCATTGAAAGAAAATGCTTTGCTGTCTAAGTTTGCTGGCGGCTTGGGTAATGACTGGACCAACGTTCGTGCATTGGGTAGCCATATCAAAGGTACTAACGGTAAATCACAAGGTGTTGTGCCATTCCTTAAAGTAGTGAACGACACTGCAGTTGCTGTGAACCAAGGTGGCAAGCGAAAAGGTGCGGTTTGCGCCTACTTAGAAACCTGGCACTTGGATATTGAAGAGTTCTTGGAATTGCGTAAGAACACTGGTGATGATCGTCGCCGTACGCATGACATGAATACTTCTAACTGGATTCCCGACTTATTCATGAAGCGCGTGATGGAAAATGGTGACTGGACTCTGTTCTCACCTTCTAATACACCTGACTTACATGACAAGTTCGGTAAAGCCTTCGAAGAGGCTTATGTTGCTTACGAGCAAAAAGCCGATCGTGGTGAGTTGAAGCCATTCCGCAGAATTCCGGCGCAGCAATTGTGGCGCAAGATGCTCGGCATGTTGTTTGAAACTGGCCACCCATGGATCACTTTCAAAGATCCTTGCAATATTCGTAGCCCGCAGCAACATATTGGCGTAGTTCACTCTTCTAACTTATGTACTGAGATCACTCTCAATACCAATGAGGACGAAATTGCAGTTTGTAACTTGGGCTCTGTGAACTTGACTGCGCACATGACTACTGATGCAAACGGTAAATTGGTCTTAGATCACGAGAAGCTTCAAAGAACTGTACGTACTGCAATGCGTATGCTCGATAACGTGATTGATATCAACTACTATGCTGTTGCTAAAGCTCGCAACTCCAACCTTAAGCACCGTCCAGTCGGCATGGGCATCATGGGCTTCCAGGATTGCTTGCACATGCAACGTATTCCTTACGCTAGCGATGAGGCTGTGAAGTTTGCTGACACCTCAATGGAAGCGGTTTGTTACTACGCTTACCAGGCTTCTTGTGAGCTAGCTGAAGAGCGTGGTGTTTACAGCACCTACAAAGATTCCTTATGGGATCGCGGCATCCTCCCGCAAGACTCAGTAGCATTGTTGGCTCAGGAGCGTGGTGGCTATGTAGAAGTAGATAATTCATCCGCCATGGATTGGAGTGGTTTGCGTGCTCGTATCAAGCAACACGGTATGCGTAACTCCAATTGCGTAGCAATTGCCCCAACCGCAACTATTTCAAACATTATTGGTGTTTCAGCCTGTATCGAGCCAACATTCCAGAACTTATTCGTGAAATCCAACCTTTCAGGCGAGTTCACAGTAGTAAATGAGTACTTGGTGCGTGATTTGAAAGACCGCGGCTTGTGGGACGAAGTGATGATTGCTGACTTGAAGTACTTTGATGGCACTTTGTCTAAGATCGATCGCATTCCTCAAGATTTACGTGATTTGTATGCAACCGCTTTTGAGGTGGAGCCAAGCTGGTTGGTTGAGGCAGCCTCCCGTCGTCAGAAGTGGATTGACCAAGCTCAGTCATTGAATATCTACATGGGCGGTGCATCCGGCAAGAAATTGGATGACACTTACAAGTTGGCATGGTTGCGTGGCTTGAAAACCACCTATTACCTCCGTACTATGGCTGCAACTCACGTTGAGAAATCAACCGTTGCTAGCGGTCAGTTGAACTCGGTATCCAGTGGCGGCGGGGTAAATGGCACGGATGCGGCTGCAGCAAATACTGCTGGCGCAGTAGAAGCCGATGGCCCAGTTTGCACAATGCGCCCAGGCGATGCTGGATTTGAAGAATGTGAAGCGTGCCAATAAGCCATTTGCTTATTGGTCAGAAATAGAAGAATTTAGGAGATAGTTATGTTGAATTGGGAAGAAGAAGTTGCTCCAGCACTAGCGAAAGCTGGTCTTGCGCCGCAGCCAGTTGCGGTGGAGCCACAACGCCCACAGCCAGATCAAGTTGCAATGGCGCCGCAAGCTGCTGCACCTGTAGCAGCCGCTAATTTGTCTGGCGGTGCCGCTTTACGTGTAAATGCTGCTGATAAGCGCGTGATTAATGCTAAGACTGACGTTAATCAGTTAGTGCCTTTCAAGTACAAATGGGCTTGGGAAAAGTATTTAGCTGGCTGTGCAAACCACTGGATGCCACAAGAGATCAATATGAACCGCGATATTGCGCTCTGGAAAGATCCTAACGGTCTGACAGAAGATGAGCGTCGCATTATTAAGCGCAATCTCGGTTTCTTTACAACCGCAGACTCTTTGGCCGCTAACAACATTGTTTTGGGTACTTATCGCCACATTACTGCTCCAGAGTGCCGCCAATACCTATTGCGCCAGGCTTTCGAAGAGGCAATTCATACCCATGCCTACCAATATATTGTGGAATCTTTGGGCTTAGATCAGGCTGAAATCTTCAATGCGTATAACGAAATTGAATCGATCCGCGCTAAAGATCAATTCTTAATTCCGTTTATTGATGTCTTAACTGATCCGAATTTTCAGACTGGCACACTAGAAAACGATCAAAAGTTACTCCGTTCGCTCATCGTTTTTGCTTGCGTAATGGAAGGATTGTTCTTTTATGTTGGTTTTACGCAAATACTTGCAATGGGTCGTCAAAACAAAATGACGGGTGCTGCTGAGCAGTATCAATACATCCTTCGTGACGAGTCAATGCACTGCAATTTTGGTATCGATTTGATTAACCAAATCAAGCTGGAGAACCCGCAGTTATGGACTTCCGCGTTCAAAGATGAGATCAAATCTATCTTTGAAAAAGCAGTCGAATTAGAGTACCGTTATGCCGAAGATACGATGCCTCGTGGAGTGCTCGGATTGAACGCGCCGATGTTCAAAGGGTACCTAAGATACATTTGTAATCGCAGATGTTTGCAAATAGGACTTGACGCGATGTTCCCAAATGAAGAGAATCCATTTCCATGGATGTCAGAAATGATTGATCTTAAGAAAGAACGAAACTTTTTTGAGACACGCGTTATTGAGTATCAAACTGGCGGTGCGCTAAGTTGGGAGTAGTCAGCAGTAAGTAAGCGCATAGCCGGCTAAATAGGAGATTAGACGGTTGGATAGTTTAAGAAGTCAGCAAAAACAGACTCAAATCCGAAAACCCTTGCTCAAGGGTGCCTGGGCTATTCTCTCTATTTTTTCCAGCACATTTAAGAAGCCGTTGTCCTTTGGGGCCACGGCTTTTTTTCCAAGATTCATTAGCGTGCAGCACTTAGCATCAAGCCGCGCGCCGATGAATGGCTCGCTCGTCAGCTCTAAATGGTTGCAAAACCAGGCGGAAATGAGTGGTCGGGTCTTCTTAATCGGTAGTTTGTATCAATCCTCACGTGAAGGAGTATGACTATGGCAATCGCCAAGAAAAAACCTGCTGCAAAGAAACCAGCTGCTAAGAAAAAAGTAGCCGCTAAAAAACCAGCTGCTAAAAAAGTAGCTAAGAAGCGTCCTGCTGCTAAAAAAGCTGCTGCTAAGAAACCAGCTGCTAAAAAAGTAGCTAAGAAGCGTCCTGCTGCTAAAAAAGCTGCTGCTAAGAAGCCTGCTGCTAAAAAAGCTGCTGCTAAGCGTCCAGCTGCTAAGAAGCGTGTAGCTGCTAAGAAGCCAGCTGCTAAAAAAGCTGCTGCTAAGCGTCCAGCTGCAAAAAAACGCGTAGCAAAAAAAAAGTAAGTAAGCCTGCTGCGAAGAAAGCGGGCGCTGCTGTAAAAAAGCCCGCGGCTAAGAAAGCTGCACTAGCAACATCCGCCGCTGCTTGGCCCTTCCCAACTGGCACACGTCCTTAAACAGACGGGTGTTACTAGAAGGGGTCTCTCACGAGACCCCTTTTTTTATTGCTCAAATTTTGATTATGTCTAGGTGAGTCTTAGAGGCTAAAGCCAAAAGCGGATTTAAATTGCTCGGCTATCTGCTCTTTGCTGAGTTGGTGATTTTGTGGTCCTTGATGAGTGATTTTGATTGAACCCATCAAGCTGGCCAGGCGACCAGTAGATTCCCAATCCATTCCATTTTCAAGTCCAAATAGCAGTCCCCCGCGGAATGCATCACCGCATCCAGTGGGGTCAACCACTTGAGCTGCTGGTACTGGGGGAATTGAGATGCATTTGCCATTGGTGTAAATATCCGAACCTTCTGCACCCTTAGTCACAATTAAGGCCTTGACTCGTTCAGCCACGGTTGCCAAGCTTAGGTCGGTTCTCTGCGAAAGCATTTCGCCTTCATAGTCGTTGACGGCCAAGTAACTAGCAATATCAACCAGCTCCAAGAGTTCTGGACCGTTGAACATCGGCAAGCCCTGGCCTGGATCAAAGATAAATGGAATCTGTGCTTCGGCCAGTTGGTGGCAGTGTTCCCACATCCCTTGGCGGCCATCTGGGGCAACGATGCCAAATTTGGCCGCTCCTTTAGAGTTCTTATTTCTTTCGGCAACCACTGCAGAGACTTGGTTGAGGTGTGACTCTCCCATCGCGCCAGGGTGGAAGGCAGTAATTTGGTTATTGGCTTGATCGGTAGTGATCATGGCTTGCGCTGTGAATGCACTGTCAATCTGGCGAATATGACTCGCATCGATATTGAGTTGTTTTAAGCGGCTCAAATAGGGTGCAGCATCACCACCAACCGTTGCCATAATGATGGGATCTCCACCCAACAGGCTCAGGTTATAAGCAATATTTCCTGCGCATCCGCCAAATTCACGGCGCATGGTTGGAACCAAAAAAGCCACATTCAGAATATGAATCTGCTCAGGCAGAATTTGATCGGCAAATTTGCCTTCAAAGTTCATGATGGTGTCGTAGGCAATAGAGCCGCAGATCAAGCTAGCCATAAATTACTTTCTGTAGGTGATGGAGTAATAAAAGTTGGGTTATTGGGGGTAAAGAATGCGCACTCGATATCCCGCAGCATTTTGCGGCAGGGTTAGCGGCACCTCTGTTTGAATAATTTCACCTGCAGGCGCACCAGTTTTAGAAAAATCAGGATGCGATTCTTGCCAAGAGGGTGGCAACCATTCTTTTGGAGAGAGTTGAATTGATTTCAATTCAGATTCTTCTGCATCAGTGAGAGAAATTTCTAAATTTGGCAGCAAAATTGGAATTGCGAGACGATTTTGTATTTCAACTTGCAACATAGATTGATTTGCAGGGATTTTAAGGCTCTCTCGCACGTTTTCAGGCGATAGTGCAGCTGAAGTTATTTTCCATGCAGCAAAATCGCTTACAGGCCGATTAAAGCATCCTAGTGCGCGACATAATTTTTCATCAAGAGCTTGCAAAATTGAAAAGGCACTGACTGAAAATGAATTTGATGTCCCATCTATTCGAGGTGCTAGTAATGGGAGCAAAGAATTTCTGGAAAGATGCTCGCCAAAAATGAGAAGCAAAAGAAATAAGCCTGACAGTAGTGCTAACTTAAGACTTTTTTTTTGAGCAGGTGCAGCAAAAGTAGCGGATGAGGTCTTTTGTTTGCCTGAATTGAGGGTGCCATGCAAGCAAACCCAACCTTCACTTTCCTTCCAGACGGAAAGCGTCAGCCATTGGCTGTAAGTTGCAATTACCTCATCAGCTTGTCTAGCCAGGACGCCAGACAGAACAATTTGACCGCCTTCGCGCATCTTATTCACTAATGCTGGAGCCAGCACTTGCAGTGGATTGGCCAAAATATTAGCCATCACGATGTCGTATTTCGTTTCTGCAGCAAGCTCTGGAGCACCTTCGGTTGGAAGAACAAAGCGAATGGTAGTTTGGTTAATCTCAGCGTTGCTGCGGGCTGCAACCATCGCCTGAGGATCAATATCCGTGCCAATGACTGGATTACAACCTAGTTTTGCAGCAGCGATTGCCAAAATTCCAGAGCCGCAGCCGTAATCAAGCAGACTTTGATTTTTTAAATTCGAGCGCTCCTCAAGCCAAAGCAAACACAGGTGGGTTGTAGGATGACTGCCAGTGCCAAACGCAAGCCCGGGATCCACCGCTAAACAAATCGCATTTGGATCGGTTGGAGCGTCGTGCCATGAGGGAACTACCCAAATACGTTTACCAATTTGAATCGGGGCGAATTGACTTTGCGTCAACCTGACCCAATCTTGCTCTTCAACAGTTTTTTCTTGAGGCGGGGCCAATCTAAATCCAGCCTCTTTTAAGGCGACAAGTAGCTCAGGAATGAATTCTGCGCTGCCGGAATCATCAATATCTGGATTAAAGAGGGCGGTGACAGAAGATCGATCCCATGCTTGCACTTCAGGAGAGAGACCGGGTTCGCCATAAAGCGGATTCTCATCGTAACCACCTGCAGCGTCGTCCTCCACGGTGACAGATAGTGCGCCCAGCTCGAGCAAGACATCACCTAATGGCTCGGCAGTTTCTGCAGCTACCGTGAAAACGAGTTCACGATAAGACATGGGATGCTTTCATAAACTAGGATTTACCGCGACTTGCAGCTTGCTCTTCTAAGCGATGCTCCAAGTAATGAATGCTTGTGCCGCCTTCCATGAAGTTGGGATCTAGCATCAATTCGCGGTGGAGAGGTACATTGGTTGTAATGCCGTCAATAACCATCTCAGAAAGTGCGATCTGCATACGACGGATCGCTTGCTCACGTGTATTGCCGTAGGCAATGAGCTTGCCAATCATAGAGTCGTAGTTCGATGGAACGACATAGCCGCTATAAGCATGAGAATCTACGCGAATGCCGGGACCACCAGGCATATGGAATGAACCAATTTTGCCTGGGCTTGGTGTGAACTTAAATGGATCTTCAGCATTCAGGCGGCATTCGATAGCGTGACCACGGAATACGATGTCTTTTTGGCGATAACTCAGCTTGAGGCCAGCAGCAATCCGAATCTGCTCCTGAACAATGTCTACGCCGGTAATCATCTCGGTGACAGGGTGCTCAACTTGAACACGGGTGTTCATCTCAATAAAGAAGAATTCACCGTTTTCATAGAGGAATTCAAATGTACCTGCACCACGATAACCAATTTTTCTGCAAGCTTCAGCGCAGCGTTCACCAATTTTGGCAATCAAACGACGATCAATGCCTGGTGCTGGTGCCTCTTCAATCACCTTTTGGTGACGACGCTGCATTGAGCAGTCACGTTCGCCTAGCCATATTGCATTGCCATGAGTGTCAGCCAAAATCTGAATTTCTACGTGGCGAGGTTTTTCTAAAAACTTCTCCATATAGACTTCGGGATTGCCAAAGGCACGACCCGCCTCTTCACGAGTCATATTGACTGCATTAATCAGTGCAGCTTCAGTGTGAACTACGCGCATACCACGCCCACCACCGCCACCTGCCGCTTTAATAATGACTGGATAGCCCACTTTTTTGGCGGTAGCAATAATTTCTTTTGGGTCATCAGGTAATGCACCTTCAGAGCCAGGAACGCAGGGAACGCCCGCTTTGATCATGGCGCGCTTGGCAGAAACTTTGTCACCCATGAGGCGAATAGAAGCAGCGGTCGGGCCAATAAAGGCAAAGCCGGATTTTTCTACGCGCTCTGCAAAGTCCGCATTCTCAGAAAGAAAGCCATAACCAGGGTGGATCGCTTCAGCATCGGTTACTTCTGCTGCAGAAATGATTGCTGGCATGTTGAGATAGCTCAGCGGAGAAGGTGCTGGACCAATGCAAACAGCTTCGTCCGCAAGCTTCACATACTTTGCTTCTTTGTCAGCAGTGGAGTAGACCACTACAGTTTTAATTCCCAACTCACGGCATGCGCGTTGGATGCGGAGAGCAATTTCTCCCCGATTGGCAATCAGAATCTTATCGAACATGTCGGCTCTGAGTTAGGTAAAAAGGATTGGTAAGGATGGCGTGGAAATTAAGCAATGACAAATAAGGGTTGATCAAACTCAACACCTTGGCCGTTTTCGCAAAGAATTTCTTTGATCACACCCGCTTGCTCTGATTCGATTTCATTGAGCAACTTCATAGCCTCAATGATGCAAAGTGTTTGACCCACTTTGACGGTATCGCCAATGTTGACGAAGTTTGGTGATTCTGGATTTGGGGCGCGGTAGAAGGTTCCCACCATTGGTGAGCGTGCAATGAAGCCAGTTTCAGCGGGCGGCGCTTCAGCAACGGGAGCGGTAGCTAGTGTTGGTGCGGCAGCAGGAGAAGCCTGCATTGTTTGTGTAGGAGCAGGATTGGCGTAGACCACATGACCTGTCGGAGCTGGAGAGCCGGCATTCACAATACGAACACGGTCTTCGCCCTCGTTTACCTCTAATTCAGAAATGCCTGATTCAGAAACGAGATCGATCAAGGTTTTGAGTTTTCTTAGATCCATTTGAGTGTGTCCTCTCTTGAAATTCTTTAAATAAGCTTATTTTTGTAAACGGGCAATTGCTGCTTGGAGGGCTAGCTCGTAGCCTATGGCGCCAAGTCCGCAAATCACACCAGTAGCGATATCGGATAGGTAAGAATGCTTACGGAACTCTTCGCGCTGATGAATATTGGATAAATGGACTTCAGTAAACGGAATGGCAACTCCAGCTAAAGCATCCCGGAGGGCAACGCTTGTATGGGTAAATGCGCCTGGATTAATGATGATGAAATCCACCCCATCTAGTTTTGCTTTCTGAATGCGGTCAATTAACTCGCCTTCATGATTGCTTTGATAGGTGCTTAAGTCGACTGACTGAGCTTTTGCGAGATTCCCCAGTCTTGAATGGATATCTTCTAAGGTAGTTTTCCCATAAACCTCTGGTTCACGGGTACCCAAGAGATTGAGGTTTGGACCCTGAATGACGAGAATTGAAGCTTTTTTAGACATAGATCCCTATTTTTAGAGGCAGTTAGGTGTCAATTGTTTGTTTTGGCTTTTGGCCACCCAGATAACTCATGCTTCACTTGCTATGGAAGGAAGTATACCTTCTTGAATGCTTAGGGAGATCAAAAAGCAAGCCTCCTTAGGCGAAATTTTCAATAGTTTTAGAAGTAATTGAGCGGGATTATTCACTAAATTGCCTATTTATTAAGCAATTATAGCCTGGAGATATTTATTCAAGTGTTGATAAAAAAGATCATAAAGCAGCTTTTATAGCTTTTCTGAGCTCTTCTTCATCTATTTTCCCTAATTTACTATAGATTGCCTTTCCACTTGAATTGATTACAACGGTATATGGAAGCGCGGATTGAGTGTTGCCTAGTGCCTTATAGATTTGGCTGCCATTCATTCCACCCATGGCAATGGGATAGGAAACAGATGTCTTTTTCAGAAATTCGCGTACGTTAGATGGAGAATCAATGGCGATGCCAACAAATAAGACATTTTGTTGCAGAAACTCCCCTTGCAACTTCTCTAGTTCAGGCATTTCTTCAACGCAAGGGGGGCACCAGGAGGCCCAAAAGTTAACTACGAGCAACTTTCCTTGCCAATCTTGGATGTTAATTTCTTTTCCCTCGGGGCTTGACCAAGGGTTGCTAAAAAAGGCCTTAACACTGGCCTCGCTAGCTAAGCTCGTCTTGGATAACCATTGCGAAGTCAGGGCGCCCGCAGCGGCTGCCAAAAGACTAATTCCGCCGATCATGATCCATTGTCTTCGGTTCACTTCAACTCCTTCGCTAAAATTCGCAGATGCATATACATATCTTGGGCATTTGCGGTACTTTCATGGGCGGCATCGCCGCAATCGCTCGGCAAGCCGGACATCGTGTTACGGGTTGTGACGCTAACGTGTATCCACCAATGAGCACTCAGCTTGAATCTCAGGGTATTGAGTTGATTGAAGGATTCTCACCAGATCAATTATTGCAGTTTGAGAAGATGCCTGATTTATTTGTTATCGGCAATGTGGTTTCTCGTGGCAATCCACTGATGGAAGCAATTCTGAATCAAGGACTTCCTTATATCTCTGGTCCTCAATGGCTTGGCGAACAAGTTTTATACGGTAGACATGTTTTAGCAGTTGCTGGCACCCACGGTAAAACTACTACCTCAGCCATGCTGACTTGGATTTTAGAATTTAACGGCTACAAACCTGGTTATTTGATTGGTGGGGTGCCACTGAATTTCACGGTGTCAGCACGCTTAGGTGAGAGTAAATATTTTGTGATTGAGGCCGATGAATATGACACTGCCTTTTTTGATAAGCGCAGTAAGTTCGTTCACTATAGACCGCGCACTGCTTTATTGAATAATTTGGAATTTGATCACGCAGATATATTTGCTGATCTTGCGGCGATCGAAACTCAGTTTCATCATTTAGTACGTACCGTGCCAGGCGAGGGTTTGCTGGTGGTGAACGGCGAAGAGCCGGCCCTAGAACGTGTTGTAGCCCGGGGTGCTTGGGCTCCAGTCGAGCGCTTTGGACAAGCGGTAGCGAATGAATGGTCTCTGATTTCGCAAGCAGCAGATGGCTTTGTTGTTCGGCAATCAGGCAAAGAAGTAGCCGTTGTGAAATGGGCGCCTAATTCTGGGGTGATGGGCACACACAATCAACTGAATGCATTAGCTGCAATCGCTTCTGCAAATCATATTGGTATTTCCCCCGCGGATTCTGCGCGTGCTTTGGCTCAATTTAAGAATGTGAAGCGTCGTCTCGAAACCATTGGTGTTGCAAATGACATCACGGTATATGACGATTTTGCTCATCATCCAACGGCAATCACGACAACAGTGGATGGGTTGCGTCGTCGAGTTGGTGCAGCACGCATCTTGGCGGTATTAGAGCCTCGTTCGAACACGATGAAGTTAGGCGTCATGAAAGCACAGCTTCCCGCTAGCTTGCAACAGGCTGACAAGGTCTTTGCTTATGGTGCCAATAGCGGCAAAGAGTCATTAGGCTGGGACTTAAGGGAAGTCTTGTCCCCACTCAACGTCAAAGAAGCCGGCAAAGCACAGGCCTTCGATGCTTTGGAAGCATTAGTCAGTGCAGTCGCCAAAGAGGCAAAGCCGGGTGATCACATTTTGGTCATGAGTAACGGGGGCTTCGGTGGCGTTCATCAAAAAATACTAACAGCGGTATCCGTTTAAGGCGGCTTAACAAATCAACATTGAAGGTACATCATGGGTAATCGCTTAAAAGATAAAGTGGCAATCATTACTGGTGCAGCAAAGGGTATTGGCTTTGCAACGGCACAACGCTTTGCGCAAGAGGGCGCTATTGTGATCATTGCAGATATGAATCTTGAAGCGATTAATAGCGCTGCGGCACAAATCACCAATGCTGAGGCCTATGCAATGAACGTCACAGATCGCGGGAGCATCCAAGCAGTAGTGGATCAAGTAATGCAGAAATATGGCCGTATCGATATTTTGATTAATAACGCTGGGATTACTCAAGATGCCCGTTTGGTGAAGATGACAGAGGCTCAGTTTGATACTGTTATTGATGTCAATCTAAAGGGGGTGTTTAACTGCACCCAATTAGTTGTACCGCATATGTTGGAAGCAGGTTCTGGCGCAGTAGTCAACGCATCTAGTGTGGTTGGTCTGTATGGCAACTTTGGCCAAACTAATTACTCGGCTACCAAGTTTGGTGTCATTGGTTTCACTAAGACATGGGCCCGCGAGCTAGGTCCCAAAGGTATTCGGGTCAATGCAGTGTGTCCTGGATTTATTGCTACAGAGATGGTGAAAGCCATGCCAGAAAATATCCTGCAAGACATTGAGCGTCGTAGTTGGCTTGGGCGTCTGGGTACGCCAGAAGAAATGGCTAATGTGTACTTATTTCTAGCCAGCGATGAAGCGAGTTACGTTAATGGCGTTGCATTAGAGGCTAGCGGCGGGATTTCCCTCTAAGCATGAATCTTGTATACGAAGAGGGCGGCGATATCAAAATCGCCACAGTACAGTCTGCATCAGGCGCTGGAGATGCCGAGTCTTGGCAAGCGACAAGCCTTTCAGGAAAAAAAATCAAACTCAAAGCTAAAGAAGTTTGGCTGCGCTTTGATAAGCCTGAAGCGCAATCGGTTATGGATGCGGCAAATACCTTATCCAAAGATATTGATCTGCAACTACTTTGGGACTGCGCACCTGAGGAAGAGTTTGGCCTCGTAGATGTTTCTCTTGAATATTTTGGTGCTCAAGCGACGATTCCTCAACAAACTGCTTTAGCTATTGCCTTGCAAGGCGCCCCAGTATTTTTCCGTCGCAAGGGGCGAGGACGCTTTCAACGTGCACCCCTAGAGCAATTGCAGGCCGGTTTAGCCGCGCTTGAGCGTAAGCAAAAAGAACTAGAACAACAATCACTTTGGCAACAAGAATTAGTTTCAGGATCATTTCCTGAGGCGTTGAAGTCTTTGGCTAAACAGTTACTATTTTCACCTGACAAAAATACTGCTGCTTATAAAGCCTTGATTGCAGCTTGCACTGAAACCGGCGAGTCTCCTGCGCAATTAATGATTCGGTGTGGTGCAATTGATTCTCCTTTGGCCTATCACCAGGGTATGTTCTTGAAGGCTCATTTCCCCAATGGTGCTACTCATAATCCCAATCTCAGCGTTGATCAAGCTACCTATGCTGCGGCAGTTGCAGAGCTTCCATTGGCGGAAGTTAAGGCTTTCTCGATTGATGACTCGGGAACTACTGAAATTGATGATGCTTTATCGGTGACCGAGTTACCTAATGGTGGCCATCGGATTGGCATCCACATTGCAGCACCAGGTTTAGCAATTGCAAAAGATGATCCATTGGATCAAGTGGCTCGCAATCGAATGTCTACCGTATATTTTCCGGGCGACAAAATCACGATGTTGCCCGATTCAGTCATTGAGCAATTTTCTTTAGATGAGGGCGCATCTCGCCCTGCGCTATCAATTTATGTCGATATTGATACAGAGGGCATTGCAAATCGCGATTCCTTACAAATGCGTGCAGAAATGGTGCCGATGGTGGCTAATCTTCGCCTAGAAAATATCGAGCATCTAGTCAGCGAAGAAAGTTTAGTCGATGAGGACTCTAGCTATCCTTATCGAAAAGAATTGGCAGTGCTCTGGCGTGCGGCAAAACTTTTGCATGCGGGCCGCCAAGAAAAGCGTATCGCCAATGGCTTGCGTGCAGAGCAGTTGGGGGTCATTGATCCGAATGCCTTGGCAAGGGATTTTCATTTTCAGATCAAGGATGTAGATGGGGTGGAGCGCGTAGAGATCCTCCCGCGTCAACGAGGCTCTATTTTGGATACGATCGTTGCTGAGTGGATGATCTTTTGTAATAGTGCTTCTGGTCAATTATTGGCAGATCATGGTTTGCCTGGTTTATTTAGAACTCAGAAGGGCTGGGGTCCATTGCGAACACGCATGCAAACCACGCCTGGTCCTCATGAAGGTCTGGGTTTGGATTACTACGCGTGGTGTACATCGCCATTGCGCCGCTATTCCGACCTAGTCAATCAGTGGCAGCTCATTGCCTTAGCAAAAAATGGTGTGATGGCCAAGATGGTTGCGCCATTCCCGCCACGAGATGCAACGCTAATGGGTATTGCAGCCGATTTTGAATCTTCTTATCAAACCTACGGGGAATATCAGGATCGCCTGGAAAAATATTGGTGTTTACGTTGGATTGCGCAGGACGGAGATTCAAAAAATCTCTACGTACGTCATTTAAAAGAAGGCATGTCGAGAGTGGAGTTAGTACCACTGCATTTGCCGATTCCAGAATTAGCCAGTTATCCACGTATGACGCGTGCTGAAGTTGCAGTGGCAAATATTGATCTTTTGCAATTGACTGCTGCTGTGAGAGTTCTTGAGATTGAAGCAAGGGCGGAGTCAGTAGAAAAAGTGACTCAAGAAGGTTCGGATGCTTTGCTTGATGGCGTTGAAGAAAATGTTGGTCCAGATTAAGTCTGAACAGTTCCCCTTCTCTGAGAAGCTAGGTCGAGCATGGGCTCACTTCCAAAATGCTTGGCGCCGTTACCCTCTTCGACTGGCACTTCTTGTATCTCTCATCATTCATATCCTCTTCTTATCGTTTCGCTGGGGTATGGGTGAAATTCAGAATCGCCGTTTAAATACGCCATTAAGTGTGGTTTTGGTTAATGCCAGTAATAAGACGCCCCCTAAGCAAGCTAATAAATTGGCACAGGCGGATTTACAGGGTGGAGGAAAAACCGAAAATCAAGATGCAACAGCGTTACATCGAGCAAGACTAGGAGCTGAGGCCCGTCTAGAGGTCTTGGAAAAACAGCAGAAGCAAATGTTGGCCAAGTTAGACGAGCAACGTGCGAAGTCTGGAGGACGCAAGAGCGGGGATGATCAACGAATTGCTCCTCAACTCAATTCGTTGGAAGCAGAGCTAGCAAAGCGTTTACAGGCTAATGGTCGTGAGCCGCGTCGCAAGGTTCTCACTGGCGCTAATACAAAGGCGGTCTCATTTGCCCATTATTTCGATGCGATGCGCCAAAAAATCGAGGCATATGGGAGCGCTTTTTTCCCGCGTGCTAATGGCAGGCCCTTATATGGCAGCTTGGTGATTGTGGTGAGTGTTGATGCGCAGGGGCGGATCACTACTAATGCGCAAGGAAAAGAGGGCGTTTCAATAGGGCGCAGCTCTGGCAATCCAGAGCTAGATCGACAGGCATTAGCCATCGTTCGTGCATCTGCCCCCTTTGGCCCCTTCCCTTCAGAAATGCGCAATCAAATCGATGTGCTAGATTGGATTTCTACCTTTGAATTCACCCGAGAGGGCAATGATCGTTTGGAATTAAAGCATTGATGCGGCATTCATTATTCATAAATTCGCTTATTCTGTAAGCACTATGAGCTCAAATACATCTACCGATCTGCACACTGACCCAAGTCTTTACTCGGGCCTTGACGTCTATGCAGTTGCTGGTAATCCGATAGCTCATAGCAAGTCACCCGTTATTCATGCAAGGTTTGCCGAGCAAGCAAAGCAGGCTATGTATTACGGCCGTTTACAAGCAGACCTGGATGGTTTTGCTAGGGCAGCCAAAACCTTTTTTGCAGCAGGCGGCAAGGGTATGAATGTCACGGTGCCATTTAAGTTAGATGCTCAAGCGCTTGCGGATGAGTTGACGCCGCGCGCTCGATTGGCGGGTGCGGTTAATACACTCTGGATTGAGGGCGGCAAAATCTATGGTGACAATACCGATGGCGCTGGTTTAGTGCGAGATCTCTTAGCTCAGGGCATAGTGATTCACGAGGCGCGTATCTTGCTTTTAGGCGCTGGAGGTGCTGCACGTGGAGTGATGGGGCCTTTGCTAGAACAATCACCTAAGTGCCTGGTGATTGCCAATCGTTCGAGCGCAAAAGCAGTAGAGCTCGTGAAATTATTTGCTAACCAAGCCGCTGTTCAAGAGGTTGCCTTGGAATCCCGAGCCTTGGCTGATCTTGAGGATGCTGCAAAAACACCTTATCCATTTGATTTGGTAATTAATGCAACTGCTGCTGGCCTATCCGATGAGTCACCATTAAGCGCTTCTGCGGTAGCGAACATCTTTACCCCTAGCTCATTCGCTTATGACATGGTCTACGGAAAAACTACTGCTTTTATGCAACAAGCCTTACAGCGTGGGGCTCGCATTAGCGATGGCCTAGGAATGTTGGTTGAGCAAGCTGCTGATGCATTCTTGCTATGGCGTGGGGCCGAGCTTGGGGCGCTGATCGATCCGCGCGCCGTACTGGCAAAACTGCGCAGCTAATTCTTCATGCGCTGGATTACTTACATAGTCAAATGCCTATTCTGTGGCCTAGTGGCTATGCAGCTTTATTTTGCGGTACAGATAGCTTTGTGGACCAGCTTAGACCCTAGCAGTACAGCATTTCAAAGGGCAGAGCGTTGGCGTTTATGCAGTTGGCATTGGTCGTGCCAGGTTCATTCTGAATGGACGGCCTACAACAAGATTTCGAATAATCTCAAGCGTGCAGTTTTGGTTAGTGAGGACGATATCTTTTTTCAGCACAAAGGTGTGCGTGTAGAAGATATGGAAAAGGCCTGGCAAAAAAATCAAGAGAAAAAGCATGCTGGTGGAAAAGCAAAAACAGCACTGCGCGGTGGATCAACCATCACTCAGCAGCTCGCTAAGAATTTGTTTTTATCCTCAGAGCAAAATTATTTCCGTAAAGGACAAGAACTTGTCATTACTGGTCTTCTGGAACTTATCCTTCCAAAGCAAAGATTATTTGAAATCTATCTGAACTCAGTAGAGTGGGGAGAGGGAGTGTTCGGCATTGGGGCCGCCGCTGCGCATTATTACGCTACTACTCCAGGGGCGTTAGATGTGGATCAGGCCGCCGCTTTAGCTTCAGCGTTGCCGGCACCCAAATGCTTTGATAAGGCGCAATATTGCCGTAGGGGGAGCATCAACTACGCTGCCCGCCAAGAATTTATTCTGGAAAATATGAGTCGAGTTGCATTGGCGCCCGTGGCCTCTCCCAAGAACCCCAAGTAGTTAGTCTTCAGTGGCGGCTCTTAAGGCGTCGCGTGTCGTTTGTGCAACTTTTCTGGCGGCTTGTGCAAAATCATTTCCAGAGCTCGCATACAAAATAGCCCTAGAGGAGTTAATGATCATGCCGGCTCCTGGTTTGCTGGCAATACTACCCGCATTGACAGTAGCCTTAATATCGCCGCCTTGAGCTCCAATGCCCGGAATGAGGAGGGGCATCTCACCAACAATGGCACGTACCTTGGCGATCTCCTCTGGGAAGGTTGCGCCTACTACAAGACTAATTTGCCCTGAGTTATTCCATTGAGTAGCTGCGAGTTTGGCTACATGCAAATACAAAGGTTCACCACTTGGTGAGACATTTAAGAACTGTAAATCTGATCCCCCTGGGTTGGAGGTGCGACACAGCACGATGACGCCCTTGCCAGTGTGCTTAAGGTAGGGTTCAATGGTGTCAAAGCCCATATATGGGTTCACGGTTATTGCATCAGCACCATAGCGCTCAAAAGCCTCAAGGGCATAGTGGTCTGCGGTGCTACCGATATCCCCGCGCTTAGAATCTAAGATGACTGGGATATGGGGGTATTTGTCTTTGAGGTGGCGAATGAGCTTTTCAAGTTGAGCCTCGGCCCTTTGTGAGGCAAAGTAGGCAAATTGAGGCTTAAAGGCGCACACTAAATCCGCAGTGGCATCAGCGATATCGCGACAAAACTCAAAGATCCCTTCAGGCTTTCCTTGGAGGTCTGGGGGTAAGCGCTTGGGATCGGGGTCAAAACCAACACACAGCATGCTGCCTTGGGAAGCCCATGCAGACTGGAGTTGCTGGGTAAAGGTATTTGAGCGAGAGTTCATTGGATTTGGCTTATTTTAGTGAAACTGTCATGTTCTATAGGATAAACTAGCGCACATTCCTTAGGAGTTCACCATGATCAACTTGTTCGTCCTGCAAAATGGCCGCCTCTCTCAAGAGCAAGTAGAAGATCGCAATGAATTATTGCAATACGCTAATCCTATCTGGATTGACGTAGTTGATCCAGAGGAGGAAGAGCTCGTTTGGATTAAAGAGGCTTTTGGCGTGCTTTTGCCTGAGTTGGATGATTTGGGTGACTTAGAGGCTTCCGCTCGTTATTTTGAGGCCGATGATGGCCACCTTCATATTCGTACTGACTTTTTGCTGGACGAAGAAGAGACCTCTCGCAACGTGCGAGTTGCGTTCGTTCTCACTAAGCAGGTCCTGTTCTCAATTCATGACGAAGATTTGCCGGTATTCCGTTTGGTCCGTTTACGTGCGCGCTTGCGCCCTGGATCAGTCAGCAATGCAAAAGATGTGTTGCTAGATTTGTATTCAACCGATGCCGAGTATTCCGCCGATGCTTTGGAAGAGGTTTATGAAAACCTTGAGCAAGCTGGAAAACGAGTGCTTTCTGACAGCATCAATGATGCTGATGCTGCTGAGGTTTTAGAAACCATTGCCAAAGAAGAAGATACCAATGGACGCATTCGTCGTAACGTGATGGATACCCGTAGAGCCTTGTCCTTCTTAATGCGTAGCAAGTTACTTTCTGATGAGCAGCAAGAGGAAGCGCGCCAAATTTTGCGCGATATTGACTCTTTGGAGAACCATACTGCTTTCTTATTCGATAAGATCAACTTCTTGATGGATGCGACCGTTGGTTTCATTAACTTGAACCAATCCAAAATTATTAAGATCTTCTCGGTGGTATCGGTTGCCTTGATGCCACCAACATTGCTAGCGAGTATCTGGGGCATGAACTACAAGCATATGCCTGAGTTAGATGCTACTTGGGGTTATCCAATGGCCATTGTTGCCATGGTTATTTCCGCCATCATTCCACTGTGGTATTTCCATCACAAAGGATGGATGAAGTAATTTAGCTCTAGTTCTCGAGCAGTTTTGCTAATTCGCTGAGAACGTAATCACCAGCCTGTTGACGAATGGATTGGCGGTCGCCATCAAAGTGCATTGTTTTTGTCAGCACTCTGTTTTCACCAGCGTCGCTCCGAATCGCCCAAGCAAAGCACACTGTCCCAACAGGTTTTTCTTCTGAGCCGCCACTCGGTCCTGCAATACCAGTGATCGAAATTGCAACATTTGTACCCGCTTGGAGTTGCGCACCCTCAGCCATTGCATGGGCAACTTGCTCGCTGACCGCTCCATGATCCTCAATTAGATCTACTGACACCCCCAGACACTCTGCTTTAGCTTCATTGCTATAGGTGATATAGCCTCGCTCGAACCAATCGCTTGAGCCGGCTAAAGCAGTCAGGGTGGCACAGACCAAACCTCCCGTACAGGATTCAGCGGCAGCCATCTTCCAGTTTCTGGACCGCAAGATTTCTGCTAAGGTTTTAACGGTATCAAGTGAATTCATATTCAGATCCAGCCCATATAAAGAGCGAGGACTTGCATTAGCGCAATTAACAGGAGTGTGAATAAGGCAGCTGCAAGATCATCAACCATAATTCCAAATCCACGCCAAAGTAGCTGCATTGTGCTCGATGGCGCATCTGAGTTTTCCAGATGCTTAAAGTGACGATCGATCACGCCAATTGGACCGGGTTTGGCAGCATCAAAAAATCGAAAGAGAACAAACGCAATCATTTGCACCCAGATGCTGGAGGGAGTGATCAATATCAACACAAGCCAAAAGGCAACCATCTCATCCCAAACAATGCCCCCAAAATCTTTCTTACCCAACTCTTCGCTAACGTGACCGCAGATCCAACAACCCAATAGCATTCCGCCACCAATAATCCAAAGGAATGCTGATAAGGTAAGGAAATTCTCTGCGATTAAGAATGCGGCCCATGCCCATAGGGTGCCTGCAGTGCCAGGGGCAAAGGGGCTCAGACCGCTACCAAAGCCAAAGGCTAAGGTGCGGGGAGCACTTTGAAGCATCCATTGGCCGCTAGGTTGAACTTCTGGCTTACTGGGCTGATTCATATTGAGAAATGATCAAAAGATTTAAGTAAAGTTACAGTCTGGGGATTATCAAGAATCTTCCCATCTGGACCAATTAGGCGAACCTCTGACGCGCTATTGATCATCGGTGTAATTTGGCCAATACGAGTAATAGATAAGTTGAGTGCTTTGCCGATATTCAGAATGGCATCACGCTGCGAGCTTGGCGCTGTGAAACACAACTCATAATCATCTCCACCGCTAGCAGCAAATTGATTTTGTACTTCTTGGTTTTGCCTTCCAAGCGTTTCAGATTTTGGAAGTAGATCTAAAAGGATTTCGGCATCGACATGAGACTGTTTCAAGATATGCTTGAGATCACCGAGTAAGCCATCAGAAATATCTAAGGCTGCATTGGCAATACCTCTTAATTGCATGCCCAGTTCAATCCTGGGAGTGGGTTGGTGCATGCGGTGCTCAATTGTTTTTAGATCGCTTTCGGGCAGTGTAATTTCATGACGCAGTGCAGCAAGAGCAAGACGTGCGTCGCCCACCGTTCCAGAAACCCAAACATCATCCCCAACCTTTGCCCCTGACCTGCGAATAGCCTCTCCATGAGGAATGCTTCCCATTGCAGTAATCGAGATGGTGAGTGGGCCTGCCGTAGTGTCCCCACCAATTAATGGGCAATCAAAGTGATTGGCGACTGCAAATAAGCCCCTGGAAAAGCCTTCCAACCATTGTGCATCGACTTTGGGTAGCGCAATTGCCAATGTAAATCCGAGTGGCTTAGCTCCCATGGCTGCTAGGTCAGAAAGGTTGACTGCAAGGGCCTTACGGCCCAATTGTTCAGGGTCGGCACCAGCAAAAAAATGCCTACCTTCCACCAGCATATCGCTGGTAATCGCTATTTCTTCGCCTGCTAGGGGTTTGATGAGGGCGCAGTCATCACCAATGCCCAAGCTCAGGGTTGAATTCGAACCGCCACCCGTTTTAAAAAAACGTTCGATCAGGTCAAATTCACCTAAAGGGCTAGATTGAGAATGCATGCCTCATTTTATGGCTCTTGGGAGTGGAATGCTCGGGAGGAATAGAATTAATGTCTTAATAAGTATTCAATAAAAAGACAAAACGAGTTAGCGAGTTAGTGAATGAGCAAAGAAAATAACAAAGAACAACAAATTGCAGCCTTAAGAGAGGCTGCACTTCAGTACCACGAGTTTCCAGTCCCTGGAAAGATTGAGATTGCTCCTACTAAGCAGCTGACGAATCAACGTGATTTAGCGCTTGCTTACACGCCTGGTGTTGCTGCCCCCTGTGAGGAGATTGTTAAAGATCCAGCTAACGCATTTAAATACACCGCGCGCGGAAATTTAGTTGGTGTGATTACGAACGGCACTGCAGTTTTAGGTCTAGGAAATATTGGACCATTGGCAAGTAAGCCGGTGATGGAAGGTAAAGCGGTCCTGTTCAAGAAATTTGCCGGCATTGATGTCTTCGATATTGAGGTCAATGAAAATGATCCTGATAAGTTAGTAGAAATTATTGCTGCACTTGAGCCTACTTTTGGCGGTATTAACTTAGAAGATATCAAAGCACCAGATTGCTTTGTTGTAGAGCGTAAGTTGCAAGCTCGTATGAAGATTCCAGTCTTTCATGACGATCAGCACGGTACTGCGATTGTCGTTGCAGCCGCCATCCTCAATGGCTTGAAGGTGGTAGGTAAAGAAGTAAACGAAGTGAAGCTAGTGACCTCTGGAGCTGGTGCAGCAGCATTAGCTTGCTTAGATCTTTTAGTTGATCTTGGTATTCCCCGTAAAAATATTTGGGTAACTGACCTAGCGGGCGTGGCTTACAAAGGTCGTAAAGAATTGATGGATCCCGAGAAGGAGCCTTTTTGCCAAGAAACCGATTTGCGCACTTTAGATGATGTCATTGCTGGTGCAGATATTTTCTTGGGCCTTTCTGCTGGTGGCGTATTGAAGCAAGAGATGGTGAAGAAGATGGCGGATAAGCCATTGATCTATGCCTTGGCAAATCCAACCCCAGAAATCTTGCCTGAAGAAGTTAAAGCAGTTCGTCCAGATGCTGTGATGGCTACTGGTCGTACAGACTATCCAAACCAAGTCAATAACGTTTTGTGCTTTCCATTTATTTTCCGTGGCGCACTAGACGTTGGCGCAACAACAATCACACGCGGTATGGAAGTGGCTGCTGTGAAAGCCGTTGCAGAGCTGGCGCAAGCTGAGCAGAGTGAAGTAGTGACTTCGGTTTATGGCATTGAGAATTTGTCTTTTGGTCCAGAGTATTTAATTCCTAAGCCATTTGATCCGCGCTTAATCACAGTAATCGCGCCAGCAGTTGCTAAAGCAGCGATGGATGATGGTGTTGCCTCTCGCCCAATCAAAGATTTCGATGCATATCGTAATCAGTTGCAGCAATTTGTTTACCACTCCGGCACTCTCATGAAGCCGCTCTTCAGTATTGCGAAGCGAGTTCCAGCCAATCAAAAACGTATTGTTTTTGCTGAGGGCGAAGATGAGCGCGTATTACGTGCTGTACAAATCATTCTTGATGAGCACCTGGCAACCCCAATTCTCATTGGTCGTCCTGCTGTGATCGAACATCGTCTTGAGAAGTTCGGTTTACGCATGAAACCCGGTGAAGACTTTGAAATCGTTAATCCGGAGAATGATTCCCGCTTCCGTGATTTCTGGCAAACCTACCTCACTCTGACTGAGCGCAAGGGCGTTACACAGTCCTTTGCGAAGTTAGAAGTACGTCGCCGCAATAGTTTGATCGGTAGCCTGCTGATTCAGAAGGGTATGGCTGATGGCATGATCTCGGGCACCGTGGGTAATATTGCAACTCATTTGAAGTATGTTGATGAAGTCATTGGACATGAGCCAGGGGCTAATGTTTATGGTGCAATGTCTGGCTTGATTCTTCCAGGCCGCCAAGTTTTCTTGGTTGATACCCATATCAATATCGATCCAAGCGCCCAACAGTTATCTGATTTAACGTTGATGGCCGCTAGTGAAATGCGTAAATTAGGATTGGTTCCTAAGGTTGCACTGCTATCGCACTCCAATTTTGGTTCGAGCAACGCGCCATCTGCCGTGAAGATGCGAGAAGTATTGGCTTTGCTCCAAAAAGCAGACCCAACTCTCGAAGTCGATGGCGAAATGCATGGCGATAGCGCTCTTGATGCAAGCATTCGTGAAGGCGCTGTGTCATCTTCATCATTAAAAGGTGATGCCAATCTTTTGGTATTGCCAAATATTGATGCCGCAAATATTTCTTACAATTTGCTAAAAACCGCTGCCGGTAACGGTATTGCCATTGGACCTCTCTTGTTGGGAGTGGCTAAGCCAATTCACATCCTCACACCAGCTGCTACCGTTCGCCGTATTGTCAATGTGACAACCTTGGCTGTTGTAGAGGCCGCTAGCAATGCAAGAGGTATTTCCTAAGGACCTTTATTTATGTAAGTTAGCAATAACTTACATAAATAAATCCTATATAAATCAATAGTTTATATAAAATGCCCTGTATTTGGGCTTGATTTGATGGCGTGTTAAGGGTAACCTAGCACCCATCATGAATAATCGCTCTGAAAACACCAATACAGCTAGCTTCGATGAACATAGCCGGGCTGAAAGTTGGGATAGCAATGATCGCCTAGAAACCGAATCGTCCGCTGCCAATGTTTACGCCCAGGGTGGTTTATCTCGTTTACAAACCTATGCAGCAAATCAAGTTTCGGGGAAAAAAGTGACAGCTTCTTGGCGTGCCGCTTTGGCCGTTCGCGATGCCGGACCACCGGCTATGTTGCGCAGTGTGCGCACGAACATCGTGCAATCTATTCGTGCTTTTCGTACACCAGACCTTCAGGAAGCAGCAACTGAGTTGGGTCAGCATTTCATTTACGCCAATTGTGCAAATGCAATGACCAAAGGTGAGGTGCTTGAGGCGATTGCTATTGCCTATTCCTTTACCAAGCAGCAAGCAAAAAACTTTGATCCTTTATTGGATGCATTGACTACAACTACCGATAAGGCAGGTCAACAACCTGGATTCGTAGTGGTGCTTGAAGGTTTGCCTTGCACGCAAAAATTCGACAAAGAAGCTCGCGAAACCCTCTTAGACGTTTTCCGTGATGCAGTTGATTATTGGGCTGAGCGTCGCACACCGTATCGCGTGTTCTACTCTTTCGCTTAACTGCAAAAGCCTTACTAGTCCTTGAAATCGCCTCTACTTGAGGCGATTTTGCATTTCAGGGTTCCAGATACTATGGACGGCTGCAATGGCTACAAGGCCTGCCGTCTCAGTCCGCAGCACCCGCTCCCCTAAAGAAATTATTTGATAGCCTGCAGCTTGTGCTTGAGCCTCTTCCTCGGGTGTATGGCCCCCCTCAGGCCCAATCATTAATACTAGGTCTTGGGGATCTGTTTCCATTAAAACGGAATATATGCTTTTCGTGGCATCTGGGCTAAGCAGTAATTTAAGTGCCGGCTTTGGACTTGCTTGCAAATAGCTGTCAAAAGTTTGAATGGGTTCTAGTTCTGCTAATACAGTTCTATCGCATTGCTCGCATGCTGCTTGAATGATGCCCTTCCAATGTACCAAGCGTTTTTGGGCGCGCTCCTGATCACTTGAGCGGGTGAGTTTGAGAATCGAGCGTTCACACTGTAATGGCGCAATGATTTGAGCCCCTGTTTCGATCGCTTTTTCAATAATCCAATCCATTTTGTCTCCGCCAGCCAATCCTTGGGCCAAAGTAATGGCGTATGGAGTCTCACGATGGGTATCGTTACGGATATCGCTCAGTTGGGCTAAACCACTTTTGCCGGCCAAAGAAAGCAGTTCCGCCTTGGCTACCTGGCCATTTCCATCAAATACTGGGAAGGTTTCTCCCGTTTGGATGCGCCTCACGCGCAAATGGTGAGCTACCTCAGGGGTGAGGGGAGTTGGCTTTTGGGATTCCCATGGTCCGGGAAGATAAAATTGAGGCATTACTGAAATATAGCCAATTTATTTTCCTCGAGACCACTTTTACGATGTCAAACCTTCAAATTCGCATGGCCAATGCCATTCGCGCCTTATCCATGGATGCAGTTCAGCAGGCAAATTCAGGTCATCCTGGTATGCCGATGGGGATGGCAGATATTGCAGTTGGATTATGGAATGAACATTTAAAACATAATCCTAATGATCCACATTGGATTGATCGGGATCGTTTTGTTTTATCTAATGGTCACGGTTCTATGTTGCTGTATTCACTCTTGCATCTTTCTGGTTATGACTTACCAATTGAAGAGTTAAAAAATTTCCGTCAACTCCATAGCAAAACTCCAGGACATCCTGAATATGGAATTACACCTGGTGTAGAAACTACCACTGGACCACTCGGTCAGGGCATTTCTAACGCAGTAGGAATGGCGCTTGCAGAAAAATTACTCGCTGAAGAATTTAATCGCCCAGGTCTCAACATCATCGATCACTACACCTATGTATTTTTAGGTGATGGTTGCTTGATGGAGGGCATTAGCCATGAAGTTTGTTCCTTGGCTGGCACATTAAAGTTAAATAAATTAATTGCACTCTGGGATGACAACGGTATCTCTATCGATGGCAAAGTCGTTTCTTGGTTTAATGAAGATACGCCGAAGCGATTTGAATCTTATGGTTGGAATGTTATTCGTGATGTAGATGGTCATGATGCAGAAGCGATTTCTAAGGCAATTGCTAAAGCCAAAAAGAGCGATAAACCAACCCTGATTTGCTGCAAGACTGCAATCGGCCAAGGCTCACCCAATATGGCTGGCAGCGACAAGGTTCACGGTTCCCCACTGGGCGCTACTGAGATTGCTGCAACTCGTGTGGCATTGAACTGGCCATACGCGCCATTTGAAGTCCCAAAAGATATTTATGCTGCTTGGGATTTTAAAAAGCGTGGTCAAGCTGCTGAGCATGAGTGGAATAAAGAGTTTCAGAAATACAAGAATAAATTTCCAGAACTGGCTTCTGAACTACAGCGTCGTATGCAGGGTGATTTATCAAAAGACTTTGCTTCAACCCTAAACACGTATTTAAAAACTTGCCAATCCAAAGCAGAAACCATTGCTACTCGTAAAGCGAGTCAAAATGCAATTGAAGCTTTGGCGCCAGCCTTACCAGAATTTATGGGGGGTTCTGCAGACTTAACCGGTTCTAACCTCACCAATTGGTCAGCATGTAAAGCAGTGCGTGGCGACCAGTGGGGCAACCATATTAATTACGGTGTGCGCGAGTTTGGTATGAGCGCCATCATGAATGGTATTGCCTTGCATGGTGGATACATCCCATTTGGTGGCACCTTTTTAACCTTCTCAGATTACAGTCGTAATGCGATTCGCATGGCGGCATTGATGAAGCTCCGCAGTATTTTTGTCTTCACCCACGACTCTATTGGTCTGGGCGAGGATGGACCAACCCATCAATCAGTTGAGCACGTTGCCAGCTTGCGCTTGATCCCCAATCTGATGGTCTGGCGTCCTTGTGACACGACCGAGAGCGCCGTGGCTTGGGGCTCAGCAGTTGAGCGCAAGAATGGCCCAAGCGCTTTGATCTTTAGTCGCCAAAACTGCCCATTTGTTTCTCGCAGCAGTCAGCAGATTAAAGATATTGCTCGTGGCGGCTATGTCTTGCGCGATCCTCAGTCTGGAAAGATTGATGCAGTCATCATTGCCACTGGTTCAGAAATTGCCCTCGCATTGCAAACAGCTGATCGTTTAGAAAAAGACAGTGCAGGAAAGATCGGTATTCGTGTAGTTTCAATTCCATCAACAACTGTTTTTGATCAACAAGATGCTGCTTATAAAGTAAAAGTATTGCCAGCCAATATTCCACGCATTGCAGTTGAAGCTGGCGTTAGTGATTTTTGGTGGAAGTACGGTTGTGCAGCAGTGCATGGTGTCGATACCTTTGGTGAGTCAGCGCCTGCACCGGTGCTCTACGAATACTTTGGTTTAACAGTCGATCAAATTGCGAAGACTGTTCAGCAATGCATCACAAATAAGTAATGCGAAATACATTCAATATTAGTAAGGGGAAATAAATGACAATTCGTGTCGCAATTAATGGTTATGGACGTATTGGGCGCATGGTGTTGCGGGCCCTATATGAAGATCAAGTAAATGGCAAACCTCGCCGTGATATCAAGATCGTTGCGATCAATGCGATGGGTGATATTGCGATCAATGCCCATTTAACCCAATACGACTCTGCTCATGGCCGCTTCCCCGCGGAAGTTTCTGTTGATGGCGATTGCATGGTGGTGAATGGCGATCGTATCAAGATGTTTTGTACGCGTAACCCTGCAGAAACTCCTTGGGGTGAGTTGGGTGTTGATTTGGTTTTAGAGTGCACGGGTAAGTTCACCTCTAAAGAGAAGGCAATGATTCACATTGAGCAGGGCGCTAAGAAAGTATTGATTTCTGCTCCTGGCGAAAAAGATGTGGATGCAACCATTGTGTATGGCGTAAACCAAAATGTATTGAAGCCAAGCGATGTTGTTGTTTCTAATGCAAGCTGCACTACAAATTGTTTAGCCCCCTTGGTTAAGCCATTGCTAGAAAAAATTGGTATTGAGTCTGGCTTGATGACTACGATCCATGCATTTACAAATGATCAGGTTTTGACAGATGTTTATCACAAGGATATGCGTCGCGCGCGCTCTGCAGTGACCAGCATGATTCCAACAAAGACTGGTGCTGCAAAAGCGGTTGGTTTGGTCTTGCCAGCATTGGCAGGTCGTTTCGATGGCTTCGCAATGCGCGTGCCAGTGATTAACGTTTCAGTGGTTGACCTGACGTTTGCGGCTAGTCGCGCCACTAGCGTTGATGAGGTGAACACGATTCTGAAGGAAGCCAGTGAAGGTGAGCTCAAAGGCATTTTGGGTTTCAACACTCTACCTTTAGTTTCGATCGACTTTAATCATGATCCACGCCCCAGTATTTATGATGCTTCCCAAACTCGGGTATCCGCAGATGGCAAGTTGGTCAAGGTTTTGGCCTGGTATGACAATGAATGGGGTTATTCAGTCCAAATGCTCAATGCAGCCGAAGCGTTAATGGCTGTATAGTAATTAAAAGTCGTTAACTGCATTTAAGTGCTGTTAAAAAACTAAAAAGACCTCAAATTGAGGTCTTTTTTCACATCTACAGGTCCAAAAGGAGGGCAAAAGACCTTAAAAATGGCCTATTTTTGCTTATTTCGGCAGTTTTTCTTCTGACAATGCCCATACATGGCTAAAGAGTGCTCTTGAAGCTTAAATCCGAGGTTTTTAGCAATATCGCGCTGTCTTTTCTCAATAGCTTCATCCACAAACTCTTCCACATGCCCGCAATCAAGGCAAACCAAGTGATCGTGGTGGCGACCCTCATTGAGTTCATAAATAGCTCTGCTATCACCCTTACTAGACTCAAAGTGGCTACGGAGCAAGAGCCCTGCTTGCTCAAACTGGGTTAGCACTCGATAAACGGTAGCCAGACCAATTTCTTGATCGTCTTTTGCAAGCGCCATAAAGACGTCTTCAGCGCTAAAGTGGGTTCCGCCATTTTGATGAAAAAAATCGAGGATTTTCATGCGTGGACCAGTGGCTTTGAGGCCAATGTCACGCAAATTTTCAGGAGTAGCGTTTTGGTTCGTATTCATGGCTTTGGGAGCTAAAATCAATGACTTAATGATACGGTCAGCCATGCAAAATTGCTTTGAATTTTTTAGTCGTTTTTTGAGCTCCCTTTTGAGGGGCCTATTCACCCCCGTTCGAGGAGGGCTGTTTGCTTTTGCCTTGATCAGCTTGCTAGGTGTTGTCGGCTGCTCAACAGCGGTTGACAACACTCAGCGTGCTTGGGTGAATACTATTTTCAGACCTTACGTGCCTGATGTTGTTCAGGGCAACTTTATTTCAAGCGAGCAATATTCCAAATTGCAATTAGGAATGACCCGCGAACAAGTTCGCCAAATTTTAGGAACGCCGTTATTGGCAAGTTACTTCCATGCGAATCGCTGGGATTATGTTTTTGAATTTAAACGCAACGGACAACGTATTGGTGCTGAGCGTCATGTGACCGTATATTTTGACAGCGACAAATTAGTTAAGTTTGAAGGCGATGCCTTGCCCACTGAAATCGAGTTAGTTGCTGAGATTGATGACTACTCCAAGAAAAAGCGCTCATTTTGGGATGTCATCACGGGCTCAAACAAGCCGCCGGTGACTCCGCCGTTACAGCAACCTGAGATCATGGTGCCAAGCAGGACTGATAACTTGTTGGCCGGAGCGCCAGTACCAGCTTTGCCCGCTGCAAGCGAAGGCTCTTTCTGGGATTTCTTCAGCTTTTCAAAATCAGCAGATGGTCAAGTAATACAGCCTGAAACTTTGGGGCCAGGCGCTTTGAATGCTCCAGTAACTCCAGAAACAAAGCAGTAATTACCCCAAGCAACTTTTAATTTGAAGCGAAGAAATACATGATGAAGATTGCAATTGCAGGTGCAACTGGCCGTATGGGCAAGATGTTGATTGAGGCCGTTCTCAATACATCAGATGCTCAGCTTGTAGGCGCACTTGAACATTCAGCTTGCCCGCAATTAGGTGAGGATGCTGGTGCATTCTTAGGTAAAAAGACTGGTGTAGTTATTTCTGCTGATGTTGCTGCAGTATTGGCAAATACTGAATATCTAATTGATTTCACAAGGCCTGAGGGCACAATGTCGCATTTGGCTGTAGCAGAAAAGACTGGTACCAAGATGATTATTGGTACAACCGGCCTAACGTCAGATCAAATTGCCAATCTCAAGAAGGCCTCAGCGAACTTGGCTATTGTGTTTGCGCCCAATATGAGTGTGGGCGTTAATGCCACATTTAAATTATTAGAGATTGCAGCCAAGATGCTTAATCAAGGTTACGACATTGAAATTATTGAAGCTCATCATCGTCACAAAGTTGATGCGCCGTCTGGAACTGCGCTGAAGATGGGTGAAGTGATTGCAGACGCTCTAGGTGAAAAGCTCGATGATGTTGCCGTCTACGCACGCGAGGGTCATACCGGAGAACGCAAAGAAGGATCCATTGGTTTTGCAACCATTCGTGGCGGCGACATTGTGGGTGATCACACCGTTTTATTTGCTGGCGATGGCGAGCGTATTGAAATTAGTCACAAGTCCTCAAGCCGTCAATCTTATGCCCAGGGGTCTTTGCGTGCCGCACGTTTCTTGCAGAAGCAAAGCTCAGGACTTTATGACATGCAAGACGTTCTTGGCTTGCGCAAATAATTCCGCTACTAAAAACTAAAATAGAAAAGAGTTGTATTGAATGAGTAAGGATTACGACTACCGCAGTATTGAAGCGGCAGCGCAAGCTGATTGGGAAGCTGCGCAAGTCTATCAAGTAGCCGAGAATGCTGTCGGTACTGACGGCAAGAAAAAACCAAAATATTACGCTTGCTCTATGTTGCCCTACCCGTCAGGTAAGCTGCATATGGGACATGTGCGCAACTACACCATCAATGATGTGATGACACGTCAATTGCGCATGCAAGGCTACAACGTCCTGATGCCAATGGGTTGGGACGCTTTCGGTATGCCTGCAGAAAATGCGGCGATTCAGAATAAGGTGCCTCCAGCCAAATGGACGTACGACAACATTGCTTATATGAAAAAGCAAATGGCAGCGATGGGTTTGGCAATCGACTGGTCAAGAGAAGTGGCAACCTGTAGCCCTGATTACTACCGCTGGAACCAATGGCTCTTTTTAAGGATGCTGGAAAAAGGGATTGCCTATCGTAAGACTCAAGTAGTGAACTGGGATCCGATTGATCAAACTGTTTTAGCAAATGAACAAGTCATTGACGGTCGTGGTTGGCGCTCAGGCGCATTGGTTGAAAAGCGTGAGATCCCTGGTTATTACTTCAACATTACTGCGTATGCGGAACAATTGCTTTCTGGTTTAGATGGCTTGGGTTGGCCAGAGCGTGTCAAAACCATGCAGCAGAATTGGATCGGCAAGAGTCGGGGTGTGCGTTTTGCCTTCAAGCATGAGATTGAAGATGCTCACGGTAACTTTATTCAAGATGGTTTGCTGTACGTTTTTACAACTCGTGCTGACACCATCATGGGCGTAACCTTCTGTGCAGTTGCGGCTGAACATCCTTTGGCTACTAAAGCTGCTGCCACTAATCCAGCCTTAGCTGCTTTTATTGAGAAGTGCAAAACTGGCAGCGTGATTGAGGCCGACTTAGCCACTCAAGAAAAAGAGGGCATGTTCACCGGCTTATATGTCACACATCCACTGACTAATCAACCTGTACCGGTTTGGGTGGGTAACTATGTTCTGATGTCCTATGGTGATGGCGCAGTGATGGGCGTTCCTGCTCATGACGAGCGCGATTTTGCCTTTGCACTCAAATACGACTTACCGATTAAACAAGTGATTGCTCTCAAGGGTGAGTCACCCATGTTTAACGCAACACGCTGGGAAGATTGGTACGCCCAAAAAGAGGACGTCATTTGCTTTAATAGCGATCAATACAACGGGCTTTCGCATGAAGAGGCCGTAAGTGCGGTTGCTAATGATCTAGAGAAGATGGGTATTGGCCAAATCAAGACCACCTATCGCTTGCGTGACTGGGGTATTTCTCGTCAGCGTTATTGGGGTACGCCAATTCCGATTATTCATTGTGGCGATGAAGCAAATCCTGGTTGTGGTGCAGTTCCTGTGCCGGAGGCAGACTTGCCAGTGGTATTGCCTGAAGATTGTGTACCAGATGGCAGCGGTAACCCTTTAAATAAACGGTCAGACTTTTTGAATGTGAAGTGTCCCAAGTGTGGCAAGCCTGCACGACGCGAGACTGACACGATGGATACCTTTGTAGATTCTTCTTGGTACTTCATGCGCTATACCGGACCTGATGCGCAGACCATGGTGGATGGGCGTAATGAATATTGGATGCCAATGGATCAATACATTGGCGGTATTGAACATGCGATCCTGCATTTACTCTATGCGCGCTTTTGGACTAAAGTCATGCGTGATCTGAATTTGATTACGTTTGATGAGCCTTTCCAGAATCTCTTGACGCAAGGCATGGTACTCAATGAGACTTATTACTCTGAAGAGGCTTCAGGTAAAAAGACTTGGCTAAATCCTTTGGATGTTGAGTTAGATCTTGATGAAAAAGGTCGCCCTCAAGGTGCAAAGTTAAAAGGAGACAACTCTGGCACACCAGTCATCATCGGTGGTGTTGAGAAGATGTCCAAGAGTAAGAATAATGGCGTTGATCCGCAGGCTTTGATTGATCAATATGGCGCGGATACTGCACGTTTATTTGTCATGTTTGCAGCGCCACCTGAGCAACAATTAGAGTGGTCTGGTGCTGGTGTTGATGGGGCCTCTCGTTTCTTGCGTCGTGTATGGATGTACTCGAGTAGCCAAGCTAATACTATTCGTGATGCGCAGGATACTCTTCCCAGCAACTTAAATGATGCCGAGAAAGAACTGCGTCGCGAAGTCCATTCAATTTTGAAGCAGGCAAATTTTGACTATCAACGTCGTCAATACAATACGGTTGTATCTGCTGCAATGAAGATGCTCAATGTGCTTGAGCCCATTAAATTAGAGCAAGGCGCTTCAATTGGCGCGCCAGTGCTCCGTGAATGTCTCAGTATCTTGTTGCGTGTCCTTTATCCAGTTGTGCCACATTTGACCCATGTGCTCTGGAAGGATTTAGGATATGCCAAGAATTTCGGGCCTATTCTAGATGTCCCATGGCCCGGTGTAGATGAGGCCGCCCTCATTCAAACCGAGATTACTTTGATGTTGCAAATTAATGGCAAATTACGAGGTGATATTAAGGTGTCAGCAGAAGCCAGTAAGGAAGAAATTGAGGCCTTGGCTTTGCAGAGTGAGCCTGCAGTAAAAGTCCTTAACGGCGGAGTCCCTAAAAAAGTCATCGTTGTACCTGGTCGTTTAGTCAATATCGTTGCATAGTGATAGAGAGTCTGAGGATATGAGCGCCAACCTATTTCGACGTGCCGTGCTTGGCTTCATTGTCACTGCGCCACTGAGTGGTTTGCTTGCTTGCGGCTATCGCCTCCGCGGTATGGTGGATTTGCCCTTTAAAGCAATCGCCATTACTGGCAATCCATCACCTCCCTTGCGTGCTGATATTCAGACATCGATTTTGCAGGGCACAGATGTGAAGGTTGCAATCAGTCCCAAGGATGCTGATTTAATTTTAGAGATCACAAATGACATTAATGGGCGAGAGATCTTGGCCTACAACTCAGCTGGTCAGGTATCTGCATATCGCCTGAATATTCGTGTAGGTTTTAGAGCCTACGACACCTCTGGCGCAGAAATTATTCCCGATAGCGAAATTTATATGACTCGAGATATGGACTTCTCGAACACAACTGTTTTGGCAACCGATGTTCAGCAGCAACAATTCTTGTCATTGATGCGCAAAGACTTGGCGGTTCAGATTTTGCGCCGCGTTGCCGCTGCTGCAAAAGCGCCACGAAGTAGATCTTTTTAAAAAAGAGATTAAGACTCGCATGGTCAAAGTTGATGCCTTGCAAGTGCACCTCAAATCCTTGAGTGCAGGGGGTGGGATGCTGCCCCTTTACGTTTTTAGTGGTGACGAACCCCTTCTCATGATGGAGGCGATGGACCAATTACGCCTCGCCGCCAAGAAATTAGGCTTTACTGAGCGCGAGGTAATGCTACAAGAACGGGGATTTGATTGGAGTGCGCTCATGAGCGCTGGCCAAACTATGTCTTTGTTCGGTGATAAGCGTTGGGTAGAGTTGCGTATTCCGACGGGCAAACCTGGTCGCGATGGCGCTGACGCCTTAAAGCAATTTGCCGCTCAAATAGAGTCGCAGCCCAATGGTCCTGAAGGTCCTGATACGGTGGTCTGTATTGTATTGCCAAGGTTAGATGGTAAGACTAAGACTTCAGCTTGGTTTAGCGCGCTAGATGATGCTGGTATGGCAGTGCAGATTGATTCTTTAGATCGTAGCCATTTGCCGAGATGGATTGCAGGTCGACTCAAGCTGCAAAACCAAGAAGTTGAGGATGGCCCTGAAGGCCAGCGCGCTTTGGAGTTTATTGCTGATCAAGTTGAGGGGAACCTCATTGCTGCACATCAAGAGATTTTGAAGTTGGGGCTTCTTTATCCCACGGGTGTATTAACTGAAGAGCAGATTCGCTCTTCCATTCTGAAGGTAGCGCGTTATAACGTTTTTGAATTAACCGAGGCAATGTTGGCAGGCGATCTACCTCGCTTAAACCGCATGCTAGATGGTTTAAAAGGTGAGGGTGAGCCATTGGTGCTCATTCTATGGAGCGTGACGGAAGAGCTTAGGCTACTATCTAAACTAAAGGTGGCTAGTGACGCTGGTGAATCTGTGCAGCAGCTGATGCGGGCGAATCGTATCTGGGGCAACAAAGAGCGTTTGTACCCAACAGCCCTGAGGCGGATTCAGCCGCTGAAGTTGCGCAGAGCCATGCAGGTTGCTGCAGGACTCGATCGTCAGGTGAAAGGTCTCTCTGCCGCAGAATTGCCAGCTGACCCATGGGATGGTTTACGTTTGCTTGGAAATTTACTGCGCTAAGAGCAGAATTAATACATAGAGAACAATGTAAATGAGTAAAGAGATTCAAGACATGATGCAGGATATTGGTAAGCGAGCACGAAGTGCATCGCGTGCTATAGCTCGTGCATCGGGTGAGCAAAAGAACCAAGCATTGCTGCACATTGCAAAGTTAGTTCGTCAAAAAGCGGATGAGATTCAAAAGGTCAATCTGGTTGATGTAGAACGCGCAAAAGAAAAGGGCCAAGATGCTGCCTTTATTGATCGCCTAACTATGACAATCAAGACCATTGAAGCGATGGCATTGGGTCTGGAGCAAATTGTTTCTCTTGAGGACCCAATCGGAAAAGTGACTGCTCTAAAAAAACAGGCTTCTGGTATTGAGCTTGGTCAGATGCGCGTGCCACTAGGCGTGATTGGCATCATTTATGAGTCACGCCCTAATGTGACAATTGATGCAGCAGCATTGTGCTTAAAGTCAGGTAATGCGGTGATATTACGCGGTGGATCTGAGGCGATTGATTCGAATACCTTGTTGGCTCAAATTATCCAAGAGGGTCTTGCAGCTGCGGGTCTGCCTAAGGATGCCGTACAGGTGGTGACCACTACTGATCGTAGTGCTGTCGGTGAAATGATTACCATGACGCAATATATCGATGTGATCGTTCCTCGTGGCGGTAAGAGCCTCATTGCTCGTCTAATGGCCGAAGCGCGCGTCCCAATGATTAAGCATTTGGATGGTATTTGCCATACCTATATTGATGCAGATGCTGATGTAGCAATGGCAGTGAAAGTATGTGATAACGCAAAGACCCAGCGCTACGCGCCTTGTAATGCTATGGAAACGCTACTAGTGAACAAAAGTATTGCGTCTAAGGTTTTGCCTGAGCTTTGTAAAATTTATCAAGATAAAGGGGTTGAGTTGCGCGTAGATGCTTTGACCCGCTCAACTCTTGAAGCTAGTGGCTTCAATCACTTGGTTGATGCCACCGAAGAAGATTGGCAAACGGAATACTTGGCTCCAATTTTGTCTATTAAGACAGTCGCAGATATTGATGAGGCTATGAATCATATTGAGCGCTATGGCAGTAAGCATACTGATGCCATCATTACTAATAACCAAGCCCAAGCAGATCGTTTTTTGCGTGAAGTCGATAGTGCTAGCGTCATGGTCAATGCTAGTACGCGCTTTGCGGATGGCTTTGAATATGGACTTGGAGCAGAAATTGGTATTTCGAACGATAAGCTTCATGCCCGCGGTCCGGTTGGCTTGGACGGCTTAACTTCCCTGAAATATATCGTCATGGGTCATGGCGAAATTCGTGGTTAATCCACGGCAAAAATTAAAAGTAAATACACCATGATGAATGCCTACCTTTGGGTAAAAACCTTACATATTGTGCTGATCACCTCTTGGTTTGCTGGGTTATTTTATCTCCCAAGAATTTATGTGAACTTAGCTGATGAGAAAAATCCTGAGGCCTATGCTCGCCTTTTGGGAATGTCAGATCGGCTCTTTCGGTTTATGACCATATTAGCTATACCTGCCGTTTTGTTGGGTTTAATACTTTGGCTTCTTTTCGGTATTGGTGCTGGTGATGCATGGATGCACGCTAAATTATTTTTTGTCATTCTAGTCATTGGCTATCACCATGCTTGCTGGAGCTTACTAAAGAAGTTTCGTGCTGGCGTGAACAATAAGTCTGGCGTATGGTATCGCTGGTTTAACGAAGTTCCTGTTATTTTGTTGTTAGTGATTGTGGCCTTGGTTATTTTTAAACCATAAATACCCGTTAGCTATTCTGAATTTCCTGATTCCCCTTTTTATATAAGACTGTTAGCCCCATGAGATTTTTTGTTGTTTGCCCAGGCGGTTTAGAAGTGCCGCTCGCACAGGAGCTCGCAGAAATTGCTCAGCGCCCAGATTCCAAAGCATTGGGCACCTGGGTTATTGACCCAACCCCAACCAGCCCTACTGGTGGTATTGGACTTGCGGGTCCGCTTTCTGCTGCTATGGCATTAAATCTTCATTCCCGAATTGCTAGCCGTGTTCTATTACAAATGGCCCAAGCGCCCTATAGACAGGAAGACGATCTTTATAAGCTGGCTAGTGGTTTAGCTTGGGAAGATTGGTTTACTTCGAAGCAAACTTTACGCGTAGATGTGACAGCACATCGTTCGCCATTAAAGAGTTTAAATTTTGCAACGCTCAAAATTAAAGATGCGATCGTTGATCGTTTGCGTGATGTCACAGGAGATCGCCCAAGTATTGATACAGCTTTTCCGGATATTCGGGTTCAAGCACATTTAACAGCAACTCAAGTAACGATTTATTTAGATACCTCCGGTGAAGCTCTCTTTAAAAGAGGCTGGCGAGATGAAAAGGGTGATGCTCCCTTAAAAGAAAATTTAGCAGCAGGGATTTTGTCGATTACCGGCTGGAAGTCTGGGCAGACTTTGTTTGACCCGATGTGCGGTAGTGGCACCTTCTTGATTGAGGCGGCACAAATAGCCTTAGCAATTCCACCTGGGGGAATTCGTGCGGGGATGTATGGTGATGATGCTAAACCTAGCAGACTGGCTTATCGCCCATTGATTACCTCGGCTCATGGTTTTGGTTTTCAGAGATTAAAGCCATTTAATGAGGCGGCAGAACAAAAACGTTGGGCCGGCTTGAAGGAGTCCTGCCTTAACGAAATTTTAGAAAGACGCAAGCAATATCCGAATGCGCAATCTTTGGGCATTAGCGGTAGTGATATTAATGAGAAGCTGGTTTCGATGTTCAGAGGAAATTGGCAAAGAGCACAGTTGCCTGACCAACCCGTTGTGCGCCAAATCGATGCTATGGCTAGCAAGCCTCCAGTAAGTAGCCAAGGAGGGGTCATGTTATTAAATCCCCCTTATGGAGAGCGTTTGGTTATCAAAGGCGGTAGAGGTCAGGAAAAAGGAGTGCGCGATGCTGATTATGAAACTGAGGAGCCTGAAAATCGTTTTGAGCTGAATCTAGAAACTGGGCGTCAGAGCGCTAAGCGCTCAAGTCGTGAATCTCTTAAAAAGCTTCAGGCTCAAGAAGAGCAAGATCCTAAGTTTGTTGAGTTCTTGCGTCAGTTTGGACAACATCTTAAGGATGCATTTGGCGGCTGGAATATCTTTGTATTGACTGCCGACATGGCTCTGCCAGGACAGTTACGTATCAAAGAGTCCAAGCGTACACCCCTATTTAACGGTCCGCTCGAATGTCGTCTATTTAAGTTTGAGATGCACCAGAAGCGCCCAGCCTCAAAAGAGCAAGATGAAGATTTAAACGATTGATGGGCTTTAAAATAGAGTCATAAATCGAAGTAACAGAATATTACGGAGAGTAGATCAATGGAATTTAAAACCTATATGTGCCTGATTTGTGGCTGGGTCTATGACGAAGCTGCTGGTTTGCCTGATGAAGGTATCGCACCCGGAACGCTCTGGAAAGATGTGCCGATGAATTGGACATGCCCAGAGTGCGGTGCTCGCAAAGAAGATTTTGAAATGATGGCGATTTAATAGCCCAGCAGTATTGAGTGGTAATTCGAAATAGACAAAAAATTGAGGTAAATGTGAGTCAAAACGAGGTTTTATTTGAGCGGGCACAAAAGACGATACCGGGCGGAGTGAATTCACCGGTACGTGCATTTCGTCAGGTCGGTGGAACGCCTCGTTTTGTGACTAAAGCCAAAGGACCTTATTTTTGGGATGCTGACAATAAACGATATATCGATTTAATTATGTCTTGGGGTCCCATGATTGCAGGCCATGCAAACCCAGAGGTTGTTGAGGCAGTTCAAAAGGCTGCTGAAACCAGCTTTAGTTACGGCGCTCCAACCGAGGGTGAGATTGAGTTGGCGGAGCGGATTTGTGCTTTGATGCCAAGCGTTGAGCAAGTCCGTATGGTCTCAAGTGGTACTGAAGCAACGATGAGTGCTTTGCGTTTAGCTCGTGGCCACACCGGTCGCGATCTTATTATTAAATTTGAAGGTTGCTATCACGGACATGCTGACAGCTTATTAGTTAAAGCAGGTTCGGGCTTATTAACTTTTGCAGATTCTACCCAGAATGCGCCATCTTCAGGTGGTGTGCCCCAGGATTTGGTCAAGCACACATTAGTGCTGCCTTATAACGATGTTGAGGCAATTGCAGAGGTATTTAAAAAACAGGGCGACCAAATTGCAGCAGTCATCATAGAGCCTATTGCGGGCAATATGAATTTGATTCAGCCTTCAAAAGAATTTTTGAGCACTATTCGCAATCTGACAAGCCAGTATGGTGGCGTCTTAATCTATGACGAAGTCATGACCGGTTTTAGAGTTGCGCTTGGTGGAGCTCAATCGTTGCAAGGTATCGTTCCTGATTTAACTTGTCTTGGAAAGGTCATGGGCGGCGGTATGCCGATGGCAGCCTTCGGTGGCAAAAAAGAAATGATGTCTAAGTTAGCCCCTTTGGGTAATGTTTATCAGGCGGGCACCTTGTCAGGCAATCCAGTTGCTGTGGCTGCCGGCTTGAAGACCCTAGAAATTATCTCAAGAGAAGGTTTCTATGAGTGCCTCACTGGCCAAACACAAAAACTCATGGCAGGCTTAAAGCAAGCTGCAGATAAAGCCAATGTGCCATTTGCAGTCGATAGTGTTGGCGGCATGTTTGGACTCTATTTTGCCAATACAGTCCCAAGCTCATATGAGGCTGTGACTAAAACTGATATTGAAGCTTTTAAGAAGTTTTTTCACTCAATGCTAGATGAAGGTGTGTATCTTGCACCATCAGCATATGAGGCAGGCTTCACATCCATTGCGCATGACAATGATGTGCTTAATGAAATCATTTCTGCTGCAGAAAAGTCATTTCAGAAACTGAAATAAAAGAGCTATTTGTTACATCCTCAAGGGGTGGTCATAACCATCCACTTGAATAATCTCAGACTTTTTCATATCTTTGCCGGTGTCGGAGATTTGCATGGCAGTGAGCTTTCCGCCCCACACGCAGCCAGTATCAAGACCAACAACATTATGCTGACGCAATAATCCTAGGGTTGACCAGTGACCAAAGTAAACGACAGTATCTTGCGTTTTTCGCTTGGGTACCTTGAACCAAGGGATGTAACCCTTTGGACCATCCTCTAAACCTTCTTTGCTTTCAAATTCCATTTGACCGCCGGATGTACAAAAGCGCATTCTGGTTAAAGCATTAGTGATGACTCTTAAGCGTTCATAACCTTTCAGGGAGTTGCTCCACTTATTCGGCATATTGCCATACATATTTCCCAGAAACTCTTTATAAGATTTGTTGCGTAGGGCCTTCTCAACCTCCTGCGCACACTCTATTGTTTGCTGTAAATCCCATTGTGGAAGAACGCCAGCATGTACAGTCAATACATTGCCATTGCTAAGAGCCAGCGGACGTTTGCGCAGCCAATCGATGAGCTCTCTACGGTCTGAGGCCTTCAGAATAGGCTCTACTGTATCTAAACCCTTAGTCTTGCGAATACCAGCGTCAATTGCTAGAAGATGTAGATCATGATTGCCCAGAATACATTCTGCACGACCAGATTCTTGAAGGCTTTTTAGCTGGCGCAATGCTCCCAGTGAGTCCGGGCCACGATTGACTAAATCTCCCAAAAAAATCATTTTTGATTGCTTGGGTAGCTTCTTAACGAGGGCTTTGAGTGAGGGCGCACATCCCTGAATGTCACCAACAGCGTAGATCTTGCTCATACTCTATCTTAAAACGGATTGATGTTGGGTGCGCTGTATCTAGCTCACTTTTTTCACAACGCTATAACGTACCAAAGTCTTTTTGCGAGCTTCATCGTGATCAACCACAGGCAGTGGGTAGTCACGTCCCAAGACAAGGCCAGCGGCTTCCAGTTCGATATGACCAGCTTTCCAGGGCGCGTGAATTGACTTCTTGGAGAGCTTTTCTAATTGCGGTAAATAGCGACGAATGAATTTACCCTCAGCATCAAATTTTTCTGATTGGGTAATCGGATTGAAGATGCGAAAGTAAGGCTGGGCATCGCAGCCTGACGAGGATGCCCACTGCCAGCCACCATTATTAGATGACAGTTCAAAATCATTGAGGTGCTCGGCAAAGTAGGCCTCACCCCAGCGCCAATCGATTCCCAGATCTTTAGTCAGAAAGCTTGCTACTACCATGCGTAGACGGTTATGCATATAACCACTTTGATTTAGTTGATGCATAGCTGCATCTACTAATGGGTAACCTGTCTTGCCTTCACACCAGGCTGTAAATAGTTTTTTAGCCAGGGCGCCACTTTCCCAGGCGATATTGTCGTAGTCCGGTTTAAATGAAGCGCCGCTAGCTAAGCGTGGATGGTTAGACAGAATCATAAAATAAAAATCTCGCCAAATCAGCTCGCTTAACCAAATAGTGGCACCCATACTTCCTGCAAGCATACGACGGTGAGCTTCACGCACCAAACCCCGAATGGAGAGCATGCCAAAGCGAAGATGGGTTGAGAGATAGCTCACCCCCTTGATTGCTGGAAAGTCCCTACCGATTTGGTATTGGTCAATACGTGAGAGAAAGTCTTCCAAAAACGCTTGCCCGCCTTCAGACCCAGGAGGAAGGTAGGTTTCAATACCTGTGGGGCAAAAGCCCATAGACTCTAGCGAGGGCATTGGCAAATCTAACTTTTTAGGAATGGGGGCAAATTGTCCTGGCTTAGGTTTGCATTCATAAGCGGCGAGATCTTTTTCTTGAAGCGTCTTGAGCCAGTTATTTTTGTAGGGAGTGAAAATAGAAAAGACAGTGTTTGAATTGGTAAGAATTTCTTTCTTCTCAAAAATGACTTGGTCTTTATAACTTTCAAACTGAATATCTAACTTTTCTAATGAAGTCTTGACTAGCTCGTCTCTGGAAATTGCGGAGGGCTCGTAGTCATGATTGGTAAAGACTGTTTCAACACTCAGCTCTTTGGCGATTTGAGGAATGCACTCAGTCGGCTTGCCGAAGCGAACAATTAGTCCACCGCCAAGTAACCGGAGCTCATTATCAATTTGCTTTAGTCCTTGCCAGATGAAATCCACTCGACGGTCATGTTTCAAGCCTTTTGCATCGAGTTCACCCTGAATCAAGGGTTTGAGAATGTCAGTATCAAAGATAAAAGTAAGCCAGACTTGCTTACTTTCTTTTAGCGCGTGGTGAAGCGCTGCATTGTCATACAGGCGGAGGTCTCGGCGGAGCCAAACAAGAGCTTTTTCCATAGCCCCTATATTAGGGCTAATTGAGAGAATTTGTTGAGGGAGGCCCTACCCAAAAGGGTTAAGATCGTAATTCATTATGGATACGATCTTTTTTATTCTGTCGAAGGTGGTGCAGTTCTGCATAGAACCGTTAAATTGGGTGGTTGTTTTTGTTTTTCTGAGCTTAGTGTTCCTTTCCCTCAGAAAATCTCATTTATGCAAACGCTTTCTACTGCTTGCTTTACTTGATCTGCTAATCGTGGGATGGCTGCCCACATCTGAATTAGGTTTAAGGGCGCTAGAGGATGCAATTCCAAAAACGTCATTAGAAAATTTCTCTGAAAACGATTTTGGCGGAATCATCATCTTGGGTGGTGCTATTGAGGTTGGTCAAATAGCCATAGATCGTGGCGAAATTTCCATTTACTCATCCGCCGAAAGGGTAACCAAGGCTTTTGAGCTCATTCGAAAGTATCCTGACCTCCCTTTTATTTTTAGCGGTTTCTCCGGTCGCATTAATCCCAAAGGATTGTCTGAGGCTGATGCATTCAAGCAATTGATTGCCGAGCAGGGATTGAGTGAAAAAATGGCTCATTACGAGAATCAGTCCCGCAATACCTATGAAAACGTTCTCTTTATGAAGCCAATGATTGAGAAAATTAGCTTAAAAAATGAGAGTGGGGTACTAAAGCCCTGGCTACTGATTACCTCTGCTAGTCATATGTATCGATCAGTCAAGATAGTTGAAAAACAAGGCATTGTTGTTATTCCAGTTCCCGTGGATTATCAAACGGCTCATCGCCTTAGTTGGATTTCATTTGACTTGGAGGACGGTATTCAAAATTGGAATAAATTGCTTCATGAAGTAATTGGTATTTTTGTCTATTGGATTACCGGAAAAATCTAGATATTCGGTAAAATAAGTCCATATGACTACGGCCAACAAAGCCTCCCACAATTCAGACCCAGCGTCTTTGATCTCCTATTCAGCCGATCACCTAGCAAATCAATTTCTTATCGCTATGCCTGGAATGGTAGATCCTAATTTTTCAAATTCTGTTATTTACCTGTTTGAACACAATGAACGGGGTGCGATGGGCCTAGTGGTGAATAAGCCTACCGAAGTCAACTTGGCAAATTTGTTTGACAAGATTGAACTTAAGTTGGAGATTGCACCCTTACTAGAGCAGCCTGTCTATTTTGGAGGGCCGGTTCAGATCGAGCGCGGCTTTGTGCTTCATGAATCTAATCCCCATCTTTCTTATAGTTCCTCGTTAATTATTCCCGGGGGTCTTACTATGACTACCTCTAAAGATGTCCTTGAGGCGGTAGCTATTGGCAATGGCCCTAGAAAATTTTTGATGACTCTGGGTTATGCGGGTTGGGGTGCCGGCCAACTTGAGGAAGAGATTACTTTAAATGGTTGGATGAATGTGCCTTTGTCGCGCGATCAAATGATGGAGATTATTTTCAATACACCATCAAGTCAGCGTTATGAAAAGACCATGAGCCACCTCGGCTTTGATTTGTCGCATCTCTCTGGTGAAACAGGGCATGCCTGAGATGACTGCAATCACGGTTATGGCTTTTGATTATGGAACACGTCGCGTTGGTATCGCGGTGGGGAATTCAGTAACCAAAGTAGGGCAAGCATTAAAAACTATTTCAGCGCCCAATATTGATGTACTTTTTCAGGAAATTCAGAAGCTTGTAAAAGAGTGGCAGCCTCATCAATTAATTGTGGGGCGTCCAGTTCACCCTGATGGGGTTGAGCATGAGATGACTGTGAAAGCGACCCGTTTTGGTAATCAATTGCATGGAAGGCTCAATTTGCCAGTTACTTGGGTTGATGAGCGCTATACCTCTGCTATTTTGGAGAGCGACTCCAAGATGCGAGACAATCTAGATGCGCATTCTGCAGCTTTGATTTTGGAGCAGTATTTTGCAGAACGACCACTGGCTTAGGTTGATTGGAATATGGAATCACTGGTAAACGAATGAACGCTGAACTCTTATACGGAAAATTACTTGAGGCCTTGCGCAAAAGAGCGCAGGCAGGCTCTTTTGAACTTGCTGGTTTAGCAATGGGTGGTGCTTGGATTGCAGAGCGCTTGGCCAAAGATTTAGGTTTACCTCACTATGGCGTGGTTAATGTTGCTTTTCATCGTGACGACTATGCTGAAAAAGGCATGACTGCTTTACGCACTGCAAGCACCATGACTACCAATCTGCCTTACGAAGTTAATGGCGCTAACATTATTTTGATTGATGATGTCTTGCTAACTGGTAGAACGGTGCGAGCGGCTTTGAATGAGTTGTTTGATTTTGGTCGTCCTGCGCAGGTCGAGTTGATGGTCCTTGCAGATCGCGGCAATCGGGAGCTTCCAGTTTGCGCAAACTTTGTTGGCGAACAAGTTCAGGTGCCTGAAAATCAAATCCTAGTTTTAGAAAAAGATGTAGAAAATAAATTTAGTTTTCAGCTTGAGGAGCGTGAATAATGGGTTCTGGGGCTAACTTAGTGAATCAATTTAATGCCACTGGAGAGCTGACCCACCTTTTAACCTTAGAGGGCCTGCCTAAAGAGCAGATACTGCATATTCTCGATACCGCCCAACAGTTTGTGAGTGTGACGGATCCCTCTAGAGAAGTGAAGAAAGTGCCTCTATTGCGTGGTAAGAGTGTATTTAACCTCTTCTTTGAAAATTCTACACGTACCAGAACGACTTTTGAGATTGCTGCCAAACGTTTGTCGGCCGATGTCATTAACTTAGATATCTTGACCTCTTCCACCGCAAAGGGTGAAAGCCTTCTCGACACTATCGATAACTTGGTCGCGATGCAGGCGGATATTTTTGTGGTGCGTCATAGCGTCTCAAGGGCGCCAATCGAAATTGCTAATCATGTACCAGCACATGTACACGTTGTGAATGCCGGTGATGGCAGTAATCAACATCCAACGCAAGGTTTGTTGGATATGTATACGATGCGGCACTTTAAGCAGAATTTTAAAGGCTTAAGAGTAGCGATTATTGGAGATATTGTGCATAGTCGTGTTGCTAAATCGAATATTCATGCGTTGACCACTTTAGGTTGCGAAGATATTCGTGCGATTGGCCCAGAGAGCTTATTGCCGAGTGATCTCGATATGTTGGGCGTGAAAGTCTTCCACAGCATGGAAGAAGGATTAAAAGATGTCGATGTGGTGATGACCTTGCGCATTCAGAAAGAGCGTATGGAAGCTGGTCAAGTACCCGAAGGTGATTCATTCTTCAAGCAATATGGTTTAACGCCTTCACGCCTAGCACTTGCTAAATCCGATGCAATCGTGATGCACCCAGGCCCAATGAATCGTGGTGTTGAGATTGACTCTATAGTGGCAGACGGTCCTCAATCCGTAATTCTGAATCAAGTCACGTTTGGTATTGCGGTGCGTATGGCGGTCATGTCGATTGTTGTTGGCAATTAAAGTGGCAATTGAAGTATTGCTTCTTTAACGGATTCGTCAAAGTAAACGTGACTATCAAGCAACTTATCACCCTGCAGTGCTCTATCTGATGTTTTGATATTTTGACTTATCAAAAGTCTCAAATCGCATATTTCTTCTAAACCAAACATTTGAGCCCAGGAATTATTTTTATAAGGATTTATTTCAAGAACATGGACATTACGATCAAGGAATAAGAGATAAAATACTCCTGCTCCAACCATGTAAATAAAATTCTTTGTTTTAGATAGAATGGAGATCGTCTCAGCAAAGTTAAGTTTTGATAGATGCACAAGCTCAATCTTATTTTGGTCTAAAAATTCCATGTCAATGTCTAAAAGATTTTTGCGCTCCAGTTCATTTCGACCATAAAGAATATTTTTAGTTCGGGACTCATTTAACCCGTTTCTAGTAAAGCAAAGCTGTTTGATTTCATTGCAAATTTCTAGGAAATTTGGATAAATACGTAAATCTCTACCTTCTGGAGAAATAATTAAATCTGAAAAAGAATAAGGTTGATCATATTCAAGGAATATTAAGTTCTTAGGGTCAATGACTGATTCTAGAAACTCTCTTTGAAATTTGTTTCCATTATTAGATACGCAGACTCGTTTTCTATTTTCTCTCCATTTCACATAGAACGGAAAGAAAACATCATGAAAAAAATGAGCAAGGTTATCCGTAGGGATTAGTAAAAGATAAAATTCCTCACCTTCCATTTTTTGTGTTTCTAAATTTAAAGGTATAAGACCCCAGCGTTTAAAAAAGAGAATGCGATCATTTTTGACTGAAATTTTATTTTTATAAAAAAGATGATTTTTATAAAGAATGAAGTCAGCGCTTCCTGCTAGTGAAAATAGTAATTTTTGGAAGAAGTCTTTAATTTTGTACATGCATTTTTAATATTCGATGTGTAAGAGGAAGCCTACTATAATTCTAGACACTATCGTGATTTTAAGTGGTGATTTGAGGGTGCCGATTGAAGGTTAAATCTATTGCGCAACAGAAAAACTGGCTTCTTCTATCCCATGCTTTCAATATGGACGGTAGGGCGGCTAGCTTGACTATTACCGATAAGATTCCCTATTTCTTGAAAGCTGGCGTTCAGCCAATCGTTTTTAGCGCTATTACCGGTATAAAAGATGATCGTTTTCCACATAAGCAATTTTTAGCGTGGGGACCGGCAGCATTTCGATTTGATTTTCGGCACTGGGTCGCAAATCAATATGGGCGCGGTGTCCTTTATAAGCTTCTGACCAGAACTGTTTCCATTCTTTTGGCTCCGCTGATTGCCATTGAGAAACTTATTCTTGGTTATTCAAGTCAATGGTCTTGGGCTCTTCCGGCTTTTGTACGTGGCTATATTTTAATTAAAAAGGGTAAGGTTGATGTTATTTACTCTATTGGAAGTGCGTGGTCGGCTCATTTAGCTGGGGTGTGGCTAAAGCGTGCAACTGGGCTGCCATTAATATCTGAGGTGCACGATCCTCTAGTTATTCGTAAGAATCCTAATGATCAAGGCTTTGAGAAGCCCAAGAATCGTGATGCTCGCTTTCGCCACTATTTAGAGGGGCAGCTCTGCAAGCACTCAGACTATGTATGGTGGTTTACGGAAGGCGCCCTTCATTATGCAAAAGTAAGAAATCCAAATCTAAATACCGTCAATAATGCGGTTGGTTTTGTAATCATGCCTGGTGCCAATCCTCCGGGTGAGATGCAGGGTGAGCCCCAACATCGGTATGGAGACTACTTAAATTTATGCCATTTTGGTTCTTTAGCGAATGATCGATCGCTCTCCATTGTTCTGAATGCGGCTGTTAAGCTTTTTGAAAAATACCCAGAGGCTAGAAAATATCTTCGCGTGCATGCTTACGGCGCCCCCCTGGATTCTCTATCTCATGAGGCTATTAATCGTTATGACTTTTCTGATGTTCTGCTTGCACATGGTCGACTAGAGAAAGATCCCCTTACTGGAAAGTCAGGACGTGAGCGCGTTGCAGAAAAAATGCAAGCAGCAGACGTGTTAATTTTGCTCCATGGAAATGATGAGTGGTGTGCAGAATACATCCCATCAAAATTCTATGATTACTTATGGTCTGGTAGGCCTATTTGGGGCATCACCCATCGTAATCCGCAACTAGATCAAATGCTTTTAGATCGTAAATCGTACTTAAGCGCTGATGGTGATGAAGAAGGCATTGCCATGGCCCTTGAAAAAATTTGGATAGACTGGCGGCAAAAGCAACTTCTACAGCCAATTTGGCAGCCAATTGGCGTTGATCAGGCGGTTAGCAGTATTCTTTCCCATATTGCTCAATAAAAGGCCGTATCTTGAAAGACATCGTTCTTTACTGCAAATCCTATCGCAAAGATTTTCTGCGCTTAAAGCGGCTATTGCAGTCCGTATCAAAATTCAACGTTGACCAAATTCCATTTTATATTTCAACTCCTAATGCAGATAGGGAATTGCTCATTGAGTTGATTGGTGGCGAAGGCTACCAATGGGTAGCAGACGAGTCGATTATTCAGGCCAATTTGAATCTAAAAAAAGGTATCGAAGAAAATAAGTCCGGCAGTCTTACGCAGCAAATTATTAAATCTGAATTTTGGCGTCTAGGTTTATGCGAAAACTATGTTTGCTTAGATTCAGACTGTATTTTTATTAAAGATTTTTTCAAGGCTGATTTTTTAGCGCCAGACGGCAATCCTTATACGGTTATTTATCAAAATAAGGAATATTTTCAGTTCGCCATTGATCGTGGATTCTCTAAAGCCCCCCTGCAACTGATTGCTGAAGGCAATCAAGTAAAGCAGTTGTTTGGTCGTCAAGGGCCTAATTACTACTGCCCTTGTCCGCCCTTTATCTGGTCGACAAAGGTATGGAAATCTCTAGAACAGTCTTATCTCAAGCCAAAAGAAATGACATTTTGGGATCTGTGTACTCCAGATCATCCAGAGACCTTGCTTTACTTGGAGGCCTTACTAAATTTTCAAGCCATTCCATTGCATCCAATTGAGCAGCTTTTCCGAGTCTATTACTATGATTGGCACTACTTTTTACTGCGCAGAATTGGTGAGACTCCTGCCAAAATAAAAGAGCATTATTTAGGCGTGATATATCAGTCAAGCTGGGATTTGAGTCTGGATTACGGTGCTAGCCAAAAATCGATTTACTCTAGAGCGCTTAAAAAAGTAAAAAGATTTGGTCGATACTTGCAAAGTTTTATCTGATGATCGCGATGCCATTAATTAGCGTGCTGATGCCCGCCTATAACTCTGAGTTATACATAGCTGAGGCTATCAAAAGCATTCTTAATCAAAGCTATCAAAATATTGAGTTAATTATTTTTGATGATGGCTCCTCAGACAACACGCGTCGAGTGATAGAAAGTTTTAGTGATCCTCGTATTGTAAAAATTCTTTCAGATCAGAATTATGGTGTTGTGAGAGCGCGCAATGAGATGATCGATAAGGCACGGGGACAATATATTGCGCTCATGGATGCAGATGATATCGCTGATCCTTCACGCCTTGAAAAACAGCTTGCAAGCTTGGAGAGCGGCGAGTCTGATTTGTGTGGAAGTGCGCAATGGGTATTGGATGAGGCCACTGGCCAGTTAAAAAAATCAAAAGATAAATTTAGAGACTCTGATTTACGCTCGCTATTGTCTGTTTACTGCGGACTTTGTAATTCTGCCATGATGGGTAGGGCGGAAATATTTAAACGTTTTAAATACGACACCTCTATTCTGACTTCAGAAGATTATTACCTATGGGTACAGATGGCTGCGGCAGGTTATCGTTTCTTGAATTTAAAAGAACGTCTTATTACCTATCGTCGATATCCAGCTCAAACAAGCTCAATTCATCTGGATAAATTTAAGCTCACCACCATTGAGGTGCAAAAAAAATATCTAGAATTATTGGGAATATCCCCTGAGCTTTATCCTCACCAACTACCATGGCCAAAGCGGGTAGCTGCTGGAGCGGGTTTGCTACGTGCTTTAAATAAACAATTTCCTGGAATTTCTCTGCAGGCTAATTCTGAAATCTATGCGCGCTTCCAGTACCGGAAAAATGGTTTGTGGACACCCTTCACGCGCTTAGAGCGTCTATTGCTGGCACTTTGGGCAACTTTGGCAAGTTAATTTAAAGATATTGCTGTAAATGTTTTGTAATCTGATCTTGATTTAACTCTGATTGCAATCCTGATACCTCAAGTAATCTATCGGCGCCTCTGTAGGAATGCCACATTTTTGGCATGATCTTCACATGTTTACCAAGCATTCCTGCTAAATGGCTCATGCCACTTTTTGAGCCTATGAAAACATCTGCATTTAATAAATGATGGAAGGTGCTCATAAAATTACTATCAATATACTCATGAACTTCATAAGAAGTATCCCTGAAGTGCTCCCTCCAAGAGAAGGGGGCTCCATTTTCTGAGCGATATTGACCTTCTTTCCCCTCGCTAAAAATATGGATTGCTAAATCCTTATGTGTATTCTGGGTTACTAAATTAATCATCTCCAAATACCAGGCATCCGGTAGCATTCTTGATGACAAGTCTGAAAATTGACGGCCAGGCAATAAGTCGCCTCTTCTGATGTGAACGGCAATATTTAACTTATTCCGGTTGAACAAAAGCGGAATAGGGTAAGACTCTCTTGCTTTTAAATAGAGATTCAAAAACCAATCCTTGGTTGATGCATACTCGTAATCGCCAAAACGATTGTTTCGAATCCTAAATGCAGTATTGGGCTCCGGATGGCTTTGAATAAATTGATCTATTACCTTATAAATGACTGCGTCACTTTGCTCATTTGAGGGAATATGAATCTCAAAATCCGGTAAATCAATTAGCTTAATTTCACCATATTGAATCCTCTTTTCAATCTCTTCGCGGCTAGGTAAACATGCTTTTGGATTCAGCATTTCATTGAGATCATTCCCAATGTTATGTGTTTCGTCCCCACGCTTTCCTCTGAGTTTCCGAAGAGATTGTTTGAGTTTCCATTTAAAAGAATTGCTGTGAGACTTAGTAAGCTGGCTTTCTGAGTAGGCAAATTGTAATTGGTTGCGAGTTGCAATCTTGAGGGCTCGATTCATGATGCCCATAGAATGGCCAATACCCGCATCGGGGTTATCGTAATCCAGCAGGAATCGATTACCCATTATTTAAGTCTTTAAGAATCTGATTCATGATGGTTGCTACGTAAGCAGTAGTATCAAATTCCATCGCCTTAGGGCTCAAAAGAAATTCACGAATGTTATTTTGATAGTTTAAATATTCAAGCTCATTGATGCTAAGCAAATGGCGATGAACTTCTTCAGTATTCTTAAAATTTCTTCTGTCGATGAAGCAAGATCTTGGGATATGCTTGCTAATCGTGTGTGATCCCCAATAAACCGGTACGCAGCCCCCAAAAAAACAATCGAATATTTTTTCGCTAATGTAGTCGGGAAGATTGGCTACATTTTCATAGCAGTAGGCAAACTTTGTTTTGCGGTAAATGGATTCTTTATCAACAACTTCTCCCGCATAACTTGGAAAAGGTTTGTATCCAAATATTTGAGTTGCTAAACGCTTTAGGCGCCGCAATATTTTTTCAGAGGCATTAAATGCGGGTTCAGGCTTTCCCCATCCAAGGCCGAATAGTGAGAAATATTGAGGGGCATTTTTCTCATACCAGCGAATAACCTCTAAGCGCTCTCTATAGAGATCATTTTCAAGGCCTTTCGGAAAAGCTTTATTGGCATTAATAATGCAAGAAAAGATGGACCTCTCGGAAAAGGATGGTGTGATATTGCTTCTAATTTGGTTGGGTATGAATACGTGGCGGACATTCGGCAAATCAGCAAAGTTGGTATTCCAAGTAAATACGCCATCAAATTGTCTGAGGTAGGTTTTGTTCTGGTTAGGGGGGCAAATGTAGGGATTTTCGGTGGCAATGAGGTATTTTTTGCCAGAAATTTGATCTAAGGCTTGGCCGTCATGCAAAATGCTAAAAGCGATCTCGCGGCCTTGGTTAACATCCGGATTATTTAATTCAACCCCGTGCTTTAGAAACTCTGATCTTAGTAATCTATTGGTAAAAGTGGGGTTATAGGTATGATGTTTATCAATTTCCTCAAAAGAGGCATTTTTTACCCTATCTGGTTGATAGTAATTGGCAAATAACATTTGATATGACTCTATTTAAGCTTCAAAACTCTAAACACAAAGCCATTGCAGATTCCAAAATTTTGCTGGCTGGCCCTATTAGAAATGTAGCGCATACGATTCAAAATGAGGTTGAAACCTTGGTTGCGAGTCTTGGGAACTTCAAAGAAATTGATTGCTTTGTAGTGGAAAGTGATTCTAGTGATAATACCGCGAAAAAATTAGAAGAACTACAGGGCGTCATTAAAAACTTCTCTTATATCAGTGTGGGCAACTTAAGTGATAAGTATCCTAGGCGCACTGATCGCATTGCCTTGTGTAGAAATATTATTATTGATGCTGTAGCCTCAAATCCGCAATTTGCAGATATTGATTACATTGCAATGGCTGATCTTGATGGCATGAATTCATTGGTCACGCCGGAAAAAATTGCCCAATGCTGGGAGGTGGAGGAGCCATGGGATGTGATTACAGCCAATCAGTTGGGTGAGTACTATGATATTTGGGGTTTAAGTCATCCCTATTGGAATCCAATGGATTGCTGGGAACAAAAGCGCCAATTAGAGAATATTTTGGGAAATGACATGGCTGAAAATATTGCCGTCGGATCCAAGCAGTCCCCCATTGATCCGCGGGCTGATCTTATTGAGGTGGATTCAGCATTTGGTGGATTAGGCATCTATACGCGTGAAGCCTTTTTAGCAGGTAGATATGCAGGGACTGATGATCAAGCTAATGGCATAGATGTTGCAGACCATATCCCTTTTCATCGTGACTTAAGAAATAAAGGCTATCGTATTTTTATTAATCCTGCCTTAATTAACTGCGATAAGACCCCCGGTGGCTCAGTAGAAAAAGTTCAGCTGCCTAAGCCTAAGGGTGGACTAAAATTAGTGCAAAAATTGGGTATCTTTTTATTTGGGAAAAAGCGCTTTAATAAATACCTGCAAATACTACAAACGCCATAGTTAAAATTGGCTAAATTAATAAAGATAGAGCAATGATTTTAGTAACTGGTGGGGCAGGATTTATTGGGGCCAATTTTGTTTTAGATTGGCTCTCTTCTTCTAGTGCTGAGGGCGTGGTTAATTTGGATAAGTTGACCTATGCTGGTAATCTTGCCAACTTGCAAATTTTGGAAAATGATCCCAGGCATATTTTTGTGCATGGCGATATTGGCGATAAAGAGCTAGTTGCAAAACTATTGATAGAGCACCGACCGCGAGCCATCGTCAACTTTGCTGCTGAAAGCCATGTAGACCGCTCTATTCATGGCCCTGCAGAGTTTATTCAAACCAATATTGTTGGTACCTTCAATTTATTGGAATGCGCGCGCGAGTATTGGGGGAATTTGAAGAGCTCTGAAAAAGAAGCGTTTCGTTTTCATCATGTATCTACTGACGAGGTATATGGATCATTATCGGCAACAGATCCTGCTTTTAGTGAAACCAATCCCTATGAGCCCAATAGCCCCTATTCAGCATCTAAAGCTGCCTCAGATCATTTAGTGCGTGCCTGGTTTCATACCTATGGATTCCCAGTGGTGACAACGAATTGTTCAAACAACTATGGTCCTTATCACTTCCCTGAGAAGTTGATTCCATTGGTCATTCTCAATGCCTTAAATGGTAAGCCTTTACCAATTTATGGTGATGGTCAACAAATTCGGGATTGGTTATACGTTGGAGATCATTGTTCAGCAATACGTGAAGTGCTGGCAAATGGGCGATTGGGAGATACCTACAACATCGGTGGCTGGAATGAAAAAGCCAATCTAGATGTAGTAAAAACAATTTGCACAATTTTGGATGAGCTTCGGCCACGCTCTGACGGCAGGCCTTATGCCGAGCAAATTACTTTTGTAACAGATCGTCCCGGGCATGATCGTCGCTATGCGATTGATGCAAGTAAGCTTGAAAAAGAGCTTGGGTGGCGTCCTGCGGAAACGTTTAATACGGGTATTCGAAAGACGGTGCAGTGGTATTTGGATAACCCAGACTGGGTTGATGGGGTAGTCACGGGTTCTTATCGCGACTGGCTTGAGAAGCAATATAAAAACTAATCAATATCAATAAATGAATATTTTGGTCTTCGGAAAAGATGGACAATTAGGTCGAGCTTTTCAGGATCAACTTCACGCTTTCCAAGCAAGTCAGGACAATGCTATTCATTTTGTGGGTCGTGCCGACTGTGACCTTAGCAATCTGGATTCTCTAAGAAGCTTATTACACTCGTCTCACCCTGACGTGATCATTAATGCTGCCGCATATACCGCGGTAGATAAGGCTGAATCAGAAGAAGAATTAGCATTTGCCATTAACGCTGAGGCGCCTAAATTAATGGCTCAGTATGCTGCTAGGCGTGGTGTATCGCTTCTGCATTTTTCAACTGATTATGTATTTGATGGATCAAAGCAGACTTCGTATACGGAGTTAGATCAACCCAATCCTCTGGGTGTATACGGACAATCCAAAGAAGCGGGTGAGCGCGCCATCGTAAATTCTTTTGTAAATGGCGAAGGTCGGTACGCAATTTTGAGAACTAGCTGGGTATACGGGGATGGCGGCAATTTTATTCGTACGATTCTTCGTTTGGCAAAAGAGCGAACAGAGTTGCGTGTGATTGAAGATCAGCTTGGTGTACCAACAAGTGCTCAGTGGTTGGCTGAGCTTGGTACGAAATTGGCTTTTAGTCTAGCTAATAAAAAATGGAATTCGGGTATTTATCATGCGGTACCGCTTGGGGAGACCAATTGGTATAGCGTGGCTAAATTGGCTGTCCAGTCTGCTATTGATGCTGGTGTAAGGCTTGAGGCAAGCCCAGCCAGTATTAAGCCAATACCAGCCTCTGAATACCCATTACCAGCTCCACGGCCAATGAATTCTCGGTTATCCACAGATAAGCTTCAAATTGAGCTGAAACGCTTGGGTCTTGTGTCAAAATTACCCCATTGGAATACGCCATGGGATGAGCAAGTTTCCACTTACGTCAAGAATTTACCTGTAAATTGATGTTTGCTTTATCCCATTAAATAAGGGTAAAGATGGCAAATAGTCATACAAAAAATCGTAAGGGAATTATTCTGGCCGGTGGTTCAGGTACCCGTCTTTATCCTGTTACCCAAGCAGTTTCTAAGCAACTCATGCCGGTTTATGACAAGCCGATGGTCTACTACCCGCTAACTACTCTCATGCTAGCTGGCATTCGAGATATTTTGCTAATCTCCACCCCTCATGACACACCTCGTTTTGCTGAGTTGCTAGGTGATGGTTCGCAGTGGGGCTTAAATATTGAGTACTGCGTTCAACCTTCGCCTGATGGCTTGGCTCAAGCATTTACGCTGGGCAAAAACTTTATCAATAATCATCCAAGCGCTTTAGTGCTAGGAGACAATATTTTTTATGGCCATGAGTTAGTGGCTAATCTTGAAAGCGCAGATGAGCGCGTAAGTGGAGCAACGGTATTTGCCTACCATGTGACCGATCCCGAGCGCTATGGTGTAGTGGAGTTTGATAAAAACTATAAGGCAATCTCTATTCAAGAAAAGCCATCGCAACCAAGGAGCAATTACGCAGTTACTGGACTCTATTTTTACGACAATCAAGTGTGCGATATCGCCAGCTCAATTAAGCCGAGTGCCCGTGGCGAACTTGAGATTACGGATGTCAATCGCATCTATCTTGAAAAAGATCAATTGAGTGTAGAGATTATGGGGCGTGGTTTTGCTTGGTTAGATACCGGAACACATGACTCCTTACTAGACGCGGCTGGCTTTATTGCTACCTTGCAAAAGCGCCAAGGTCTCATGGTTGCTTGCCCGGAAGAGATTGCATACCGTCAGGGTTGGATTGGTGCTGAGGCAGTACAAAAGGTGGCCTCCCAACTGAGTAAGAATAGTTATGGTCAGTATCTAATCAAAATATTGAATGAGATGAAAAGTGGTGCGCAACCTATTTCTTTATCATCTAAAAAGGTTAGTTAATGCCAGGTTTGAAACAGCACCCTAAGATTTCAGTAACATCCACCGCAATTACAGATGTTCTTATTATTGAGCCCAAATTATTTGGTGATGAGCGCGGCTGGTTCACTGAGTCATTTAATGCGCAAGATTTCGCTGAGGCAACTGGTTTGAACATCAATTTTGTACAGGATAATCATTCGTTCTCTCGTCAATCTATCTTGCGCGGCATGCATTACCAGCTCGAGAAAACACAGGGTAAATTAGTGCGCGTGACATCAGGTAGTGTTTACGATGTGGCTGTAGACCTACGAAAAAATTCATCCACCTTTGGAAAATGGGTTGGAGTAGAACTAAGTGCAGAAAATCATAAGCAACTGTGGATTCCGGCTGGATTAGCCCATGGATTTTTAGTGATGTCACCAACGGCTGAGTTCTTATATAAAACCACAGACTACTACCACCCACAAAGCGAGGTTTGTTTAGCATGGGATGACCCTTCAGTTGCAATTCAATGGCCCTTAAGTTCAGGAGTGAAGCCTAATCTCAATGCTAAAGATTCTGCGGGTCTCTCTTGGGAACAAATCCCGAAGTTTTAATGGTTAATTCAGGCGAATCCCCCAAAATATTATTGGTTAAGTTGTCCTCTTTAGGGGATGTGCTCCATAACCTACCCATTGTTTGGGATATTCGCGATCGTCTCCCTCATGCTCAAATTGATTGGGTAGTTGAAGAGGGCTATGTCCACCTTCTGACACCCCTACAAAGTCGAGATGGCTTTCGAGGAATCGACCGAATTATTCCCTTTGGTTTACGGCGCTGGAAAAAATCACTCTTCTCGCTCAATTATTGGAAGGAATTTTTTGCTTTCAAGAGAGAGCTTCAAGAGGCGAGGTATGACCTCATTATTGAAACTCAGGGATTATTAAAGTCTGCCCTAGTTTGCGCCTTAGCCAAGAAGAGTTCGGATGCAGTAGTCGCAGGGCTTGCGAATGCCACTGAATTTTCTGGATATGAGCCAATATCCCGTGCGTTTTACAACCAGTTAGTTCAAGTTCCATTTCACTCTCATGCAGTAGATCGTTCCCGCTATGTAACTTGCTCTGCTCTTGAGTGGCCTCTGATCGATAGAGCTAAAAAAGTGCAATTTTATCCAGCGCACTACCTCGAATCGATTGTTACTCCAAAAGTAGCTGCACTGGAAAAACCATACATCTTATTTTTTCATTCCACTGCACGTGAAGCTAAGCGCTGGGCTAATACTAATTGGGCTCAGTTGGGCAAGAAGCTCTCAAGCCTTGGGTATCAAGTGGTACTGCCTTGGGGAAGTGTGGATGAGAGGGTAGTTAGCATGGAATTAGCTAGGCAAATTCCGGGGTCGTTAGTGCCTAATGCTTTTTCTATTGAAGAAGCATTTTCCGTAATCACAAATTCGGCATTGGTGGTTGGTGTTGATACCGGCCTGACTCATTTGTCTGCGGTATTGAATAGGCCTACTGTAGAGATTTATTGCGATTCACCACGATGGAAGACCGAGGGTTATTGGTCGGAGAAGATTCGTAATGTTGGCGATATTCAAAAACCACCAACCGTGGACGAGGTTGAAAAAGCCTCTTTAGATCTACTCGTTTGATTTACTTAACGTAGTAAAGCATTAATCGAAATTAGGTCTTCATCAGTTAGTGCAGCAGCGTGCGATTTTAGTTTAATGGCATTCAGAATGGTGCTGTAGCGAGCCTGCTGCAATTGAGATCTGGTGGTTATTAAAGTATCAAGCGCGATGAGGACATCAATATTAATCAAGGTACCGACTTGGAATCCAAGCTTGCTAGATTCAAGTGCAGAGTTCGATGAGCGCTCAGCAGCCTCATAAGCCTTGACGCTGGCTAAGCCACCATAGAAACCTGTAAATGCTGCACGTGTATTTTGTGCGGCTGTACGGCGCGCATTGTCATAGTTCGCTTTCGCTTGATCTACCAATGCAGCATTTTGGCGAATCACCGAGCTATTAAAGCCACCAGAAACTAGAGGAATCGCAAGTTGCAGGGCAACCGTATTGTTATAAACATTGGTGTTGGCTGGTGTATAGCTATTTGGTGTACCGTTTGAAGTGTTATAGCCGGCGGTTCCAACAAAACTCAGAGATGGATAGTTCAATGCCTGTGAGGCCCGGTAAGTGCTCTCGGCAAGACTAACTGTTAGCTGCCCAGCCAGGACATTGAAGTTGGCTGCTTCAGCTTGATTAATCCAATCCTCTAAAGTTTGGCCAGGGGGTAGCTGTGGATTAACACTTTCAGCGATTGGGTTACCTTTGCCATCTTTACTCCTGGAGCGCGGATCTTTTAAAACACCATCAATCTTGGCTTCCTTAACGAGGGGTCTTAGAGGGCCAACTGGATGACCAACCAATTGCTCCAAAACACCGCGCTTTACTACGAGGTCTGCTTGGGCAGTAATTTCTTGAGAGGTCGCCAAATCAAGTGCTGCTTGTGCAGTATTGACATCTACTATCGTTGCTAAACCAGCATCAAACTTTGCTTGAGCAGCATCGAGCTGTTGTTTGATTAGACCTTTTTTGTTCCTATACAGCTCGACATTATCTTGACTAGTGAGCGCATCGAAATAGGCTTGTGAAACTCGAATAATTAAGTCTTGCTGTGCTAAATAAAAACGCATATCTGCGATTTTGGTATTGAGGTCACCTTGCTTAAATGCTTCTAAAGAAGCCAAATTAAATATAGGTTGCGTCAAGGTAACGGTGTAATTCTTCTGGTCGAATACGCGTGAGTTACCAGGGCCTGTAGCTACAACCGTTTGGCCAACACCATGCTGATAGTAGCGGGTGGCTCCAGGTGTAGCGCTAGCTTGTGGCAGCAAAAGCGATAAACCTTGCCAGTACAACTCTTTGCTAGCGACATAGTTAAAGCGCGCGGCATTTAATACGGGGTCACTGAAGGCTGCCTCTTGATAAAGTTGGATGAGGTCAGTCAACTGACCCTTCTGATTATTGGCATTGCCCCCATTTACGCTTGAGGGTGCTGAAGTGCTGGGTAGAGCCGCTTTTGTTGGTGCTGGCGCGACTTGAGGTGGTAGCTCCAGGCCTATCAATGAGGAGGCGCTGATTGGGGTGGGTAAAGCTGACTTAGTCGCACTGTTCGGGCTTTGCGCAATGACCACAGGGCTCCAAGAGCTTAGGCCGAGCGCCTGGGTCAGGACTAAGCCGAAGGTGGCAAGTCGAGAGAGGCGAAAGCGGGCTGGGGTCATCAAATTCATCTACTTTTAAAGTGCATGAAGTTTAAGGCTAAATTGCTTTAAACGGGTATTTGAGCTCAATTTTGCCAAAAATGCTCAGAGTATTCATATACCTATAAAATTTGCCCTATGGATCTAATATTGTTGCTAAAAGCAGTCATTCTGGGGGTAGTAGAGGGCTTCACGGAGTTTTTGCCGATCTCTAGTACTGGGCACCTGATCTTGGTTGGGGATTTGCTTGATTTCAATGATGAGCGTGGTAAAGCCTTCGAGGTCATCATCCAATTCGGCGCAATTTTGGCAGTGTGCTGGGAGTTTCGAGAAAAGCTCCTGAAGGTTGCCCATTCTATTTTTGCTAGCGCAAATTCCCGCCGTTTCGTTTTGAATCTATTGATTGCTTCGGCTCCAGCGATGGGTCTTGGTTTCCTATTCGGAAAGCACATTAAAGCAGTATTGTTTTCGCCGGTACCGGTTGCAACTGCTTTCATCGTCGGTGCATTAATTATTTTCTGGGCAGAACGTCGCCAGGGAAAAGTCAATAACCTTAATAGTCATATCCATTCCGTCGATGATCTCTCGTACTTAGATGCTCTGAAAGTTGGTATTGCGCAATGTGCTGCATTAATTCCAGGCACATCCCGCTCTGGAGCCACAATCATCGGTGGAATGTTGTTTGGCCTGCCACGCGCTGTTGCTACTGAATTTTCTTTCTTCCTCGCAATTCCTGTGATTGGAGGCGCCACTGCTTATGAGTTATTAAAGCTGTGGAAAAATCCTGTAAATATCTCTGGTGAATTCAGTCTTGCCATCGCCATTGGCTTTGTCGCCGCATTTATTTCTGCCTTTGTGTGTGTGCGCTGGTTGATTCATTACGTAGCACACCATAATTTCATCCCATTCGCCTGGTACCGAATCGCCTTTGGATTGCTGGTGCTGTTGACATCCTATACCGGCTTAATTGCCTGGTCGCATTAATTATTTAATAGATTAGAAAGTTCAGTATGGATGTATCAATTGACGCAATCACGAACAATATCCAGTTAGCCTTAGCACCAGTATTTTTATTAACGGCCGTTGCCACTTTGATTAATGCAATTTCTGGCCGTCTAGCCAGAACAGTAGACCGTATGCGCTCCATTCAAAAAATGCTTTATGAGGGTGGCGTCAAAGATGAGCAGTCATTAAGGCATATGGAGGTTGAGGCAAATGAAGCCAAGATCCGTGGCCGCTTATGTACTGCCGCTATCTTTTTTGACGTGTTAAGTGGCGTATTTATTTCCCTAACAGTTCTTGAGCTATTTTTCTTTCAGGCTGGTGCGGTACGGTCTTTGCAAACAAGCTATGTCATTTGGACCTTTGTTATGGGTCTGATATCCTTCATGACATCCCTATTGATTGTTTTAGCTGAAGTGGTTTATGCCTATAGATCCGCCGGCTGGAGCGCCCCTAGAAACTATTAATACATCTCTCTCATTTAAAAATATGAACAAAATTCTCATCACTGGTGGCGCTGGTTTCTTAGGCTCACACCTAACCGAAAAGCTGCTCAAAGAAGGCAATGATGTCTTGGTGGTAGATAACTACTTTACGGGCTCTAAGGCAAACTTGGCGCATTTATTGCCCAACCCCAACTTAGAGTTGATGCGTCACGATGTGACCTTTCCGCTCTATGTAGAGACTAATCAGATCTATAACTTAGCTTGCCCAGCATCTCCAGTGCATTACCAATATGATCCAGTGCAAACGACTAAGACTAGTGTGCATGGTGCGATTAATATGCTGGGCCTTGCTAAAAGAACACGGGCCCGTATCTTGCAAGCCTCCACTAGTGAAGTTTATGGTGACCCAGAGGTGCATCCCCAACCAGAGGAGTACTGGGGTAAGGTTAATCCGATTGGTATTCGTTCTTGCTATGACGAGGGTAAGCGTTGTGCTGAGACCCTCTTTTTTGATTACAACCGTCAACACAATCTCGATATCAAAGTAGTACGCATCTTTAATACCTATGGTCCCCGCATGCATCCGAATGATGGGCGCGTAGTGAGCAACTTTATTGTGCAAGCCCTGCAAGGCAAAGACATCACCATTTATGGTGATGGCCAGCAAACCAGAAGCTTTTGCTACGTGGATGATTTGATTGATGCCATGGTCAGAATGATGAATTCTGAGCAGGGCTTTACTGGCCCAGTCAATATTGGCAATCCAGGTGAGTTCACTATGCTGCAGTTGGCTGAAACGGTGCTCAGGCTCTCTGGTAGCAAATCTAAAATCATTCACCAACCTTTGCCGTCCGATGATCCAAAGCAGCGCCAACCGAATATTGAATTAGCCAAAGCGAAGTTAGGTTGGCAGCCCAAGGTGAATCTTGAGGATGGCCTGAAAGAAACGATTGCCTACTTTAAAAAGGTTGTAGCGTAATTTGACTCACAATCAAGCAGGCGATAAAGAAGTAAAGCGTTTTGATCGAATTCGCTCTTTTGTCCTCAGAGCAGGAAGAACTACCGCTGGGCAACAGCGCGCTATTGATGATTTAGGCCCGCGATTTCTGATTTCTTACCAAGATCAACCACTTGATTTAGTGGATGCATTTGACGGGTCTACGCAACCCAAGATTTTAGAAATCGGTTTTGGTATGGGCGAGACTACTGCCAAGATTGCAGCCTTACGTAGCCAAGATGATTTTCTAGCAATTGAAGTGCATACCCCAGGAGTAGGCGCCCTATTGAAGTTGATTGGGGAAAATGATCTCACCAACTTACGACTCATTCGTCATGATGCCGTTGAAGTCTTGCAGAATATGATTGCACCTCATTCTCTGGATGGCATTCATATTTACTTTGCTGACCCTTGGCACAAAAAGCGCCATCACAAGCGTCGTCTGATACAGGCTCAATTTGTCAGATTACTGGTATCCCGCCTAAAGGTGGGTGGGTACTTGCATCTGGCAACCGATTGGCATAACTATGCAGAGCAAATGGTATTGGTGCTGAATGCAGAGCCAACTCTGCAAAATACTTCTAGCCAACACATCTGTATAGAAACCTTTGGCGCTGAAGATATCGCCAAGCCACAAGAGCTTGAAAAGGAATTAAATGAATTCAAGCCCAGCGCTGAGCAATTGAGTGCACAGCATCTAGGTTATGTTGAGCGACCAGCTTATCGTCCAGTGACAAAGTTTGAAAACCGTGGCATTAAGCTAGGCCACGGCGTCTGGGATTTAGTCTATACAAAGAAATAAGTTGAACTGAGTTTTACAAGCCAACACAGACATACTTCATTTCCAGGTATTCATCCATTCCATAGATGCTGCCTTCGCGACCCAGGCCAGACTGCTTGACGCCTCCAAAAGGGGCAACCTCGTTCGAAATCAGGCCTGTATTGACCCCCACAATTCCGTAGTCCAGGGCTTCTGCTACTTTCCAGATGCGCCCAATGTCACGACTGTAGAAGTAGGAGGCAAGACCAAATTGACTGTTATTGGCTGACGCGATCACTTCCTCGTCTGTTTCAAAGGGAATGATGGGTGCAACAGGGCCAAAAGTCTCTTCATAGGTAATCAGCATCTCACTTGTCACGTTAGACAGGATGGTGGGCTCATAGAAGTTCTTTGTGGCAAAAGTTCTTTTGCCGCCAGCAACCAATTTGGCGCCCTTTGTAATGGCATCAGCCACATGTTTCTCTACTTTTTCCAGGGCAGCCGTTTCAATGAGTGGCCCCTGGGTAACGCCTGGATCCATTCCATTGCCCACTTTAATTTTGGTGAGGGCTGCTACAAACTTTTCTACAAATTGATCTTGAACTTTTTTATGGACATAAAAGCGATTAGCGCACACACAGGTCTGACCAGAGTTTCTAAATTTTGACGTGATTGCGCCACTAACCGCAGCGTCAATATCCGCATCCTCAAATACGATGAAGGGTGCATGCCCACCCAATTCCAAGGCGAGCTTCTTAACAGTAGGTGCACATTGTTCCATCAAAATGCGCCCAACTTCCGTTGAACCCGTGAAGGAGAGATGGCGAACAGTTGGTGAGGCACATAGGGTTTTACCAATGGCGATAGATTGCTGCGCATCAGCAGTCAAAATATTAATGACGCCATCAGGAATGCCCGCTTGAATTGCAAGTTCTGCCAGGGCTAGGGCAGATAAGGGTGTTAGCTCGGCAGGCTTAATAACAATCGTGCAGCCTGCAGCCAAAGCTGGTGCAATTTTGCGAGTAATCATTGCAATTGGAAAGTTCCAGGGGGTAATGGCTACACAAACGCCAATAGCTTGCTTGAGCACCATCATGCGTTTATCGCCCCAAGTTGTAGCTGGAATCGATCCAGCTACACGTTTGGCCTCTTCTGCAAACCACTCAACAAATGATGCGCCATAAACAACCTCTCCGGCAGCTTCTGCTAGCGGCTTGCCTTGCTCTAAAGTCATCAAAGTCGCTAAGTCTTGGGTATGTTCAATAATCAGATCAAACCATTGGCGCATGATTTGAGCACGCTCCTTGCCCGTTTTATTGCGCCATGCTGGCAATGCCTTCTCGGCTGCAGCGATAGCTTGCTCAGCCTGATGTGGGCCTAGGTTACTAACGGAGGCAATGATTTCATCGGTAGCTGGATTAGTTATATTAAAGCGCTCTTTAGAGTCAATCCATTTGCCGTTAATAAAGGCCTGTTCTTTGAAGAGTTTGTGATCTTTTAGAAAACTACGAATATCGATTTTTTCCATAATGAACTTTGCCGATCTGAGGAGTGTGGGTTGGTGCGTCTGGCTTTAGATGATTTTATCCTCAGAAATAAAAAAGCCCCACAAGCAATTGCTCAGGGGCTTTGACATCCAAATAAAGGGATGTTTATTTAATTGGCCTGTGTTTCTACGGTACGTAATTTTTGCGCCAGCAAATCCAGAACACCATTAACGTACTTGTGCCCGTCAGTGCCGCCAAAGGTCTTAGCAAGCTCAACAGCTTCATTGATGGCAACTTTATATGGCACTGAAAGATCAACAGCTAATTCGTAAGTACCGATCAAAAGGGCGGCATGCTCTACTGGAGAAAGTTCATTAATGGGGCGGTCAAGGGCAGGAGTAATGATGGCTTCTAGTTCATCCGTGCGATCTAAGACGCCCTCAAAAATTCCGGTAAATAAATCCAGCTGGCAACGCTTAAAGGCAGGATCTTCGGAGAGCTGCTTAGCAATCGCAGCGCTATTGGGCAGGCTTCCTGCACGACGTACTACTAAGCTTTGATACACGCCTTGGAGGGCATACTCACGGGCGCGGCGACGTGGTGTCAGGGAGCGCTTTGGAGCGGCTGATTTAACATCTGCCCCATCCTTGGAGGCTGGTGACTGTGAGGGATTGATACCGGATTTACTCATATTAATAATTTACTCTTCACCAGTGTTCATTTGGATATCAATATCGGGAGTGAGGGCTAAAGCAAGATTGGCCATTTCTACAACGGCTTTGGCGCAATCAGCACCCTTTACGTTCACACGCTCATGCGCTTGCTCATCCGTATCGCAAGTAAGTACGCCATTAGCAATTGGCAAACCAGAATCGATTGAGATGCGAGTAATGCCTGCAGCAGATTCATTCGAGACTAGCTCGAAGTGATAAGTCTCACCACGAATCACTGCGCCCAATGCTACAAGGCCATCAAATTCACCTGTTTCAGCAAGTTTTTGAAGGGCAAAAGGAATTTCCAGTGCGCCAGGAACAGTAACTAACTTGATGTCTGCTTGCGATACACCTAAAGCAATCAATTCATTGATACAGGCATGTGTGAGTGCGACACAATAATCTTCATTAAAGCGTGCTTGTACGATGCCAATGCGTAAATCTTGGCCGTTGAGGTCTGCCTCTAAAACGCCTACAAAGTCATTGCTTGAATCGGTCATGATATTTTTCTGATGGGGTAAGTAAAAATTACTTGGGCTGATAAGGGGTGTAGCCAGTTACTTCTAGCTTATAGCCGGATAGGCTTGGTACGGGGCTTGGGTTGGCTAGCAAACGCATCTTACCCACACCAATATCTTTCAGGATCTGGGCGCCGATACCGTAGCTACGGAAATCTGTTTTACGAGCCAAAGGCTTTATTACTTCCTCTTTCGATTGATTGAGCTTTTGAAATTGTGCCAACCAATCAGCATCATTGGGGGCAGCAATGCCTGCGGCATTGAGTAAAACGGCAACTCCTGCTGGAGCAGCTGCTAACTGTTGAAGAGCCTGAGCTAGTGGCCATGAATGGGTACTGACATTAGCATCTAAAAAGTCGAGCACTGTAACGGGCTCATGTACGCGCACCAGCGTTTCTTCAGCCTCTGATGGTTTGCCATTGACAAGCGCAATATGAATGCATGAGCTTGGGGTATCACGGTAAATGATGCCTTCAAACTTACCCCAGGGAGTGATGAATTCGCGAACACCTTCACGCACCACAATACTTTCATGTTGGCTGCGATATTGAATGAGGTCAGCGATGCTACCAATTTTGAGTTGATGCTCTTTGGCAAACTCTAGCAAGTCTGGCAAGCGCGCCATGCTGCCATCATCCTTCATGATTTCGCAAATCACTGATGTCGGTGAGCAACCTGCCATCGCAGCAAGATCACAACCTGCTTCAGTGTGGCCAGATCGAATCAATACTCCGCCTGGTTGAGCCATCAAAGGAAACACGTGGCCTGGCTGAACTAAGTCGCTTGGTTTGGCGTTAGATGCTACGGCAGTTTTAATGGTAAGGGCGCGATCTGCTGCAGAGATACCAGTGGTCACACCGCTGGCAGCTTCAATAGAGACTGTGAAGTTGGTACCCATTGAAGTGCCGTTATCGCGCACCATCAATGGCAAATTTAGTTGCTGACAGCGTTCACGGGTTAGGGTCAGGCAAATAAGTCCACGACCATGCTTGGCCATGAAATTGACTGCCTCAGCACTAACGTGATCTGCCGCCAAGACTAAATCACCTTCATTCTCACGATCTTCTTCATCAACAAGAATGACCATCCGGCCAGCGCGGAGCTCGGCAATGATTTCTTCGGTGGAGGTAAGGGTATTTGGCATAGCCTACTATTTTAAGCTGAGCAGGCAATTGTCGTTAACCTCGTAGTTGATCCCCTAAGGCAATCTTCTCTTTTTCTGACGGTAAGAGCCTCTAGCCCCTGTTTTATAGCTTATCAAAGCCCTAGAAAATGTCGTATGCGCTCAGAAACCCCGAATGGATTCATTTTGCTAGAGGTTTTAGTGGCAATGAGCCTCATTTTGGGCGTTTGGATGACTTCTGTTGGTGCTTATCAAGGTCTAGCCCTGCGGCTAGCTCAGCAAGAAGGAAGACGATCAGAACTTAGGCTGGATTTTGATACTTATGAACTCGCTGAGCAACTTAGGGTCAATAGCAATCAAGCTCATCTTCGTAATACCCCTAATACTTCATCTATAGGTTTAAAGAATGAGTCTTCTCGAATGTCTAGTCGGAATCACTCTGTGCGTCCTGTTATTAAACCCGCTCTTAAAAACAAGTAGTGATTTGATGGCTAAGCAAATCCAATATGAAAAAACTCAAGCTTTAGCCACAGAAGCAGAGCGTGCATTAGAGCTAATTGGGCGCGCGATTCGAATGGCTGGTTACCAAAATATCAAATCTAATAACTCAAGCTTCGGTAGAAATAGTTCACATCCCCCAATCGAAATTCAAAAAGGAAATGGTTATCAAAGATCAGACTCCTTAGTGATTAGGCATCAGTTATCTGATGGTATAGATTTTGATTGCCTTGGAAATGTATTAACTAGCGAACGAACTAAAAATGATTTAGCGCTCCAGGGGTTTTTAGTTAACCAACAGGCTGGCGTAGCAAAAGGGGCTAAGGTAAATGGAGGCTCGCTTATGTGTCAGTCATTAGATCGTCAGGGGCGTATACAAAATACGACCTTGATGAACGGCATCAACGCCTTGAGGATTGAGGGGCTGGGAGCCCAATCAAGCTTGGGGCAGCGGTCCTTTAGGATTACCTTAGAAATGACTGATGGAGCCATCATTCAAAAAGCGTTTGAGCGCACTTTTACTACGAGAAATCTCCCATGATTTTGGCATGGGTTATGTCCTTACTGCTTCTATGCTCATCTCTGATTGTGTACCTAGAGCGATTGACAGTGTTACGTTTAGTTGAAGTGAAAACAATCGAATTTTCACAAGAGCGATTTATGGCAGCAGAAACTGCAGTGATCAAATGCGAGAGCCACATCCTTAACCTATCTGCGTTAACAGAGAATGATTGTTTTATTCAGCCGGCAGGAAAAAACCAATGGCTCATATCTAGTAAAGAGAAGCCAACTATTCAGGTCCATGTCTTAGCAGATGAAAAATCTGGTTTCCTTACTCGCCTCAATTGGCGCCAAGCATTTGAATAAAAATTTTCAGCCTGATACCGGCGTTAGCTTGCTAGAGATGATGGCAGTAATTTTGATAGTGGCTATTTCAGCAATAATCACCATGCCACTTTTGCAAGAGCAGATTGCCATTCGTGAAATTGAATTCGTTGCCAGAAGATTTATTGCACATGCTCACTTTGCTCGTCAGCAAGCATTACACCTGGGGGAGCCAGTAAGGCTAGAGCCTAGCTTGGGCAAATGGGAAAGTGGTTGGGCTGTCTATAGCGCTTGTATTGGTAAGACTATCAAACCCTCGTGCGTTAGCAAGACATGGATTTCTCAGGGCAAGACTGACCCCATCTTCTTTAAAGGTGGAGCTAGGCACTTTATTGATCCTCACACAGGCAAGACAGGCATTCTTTTTAATGCTGCTGGAGCAGCTAAAACAGCCCAAGGTGGATTTGTAGCCAATCGCCTAGTCCTTGGTCATCAGAGGGTTCCCGACCTAGAGCGCCAGCTGATATTGGGTAGCGGTGGACGCTGGCGCATCTGTGACCCTGCCAGGGATGCAAAGCGATGCCATTGAATGGTTTAATAGACCCATGTATACCGCTGTTGATCACCAATGGATGAGCGAGGCTTTGGCCCAGGCTCAAAAAGCACTTTATTTGGCGAACCCTAATCCGCGGGTAGGTTGCGTCATCGTTAAAGATGGGCAAGTCATCGGTCGAGGGTTTACTCAACGCGCTGGCGGTTCTCATGCAGAAGTGCAAGCGCTTGCAGATGCTAAAGCAAATGGAAAAGATCCTGCTGGCTCTACGATCTATGTCACTCTGGAGCCATGCAGTCATACCGGCCGCACTCCACCATGTGTAGATGGACTCATTGCCGCAAAGCCAGCCAAAGTCATTACGGCAATGAAGGATCCAAACCCGCTCGTCTCGGGAAATGGTCTGGAGAAACTGAGAGCAGCGGGTATTGAAGTGCAATGTGGCTTGATGGAAATGGAAGCGCAAGCATTCAATCGTGGATTCATATCCAGAATGACTCGAGGTCTACCGTGGGTACGCTTGAAGATAGCCGCAAGTCTTGATGGAAAAACCGCTTTACCAAATGGTGAAAGTCAGTGGATTACTGGCCCTCTTGCTAGGGCTGATGGGCATCATTGGCGCGCTCAAGCCTGTGCAATTGTGACTGGTGTCGGTACTGTTAAAGAGGATGATCCTTCTCTGAATGTACGAGAAGTTGAAACGCAACGTCAGCCTTGGCGAATTATTGTGGACTCTAAATTAGAGACGCCGACCAATGCCAAGATTTTGAATAATCTAGATCAGTCTGGCGCTATGATTATTTGTGCCAGCATGAATACTGCAGAACAACAAGAAAAAGCCAAGGCCTTTGAGGCTAGAGGAATTGAAGTAATTACCATGGCTAACGTATCTGGTAAGGTGGATTTACCGGGACTCTTTGCTTATCTTGCGCAAGAGCGAGAGATGAATGAGATTCATGTGGAGTCAGGCTTTAAGCTCAATGGCTCAATGCTCAGAGAAGATTGTGTGGATGAGCTTTTGCTCTATTACGCCCCATTTTTTATGGGTGAAGGTATTGGCATAGCAAATGTACCAGCATTGCCGTCCTTAAAGTCTCGAGATGACTGGCAAATTATTGACCAAAGCTTGCTTGGCAATGATTTCAGGCTCAGACTAATTAAACGCCCATAAAGATCTCAACAAGAAGAATTAAAATTAACGCTATGTTCACTGGAATCATCACTGCCGTAGGTCAAATCAAAAGCGCTCAAGCAAAAGGCGATGGCTTGCACTTAGTTGTTGAAGTTCCTTCGGGTTATTTGGATGATGTGGCGCTTGGAGACAGTATTGCCATTCAGGGGGCCTGCATGACAGCAACTGACTTTGATGGCAATACCTTTGCTTTGGATATTTCTCGTGAGTCTTTAAATAAGACTGTTGGCTTAGATCAAGTTGGCTCAGTGAATCTAGAAAAAGCACTTCGATTAAACGATCGACTTGGCGGTCACTTGGTGAGTGGTCACGTTGATGGAGTAGGTAAGGTTGCCCACTTTTCCCAGATTGCTCAAGATGCCTACGGATCTTGGCTATTACGCATTGAGGCGCCTAAAGAATTAGCCCCATTCTTGGCCTATAAAGGTTCAATCGTGGTCAATGGCGTATCTCTGACTGTCAATAAAACAGAGGATAGTAATAAGGCCTGTGTCGTTGATATCAATATCATCCCGCATACCTTGCAAAATACAACGCTAGGTAATCTCAAGCAGGGCGATGCCGTAAATTTAGAGATTGATTTGATTGCGCGTTATGTAGCGCGTATGCTTGAAACACAAGTTAAATAAGTGTCAGAGGAGCTGACTCACTACCTTATTTATTTTTTTGATAGCGTGTTGGATCGCTTACATTAGCCTGCTTAAAGCCTGCTTGTCTTAGGCGGCAAGATTCGCATTCGCCACAGGCTTCACCTAAATCATTAGCTTGATAGCAAGACACTGTCTGTGAGTAATCCACACCAAGAGTGCTACCCAACTGAATAATTTCAGCTTTGGTGAGTTGGATAATGGGCGCATGAACACGGAAGCGATGGTCATTATTGACTGCTTCTACACCAACTTTAGTGGCTAGGTTAGCCATGGCTTCAAAAGAGGATACGTATTCTGGGCGGCAATCAGGGTAGCCCGAGTAGTCTACAGAGTTCGCTCCATAGAACACATCTAAACCACCGAGTGATTCAGCCCAACCTAAGGCTAGAGATAGCAAAATCGTGTTGCGTGCTGGGACGTAGGTCACCGGGATTTCTTGATCTTTGCCTGGAATGATAGGCACAGCAATCGATGAGTCCGTTAATGCTGAGCCACCAAAACGTGTTAAATCGAGATTGACAACTTCATGACGCGCGACGCCAATTTGTTTGGCAATATGTTTCGCAGCAGCTAATTCAGAGGAGTGGCGTTGACCATAGCCTACTGATAGGGCATAAGGCGAGTAGCCCAAGTCTTTTGCTAGCGCAAGCACGGTAGTGGAATCTAAGCCACCCGAAAATAAAATGACTGCAGGTGCCCCAGACTTGCGTGGCGCGATATTCTGAAAGGCTGCAGACAGCTTAGACATGAAGATTACTTAGTAGCGGCGATGAATTGCTGCGCATCTTTAGCCGCATCAGTATCTGGATATTTAGCAATGATCTCGCTAAATGTTTTCTTAGCTGCCGCTTTATTACCACTCTCTAGCTGTGAATTACCCAATGTCAACATCGCTCCTGGAATGCGTGGATGAGTTGGATATTTTTTAATGAGACTTTGTAGTTGGTTGATAGCGCCAGCGTAATCTTTGTTGGCGTATTTGCTATTGCCACCCCAGTAAAGCGCAAGAGGCAGGTAGGGGCTCTTAGGATATTTTGCTGTAAATGCAGAAAATCCTTCATCTGCCTTTTTCAGATTGCCAGCTTGGAACGATTTAAGTGCATCGTCGTAAGCTTTTTTCTCGCCAGGCTGCACCGTGCCACTAACGCCTTCAATCGTTACTGTACGAGGTTCAAAATTACCTAAACGAGTATCTAGATCTTGGTAATAAGTCTTCTGACTAGAAGAAATATCTTCACCTTGTTTCTCCAGGTTTTCAATCTTGCCGCGTAGCTCAGCATTGTCTGCTTTGAGCTTCTCAATTTCACCCTGCAATTCAAGCTGGGTGGTAGCTAAAGACTTACGCAAATCCAAAATAGCCTTACGCGCCTCGTCATCTGAGAATAGAGCCCAAGCACTATTGGAAGCACTTAAGCAAACGAGTGCGGCACTTAAACAAAACGCTCGTGAGAGCGTTTGTTTGAAAGCGTGAGAAGGGCTCTTCATTTAGTTCGTAATGTAAACAATATCAGCGCGGCGATTTTCTGCCCAAGCAGATTCTGTATCACCTTCAGCCTTTGGCTTTTCTTTGCCAAAACTTACTGCTTCCATTTGATCGTCAGATACGCCCATCAAGTTCAATGATTTACGCACAGCATCTGAACGACGCTGACCCAATGCCAAGTTGTATTCAGCAGTGCCACGTTCGTCGGTGTTACCTTGAATGATGATCTTCTGTTTTGGATTTGCTTTTAAGTAGCTTGCATGGGCAGACAACATCTTTTGATATTTGGTCTGAACGGTGTATTCATCAAATCCGAAATAAACACTTTTCTCAAAGAGTGGGCTCTTAGGATCATTCCATGGCTGTGAGCCAAAGCTGCCACTACCACTACCGCTCCCATTGGCACCGTCAGTGTCATCTAATTTCACGCTTGAACAAGCCGCCATCAAAAATGCTGTTGCACCAATCAGGGCAAATGTAGCGGCACGACGTGCGATAGAAACTTTCATGATTTTCCTTTTCCTGCAAACTCTGTAAGTAATTGAATTAGGCCCTAGGCTCATAGCAATATTATGCCCCTAAGCTTCTCAAAAGTGCTTATTTCACCCTGAAAAAGGGTGTTTAGTCCATGAAGGGGCCCCAAGAAGGCTGACGTACATCGGATCCTGGGATGCTAAGCACCTGCTTCGAGTTGCCGTCAACGGAAACTGCCGCTAAGACACGCTTCCCGTTCACTTTAGTTGAGTAGAGAACATAGCGACCATTAGCAGCAAAGGAGGGTGATTCATCGCTTGTACCGTCAGTTAATGCTTGGGCATCACCAGTTGCGAGATTGAGGATGTAGAGTCGATATGCACCACCAATGTTGGCGATGTAGGCCAAATATTTCCCATCTGGAGAAATGCGTGGCGATGTCACAAAGCCTTGCTTAAAGGTAACGCGTTTTGCACCTTCGACCTGCTCGCCATCTGCACTCATGCGATAGATCTGTGGATTGCCCCCACGATCACTTGTGAAGTAAATGTAACGACCATCAGCTGAGTATTGTGGTTCTGTATCAATCGTGCTGCCACGAGTTAAGCGATGCAATCCAGTCCCATCCGCATTAATGCCGTAGATTTGAGTATTGCCATCTTTCGAAAGTGAGATGGCGAGCTGTTTCCCATCGGGTGACCATGCTGGCGCACTATTGTTCCCTTTTTGGTTGGAAAGAGAAATACGACGACCAGTTGCTAATTCATGAACATAGATTACAGGCTTGCGATCTTCAAATGAAACGTAAGCCACTTTCTTGCCATCAGGTGACCATGATGGAGAGATGATCGGCTCTCCGCTATTCATCGCATTGCGAATATTTTGACCATCAGCGTCAGAGATCACGAGGCGATAGCGCTTGCCATCCTTGATTACATAAGATAGACGGGTAGAGAAGACGCCGCGCTCACCTAAGAGTTTGAAGATGATGTCATCGGCAATTTTATGGGCTACTGCACGCAAATTATCGGCGCTGGAGTTGAGATTTAAGCCGCCAAGGCTTTGGGATTTACGAATGTCGAATAATTTGTAATGAATTTCAAATTGGCTGGGGCCAGTCTGAACAACCGAACCAACAGCTAAGGCATCTGCACCACGTGCTGCCCATGATTTGTAATTTGGCGTACCGTCATCACTCTCAACGGCATTACCATTCTCAGTATTTTTAAAGTAACCGCTACGCGCTAGGTCTTGTCGAATGATTTCAGTAACACTAGTGGGTAGTTTGTTTTCATCTTTGAAACGCATGACTGCGATCGGATAAAGCGATTGACCAACACCAGTGATTTCAATATTCATCTGCGCAAATACTGGACTTGCAATACTGAAGACTAAAGCGGCAAGTGCAATATTGACGAATTGCAATTTAAAAACCATTTTTTTCATTAACTGCAACATGCTTTAGTCCTTGGGTTTAAAGGTCAACTTCACTTCGCGTTGTGGAATCTTGCCATTGTCATCTTTAGGCAGACTTTCTGCACGTGAAAGCGCTAAGAGCACAGCTCGATCCCAGCTTGGGTTGCCGCTAGAAGTTAAGACACTGGTACTCAGAATAGCCCCGTCTGGCGCAAGGTTCACTTGGATGACTGCTGCAGGGTTACCGCTAACGGATTCTGGATTAAAGACGATAAGCGGCTTCACTTTTTTAATTACTTTATCTGTCCAGCCTGGGGGCGCATTGCCACCACCACCGACACCATTGCCAACAGTACCCCCGCTGCCACCCTCAGCACCAGCGGCAGCTCGTAGTCTTGCTAATTGATCGGCGCGTACTTTTTCTGCCGCAGCATTTGCTTTTGTTTCGGCTGGGGATAGCGCTTTAGGAGCCTCTACTTTTTTAGGCTCTTCTTTCTTTGGCTTTTCCTTCTCTTTTGGTGGAGGGGGTTTCACTGCTTTCGGGGCCTCTTTGACTACTTCCTTTTTAGGCGGCTCTTTTTCTACTTTCTTTTTCTTAACCGAAATATCAGCAGCCTCTTCTTTCACGGCTGTTTTGAGTTCCGGTTCGGGCGGCACTTCAACCTGAGGAGTTGAATCCCAAAGCTCTACTTCAACTCCAGCAGGAGTAGAGTTATTCCAGCTAATACCAATAACTAAAAAGGCAAGTAATCCTAAATGCGCAATTAAAGAAAAAGTAAATGCTCGCTTAGTGCTTTCCTGTTTGGTAAAGCGTCCTCGCTTAAAAGGAGAGAGAGGAGATTGAAAGGTAGATGCGCTATTCATTAATCAATAGAGACTGCGTCGGTATCTTGCATCAGCGTTTATTGACTTTTGACTGCTAGGCCAACCCGTTTGACGCCATTTTCCTTGAGCTTAGACATGACATTCATCACGGTTTCATATTTGATTGATTTATCTGCCGCAACTACTACTGGCTGATCGGCTGATTTTTCAGCTTGGCTTCTTGCAAACGCACCAAGCTCAAACGGAGTTAAGGTTTGAGTGGGCTCACCATCTTTACGAACAATAACATTTTCATTGGCATCGATGGTTAAAAAGATAGGGGGTAAGGATTGCACTTTAGCTCCACCAACAGTTGGTAGATTGACTACGCCCGGATTCACCATAGGTGCGGTAACCATAAAGATGACCAATAGCACCAACATCACGTCGATATATGGCACAACATTAATGTCGGACATTGCCCGACGTTTTGATTTACGCAAAGAAGAGGCAGCCATGACTAATTAACGACCTGCAGTTTGACGTTGCAGAATATTCGTGAACTCTTCAATAAAAGTTTCAAAACGAATGGCGAGGCGATCAACATCCGTTGCTGCGCGGTTATAAGCGACTACTGCAGGAATCGCTGCAAACAAACCAATCGCTGTTGCGATTAATGCTTCAGCAATACCAGGGGCAACCGCAGAGAGTGTTGCGTTCTGAACGTTGGCTAATCCGCGGAAGGAATGCATGATTCCCCACACAGTTCCAAAAAGACCAATATAGGGGGATACAGATCCGACGGATGCCAGGAATGGAAGATTGGCTTCTAGGGCATCCATTTCACGTTGGTAGGTTGCTTTCATGGCGCGGCGGGCGGCATCAATTTCACGAACTTTCATGAACTCTTGCATTCCAGCCTCAAAGATGTGTTCTAGAACAGCGTCGCTGCGGGTATTGCGCTGGGCAGCCTCTAGGAGGGTGTTGAGATCGCCGCCTGACCAGAAATCTCGCTCAAAACGCTCAGTATCTTGCCTAACCCCTCTCAAAACAGCAGTTTTCTTGAAAATAATGGTCCAGGAGGCAACGGACATCCCTAGTAATAACAACATTACTAACTGGACTAATAGGCTGGCATTGAGGACGAGGGAGAGGAATGAAAGGTCTTGTGTGGTGGTCATGGTGGATTTTGTATGATGTAGGTTGATTTTACTAAGTTAATTAACGCAGCAATCCAACTTCTTCAGGATTATTACCATGTTTGACCGTCAGAACACCTTAGCCAAAACCGATCCCCAGTTATGGGCAGCCATTCAGAACGAAAACAAGCGTCAAGAAGACCATATTGAGCTCATTGCCTCTGAGAACTACACCTCTCCAGCGGTTATGCAGGCCCAGGGCTCCCAATTGACGAATAAGTATGCCGAAGGCTATCCAGGCAAGCGTTATTACGGCGGCTGTGAATTTGTTGATGTTGCTGAGCAACTCGCAATTGATCGTGTCAAAGCCTTGTTTGGTGCTGAGGCGGCTAACGTGCAGCCCCATTGCGGCGCATCTGCAAACCAAGCGGTTTTCTTGGCCTTCTTAAAACCTGGCGATACCTTTATGGGTATGAGCTTGGCTGAAGGAGGTCACTTGACCCACGGCATGGCATTGAACATGAGCGGTAAATGGTTCAACCCGATTGCTTACGGTTTAGACAAAAATGAAGAAATTGATTACGAGCAAATGGAACGTTTAGCTCGCGAGCACAAGCCAAAGTTGATTATTGCTGGTGCTTCTGCTTACTCAAAGAAAATTGATTTTGAGCGTATTGGTAAATTAGCAAAAGAGGTGGGCGCTATTTTTATGGTCGACATGGCGCACTATGCTGGTCTCATTGCGGCTGGTGTTTATCCAAATCCAGTACCGCATGCCGACATTGTTACTTCCACTACACACAAGAGTTTGCGTGGTCCACGTGGCGGTATCATTTTGATGAAGGCTGAGCATGAGAGGGCCATTAACTCTGCAGTCTTCCCAGGCTTACAGGGCGGACCTTTGATGCATGTGATCGCTGGTAAGGCTGCAGCGTTTAAAGAGGCGCAAGAGCCTGGTTTTATTGATTATCAAAAGCAGGTAGTTGCCAACGCTAAAGCATTAGCAGAGACTTTAATCTCACGTGGTCTACGGATTGTTTCTGGTGGTACAGACTCACATGTCATGTTGGTAGATCTGCGCGCGAAGAAGATGACTGGTAAAGAAGCTGAGCGTGTCTTGGGTGAAGCCCACATTACTTGTAACAAGAACGGTATTCCGAATGATCCAGAAAAGCCAATGGTGACCAGCGGTATTCGTTTGGGTTCACCAGCAATGACGACGCGTGGCTTTAAAGAGGCTGAGGCCCGTCAAGTGGGCAACTTCATTGCGGATGTTTTAGATAATCCAAATGATGCAGAAAATATCGCTAAGGTTCGTGCTCAAGTTTCTGAGTTAACAAAGCGCTTTCCTGTTTACGGTTAAGCCAGTAGAGAAAGAAGCTCACATTGCGCTGCCCTTTTTGCCATAACGACGATACCCAGGTTTTAGATACCCGGGTATCGGATGAGGGCGATACGATTCGTCGTCGTCGCCGTTGTGCCAAATGCGATAAGCGTTTTACAACCTATGAGCGGGTTGAGCTGGTATTGCCTGCAATCGTTAAAAAGAATGGTAGCCGGGTGGAATACAGTCACGATAAGTTGGCGAGTTCACTCAAATTGGCTCTTCGTAAACGCCCCGTATCATCCGATTCAGTGGATGAATCGATTGCGCGTATCGAAGAAAAGCTTCTGAGCTTAGGCGAAAAAGAGATCCCTAGTGAGCGCGTAGGTGAGCTGGTGATGCGAGAACTCAAGCGTCTTGATAAGGTGGCCTACATTCGGTTTGCCTCCGTCTACCGAAGCTTTGCAGATATCGAGTCTTTTGAAAGCGCGCTCAAAGAGCTGAAGTAGTAGCAATTCTCAAACCCCCTTTTAAGTATTTCAAAGTCCACGCCATTCTTGAGGTTACTTGTTATATACTGTAACCAATTGATTACAATTGATGCATGTATGAAATCAATAAAACAGATGAGTTTGATGCGTGGTTTAGTGGTATTCGAGATCCCATAACACGCGGCCGATTGCCTTCAAGGCTTCGTAAGGTGTCGCTTGGTAGCCTGGGAGATATAGCGCCAGTAGGTGCTGGGGTATGGGAGATGCGTGAGCATTTTGGCGCTGGCTGGAGAATGTATTACGTACAACATAGAAAAACTATCATTTTGATGCTGGGTGGAGGGTGTAAATCTGCCCAAGCTACTGATATTAAGAGGGTTAAGAAATTACTTCTAAGCTTAGAGGATTAAATGAAAATTAGCAAAAAGATAAAAAATAAAAATTTTTCAAAGTTTGATGTAGTGGATTATTTAAAAACAGAAAAAGATATTGCAGGATATCTTTCCGCTGTACTTGAGGATGGTGATCCTGCCTTATTTGTTGCTGCAATTGGTGATATTGCTAAAGCAAAGGGCATGACTGAAATTGCCAAAAAAAGTGGTGTCACCCGCGAATCTTTGTATAGGGCATTAAAGATAGAGGCTAGACCGCGTTTTGAGACGGTGGCAAAAGTAGTTCATGCGCTTGGCATGAAGCTAAGCGTGCATGCCTAAGTAAGACTTAGATTAACTTCGCTTGTTCAGCGCACATCATCTTAATAACGCCATCAATATCGGTTGGCTTGTTCCAGCCCAATTTCTTAATGGCTTTCTCGGGGTTGCCAACACTAGAAACGATTTCATTAGGGCGAAAGAAGCTTGGTTCGATCTCAACATATTTTTGCCAATCCAGATCAAAGTATTCAAAGGATTTAGCTACAAAGTATTTGAGGGATTCTTTTCTGCCAGTGGCAATCACAAAGTCGTCGGGCTGATCGAGTTGCATCATGAGCCACATTGCCTGAACGTACTCAGGGGCCCAGCCCCAGTCACGCGATATATCTAAATTACCCAGTTGCAATTTATTAAGTTGACCAGCCTTGATCTTGGCGGCGCCGGCAATAATTTTTTGCGTCACAAAGCGCTCAGGACGCAAGGGAGATTCATGGTTAAACAAGATACCTGTGCAGGCATATAGGCCATAAGATTCACGGTAACTATTAATCAGCCATTTGGCGGTAGATTTGGCGACTGCATAAGGGCTACGTGGTGCAAATGGCGTTTGTTCATTTGCTGGTGTATCGCCAGTATCACCAAAGCACTCACTTGAACCTGCATTGTAAAAACGCACAGGCTTGTTGAGAAGGCGAATTACTTCCAAAATATTCAAAGTGCCAATTGCAATACTTTCGATGGCTTCCACTGGTTGATCAAACGAGAGTCCTACAGAAGTTTGACCAGCCAGGTTATAGATCTCATCTGGGTTGGATTCCTGGATGGCATTAAAGACGCTTCTAAAGTCATTAATCGATACGGAAATTAATTTGACTTGTGAGCGAATGCCAAGAATATTGAGGTTATTAAAAGATGAGGCCATCACATCGCGTGAAGAGCCCGTTACTTGATACCCTTTGGATAGGAGGTGCTTTGCTAAATAAGCACCGTCTTGCCCGGTAATGCCAATAATGAGTGCTTTTTTAGATGCCAATTTACTTCAGTGCAGCAAAGATTGAGGAAGTGATGTCCTCTACGTTTCCGGTGCCGCTGACCTTACGGTAAGCAGGTGCCTTGACTTTATCGCTTGAGCTAGCTTGCGTTGCCCATGAGGAGTAGTACTCTACCAAAGGGCGAGTTTGGTCGTTATATACCTGCAGGCGCTTACGAACTGTTTCTTCTTTATCGTCATCACGCTGGATTAAAGCATCGCCAGTTACATCATCCTTGCCTTCAACCTTGGGGGGATTGAACTTAATGTGATAAGTGCGGCCAGAGGCTGGGTGAACACGACGACCGCTCATGCGATCGATGATGGCATCGAATGGAACATCGATTTCTAAAACGTAATCGATTGGCACGCCAGCATCTTTCATGGCTTGTGCCTGAGGAATGGTTCTAGGGAAACCATCAAACAAATAGCCCTTGCTGCAATCTGGTTGAGTCAAGCGATCTTTAACCAAGCCAATAATGATGTCGTCAGAGACTAGCCCGCCGGCATCCATAATTTTTTTAGCAGCAACACCCAGTTCAGTTCCAGCTTTCACGGCAGCGCGCAACATGTCGCCAGTGGAGATTTGTGGAATAGCAAATTTTTCACAAATGAACTGAGCTTGTGTGCCTTTTCCAGCACCAGGTGCACCGAGCAGAATTAACCGCATTGTTTTCCCCTTATAAGATTTGTAATTGTCCCGTATTTTGTCGGGATCCTTTATATCTAATGCCTAGGATTATCCCCGAGAAACGGCAATCCACCCTTCAATTGCTAGGAGTTCGCCAGGAGGCTTCTAACGCGTTCGAGGTCTTCGAGGGTGTCAACCCCCGCTGGTGGGCTCTCAGTGGCTGTATAAACCGCAATACGATAGCCATTCCAGAGGGCGCGAAGCTGCTCTAAGGCTTCTGCTTGTTCTGGGGGTGCAGGCTCTAAGCGAGAGTAGGCCTGTAAAAAATCAGCTCGATAAGCGTAAATGCCCAGGTGCCTCAAATGCATTACCTTTTGCTCTGGCTTTGCATCTCTTACAAAAGGAATGGGGGCTCTTGAAAAGTAGAGGGCTTCACCCGCTCTATTGAGGACCACTTTAACGACGTTGGGATTTTGAATTTCACCATCATCATGAATTGGTACGGCTACTGTCGAGATGGCGCATTCCACATGATCAGCCAAAGTTTGAGCCACTTGATTAATTAATTCAGGGGGTATGAGCGGTTCATCACCTTGAACATTGACCACTAAAGTATTGCTAGGGAGTTTTAATAATTGTGCTACTTCCGCAAGGCGATCGGTACCGGTCGGGTGGATCTCACTAGTCAACAAACATTCAATACGATGCTCATCACACGCTGCTTGAATTTCTGCTGAATCGGTTGCAACAATTACGCTCTGGGCTAAAGATTTTTTAGCTTGTTCTGCAACACGCACTACCATGGGTTTACCGCCAATATCAGCCAACGGTTTACGCGGCAACCGAGTAGAGCCTAGCCTTGCTGGTATGACAACCAAAAAGTCTAGAGATTGGGTTGCACTCATTTGGAGTTGCTTAGAGAACTTCGTCAGCAGTCATACTGCGCGCTTCTTCAACCAGCATCACTGGGACATCATCCCGAATTGGATAGGCTAAACGATCAGCCTTACAAATCAGTTCATGTTTTTCTGCATCTAAATGCAGTTGGCTTTTGCATAAAGGGCAAACCAAGATATCAAGTAGGCGTCTGTCCATAATTATTTCAAATAAAGGGTATGAGAAAAGAGTGTAGCGCTTAACGTATTAAGTGGACAGTTAAATAGAGTTACAAGGCTTATAAAGTGTAGCGACGGGGGTCTGGCCTTTGCAAAATGGATTGCAGCCAATCCATCAGATTATCTGGCAAATGCAGTGACATTGGCACAACCCAAATACGTTCATCTAGGATGCCTGTGCATTTAACCGCATCTTTCTCGGTAATGAGGATGCATTGCGCTTTGATGGCAGTAAAGAATTCTGGTGTGTAAGTGGCGTGGTCCGGAAGCGGAATTTGTTTACCAGTAATACCTTGCTTTGCTAAATCATTAAAAAAGCGTTTTGGATTGCCAAGACCTGCAATCGCAGTCATGTTCTTTGGCAAAAATTGCTCAGCAATTTGCTCGAACGATTGCGTTTTAGAGGTGTTGATGAGTTGGTATGGAGTACCTAGGCGACTTACTAAGTTAAACAATCGGCGACCTAAGAAATACTCATCCAGAATGCCGCTTTTTTGATTCTTAGGCGTGCCAGTAAATAGCGTCGCATCGCGCTCACGTGTGGCAGGCTCGCGGAGTGGACCCGCAGGAAGTAGGAAGCGATTGCCTTCGCCTCGATCATCACGGACTACAAACTCAATATCGCGACCACCTTCACGAGCGGGCCAGCGAATGAGTCCGCGGTGCTGAAGGCCATCATCGCTAATGATGACGTTGACCTCAGGAGTATGTTTGAGTAGAGCCTTAATGCTTTGTTGACGCTTGGGAAAAACCCAAATCGGAAATTGATCCCCAGTTCGTTTTGCGATCAATGCAGGTTCGTCGCCTACTAAAGCGGGGTCTGAGCTACTGCTTACTTGCAGAGGAGAGGTTTGGCTTGATGCTCCATAACCCCTGCTAATAATTCCAGGTTTCCAGCCCAGTTGCGATAGTTGTTCTGCTAGTGCAATCACGATGGGCGTTTTACCTGTGCCGCCAACCCGAATATTGCCAACAATAATGATGGGTACTGGAGCGGGCTTGACCTTGGAGAGATCTAAATCATGAATCAGTTTACGAATACGCAAGGCAACACCATAAAGCCATGAGAGTGGCCACAGTAAGAGACTGGTTGGGCCACGTCTTTCCCAAAATTGAGGAGCTTTACGAAAAAAAGATAGCGCCATATTCTTTTCCAGTTGCCTATTTTTTTGTTTGGCTACTAAAAACAATATTACTCAGATTGGCATCACGTGCCGCCTCTAAGGCAGTCATCACCGCTTGATGTGGAGCCTTAGCATCCGCATCGATATTGACTTGAAGGCTGCTGTCCTTGCTGCTCAGTTGCGCTAAGGCATTACTCAATTGAGATGGATCTGTAACCTTGCCGTTAATTGCAAAGCGACCATCACGACTCACAGCAACGTGTACTTGTTTGCTCTCTGTCTGAGTCTCACTACCATTAGCAGTTGGTAAAGTAATTGCTAATTCTTGATAGCGTGTAAAGGTAGTGGAGATCATCAAAAAGATGAGCACTACCAACAAGACATCAATAAATGGAATGAGATTAATTTCTGGCTCAGCAGAAACTGCTGTAGTTCCTAGAGAAAATCTTCCCTTTGCTTGTGAGTGTGTATCTAACCAACTCATTGCATTGATTCGGTTGGGTATAGTTTTTTAAATAACTGGCGCGTGAACTCTTCGCACTCACGCTGACGTTGGTTTGCGATTGCACGTAATGCGCGCCAAGCGGCCAGCGCAGGAATCGCAATCATCAAACCAAATGCAGTGTTGTAAAGCGCAACAGAGATGCCGTGCGCAAGTTGTTGAGGGCTACCAGCACCATTGATGGCTCCTTGACTACCAAAGATTTCAATCATGCCCACTACAGTGCCAAATAAACCTAGCAACGGGGCTATGGTGGCAATCGTCGCCAGCGCTCCTAGATAGCGATCAAACTTGAGCCAAGTTGCTTGTGCCACTGCTTGCAGTTCTTCTAATGCCGATTGAGCATGATTGCCTGCAGATTTCTCACGCAAAGCGCAGGCAAGCAAAGGGCTTGCCGGGGATAGTTGAGTTAGCTGTGCCATTTGCTCATTGGGCAATGTTTTTTGGCTCAGCAACTGATTGGCAGAGGAAAAAACCGCTTCTAGACTACCTTTAGGAAAAATATGAACTTGGCGCAGATACCAGCTGCGCTCTATAACAATGGCTAAGCCAATGATCGAAATGATTAAAAGGGGCCAAATAGGCCAGCCGGCAGATAGTAAGATGGAGTACATAAGCTCAGTACTTTAGCTGAATTAAGAAGCCTCTTTCAGAAAGCTTGCCTGTGGATAACTCTGTGCAAAACTTTTTTCTGGGGATGCTCTAAGTCCTTGATTGATGGTGGGAGTAGTGAAAAACCCTGAAAAGCACCGTCTTATATCGGGATAAATTTATTAGATAAATCAAAGGCTTACATTTTAACTGTAGTATTTATGAGACGTTTCGGGTCAGTAACTACTTACTTATGAGCATTAAACCAAGGGCCAATAGGCTTCTGTGGATATTTATTACCGTCTAAGCGAGAAGGCTTGGGGAGCAAAGAGAAAAAATGTCGGAAATATCAAGAGAAATTCTGTCTGTCGGCGATCTAAACCGCGCCATTGCTCAATCTTTGGAGGATCGTTTTGACACTGTCTGGGTTAGCGGGGAGATTTCGAACTTTAAGGCCTATGAGAGTGGACACTGGTATTTCTCGCTCAAGGATGAAGAGGGTCAAATTCGCTGTGTGATGTTCCGTGGCCGCAATGGCCAGGTTGGTTTTATGCCGCAATCAGGTGATTTGGTTGAAGTCAGCGCGAGCTTGGGAATGTATGTTCCAAGAGGGGATATTCAGCTCACAATTCAAACTTTACGACGCGCTGGTATGGGTGGCCTATACGAAGCTTTTTTAAAGCTCAAAGCCAAGCTGGCAAAAGAAGGTTTGTTTGATGAAGATCGTAAAAGAGCAATACCAACGCATCCGCGATCAATCGGCATCATCACTTCACCGCAAGCTGCAGCATTAAAAGATGTGCTCAGTACTTTAGCCAGGCGTGCGCCACATATTCCAATTGTGATTTATCCAACCCTAGTGCAAGGCCCTGATGCTCCTGCAGGAATCATTGCTGCACTGAAAGCTGCAGCAAAAGAACAAGCGGTGGATGTGATTTTGCTAGTACGTGGTGGGGGAAGTATTGAAGATTTGTGGGCATTTAATGATGAGCAATTGGCATATGCCATTGCAAGCTCCCTTATTCCAGTGGTAAGCGGTGTTGGTCATGAAACCGATTTCACAATTGCTGACTTTGTTTCTGATCTGCGTGCACCAACACCAACGGGGGCTGCAGAGTTGGCCGCTCCTCGCAGAGATCAAATGTTGCAGGAGCTCGATGCCATCATGCAGGCCCTACTCCAGCGCATTAATCAACGGGTAGAGCGTGAGGCGCAAACCCTGGACCAGCTTGCCTTAAGACTAAGCCATGCTTTACCGAACCCAGACCGCATGCGTGAGCAAATTGCGAGTTGGCAGCAGCGCCTCAATCAAGCTTGGTCGGTGCGAATGGAAAATTGGAAACGCAATCAAACTCATTACCAATCACAATTGGAGATGCTAAACCCGCAAAGAACTTTAGAGCGGGGCTATGCAGCAGTACTGAATGTCAATGAAGGTTTTCATGCAGCACGCAAACCAGGCGATTTGCATCCTCAGGTCGAATATGAAATTCGCTTAGCAGAGGGCGCGGCAACGGTACAGTTTGAAAAAGTCAGCGCCTTGAAAAAATAGAGATGCAAATAGAAAAAATTAAAGAACGACAAAACTACAAAATATTTGGCTCGATCTCTAAGTGCACGCCAAATTCTTTTTTAACTTTCTCCTGGATGCATTTAGCAAGACCCAAAATATCTTGGGCCGTGCCATTACCGTGATTGACCAGGACTAGAGCTTGATTTTCATAGACACCAACATTTCCCATACGTTGGCCTTTGAAGCCACATTGGTCAATTAACCAGCCGGCAGCTAGCTTGCGCTTGCCGGTGGCATCTGGGTAAGAAGCAAGCCCTGGATACTCATGAAGCAGGGTTTCATATTGCTCATTAGGTACGATGGGATTCTGAAAGAAGCTACCTGCATTACCGATGACTTTTGGATCTGGCAGTTTATGAGTGCGAATTTTACAAACCGCTAAAAAAATTTCTTCAGGGCTTGGACTAGATTGTTCGGAAAACTGTTTTGCCAAATCTACATAATGAATACGTGCTTGCCATTGCTTAGGAAGTCTAAAGACGACCTTTGTCACAATAAAGCGTTGGGGATTTTTCTTAAAGTAGCTATCGCGGTAAGCAAAGCAACATTCTTCATTTGTAAGGGTGACAAAGGCATGGCTATTGGCATCGTAGGCGTCAACAGAATCGATGTACTCACCAATTTCAACTCCATAAGCGCCAATATTCTGAATAGGTGCGGCACCTACCGTACCTGGAATAAGAGCTAAGTTCTCTAGACCTGGCAAATTATTCTCTAAGGCCCATGCAACAAAGTTATGCCAATTTACGCCACCACCAACGGCTATCAGAGTCGAATTGGTATCGGAGGAAATAATTTCTTGCCCCGCGATATTCATCAACAAGGTTGCACCGGGTAAAACCGTTGGCAAAATGACGTTGCTGCCACCGCCTAGAACGCGCCAAGGTAATTTCTTCTCGGCTATTTGCGTCATCACTGCTGGAATTTGATCGGGAGCGGTAATTTCATAGGCGAGCTCTGCGCTTGCCTCAAACCCAAAGGTATTGCGATGCTTAAGACCGAGGTTTGGGCTCGATTTTGGGCTTGGATGGGCATTTGATGCAAAGTTCATGCCACAATCTTATTCGAATGTCTGCCAAGTGCGCAGATAATTGCAAGATAACTTAAATCAATATTAAATAGATTAACCAAGAGATTAACCAAGGAGTAAAAAATGCCCTCATTTGACGTAGTTTGCGAACCGGATATGGTTGAGCTTAAAAATGCGATTGAGCAATCTAATAAAGAAATTAGTAATCGTTTTGATTTCAAGGGTTCAGATAGCCGAGTAGAGCAAAAAGACGAAACTCTTATCTTGTTTGGTGACGACGACTTTAAATTGGGTCAAGTGCGTGATGTGCTTTTTGGCAAGATGGCCAAACGTAACGTGGATGTTCGTTATCTGAAAGATGACAAAAAAGAGACTATTGGTAGCGATAAACGCAAGCAAACTATGAAGATCCAAAAAGGAATTACTTCAGAGCTTGCTAAAAAAGTTGTCCGTATCATCAAGGACAGCAAGATTAAAGTCCAGGCAAGCATTCAGGGTGATGCAGTACGTGTCACTGGTGCCAAGCGTGATGATCTTCAAGCAACGATGGCTTTATTGAAAAAAGACGTTACCGAAGCGCCATTGGGCTTTAATAATTTCCGTGACTAATGATTCTCCCGCGATAGCTCCAGCAAGCGAAGCAGCGATCGAACGTTTTTGTGATGCTTGCTGGCTAGAGGATGGATTGGCCAAGAACAGTCTATCGGCATATCGTAGAGATTTATTGTTATTGGCTCAGTGGCTCCATAAGGAGTCTGGCGCTGATCTATATTCAGTCCAGGAAAAAGATCTCACTGCTTATATTGCGCATCGTCGTGCAGATAAGGCTACTACTGCTAATCGTCGTCTGACGGTATTCAAACGTTTTTATCGACATGCTTTGCGTATTAATTTAGTCAAGAACGATCCATGTATTGGATTACGTGCTGCAAAGCAGGCATTACGTTTTCCAAAAACATTGAGTGAAGATCAAGTAAGCGCTTTACTTAATGCGCCAGATATCGAAACACCTTTAGGTTTACGTGATCGTACGATGCTAGAACTCATGTATGCGAGTGGCTTGCGCGTCTCAGAAATCGTCTCCCTGAAAACCGTTGCGCTAGGTTTAAATGAGGGTGTGGTCAGGGTAGTTAATGGCAAGGGAGGCAAAGAGCGATTAGTGCCGTTTGGTGGTGAGGCAGGTCAGTGGCTCGGTCGATATTTGGCTGAGGCCCGCACTCCCTTGTTGGAAGGTAAAACAACGGATGCCGTTTTTGTGGGGCGCCATACTGGAACGGGGCTTACAAGGCAGGCATTTTGGGCGTTGATCAAGCGTTACGCCACGGTTGCTAATATCCCAGTAGCTCTTTCACCTCATACACTGCGTCATGCCTTTGCAACCCATTTGCTCAATCATGGGGCTGATCTTCGGGTAGTACAGTTGCTGTTGGGCCACGCAGATATCTCTACTACCCAGATTTATACCCATGTGGCAAGAGAGCGTCTTAAATCGATCCATCAGCAGCATCACCCTCGTGGATCATGATTGGAGTAGCAAAAGTGATTAAGATGATGCTATGACTCTGACTTTAGATTTTTTGCTCATTCCAATCGCCTATCTCATCGGCTCTATTTCATTTGCGGTTGTGGTGAGTAAGTGTATGAACTTACCCGATCCCCATTCTTATGGTTCCGGTAATCCTGGCGCTACCAATGTGTTGCGTACTGGCAATAAATTAGCAGCCGCGCTCACTTTTTTGGGTGATGCACTCAAAGGTTACTTTGCAGTCATGCTTGCACGAGTGTTACTAGGTGACCAGTCGTTAACGAGCACCTTAGGTTCTTGGGTCTTGTGTGGCGTAGTGGTTGCTGTTTTTTTGGGGCATTTATTTCCGATATTTCATGGCTTTAGAGGTGGCAAAGGAGTCGCGACAGCTTGCGGAATTTTGTTTGGCGTCAATGTAATCCTGGGTGCCGCTACCTTAAGCACCTGGATTATTGTGGCTGTATTCTTGAGATATTCATCTTTAGCTGCATTGGCTGCAGCTGTATTTGGACCTATCTATTTTGTATTCCTATTTGGCTTTCAGCCGATGGGAATTGCACTCTTGTTAGTTTGTATTCTCTTGATTTGGCGTCATCGTAGCAATATTAGGAACTTACTCAATGGCACTGAGAGTCGTATCGGCTCTAAGAAGAGTAAGAGCTGAAGTCATGGCTAAAGTAGCTCAACAGTAAAGAAAGTATCCCTATGACAATCGCTTATGCCTGCATTCTATTTATGGGATTATTCCCATATGTTGCCGCCGGAATTGCCAAGAAGGGCTTTGAGCAATATGACAACAGTATGCCAAGGCAATGGTTAGCCAAGCAAACAGGTTTTAGGGCGCGCGCTAATGCTGCCCAAGCTAATCTCTTTGAATCTCTGCCACTCTTTTTTGCGGCAGTGATTATTGCCAGTATCGCTAATGCACCTCAGGCCAGAGTTGATCTTCTTGCCACTGGTTTTGTTATTGCTCGCATTGCATATCTCGTATGCTACATCGCCAATTGGCCCACTACTAGATCGATCGTATGGTTGCTAGGGCTTATTTGTATCATTTCCATCTTCTTTCAGGTCTAAATAGAGCAACCATCAATATGACAGTCAAAAAAACAGTTAAACAAGTAGCCATTAAGGTTGCTGATAAGAAGTCTGCCCCAACTAAATCAGTAACTAAAAGAGTTGCCACCAAAGAAGACGAGTCTGGTCTTCCACTCTCGGTTGTCATACGCCGTCGTATCGAAGCACAAAAAGCACGCTTTCATGCCAATGACAATATTGCTGCATTTATTAAACCGGGCGAGTTAGAGGGGCTGGTTGAAGAGGTGTCACAAAAGATGCAGGCTGTCTTGGAGAGCTTAGTGATCGATACTGAAAACGACCACAACACCCGTAATACAAGCCAGCGTGTGGCTAAGATGTATGTGCAAGAAGTCTTCAATGGCCGCTACGTAGAGCAGCCAACACTTACGAAATTCCCCAATGTGAGTCGCCTTAATGAGCTCATGATTATCGGGCCAATTACCGTACGGAGTGCATGCTCGCATCACCTTTGCCCGATCATGGGTCGTATTTGGATTGGAGTATTACCAAGCAAAGAGTCTGCCTTAATTGGCTTATCCAAGTACTCACGTCTAACTGAATGGGTCATGTGCAGACCACAGATTCAAGAAGAAGCCGTGGTGGAATTGGCAGACATGTTGGAAAAGAAAATTAAGCCGATTGGTGTAGCGGTCGTGATGGATGCCGATCACTTCTGTATGCAATGGCGAGGTGTAAAAGATCGCGACTCTAAGATGATTAATAGTGTGATGCGCGGTGCGTTCTTGAAGGACTCCAATCTACGCCGTGAATTTTTAGCTTTGATTGATCGAAAATAATTGAGATGAGATTCTTGTGTTCTCTGGCTGCCTTGCTTCTTCTCACGGCTTGTATTAGTGAGCCTATTAAAAACGAAGATGCCTCAAAAAATAATCAAGCTACTTACCGGAAGGATCTCAGAGAGTGTCAAGAAGACTACCCAGAAACAGGTAGCGGGGTTTATCTACGACAGCGTGCAGGTTGCATGAATTTGAAGGGCTGGAAATAACTTCTTTTGGCTGAAGTTTTGGTGAGAACAATTCTCATCTATATTTGTATATAAATCAGTAGCTTACGAGCTGACTAGTAAGTGCAAATCTTCTCCACTATGATCAACAAAGTTTTGTAACTGTGTAACTTTTTGTTGTCTTACTTTTTGGAGAACCCATGAAAAATAGTCGTCGCCAATTTATGATTTTGTCTGCTGCTGGTGCCTGTACTTTGGCTTTGAACGGTAAAGTTCAAGCTCAAGCAATGGTTGCTGATACTGATCCACAAGCTGCTGCATTGGGTTACAAGTCAGACGCTACTAAAGTTGATAAGGCGAAGTATGCTAAGTACGCTGCTGGTCAAGAATGTGACAACTGTGCTCTTTATCAAGGTAAAGCTGGATCTGCAGCTGGCGGTTGCCCATTGTTTGCTGGCAAGCAAGTGGCTGCTAAAGGTTGGTGCTCTGCTTACGCTAAAAAGGCTTAAGTATTGCTTTGGCCATATGATGAAGCGCATCGCTTCATTCAATAAAAAGGACCGCTTTGGCGGTCTTTTTTATTGCCTCATTTAGCTTGGATGTTGACGTATATTCACGGCTATGATGATGAGGATTGAATAATGAGATGTCTACTGGGGCAATGAATGAAACATACTGCTAAATATTTAATCAAACACTATTCCTTTTATTTGGGTGGCGATCAACCTGAGGTCAGTTGGCAAGAGCGTTTGCGATCCTGCGCCGGGGCTCTGGTTGGTCTGATGTTGGTTTTTACGATTGCCAAGTTACTCGGTGAGCTGACTGGTATTGATGAGTGGCTGATGGCTTCTTTGGGCGCCAGTGCTTTGCTAGTATTTGCCTTGCCTGGCAGCCCAATGGCCCAACCTTGGGCGGTGATTGCCGGCAATACCTTATCTGCATTGATTGGAATTACTGTTTTTATATTAATCCCCGAGCCTTTATTGGCAATGCCAATTGCCGCAAGTTTGTCGATATTGGGGATGTTTGTATTGCGCTGCCTCCATCCACCTGCGGCTGCCGTTGCCTTGATAGTGGTACTTGGGCACGTAGCACACTACCGCTATGCTTTTTTCCCGGTAATGGTGGATTCAATCCTGCTGGTAATTGTTGGGGCGATTTACAGTAATTTGACTGGAAAAAGGTACCCAAACAGGCCAAAATGATCTAACTGATTTTAAATTGATCAAAAAATTGATTATTTAGGCCTATTTTTCCTTATCTGTTGCTATCTTTCAATAAATAGCAATTATTGAACTTTAGTTGCTGCAATTGAGGCAATACAGTCTTTGATGCCGTAATTGTGATATTTGCCGGCATTTTCTTTTTTTAATGATTGAGCGCACTCATTAACTGAATTGCGAACATTAATTTTTGGGGTGTTGCTGGTGGTCATATTTGCTCCTGTTACTGCGTTATTAAGATTTTTTGTGCTTCCGAAGCGCTATCTTGCGCTCTTTATTGCTACAGCGCCTATTTTATAAAAGATTTTCGCCCTACATAAAGCGATAAAATCTATGGTTATAAGATTTAAAAGTGCAATTCACGCAATTTATTAAAAAGGTTAGTTATTTGCTTATGACGCCAGTTTTGCCCGTAATTCTCTGTGGAGGGTCTGGAACTCGTCTTTGGCCGCTTTCCCGTTCAGGCTTCCCTAAGCAATTTTTAGTACTTTCTGGTGACGACTCAAATCAAAGCCTCTTTCAGCAGGCGATCAATCGCATTTACACGGTTGCAAATAATGAAATCTCTGTAGGCAAAGCCATCATTGTCACCAATGAGGAACATCGTTTCTTGGCGCTTGATCAATTACGTGAATTAAAAAACGGCGCACAATCTATTGAGGCAACCCTACTACTAGAGCCCACAGGAAGAAATACTGCACCAGCGCTCACACTAGCGGCACTCTATGCTCAAGAGTTGGGATCAAGCTCAGAAGACCCCATTTTAGTAGTGACACCTGCAGATCAAACGGTTACTAATCCTGCATCATTTACAAAAGCTCTGGTTCAAAGCATTGCGATTGCAAAAGAAGGCGCTATTGCAATTTTGGGCATTACACCTACGGCTCCAGAAACAGGTTATGGCTACATTAAAGTACGAGGTGCTGCATCAGGGAATGGGTATACCGTTGAACGCTTTGTAGAAAAACCCAATGAAGCTACTGCTAAGCAATATTTGCAAGAGGGTGGGTACTTTTGGAATGGTGGCATGTTTGTTCTGAAGGCTAGTGTATGGCTTGCAGCCTTAAAAGAGTTTCGTGCGGATATTCTCGGTATTACCGAAACCGCTTGGCTGGCTAAGATCGAAGACCATTCTGGTGATGCGACATTCATTCGCCCAGACAAAAAAGTCTTTGAAACTATTCCGAGCGAGTCCATTGACTATGCGGTAATCGAAAAATGCCCGGGATCCAGGTTCCCTATCAAAATGGTTGAATTAGATGCTGGCTGGAATGATTTGGGTGCTTGGGATGCAGTGTGGCAAGTCGGAAAGCAGGATGCCCAAGGTAATGTGAGTCATGGTGATGCGCTCATCACAAATTCTAAGAATTCATTGATCCATGCAAGCAGTCGTTTAGTCAGTGCTGTCGGGGTTGAAAACCTGATCATTATTGAAACCGCTGATGCAGTATTAGTGGCTGATCGTAAGAATAGCCAGGACGTCAAGAATATTGTTTCTCAGCTTGAAGCTCAAAAGCGTGAAGAGAAGAGCCTTCATCGAAAGGTGTCGCGTCCTTGGGGCTGGTATGACAGCGTCGATGAAGGCGAGCGCTTTAAGGTAAAGCGTATTCAGGTAAAGCCAGGTGCTAGCCTTTCCTTGCAAATGCATCATCACCGGGCTGAGCATTGGATCGTGGTCAAAGGTACCGCCGAAATCACCAATGGGGACCAAGTCATCGTCCTCACAGAAAACCAAAGTACTTATATACCTCAAGGACAAACACATCGTCTAGCAAATCCCGGTAAAACTCCTTTGGAGATTATTGAAGTGCAATCAGGTAGTTATTTGGGCGAGGATGATATCGTGCGGTTTGAAGACACCTATGGTAGAAGCTAACTACCCTCCAATCAAAATCATATTGATAAGAAATATTTAAAAATAAAGAAGAGCTAATAATGACAAAACAAAAAGTCGCCCTCATTACCGGTATCACTGGCCAAGACGGTTCTTACCTTGCTGAGTTTTTATTGGAAAAAGGCTACATTGTTCACGGCATTAAGCGCCGCGCATCCTCTTTTAATACTGAACGGATTGATCATATCTATCAAGATCCACACATTAATCATCCGGATTTAATTCTTCACTATGGTGATTTAACGGATACCAGCAATCTAGTACGCATCATTCAAGAATGTCAGCCTGATGAGATTTATAACTTAGGCGCACAGTCTCACGTTGCAGTTTCTTTTGAATCTCCTGAGTACACTGCCGATGTAGATGCTATTGGACCGCTGCGGATGTTAGAGGCCATCCGTATTTTGGGTCTGGAGAAAAAGACCCGCTTTTACCAAGCCTCTACCTCTGAGCTCTATGGCCTAGTTCAAGAAATCCCCCAAAAAGAGACCACACCGTTTTACCCAAGAAGTCCTTATGCAGTAGCCAAGATGTATGCCTATTGGATCACTGTCAATTACCGTGAGGCTTATGGCATTTATGCTTGTAACGGCATTCTCTTTAACCATGAATCTAAGCGTCGCGGTGAGACCTTTGTTACCCGCAAGGTAACACGTGGTTTGGCTAATATTGCTCAGGGCCTGGAGAAATGTCTTTACATGGGTAACATTGATGCGTTGCGTGACTGGGGTCATGCTAAAGATTATGTCCGCATGCAGTGGCTCATGCTGCAACAAGATAAACCTGAAGACTTTGTGATTGCGACGGGTGTGCAGTTCACAGTGCGTGAATTTATTATTCGTAGCGCTAAACAATTGGGCATTACGCTCAAGTTTGAGGGTAGCGCAGAGAATGAAAAAGCCATCGTAGCAAGTATAGAAGGCGATAAAGCCCCAGCTCTTAAAGTCGGTGATGTGATCGTGCAAATCGATCCACGCTACTACCGTCCTACAGAAGTAGAAACACTCTTAGGTGATCCTACTAAAGCCAAAGAAAAACTCGGTTGGGTTCCAGAAATCACACTCGATCAAATGATCGTCGAGATGGTGGCTAATGACTTAGACAAGGCTAAGCAGCATGCATTGTTGAGTAAGCATGGTTACTCGGTAGCGGTTGGTAAAGAAAGCTAAAAAGAAGATTACATACGTGCCAACAGATTTAAATCAAAAAGTATACGTAGCCGGCCATCGCGGCATGGTGGGATCTGCTATTGTGCGTAATCTCCAGGCTAAAGGCTATAAAAACATCATTACTCGCACTCATGCTGAATTAGATCTCACCAATCAGCAGGCAGTAAAAACGTTTTTTGAAATAGAAAAGCCTGATCAGGTGTATTTAGCTGCGGCTAAGGTTGGCGGGATTCATGCAAACAATTCCTACCCAGCAGAATTCATTTACGACAATTTGATGGTGCAAAACAATGTGATTCATCACGCATTTTTAAGCGGCGTTAAAAAACTCCTGTTTTTAGGCTCCAGTTGCATTTACCCAAAGCTAGCATCCCAGCCTATGGGTGAGGACGCCTTACTTACCGGAAAGCTTGAGCCTACCAATGAGCCGTATGCGATTGCCAAAATTGCGGGCATCAAGATGTGTGAGAGCTATAACCGTCAATATGGTGAATCTCATGGTGTGGACTACCGCTCAGTCATGCCAACCAATTTATATGGCCCAGGTGATAACTATCACCCTGAAAACAGCCATGTGATACCAGCGCTCATTAGACGTTTTCATGAGGCTAAATTGAGTAATGCTCCTGAAGTGGTGATCTGGGGTACTGGAACTCCAAGGCGAGAGTTTCTCTATGTTGATGACATGGCCTCGGCATCCGTGTTTGTCATGCACTTGGATAAGGCAACTTACGATAGTCAAACAGAACCCATGCAAAGTCATTTAAATGTAGGCTATGGTTCTGATGTCACCATTGCAGAGTTAGCTACTGCGGTAGCAAAGGCAACCGGCTATCAAGGTAGGATTAGTTTTGACTCTACTAAGCCAGATGGCTCGCCACGTAAGTGGATGGATTCGGGGCGCCTGAATCGTTTGAATTGGTCTCCGAAGGTTGATCTGGAAAATGGTCTGAAGACGGCGTACCTAGAATTCAGCAGTAGATAATTTTGAGTTGCTAGGGCTGCCGGATTTGATTTCTCCAGTAGCGCATTGTTAATTTTTCTAGATTAAATTCTTTTATCTCAAGCGTTGATCTGGCGCTCGCTAAAAAATCAGCATTCAATTGCCCCCAGTCTTCCACCTCAATTACTGGTAAGTCTTTAAAGACCTCATTCATTCTCGCCTTTTTAACAATCGGAATGCAGCCTAAAATTAAAGCCTCCCAAGTGCGAAAGCAATCTAGACCTGCGCCATGGGGGCTGAGCACAAATTGATATTGAGACTGAAGAGCCCAAGTTTGATCTACAGATGTTGGTGCGGGCTGAAAATAGCAAACTGATTTATCAATTATTTCGAGGCAATGCCTACGATCTCCGCGATCCAGTGAAAAATGCCAATTACAAAATATTTCTGGTTTCCTCTCTGAAAATGCTGCAGCATTTTCAGAAATCGTTTTGAGTTTCAGCTCCTGCATTGCCGGAAGAATAAAACCGCCACCCCATTGCAAGGGGTCGTTCCAAAGATTATAAAGATTGATGCCAATTGGAAGAGTTTGAAGTTTGGGATGTTCTACATCTTTGTTTTGAGCAAACCATTTCACTAAATATGGGCAGTTCAGGATCTTTTCGAGCTCTTCTCCAAGGATGTGTTTGTCAACAGGCAAGTCATTATCACCACTAACCAGTACAAATGGTTGAGTAATTTTTGGCAATACTGATTTAGAAAAATAAGTCAACCATATGGTTTGAACATAAATTGTGGGAATATGCGATTCCTGGGTAGTAAGGCTATTTAGTTGATTGGGAATACTGTCGACATAATGACTATCTTTTTGACTTGCCATTGGGTCTTTTGGATGGATATCACATGCAAACAGAGCGGTCCAGCTATTTATAAAGCTGGCATTTTTTATGGAGTAGTCAAAACTATCGCTATAAAGAATTTTCTCAACGATTTTTCTGCGATCATGCTTCTTAATAAAATTGCCGAAGAATTGAAAGAGCAGTTTTTTAAGCATGGCTTGCGATAAATTGAAAATGAGAATAATTGTTTACGTTTTACAGACGCAACCAGTCAATCAGTAGGTCGTATCCCCGGCTTCATAATACCCAACCTTTTGGGCTTTGGTTCTTAGAGCGTAACTTTTACAGCTCCCATGTATGAAAGCTAGCCCAATAATGTTGCTTATATAAACATACTTAAATGTTATGCTATTGGAATTAGGTTGCAGGCTTCATTTTAGATAATAGCGCTTTATACAACTCATAATCGTCAGCATAAGTAGCATTAAAGTAATTAGCTTTTAATTTAAGGGTCAAAAAATAAACCTCCGGATAGTCGCAAGAGATTGGTTCGATATTTTCAGCTTAATCTAACATCTAAAAAACTTGGCGCCTGGTTTAAATTAAATATGAATATCAATTTCACATTGAATCAATCTAGCCATAAAACAATGAATGTCATGGGATATGCGCTGATATTGATTAGCAGTGTGCTCCTGGGTATTTGGGCAGTTAAAGGTACGATTGCCCTGCGAAACTCATTACTTGGGATCGGTACGCTGATATCCATTATTTACATTTACTCAGTATTTAAATCCCAAGAAATAAAAATGACAGTGAAGAATGGCGCGCCACTCATTCCTCTGGGCTTGATGTTCTGCTGGGTGATATTCCATTACTGCTTTCTCTCTCGCTTTCCTGAGCAGCAATTCCATGAATTAATCAGTACCTGGTTACGCAGTCTTCTGGCCGTAATTGTAGGGGTAGGTACAGGTTTGGCCATTAGCAAAAGACCCAATGCAATCAATTTTCTTTGGCTGGGAATCTTGGGCAGCTTTGCCTACCTCTTTTATCAATACATCCCCAAGGCTATTGCGCTAAAAAGTTTATTTGTTGTTGATTGGTTTTCTTACATCTATCCTGGAAAGATCAGCGGCGTCCTGGCGGGAACAATCTTAGTTATTGGATTGTTAGGTACTATGCTCGACACGGCTATGAGAGGAAAATGGATATCAACGATTCTGACTGCGATATTGACTTTATTAGGCTTAAGCTCGGCCCTTTATGCCTATGTCTTTATTTTTGATGCACGAAATGGAGTGGGGCTTGTTACAATCCTGATCGCCATCTTTATTGGAAAAATGCTGACCAATATTTTTACTGCATTGCGCACACATAGTATGAGTTTAGCTAGAGGGGCCGTTGTGTTGTTATTGATCTTGGGATTGGCATTAGTTACTGCTTGGGGTATCAAACAGCACATCCAAAATAATGCGGGCTGGTCTTCGATGTGGGAGGATACTAAGACCTCAATACAAATACAGAAATACTCTAACTGGCAAGATCCGCAAAAATATGGTTACCCACTCAATGATTCTGGTCGGGTGGTAAAGGCTAATACCTATGAGCGCTTAGCTTGGGCAACTGTCGGGGCAACGGTATTGATGCCCCAACATCCTTTGGGAATTGGGGTCTTAAAGCAGCCCTTTACCATTCTTATGAAAGAAAGTTATCCCAATGGCATCACTTATTTACCATCCACTCACAGCGCTTGGGTCGAAATAGGCCTTGCTTTCGGATACCCAGGCCTCTTTTTGCTTTTCAGTGCTCTGGTTTACTTAGGTTATTTAGCCCTAGGTTCAAAAAGTAATTTCCGATCTACAGTTTTCATGTTCTCCGTGGGTTTAATTTGTCTCTATACGGTGGGGGAGATCAGCTCCCAACATGGCGTTGAGATACTTTTTTCCCTGATTGCATTAAATGCGGCTTTGTTAACGCCCTATAGACCCAAAAATAAAGCCCATTTAGTTCGTATTGCAAGATATATTAAGGCCGCAGATACCCTTCTGTAATTTATAATCAAAACATGAGCGGAGAAAGATTGTAAAAGAAGCGCAAAGTAAAAAAGATTTTTATACAAGGTAATCTTCAAGCAAAAGAGAGTAATTTATGACATTGCAGGAATTAAGTGCCCAATCGAATGAGAGTGAAATCTCACTCTTAGATATCGTTAACTTCCTGCAAGAGTCTTGGAAAAAACTTGCCATTAGTGCAATCATAGGCGCGATATTAGGAATATCTGGATGGTTTGTCTTGGGTAACTATTCGGCCGATTATGTTTTGCTAAATAATAATAATAATAATAATAGCTACACCCTTGACCTCGTATCTTGGAAAATACTGCAAAAGAGCTTGCCCAATTTAGCCGATCAAATCATTGATGAAAATAAAGCCCCAGAAAATCTATTATCCCTTTATAAAGAGATGAGTAGTGATCGGTGGTGGCAAAAAAATGTTGTTCCTACTTATGCCCTCTCTAAGGCCGATACAAAAGATTTAGCAGGTATCAGTAAAGATTTAGATGCTGCCTCCACCACTATTATCAATTTAACGCTCACTGCGACAGGTCCATCTAAAGAACAATCGATCGAAAATGTGCGCGCTGCCGCTAAGTTTTTGCGCACCGGTAGCGCCTACTTGCAACTGCGCTCCATGCTCAATAGCTATGAGAGTCTAACCATGAGCACCGATGCCGATGTGCGGCAAAAAATTACCAGCACCCAAATCGAGATAGGCTACCAACAAGAACGCGCTCGTCAATTAGAGGAGCTTCATAAACGCTTTCCAGGCGGCAACGCACCAGCGCAACAAGTAGTTGATGCTCAAGATTCCAGCGCCAAGTATCTTCCACTGCAGACCCAAATTATCGCCGCTAATAATGACATCAATACCTCTAAAGAAGCGCTCTCGCGACTGCAGCGTCGTCTTGATCAAATAGCGCTGATTAAAGAATTTTTGCAACTTGCTCTCCCCCTGCAAGATCAAACCTTTGATGGATTAACCCTAGATCAACAATTGCTTGATATTGAAGCGGTACTTCGCAAAAAGTTGACTAAAAATGATTCTAATAGCGAGCAGTTTTTAAATGACTTGCATGCGCGCTTACTGGATATTCAGGTGCGCTTTACCAACGGGCTGGAGGCTAACACTGCACCAACTTCGAGCGGGAAAAAAGGCGTGATCAAGGCGACCTCAGGTGGTTTTGCACTAGCATTGTTCTTAATGCTTTTAGTACTACTGGGTCAAAAAGTGTGGCAATCGATAAAAAGCCGCAGTACTATGTGAAGTCTCACGTGGAGGCTCCATTAGAAATGAATTCGTGAGGCTAGGCATTAGCGTGCTTATATTTGAAAAAGGTCGAAATCTGTCGAGCATTCAAGTTTCCAAAGTAGAGCAAATTAGCAAAATCATTTGAAAAATAATCAACGAATATAAAGTTTATGAAAGCAGTCATTTTGGCGGGTGGTTTAGGAACACGAATTTCAGAAGAAACTGAAAGTAAACCTAAGCCGATGATTGAAATTGGCGGCATGCCAATTTTATGGCACATCCTCAAGCTCTATTCTGCCCATGGGGTGAATGATTTTGTCATTTGCTGTGGCTATAAGGGTTACGTCATCAAAGAGTATTTTGCAAATTATTTTTTGCACATGTCTGATGTGACGTTTGATATGGCACTCAACAAGATGGAAGTGCATCATCGATATGCTGAGTCTTGGAAAATTACTCTGATCGATACTGGCGCTGACACCATGACAGGCGGACGTCTAAAGCGGGTGGCTCAGTACGTTCAGGATGAAGAAGCTTTTTGCTTTACTTATGGCGATGGTGTGAGTGATGTAAATATCACCAAGCTCATTGGTTTTCATAAGAGTCATGGCAAAAAAGCAACCTTAACTGCTGTATATCCACCGGGACGATTTGGTGCAATCGATATACATTCGGATCATCACATTACCTCATTCAAAGAAAAGCCTAAGGGTGATGGCGGGATGATCAATGGCGGCTTTTTTGTGCTCTCTCCCGAAGTGATTAGCTTGATTAAAGACGACTCCACCGTCTGGGAGCGTGAGCCTTTAGAGGGTTTGGCACAGGAGTCACAAATGATGGCGTATCAGCATCATGGATTTTGGCAGCCAATGGATACTTTGCGGGATAAGAATTATCTTGAGGAGCTTTGGTCTTCAGGCAAGGCTCCTTGGAAGTCATGGCAATGAAGCCTGCTCAAGTTGACTCACAATTTTGGAGGGACAAAAAAGTCTTTCTAACGGGGCACACCGGATTTAAAGGGAGCTGGCTATCCCTTTGGTTGACATCTATGGGTGCAAAAGTGACGGGTTACGCATTAGCGCCCAATACAACGCCCAATTTGTTTGATATTTTGGCGATTGATTCTTTGATTGAGAAATCACACATTGCTGATATTCGGGATTTATCAAGCTTACAAAAAGTGATGTCTAGCGCAAATCCGGATGTAGTGATACATATGGCAGCTCAGCCATTGGTGCGCTATTCCTATGTAAATCCAGTAGAGACTTATGCCACTAATGTGATGGGTACGGTACATGTTTTAGAGAGTATGCGAAACATTGACTCAATTCGTGCCACCGTTGTAGTGACAACCGATAAGTGTTACGAGAATAAGGAGTGGGTTTGGGGTTATCGTGAGGGCGAACCCATGGGTGGTTGCGACCCCTACAGTAATAGTAAGGGCTGTGCTGAGTTAGTCACATCTGCCTACCGACAGTCGTATTTTTCTAAATCTGATTCAATCAATAATATTGCATCTGCTAGAGCTGGTAATGTTATTGGTGGCGGGGATTGGTCTGAAGATCGCTTAATCCCTGATGCGATAAAAGCATTTGAGGCAAACAAGTCTCTGATGATTCGAAATCCGTTTGCAACACGCCCATGGCAACATGTTCTAGAGCCTCTTTCGGGTTATTTAATTTTGGCCCAAGCGCTTTATGAGCGGGGATCAGACTTTGCCTCTAGTTGGAACTTTGGGCCACGAGATGAAGATAATCGTTCGGTTCGGGATGTGATTGATTTGTTGATTGCTGGATGGGGTGGATTTGCAAGATGGGAAAAAGAGGATGCAGGGCAGGTTCATGAGGCCGGCTTATTAAAGCTAGATTGTTCCAAAGCACATATGCAATTAGGCTGGAGACCGAAATGGGATTTAGAAACAGCGATACAAAAAATTATTCACTGGAAAACTGCATACAAAGAAAAAAGAGATATGCGCGAATTCACTCTTGCCCAAATTTATATCTATCTAAACAGTTAATATACTTTACTTGATGGATAAAAATATTTTTCCCAGCCTTTCAGTTGACGATTTAGATCATATGTTTTTTGGCCTATCTGAGTCAGAGTGGAATTTTTTTTTGAATAAACGAATATTTATAACAGGTGGAACGGGCTTTATTGGAAAGTGGATTTTGTCATCGTTGCTTGATGCAAATCGAAGATTAGATTTAAATTGCAAAATTGAAGTTTTAAGTAGATTTCCTGAAGCATTTAAGAGACAAGCGCCCTATATAGCAAGCGAAAAAAATATTGAGTTTCACCAGGGGGATATACGCACCTTTGAGTTTTTATCTGGACCAATAGATATTATTATTCATGGTGCGACAGATGTAATTGCTAGAAACAATCCATCTGAGACATTTTCATCATGCGTTGATGGTACAAGACGCATTCTAGATTTCGCTCGTGCTAGCGGGGCCCAGGATTTTCTACTAACCAGCTCAGGTGCTGTATATGGGCCGCATCCCTTCGACTTGGATGGTATGCCGGAAACATATCTTGGTGGGCCAGATCAAACCTTGCTAGATTCGGCTTATGCCGAGGGAAAGCGAGTATCAGAATGGCTATCTTGTACTCAAGCAATTGAGACTGGACTGCAAGTGAAAATTGCTCGCATTTATGCACAAGTAGGACCATATTTGCCCTTAGATAAGCATTTTGCTATCGGTAATTTTATATATGATGCGTTGTTTAATAAGAAAATTATTATTTCCGGTGACGGCACCCCTATTCGCAGTTATTTATACGCAGCAGATACGGTTATATGGTTGTGGTCTATGCTTCTCCGAGGGGCCTCTGGGCGCGTTTGGAACGTAGGCGGGCAAGAGGGGTTGTCAATTGGCGCATTAGCTTCGCGCATCAAGAACCTTATAGGCAGATCCACCCAAGAGATTGAAATTGCAAAAAAGGCTAATCCTGAAAAATCTATTGAAAGATATGTCCCGGATGTTAGCAGAGCGCGACGTGAGCTTTGTTTGCCAAATCCTATTTGTCTTGACGAAGCAATTCTACGAACAGCAAATTGGGTCCGTGAAAACTTGATGGTGAATACATGAAAGAGATTCAGGCGCTGGCGAAGGTTATTAGAATCTCGTCGCTTCGTATGGTACATCGTGCTAAGGCCTCACATATTGGAAGCGCTCTTTCAATTTCGGATATTTTGGCTGTTCTGTACGGCCGAATTTTGAACGTTGATCCATCTCGAGCCGATTGGGATGATAGAGATCGCTTTATATTGAGTAAAGGGCATGCATGTGTGGCCGTATATTCGGCGCTTGCCGCTCGTAGATTTTTCCCCGAAAGTCAGCTTGAGAATTATGCAACCGATAATTCGAGCATGATGATGCACATTAGCCATAAGGTTATCGGAGTCGAGTTTTCCACTGGATCATTGGGGCATGGTTTGTCATTTGGAGTTGGTAAAGCATTGGCAGCAAAAAAGATGGGGAAAAAATGGCGCACCTTTGTTCTTTTGAGTGATGGCGAATTGGGCGAAGGCGCAAACTGGGAGGCCATGATGTTTGCTTCGCACCATCATCTCGATAATCTTATCGCAGTGATCGACTACAACAAGTTACAAAGTTTGACGACCGTCGAGAAAACCCTTGGAGTTGAACCTTTGGCGGATAAGATTAAAGCTTTTGGATGGTCGGTTCAGGAGGTCGATGGACACGATTGTGTCGCTTTGTGTAATGCTTTTAAGATTGAGTCATGGGAAGGCGGTAAACCATGCCTTTTAATTGCTCACACAACGAAAGGCAAGGGAGTTTCTTTTATGGAAAATCGGGTTGAGTGGCATTACAAATCTCCCTCAGACGATCAGCTTCTATTGGCAATGCAGGAGCTAGAGAATGCGTAACGCGTTTATAGATGAATTAGTTCAGCTTGCTCGTCAGCATCCGGCTATAGCGCTAATCGTAGGGGATTTGGGATATTCGGTTATTGAGCCATTTGCGGAAGAGTTTCCGGAGCGATTTATAAACGCTGGAGTTGCGGAGCAAAACATGATGGGCTTAGCGGCTGGAATGGCATCAGAGGGCTATCATGTATTTGTGTATTCCATTGCAAATTTTCCAACTTTTCGTTGTGCTGAGCAAATTCGCAATGATGTTGCTTACCATAATCTGCCGGTGACTATTGTTGCGGTTGGTGGTGGATTGTCTTATGGGGCGTTGGGCTATTCGCATCACGCAGTTCAGGACTATGCATTAATCAGAGCGATGCCCAATATGTTGATAGCATCACCAGGGGATCCACTAGAGGTGCGGGGTTGTTTAAGATATTTAATTAATAATCCCCAACCTTCTTATTTAAGATTAAATAAAGCTGGCGAAGCATTGTTGCATAAAGAAGTTCCCATTTTATCCCCCGGAAAATGGAAGTTGATTCATGCGGGAAACGATGATTCCACTAGAGCTCATTTAGCTACTGGGTATGCTCTTCAGATAGCCCATCGCCGTCTCAAGAAAAATTCAGAATACTCTCACGATTATCTTTTTAGTATGCCTTTGTGGGGTATGGAGTGTAAAAAATATCAAGTTGAGCAAGTTAAGCTATTCGATGATGTAAAGGTTTATGAGGATCATCTGCGAGATGGAGGGTTCTCATCGTGGATGTTGGAATCTTTATTAGATGCCCCAAATTTTTTAAAAAGAATTAGCAGTTATGCGCTTGATCCAGTTGTGTGTGGGGCAGTTGGATCGCAGGATGTTATGAATAAGTTAGGGGGGTTAATTGAATAATTTGGAATATACGCAGGATTTAATGTGAAATTTGAGAAAAGTACTTATTGTGTTTGGCACAAAGCCTGAAGCTATTAAGATGGCGCCAATAGTTTTATGATTCTTACTGATAGCGGAGACATTCAGGAATAGGCGCCATCTTTGGGTAAGCCTGTTTTAGTTATGCGTGAAAAAACTGAGCGTCCAGAGGCTATTGCTATGGGGATATCTCGACTTGAGGGCACAGAACGCAATGCAATTGTTCGAGAAATACATCGACCTCTGCTTGATGTTGGGGCCTATAAGGAAATGACTAATATTTCATATCCTTGTGGAGATGGCTGTGCATCAGAAAGAATTACGAGGCGAATACTTAAATACTTAAGCTGTGATTAAGTAAGGGATAAATTTAAATTCTTAGTCAATGATAGAGTCTAAGCTGATAATAAATTTATAGTTATAGAAAAAATATTAAAAACTCAATAGTTTTATAAAAAGGATAGTAATGGGAATAGATATATATGCACTTACATTTTTAAAATTTATATCCAACAGAAGGGATTTTAATAAAACCCTAACTATTGGACGTCAATCGCTTCTAATAGATGAGCAGGAATTTGAAGATATTTTTAGAAAGAAAAAAAATTATATTGATGATAAATATTGTGAAGAAATGCTACAAAAAAATTTATCTGCGTCACAAGTTGATTCTCTTGACAACAGCAAATATGAAAATGCAACATTTATTCATGATATGAACACCGACATACCTCTAAGTATGCATAACCAATACAACACTGTAATAGACGCAGGAAGCCTGGAGCACATTTTTAATGTTAGCCAAGCCATAAAAAATTGTTCTCAATTATTAAAAGAAGGGGGGCAAGTTATCCACATACTGCCTGCAAATAACTTCTGCGGACATGGATTTTGGCAATTTTCACCGGAACTGTTTTTTTCTTTATATTCTGAGAATAACGGTTATGAAGATCTTTTTGTATTCTTAGTCGATTTAACAAATCCCTATAAATGGTATAGGATAAAAAAACCGAATTTTGGAGATAGATTAAATATTTCTAGTTCAAATCAAATGTGCATTTTTGTTAGCGCAAGGTTAAAGAGCAAAACGTTTAAGCACGATAATATACAACAAAGTGACTATGTATATAGATGGAATAACAAAGAAGAATTAAGAAAAACAGAATTATATTTTTATAAATTCAAAAAAGAAGCTAGAAAAATAATTAAAAAAAATTATTTATTTGGACCCTTATATTGGAAAATAATGGGATATAAGTTTAGAAAAAATAATTCATTGAAATCATCGAGAGAAAATATAAGCCTTGTGAAAGCATCAAGAATGGTTGAATAGTGTCCAATATTTATAATAAAAACATAATATTTACAATAGCATTTAAAATTTGGGGTGCAATTGCTGGATTATTGGTTGTTGCGGTTCTTCCAGCCACCTTCAGCAAGAACGAGCTAGGGTACTACTACCTTTTTCAATCAATATTGGCAGTTCAGGGCATTCTTGAACTTGGTATGTTGACTGTAACTCAAAATTACATTTCAAAAAATTATTATGGTTTAGATTTAATTGATGTAAAAAATAATAGAATATTTAAAAATATAAGCAATGCTATAAAGACATATTTTTTATTTACAGCTACGTTGTATTTCATTGTAGTAAATATTATATTCATAGCATCAACAAATGAATATTTTTTAGATGGATATGTTTATTTATCATGGGTGATATTTTCAATAGCTTCGTGCCTTAATTTTTACTTACTTCCGAACTTCATGATCCTAGAGGGGCTTGGAAAATTTTCAGTTTCATCAGTTATTAAATTAACATCTTCATTAATATCTATTCTGATATTTATCGCATGCATTTACCTTGGTTTTGGGCTAATGTCTGCGGGTATATACCAATCGGCTATTTTACTGAGCACTGGATTAATATTTTATAGTTTTAATAAGAACATATTTAAATTAAAAATAAACATTAGATATCTTTATATTTTCATTAGAAAAAATTATTATTTTCAGAGAAATATGATGATAACAATGGTTTCAGGCTATTTTATATTCACATTATACGTACCCTTTATATTTCGAAAATACGGGGCTATTATGGCTGGGCAGGTTGGATTATTAATATCAATATTAGGTTTTTTATTAAGCATCTCAAATGGGTTTATGCAGACGAATATTCCAAAATTAATTAACCTATTAAAAAATAAACATATTGAAAAAGCTAACTTTATTTTCAACAAATGCTTCATGCATTCATTATTATTTTCTATGCTAAGCTGTATTTTTTTTAATATTTTTATTGAGCTATTAAGACGACAAGGATTGATGAATTTCTATCTTGATAAATTTCCAGATAAATACATTATTTTAATTTTCTCTTTACATTTTTTGGCTAACGCATTTTGCGCTAATATCAGTATATATTTAAGGGCTAAAGATAAGGAAATATTTGTTAAGGAGAATATAATAATGGGAGTTATAACAATCAACTTACTTTTCTGGTTAGATGATATTCCATTTAGGCTTTATGTTGCTATTGTAACGTCAGTTTTTACATTATTGTCTCCAGTGATGTATTATAAAAAGTTTATTTCAGAGAGAAGAAGAAATGAATTTATATAAAAAAAATGTTAAAAGACCATATTAAAATATTTTTCTTAGCAATTATTTTGTTGCTAGCAAGGTACCAGAGTGACTATGAAATTATTGGCTTGACGGCCTTGATTGCTTTTTTAGCTCTTTTTTTTGCATCAGGAAAAACCGAAGAAAAATTGTTCTATTTTTTATTTTTTCAATTTTTTGAATATTTTGAGTTAATTGATGGAATCCCAGTATCTATTCCATACTTAATAATATGTATCTTTATACTATTTTATTTTATAAAAGATGGCAAACAAATTGACATTTTTATTATTTTATTGATCTTCATATCGATCTACTCTTATATTATTTCTTCAATATATCCTGCTAAATTATTTTTGACTTATTTTATGATTTACGTTGCTTGTAATGGATTAAATTTTTTGAAGTTAGATTGCGATAGTAAAAACAATATAATATTTAAAAAAATAGAATTATTTTATATTTTTTTAATTACATTTTGGATTCTAGAGGCCATTATTCATTTTGTTTTACCTAATTTTAAGACAAACATTGTGGTTGGGAATGACTATAGACCAATCGGATTTTTTTCTGAACCGACGTATTTTATATTTCTAATCGCAACAACTGCAATAATTCTATCTAGAGTACATAAAATAAATATTTTGATAGCATTATCCCTTTCAATTTATTCCCAATCGAGAATATTTACACCGATTTTATATTTTGCTGCTGTAAAAAAGAATATTATCCTATTCTTTTTCTCGCTGACTCTAATAATTGTATGCTTCTTATTTTTTATAGGAGATGATAGTTACTTTGCTAGATTTATTGATATTACTGATAGTATAAGAGGGGGGTTGCTTAAAAATGCATTAAGTTCTCTTTCTATTGAGTCAGTGCTATTTCCACCTAATGATAATGAATTACATAAAACTGGAATATTTTATTTTCAACTGGTAAATGTATTTGGTGGATTGACTGCCTCAATCATGTTTCTATATCTTACTATTCATTTAATTTCCAAAGCTGGTTATGTTGGCTCTATGTTAATATTGATTTCTTTTTTTCATCCCATTCAATATTCTGCAATTTCATTAACAGCCTTATTATTGGGTTATCATTTAAAAAATGTTTATTCACAAAAGTAATACAGTTATTCTGCCATTAATTTGGTTAACAATTGGAATTCCAACTTTTAGAAAGCCTGAATGTTTGGCTAAGTGTCTAAAAGGAATTTTTGATAATACTCCTGAAGAGTATAGGGATAAAGTCGAAATAATAGTAGTTGATAATGATGAAAATCATTCTGCAAAGAAAATATGTGAAAATTTTGACATGAAGTGTGAGTATATAAGTGGCAATTTTGAAATAAGAACCGCTGAGTCTTCAATGTCAATTATAGAGTCTAAATTCAAAGGGTTATATGTTTGGTATCTTGGCGATGATGACTATATTTTTAGTACTTTACAACCAATATTTAATATTTTTAAAAGTAGGCCAGATACAATACTATTATCTTATACTCATCTAAACCTAAATTTAATATATGTAATTAATAGGTTTTTACCAAATTTATTATTCAAACTTGTCATTAAATTTTGTTTGCATTACAGACTAGGATTTATATCTATGCAAATTTTTTCTAGAAAATTAGATAATCTCTATCCTCTTAATCATAGATTTAAGCAAATGAGTTTTCTTAATAAGTCCATATCGATAATATCCAGTTCAAAGAAAATATCAATTATAAAATCACCTATTTTTTTTGATAGCCCAACTGCTGCTACCTATAATCCAGTCCAATATTTCAATGTATTTTATGCCCAAGTTGTTAATGGTTTGCGCTGCTTCCCGACTGCAAAATTTGGTTATTTAATTTGGGCGGCTTTCTTTTTTAAAATTCCAGGAGTTTCTAAAATTCATTTTCCGTCCAGCGAATTGACTTCATCTTCATTAAAAATATCATACTATTTTTTTATTATAAAATCTTTGTTATTTAATTATATAAAAAAAGTAATTAAATAGTAATATATTATTTAATTTAAAAAAATTCTATAATGAAAATTTCTTACGTTATTGAGCCATATTTCAGTGTTGGAGGCTGCCAAAGACAGCTGGAATCATGGAAAAGAAATTTACATCTGCTTGGCTTGGATGTAAGTCTTGACCCCAATATTTCCAACTCTGATGCTATTCATTTTTTTCCTATAAATAATTTACAAATGTTTAATCAAATAAGGAGAGGCGCCAAGTCTAAATCCATTGTTTCATGTAACTATTGGTCCAACTCAAGTAAATTTTATAGTTTTGCCAAAAAGATGACATTAATTTCTCCGGCAATATTTAATAATATAAGACCCGTTGCTGCATATAGAGAGCGATATGAATTTTTTAGAAATTGCAACTCTTTAATTGCTAATACAAAGGCTGAGTCAGAGTTAATTCAATTTGAATACGGCATTGACAATAATTTAATTCATGTAATTCCTAATACTGTAGATGATATTTTTTTCGAGCATGAGTCAATTTCACCTAACGAGAAAAATCCTCCATACCTTCTTACTATTGCAACAATAGATCCGCGCAAAAATCAGCACCTCGTAGCTCATGTAGCTAAAAAATTAAAAATTGAATACCATATTTATGGATCTGTTTTCGATAAAAATTATCTCGAAAGAATATTAAAAATTGGCGGAGGTTTTGTTAAATACAAGGGTTTGCTAGTGCATGGAAGTCCACAGATGCTTGCAGCCATAGACGGTTGCTCACTTTATTTGCTACCATCTTGGTGGGAAACGCCTGGTATTAGCGCCATGGAGGCAGCCGTAAGAAACCGACCGATCATAGTTACTGATGTTGGAGGTGCCAGAGAATATTTCGGCGACTTTGCATCTTATTCAGATGGAGAATCTTTAGATCAAATGATGGTAGAAAAAATGTTATGCAGGGTTGAAAATAGTATTGTTAAGTATGTACCGGACTATAAAACTAAATTTAGAGGATTGAATTCTGCTTTATTACTGAGAAATTTGTACAATTATATTACTGAAATGTCTTGATTATAAGTTCTTGATAGGGTAATGAAAACTAAATTACTTTGGTATACGAAGGGGAATCTTGGGGATTTTATATTAGCTTGCTATTCTCTAATGAAAATCGACCTTGCTTTAGTTGATGTAACTATATGTACTAATAAAAATAACATAAAAATTATCAGAGATTTACAGCTTCCATTTAAAATAATTGAAGAAAATAATACTATCATCTCCTCAATAAAATCTTTTGCATTGCTTAAGGCTCTCAATATTTTTGTTAGGAAAATATGTTCTTGTTGGAATTCATACGATGTATCTATCGACACTTATAGATGGAGATCTGGTTTTTTAATAGAACAATCCATATCATTTTTTGATTCAATTAAGTTGAATCGGTTTAATAGTAAAAAAATAATAAATTTTTCAAGAGCAGAGCTTGCAATACATGAACAATTTTTAATGTTGGCGAAGATTCCCTATGCTAAAAAATCTTTTTTTTTACATCATATTAAAAATGTTACCAAGGGAAATGAGTTAGTTAAAAGATTTGATGTAATTATTCATCCATTTAGTTCTGAAAAAACACGAGTTTTAAATTACGAATTCGTTTTGGAAATAGTCAAAATGCATCCAAATGAGGAAATACTACTGCTAGGAGTGCCCAGTGATGATGGGAGTTTGCTTTTAAAATTGAAAAATTTAAAACTGGAGAATTTAACAGTAGAAATTAAATATTTTAATTTTTTTGAGCTTGCCCAATTAATCATTGCTGCAAAAATAATTTACGGCTCCGAGTCTTTCGTCTCTAATTTTGCTTCTTTGTTAGGGGCTAAGGTATATGGCTTCTTTAGTGGGGTTGCCGATCCAAATCAGTGGTATCTACCTGGTTTTAACTCCACAACTTTTAAATTGAACGTACCCTGCTCGCCATGCTTTAATAAAATTGCATGTAGTAATGAGTGCCTTAATTTCTTTGCTTTTAGCGAAACACAATCTACCGACTTGAATGAAATGGATAAATAATAGTGAAAGGCTGCAAAAGTATTGAACTGCCAACAATATGCATTCCACTGATTGGTGCTAAATACCATGGCGGAGTGCGAATTATATTTAAAATCGCAAATCATTTAACTTCTATTGGATTAAAAGTTATATTGCTATGCCCTAGAGGTGCATGGAGTCCAATTTATAAGATAAATTCTGGTATTGAGGTTGTGTTGCTTGATGCTAGAAATATTTTCCACTACTTACTTTTGCTTTGGAGCTACTTCTCTACGAGAAAGCATTCTGTTTTTATACTTTCGCATTGGTTAACTGGATTTATTTATTCGTTGTCACCAGGCGTGAAACGTAAGAACTCAATATATTTTGTCCAGGATTCTGAAGAAGTTTTTTTTAAAAAGTCTACACTAATTGGAAGGTTACTGAGGTTTTTTGTTTTTTGGGGGTATAGACATTCTTCGAATAATTTTATTGTAACAACCATTTACGGAGAAAGAAAACTCCGGGTTATAGTCAAAAATTTATCAGTTTGTATTCACAGGGTTATCTTGGGGGTTGATAAACAAGTTTTCTACCCCGACTCATCAGCTCCAAAGAAGAATGTTGTCCTTTTTTTCCCCAGACGAGGTTGGTTCAAAGATTTTGAATTGTTAAAAAATGTTTTTAACTGCTTGTATTTTAGTGAGTCGCTTAATTGTTATGAATTTTGGTTTGTGTCACAAGAAACCGATCTTTTCTCTAGTTTTGAAACTTTTGATCGCGTCAAATTTTTTTCCATCAAGTCTGATGATGAATTGCGCACAATATATAACTCTGCAAAATTATTGATACATACCTCTAAGTATGAAGGAGTTTGCCTTCCTATATTGGAGGCGCTTTCTTGTGGGACATACGTTATTGCTACTAATTCTTTTGGTCCTCTAACCTACTTATCTCGTTCCAATTCAAGAGTGGTTAACATTAGAAGTCCGGAGGAAATTGCCAATTTGGCTATTTCCTATCTTCAGTTTGGCGAAATAAATTGCAAAGATATCTCAGATACAGTTAAAAATCTTTCTATTGATAATTTTGTTGTAGATTTCTCTAACATTATCTTATCTTTTGCAATGAAATTTAATAAAGTTAGAAGCTCTTAACCTTCCAGATAATTTATTATTTATGCTGACAGTATCAATAGTCCTATTTAAGACAGATTATCACCAGCTTACTAGATGTATAAATAGCATTAATAACTCAATCGATGCCACTATATTTCTCATTGATAATTCACCAACTAATGGGCTCGAGAAATTCGCATGTCTATTTAACAATGTTAAGTATATTTTTAACCCGGCTAATCCGGGATATGGAGCGGCGCATAATTTAGCCTTAAGACACGCGCTTCAAATGGGCGGAAGTTACCACCTGGTTTTGAATGCCGATGTCTATTTCGATGCGCCAACTATTGGCGGCCTTATTAACTATATGAATCGAAGATCTGATGTTGGTCTAGTGATGCCAAAAGTTCTTTTTCCAAACGGTAATATTCAGTACCTGTGTAAATTAGTTCCTACACCATTTGACTTAATTGGCAGAATGATCTTCACTAAAAAAATTTGGAAAAAAAATAATTTCAAATTTGAAATGCGATCTACTAATTACAACAAAGAAATGTTTGTTCCTTATCTATCTGGATGTTTTATGTTTTTACGAACTGATGCATTAAGGAAATGCGGAGTATTTGACGAGAGATTCTTTATGTATCCAGAGGATATAGATTTAACAAGGAGAATTGCAGTTGAATACAGAACAATGTTTTATCCTGAGGTAACTATTTATCATGAATATGGGGCCGCCTCTAAAAAGTCAATAAAAATGCTTTTTATACATGCTTTCAATATTATTAAATATTTTAATAAATGGGGCTGGATTTTTGATGCGGAAAGAAGTCGATTGAATAAGATTGCAACTACGAATACTTGATTTTAAAATGTCTAAAAAATTAGGGGGTATTTTTTGAGTGTAATCGTAATTGGAGGTAGTGGGTTCATAGGGACAAGACTTTGCATTCGCTTAAGCCAAGCTAAAATCGAATTCGAGATTATAGACAAAGACCCGAGCATATTTTTCCCTGGTGAGGCATTAAAGGCTGATGTTCGTAGACCGCTAGTACATAATTCTTCTTCTGACCCCTCGGCGTTTATTAATCTTGCTGCGGAGCATCGCGATGATGTTCGTCCATTAAGTTTGTATGATGAAGTGAATGTGGATGGCGCTAAAAATATTTGTAATTTAGCTAGGGCTAAAGGCGTTAATAAAATTATTTTCACTAGCTCAGTAGCTGTTTATGGGTTTGCCCCTTTGGGAACTGATGAATCTGGGGCAATTGCTCCTTTTAACGACTATGGTCGCACCAAGTGGGAGGCGGAACAAGTTTATAAGCAGTGGCAATCAGAATACCCAGAATGCCGTTGTCTAGTAATAGTTCGTCCAACAGTAGTTTTCGGGGAGAGAAATAGGGGGAATGTTTTTAATCTTCTCAAGCAAATTGCCTCTGGTAAATTTGTAATGGTTGGCAATGGCTCAAACCGAAAGTCTATGGCTTATGTTGAGAATGTCGCAGCGTTCTTGGAATATTCTTTGGGGTTCAAGCCCGGCGTGCATATCTATAACTATATTGATAAGCCTGATTTTACGATGAATGCCTTGGTTGCGTATGTAAATAAGCTGCTGGGTAGATCGGCTGAGATTAAATTTAGACTGCCATTTTCTCTTGGTCTATTAATTGGGTCTTGTTTTGATTTTGTAGCAAGTATTACTGGAAAAAAGTTTCCTATCAGTGCTATCAGGGTTAAAAAGTTTTGCGCCAATTCAGTATATGAATCTGCAATCGAATCAACTGGTTTTATTCCACCTACCCCATTAATGGAGGCGATAGAAAAGACAGTTCGTTTTGAATTTATTGAAGATCATAAAGGTGAGCAGGTTTTTTATTCTGAATAGTAATTTTCTTCATTTTTATGACCAGTCCTCAGATATAGGGCTTCCATGTTCAGCATACCTCATCACTGTATCAGTCTGTGACCATCGGCCTCTTTGCATAATTATTGAAATGCTCGCCCCTGAATTAAGTAAATCCGCAGCCCCTACACTCATGAAATGGCCGCTGATACCTTCAATTTCTGATTTAATTGAAGTGGGGGTAGTTAAATTAGGGGATTGGCTCGCTAACGCAATATATCTTGCTCGATAGAATTATTTGCACTTTATTCTTTAAATATTTTCAAGTTTACGGATTCTAACTATTGAGGACGCATCCACTGCGGTGTTTTGAAAGTCACCAGTCTTTTGTAGAGCCAGACATAGGTGGCAATAAATATGATTGAGAATCCCATCAAGATGGGGGTGGAGTGCCAAAATAAGATTGCTGGAATAATGGCCATTGAGCTGAGCACCCAAAGATAAGGTGATGTTTTTGCATTGGCATTGAACCACTCTAATTCATTGCTAATATAAGAAGGATTCAAAATTCTTCTAAAGATGAGCGAATGGAAATGGATGCCATCGGGGTGGCCTGGACTTTTACCTTGATGAAACTTTCTGCGGTAGATGGTAAAGAGTGTCTCCAGAATTGGGTAGGCATTGACCATCACTGCAAACCAAGGTGAAATTTCATTATGACGACTGACAGTCATCACGCTTAGCATGGCAACCCAAAAACCAATTAAATAGACGCCACCATCACCTAAAAATATCAACCCTCTAGGGTAGTTCCAGATAAAAAATCCCAAAATGGCGCCGATCATCGCAAAGCTCAGAAAGATCAGAAGCGGGTCATTAAATTGGATGCCCATATAACCAAGGGCTATCAATGTGATCATGCCAACCATGCTTGAGAGACCATTAAAGCCATCAATAATGTTGTAAGCGTTAGCAAGACCCGTAACAGCAAAAACGGTGAACGCGATAGAAATGGCTGGCATAGCTATCAGAAGGTCAAAACCCAGGATATCTAATCTATCGATACTGACACCTAATAGTAGCGAAGCAATTAATGCACCTAGCGCGGTAAAAAGTAAACGAGTGCGCACACCTACTTTTTTGGTGAGGTCCTCTAGTAAGCCGATGCCAAAGACTGGCAGCGCACCAAAGAGTAAAAAAAGTTCTTCAGTATTGCTTGCAGAATCTTGATAACGAAGTGCAATCGCAGAGAAAATGCCAAGACCAATACCTAAACCCCCAATTCTGGGGACAGATCTAGTGTGGAACTTCTGCGGGCCATTAAGATCGATATCCCCACTAATTCGCCCATGAATACTTTGGGTACGAATAATGAGAATCGTGACAATAAAGGAGACGAAGAATGCTGTGATTAAGCTGACCATTAAGTGATTATAGAATCTAAAAGTACTATTTTTAGGTAGTCTGGGGGTATTTGCTGACTTTGCTCCCGATGTTCTATTGATGGTGGGGTGTCAATATTGGATATCCGCATGTGATGCGTAGCTTATTGCAAGAAATTCAAACAATAATCCCTGTTTTGCTCATATTTAGCCTTTGTTTAAGGCACCAAACTTAAGAATAAGTACTCAAAGAAGATGATGAGGTGTACCACGCCTTGTAATAGGGTAGTTCTGCCAATCGCCAGAGTGAGCGCCCCAATAAAGAAGGTCAAGTACATGAGTGTCATATTCAGGCTGCTGATACCCAGGCTCAATGGAAAATTAAAGTAAATCGCAATGGCAGCAATTGTGGGAATGGATAATCCAATACTGGCGAGCGCTGATCCAAGTGCTAAGTTCAAGCTACTTTGTAAGCGATTAGCTTTAGCAGCTCTGACGGCTGCAAAGGCCTCTGGCAAAAGTACCAACATTGCAATAGCAATGCCGACAATCGTTTTAGGGGCGCCAGCAGCCTTAACGCCGGCCTCAATAGCTGGGCTTAGTAACTCTGCGAGGCCTACAACAATAATGAGTGAGGAGATGAGTAATGCAACGCTAATTCCAGTCTTGAGATTGCTAGGCTTTGGCGCATGAAAGTTGATATCGTTTTTCTTATCTTCAACTTTGGGTAGGTAATAGTCTCTGTGACTTACCGTTTGAAAGAATAAAAATGCAGCATAGAGAGCAAATGAGGCAATGCCCGCAAAAGCCAATTGGCTCTTGGTGAAGTCAGGTCCTGGAGTGCTGGTAGTCACGATTGGCATTACTAAAATAAATGTAGCGAGCGCTGTCAAAACTGCTAATGCAGAGTTGGTGCCTTCGTTGCGAAATGACATTTCATGATGGTGTAGACCGCCAATAAAAATACATAAGCCAATCACACCATTGAGAACGATCATCACTGTTGCAAATACGGCATCGCGTGCGATGAATTCAGAACCCTCGTGCCCAGTTAGCATCATAGAGATAATCAGCGATACTTCAATAATGGTGACGCTAATCGCCAATACTAGGGCGCCATAGGGTTCACCTGTCTTATGAGCAATCACCTCTGCATGATGGACGGCTGAGAGTACCCCGCCAATCAGCAGGACGGCCATTAGGGCTATAAACCAAGTTTGAGAAGCCAGAGAGTGAAGAAGTTCCATGAATTGGCCTTATCGAATTAATTAAAATTCACTATTACAAAATAAGAGTTAAGCTTACAGATAAATCTAGATTAAAAAAGATTCATCTAGTAAAACCGATAATAGTTAGAGTTTAAAAGTAATTTATGAAAGCAATCATTCTTTTTGGTCATGGCGCCAGAGATAACCGTTGGCGCGAGCCCTTTGATCGACTCGCTAGTCTATGGCGTGCCCAGCATGCTGACACCCCGGTAGAACTCGCTTTCTTGGAAATGATGCAACCATCACTAGAAGAGGCTGTGACTTCATTGGTTAGTGGAGGCGCCACTCAAATTACTATAGTGCCCGTCTTTTTTGGCCAGGGCGGTCATTTGCGTAATGATTTTCCTTTATTGCTAGATGCCTGCCGGGAAAAATTTCCGAGGGTTAATTTAAGCGCGACGCCTGCCGTTGGCGAGGACTTGAGTGTCTTGCAAGCTATTGTTGATTTCGGAGCTAGATCCCTCTAAATTTTCTTCAGAGCCTGTGGCGTTACTATTTGAATTTCTTAGTGCTTCACCAACCATAATCAATGCTGGTGAATGACTATCAAACCAATCATCCGCTTTGCCAAGTGCTAATTCGCCAAGAGTGCTAGACCACAGGCGCTCACGAGTGGTAGATACTGCCTCCAAAATTTGCACTGGTGTACTGGCAGTTTGATTGGGGCTTTGCTCAATGAGTTGCTTTGCAATTTTGGCAGCATCTTTACGCCCCATGTAATAAACCAAGGTATCTGCGTTTGGGTTTGTGATGGGTTGTAGGGTTTTATCTTGATTTGAAAGCGAGTGATCGGTGCCTTGAGCTAAGGTAATAAAGGCAACACTTCTGCTGATGCCTCGTAAAGTAAGTGACTGCTGCAAGCTTGCTGCACCAGCTAGGGCTGCAGTAATGCCGGGGACTACTTCAACCCTAATGCCAGCAGCTTTCAACGCAGTAATTTCTTCATCAGCCCTACCAAAGAGCATGGGATCGCCACCTTTTAGACGCACGATGATTTTGTACTTTTGAGCGGCATCTACTAAGCGCTTATTAATAAACTGCTGCGCAGAAGAGAGCTTGCCACAGCGTTTACCTACAGCCACTAATTCAGCCTGAGGGCATAGAGCAAGCATCTCGGGCTCTACCAGAGCATCATGAAAAACAATATTTGCCTGTGCCAAGAGTTTTGCTCCCCGCACAGTAATCAGATCTGCTGCACCAGGTCCCGCACCGACTAGATACACTTTCCCCAATTCGCCAGAAGCGCTTTGGTTTAAGGTGTTGCTCAGCTCTTTGCTCATTTTTGGATGAATCGTTTTTCTATAATCATAGTTAGACGCTTAGTTTGCTTAAAGTTGCACGCTTATCACGCCAGCTATTCTGAGTCGTCACTGAGAACAAATCAAATTGCTTGAGAGCAACATCCGTCTTTTGGTCTGGGCGTAATGCAAAACTATCAAAACCAACGCGGGCACCTTGTAAGAGTTGATCAATCAGCACATCACCAATGGCACGAACTTCACCAGTCCATTGAAATCGATCACGCAGTAGTGCAGCAGTACTAAAGCTTCTACCATCTCTAAAAATCGGGAAGTGCGCTGCTACTAGCGGCCATATCTTTTTGCCTTCTTCAATCAGTTCAGCATGTTTCAAGATATCGTCATCAGCAGCAAACCACACGCCAATATGACCTGCTTTTGTTTTGCTCTGAATGTCGGATTCCTGGTAATGTTGTGCCCACCAAGCAAAAGGTACTAGAACATTCTGCTTGCCGTGCTCTAAATCAGGAAGGCCGCCTTCATCCTGGCTACCATTCCAGATCAGCCATTCATTAGGGGCTAAGTTAGGTTTGCCACCTTTAGGAAAATGCAAAATCTGATCATGTGCAGCAATTTCAGTGCTATTACTTAGATTGGCTTGACTCATGAAGCATCTCCCGCAATTTCTGCCTTCTCTTTCTTCTTAGCATTCTTGTAGGCGGCTTCTTTGAATGGGGCCACCCCAATTCTGCGATAGGCATCTATGAAAGATTCATCTTCGTTGCGATGATTTACATAAGTGTTAATCACGTTAGTGATGACGTCTGGGATTTCATCTGCGTAAAAAGAAGGTCCAATCACTTTGCCGATGGCGGCATCGTTACCTTGCTCACCACCTAAGGTAATTTGATACCACTCTTCACCGTCCTTATCGACACCTAAAACGCCAATATTGCCAACGTGATGGTGTCCACAAGAGTTAATGCAGCCCGAAATGTTGAGTGAGATATCACCCAAATCAAATAAGTAATCGAGATCATCAAAGCGCTCCTGAATCGCTTTGGCAATCGGTAGAGACTTGGCATTGGCTAAAGAGCAGAAGTCGCCGCCAGGGCAGGCAATGATGTCAGTCAGTAGACCAATATTTGGTAAGGCTACTTTTTGCTTTTTCGCTTCTTGCCAAAGTTCATGGAGCTTAGATTGTTCTACATCAGCCAGTACTAAGTTTTGTTCATGCGTTGCACGCAACTCACCAAAACTATATTGATCTGCTAAATCAGCGATTGCCAACATTTGTGCAGTGGTGGCGTCACCAGGCGCTACTGAGCCATGTGGCTTAAGCGACAAAATCACGCTCGCATAACCAGGCACCTGATGCGGTTTCACATTACGCTCTAGCCATCTTGCGAAAGACGCTCTTTCTGCTTCGCTCGCAGTATTGATCACTTGTTGATCGGATAGCTTTGCCAGAGACAGATATGCAGGTTTGGTGAAATGCTTCGCAACACGATCCCACTCTGCCTGGGTAAAGTTGACATCGCTATCTTTGTTAAATAGCCATTCACCTTCGACTTGGCGGGCAAATTCTTCTGGGCTTAAGGCTTTCACTAAGATCTTGATGCGAGCCTTGTAAAGATTGTCTCTGCGGCCAAAGCGGTTATATACGCGCAATAGGGCAGTGAGGTAACTTGGCAATAGCTGCCATGGCAAGCCAGTCTTAATGAGTGAGCCTAAGATTGGTGTGCGACCCATGCCACCACCAGCATAGATGTCAGCAATGAGTTCCCCATTTGTATTTTTCTTGAGTTCAATACCAACATCATGGCAAAGGAGGATTGTGCGATCTTCTTTGGCACCATTAATCGCAAACTTAAATTTACGTGGCAAGTGCGCAAACTCTGGATGTAATGTGGACCACTGACGGAGTAGCTCACATATAGGGCGTGGGTCAACATACTCATCACCAGCAACGCCAGCAAAGGCATCACTCGTAATATTACGAATGCAATTGCCAGAAGTTTGAATGGCATGCATTTCTACTTTGGCAAGCTCAGCCAAAATATCGGGTGTATCTTCAAGTGTGACCCAGTTGTACTGAATATTTTGACGAGTAGTGAAGTGACCATAACCGCGGTCATACTTTTTAGCAATCAAGGCCATTGCGCGCAATTGATTAGAATTAAATAAGCCGTATGGAATTGCTACGCGCAGCATGTAAGCATGGCGTTGGTGGTAGAGGCCATTCTGCAAACGCAGTGGGCGGAATTCTTCTTCAGCAAGGCTGCCATCAAGGCGTCTTGCTACCTGGTCTCGAAATTGTGCAACTCGTTGATCTACAAGGGTTTGGTCAATGTGGTCATATTTATACATAGCCCACGATTGTCATGGATTTTCAATATTCCTTCAAATACTCAAAAATCAATCCTATATAACTCATAGCTATATAGATGTGAGAAAACCCTAAGCTATTAAAAGTCTGCTTCAATAGTCTCAGAAGACTCAAAACAGAGGGCAATCAAAGCCCCAAAAACCCAAAAATGGAGACAAGATGAAGAAATTACAGGCTATTGGCCTTGCGCTGACCCTTGGCGCTGGCTTATTGAGCAGCACAACCTTGCTTGCTGCCGATTATTCAAAGGCACCATTGCCATTGAGTGCTACCCCCGGTCAAGGTTTTAGTCCAGACGGCCTGAAGAAAATCGACGCCTTTTTTGCAGACCAGATTGCCAATAATCAATTGCCAGGGGCGGTATTGGCTGTTGCTAAAAATGGCAAGTTAGTTATTTTCAAGCCCTATGGTTATGCAGATAAGACAAATAACAAGCCAATGACTACGGACGCTATATTTAATTTGGCATCCATGACAAAAGTGATGGCGACTGTTGGTGGCCTCACATTTTATGAAGAGGGTAAGTTACCGCTCAATGCTCCTATCTCCAATTGGCTCCCCCAATTTAAAGAGATGAAAGTAGGCAAAGTGGATGGGGATGGCAACCTCACAACCGTGCCAGCAAAAAATCCGATAACCGTGCAAGATCTCATGCGTCATACCAATGGCTTAACGTATGGCGGTCGTGGTACAACGCCAGTACATAAATTATTCCCAGCAGGCTCTGCTCCAGCGGCAGTGCAATATACATCTTCAGAATTTATTGATAAGTTAGCTAGCAATCCATTGCTATATGAGCCAGGTACCGCCTGGGATTATGGCTTTGGTATTGATGTGCTGGGCATCATTGAAGAAAAAATTTCAGGGAAGTCTTTGGGCGGCGTACTACAAGAGCGTATTTGGAATAAGGTGGGTATGCCCAATACTACTTTTCAGGTAGCGGAAAAAGATCGGGCTCGTTTAGCTCAGCCATTGCCAATCGATCCGCTCACTGGCAAGCCACAAAAAGTCGATATTCTGAATCAAACGGTAAAGTTTGATTGTGGTGGTTCCTGTGCGTTCTCAACCGCGGGTGACTATGTTCGTTTTGGTCAAATGCTGCTCAACGGCGGTAGCTTGGATGGCAAGAGAGTCCTCGGCCCTCAAACTGTGGCATTCATGACCTCGAATCATTTGAATAAAGATATTAAAAATAATGTGGGCGGTACTGAGCCAGGGCGTGTTGGCTATGGCTTTGGCCTAGGCGTAGCAGTACGTATGGAGCGCGGTCTCTCAGCGATTAACGGCAATATTGGAGACTTCACTTGGAATGGCGCCAATGGAACTATTTTCTGGGTAGACCCAAAAGAGCAAATGGTCGTTGTGATGATGGCAGTTGCTCCCGGTGAAATACGTAAGGTTCATCGCGAGCAACTCAATGCGGTGATTTACGGAGCATTGGAGAAGTAAATTCAAAATCAACCGCGGCAATCGAAAAGCCCCTTGTTTAGGGGCTTTTGCTTTTAGAGTTATAGCTTGATGCTTTTACAGTCCATGCTCTCGATAGTGCCTGTAAAGATTGGCTATCGATGCAAATCCCAAAGTCACAATGAGTACTGCAAATAGGTATTCGGTAGTAAGGTAGTTAAAGACTTTGAGTTGTATAAGAACAGCGGCAGCAATAAAGATGCCAATGGATCCAAATGCCACTAGTTTGAAGTTGGGTATGAATGCACCCAAGGTAATGGCAATAAACACCAAGTAGAGATCAGATACCAATTGATCTGCAGTCACAAAAATAGAATTCGTTAATTCAGGGTTTATGAATTTACCCAAAATAGCAATCACAAGAATGCTAGTCAGTATGGCAAAGTTCAACTTTGCTTTAGTCAGAATCGCTTTGAATTGATCGCTCATATTGCTTAAGTCAATGCAGCGCCATTGCCATTAAAGACGAGGCTCATTCCTAGCCAGAGAAGAATAAAGGCAACTAATACAGTAAAGCCAATTTTCTTAAGAAAGAATTCAAGAGTATCCATATAGGCTTCATCATTGCGACCAAACCATTGGTTAAAACGTTTCCATACTAGGCGGCCAACTACTAGTGGCAGCAGCATCGCAACAATGCCCAAGATAACAGTAAGGGTGGTATCCATATAAACCTATTCTTTTCACTTAATTTTGTTCAGCATTAAACGCTGGGAAGTCATACAGAATACAAGGGTTATCTACCAAGATGGATTTTCTTAGGGCCGGGTCTGTAACCCAGTCTCCAAAAAGGTCGCATAGATCGGCATCATGAGGCATTTGCTTCTTGACCATCACATGTGGCCAATCACTTCCCCAAATCAGTTGCTTGGGATTTGCCTTAATCACTGCATCATTGAATGGGCGCATATCAGAGTAGGGAAGATCGCCATCGCAAATACGATAAGGTCCCGTCATCTTGACCCAAGCCTGCTGATTTTTGAGTAAATCTAATAAACCCTGAAATCCTGCATCATGGGCCCCATGTTTTGCATGGCTATAACCAAAATGTCCAAATACTAAATCTACAGGAAAGTTTTCAAAAACCTTGGCAAGGTTAGGATACTCATTGACATGCATCAAAAGCTCAAGATGCCACCCAAATGGTTTGATACGTTCGGCTAATGATTTGAGATTCTGTACTGGTAATCCAGCAGACTTATCGGCTACATCGACGATATTGCAGCGAATGCCGCGCACTCCAGCGGCATGCAATTGCTCTAATTCTTGATCTTGAATATCGTTCGGATTATTGGAAACAACTGCAACACCTCGAAATTTCTGGGGGTGCGCTCTCAATGCCGCAAGCATGGCTCGGTTATCGATTCCATAAACGCTTGGCTGAACGAGGACCGCTCTATCAATGCCTAGCATGCCCAGTAGAGATTGATAGCTCTCTAATGTGGCGTCTGGCGGGGTGTAGATACGCTCCCGTGCATACGGGAACTGCGTTGCTGGTCCACAAACGTGTGCATGACAGTCTACAGCCCCAGCCGGATATTCAATCTTGGGTGATCGAATCTCTGGATCTGGTGCTTGGCACAATGGTGCTTGAGTGTGAGAAGTCAAAGCTAAATTGATCGTATTCGTTATTGCGGTTCGATATTGGCATCCTTGGCAATCTTTTGATACTTTGCCATTTCTTCGCGAACAAATTTACTAAATTCTGTTGGACTCATAGGAGTGGCTTTAATTCCTTTGCTGTCATATGCATTCTTGACTTCAGGATCTTGCATTGATTGATTGATATCGGCATTGATCTTTTTCACAACAGCAGCAGGTGTGCCAGTTGGTGCCCAGACACCAAACCACAATGCGATCTCAAAATTAGAATAGCCTTGCTCTGCAATCGTAGGAATCTCTGGAACAGCAGCATTGCGGGTTTTACTGGTGACGCCTAGGGCGCGCACTTTGCCACCTCTTAGTTGTCCAATCGCGGTATCTAATGGCGCCATATAAAAAGCGGTGCGACCAGACATCGTATCCTGAATCGCTTCTGGAGATCCTTTGTACGGCACGTGAATCAATTTCACACCCATCATTTGGTTGAAGTATTCGGCGGCCAAGTGGGTGGAGCTACCAACACCTGCAGAGGCAAAGGTAATTTCACCAGGCTTGGATTTGGCTGCAATCACTAAATCACGAATGGTTTGATATGGACCATCAGCAGCGGTAATCATGACGTAAGGAGTTTGCCCAAGAATGGCCACATCAATCAAACTCTTCAGTGGGTCATAAGGCAGCTTTTTATAGATCGCCGGGTTGGCTGCATAGGATGCCGATTGCACTAATAAGGTATAGCCATCGGGATCAGAGTTCACCACAACACCTGTCCCAATAAGTCCGCCTGCACCAGGGCGATTTTCAATAATGACCGGTTGTTTCCAGGTTTCGGTAAGGCTTTTGGCTACCACGCGGCCAGCAATATCTGCGCCCGAGCCTGTAGTCAAAGGCACAATCATTTTGACTGTACGGTTAGGGTAGCTTTGGGCGAGCGCCAGACTCGTTCCAAATGCGAGGCTCAGAATGAGGATGAGCCTTTTCTGAATCAGCGATCTAAACATCTTGTCTCCTATGCTTTTATAAGCGTTTTATAGTTTTATCCTTATACCTTCTTAGGTATTTCATTGGATAATCTACCATGGTCTCGGCAATATATAAATAGAGATAAACAGAGGCCATCAGATATTAAAAAGGTAGAGACAAATGACTCAATTGCAAGACACCAAAACCGTTAACGTCAATGGCGTTGATATTGCTTATCGATTTGATGGTCCCGAAGATGGACCGGTGCTTTTAGTGGCAAATAGTCTGATGGCGAATGGCAGTATGTGGGATTGGAATATGCCTGCATTTACAGATCGTTACCGCGTACTACGTTACGACAAACGAGGGCACGGAAAGTCTGGTGTTGCGCCTGGCCCATACACCATCGCACAGCTGGCTGACGATGCTGCTGGTTTACTAGACGCCTTAAAGATTGAGAAAGCCCATTTTATGGGGCTCTCTATTGGCGGCATGATTGGCCAACAATTAGGCGCTCGTTACCCTGAGCGCATTCTTTCATTGTCACTTTGTAATACCGCAAGCGAAATGCCGCCACGCAGCTTGTGGGAAGATCGTTTTCAAACTGCGCGCACTCAAGGCCTTGCAGGCTTGGTGGATGGAACTATTAACCGCTGGTTCACTGCACCATTTATCGAGCGAGCTCCACAAGATATTGAAAAGGTTCGTCAAATGATTTTGGCAACCAATGTCGATGGATATATTGGTTGTGGCAGCGCAGTGCGCGATATGGCTCAAAGCACCATGCTTCTCAAGATTAAAGCACCTACCCTAGTGTTATCTGGTCGTCATGACCCAGCTTGCACAGTAGATCAAGGCATTGTGCTCAATCGCCTGATTGATGGATCGAGAATGGTTATTATTGAAGATGCAGCCCATTTATCGAATATCGAGCAGCCCGCTAGATTCAATAAAGCGGTGCGAGAATTTATCGATTCAGTAGATGATCGTCTGTGAAGTTTGTATGAAGGTGTATTTCTAAATAAGCACTAATAACAAAGAGGGGTTTTATATGACCGATTTATCTGTAGATCAAATTAAAGCAATGCGCGCCAATGTATTGGGTGCAGCAGCAAAAGTTCCTGGAGCGCTAATTGGGCTAGGCATTTTGTTCATCATCCTTGGCATGATTGGCGTTGCCGGTCAGGTTCTTTTCTCCTTGGTATCCGTTAACGTGCTTGGCATTTTCTTGTTTGCTGGCGGAGTACTTCAAGGTATACATGCATTCAAATCTGCTGGCTGGAAAAGTGTCAGCGTTCAGCTCATCTTTGCTGTTTTGTATATTGGTGCCGCTATTTATGTTTGGGCCTTCCCAATCCCAGCACTAGAGGCAATCACCTTGTGGCTCGCTGCGATCTTCTTCATCACCGGCTTCTTGCGCTTAATCTCTGCATTTCAGCATCGTCATTTTGCAGAGTGGTTCTGGCTCGCACTATCTGCAGCGATTTCAATCTTGATGGGCGTTCTCATCATGAATAACTTCCCATCCTCAAGCCTGTGGCTACCTGGCCTCTTGATTGCCATTGAATTGCTATTGCAAGGCTGGTCATTATTGTTCTTAGGCTTTGCTGCCAAGTCACTCACGAAGTAATTTACTCATTCAATACAAAGAGCAGCGATCATGGCAATGAAAAAAACAGACTTATACAAAAACTTAGCCTTGACCACTGCTCAGCGTATGAAGAACGCGGCTAAGACTCCTAAACCTGGAGCTGCTGATGCGGTAGCAAAAACCAAAAAAGAGTTAGCAGAGGCAAATCCGATGCTAGCTTCTTTGATGGGCAAGAGTAAGCCCAAATCTAAGTAGTTCATTTTTAATCAATGTATGTGCAAGATATTGGGGTTTAGTCGGCATATTATTGCCTTCTACTTCATTAGTCACACAGTAGTCAGTTGGGCGCAAATTGCGCCACCTCCAAACTACGATCAAAAGTTAAACGACATGGTGGTGAATGCCACCCGTTCAGGAACGCCCTTGGACGAGATGTCACTTAACACCACCATTCTGACAAAAGAAGTATTGGAGTCTTCTCCTGACCAAACCATTGATCAGGTCCTCAAGAATGTGCCCGGCGTCTTTTTGAATGACGTCCCTTATTACCAAAAAGACCCGACAGGTCAAAGTATTAATGTGCGCGGTTTGGGTTATGGCCGCACTCTAGTATTGATTGATGGTCTTCCGGCAAACGATGCTTTTTATGGAACGGTGCAGTGGAATCTAGTGCCCATGTCTTCGATTGAGTCCGTAGAGTTTGTGCGTGGCGGGGTATCTAGCCTGTACGGCAACTACGGCATGGGTGGTGTGATTAACATTAATACTAAGACGCCTAAAAATAGCTCACAAGATGTTTCTGCGAGCATTGGATCATTTGGCACGGGTAATATCGCCGCTTCAAAAGATTTAATTGTTTCTGATGCCATGCAGATGCGACTTTCTGCAGATTACCTCTCCAGCGAAGGTTTCCAGAACTACGCCACGATTTCTCCGGGGTCGCCGAGCAATATTAAAAACGGTATGGGTACAGATGCGGTTAAGAATTCTAATATCCGTCTGCAAAATTATTTCAAGCCTAGCTCAGACACCAACGCCTTCTTGAGGTTGGGGTACAGCACTATGGCTGATTTAAGTAATAACTATGCCATTGCGCCTAATTTAATTCAGACAGCCGATGTAGCGGGTGGCTCAACTACGAATCTGGATATCGATAAAAAAGTTCAAGTGAATGTTTTTTATCAAAACACCAATTTTTATAAACAGACTGCTAACAACCTCACTACTGCACCCTATAAGCCTTACGTAAATGCTAATTACACAGATCCTTATTCAACGCTAGGCGCTTCCGCGCAGTACACGCATGACCTCAAGGCTGTAGGTATTGATCAATATATTATTGGGGTTGACGCCAGAAATATCTCAGCTTCAAACTTAACCAATAATTTGAGTAGTGCGGGTGCTGTGAACTCCGTTAGTTATGCGCAGGGCCAGCAAAATTTTTATGGCCTCCTCGGCCAAATTAAATCCAATGCTAGCTCCATCCCTCTCGAAACGACATTGGGTGTACGCGTCGATTCATGGAACAGTCAAACGCCAACGTCCTATAACGCAGGCGCTAATGGCGTTAATCCTGTTTACCAAAGCATCCCTAATCAAAGCAAGACTCAGTTAAGCCCATCTTTAGGCCTGGTTTACAAGGTCAATAGCGATTGGAATTTACGAAGCGCTGCCTATCAGGCCTTTCATGCGCCCAGTATGAATAACACTTTGCGCAGTTATGGCAATAATGTCAGTGGCTATTCATTGGCTAACCCTAATCTCACTCCTGAGACGATGACGGGTTATGAGGTGGGTACAGACTTTCGATGGAAGAGTGGCTTTGCCCAGTTCACTGCTTTTAATAACTATATTCAGAATGCGATTGCGAGCTACAAAATTACAAGTGCCAACTGGGCGTTTGCAAATAGTCTTTGCACTTCCTCGGGGATTTCGGGTTGCGTTCAAAATGCCGGGGGTGGCTACACCAACGTGAGTTACTACACCAACCAACAAAACCTCTTAAGTCGCGGTATTGAATTGCAATATCACCAGGATGTAAATGCACATTGGGCATTAGATGGTGGTTATAGCTATACCAACACCATCCTGACCTGGAGTGCAACAACTGATCCCATTAATACTCAGGTTGGCGGCGTTCCTAAAAATATGGCTAATGCCGGTATTAGCTATTTCCCTATTCCAGAGGCGAGCTTGACGACTACGGTTCGTTATGTCGGTAATTCTTGGATGGCAACAGGATCGCTGCCAGTGCCTGCATATGCTGTGGTTGGATTAAAGGCGAATTACCAGGTAACCCCTCAGACCTCCGTATTTGCCTCGGTAGTGAACCTATTTAATCGCCAATATGTCACTTTCAACATAGCTTCACAAGCATCCTCGTATCAGGCTGGTATGCCGCAAGCAATTACCGTGGGTGCAAGAGTGATCTTCTAGTAATTTGGTGCACTGCAGTAGTTGCTGTTTAATGTGAATGTATTCAAAATGCTTTAGGATTTAGCAAAATGTAGTTCAAAGCAGTAAAGACACGAGTAAAAAAATAAAAGAAATCAGGAGACGTATCTATGAAATTAAAAACTATTCATTCTTTGATGTTTGCTGCAGGAATGGCAGTGGCTACTTTAGCAAGTGCTCAGGCTCCAGCGGCCGCGCCTGCTGCTACACCAGCTATTCCGCCAACATGGGCGCAAGGTAGAACTGCTGATGGCATGAATCCATCTTTAGCTCCAAACCCTCCTGGCATCTCTGCGCTACCTGCAGATGAAATCCCAGTAAGCAAGTTAAAAGTACCAGCAGGCTTCAAGGTTGAGCTATGGGCATCAGGTATGCCAAATGGCCGCTCAATGACCGAATCTCCAAGCGGCACAGTGTATGTAGGCACCCGCTTTACTGGCAATGTGTATGCCGTAGTAACTAAAGACGGTAAGCGTGAAGTAAAAACGATTGCTAAAGGCTTGCATCGCCCTAACGGAGTTGTGTTTACTAATGGCTCACTTTATGTGGCTGAACTTTCTCGCATTATTCGTTACGACAACATCGAGCAGAACTTAGATAATCCACCGGCACCAGTAGTGGTGTTCGATGCGCTCCCTAAAGATGAGCCACATGGCTGGAAATTTATGAAGCTCAGTCCTGATGGACAGTATTTGTATTTCCAAATTGGTACGCCAGCTAATATTGTTGTGCCGCCAGCTACTCATGCAACGATTGTGCGTTTAAATCTCAAAACCAATATTTTGGAAACAGTGGCAACAGGTGTTCGTAACAGTGTTGGTATGGACTTCCAGCCTGGCACTAAAGAGCTCTGGTTCACTAACAACGGCCGTGATTGGGCTGCAGAAGACAAGCCAAATGACACATTAAACCGCTTGGTTCGTCCAAAAGGTATGAACTTTGGTTATCCGTTTTGCCATCAAGGCGACTTCTTGGATCCAGAGTTTGGTAAAGGACGTTCTTGCGACGAGTTTGACAAACCTGTCTACAACTTAGGTGCTCACGTAGCTGCTTTGGGTATGCGTTTTTATAACGGTAAGCAATTTCCAGCAGAATATAAGGGCAATATCTTTATTGCTGAGCATGGTTCTTGGAATAAAACAAAGCGCGTGGGCTATCAAGTTGTGCGCGTAGTTCTTGATTCCAATAACAAGGTTGTTAAGTCTGAGCCATTTGTTACAGGCTGGCTTGATGGTGATAACTTCTGGGGTCGTCCAGTAGATGTACAGGTTCTCAAAGATGGATCGATGTTGGTATCCGATGATGAGACTGGTGCAATCTTCCGCGTGTCATACGGCAAATGAAATTAATGACTAGTACTAAGGCCATCCTCGTGGTGGCCTTTTTTAATATTTCTTTTCTGTCATTCAATGCTGGTGCAGCACCACCAGATGCTGCTGCTGGCAAAGTCAAGGCACAAAGCTGTTTTGCTTGTCATGGTGAAAATGGCATTGGTATCTCTCCAGAGATTCCCAATCTTGCTGCACAACCACCACTTTCGATTACCTATCAACTGATTCAGTTTAGAGGGCAACAGCGCAATGGCGGGGCAATGGCAGCGCTTGCGGCCGGATTGAGTGATCAGGATATGCGTGATATTGCTGCTTACTATTCGGCCTTGCCGCCACCACCTGCAAAACCAGGCAATACAGAAAAAATTGCCAAGGGTCAACAGATCTCCAGTACGCAGTATTGCAATTCTTGTCATGGGGCGCAGCTGCAGGGGCAAAAGCACATTGCACGCTTAGCAGGTCAATCGCCAGAATATGTAATGACTCAACTGAAAAACATTCGATCTGGTACGCGCATTGATATGGATGGCACAATGGGTAGTGCAGCACGCGGCTTGAGTGATGACGATATCGAAGCTCTAGCTGCTTATGCAGCCTCCCTTAATTAACTTGCGTCAGATTCCTCTTTGCAGTCAAAAAACCATTTTCTTCTTGTCGATTTTTTAAAGACTTTTGCCTCTCTAACGATCATTCTTCATCATTTTTCGAGTTATGGTCAGATTGCTCAAGATGTTAGGCAACTTCTGCCGGGAATCATGACCTGGTTGTTTGAGTATGGTCGTTATGCTGTACAGATCTTTTTGGTGATGGGCGGCTACCTGGCTGCCCAATCCCTCACGCGCACAAGTGACCTTAAAAATCTACGCAATGTCTTAAAGACAATCTTTAATCGCTACCTACGATTATTTGCACCTTATGTTGTTGCTTTGCTCATCACAATAGCTTGTGCATGGGTTGCGCGCTTCTGGGTCCAGGATGAATTTGTGGGCGAATCAGAAACGCTTAGCCAGTTCTTGGCGCATTTATTTTTCTTGCAAGGTATCTTAGGTCTAGATTCAATCTCGGCTGGTGTTTGGTATGTTGCGATTGATTGGCAGTTGTATGCGATTCTGGCCATCATGCTTGGCCTATTTCCGGGCTATCGATCCGTTGTTTGGATGTTGCTAGTTCTCTGTGTTGCATCTTTGCTGTATTTCAATCGTCATGGAGATTATGAAAACTATTTCATTTACTTCATGGGTGCCTACGGCTTAGGGGTGCTGGCGCAGCTTTGCAAAAACTTTCCTGATAAAACAGTCAATCGCTTTGCTCAAATATGGATTGTTGTGATTGGCTTGGTGATTGTGGTGTCAAGCTTTCATGAATTCTGGCTACGCAATATTTTGGCGTATGTCGTTGCTATTGCATTGATCTTCTGGGGTGACTGGGCATATAAAGATCAGAAGCAGGCTCATAAGCGACCTCAACATCAATCTCAAACCCATAAGTTAGTCAATGTAATTCTCTGGGGTAGCAGAAGATCGTATTGCGCTTTCTTAATTCACTTCTCATTTATCTTGCTGGCCAATACTTTGTATATTGCCTGGGGCATGAATCAGCGCCACGATGGCGTTATGGCGCTAGCCCTAATGATGATTGCTATTGCCGCTAGCTGGATGACAGCAACTTATCTGTATCGTTGGGTTGAAGTGCCAGCTCGCAGAATCAAGCTCTAAAGACCCATCTCTTTTAAGACGCGAAAGATTTCTCGATAAGCCTTTGGCGGTTTGTTTTGCTCTTTCTCTCTACGTGCATTCCGAATCAGGGTACGCATATTCTGAATATCCATATCGGGATACTTTTCAATCATCTTGGTAAACGTTTCGTCATTCGCAATCAGCCTGTCGCGATAGCTTTCTAAGAAGTGCAATTTAGCCGTTTCTGCTTTGCTTACCCCCTGAATAGCATCAAGTCGTTTTTGGATCGCATCAAGTTCTTCTTCGTCCAAGAAGCGCATGAGCTTACCTAAGTATTGCTTGTGACGACGAATGGCTTCAAAACTTTTAATCTTATTGGTCTCTGCAATTGCTACTTTGATCGCCTCATCCATAGGGATGGTTTTAAGGGCATCGCTACTTAAAGCCGCCAATACTTCCGCCAATTTCTGGCGCTCGGTCATTTGGCGCTTTAACTCCGATTTGCTTGGGCCTTCATCTTCCTCAGGAAGCTTGGGTGTGCGATTTTTCTCATTGATATGCATATGGCTATTTTAGACGGGTATTGAGCCCTAACTATTCTTTACTCATTTTTTGCTTTAGAAGTCGTAAATCAGAACTGGAAAATAGCTGACTTCTCCCAATAATGGTTGACGGCTTTAATCTGCCTGCCTGAACGTATCTGCGCAAAGTTGGGAGGGAAATTTCTAAAAATTCCGCAGCCTCTTCTGCTGAAAAACTCGCGTTTCTGAGATCTCCAAATACTTGATCATGGCTGTAGTCAGTCTCTTTAAAGGCATTTATTGCAATTAAAGAGAAAAATTTAATTCGTTCTTTTGCTGGCATTTGCTTCACTTGAGCAAACAAATCCTCTGCAGTAATAGATTGAATCATGTTTGCACCTCACTTTCTTTGCACGGTTATGAACTTTTAGTTCAATCGAATTGATCTTTTTAGCTGGGTATAAAAGTTTTCATGAGATCCAATTTGGTAGAACTTAATCCAGGTAATAATCGGTTGATCAAGGCTTTGATCAAACTCATATGCCATTAAATATTCTTGTTTATTAAAGTGAAACTTATGCACAAAAACTCCTTGAAGGTCGCCAGCTTTCTGTTTACCTATTTTGGGGTTGTTGCAGACCCTTATTACCTCATCTTCTATTGCCAACTGCAGTGGTCTTCGAGACTTTTTTACAAATTGGGCAAATGCTTTTTTATAGCTAGTTCTCATGATCTAATATTAGATCAAAAATGATTCTATAACAAATCAACAAAAATACCAAGAAATACCTGATTTTTTGGATTGGTAAATAATAGGATGAACTTTTTTGTTGCAATGAAAACATGACTCAAGCAAACACTTACGACTACATCATTATTGGAGCGGGCAGCGCAGGCTGCATGTTGGCGAAGCGTTTGACTGAAAACCCTCAAAAGAAGGTTTTGCTGATTGAGGCAGGTAAGAGCGATAACTATATTTGGATCCATATTCCGGTTGGTTATCTCTATTGCATTGATAACCCAAGAGCGGATTGGCGCTTTAAAACCGTTGCTGAAAAAGGGTTGAATGGCCGCTCGTTGCTATATCCCCGTGGTCGAGTGCTCGGAGGATGCTCCTCCATTAACGGCATGATCTATATGCGCGGTCAAGCGGGCGATTATGAATCTTGGGTGCAGGCCACAGGAGATGATGCTTGGTCTTGGGAGAATGCGCTCAAGCGCTACAAAGCATTTGAGGACTATCACAGCAATGCTGACCAATGGCATGGCAAGGGTGGCGAATGGACTGTATCTAAGCAACGCCTGCGTTGGCCGATCATGGATCGGTTTAGGGATGCGGCAGTTGAGGTTGGTATTCCTGCGTCAGATGACTTTAATCGAGGCGATAACTTTGGCGTGGGTTACTTTGATGTCAGTCAACGTAAGGGCTGGAGGCTGAATACTTCAAAAGCATTTTTAAAAGAGGCGGCTAAGCGCAGCAACTTAACTGTACTTACTGAGGCAGTTGTTAGCAAACTCAAAATTGATCCAATCACTAAAAACTGTCTTGGCCTTGAGTACCAGAAGAATGGGGTAACTAGTGAAGCGCTCATTAACTCAAGTGGCGAAGTGCTTCTGTGTGCTGGTGCGATTGGTAGCGTACAAATACTAGAGCGTTCAGGCGTAGGTTCTGCTGCGCATCTCCATAAACTAGGTATTCCAGTCATTGCAGACTTGCCTGGTGTTGGCGAGAACCTGCAGGACCATTTGCAATTACGCATGATCTACAAAGTCAGCGGCATTAAGACCTTAAATACCAAAGCCAATTCTTTATTTGGCAAGATGATGATTGGCTTGGAATATCTCCTTAAGCGCTCAGGCCCCATGTCCATGGCGCCATCACAGTTGGGCGCCTTTGCTTATAGCTCACCTACGCAAAAGAGTGCCAACGTGGAATATCACGTACAACCTTTATCGCTTGAGCGCTTTGGTGAAGATTTGCATTCCTTCAATGCTTTCACTGCAAGCGTATGTAACTTGCGTCCAACATCACGCGGAAGTGTGCACATCACTTCAACGGATCCTGAAGCACCACCAGCAATTCATCCCAATTATTTATCTACGGATGACGATCGTAAAGTCGCAGCAGAATCTTTACGCTTGACGCGCAGTATTGTGCAAAGCCCGGCACTTAGACCTTATGCCCCGGAAGAATATAAGCCTGGTGCACAGTATCAAAGTGATGAAGAGTTGGCTAAAGCAGCAGGCGATATTGGAACAACGATTTTTCATCCTGTAGGAACTTGCAAGATGGGGCGCGCCGATGATTCGATGGCAGTGCTCGATTCAGAGTTGCGCGTGAGGGGCATTCATCATCTGCGAGTAGTGGATGCTTCTGCGATGCCAACGATTACTTCGGGCAACACTGCGGCGCCAACTATGATGATTGCGCAGCGCGCAGCAGAATTGCTCACGCGTGAATAGTTCACGAAAGCCTCAACTGAATTACCAGTTGCCAGCAAGTCATCTGCTCCTGGCTTTAGCAATCGTAGCCGTATGGGGCACTAACTTTGTAGTGATCAAAGTCTCCTTGGCGAGCTTCCCACCATTTTTATTTGCTGCACTTCGTTATGTTTTTGCATTTCTGCCGGCTGCACTTTTGTTACCAAGGCCAAAAGTATCTTGGATCAATCTCTGTGTTTATGGCTTGGCTGTAGGGGTAGGTCAATTCGGAGTGCTCTACTACGCGATCGATGGGTATATTTCCCCTGGTTTAGCTTCTTTGGTCATTCAGACTCAGGTATTTTTCACGATTGGTTTTGCCATGCTGTTTGCTAAAGAGCGACTGAAGCTCTATCAAGCGGTGGCGGTGGGTGTCGCCATGATCGGTCTGGGGATTATTGCAGTGCATACCGATGCCACCACAACCGTTCTAGGATTGGCCCTAGTGGTGTTTTGCGGCTTTTCTTGGGGTATTGCTAATACTGCCAGCCGGCGTGCAGGAGCCATCAACATGCTTTCTTATGTGGTGTGGGCTAGCGTTTATGCCATTCCACCTCTTTTTGCTATTGCCCTCATATTCGAAGGAGGGTGGGGATCCGTGAGTAGATCACTGACTTCTGCGCCTTTGGGTGCTTGGCTTGGCGTGCTTTGGCAGTCCTGGGGCAATACCCTGTTTGGATACGGTGCCTGGGCCTGGTTGCTTTCTAAGCATCCTGCCGCCGTAGTGGCGCCAGCACCATTATTAGTACCCATATTTGGGATGGGGGCATCAGCCTTTTTCCTGGCTGAGCCATTACCGGCGTGGAAAGTATTAGCGGCGAGTTTGGTAATCGCTGGTTTGGTGGTCAATTTATTTTGGCCAAGTCTGCGGAACCGCCTTACACGCTACTGTTGATCGCACCTCGCTGGCCCTCAGGGCTAGTGTAAAACCCTAATACAAAGCCCTTTTTTTGACCATGCATTAACAGTAAGATAACTATTCGTTATTTGTAGTACCTATAAAAAATACTTATTCAATAGCACTTTTAGTCATGGAGACTTTATGAAGATTCGTCATCACATTTTTGCAGCAGCGGCTGTTGCAATGCTTGCAACCAGCGCTTATGCAGCTGATATCAAAGTAGGCGTTATTGGTCCATTCACAGGCGGCTCATCCTCAATGGGTGTGAGTATGCGTGATGGCGTGCGTTTGGCAACTAAAGAAATTAACGCTGCTGGCGGTGTTAACGGCAATAAACTTGTTTTAGTTGAGCGTGACGACGAAGCTAAGAACGAGCGTGGCGTACAAATTACTCAAGAATTTATTAACAACGAGAAAGTAGTTGCTACTCTCGGTTACATCAATACTGGTGTTGCTTTGGCTTCACAGCGATTTTATCAAGATGCAAAGATCCCTGTAATTAATAACGTAGCAACGGGTTCATTGATTACTCATCAGTTCCCAAATGCTCCGGAGAACTATGTTTTCCGTACGGCTGCTGCTGACAATATTCAAGCACCGATGATTGCTAAAGAAGCAGTTGAAAAGCGTGGCCTAAAGAAGGTGGCGATTTTGGCTGACTCAACAAACTACGGTCAATTGGGTCGTGAAGACTTAGAGAAAGCACTCAAGGCCTATGGCGTAACCCCTGTAGCGGTTGAGAAGTTCAACATTGGTGACGTCGATATGACTTCACAATTGCTTAAGGCAAAAAATGCTGGTGCTGAAGTGATTTTGACTTACGCAATCGGACCTGAGTTGGCACAAATTGCAAACGGCATGGGCAAGTTGGGTTGGAAAAAACCAATGATCGGTAGCTGGACATTGTCTATGGCTAGCTTTATTGATACTGCAGGTAAGAATGGTGACGGCGCAACAATGCCTGAAACTTATATTCAAACACCATCAACTACAGCTAAGCGTAAGGCCTTCCAAGAAGCGTATTTGAAAGAGTTCAAGCCAAAAAATAACAATATCGCTTCTCCAGTTTCAGCTGCTCAAGGGTATGACTCTGTTTACCTCTTGGCTGCTGCAATCAAGCAAGCAAACAGCACTGAAGGACCAAAGATTTTGGCGGCATTGCAAGATCTCAAAACTCCAGTTGATGGCGTTGTGATGACTTACAACAAGCCATACTCTGCAACCGATCATGAAGCAATCAAAGCAAAAGACGTTGTTATGGGCGTGGTTGAGAATGGCCGTGTTCAGTTCTTGAATGCTGAGGATGCAACTGCTAAGAAGAAGTAATTCTTGTAGTTCATGTGCAAGTCAGTTCTTTTTGCACTGCAACATTTTTGAATGCAAAGCGCCGCCGTCAAAGCGGCGTTTTGCTTACAATGTCGGATTCGTCAATAAAACAGTTTTAAGTATCTTTTAGGCTAATAACAATGGACATGCTTGCACAAATCCTCTCAAGCGGTATCGCGGTGGGGATGATCTATGCGGTGATCGCTTTCGGTTTCCAGCTTACTTTTGCCACATCGGGCACATTGAACTTTGGTCAGGGTGAAGCCCTGATGTTAGGTGCACTGGTAGGTTTGACTTGTGTCGATACCTTTGGCATGAACTACTGGGCCATGATTCCCATTGTTTGTATCTTCGGCATGATCCAAGGTAGCTTTGTTGAGTTGATTGGTGTGCGTCCTGCAATCAAAATCAAGTCTGAGTTCGGTTGGATTATGTCCACAATTGCACTCGGTATTATTTTCAAGAACGTTGCTGAAAATATTTGGGGTCGTGATGCATTGCCATTCCCATCTCCTTTGCCAATGGAGCCGATGAGCTTCTTGGGCGCTAATATTTTGCCAATGGAAATTTTAGTTGTGGTCGGCGCGTTGGTGATGATGTTATTGGTTGAATTCTTTAACCGCAAAACAATTTACGGTAAAGCAGTGGTTGCCACTGCAAATGATCGCGATGCTGCTGGCTTAATGGGCATCAACACCAGCATGGTGATTACCTTTTCATACGCTTTGTCCTCATTGACCGCAGCGTTTGCTGGTGTCTTGATTGCGCCTTTGACATTAACTGGCGCAACCATGGGCGGCGCCTTGGGTTTAAAGGCTTTCGCGGTTGCGATTATTGGCGGCTTATCAAGCGGCCTGGGAATCATTGTGGGTGGTTTGATTCTGGGTATTGTTGAAACAGCTACTGGCTTTTATATCTCTACTGGTTACAAAGATGTTCCAGGTTTGATTTTGTTGCTGCTCGTATTGGCATACAAGCCATCTGGTCTCTTCGGCAAATCTGCAATTAAGAAAGTTTAATGATGAAATTGAAGTCTTCCATTCCTCTATTGATTGCGATAGCTGGTTTATTTATTCTGCCGCTAGTAATTCACAATCCTTATTACATTCATTTAGCAGAAACAATTCTGATTTACACCATTCTTTTGTTTGGTTTAGATATTGTGGTCGGCTATGTAGGCCAAGTATCTTTAGGTCACGCCGCATTGTTTGGTATTGGCTCATATACCGCTGGCATCTTGTTCTTCCATTTCGGCTTGCCTATCTGGGTAACAATCCCAGCCTCGATCATCGTGACTGCGATCTTTGGCGGCATCTTGGCATTACCGGCATTGAAGGTCATCGGACCTTATTTGGCGATGGTGACCCTAGCCTTCGGAACGATTGCTCAGATTCTTATTAATGAGATGACTTGGTTGACTGAAGGCCCATTAGGCATCAAATTAACTCGTCCAGAGTTGATGGGTATCCCAATGACTAAGGCTGAGTACTTCTGGTTAGTGTCTGCATTCTGTATTCTGGCGCTGATCGTGATTGACCGTTTTGTGAAATCACAAATGGGTCGTGCTTTTGAAGCTTTGCGTGATAGCCCGATCGCTTGTGACTGTATGGGTGTTTCTGTATACCGCTTTAAAGTGATTGCTTTCGTCATTAGCGCGGGCTTCGCTGGCTTGGCTGGTTGCTTGTATGCCTACTCTGAGCAATACATCTCACCCAACACCTACAACAATGAACTGGCCGTTCTCTTCTTGCTCGGCATCATTATGGGTGGACGTAAGTCACGCTTAGGTGCAGTGATTGGTGCAGCGATTATTGTTCTATTGCCAAAATTGCTCGATGACATCAATCTATTCCGCATTGTTGCGTCGATTATTGCGGTCGTGGTGGTAATTGGTGCTGCAATGGCGCTCTCTAAGAAAGTCACGACTCCAAGACGTGTAGCGATTCCCATCGCTGGCGTAGTCGGTTTAGCTGCATTCTCATTCTGGCTCAATAGTATTTCTGACTGGCGCTTGAGTATTTTCGGCTTCATGATTTTGTTGGTGGTGTACTACTTACAAAACGGTATTGTTGGTTTTGCAAAGAGCTTCTATCAATCTATTGCTGGTAAGGCAAAAACTGTTCGTGGCGGTGATGCTGAAGCGGTGGATGACTCCATTAGCTTCATCAGCGCTGTTGGTAATCAAAATGCTGGTGCAGAACTCTTAAAGGTGGATTCTGTATTAATGCAGTTTGGTGGTTTGAAGGCGTTGAACAAAGTGGATCTCAGTATTAAGCGCGGCACCATTCATGGCTTGATTGGACCAAACGGTTCCGGTAAGAGCACGATGATGAACGTATTGACTGGTATTTATGTTCCGACAGCGGGTAACGTTTTGTATGCTGGTGAGAGCGTTGTTGGCAAAACTTCCTCTGACATCGCCTTGTCTGGTATCGCACGTACCTTCCAGAACGTTCAGCTCTTTGGTGAAATGACTGCCATCCAAAATATTTTGGTAGGTTTGCATCACACCTTCAAATCCAATATGGTTGAAATTGCTCTGCACCTCCCACGTTACAAGCGTGAAGAAGCTGAAGCGCATGCTCGCGCTATGGCTCTTCTCAAGTTTGTTGGCTTGGATGATTTAGCAAACGAAGAGGCGCGCAACTTGCCTTATGGTAAGCAGCGTTTGCTTGAGATTGCTCGTGCATTAGCCCTTGACCCAGAATTACTCCTCTTGGATGAGCCAGCTGCTGGTTTGACCGCTCCCGATATTCAGGAACTCTTGCGCATCATTCGTAAGATTCGTGATAACGGCATTACTTTCATCCTGATTGAGCATCATATGGACGTAGTGATGTCAGTTTGCGATACCGTTTCTGTGTTGGACTTCGGTCAGAAGATTGCGGAAGGTAAGCCAGCTGAAGTTCAGGCAGACGAGAAGGTGATTCATGCCTACTTGGGCGCTTAATCACTAGAACCTATTGAATCGGTAAATACCATGTTATCTATTAAGAATCTTGAAGCAGGCTACGGCAAAGTTAAAGTCCTCCATGGCATCAATATTGATGTGCCCAAGGGTCAAGTAATTACTTTGATTGGCTCTAACGGTGCCGGCAAAACCACCACAATGCGTGCCATTACCGGCATGATTAAGCCAACTGCAGGTGAAGTTACTTTAGGTGGTGAAAAAATTGATGGTTATGACTCCCATAAAATTGCTCGCCTAGGTTTGGCTCATAGTCCTGAAGGCCGTCGTGTCTTTACCACCATGTCAGTCACTGACAATTTATTGCTGGGCGCATTTCCACGCTTTACTGGTAGCCGCCCAAAGGGTGATATCAAACATGATTTAGATAAGGCCCTGGAGATGTTTCCGCGCCTCAAAGAGCGTCGCAATCAGTTGGCTGGTACTTTGTCTGGTGGTGAACAGCAAATGTTGGCTATGGCTCGTGCCGTAATGCTCAACCCAGAGATCATTCTGTTGGATGAGCCTTCTATGGGTCTTGCGCCAATTTTGGTGGAAGAGGTTTTTAAGATTATCTCTAATCTCAAATCACAAGGTGTAACGATGCTATTGGTCGAGCAGTTTGCTGCTGCAGCTCTGAACGTGGCTGACTACGGCTATGTATTAGAGAATGGCAAGATTGCTACGCATGGTCCAGCAAGTAAGCTCAAGGATGACCCGGCAGTTAAGGCGGCATACTTGGGTGGAGCAGGTGGCCACTAAGAAATTGCCTTAGTGGTTATGAAAAAAGCCCTTAGAAATAAGGGCTTTTTCTTTAGGAGCAACCAATGCAAACTGGTTTTCAAAAGATATGAAGGCCTTTAATAGTGAGGCTGATTGCAACAGCAAAAACCATCACTGCAAATACTTGCTGCAAACGAGGCCCACTCAGTTTTTTACTAATCACCATCCCTATCAGTAGTCCTGCTAGTGCCCCCAGAGAGAACGGGGCGGCAATCAGAAAATTCACATTACCGGATGCTGCAGAATAAGCGACGCTTCCGCTAGATACCAAGGCTTGCACCCCTAATGAGGTGACGATAATGGATTGTGCAGGTAAATTGGTATAGCGTTTTAGAGCAGGAATGATGATGAAGCCACCGCCGACTCCAAGCAGTCCAGACAAAAATCCGGCCAGGCCACCCGTCAGAAGAAGTGCTTTTGCGCAGGGGACATTCCAATTAAATTTACCAATAGCTGGATCTATTAAACAAGGTGGTGCTTGCCGCAAAGAATCTGGAATTCCGAGAATAGATTGACGTGCTTTTACATATTGACTCAATGCAGAATAAAAAAGAGCGGCACTAAAAATTAATAGCAATGGACCATTAGGAATGCGATTAGCAAGCCAAAAACCCAGAGGGGCTAATATCACCCCAAAGCTAGCCATGAAGATGGCTGCTTTATAGCGCAAGAGATTGTTTTTTAGTCCTAGAAGGGCGCCCACACTTGCTGCAAGTGCAATTGCACAAAGAGCAATAGGGCTGGCATCCACCATATTCATGTGCAGGGCAAATACCAGGAGCGGTACGGACAGAATTCCACCTCCAGCGCCAGTAAGACCCATCAAGAGGCCCACTAATACGCCCAGCAATGGGCTGATGATTGAGTTATCCATTCCACTAGATTTTATAGGGGAATGAATTCTTTTATGCCTTAATTAGCGGCTGTCCCACTCCCTATTCTCAAAGTCTGATGGGTTGGTGCATAAGAAAGATGGCAAAGAATAGCAAGCCAATAACCGAGTGCACATCAATCACTGTGTCTCGCATCCATTCTGGGCCGTAATAGAGTAGCGCTCCAGAAATGATTAATGCACTTAAGAGGCTTAGTTGGCTAAATCCACTAAGCCATTTTCGCCCTGACTTGAGACCCGCCTTAAGGTGAAAAGGCAGTATTGATCCAAGTGCCAGTGTTGCAAATATTGCAGCAATCCCATGTATTGCTAAGACGTTATGGTTACCTAGCAATACTCGATTAATCTGTAGTTGATGTCCGAGGAGGTAGATGACCCCAGTAAGAGAGCAAATCATCATCCCAGAAGTGACAAACCACTTTTGCCATGCCGGCATTTTCCCTAGGCGACTCATGTGGTAATCCTGATGGCCTGAGCTGAGAATTTCTTAAAGCAGGGATGATATTGATTTTGAGATAGGGCCAGGACTTTTGTTAGGGCATCTGCATAGATACATTCTTTTGCCAATACTGAATAGGAGTCTCTTGATTGAATAGTTGATTCTTCTTGAGATAGCGGATTAATGAGGTGACTATGTTGTTCATCTCGTTTTGCAAAATATAAACCACTGGTAGCTAGTGCTGCATTTTGCAGGGTGCCAATTTCGAGTAACTCCGAGGGCTGTCTTGGATTGCGGATATGAATAGGCCAAGAAGATTCACCAAACACTCGCAGATCTCCTCCGGCATTGACTGAACCAGAAAAGACGCCTTCAGAGATGAGTATCTTGACTGCCATATCTACTGCAAACCCTTTTGCGATACCACCAAGATCTAAACATACTGGACGCCTAGAGATAATGAGCTCTGGCGCGAGAAAGCTGATATCTTCGATGCCACCAAGATCATGGTTGCTAAAGGTGATGTGGCGAGGCAGTAAACCAGCGGCTACTAGTCGGTGACCAATTCCACAATTAAACAAGCCGCCAGAATGGCGATATATCTTTTTGGCAATGCACAAGACTTGTGCTGTCCAAGGATGAATATCTACTGCTTTTTGGTGGGCAAAATGATTGATGCGATTCAGTTCGCTATTGGGGTTATGAAAACCCATTAGCTCTTGAATCTTTTGAATGACACAAAACGCACGATCAATTGCTGTTTGACAATCCTCCTGGTCGACCACGATTTCAACAAAAGTACCCAATAGTGGTTTACAACGCATCATCATTTGGTTTTTACTGGAAGATTCTTGAGAGCCAGCTCATAAAGCACGGTTACGCGCTTAACGCCATCAGTCAAATGTTTGCATGACATGGTCGCCCCACCAATATTCTGAATATCTTGATTGAGCTTGATGGGGTCTACTGAAGTTTTACCTACAAATTGCTTGCGCCACTGAGCCTCTGCCACCTCATAGCCATAGGACTCAACGTATTCCAATATCTCAACGCCAGTAATGCTTCCTTTGGCATTGAGAGCGACAGCATAAGTAATCATTTCATGCTTGCCTACGACCTCGTCGATCACGAACCAGCCGCCATTAGATGATTGCCAAATGCGATCTCCCCGAAAGGGGTGGCGAATACTGGATGCCGTTCGCATTCTTTCTTGTAAGTCATCGGTAATGATGAGGGGAGATTTACTCAATAATGCATTTGGGAACAGAATTTGCTGGGCTTGCTCGCTGGAGATATAAATCTTTGCTTGAACAATGATGGGGGCCGTCAATAGCGCTAACCCAGCTAAGGCACAGGGAGATGGTTTCCAGTTCATTGGATTGATTTCTACTCTATGGCTTAGTTGAGTGGAAAACCTACTTTGAGGATGTATTCATTAACCGAGTGACTATCCCATACCCGGGCATTGGAGCATTCCGCTTCGCCGCCACCCATGCAAGTCCCACCAGCAAGCTGATAGCGCCAGGCACCAGTTACCCACCAATCCTTCGCGGCATAGTGCAAATTGGGGCCGACAAAGGTGGCACGCTGTACTTGATTGCGTAAATTGAGCTCTGAGTAGTCATTATGGAAACGGGCTTCTACACCAGCTGACCATTTGGGGGCAAAGCGATAGCTAGCTCCAACTAAGATGTCGAGCATCGATTCAGGAACATTGCCATTTTCGATAAACTTTAATCGTTCATTGGCAACAACAACGTTACTTGCTACTACTAAACGATCATCGATAAAGTTAGATTGCAGTAATAAGCGAGCTTCAATTTCATCCTTATTTCTACCCCAGCTTGGCTCTAAATAAAGACCAATACCAACAGGTGAAGTCACTGGATTGGTAATGCGGTAAATCGCCTCAAGAGACCCGCCTTCAATGCCACTCTTTCTATAAGCAGTTGAGGGATCATGAGATGAAGGTACCCCATAGCCGCCTGTGCAGGTGGGTGTATCACCGCATGCCTCTGGATTGGTGTAATTTTGATTGGCATCGGTGTAATACGAATTGATATAGCCTGCAATTTGTAAATCATTGGTTAAGCCATATTCCAGCTCGGTTCTTGCTGTCCAAGCATCGTAAGTACCCGATGCTTGTGTTTGGTTTAGTTGCAGTCGTTGTTCAAACTCCAATTTATCTTTTGGTTGAAGATCTAAGGTATAGATCCATCCAAAGACACCTTCACCAGCATGAGCTAATGAGAAATGTAAGGTGGCAGCAAGGACGAGACTAAAGGCAATCAGTTTTTGAATGGTCAGTTTCATATTTATTCGAGAGAAGGGGTTGAAAGAAGTGGCTAAAACTTAAATGAGAACGGTTCTCAATATAGCAAATCAAATGAGAATGATTCTCAATTGGTTAAAAGACCTTCTCTGAATAAATGGCTAGATTTGTAGGGTGATTTGTATTCCCTTGTAAGATTTCAGTTCAATGGATTCACAAGCACTAGAAAAACTCGTACTCATGAAAATGCCTTACGGTAAGCATGCAGGGAGAGCTTTGGCAGATTTGCCAGGAAATTATTTAGCGTGGTTTGCACGCGAAGGATTTCCGAAGGGTGAAATAGGCGAGTTGCTAGAGTTAATGCACACCCTAGATCACAATGGATTACGCGGATTGCTTGCGCCCATTCAGCGGGCGCATGGCCTGCAAGCTAAATCAAAACTACTTTGAGCGAATGATGGCAGTAACGCGATTGCGTTCGTAGGTAACACCAGGGGTATCTGGTGGGCTGCTTTGAATAGGGCTGATGAATAAGGCGGTTCGCGATTCAATTTGCGAGGCGATTCGTTTTGCAAGTTCTTCATTGCTGTCGTATTGAATCTGAATACTTGCCACTTTTCCCTCCCGAATGCGAGTAACGATGCCGTTGATCTTTTCTGGCGAGTACGTATCAAAAAATACGGGGTACCACCCGCCAAGAACGGCCTTATTTGGCTTGGTATTGGGGGCGATTGCTTGGGTCTGAGAAGGGCCCTTGTTCAACGGCAATTGAAAATCGATTCCCGTCTTCCCTATTAATTCTGCATAAGAGATCGGCGGGGACATTTGAGCCTCATTGGTGTTTTCAATCCAATAAGCCCACGCCAAATTTTTATTCGGGTCGTAAACCAATTTATATAGATGGCTTGGGATCGTCACTTGACCTCTACCAATGCTTCCTTGATTTCCAGTGGAGCCAGTAAAAGCATATATATCGCCAGCCGCTCTTTTGGCATAAAGCCGGGTCGGTTCCTCTACATTCTTGGCCCAGATGCCCTGATTATTCTGCCTAGCCTGGGGCATCATATTAGCTAGCGAGAATGACTGTGCCATGGCTCGCTCATTGCTCATATCACCCGCTGGGGCATTATGGCCGCGGTCATAGCCGCTACCTCGATAGTCAGAAAGTAGGGCGCGTTCTGAAAATGGCAGTCTTGCCTCCTCATAGAACTGGTTACTTCTGCGGGGGTGCGGAGCCAGCAACTGCTCGCGACTCAGCTTCTCAACCGTGTAGATTGGTTTCTTATCTTGCGATGAGTAATAAACCGCAAAGCTATCAAAGCAAAGATCCCGTCCAGCCTGGGTAGTTATAGGCACCTGTTGGTTTGGAAAGAGTTCCTTGCATTCTTCGAAGAGAGCAAAAGCCCTGATAGGAGCAAGCAAGCAAGCAAGAAGGGCTGCAAGAGTCAGGAGTTTGCGTTTCAATTTCATTGTTTATAAGTGTAGGGGCTGGCTTTAAGTAGCCTGAATCTTTTTTCTTAGCTCGCTTACTTATTAGCCCTTCAGTGAGTACTAATTTGCTCGGTAGCTGCGCTGGCGCATTCCTCTACATCAGCAATGGCCTTTAAAAATAATGCCTTGCAACATTTACCAGTTGGCACTATGGGTAGAAATTAGCGGACTTGAAAATACTAGATGTATGGTTTTTAGGAATGATTTTTCATTCCAAATAGTAAAAAAGTCAGAATTTAGACAATTTTTTATAAAATGAAATTAGTGCGCCCTAACATACCTAAGTCATTGAAATTTATGGATAAATTAGCTCATTTTGGGGATGTATTCGGGATCTCCCGTATTTCAAGACTTAAAAGTTATTGAAATTCTATTCTTTATTCTTGACTTGATATAAGAACCTTTTTAGGATGACCCATGTTTTTTATATATTGCGATGCAGCATAAATCAGCGGGACAACAAGTTCTGCGGTTTTGAAGGTGTCGTAAAAATTGAATGAGTAAATGTTTATCTAACAATTTGAGTGAGATGCAGGGGGAGCAATCAGCAATGCTGGCTGCAAAAGAACTGCTAGCCCACGCTATGGCTCCAGTGTATCGAGTCATCAATGGCTTACTCGTTGTGACTGTATTCATGGTGGTAGGTCTTTGGCTTTCGGGTAACGGCACTAATGCAGGTCCATTTGACTTAGCTCGTGTACTGGTCCCTGATGAAGCTCGTAACATTGTTTGGAGCAACGGTTTTGGAATGCTCGATCAATACAAGAGCGGCAATGAAGTAGCTTCTTCATCTGCGCCTGAGACTGAGATTGCGGCTGTTATCTACAACAAGTCAAAACCCAATAATTCCGGCTTGGCATCTGCAAAGCAACAAACCGTTGCACTGTTAATGCCCTCCGTCGCTCAAGTGCCGGTGAAGTCTATCTCTCATTTGGCCGATCGCATTCCAACCTCCAAGATCGATCCACAAGCCTTGGATAGCAATTTGATGGGCTCTATTCAGAATCAACGTGCTGTTGCTGATTTCTTTGAAAAGAAATACAGCCTCGATCGCGCCAAGATTGAAGAGTATGTGTCCAATACCATTTTGATAGCCAAAGAAGTGAATATCGATCCGGTGTTGTTATTGGCGGTGATCTCTGTAGAGTCCAACTTCAATCCCAATACCAAGAGTCAAGCTGGTGCTGAAGGCCTCATGCAGGTAATGACTTCAGTGCACCGTGAAAAATATGCGCTTTATGGCGGTACACAACAAGCAGTTAAGCCTGAAGTAAATATTCGAGTAGGCGCCTATATCTTGAAGTACCTCATTGCTACTGCAGGCTCTTTACGTAATGGCCTCAAGTTCTACGTGGGCGCTGCTAATGCAGAAGATGATGGTGGTTACGCTGATAAGGTCATGGCAGAACGTAGTCGCTTAATTGGCCTTTGCCAGACGCGCTCTATAAACCGCTTAACCTTAAATGGCAAAGATTTGCGCTCCTAATTGAATTAATAATGACAGATTAAAAAAGCCACCCTTGGGTGGCTTTTTATTTAGCAGAAGGCGACCTTACTTAGTTCACCCCATGTAACTCAACATCAAATACGAGTGTGGCATTTGGGGGTATTACTCCACCAGCGCCACGTGCGCCATAGCCCATTTCAGAGGGAATGATGAGAGTACGTTTACCGCCGATCTTCATTCCAGCAACGCCTTCATCCCAACCCTTAATCACGTGACCAGCGCCCAAAGGAAAGCTAAAAAGCTGGCCGCGATCGAGTGAGCTATCAAATTTTTGACCTTTATGGTCGGGCGCTTTTTCGTCAAAAAGCCAGCCGGTGTAATGGACGTCAACGTGATTGCCGGCAGTAGCTTCCTTGCCTTCACCAACAACGGTGTCGATTTTTTTGAGTTCAGTCATGATGTTTTCCTATTGGGTACAAATTGATCGGCTAGTATATTCTGAGCTTTAGATTCTTACTTCAAGCTTAACAACATGACCAATTACTGGCTCAATTCTGCCTATCAAACCCTATTACCAAGCCCAGATGGACAGCTATTGGTGACAGACGACTTTTTGCGCACCTATTTATTAAGGCCTGAGCTTAGCTTAGTCACTGAATCATGCGAGGCTGAACATTTACTCCACCAGCGCCTTACCGAAAACCCCCGCGCTCAAATTGCCGATCAGGATATTGCGGCTATGGCTGATCTGGATATTCAGGAAAACTATCGAGTCTGGTTGCGCTATCGCTCACGTCTATTAGCAGCGAGCTCCTTAGAAGCTTTCTACATGAGTCTTTTTAAAGGCGATGGCGTTGATGTGCCACCTTTATTTGTGATGCAATTAGCGCAGATCTTTGTACGACACATTTTGGGTGAGAATGCACATCCACTTGAAGTGCGCATGGGAGAAATTTTCTTTCGGACTCAGAAAATTACTGTCCTTGAGGACAGTATTGTTATGGGTGCGGATGAAGAGGTGGTCTCGCGTAATGCGCAGGCAGGTGAGTCTGGAAATATTATGGACTTGCTCAAAGGCAAATCGATGTTGACTCGCTCGGCTGATCTCGATGTTTTATATGAAGAAAATGCTGCTGAATATTGGGCGCGTAATGAAGAATTTGATTTTGCCGTCCAACTTAATTTTGGGCATGAGCCCATTAGTCATTTTTGCCGCGTGTTAGAGAAATGGATTGCACATTTCCTCGGGATTGCAGTGCGCATTACGCCAATGCAGCAAATCAGTGATCCTAAATGGTCATGGCATGTAGGCTTAGACGCATCAGCGACGGCAATATTAAACAAGCTCTACAACAAAGAATCTGTTGAGTCTGATGAGCTTGAGAAAGTGATTTGTTTATTTCGATTGGACTTTATCGATGAAGCTGCGGTTACCAAAGCTCAGCAAGGCAAGCCAGTCTACATGGCAATTGCTGCAAATGAGCAGCAGCAGTTAAAGTTAAAGCCGCAAAACTTATTATTTAATTTACCACTCGCAAAAGTTTCTTAAGCTGTTTGGGTTTTCTTGTTTGCGCCTGCTAGCCAAATTAGTGCTGCAGCGGTAATGATGACTGGAATAAGTGATCCCAGATTAAGGATATTCCAGCCTTGTGAAGTTATCAGGGCGCCAGATCCAAATGAGGTAAATGCCATGGTCCCAAATACAAAGAAGTTGATAGAAGCCTGCGCTTTATCTCGCTCATTTGGTTTGTAAGCCGTCATTGCTAAAGAGGTTGAGCCAGTGAACAAAAAGTTCCATCCAACTCCCAGCAAGAATAGCGCAATGAAGAACTGGTGAAGATCGGTGCCGGTGAGTGCAATGAATATGCAGAGAAAGTTAAGGCTTACGCCAACACCCATTATTTTGAGAGCGCCAAAACGTTGAATAAGGGCGCCTGTAAAAAATCCTGGAGCAAACATGCCAATGACGTGCCACTCCAGAACGAGGGCGGTATCTGAGAAAGGTAAGCCACAGATCTGCATGGCTAAGGGGGTTGCTGCCATGAGAAGATTCATCACCCCGTAGCCCAATGCAGCACCAATAACCGCAACCATAAAGACAGGCTGTTGAAGAATGCTCTTGAGGGGGCGCCCATCCGCAAGGGAATGTTGAGTTTTAAATTCTTCTGGAAAATGGATGCACTGCATAACCAAAATTCCAATCAAAGCGGCAATCGAGAGTGTGAGGTAGGCGCCCAAGAAGGCGGTATCGAAGAGGTTGCGAGTCCAGGAGGCTAAATTAGGTCCAATAACTGCTCCCAGAATGCCTCCAGCAAGCACCCATGAGACTGCCTTGTCACGCTGGCTGACTTCGGTTAGCTCCGCAGCTGCAAACCGATAAAGCTGTCCGTTGGCGCTGTAATAGCCAGCGATAAAAGTGCCAGTTACCAAGAGCCAAAAGTTTCTGCTAAACGCCGCATAAGCACACACCAGGGCGGATAGCATCGCCACTAAGAGTCCCAACTGGAAAGAGGTCTTGCGCCCAAATCGGTTTTGGGATTTGGCAACAATAGAGGTGGAAAAAGCAGCCCCAACAACATAGCCCATGACGGGTAGGGTGGCCATCCAGCTCAGTGGCGCTAAGCTGAGCCCCACTAGGCCATTAATGGCGATAAAGGTAACGTTATTGGTTAGAAATAGACCTTGGCAAATAATCAGTAGCACTAGGTTTTTATTGAGTAAAGGGTGCTTGCTGGACATGACATGCAGTTTAAGGTGAATTTGTCATCCCCGCTGTCTCGGGGGATTCCCTTAAATTGGGCAACATCTGCGGGTTTGGGGTGCAAATCCCCTCATTTTGGCAATCTCGATGATTTAAAATTGAAGACTCGCCTCATTGGCAAAAAAGGCCTATAAAACAGACCTGCTAAAAGCGATTTGCAAAATGCGGAATATGAGAGTGGCAGGGTAAAAACCTGACTCTGTAAATTTATCAATATCGAGGAAACGTTAATGGCTTCAGAGAAATCAAAGATTATTTACACGCTGACAGATGAAGCGCCGCTTTTGGCGACTTGCGCATTTTTGCCAATCATCCGCACTTTTACAGCGCCTGCTGGAGTAGAGATTGTGAAGAGCGACATTTCTGTTGCTGCACGTATCTTGGCCGAGTTTTCTGATTGTTTAACTGCTGAGCAAAAAGTTCCAGATAATTTGGCTGAGCTGGGCAAAATGACTTTGTTGCCAGACACTAATATTATTAAGTTGCCAAACATTAGCGCATCTGTTCCACAGTTGCTCGCAGCCATTAAAGAATTGCAAGCTAAGGGATACAAGATCCCGAATTTTCCAGATGATCCTAAAACAGATGAAGAAAAATCGATCCGCGCCCGTTATTCCAAGTGCTTAGGTAGCTCAGTAAACCCAGTGTTGCGTGAGGGTAACTCTGACCGCCGTGCACCGCCCGCTGTAAAGCGTTATGCGCGTAAGAACCCACACTCTATGGGCGAGTGGAGCCAAGCTTCTCGTACGCACGTTTCTCATATGCATGGTGGCGACTTCTACTCGAGTGAGAAGTCAATGACGATGACAAAGGCCTGTAATGTCGCCATGGATTTGGTGACTAAGAGCGGTAAAACGATTGTCCTCAAGCCAAAGACTGCTTTGCTGGCTGGTGAAATTATCGACAGTATGTATATGAGCAAGAAAGCCTTGTGCGAGTTCTATGAAAAAGAAATCGACGATGCTTATAAAACCGGCATGATGTTGTCCTTGCACGTGAAGGCAACCATGATGAAGGTTTCTCATCCGATCGTATTTGGTCATGCTGTGAAGATTTTCTATAAAGAGGCTTTTGAGAAACACGCTAAGTTGTTTGAAGAGTTAGGTGTGAATGCCAATAACGGCATGAGCAGTCTCTACGAGAAGATCAAAACCTTGCCAGAATCCAAGCGTGAAGAAATTATTCAGGACTTGCATGCTTGTCACGAGCACCGCCCAGCATTGGCGATGGTTGATTCGGCTAAAGGCATTACCAACTTGCACTCTCCTAGCGACGTCATCGTTGATGCATCGATGCCTGCCATGATTCGTGTTGGCGGCAAGATGTGGGGTGCGGATGGTCGTTTGCATGACACCAAAGCGGTGATCCCAGAGAGTACTTTTGCCCGCATCTATCAAGAAATGATTAATTTCTGTAAGACTCACGGTAACTTTGATCCAACCACTATGGGCACTGTGCCTAACGTGGGCTTGATGGCTCAACAAGCTGAAGAGTACGGCTCACATGACAAGACTTTTGAGATTCCAGAGGCGGGTGTAGCGCGCATCGTTGCTGAGGATGGTACGGTGTTGCTTGAGCAACATGTAGAAGAAGGAGACATCTGGCGTATGTGCCAATGTAAAGATGCCCCAATTCGTGATTGGGTCAAGTTGGCAGTCAATCGTGCACGCCTCTCCAATACTCCGGCCGTATTTTGGTTAGATGAGTACCGCCCACATGAGGCAGAGTTGATTAAGAAAGTTAAAACCTATCTTAAGGACTATGACCTTGAAGGCGTTGATATTCAGATCATGTCTCAAACCCGTGCAATGCGTTACACCTTAGAGCGTGTCATTCGTGGCAAGGACACTATTTCTGTCACTGGCAATATCTTGCGTGATTACCTCACTGACTTATTCCCGATTATGGAATTGGGTACCAGCGCGAAGATGCTCTCCATCGTGCCTTTGATGGCCGGTGGCGGCTTGTTCGAAACGGGTGCAGGTGGCTCTGCTCCTAAGCACGTTCAACAGCTCGTAGAAGAAAACCATTTACGTTGGGATTCTTTGGGCGAGTTCCTGGCCTTAGCTGTTTCTCTAGAAGATATCGGCGACAAGACTGGCAACCAAAAAGTGAAGATCTTGGCTCGCACCTTGGATGAAGCTACTGGCAAGTTATTGGATAACAATAAGTCACCTTCTCCGCGTACAGGTGAGCTGGATAACCGTGGTAGCCAGTTTTACTTGGCTATGTACTGGGCTGAAGCCTTGGCTGCACAAACTGAGGATAAAGAGTTGCAGGCCTACTTTGCGCCTTTGGCTAAATCGCTTGCTGAAAATGAGCAAAAGATTACGGCTGAACTCAAAGCGGTCCAAGGCAAGCCGGCCGATATTGGCGGTTACTTTGTTGCCGATCCTGAGAAATGCAAAGCAGTGATGCGTCCAAGCCCCACTTTCAATGCAGCTTTAAATGCAATGAGAGCTTAATAGGTAGAAGCGATAGGAGCCTAATACGTGAATTAGGCTTAATATAAAAAGGCAAACTCTCGGGTTTGCCTTTTTGTTGTTAGATACCCCATTCGATAGATCCATGCCAAAACCAACAGACCTCGTAGAGCTGACATACCTGAGTGAAGCGGTATCCGATATGTCTTTTCTGGGTCTCATGCGTTTGTTGGAATCTGCAAGAGCTTTTAATCTTGAGCTTGGTGTGACGGGAATTTTGTTTTATGACAACCAACAGTTCGGTCAAATTATTGAAGGTGAGCGCGCTAACATTATGAAAGTATGGAAGCGCATTCAAGAAGATAAGCGCCACCACCGAATCGAGCTTTTAGAAATCAGAGAAATTTCTGAGCGTAGCTTTCCCGACTGGTTATTGCGGTTTTATGGCGGAGAGACTCTTGTTGGAGACTATCCAGTGTTGGCTGGAATGGTAGGTGGAATGGATAAGCATAGCCTTGCCCTACTGAACAAAATGCGTGAAGCACTGATTTAATTCGCCTGCCTAGCAATAAATCCCTATCGGTAGCAAAATGGTCGCAATACATCAACGGGGTTCGCCATGCCTTATATCGATAAAACCATTTTGACAAGTGACATCACACCACAGGCCGTTTTTGAGAATCGCCGAGCCCTGATTAAGGCAGCCGCCGCAGGAAGCTTTGGTGCGGCACTCTCGCCTTGGTTTTCAAGGCAGGCATTTGCTGCTACCCCGGATAAATTGAGCTCCACTCTAAACCCAGCCTACAGCACTAAAGATGAGATGACGCCTTATAAATACGTCACGAGCTATAACAATTTCTATGAGTTTGGGACGGATAAGTCGGACCCGGCTGCCCACGCTGATACTTTGCAAACCCGACCTTGGGCTATCTCTATTGAGGGCTTGATTAAAAAGCCAATAACGCTAGATATCGATGCCTTATTGAAGCTAGCACCCATGGAAGAGCGTATTTACCGTATGCGTTGCGTAGAGGGTTGGTCTATGGTGATTCCTTGGGATGGCTACTCGCTATCTAAGTTAATCAATAAAGTAGAGCCACTGGGTTCGGCTAAGTACGTGGAATTTATTTCTTTAGCAGATCGCAAACAAATGCCTGGTGTGAGTAGCAACATTATTGACTGGCCCTACCGCGAGGGCTTGCGCATGGATGAGGCAATGAACCCGCTTACCTTGCTTGCGTTTGGATTGTATGGCGAAGTATTACCAAAACAAAATGGCGCACCTGTTCGGATTGTGGTGCCCTGGAAATATGGTTTCAAAAGCGCCAAGTCGATTGTCAAAATTCGGTTCACTGAGGAGATGCCTAAAACCAGTTGGAATCAATTTGATGCCCGCGAATATGGCTTTTACTCTAATGTGAACCCTCAAGTGGATCATCCGCGCTGGAGTCAGGCAACAGAACGCCGAATTGGTGATCCTAAAGGTATGTTTGCTCCGAAGATCAAAACCCAAATGTTTAATGGGTATGCTGATCAGGTCGCTAGCATGTATGCCGGCATGGATTTGAAAAAATACTATTAATCAATGAACAAAATCTATTCTGCAGTTTTTAGCGCTTGCTTTTTGTTTATCAGCTTCCCAAGCTATGGACAAGTGGATGTACCAGTGAAAACAATTGCATCTCTTGATGTTCCTCGTTACCTGGGAACTTGGTATGAGATTGCTAAATTTCCGAATTGGTTTCAAAGAAAATGCGCTAGTAACACTCAGGCAGTTTACTCAGCTAAGCCAGATGGAAATCTCAAGGTACTTAATAGCTGCAAAACAGCTGATGGTGCAATGACCCAAGCAGAGGGTGAGGCTAGACAAACCGGCGCTAAAGATTCACCTAAGTTGGAAGTACGCTTCGCTCCGGCATGGCTCTCTTTTATTCCAATGGTGTGGGGCGATTACTGGGTGATCGATTTAGATCCTCAATATCAAGTCGCCGCTGTGAGCGATCCCAAAAGAGAATACCTTTGGGTTCTCTCTAGAACACCACAGCTCGATAAAAAGACTTATGACGAATTGCTACAACGTCTAGAGACCCAGAAATTTGACGTGCGTAAGCTTGAGTTAACGCAACAAACGACTCAGCCACAGAAGAATTAAATGAATCAGTATGTTTTGCCGCCTGGCATTGAGGTATTTGAGAGGGGCTGGCTATCGGCTAATAATATTTTTCACTTTGGTGAAGAAGATGTCTCTCTGGTGGATACAGGATATTGTGCTCACCAAAATATGACGCTGAATTTGGTACACAATGCATTGGCTAAACATCACTTATCTACCTTAACTAAGGTAGTCAATACTCATCTGCATTCAGATCACTGTGGTGGTAATGCTGCCCTCATGAATGCTTATGATTGTGAGGTTTATATTCCCGCTGCAGAAGAGTTGGCTGTTAACGATTGGAATACTGATTTACTAAGCTATGACAATTTGGGTCAAGAATGCCCTCGCTTTAAGCATTCCGGATTACTGATTCCGGGGCAAGAAATCCTCTTAGGCAGATATCTTTGGAAGATCCTGTCTGCACCCGGCCATGATCCTCATTCAATCATGCTGTATCAGGAAAAACACGGCATCCTCATTTCGGCAGATGCTCTATGGGAGGAGGGCTTTGGCGTCATCTTTCCTGAGCTTTGGGGCGAGCCTGGATTTGAGGAGGTTGCACAAACCCTAGATTTGATTGAAAGCTTGCCGGTATCTCTGGTAATACCGGGGCATGGCATGCCTTTTGCAGGTGTCACCAAAGCAATTGCCACGGCACGTTCGAGACTAGATTATTTGGCATCTGATCCCGATCGCAATGCGCGTCATGGGGCTAAAGTCTTATTGAAGTACAAGTTATTGGAATGGCGTGCCAAGAGCCTGTTAGAAGTAAATGATTGGATAATCAATACACCTGCATTGAGGAGTGCTGCTAATCAGCTGAATATGGGTATGGAGGAATTTTCAGAATGGTTACCGCAGGCTTTAGTGAAATCTGGGGCGGCTGATATTCAAGATGGGTGCTTAGTTGATATCGGCTAAGAAATTTTCTTAAAAGTTGAGAGAAATTTTTCCGTAAACCATCCAATCGTATTGTTGGTATGTTTGTACAACTTGTTTTGCTGCACCTATCGCAACTAAGAAATTTTTGTCTAGACGATGTGTCACCATTGCATCTAGAGGTATAAACCAACCCCCACCAGCACTGTTATAAGTTACCCCATTCTCATCCCAAAATCGGATTTGAGTTTGTGGAGCGATATTAAACCCAAGCGTTGGATATAAATAAAGGCTACGCAATAGATTTGATTGGGTTGGGTTGGTGGTAGTGGAATTATTTGTACCAAACCCATACATATATCTCGCTAATGGGGAGAAGTCGGAAAGAGGAGACTTGCTGCCTTCTGTGGGTTTATAAGCCGACCCTACCTGAGGTCCTATGGCCCATTGCCCATTATTCCCAAAAGGGAAGATGATTCTGCCTCCTAAGGAGCCGCCCCAGCTCGGAAGGATATCGGGATGATTCCCCCAAATGGTTAGTAGGGTGTTACCTGCACTATATTGGCCTGTTGATTGGGCCGCTTGAGATGGCCCATAAGATGACACATACGATGTATCCAGACGGAGAGTGCCCTTCCAATCACTCACTGTTAGTGGTTGATAGTATCTGAGCTTTAAGGTGTCATCGTAGCTGCCGCTACCCTCGTAGCTGTGATATCCCCAAAATTCTAAAATGCGTTCGGACGAGTTTTGGTAGTCTTCCTCTCGGAGCCGTAGAAAATTACCTGAGAACTTACTCTCATCCGCCCAAATGACCTCAGATGAAATCAAAAGCGATAATAGAAAGAGAAGCCGCACAAGAATCATATAAGCATTAATATTAAATTAAAAGAGGCAATCTATTTAAAAGGTGGAAAAGAAATATGGAACATACCGTTTTAGTTACTGGCGCTACTGCCGGATTTGGTGAGGCAACTGCCCGCCGTTTTTTAGCTCATGGGCACAAGGTCATTGCTGTCGGAAGAAGGGCGGAGCGTTTAGATGCTCTCAAAGCATCTCTACCCGCTGATCAACAGAAAAAATTATTAACCTTAGTAGTAGACGTTTGCGATAGCGCAAAAGTGGATGCCTTGGCGACTGCTTTACCTGCTGAATTTACTAATGTGACGGTACTGGTTAATAACGCAGGCTTAGCCTTGGGCCTTGAACCAGCTCAAAAAGCCATCTTGAGTGATTGGGATCAAATGATTGATACCAATATCAAAGGTCTCGTTCATATGAGTCGCGCATTCTTGCCTGGCATGGTGGAGCGTAAACGGGGGCATGTGATCAACTTGGGATCAGTAGCGGCTAATTACCCTTATCCAGGTGGCAACGTATATGGCGGGACGAAAGCGTTTGTGAAGCAATTTAGTTTGAACTTGCGTGCTGATTTAATCGGAACCCCTGTGCGCGTGACTTGTATTGAGCCAGGTATGTGTGCTGGTACAGAGTTCTCTAATGTTCGTTTTAAGGGAGATGACGATAAGGCAGGTCAGGTTTACACCGGAGTAAAGGCTTTGAGTGCTGACGATGTAGCCGAAGCTATTTACTGGTCTGCGACTCTACCAAGTCACATGAATATTAACGTGCTCGAAGTCATGCCAGTTCAGCAAGCTTCTAATGCGTTTAATGTGTACCGCGGAGAGTTTTAAGAACTCTGGTCTTGCCAGCGATAAAACTTGGGATAAATGCGTAGCACTACAGGGCCATTGAAATCCCAAGACTTACATGTGCCTAGGTAAAGTGGCGGCTTGTTTGTATCGGGATCAAATAATGCGCCCGGAATGGATTGGAAGGCAGCAGTAGCAAGACTATTCAGTAATTCGCGTAAATGGGTACAGCCCGCAATGCCGCCCAAATGCGTTTGAATTGTTTTGCGCCAACCTTTTCCAATGCGTGCACCAACAAGTGCATCCATTGGTGGAATTACTTGTGGGCATTCTGGGTGCGGATGTGCATCCATCGACACCTCAATATCCTGAATGACGAGCTCATTATTGATTGTTAGGCGAACCCACATATCATGAAAGGCCTCGCCCGGCTTCCAAGTGGTATTGCCAGTTACAAAAGGCGTAGGTTTGAAGTCCTTGAGATGGCCCTCGATATCCCATAGACCATCTTCTCTGGCAAAGCCACAGAAGGTAATTTCTCGGGTATGGATTGGGGTACGTGGTTTTGGTGTTGAAAGCATTCGGAATCAATTCAAATCTTTGCTGGATCTGTCAATGATAATCAATTGATCAAGCAACAGGTAAAGGTGCTCTGTAGTATTCTCTGCAGCATATGGCAAAACCGATTTCCCTCGAAAAAATTCTCTTTAGCCAGGGCTTTGGCACACGTCGCTATTGTAGTGATTTGGTGTATGCCGACTTGGTCAAAGTGAACGGTGTTCTTGCTGAAGATCCTGAGGAGCGCATTCCAACAGAAGGGCTTGTGCTCAATGTTGAAGGCAAGGATTGGGAGTTCCACGAAAAAGCCTATATCGCTTTTAATAAGCCGGCAAACTATGAGTGCTCGCATAAAACAACACATCATCCGAGTGTCTATAGCTTATTGCCCACCCCTTTCGTAGAGCGCGGCTTGCAATGCGTTGGGCGCTTGGACTTTGATACCACTGGCCTGTTATTAATTTCAGATGATGGTCAATTTATTCATAAGATGACAACGCCTAAAAAGAACATTGGTAAGGTGTATGAAATCACAACACCTGACCCAATTACTTCGTCTCAAATAGATCATTTACTCAATGGGGTTGTTTTAGATGATGACCCCCGGCCATGTTATGCCACCGCGTGCAAACAGCTTTCTGAAACCACCTTAGCTATGACTATAGTTGAGGGTCGGTATCACCAAGTAAAACGCATGATGGCTGCGGTAGGTAATCATGTTGCTAAGCTACATCGGGTTGAAATTGGTTCATATGTGATGCCTATCGATTTGGTTGAGGGTCAATGGCGCTGGTTATATCCAGAGGATTTAAAACAGTTATCCCAAAGCGTAGAGTCAAAATGAGTGCAATAGTTCTATCTCGGGATTTCGATTACCAAGAAGCCATTCCCCTGTGGAGAGTGGAGTCATCAGGTATTCACATTACCCGTGAATTTATTTTTCAAGATTTCAAACAGGCATTTGCATTCATGACGCTGTGCGCACAATATGCCGATGAAATTGATCACCACCCAGATTGGAAAAATTCTTGGAATAGAGTGGTGGTGCAGTTAAGCACCCATTCAGCTAAAGCATTGACTACTCTAGACATTCAGATGGCTAAAGCAATGGATGCTTACGCCTTGCAGGTGTAGCCCTAAAAATTAGTGCTCTTCGCCTTCGTGATCTTCTTCATTGAGGCTCATCAAAATTGTTGCCAATAAGCCATAGACCACTTCGGTAGAAATCATGCCGTCCTCGTCAAGCTCATCAATTAAGTCATTCAGACAGTCTTCGGTGGGCTCGTTTAATAGAGTCATGGCACATTCGCAACCATAGTCAAAATCTTCGTCGTTTGAGGGTTGATTTTCGTTTGTCATAAATATCCTTAATTTGAACCCTCAGAATAGCAAATTAGGCCCAACTTCGATAGGAATTAATGCCATTGGAGGGCGCCTCTAGCCCTAGCTGCAGGAATTGATGTGCGCCTGCAAAAATTCCAGAATGATTTATAGTCATTTGAAAATAAAGCGGAGGAGACAGCATGCAGCTAAACATCAATGGGCAGATCCACAATGTCGACGTAGAGCCCAATATGCCCCTGCTATGGGCTATTCGTGAGGTAATAGGACTGACAGGTACCAAGTATGGCTGTGGAGTAGCCCAATGCGGCGCCTGTACCGTCTATATGAATGGCGAACCTGTTCGCTCATGCTCGGTTCCGGTATCCGCTGTTGGTGCCACTAAGATTACGACGATTGAATCTTTGTCTAAAGACAACTCCCATCCAGTGCAAAAAGCCTGGATTGCACTAGACGTCCCTCAGTGCGGCTATTGCCAATCTGGGCAGGTCATGGCTGCCGCTGCCTTACTAAAAAGAACACCAAAACCTACTGATGCAGATATTGATAACGCCATGTCGAATATTTGTCGCTGTGGCACGTATCAAAAAATTCGTGATGGCATTCATGTTGCATCCGGTCAGAAAACATTAGCAGAAGTGTTGGCGCAATACCAAGCTTCTCCTGCGACTCGTGGTTAAGGGGAATCAGATGACAATCCAAAATACTTCGCGTCGCGACTTTATTATCAAGGGCAGTATTGCTGGTGGTGGCTTAATGTTAGGCATTGGCGCTCTACCTGAGTTTGCTTTGGCGCAATCTGGTGGTTCATATGATCAGAACTCACCAATGAAAACCGGCGAGCCAGAAGTTAATGCTTGGGTCAGCATCAAGCCTGATGACACTGTCTACATCAGAATCGCCCGTTCCGAGATGGGGCAGGGCACTCGCACCGGTTTGGCTCAACTAGTTACTGAAGAGTTGGAATGCAATTGGAAAAAAGTAAAAACCCAGTCTGCAACTCCAGGCCAGAGTTTGGCGCGGAAGCGTGTATGGGGTGAGCACGGTACTGGCGGTAGCCGAGGTATTCGTATCTCTGAGGACTATGTGCGACGTGGCGCAGCTGCTGCCCGCATCATGTTGGTTCAGGCTGCCGCGAATCAGTGGAATGTTCCCGTTACAGAATTAAAAGTCGACAAGGGTGTCATTACTCATGTGCCAACTGGCCGCAAAACGACTTATGGAAAAGTCGCAGAGCTAGCATCTACTTTGACTCCTCCAGATCCACAGTCAATTACCTTAAAAGACCCGCGTAAGTGGACGGTGGCTGGTCAGCCTTATGCACGCATAGATACCGCCAATAAGGTAAATGGCACAAAAGTCTATGGTGCAGATCTCCAAATGCCTGGAATGTTATGTGCATCAGTGAAGTCTTGCCCGGTATTTGGCGGGAAGATTGTCAGTTATGACGAGGCAAAGGTAAAGAACTTACGTGGTGTTAAAGGCGTAGTCCAAATTGATGATGCGACGGTTGCTGTAGTGGCAGATACTTGGTGGCGTGCAAACACTGCCTTGAATGCATTGCCTATTGTCTGGAATGAGGGCAAAGCTGCCAACGTTTCTCAGGGTGATATTGATCAGATGTTACGTACTGGCTTGGATGAGCAAGGTGACTTCTGGCAGCGAAAGGTGGGCGATGCTCCTGAAGTAATTAATAGCTCTGCTAAAAAAGTAGAGGCGATTTATTACACTCCATATCGCGCTCACGTCACCATGGAGCCGATGAACGCTACCGTGAAAATTAGTGGTGATCGTGCAGAAGCTTGGGTGCCCACTCAAAATGGGGAGGGATCGCATGCAGCTTTATCTGAAGCTACCGGGATTCCATTGGCCAATTGTGAAGTCTATAAATTAGATTCTGGTTGTGGTTTGGGTCGTCGCGGCTCTACACAAGACTTTACGACCTATGCAGCCAAGGTTGCCATGAAGTTCCCTGGAGTGCCGGTGAAGGTGCTTTGGAGTCGTGAAGAGGACATGACACACGACTACTATCACCCAATTGCGATGGCAAAAATGAGCGCTGGCTTGGATGCAGGCGGCAATGTGACTGGTATGCACATTAAAGTGGCTGGCCAATCCATTAACGCCACTCTCGCACCCTCGGCAATTAAAGACGGTAAAGATGAGCGTCAGTTGCAAGGGTTTTATGAAAAAGGCCCTGATGCACAGCTCGGTTATACATTTCCAGCGCTCTTAACCGAATATGTCATGAAGAATACCCATGTGCCTGTCGGACCATGGCGTGGCGTAAACACGAACCAGAATGGCATCTTTATGGAATGCTTTATGGACGAATGTGCAAAAGCCGCTGGTAAGGATCCTGTCAAATTTAGACAGGCCGTAATGCAAAGTCATCCCAAACATTTAGGTGTTTTGAATGCAGCCGCTCAAAAAGCCAATTGGGATAAGCCTTTGCCTGCCGGAACCTATCGTGGTGTGGCTCAGTTCATGGGTTACGCAAGTTACTCTGCATGTGTTGCTGAAGTCTCTGTCGATGGCAATGTGGTTCATGTCAAACGTTTAGTATTTGCATTGAACTCTGGTCATGTTGTAAATCCCTATTTAACTCGCGAGCAAATCGAAGGCTCTGTAGCAATGGCTTTAGGTGCGATCTTCAACCCAGAAATTACAGTTGAAAATGGTCGCATCAAACAGCAGAATTTGGATTCTTATCCAATGATCAAGTTAGCATCTACCCCGCGAATCGAAACAGTCTTGGTGCCAACCTATGATTTCTGGGGCGGGGTAGGCGAACCAACTATCTGCGTCGTTGGTCCTGCTGTTGCCAATGCGATTTCCGCCGCTATTGGTAGACCTGTGCGCAACTTCCCTCTCTATAAGGAGGGCTTGAGCTTGGCATAAGGCAAATTCTCTCTGTAGCTTAAATAAAGCGACCCTATTTAGCATTGCCAGATAGGGTCGTTTAACATCATAGGATGATGTTTCTGAAAAGCGCCGTATTTCTACTCTCTCTAATTCCTTTGGGGCGCTTGGTATGGCTTGGGTATGAGGATGGATTGGGCGCTAATCCTATAGAATTCATTACCCGCTCAACTGGTACATGGGCTTTAGTATTTCTATGCTGCACGCTGACCATGACGCCATTGCGTCTTGTTACCGGCTCAGTTATCTGGATTAAGCTGCGTCGCATGCTTGGGCTATTCTGTTTTTTCTATGCCAGCATCCATTTCAGTATTTGGCTTTTCTTAGACCAGAGTCTTGATCTGCAAGCGATGTTGCACGATGTGATCAAAAGGCCATTCATTACGATGGGCTTTGTAAGTTTGGTGTTATTGATTCCATTGGCACTCACATCAAATCGATGGTCTGTGAGGCAGCTAGGAAAACGCTGGACCTTGTTGCATAAACTCATTTACATCATTACGATCACTGCTATTGCTCATTATTGGTGGCACAAGGCTGGTAAGAATGACTTACAAACGGTATCGATCTATGCTGGAGTGGTGCTAGTGCTTTTAGTTTTCAGACTACCATTGGTCAGTCAGTATTTTCGTCAACAACTAAAGAGCTAAATGAACCTTATTCGTATGAAGTTGACTATTTTGCTCTTGATCCTATGTTCTTCAGTAATGGCTCAAACCCAGTCCAATCAAGGGGTTCAGACCTTTTCGCCATATACTTCTGAGCAATTAAAGGCATTTAATGATCAGAAGATTTCTCCGGCTGAAGGCCCTTTTGGTCCAGTGGATCCAAATCAGCAGCAAATGAATTTACAAAAAAGACCACCAGTCGATTCCCAATTTTTTAATGTACCTGTTGGTGAACAGGAGGCAGAGGCGATTGAGACAGAGTCTGCTGATCCTTATGAACCAATGACCCCAGCCATTTCCTTTTAGGCTCAGAATCTATTCAGAGAAGGTGAGTTCGGGAATTGAAGAAAGGCTTAAAATAGCCATTGCCGATTCGGGTGTGGCATTTAACCATTCCTGAAATAGCTCCGGTCGTAGAGGTACGACAGTACGTTTTTCATCTTCAGATTTATGGCAACGATTCATGAGAGGGTGCTTACCTGCCTCAATAGTGAGCATTGAAAATGACACAATTAATTCCCCAGTTTCAGGTTCGGTCCAGGTATCCCAAATAGATGCAATGGCCATCGGCTCACAATTGACTTGGGTAATCTTGGTGCGAACAGCTTTGCCAGATTCGTAACAGGGCTCATAAAACGCATCTGCCAAAGCCAGTGCATAGTGGCGCTTGGTCCATGCATGTTTGTAGGACGGCTTTTCACTGACGGTCTCTAGCCTAGCGTTGTAAGTCTTTCTACCAAAGGCCTCATCCTTAGCCCATGAGGGAATTAATCCAAAGCGGGCAGGGCCAAGCGCAGTGCGTTGTGTATTGTGACTTTTTAAAACAATTGGGCCTGGGTAGGTAGGAAATACGTCCTGTGCGCTAGTTACAGGCAGATCAAGATCAAAGTGGGTCTTGACCCAATCGGTATTAGTGGTTGTAAGGTATTGAACACACATAAGGCCATTTTACTGTGATGGCTACTGGTAGTATTGAGGTTCTCATATAGAAAGATCAACCTGAATGAAATTTTTTAGCCTTCAATTTAAGCCCCTGGCTATGCAATTTATTGCTGCTAGTTTTTTGACTGCTGCTGCTTGCGGATCTGCCAATGCTCAGCAAAGCGGTTTACCCGTAAATGCTGCTGCCTCCGTTAATGGCACCATCATCACCAACGACATGGTTGAGCAAGGTATTCGTGCGGCACTTTCACAAGGGCAAAAAGATTCTCCCGAGTTACGTAAAGCCGTACTAGAAAAATTCATCGAAGTATTGCTCTTATCGCAACAAGCGGAAAAAGATGGTTTAGCAAATTCTGACAAGGCAAATACGCAATTGATGATGATTCGTCAAAACTATTTAGCTGACCTAGAGCTTTCTAATTTCATGACGAAAAATCCTATTACCGATGCCGATGTGCAGGCGGAGTACAACAAACAAGTTTCTTCCCTTGGACCGCAAGGCATGATTGTGGAATACAAGATTAGCGATATCGCTGTTGCTACTGAGGCAGATGCGCAAGCGGCATTAAATAGAATTAAAAAAGGCGAGCCCTTTGATAAAGTTGCTAAAAGCGTTTCATTGGCCCCCAATAAGGCTCAAGGCGGTGCTGCAGGATGGGTTCAGGCAGGTCAAGTGCCACCCCAGATTTCAGCTGCTTTAGTGAATCTTGCCAAAGGCCAAACTTCATCCCCAATCGATCTTCAGCAGGGCTGGTATTTGCTCAAAGTAGAAGATAAAAAATCTAGCAAGCCGCCTACCTTTGAGCAAGCTAAGCAAGCTGTGCGTGCTGGACTAATCCAGAAGAAGCAGTTTGAATTTGTGTCCCAAATTGCAAAGAACTCAAAGATTATCGTTCAGTAATCGAGGCATTAAGACTCGGCGTTTTGTTGCTTCCCCAAATAAAAAGGACTCCTAGGAGTCCTTTTTATTTACGCTCAAGTGTGACAAAGTGAAAGTCGATGCCATTTTCAGACCCAGGAGTCCGCTCCACTTCTTTCCAATCTGATTCCTTGGGCACCTCAAAGAAGGTGTCGCCACCATCAACATCCATCTCGATTTCAGTGATAAAGAGTTTGTCAGCTCTATCAAAGGCTTGCTTAAATAGTTGCTCGCCACCAATCACAAACACTCGAGGGGCTTCACTTAAGCGATTGAGTGCCTCATCAAGAGAGCTAGCAAGTTCTGCGCCTGCAAGCTCATAGCTAGCGTTTCGGCTAACAACGATATTGCGACGACCAGGAAGTGGGCGACCAATCGATTCCCATGTCTTGCGACCCATAATGACCGGGTAGCCCATGGTGACGCGCTTAAAGAACTGTAAGTCTGCCGAGATCTTCCAAGGCATTTGATTGTCTCGACCAATAACGTAATTGCGCGAGCGCGCAACGATCATCGAGATAGCAGGTTGTGTCATGTCTAGAGAATTTCTTAAATAGCTACCGGAGCTTTAATGTGGGGATGGGATTCGTAGCCCACGATTTCAAAGTCTTCAAATTCATAATCAAAAATAGATTCGGGTTTGCGCAAAATATTGAGCTTGGGCAGTGGGAAGAACTCTCTAGAGAGCTGGAGATCAACTTGCTCTAGGTGATTGCTATACAAATGACAGTCACCACCAGTCCAAATAAAGTCACCCACTTCTAAATTACATTGTTGCGCCATCATATGAGTCAATAAGGCATAGCTGGCAATATTAAATGGCACCCCTAAGAAAATATCAGCGCTACGTTGATAGAGCTGGCAAGACAATTTGCCATCGGCAACATAAAACTGGAAGAAGGCATGACAAGGCGCTAAAGCCATGCGCGGAATATCGGCTACGTTCCATGCGGAAACGATAATGCGACGTGAGTCCGGATTCTTTTTAATGGTTTCTACAACTTCACTTATCTGATCAATGTGCTGACCGTTAGGTGCCGGCCATGAGCGCCATTGGTATCCATAAATTGGACCTAAATCACCATCGGGAGCAGCCCATTCATTCCAAATGGAAACGCCACGATCTTTGAGCCAATTGTTATCGGTACTGCCTTTGAGGAACCATAGCAATTCATAGATGATGGACTTGAGGTGCAGCTTTTTAGTGGTGACCATCGGAAAGCCATCCGCCAAGTTAAAGCGCATCTGGTGCCCAAACACGGAGATCGTGCCAGTTCCTGTCCTATCGGACTTTTGAACGCCTTTTGCAAGGACTTCTTTCATGAGATCGTGATATTGGCGCATAGAAAATTGGCTAAAAGTAAATGAACTTCTGTAAGGATAACTTACTCCGGTGAGGCTGGCTTTACCCCAAGCGCTTGATGAAGCTTGGGGGAGGTGGTGGTGTACTGCAATTGAATTTGCTTCTCTGGATTGAGGTATGCAGCAGCAGCAAAGGCAGCCAAAGCCGCCTCATGAAAGCCAGACAAAATGAGCTTCTTTTTGCCTGGGTAGGCATTAATATCACCTACGGCATAAATCCCTGGAATGCTAGTCTGAAATTTTTCGGTATCGACCACAATTTGCTTGCGATCAATATCTAAACCCCAATTGGTAATCGGACCTAATTTAGGTGAAAGTCCAAAGAAGATCAAAAGATCATCTAGCGGTAATAGATTGGTATTGCCATCAATATCGCTTATAAGGATTTCAGATAAACGATCATCTTTACTTTCGTAGCCAGTAATTTGTCCGATCACTAGCTGAATTTTTCCAGCCGCGCAAAGTTCTCGCATCTTGGTGATTGATTGCGGCGCTGCTTTAAAGTCATCGCGGCGATGAATCAAGGTAACGCTAGCTGCTTTGTCTGCAAAATATAGAGTCCAATCGAGCGCAGAATCTCCGCCACCACAAATGACAATACGCTTTCCAGAAAATTGCTCTGGATGTTTGATGTGATAGAACACTTGTTTATCTACAAAGGCTTCAATGCTCTCTAAATTGAGTAAGCGGGGCTGAAAGGCGCCAACGCCAGCTGCAATAAATACTGTTTGAGCTAGAAAATGTAGATCTTGTGAGGTGCTGATTAGAAAGCGCCCATCGGCTTGCTGCTCAAGCCCTGTGACCTCTTGCCCTAAATGAAATTGCGGGCTAAATGGTGCAATTTGCTTGAGGAGATTATTGGTTAGCTCACGCCCAGTACAGACTGGAATCGCTGGAATGTCGTAGATCGGCTTGTCGGGGTATAACTCAATACATTGACCACCTGCTTCAGGCAGCGAATCAATGACATGTGCTTTGATATCTAAAAGACCCAGCTCAAATACTTGGAATAGACCCACTGGGCCGGCGCCAATGATGACTGCGTCGGCTAGTGTGGGTGAGTGCAACACAAATGCTCTTTAGTAGTGTTGGTCTAGATGGTGACCGAACAAATTACTTTACAAGCTGATCAAGTTTGTTTTTGACATCTTTCCATTCGTCAGCATCTGGAAGTGCTGCCTTAGATTTGGTGATCGATGTCCATGAGGGAGATAACTCAGCATTGAGTTTGATGAAAGCTTGTTGATCTCCAGGTACGTCATCTTCTGCATAAATCGCATTGACTGGGCATTCTGGTACGCATACTGCGCAGTCGATGCACTCATCTGGATCGATGACCAAGAAATTAGGACCTTCGCGAAAACAATCAACTGGGCAAACATCAACGCAGTCAGTGTATTTGCAGCGGATGCAGGATTCGGTAACAACGTAAGTCATGATGTTTAATCTAAAGAACCCCAAATTTGGGGTTGCTAAGTTATAAAAGTTCAATTTTAGCTGAAATAGCTCGATTTACTTGAGGTAAAGTTCCCCCTATGAATATCCAGACAAATACCCAAACTCAGGGCCAAAAGCCCAAAATCTTCGTCGCTAGAGCCATTTTTCCTGAGGCCTTGGCCAAATTGGAGCAATCCTTTGAGGTTCACTCAAACCAGGAGGATGAAATCTTTACTCCTGAGCAATTGCAAAAGGCTCTCTCTGGAGTTGCTGGAGCCCTAGTAACTGGTAGCGAACGAATTGATAGCGCTGCCTTGGCCAATGCGAAAGATCTAAAAATTGTCGCCAATATTTCGGTGGGCTATAACAACTTTGATGTGCCAGCGATTACAGCTGCTGGTGTGATGGCTAGCAATACACCAGATGTTCTTACTGACACCACTGCTGATTTTGGATTTGCATTGCTCATGGCTACTGCAAGGCGTATTACTGAGTCAGAGCATTGGGTAAGAAATGGTCTTTGGGATAAGTGGTCGATTGTGAACAATCCTCTTGGGATGGATTTACATCACAGTACTATCGGCATTATTGGTATGGGTCGAATTGGTCAAGGCATTGCGAAGCGTGCGCTTGGTTTTGGTATGAACGTCATTTATCACAATCGCAGTCGCCTATCAGAGGCTGATGAACAATCGTGTGGTGCAAGCTATGTCTCAAAAGAAGAGTTGTTACGTACTGCTGATCATGTTGTACTCGTCTTACCCTATAGTGCTGAGAGCCACCATACCATTGGTGCAAAAGAAATTGCTTTGATGAAACCCTCTGCAACCCTTGTCAATATTGCGCGCGGTGGGATTGTGGATGATCTTGCCTTAGCTCAAGCACTTAAAGAGAAGAGAATTTTTGCTGCCGGATTGGATGTCTTTGAAGGCGAGCCCAAGGTTAATCCGGAGTTGCTTAAATTGAGTAATGTGGTGCTAGCCCCACATATTGCTAGCGCAACTGAAAAGACTCGCAGGGCTATGGTGGACTTGGCAATTGCTAATTTAAGAGCAGCACTCGATGGTAAGAAACCACCAAGTCTGATTAATGTAGAAGTATTTAAGCCTTAGATCTTGATGTAAGGCATATCTGCAGGAATTAAAAAAGCCGAGAATTTCTCGGCTTTTTATTTCAACTACAGCATGAAGTATTAACTTATTCGGCGTCAATTTCTTCTGGAAGCTCACGCAGTGCTAATTCAATTCCACCAAATTTTTCTGCCACCCAGTTATACACTTTGCAGGCGATCCAAAGTAAGCCAAAGCCTAGCAGTGCGTTCAGAATCAGAGCGGATAGGACGGTAAATCCTGGAATAGCACCATCTCGAATAAAGGCTACAAATAAAGCCAACAAAACGATGGGTACAGAAAAACACAAGTAGACCAAGACTAAGGTTTTAGCTGTATGGGTTGGGTCTAGAAAGACGAGTTCTTTTTTGGTAAGTTTCATGATGACGCAATCTTAAAGCAGTCCATCAAAAAGCGCTATATCTACTAACTCGCCAGCAGCTATATTTCCTTGCTCGTGACCCAAGATAACAAAACAATTTGCTTCACTCATCGAGCGCAAAATTCCAGCTCCTTGGCTGCCGGTCAGTCTCACGCTTGGCCTGCCCTGTGAGTCGCGACCCAAAATAGCGCGCTGGAATTCTGTGCGACCGGGTTTTTTCCGAATGGCGGTTTCAGAAACAGCCTGAACTAGTGGGGGCTCAGTTTGGTTTGCTCCATTGAGCTGCAAAAGGGCGCCACGAACAAATTGATAGAAGGTCACCATAACAGCAACAGGGTTGCCTGGTAGACCAAAGAAAAGGGTTTTGCGGGCTGGAGATTTTCCGGGAACTGGTTTTAGGATGCCAAAAGCCATAGGGCGCCCGGGACGCATTGCAATTTTCCAGAAGCCTACATCACCTAACTCTTGCATGATTTGCTTGGTGTAATCTGCTTCGCCAACTGAAACGCCGCCAGAAGAAATCAAGACGTCTGCTTTGCTGGCTGCCTCAATAAATGCTTTCTTCAAAGATTCCGGGTCATCACGCACAATGCCGCAATCAATAATTTCTAGATCCAGTCGGTTCAGTAGACCAGTTAGGCTATAGCGATTGCTGTCATAAATGCTACCCGCATCTAGAGATTCCCCCAGAGAGCGAAGCTCGTCACCAGAAGACAAAATAGCCACTTTGAGTTTACGTCGCACCTTGAGAGTAGCAATACCAAGTGAAGCTGCTAAACCTAAATCGGAGGGGCGCAATAATCGACCGGCAGTAATGGCCGGTTTGCCTTTTTGTAAATCTTCACCCTTCAAACGGCGGTTCTCACCGGCCTTGAGTTGATCAGATGGAAAGCGGATTGAGTCATCCTCAATGGTGGTGAGCTCTTGCGGAATAACAGTGTCACAAGCGGTGGGCATTACTGCGCCAGTCATGACCTTCAGGCACTGTCCAGGATCGATCTTACCTTCATAGGGCTTGCCAGCAAGAGCGGTGCCGACTACATCCAAATGAATCACTGGAGTACTTAAATCTAGGCAACTCCCATGAAACGCATAACCATCCATTGCAGAGTTATCAGCAGCGGGTACATCGATTGGGGAGAGCAGATCTTCAGCTAGAACGCGATTAATCGCTTGGTCTAGAGGAACGATTTCAAGATCTTCTGGATCATTAATAGCTGAAGATTCTTGCAGAAGTTCGCTAACTAAATTTGCAATTGCTTGACGCGCCTCATCCACATGCAATGAGGAGGTTAATAAGATGGGGCTATTGGGTGAGTACTTCATGCTGAGAGCGCCTCTAAAGATCGCAATTCTTCCGGTGTATTGACGTTCGCAAATGCATTGTCTTCATCGAATACAACGGTGCTACTTTTTAATTCTTTAAACCAGCGATCAATCTTGAAGTCACCCTTCAACAGAAAGGCATTTAATGAATCTTGGACGTCAGTTCGCATGAGAGAGAAAACAGGTTGAGACCAAATTTTGCCATCCGCTTCTTTGCTGGAGGCGTAAACCAACTGAAAGTCACCGCGCTCCAGTTCGCCAGCAAGCTTTAGGCCAAGATCGGTTGGTAGTAATGGTGAATCACATGGGGTGGTTAAGAGATAAGGGGTCTTGCAAGCCTTTAAGCCCACCGCAAAGCCTGCCAATGGTCCTGAGAAGTCTGGAGTTTCATCCATCATGACGGGATAGCCATAGGCTGCATATTTCGTAATGTTCCGATTGGCATTGATCACAATCGAGCCTACTTGAGGTTGAAGTCTGGAGATGGTTGATTCAATCAAGGGTTTTTGATGAAAGGGGATAAGACCTTTATCGATGCCGCCCATGCGTTGTGCACGACCACCTGCCAGTATTAGTCCGGTAATTTGCTCAGCTGAAATCATTAGCCACCGATATAAGACATTTCAACCTTCCGGTTGCCTGTCGAAAGATTGGCGGTATGAGAGCCCCGAATTTCAGAGTAATGATCATCACGTCCGGACCAGGTATTCATAATCCCATTAGCAATTTCCAAATCACTATTGCCCGAGCGAAGCAGGGTTTTGAAATCAAAACCTTCATTTGCAAAAAGGCAGAGATACATCTGACCATCGGTTGAGATGCGAGCACGAGTACATTCATGGCAGAAAGTTTGTGTAACGCTAGAGATCACACCAATTTCACCGGATCCATCCGCATAGCGCCAGCGCTGAGCAACCTCTCCTGCGTAGTTTGGCTCCATTGACTCCAGTGGAAACACGGCATTGATTTGGGCAATCACTTCTTTGGAGGGAAGAACCTCAGACATGTTCCAGCCGTTAGAGCTACCAACATCCATAAACTCAATAAAACGCAGAATGATGCCACTACCTTTAAAGTGCTTGGCCATGGAAACAATCTCGTGATCGTTCGTTCCTTTTTTAACAACCATATTCACTTTGATGTTCTCAAAGCCTGCCTCTTGAGCAGCAACGATGCCATCAAGGACATCGCTTACTGGAAAATCAACATCGTTCATTTTCTTGAAGATTTCATCATTCAATCCATCAAGACTGACAGTGAGTCTATGTAAGCCAGCCGCTTTGAGTGCGCTGGCTTTCTTGCGCAGAATGCTGCCGTTGGTAGTTAGAGTTAGGTCTAAGGGCTGCCCTGTCGGAGTGCGCACTGCTGCCAGCATCTCGATGAGAACTTCTAAGTTTTTTCGCAACAACGGTTCGCCACCGGTGAGACGAATTTTCTCAACACCTAGCGTGGAGAAGATAGTGGTGAGGCGAGTAATTTCCTCAAAGCTCAATAATTCTTTATGAGCAAGATAAGGATAGTCTTGATTGAATACTTCCTTGGGCATGCAATAGGTGCAGCGGAAATTGCAACGGTCCGTTACAGAGATGCGTAGATCTCGTAAAGAGCGACCTCGCTGATCTTGAGTGCGATCATGGGGCGCAAGCAGTTGCTTGTGAATAGACGGCGTAAGGCCTTTGCCTTCATCGATACGAATGGGAATCACTTTGGGGATTGCTTTTTCAACCATATTTGCAATTATGGCTGTGAAACGGGGTTTCTGCCAAACCGCCCAATATCCTTTTGGGATAAAAGGCGGTCTGGAGAAAAAGCTGTAAGGCTTAAACCGTTTTTTCTTGGCCGCCGGTTTCTACTAACACCATTGGGCCTTCAGGTAGGGTTGCGGCTGGTTTGGGAGTTCTACCCAAGTTATGCGCAACAGGCTCAGCCTGAATTTGGGTTTGTGCTTCTGCATGTTTGGAAGCATCGGTTGCAACCCAAATCATTCCAGCAGATTGCACAACGCTATGCAATGGAGTTTCTTCAAGTGCTTGGAAGGCAACTTTAGGAAGTTCTGGTGCAGGTTTAGCAATGACTTCAACCTTAGCAGCAGCAACTACAGCGACAGGCGCTGACGTTTGTGCTGCAGGAGTAGCAGTTTGTGCGGGACGATTTGACTGGCGTGGAGCGCGTGGCGCTCTTTCTTGCCTTTCCTGTTTCTCAGCAACAGGTTTTGCATTGCCAAAACTATTCACAATGTTTTGAATCGGCATCGATGCAGATGCACCACCCATACCTACAGGAGGTCCAGCAAAGGGGCTAGCTGAAGAGGCGGCAGTAGCTACAGAAGTTGCATCACCGTTCTCAGTACGCTCACCACGTTCGTTTCTATTGCGACCACGACCACGACGATTGCGACCACGACCACGACGCTCTTCGCCTTCCGCGCTTGGTGCTGCTTCGCTACCAGCAGACGCCTCAGTTGCCGGCGTTACAGGAGCAGGATTGGCTTGACGTTCAGGCTTTGGACCATTTTGGTTGCCTTGATTGCGATTGCCGTTACGGTTGTTACGGTTACCGTTGCGATTGTTGTTGCCTTCAGTAGTTGTACCTTCAACTGCATTAGCTACCGGACGCTCTGTACGTTCACCGTTACGTTCACCGCGGCGATTACGGCCACGATTGCGATCACCACCATTGCCATTGCGGCCTTGGTTACGACCACGGTTGTTGTTGGGCGCTGGCTTCTCTTCTACTGCTGGAGAAGATGAGAAGAGTTTCTTAATAAATCCAAAGAAACCACCGGAGCTTTCAGTCGCTACTTTTTCAGTGCGTGCAGGGCGTGGCTGGCTGACTGGCGCAGGCTGAGTAGGCGTAATGCCTTTCACTGCAGCTTCTGGGCGAACCCTCACATCAGCATCTTTTTTGCTTACAGTGGTGTCGGTTTCCAATTCACGCGCAGCCTCTTCAGCCATAACGTAGCTTGCTTTTTGATCATCCAAACGAGGATCGTCATGACGCAAACGCTCCAGCTTGTAATGTGGAGTTTCTAAATGCTTATTTGGAACCATCAAGACATTCACTTTGAAGCGAGTCTCAATCTTGATTACTTCAGCACGCTTTTCATTCAAGAGGAATGCAGCCACTTCGACTGGAACCTGTGTATGAATCGCGGCTGTGTTCTCTTTCATTGCCTCTTCTTGAATAATGCGCAGAACTTGCAATGCAGAAGACTCGGTATCGCGAATGTGACCTGTGCCGTTACAGCGTGGGCAAGTCACATGGCTACCTTCAGATAAAGCAGGGCGTAAACGTTGGCGTGACATTTCCATCAGGCCAAACTTGGAGATCTTGCCCATTTGAACGCGAGCACGGTCATGACGCAAAGCATCGCGCAAACGATTCTCAACATCTTTCTGAGCTTTGCTCGATTCCATATCAATGAAGTCGATCACGATTAAGCCACCCAAGTCACGTAAACGTGCTTGACGGGCGATTTCATCGGCAGCTTCTAAGTTAGTGCGGGTAGCAGTCTCTTCAATGTCAGAACCACGGGTAGCGCGAGCAGAGTTGACGTCCACAGAAACTAAAGCTTCAGTGTGGTCAATCACGATGGCGCCGCCAGATGGCAATGGCACAGTACGTGAGTACGCGGTTTCAATTTGGTGCTCAATTTGGAAACGAGAGAACAAAGGCACATCATCTTGATAGCGCTTTACTCGTGGCAAATTATCTGGCATCACTACTGACATAAATGCAGCAGCTTGTTCATAGATGTCATCGGTATCGATGAGAATCTCGCCGATATCTGGTTGGAAGTAATCGCGGATTGCGCGGATCACTAAACTAGATTCGAGATAAATTAAGAGTGGAGCTGAATTACCTTTAGCAGCTTCGTCAATCGCTTTCCACAATTGCATGAGATAACTTAAATCCCATTGCAATTCAGTAGCGTCACGACCAATACCAGCGGTGCGAGCAATGATGCTCATACCGTCAGGCACTTCTAATTGGGACATAGCTTCACGCAGCTCTTGACGGTCTTCGCCCTCAATGCGGCGGGAAACGCCTCCTCCGCGTGGGTTATTTGGCATTAATACCAAATAACGGCCAGCCAGGGAGACGAAAGAGGTAAGGGCGGCGCCTTTTTGGCCACGCTCTTCTTTTTCTACCTGAACAATGATTTCTTGACCTTCGCGCAGGGCATCCTTAATGGAAGCGTTGCGAACATCGATACCTTCTTTGAAATAAGTTCTGGCAACTTCTTTGAATGGCAAGAAGCCATGACGCTCTTCACCGTAGTTAACAAAGCAAGCCTCTAGTGAAGGCTCAATACGGGTAATAACACCTTTGTAGATATTGCCTTTGCGTTGTTCACGGCCGGCAGCTTCGATATCGATATCAATGAGTTTTTGACCATCAACGATGGCAACTCGCAACTCTTCTTGTTGAGTTGCATTAAACAACATGCGTTTCATAACACTCTCCTGTGGGGGAGGTTGTCGTTGCGCGCTGCGTTAGGGATCAGTTCGATGCCGCACAGGACGGTGCCTGTAACGGAATTTGAGTGTGGATCATGCAAATCTAAGCACTTTTTGCCTAGTTCACCCAGTTAACTGTTGGTTAAATCGGTGCCACACTTGACGATCGCCGCAGAGACCTCCTTTAGGTCATCAATGCAGGCGCGCGCCTGAAAACTGTCTTCTAATCGCGGGTCGCGGCATACGGCACACCAACCCTGCGCCTCATTACAACGGGGGAGGGGCAACCCCGGGAGTCTTTTAAAGGGCGACTCCAAGCTCCACGATTCAAACCTGACTTCAGGTTGGTCTCGGGCCAATAAATTGGCTAGAGCGTTGATTATACGGCACAAGTTGAATGACAATGGGGTATTGTTGAGTCCCTTGTCGTCCCAGAACGAGGCGATAAGAGAGATAAATCATGAAATCAGACCCAGTATCCAAGCCCTTAACGGTAAAAACGCCCACACCGCCAGCAGTCCATTTGCAGACGATTGGTCCGGAAGAGGCTGGCCAGCGTCTGGATAACTACTTGCTGCGTTGGGCTAAAGGCGTCCCCAAAAGCCACGTTTACCGAATTATTCGCTCTGGTGAGGTGCGGGTGAATAAAAAGCGGGCCGAACCAACCACCCGTCTTATTGAGGGTGATGTTGTCCGAGTTCCCCCGGTCCGAATTGCTGAGCCAGCTCAAATGGCAGCAGTCAATACTGCCCAGACCAAATCCCGTGCCAGGGGCTATTCGGACAAAATGCCGATTCTTTTTGAAGATGAGGCCTTATTAATAGTAGATAAACCTCCTGGCTTAGCAGTCCATGGCGGATCTGGAATTGCCTTGGGGGTTATCGAAACATTGCGCATTACGCGTCCAGAGCTCAAATTCTTAGAATTAGTGCATCGTTTGGATCGCGATACTTCTGGAGTATTGCTCCTTGCTAAAAAGCGCAGCGCCTTGGTGGAGTTGCATCGCCAAATCCGCGAAGGTCAAACCGATAAGCGTTACTACTTGCTTGCCCATGGTGAAATTCAACAAGGTGCGCAAGTGATGCAGCTCAAATACCCATTACATAAATACTTATTGGCTAACGGGGAGCGCCGTGTACGCGTTGACCCAGAAGGCTTGCCCAGCCACACTGCTTTGCGCGTCACACAAACGATGAAGCGCGATGATGTTGCAATTACTTTGGCTGAGGCTCAACTTAAAACGGGGCGTACTCATCAGATTCGGGTACATCTGCAAAAATTAGGGCATGCCATTTTGGGTGATGATAAATATGGCTTTGAAGATCAAGATAAGCTCATTAAGTCTAAAAGACTTTATCTGCATGCCCACTTAGCAGGCTTTACCCATCCCCGCACTGGCGAGAAGATGCGCATTGAGTCACCGCTGCCAGTTGAGTTTGCAGCGATGATGAAGGGCTTTGAAAAAACTGAATCGTAATATCCATGACTCAAATAGATAAAGCAGATCGCCGTTATGACCTGATTGTGTGGGATTGGGATGGAACCATCATGGATTCCACGCCAACGATCGTGTATTGCATTCAACAGGCTTGCCGAGACTTAGGATTCAAAGAGCCTGATGACACTTTGGCTAGTTCCGTTATTGGCTTGGGGATCCAGGATTCCTTACGAAGAGCGGTGCCTTGGATTGAGCCCGCCCACTTTCCTAAATTGACGGACCGCTTTCGATATCACTATTTAGCAAAAGATCACGAACTCGATTTATTTGTTGGCATTCGGGAGCTCTTAGAAAAATTAAGAGCCGATCAATATCTGTTGGGGGTCGCAACAGGAAAATCAAGAGTGGGGCTGGATCGCTCCTTAAAGCATCATCAAATTGGCCATCTCTTTCATGAGACGAAAACGGCCGACGAATCTTTTTCCAAGCCTCACCCAGGGATGCTGCTGGAGTTATCTGATATTACGCAAGTCCCAACGCGTCGCATGCTGATGATTGGCGATACTACTCATGATCTGGATATGGCCGCTAACGCAGGTGTAGATGCGGTTGCCGTCACTTATGGCGCACACCCACCAGACACCTTAAAGACTTCACCGTCATTAGCGCATGTGGATGACGTACCGCAGCTTGCGCAATGGCTTAAAGAAAATTTATCAGCCTGATTTGAAATTTCAATAGCAATTTAATGAGCAATACTTAGGAATCGAGATGGAAAATAATCCAACCCCCAATTGGGAACGTCAAGCACTAGAGCATTTACTTCTAGAGAATTTAAAAGAGACTCGTAAAGCGCGTCGCTGGAAAGCGGTGTTGCGTGTTTTGACTTTGCTGGTCATCGTCGGAGTCGTTCTATCCGTATTTGATTTTCATCTTCCTGGGCGCGGTATGAATACTGAAAAACATACTGCCATGGTAACTTTGGAGGGCGAGATCTCTTCAAGCTCTATGGCTAATGCTATGGACATTAACTCATCATTGGTCTCGGCGTTTGAGAATGAACATAGTGCTGGCGTAGTCTTGCGCATCAATAGTCCAGGCGGTTCACCAGTGCAGGCAGGAATGATTAATGATGAAATTCATCGTTTGCGCAAACTCTATCCCAAGAAACCATTTTATGTAGTCGTGGAAGATATTTGTGCTTCAGGTGGCTACTACGTTGCAGTAGCAGCCGATCAAATTTTGGTAGATAAAGCCAGCTTGGTGGGATCTATCGGCGTGATCATGGAAGGCTTTGGATTTACTGGCTTGATGGATAAGTTGGGCGTGACTCGTCGCATGATTACAGCAGGCTCTAATAAGGGGATGCTAGATCCCTTTAGCAAGGAAGAGCCAAAGCAAGTAGAAATGGTCAAGACCATGATTGATGAAATTCATCAGCAATTTATTCAGGTGGTTAAAGAAGGTCGTGGTACGCGTTTAAAGGATGTGCCAGATCTTTTCTCTGGCCGCATTTGGAATGGTGAGCAAGCTGTCAAACTGGGCTTAGTAGATGGTTACGGCACCGTCGATTCGGTAGCGCGCGATATCTTTAAGGCGCCAGAAGTACTTGACTACACCATGAAAGAAAACTTTGCGGAGCGCGTTGCTAAACGCTTTGGTGCAGAAGCGGGCGCGGCAGCTGGCAAAGCGTTGGTGAAGACACCAGACCTTAAATAAGAAGATTAAATCAGCGAGAAACTCAAAAGAGTCCCTCATCTAGGCCAATAGTAGAAATACCGTTGGCCTATTTTGTAATGGGGCGCAGGCCGCTTCATTTGGGTAGCGCTTGCGCCAGTCTGCAATCGATAGGGTGGTGATCATTTCAGATTGAAGACTGAGGTCAACGCCAAGACATAAGAGTGTTTGAGGTGCTAATGAATTCATGCAAGCCATTAGCATTGCGGTGTTGCGATAAGGTGTCTCAATCCAAATTTGGGTTTGCTGTAATTTTCGAGACTCAAGCTCTAATTGCTTGAGCTTGGCACTGCGCTCATGCGTATCATGCGGTAAATAGCCCTGAAAAGCAAAGCGTTGACCATTGAGGCCGCTGGCCATCAAGCCTAATAAAATGGAGCTTGGACCAACCAAGGGCTTTACCTGAGCGCCCAGTTTGTGCGCAGCAAGAACCAATTCAGCGCCTGGATCGGCAACACCTGGAACACCTGCTTCAGACATGAGGCCCATGTCATTTCCAGCAAGCAATGGTTTTAATAAATCGGCTGGCTTTACCGAGTCGCCATACTTCGCATTACGCGCAGCGCCACGCCACTCGCTCATTTGCATTTCTTGAATCGTGCAAGCCAATGGTGAGATGCTATCAACCGCTTTTAATAAAGCTCGTGCCGTTTTTGCATCTTCCACAATCCAGTGTTTGAGCTTAGCTGTGCAAGCAATTGTTTCACTTGGCAAGACCCAAGGTAGCTGCTCAGTCCGGGCATCATCACCTAAGGTATTGGGAACTAAATAGAGTGTGCCGAGCTTTGCCATAAATTATTTCTTTGATGGAATTACAAAACCAGCATCACGCAGCAAGCCCGTTAGAGCAATGAGTGGCAAGCCGATAAGGGCGGTTGGATCATCACTCTTGATGGATTCAAGTAGGCTGATGCCGAGACCTTCTGACTTAGCGCTACCTGCACAGTCGTATGGCTCTTCAGCAAGCAAATAGCTTTCCAATACTTCATCTGAGAGTTTCCGAAATGTGACTTCGGTCGGTACGCTCAAGGTAGTTTGTACATCACCTTTCATTAAACATAGCGCCGTATGGAAGGTGACTGTTTGGCCGCCCATGAGTTGAAGTTGTGCCATCGCTCTTTCAAAATTACCGGGCTTACCAATTGCAGCGCCGCAAAGATCTGCCACTTGATCGGAGCCAATCACCCAAGCATTCGGGTGCTGTTTAGCAACAGCAGTCGCTTTTGCGTGTGCAAGTCGGAGCGCTAAATCGAGAGTGCTCTCGCCGGTGAGAGGTGTCTCATCTACTTTTGGGGAGATCACTTCAAACGGAATGCGCAGACGCTCTAGCAGCTCTCTTCGATATACCGAAGTAGACCCCAATATCAAAATTGGGTTTTGAGGCGAATTGGTTGAGTTACTCATTGATGCTGACTTTCTTGGATGCCTTGATTTAGACTGATGCCATGAATCGTAATCAAGTTTTACCTCAAGTTCAGTTATCGGCGGATCCGAGCGCTTTAAAGCGAGTCGATTTCTGTGCCCCACAATCCTATAAGGGTGCTGGTTTTTTAAGCATCTCCGACCTTCCTAGATTGGCTGAAGAAGCATCAACGGTTGTTTCAGGGGATGGATTTCATTGGGAGCTAGAAACTCATTTTGAAGATTCCCCGGGTGCGGAGCCTCGCCAAATCCTCAATTTGGGCCTAGAAGGGCGTCTTCACCTCATTTGTCAGCGCTGTTTACAGGATTGCGCGATCGATTTGGATGAAAAGCGCCGCTTTATCCTCGTTACCACCGAGGAAGAGGCTGAGGACTTTCCTCTTGAGGATGAAGAGCAGGAGCCTTTGGTCGTAAGCCAGCAATTTAACCTTCTAGAAACCATTGAGGACGAGGTTTTGCTCTCTATCCCCTTGATTCCAAAGCATCCTGAGGGCTTTTGTGAACCCCGCGCCTCTGTTTTTGGGGTTGAGGACGATGAAGAGGCGCCTGTAGAGCGGGAAAATCCCTTTAACATATTGAAAAATATGAAGAAAAACTGAAAAGTCAGCCTTTGTAGTGATTGTTGCTCAGAGCACCCTTGATCGATAAATCAAGCATTTAGACGCTTTTCCATGCTAGAATATTGCCTTGCTTAGGAGTTCAATATGGCCGTTCAACAAAACAAAAAATCACCTTCCAAACGTGGCATGCACCGTGCGCACGACTTTTTGACCGCACCTGCTACGGCTGTTGAAGCCACAACTGGTGAGGCTCATTTGCGCCACCACATTTCACCAAACGGCTACTACCGTGGTCGTAAAGTTGTTAAAACTAAAAACGACTAATTTTTTAGTCTAAACAGATAGAAGCGGCTCAAGTTAAGGCCGCTTTTTTCTTGGATAAATCAATTGCAGCAATCAATTAGTTTATGAGCGTAACTCTTGCTATTGATGCCATGGGCGGAGATCATGGAGTCGTCGTGACGGTTCCTGCCGCCTGCGATTTTCTGGAAAAACATCCTGATGTCAAGATTGCTCTAGTAGGCGATCCTGAGTTGATCAAGCAAGTCTTGAGCAAATCTCCCAAAGCTCCGATGGAGCGCATTCAAATTATTGCAGCGAGCGAAGTGGTATTGATGGATGACCCCATTGAGGTTGCTTTGCGTCGCAAAAAAGATTCTTCCATGCGGGTTGCCATTGAGCAAGTGAAAGAAGGCGCTGCTGATGCGGTGATCTCTTCCGGTAATACTGGCGCGCTCATGGCGATCTCTCGCTACATCTTAAAAACTCTCGAAGGCGTTGATCGCCCTGCGATTGCTACTGCCATCCCCAATGAATTAGGACGTGGCACAACCATGTTAGATCTTGGTGCTAATGCCGACTGTGAGCCAATGCATTTGGTTCAGTTTGCGCAAATGGCAAACGTGATGGTGCAGGTAGTAGATGGCAAACAAAATCCTTCGATCGGCCTTCTCAATATTGGCGAAGAGGTGATTAAGGGTAACGAGGTAGTGAAGCAAACAAGTGAGTTATTGCGTCAGACTAATTTAAACTTTTACGGCAACGTCGAAGGTAACGACATCTTTAAAGGCACCACTGATATTGTGGTGTGTGATGGTTTTGTGGGTAATGTTGTTTTGAAAGCTAGCGAAGGTTTGGCAAAAATGATGAGCGGCCTCATTCGTGAAGAATTTAATCGCTCCATCTTGACCAAATTGATGGCTATTTGTGCGATGGTGCCTTTGTTGCGTGTTCGCAAACGCGTTGATCATCGTCGCTATAACGGTGCTGTATTGTTAGGTTTACGCGGTTGCGTAATTAAGAGCCATGGCTCTGCTGATCGTTTTGGATTTGGCTTTGCCTTAGATCGTGCGTATGAAGCAGCGAAAAACCGCATGGTCGAACGAATTGCCGCAGCCTTTGTGGCGGAGACAAAAGAATGAGTATTTTTGCAAGAGTGGCTGGAACGGGTAGCTATCTACCTGCACAACGTTTAACCAACCATGATTTAGTTGAGCGTCTCGCTAAATCGGGTTTAGAGACTAGTGATGAGTGGATTACTACTCGCAGCGGTATTTCTGCGCGTCACTTTGCTGCAGAAAATGAACTCACCAGTGATCTTGCTGTAAAAGCAGCGCAATCAGCCTTAAGCAGTGCTGGCATCACTTCAGAAGATTTGGACCTGATTATTCTGTCAACCTCTACACCTGATCACTTGGGCGGTTTTCCAAGTACCGCCTGTGTGGTGCAAGATAAATTGGGCGCCCACACTAACTGTGCTGCATTTGATGTGCAAGCAGTTTGTGCAGGTTTTACTTATGCGCTTGCTACAGCGGATGCATTTATTCGTTGTGGGTCGTATAAAAAAGTATTGGTGATTGGCGCAGAAACATTCTCTCGTATCTTAGATTTTCAAGATCGTGGCACTTGTGTGCTGTTCGGTGATGGTGCTGGAGCAGTAGTACTAGAGGCTTCAAATGAGCCTGGTATTTTGTCTACCGCATTACATGCTGATGGTAGTCAACGCGATATTTTGTGCGTTCCTGGGCGTGCTGGCAACGGTTCAGTACACGGCTCCCCGTTTATGACCATGGATGGTCCGGCAGTATTTAAGTTGGCCGTGAAGGTCTTAGAGCAAGTGGCGCATGAGGTTTTGGAAAAAGCCAATCTCAAGCCAGAGCAAATTGATTGGTTAGTGCCACATCAAGCAAATATCCGCATCATGGAAGGCACCGCTAAAAAGATGGGTATGTCGATGGATAAGGTCATCGTTACTGTGCATGAGCATGGCAATACTTCCGCAGCATCCATTCCACTGGCTTTAGATGCGGGTGTTCGTTCCGGTCAAATTCAACGAGGCCAGCATCTCTTGTTAGAGGGTGTTGGTGGCGGCTTTGCGTGGGGAGCGGTTGCTCTCAAGTATTAATTCAGTATCAATGTGCATTCATCCTATTTTTATTTTTTAGTAAATTAATCTCATGACATTTGCATTCGTATTCCCAGGCCAAGGCTCCCAATCGGTTGGTATGCTCAATTCGATTTCTGAGCGCCCCGAGGTTCGCGCAACCTTGCAAGAAGCTTCTGATGCTTTGGGTGAGGATGTCGCAAAACTGATTGCTGAGGGGCCTGCAGAGGCATTGTCTTTGACAACCAATACACAGCCAGTAATGTTGACTGCTGCAGTCGCTTTTTATCGGGCTTGGTTAGCAGCTGGCGGTAGCGCTCCAAAAGTCATGGCTGGTCATAGTCTTGGCGAGTATTCTGCTTTGGTTGCAGCGGGCGTGATCTCATTTAAAGATGCCGTTCCTTTAGTGCGCTTTCGTGCAGAGGCAATGCAAACAGCAGTACCAGTAGGTACTGGTGGCATGGCGGCTATTCTTGGCCTAGACGATGTAGCCGTAATCCAGGTCTGTGCTGAAGCAAGCCTTGCATCGGGCGGAATAGTTGAGGCAGTCAATTTCAATGCGCCTGGTCAAGTGGTGATTGCCGGTGCAAGTGAAGCGGTCGCTAAAGCCTGTGAACTCTTAAAAGCAGCTGGCGCAAAACGAGCATTGCCACTACCGGTTTCCGCACCATTTCATTCTTCTTTGTTACAGCCGGCCTCTGAAAAGCTGAAGAGCTACTTGGCGAATATCGAATTTAAGGCGCCAATAATTTCCGTAATTAACAACGTTGATGTGGAAATCTTGAGTGACCCGATTGCCATTAAGGATGCATTAGTGCGTCAGGCAGCCAAACCTGTGCGCTGGCAAGAAACGATTCAAGCAATGGCTGCGCAAGGTGTGACTCAAGTGGTGGAGTGTGGTCCCGGCAAAGTGTTGGCTGGACTAACGAAGCGTATTAATGATCAAGTTACTGGAGTGCCAGTATTTGATGAGGCTAGCTTGAATGAAGTCCTCGCCAGCCTGAAATAAAACAATCGATATAGCGGAAGATAAATATGAATCTCGACTTAAGTGGACAAATTGCCTTGGTTACAGGTGCCTCTCGCGGTATTGGCCAGGCGATTGCAGATGAGTTAGTCAAGTGTGGGGCCAAGGTGATTGGTACTGCAACCTCAGAGAGCGGTGCCAAAGCAATTGATGAGAGATTGAAAGCTTCCGGCGGTGCTGGTTTGGTTTTGAATGTCACTGCACCGAATGCTTGCGAAGAAATCATCGATCACATTGTCAAAGAGTATGGCGGCATCAATATCTTGGTGAACAACGCTGGCATCACACGTGACAACTTAGCAATGCGCATGAAGTCTGAAGAGTGGACTGATGTGATTGATACCAATTTGAGCTCCGTGTTCCGTTTGTCCCAAGCTGTTTTGCGTCCTATGATGAAGGTAAAAGGTGGGCGCATTATCAATATCACTTCAATCGTAGGACATATGGGTAACGCTGGGCAGTTGAATTACGCTGCTGCAAAAGCGGGTGTTTCAGGTATGACTCGCGCTTTGGCTCGTGAAATTGGTAGCCGCAATATCACTGTTAACTGTGTGGCGCCTGGTTTTATTGATACGGATATGACGCGCGCTTTGAGTGAAGAGCAGCAAAATGCACTAAAAGTGAACATTCCTCTAGCTCGCTTGGGTAGCCCTGAGGATGTAGCCCAGGCGGTGGCCTTTTTGGCCTCCCCAGCCGCTGCTTACATTACCGGTAATACCCTTCACGTCAATGGCGGACTCTATTTAGCCTAACGGCAAAGCAAGGATTTAGTCATTTTTAGGCGAATTTGCTAATTCGGTCCGCCAAACTGATAAAATCCTTCCATCGTTTTTTACAACCCCTGGGGAAATTAATGGACAACATCGAACAACGCGTTAAGAAAATCGTCGCTGAGCAATTAGGCGTCGCCGAAGGAGATATCAAGAATGAATCTTCTTTTGTGAACGACTTAGGCGCTGACTCTCTTGACACTGTTGAGCTGGTTATGGCTTTGGAAGATGAATTCGGCATCGAGATTCCTGATGAGGAAGCTGAAAAGATCACCACAGTTCAGCTCGCGATCGACTTCGCACAATCAAAAGCTCAGGGTTAATTCCCTAGCCTAGGTATTACTGTGTCAGTATCAAACGGCCGACGCCGGGTAGTAGTCACCGGCCTTGGTCTTATCTCACCTGTTGGTAATTCAGTTGACGTAGCTTGGTCCAATTTGCTTGCGGGCAAATCAGGCATTGCTACGATCACTAAGTTTGACCACGCACCACTGAGCGTTCATTTCGCTGGTGAGGTCAAAGATTTCAATGTCGAAGAATATGTTTCTGCCAAAGAAGCGCGCCACATGGATACCTTTATCCATTTCGGTATCGCTGCGGGCACACAAGCGATTCGTGACAGCGGTCTAGAAATTACCGAGCAAAACGCCGAGCGTGTTGGTGTGATGGTTGGCTCCGGCATTGGCGGTTTGCCAATGATTGAAGAGACTGGCGCCGAGCTTCTGGCTCGTGGCCCTCGTCGTATTTCACCATTCTTTGTTCCGGGCTCCATCATCAATATGATCTCTGGTCATCTCAGTATTCTGTTTGGCCTTAAAGGTCCAAACGTTGCTGCAGTGACCGCATGCACTACTGGATTGCACAGCATTGGTTTGGCTGCGCGTTTAATTCAGTATGGCGATGCAGATGTGATGGTTGCTGGCGGCGCTGAATCTACTATTTCTGCATTAGGTGTTGGTGGCTTTGCTTCTGCAAGAGCGCTATCTACTCGCAATGATGATCCTGCCACTGCTTCACGTCCTTGGGATAAAGACCGTGATGGTTTTGTTCTTGGTGAGGGTGCTGGCGTAGTAGTGCTAGAAGAGTACGAGCACGCTAAGGCGCGCGGTGCAAAAATTTATTGCGAGCTCCTTGGCTTTGGCATGAGTGGTGATGCGTATCACATGACTGCACCAAATATGGATGGTCCACGTCGCTGCATGGTCAATGCAATGCGCGATGCTAAATTAAATCCAGATCAAATTCAGTATTTGAATGCTCACGGTACTTCTACACCTTTGGGTGACAAGAATGAAACCGAAGCGATCAAAGCAGCCCTTGGTGATCATGCCAAGAGGGCTCTTATCAACTCCACTAAGTCTATGACAGGTCACCTTTTGGGTGGTGCTGGAGGCTTGGAGTCTGTTTTCACGATTCTGGCTCTCCATAACCAGAAATCACCACCAACCATCAATATCTTCAATCAAGACCCCGAGTGTGATTTGGACTACTGCGCCAATACTGCCCGGGATGTGAAGATTGAGCATGCGGTCAAAAACAACTTTGGCTTTGGTGGTACTAACGGCACCTTGATTTTTGGTAAGCTGACCTAATATTCTCTTTATCTCCATTTTTTGGTTTTTACCAAGTAGGTCGATAGCATTATGAAAAAGCACTTTATTGCGCTCTTGGCTATTTTGAGTCTGGGCCAGCCTTTATTTATTCCTGTTGCATTGGCGGAAAGTCCTCGGGTAAGCATCCCAGATTTTGCGGATTTAGTTGAGCGCGCAAGTCCTGCGGTAGTTAATATCCGCACCACCGAAAAAGTCATGGTTCAACAGCAAGGCGGAATTCCAGGTCTTCCTGAAGATCAAGCAGAATTTTTCCGTCGCTTCTTTGGTGTTCCTATTCCCGGTATTCCTAATAGTCCAAAGCAAGCGCAGCCTGCACCAGGAAAACCACAAGAAGCTGATCGTGGTGTCGGCTCAGGATTCATTATTGAATCGAACGGTTTGATTCTCACGAATGCGCACGTGGTTGAGGGCGCGACAACTATTTATGTCACCTTAACGGATAAGCGCGAATTCAAAGCTAAGTTATTAGGCATGGATAAACGTACGGATGTAGCAGTTGTCAAAATCGATGCGCGTGATTTACCAAGACTGTCCTTAGGTGATTCATCTAGGGTGCGAGTAGGCGAGTGGGTTCTGGCAATTGGCTCTCCATTTGGTCTTGAGAACACGGTGACGGCGGGCATCGTCTCGGCTAAGAGTCGCGACACTGGGGACTACTTACCCTTTATCCAGACTGACGTTGCGGTCAATCCAGGCAACTCTGGCGGACCCTTGCTCAATACTGCTGGGCAGGTAATTGGCATCAACTCCCAAATCTTTAGTCGCTCTGGTGGCTACATGGGAATCTCATTTGCAATACCAATTGATGAAGCGATGCGTGTTGCTGATCAGTTGCGTACGAATGGAAAAATGACACGTGGCCGTATTGGTGTTGCTTTAGGTGAAATGACTAAAGAGGTTGCTGAGAGCTTAGGCTTGGGTAAACCTCGTGGCGCATATGTGCGTAATGTTGATGCTGGTGGTCCTGCAGCAGCTGGGGGCATTGAAGCTGGCGATGTGATTCTGAGTTTTAACGGGCGCGACATTGCAAAGTCAACAGACTTACCTCGAATAGTGGGCGATACAAAACCAGGTACTGCAGTCCCAGTGCAAGTTTGGCGCAAAGGTGCAAGCCGTGAGGTAACGGTGACCGTAGCCGATACCGACGCAAATCAAACCGCGAATAAGAAGCCTGATGCACCGAGTGCAAATGGCGGCACTGCCAATATATTTGGGGTTAATGTCAGCGAACTATCGGATGCCAAAAAGAAGGATTTGAATATTAAGGGCGGGGTTGAGGTCACAGGCCTGAGCGACGGTCCTTTAGCTCGGGCTGGTGTTCGTCCAGGCGATGTCATTATTCGGGTAGCAGATGCTGATATTTCAGGGGTAAAGCAGTTTGAGGCCCTAGTTAAAGGCCTTGATGCCAATAAGGCTGTTCCGGTCTTTATACGCCGTTCAGACAGTACTTTGGTCATCCCTGTAAGGCCAAAATAAGCCCTTTTTAGGCCAAAAAATGGGGTTTGGTGCCTTTTGGGCGCCACCCATTACAATCCTCTTAAGACGACTTTTTGCAGCGCATCATTGTGGTGCGTTCTGACAAGGCGTTTTCTTGAATGACTTATTAAGACGCTATGGATTTAATCCGCAATTTTTCTATCATCGCCCACATTGATCACGGCAAATCCACGCTTGCTGATCGCATTATTCAACATTGCGGCGGTCTCTCTGATCGCGAAATGGAAGCTCAAGTTCTCGATTCAATGGATATTGAACGTGAACGTGGCATCACCATTAAAGCCCAAACAGCAGCGTTAAATTACAAAGCGAAAGATGGCAAGATTTATAACCTCAATCTGATTGATACCCCAGGGCACGTCGACTTCTCTTATGAAGTCAGTCGCTCTTTATCTGCTTGCGAAGGCGCTTTGTTGGTAGTGGATGCAAGTCAAGGCGTTGAAGCACAAACAGTTGCTAACTGCTACATGGCCCTAGAGTTGGGCGTTGAGGTTGTACCGGTACTCAATAAGATCGACTTGCCTCAAGCTGATCCTGAGCGTGCAAAAAAAGAAATTGAAGATGTCATCGGGATTGATGCATCTGAAGCTGTCACATGCTCAGCAAAAACAGGCCTCGGAGTTGTTGATGTCATCGAAGAGATGATTGCCAGAGTTCCTCCTCCAAAAGGCAATGCAGCGGACCCATTGCAATGTCTCATCATTGACTCTTGGTTTGACAACTACGTAGGCGTTGTCATGCTGGTGCGGGTTGTCAACGGGACCTTAAAGCCTAAAGAAAAAATTACCTTAATGGCCAATGGTTCAAGCCATTTAGTTGAACACGTAGGCGTGTTTAGTCCAAAGTCAGTAGACCGCCCTGAGTTATCTGCTGGTCAGGTTGGTTTTGTGATTGCCGGTATTAAAGAATTAAAAGCTGCGAAGGTGGGCGATACCGTTACCCATTCTCCAGGACAGCAAGGGCGAGTTCCTGCTAGTGAGCCGCTACCTGGTTTTAAAGAGGTGAAGCCACAAGTGTTTGCTGGTTTGTATCCGGTTGAATCAAGTGAATACGATCAGCTGCGTGAATCACTGGAAAAACTTCAGCTCAATGATGCTTCACTCTTATACGAGCCAGAAGTATCTCAGGCCCTTGGTTTTGGTTTCCGATGTGGCTTCTTAGGTTTGCTCCACATGGAGATTGTGCAAGAGCGCTTAGAGCGCCAGTACGATATGAATCTCATCACTACCGCTCCAACGGTGGTGTACCAGGTTGAGCAATCTGATGGGTCTGTGATCTTAGTGGACAATCCCTCCAAGATGCCAGAGGCTAGCAAGATCAATACGATTCTTGAGCCTATCGTGACAGTGAATTTGTATATGCCCCAGGAGTACGTGGGCGCGATTATTACTTTGTGTGTTGGTAAGCGTGGCATTCAGATGGATATGAACTACCTAGGTCGTCAGGTCAAGCTCACCTATGAATTGCCGATGGCCGAGATTGTTTTGGACTTTTTTGACAAAATGAAATCCATCTCGCGCGGTTACGCCTCAATGGATTATGAGTTCAAAGAATATCGTCCAGCAGACGTAGTGAAGGTGGATATCCTGATTAATAGCGAGCGGGTTGATGCGCTTTCTGTAATTGTGCACAGAAGCAATAGTCAACATCGCGGTCGCGAAGTAGTTGCCAAAATGCGCGGCATTATTCCGCGTCAGATGTTTGACGTAGCCATTCAGGCGGCAATTGGTAGCAATATTGTTGCCCGTGAAAACGTGAAAGCATTGCGTAAGAATGTCTTGGCAAAGTGTTACGGTGGTGATATCTCTCGTAAACGCAAGTTATTAGAGAAGCAAAAAGAAGGTAAGAAGCGTATGAAGCAAGTTGGTAACGTGGAGATTCCACAAGAAGCCTTCTTGGCTATTTTGCAGGTGGAAGATTAATGAACTTCGCTCTCATTCTCTTTATCCTGGTGATTGTTTCTGGTGTTGCCTGGCTTGCCGATAAGTTGTACTTTGCGCCTCAACGCAAACTGGCTGGTATCGATCGCATGCCTTTATGGTTGGAATACACCGCAGGATTTTTCCCGGTGATTTGCGCAGTCTTCGTATTGCGCTCTTTCATTGTTGAGCCCTTCAAGATTCCATCGGGCTCCATGATTCCCACATTGCAGATTGGCGACTTTATTTTGGTAAATAAATTCACCTATGGCATTCGTTTGCCAGTCCTCAATCAAAAGGTAGTGGATTTAGGATCTCCGAAACGGGGCGATGTGATTGTGTTCCGTTACCCACGAGACGAGTCTGTGGATTACATCAAGCGCGTAGTGGCTTTGCCTGGTGATGTCATTGCTTATGAAGACAAACGTTTGACCATCAACGGTCAGCCTTTGCAATATAGCGGTGGCGAGCCCTATCTCGATCCTGAGAATATGCGTTACGCCAAACGCTATACAGAAACTTTCCCAGCAGATTTGGGCGGTAATCGTCATGAGATTCTGAATGATCCTGATCGTCCTGCAACAGTATTTCCGACTGAGCGTTTTCCAGGTGCTGAGTTTTGCCAATACCAACCATCTGGTTTAACTTGCAAGGTTCCTGCAGGGCATTACTTTGCCATGGGGGATAACCGTGATAACAGTGCTGATTCTCGCTATTGGGGGTTTGTGCCCGACAAGAATATTGTGGGTAGAGCATTCTTTGTCTGGCTCAACCTGGGTAATCTAGGCCGTATTGGCGGCTTTCAGTAAAAGATCATGAACGCCCGTGCCGTTATCGAAACCGGATCGCTACAAGAGCGCCTCGGTTATACCTTTAAGAAGCCTGAGCTCTTAAACCAAGCCCTGACTCACCGCAGTCATAGCAAGAAGAATAACGAGCGCTTAGAGTTTTTAGGCGACTCAATTCTCAACTGTGTAGTTGCAGATCTACTTTATGAGCGCTACTCCGATTTGGACGAGGGCGATCTCTCTCGTGTGCGTGCGAACTTAGTCAAGCAGCAGGCTCTCTATGAAATTGCTCAAACCTTATCTTTATCTGATCATCTGCGTTTAGGCGAGGGTGAACTCAAGAGTGGGGGCTTCCGTCGCCCCTCTATTTTGGCTGACACCTTAGAGGCCGTCACAGGTGCTATCTTTTTAGATGGCGGTTTTGATGCAGCTAAGGCCTGTCTGCGCAAACTCTATTCAGTCATCTTGGCGCAAGTTGATCCTAAAACCTTGGGTAAAGATGACAAGACGCTCTTACAAGAATGTTTGCAAAGTTATCAATTGCCATTGCCTACCTATAACGTGACTGGCACAACCGGTGCTGCACACAACCAGCAATTCGAAGTAGAGTGTGTCATTCCTAGTTTGAAGGTGGCGGTTAAAGGTGAGGGCGCCTCACGCCGTGCTGCCGAGCAGTCGGCCGCGAAGACAGCATTGGCAGCAGTCTTAAAAGCATTGCCACAAGAATCTCGCAAACCCAAGAAAACACGGTCGGCTAAGAAAAAAGCAGCAAAGAAAGAAGCGACCGAAGAGCAGTTAAATCTTAAGCTGAAGGGCTAATCGTGTTTAGATGCGGCACTATCGCCATTGTTGGGCGTCCCAATATGGGAAAATCAACACTGCTTAATGCATTGGTTGGTCAAAAGATCAGTATTACTTCACGCAAAGCACAAACTACCCGTCACCGAATTTTAGGGATTCAGAATCGCGAAGAAGCCCAGTTCATCTTTATTGATACGCCAGGTTTTCAGACGCGTTTGATGAACACGCTTAATAAAGCATTGAACCGGACGGTTACTACTGCCCTGCAAGATGTGAATGTGGCTTGCTTTGTAGTTGAGGCTGGTTACTTTGGCGAAGATGATAAAAAAGTATTAAAGCTGCTGCCGGATGATCTACCAGTGGTGCTAGTTTTAAATAAGCTGGATTTATTTAATAGCCGCTTTCAGACACCATCTGAACGTGACCAGGCGTTGCTCAACTTTATGAAGGAGATGTCCAAGCCTTGGTGTGAGTTAGGCGGTCATGAAGATCAAAAGTGTGAGTTTGCAGAAATCGTTCCGATGAGCGCAAAGAGTCCTGGTGATATTGAGCGCCTCCTAGATGTGCTTGAGGGCTATTTGCCAGAAGCTGAGGCTGTATACGATGGCGATACGATTACTGATCGCAGTGAGCGCTTCTTAGCTGCTGAGATCTTGCGTGAGAAGGTATTTAGGTTTACTGGCGAGGAGTTGCCTTACACCTCTACGGTAGTAATTGATCAATTCAAGATGGATGGCAAGATGCGTCGCATTGCTGCAACTATTTTGGTTGACCGTGATAGCCATAAGGCCATGATTATTGGTCAAAAGGGTGAGCGTCTTAAAAAGATCTCAACTGATGCACGCATTGATATGGAAAAACTCTTCGATGGCAAAGTCTTTCTAGAGACTTGGGTCAAAGTGAAGCGTGGATGGGCCGATGATCGCGCTGAGTTGCGGGCTCAGGGTCTGGAATAAATTCCTATGGCTTCGATTCGTGTTGCTGACGAACCCGCTTTTGTATTGCATAGCATTCCCTATAAAGAGACCAGCTTAATTCTGGATGTCTTTACGCGGCAATATGGCCGCATGGCCTTAATTGCGAAGGGTGCGAAACGCCCTCATTCAGTACTACGTCCAGTCTTACAGCGCTTTCAGCCACTCTTAGTATCCTGGAGTGGTAAGTCTGAGTTACGTACGCTTACAAAGTCAGAGTGGGTTGGTGGCATACCCTCCTTAGTTGGCGATGCGCTCCTCTGTGGTTTCTATCTCAATGAATTACTCGTCAAGTTTTTGGCGCGCGAAGACGAATACGAAAAACTCTACGATCGCTATGCGGAAACGATTAATGCTTTATCGAATCTGGAGTTTGAATCTAAAGGTTTAGAAGAAATTCTGCGTCCTTTTGAGTTGTCGCTATTACAAGAAACGGGTTATGCAGCAGCTCTTGACCGTTGCGTTGAGACTAATCAAGCCCCTGATTCTCAAACACAATACGTGTATCAACCGGAGCGAGGGGTGCGTCCGGCTCAGGGTGATGACCCCGGGCATTGGCCGGTCTTGAAGGGGCAGTCTTTGCTTGCCATTGCTGCAGGAGATTTTTCGGATGCACAGACCCTTTCAGAGAGTAAGCAGCTGATGCGCTTCCTACTGGGACTGCACCTACAGGACCAAGTCCTAACGACTCGTCAAATTTTGATTGATTTGAAGAAAATCTAGTAATCTACTGTCATGACAGCCCTAGTTGCCCCGAATGCCTTAGAACTCGGCATCAATATCGATCACGTTGCCACTTTGCGTAATGCGCGAGGCACCGTGTATCCAGATCCATTAAAAGCGGCAAAGCTGGCCGAAGAAGCGGGTGCAGATCTAATTACTTTGCACTTACGCGAAGATAGGCGCCATATTAAAGATGCAGATTTATTAGCGCTACGCCCACTCATCAAGACTCGTATGAATCTCGAGTGCGCTGTGACTCCAGAAATGCTGAACATTGCCTGCAAGATTAGGCCACATGATGTTTGCCTTGTTCCGGAGAAGCGTGAAGAGGTAACTACCGAAGGCGGTCTGGATGTTTTAGGAAAATTTAACGCAGTTAAGGCAGCGACTAAGCAACTGCAAGACGCAGGTATTCGGGTTTCACTATTTATCGATCCAGAAGAAAAGCAGATTCAGGCAGCTAAGGATGTGGGCGCCACTGTTGTTGAGTTGCACACTGGTCGTTATGCCGATTTATCTGGTGCAGAGCAAAGCAAGGAATTAGAGCGTATTCGTAAAGCAGCGCAATTTGCTAAAAGTATTGGTCTGCGAGTCAATGCTGGCCATGGTTTGCATGAGGGCAATGTGATGCCTATCGCCGCTATCGAAGAATTATCTGAATTGAACATTGGCCATGCAATTATTGCCGAAGCTTTATTTAAGGGTTGGCAAAATGCAATTGAGGATATGAAGGCCTTAATGGTTCGCGGTCGTCATAAAGATCATATTCACCCTCTTTAATTACTTAAATATTGATGATCATCGGCATTGGTACTGACATTCTGCAGATTGAGCGCTTGCAAGCAGCATACGATCGCACTAATGGCCGTTTGGCTGAAAAGATTTTGGGCCCAGATGAAATGATAGTCTTCAAACATCGTTTGGCCAGAAATCACAAACGCGGCATTGCATTTTTAGCTACGCGTTTTGCTGCCAAAGAGGCTTTCTCAAAAGCCATCGGTTTAGGAATGAGAATGCCGATGACATGGCGCTCTTTGCAAACTCTCAATGAACCCAGTGGTAAGCCTGTCACTAGCTACCTCGGAGCCTTGGCTCAGTTTATGCAAGAGAAAAATTGGGAAGCACAAGTGACGGTGAGTGATGAGCAAGATATGGCCATTGCCCATGTCATCGTTACTCAGAAATAAGCAAAAACCAATCTACAAAAATAAACGCAATCGAGATAGAGGAAGAGATGAGTAAATCCACCATGAATCCAGGCCCAATCACATTAGATGTCGTGGGTCAGGTTTTAAACGCAGAGGATCGCCGTCGTATCCTTCATCCTCTAACTGGTGGCGTCATCTTGTTTGGCCGGAACTTTGCTAATCGCAAGCAGCTAACTAAATTAACAGCTGATATCAAAAAACTTCGCTCCGATGTGCTTATCTCGATTGATCACGAGGGCGGTCGAGTGCAGCGCGCCAAAACTGACGGCTTTACCCACCTGCCAGCGATGCGCAAACTTGGAGAGCTTTGGAGTGCAAAGAATGATTCCACGCACGCGGCGGAATCTGCTGCCTTAGCGATGGCTGCCGCTACTGCCTGCGGTTATGTGCTCGCTACTGAGTTACGCGCTTGTGGTGTTGACTTCAGTTTTACGCCTGTACTGGACTTAGATTTTGGTCGTAGTGGTGTGATTGGCGATCGGTCATTTAGTCGCGATCCTCAAATTGTGTTTGCATTGGCCAAGAGTTTGAATGAAGGCTTGCGGCTTGGTGGGATGGCGAACTGTGGCAAGCACTTCCCAGGCCATGGTTGGGCTGAGGCAGACTCACATGTGGCTATTCCGGTGGATGAGCGCTCCTTATCTGAAATTTTGAATGATGATGCTAAACCTTATGAGTGGTTAGATCTCAGCTTGGCAGCCGTCATGCCAGCGCATGTGATTTATCCACAGGTGGATCAAAATCCAGCGGGCTTCTCTCAGATTTGGTTGCACTCCATCTTGCGTCAAGAGTTGGGTTTTGAAGGCGTTATCTTTAGTGATGACCTCTCGATGGAGGGTGCTAGTGTCGCTGGCTCGGTAGTGAAGGGCGCTGAAATGGCACTAGATGCTGGTTGCGATGCGGTATTAATTTGTAATCGCCCTGACTTGGCGGATCAGTTGCTAGGTAAGTTGAAGGTCACTAAGAAAAAACAAGCAGAGTCAGCCACACGCTTAAATCGTTTGATGCCTGCTTCATCAGCTTTGTCGTGGGATGAGTTGCAAAAAGAAGCGGAATACCAACATGCCAAAGGTTTGCTGAAGCAGTTCAAGTTAATCTCTTGAACTATTGGATTCCAATTTTGATGACAATTAAAAAGCCCGGCATGCCGGGCTTTTTAACAGCGGTAGCTTGCTAATTAGTTAGCGCGGCTACGGTATTCACCAGTACGAGTATCGATTTCGATCTTGTCACCAGTGTTACAGAACAAAGGAACTTGCAATTCATAGCCAGTGGCTAATTTTGCAGTCTTTAATACTTTGCCTGAGCTGGTATCGCCCTTAACTGCTGGCTCTGTGTAAATGATTTCGCGAACGAGTGAGTTAGGCATTGCAACGGAGAGTGCTTTACCTTCGTAGAACACTACTTCACAAGGCATGCTTTCTTCGAGATAGTTCAATGCATCACCCATGAACTCAGCTTCAACTTCATACTGGTTGTAATCACCATCCATGAATACATACATTGGATCTGCGAAATAAGAGTAGGTGCAATCTTTCTTCTCGAGGATTACGACATCAAATTTGTCATCGGCTTTGTAAACGCCTTCGTTTGGCGCACCAGTTAACAAGTTCTTAAATTTCATTTTTACAACTGAAGAGTTGCGGCCAGAGCGGCTATATTCGGCCTTTAAAACGACCTGGGCATCAGTGCCAATCATGACTACGTTACCAACGCGGAGTTCTTGTGCTGTTTTCATCTTGCTATTCCTGGGTGCAGAGTGATTTTTCTGCGGTTTTTATCAAAAACAAGATTGTAACCGCCCGCAAGCCTTTATTGCTTGGTCTTAGGCAACAAACCCCAGTAGACGGGCTGCTAGGCCGCCATCCCCTTGTTTTTCGAGTAATTGGGTGCGCCAGGCTTTGGAATGGGTATTCCAGGCATCTAATGTTTTAAACCATTCAGAGGGCATAGCCCATGTCATTGCGGCAATGGTGGCTAGTCTCAACTCTTGATTAGCTTCTTCGAGGTAAAGGTCTAAAAAGGCAGCCAACTTCACTTCATGAGCGCGATCCTCTTGAGGGTAAATATGCCAAATAAATGGTTTGCCTGCCAATTGCGCACGCACAAAAGAGTCCTCGCCACGAACAATATTGAAATCGCATTGCGATAACACCCAGTCGTACTCATCTTGCGATACGAAAGGCATGGGGATTAATTGGAGATTGGGGGGTAATTCAATAGGTTGCTCGCCATAGAGGTTGAGCAGTTCTACATGACCATGTGTTAGTAAGACATCAATATTTTCACCAAGAGAGCTTAGGTCTGTTAACCATTTACGTAATGGCGCACCTGGGTAGCAAAAAATGCTGATACGTTTTGTATCTACTCGCAGCTGTGACCAGATCTCTTTTAAGTCATGTGGAATTTGATTACTTACTATTGCGCCCTCTGGTGGAATGGGGTCTACCAGGATGCCGCCAGCCTGATCCTGAAATCCCGGGAAGAAAAAATATTTTGCAATGCCATGCGATTGAGGGGATGCCTTTGCATGGAAATCCACTATCCAAGGCTCTGCACTTAAGTACTCAAGATTGATGATGAGCGGCTTGATAGGGGCAATAAAAAGGCCGGCCAGATAGCGCTCTGGTAATTCACAGCCAAAGGCTTCGATGACAACATCAGGGGTTTGTACGGGATGTCTCGCATTACTAAAGCTGGCCTCCCAAGGCTGAAGGTCAATTTTTTGCTTAATTGCAGGATCAACACCAGAAGCGAGTAAATTGAGGGTTGGTAGGTCGTCGCAAAAAATGCGTACCTCTTGGCCATGAAGGCTTGATAAGCTTCGGGCTAGACGCCAGCAAACACCGGCATCACCATAGTTGTCTACGATTTGACAGAAAATATCCCAACGCATGAGTAATTCGCTTTTTGAAACCCTTCAGCAGGATGTTAAACGGCTACCCGGATTACCGGGGGTATATCGCTTCTTTGATGAGGCGGGAAACATCTTATATGTAGGCAAAGCGCGCCACCTTAAAAAACGGGTATCCAGTTATTTTCAGAGCAAGCAGCTATCACCACGAATAGCGTTAATGGTGGGCAAAATCGCTCGCTATGAAACAACAGTAACACGGACCGAAACCGAAGCCCTTATTCTAGAGAACAATCTCATCAAAGAGTTGGCTCCACCGTTCAATATCTTATTTAGGGACGATAAGTCATACCCATATGTGATGTTAACGGGACATCAATTCCCTAGGTTAGCCTCTTATCGCGGCAAAGTAGATAAACGCAATCATTACTTTGGCCCATTCCCCAACTCATGGGCAGTACGCAATAGCGTGCAGATTCTACAAAAGGTATTTCGCCTCAGAACATGTGAAGACTCAGTATTTAAGAATCGTAGTCGTCCTTGCCTCTTGCATCAGATTCACCGCTGCAGCGCTCCTTGTGTGGGCAGGCTTAGTGAGGAGCAATATGGCCAAGACGTGGCGCAAGCCACTCGCTTTTTGGAAGGCGACCATGGCAGGGTGCTCTCAGAGCTCGAAAAAGAAATGCATGCACATAGTGATGCCATGGAATTTGAAATGGCAGCGGTATTGCGTGACCGTATCGCAGATCTCTCTAGCGTCCTGCAACAGCAATCGATGGATGCCGTTGCTGAAGGTGAGGGTGATGTTGACATCATTGCCGTTGCACAGATGGAAGGCATGGTTTGTGTGAACCTTGCGATGGTCCGCGGTGGCCGCCACTTAGGTGACAGAGCTTATTTCCCCAAGGGTTTACGAACTGCTTCGGGCGAGCTCCCACCCCCTGCAGAAATTTTGGAAGCCTTTATTGCACAACACTACTTAGATGAAGTGGATGGCAAGGATGGGCCCACAACGAATCTCATTCCTCCTGTTTTAGTGATGAATCATTCCTTGCATTCAATAAGTGATGATGTCAGTAAGCCTAATGAGGAGGCTCCAGATGATCTGCATGATTTATTAAATGCTCAGGCTGGTAAAAAGATTACTTTCTTACATCAGCCCCAAGGTCAGCGTCGTCACTGGTTGGCGATGGCAGAAGGTAACGCCAAGATCGCCTTAACAAAACGTTTAGTAGAGACGGGCGGCCAGCTAGCTAGAGCACGAGCTTTAGTTGATATTTTGAGTCTTGATCTTGAGGGCTTAGAGCATTTACGTATCGAGTGTTTTGATATCAGCCACACTTCAGGTGAGGCTACCCAAGCATCATGCGTGGTGTACGCTAAGAATGCAATGCAATCGGGCGAGTATCGCCGTTTCAATATTAATGACATCACACCTGGTGATGACTATGCAGCGATGCGTCAAGTCTTGCAAAGACGGTATGCCAATTTCCAAGAGCTTCCACCCGAAAAAATGCCACAAGTCATTTTGATCGATGGTGGCAAGGGCCAAGTTGAAATGGCTAGGCAAGTCCTTTCAGAATTTGGCATGGATATCAGTCTGATTGTTGGCGTTGCTAAAGGAGAGGGTCGCAAAGTTGGCTTGGAGACGCTCATCTTTGCCGATGGTCGGCAGGCCCTTGAGTTAGGTATTGATAGCGCAGCACTGTTATTGGTAGCGCAGATTCGAGATGAGGCCCATCGTTTTGCAATCACCGGCATGCGTGCCAAGCGCGCAAAAGCCAGAACGGTCTCTCGTCTTGAGGAGATTGAGGGCATTGGTGCCAAACGCCGTCAGAAGCTGCTTGCGCGCTTTGGTGGTCTAAAAGGGGTAGCCAATGCCAGTATCGAAGAGATTGCTAGCGTTGAAGGGGTATCGCTCACCCTAGCAGAGCAAATTTATCGTCAATTGCACTAGCTTTGATTTCTGATAATTGGTTTATGCTTATCTCATGCCATTTAATCTACCTATCGCCTTAACTTGGTTGCGTGTAGCAGCAATTCCATTGCTAGTGGCTGTTTTTTATCTCCCTAGTGATTGGCTCACCTCTTTTGATAAAAATTTAATTGCTGCAGTCATCTTTGTTTCTGCTGCAATAACTGATTGGCTTGATGGTTTCTTGGCTCGTCGCCTAAAACAAGAATCCGCTTTTGGCCAATTCTTAGATCCTGTTGCCGATAAACTCATTGTTGCAGCGGCATTGTTGGTGTTGCTCAATATGGATCGCGTCCAAGTCTGGGTTGCTCTAGTAATCATCGGTCGCGAAATCACGATCTCTGCTTTGAGAGAGTGGATGGCTTTATTGGGTGCTGGTAAAAGTGTCGCCGTACACATGGTGGGCAAGTTAAAAACAACTGCGCAGTTAGTCGCAATTCCTTTTTTATTGCTCAATGACACTTTATTTGGGTGGTTGAATTGCGCCAAGATTGGCACTTGGTTGATTTGGGTTGCCGCATTCTTAACCCTTTGGTCGATGTTTTATTACCTCAAAAAAGCGCTGCCACAATTAGCAGGCAAAATCGACTAATCTCATATATGCCCGTCTGGCATGGCTTGGCGGGGTATTCAATGTACTTAATTTTTCAGTTTTACAGGGAATAATGCTTTCTGTTCGATTGTTTGTTAAACTATCGCCCTGTTATGCGGGAATAGCTCAGCTGGTAGAGCGATACCTTGCCAAGGTATAGGTCGGGAGTTCGAACCTCCTTTCCCGCTCCAAGTTCGATGGGAAGCCCTAAAAAGCTTCCCATTTTTGATTCAGGCATATGGCGCGTTGGCCGAGTGGTTAGGCAGGAGCCTGCAAAGCTTCGTACGGGGGTTCGATTCCCTCACGCGCCTCCAGCAATTTCGCTTGACGAAATAGGTGGAGCACCTAAAATACTTTCAGTACCTATAAGAAAGTCGCATCCATTCTGTAAAGCGAAATATGATCAAAATTCACACTCTTAAACTGAGCGCTCTTGTATTGTCCCTGTCGGCATTGTTGGGCGCGTGCGCTAGTTCTGGCGATTCACCAACAGGTACTCCACAGGAAGTTCAAGAAGTTCAAGCTCAGCTTTTGGGCGATATGCCCTTGCCTGCAGCCTCAAAAATTATTGGTGCAGATTCACTTATTATTGGTCGGGGTGATAACTGGGTTGGACGTGTTGTTCTCTCTGGTGTGCAAACGCCAACGGATATTTATGCATTCTTCCAATCTGAATATCCACGTGCTGGCTGGACAACAGTAAGTGCAGTGAAAACAAAAACGAGCATCTTAGTATTTACGAAAGGTGATCGCACTGCCACAGTAGAGTTGAATGAAGGTTCATTAACTGGACCTAAAACATTGATCACAATTACTTCATCACCAAAGAACGCTAACGTAGTGGCGCCTAGCAAGAAGTAACAGTTGTAGATTGGAAAATAAAAAGGCCTCCAGTGGAGGCCTTTTCTTATGGGGGGCTGAGCTTATAGTCCTTCGGCCCTAATTAGGCCAACTGCCTGACCTTCAATTGCAAAATTAGGTTGACGACTATCAACCAAAATATTTTTGAAGTCTGGGTTCTCGGCTTGTAATTCAACTACCAAGCCATTAGCCGTTTTCTTCTGATGCCAGCGCTTAACAGTGACCTCATCATCAAGACGTGCAACAACGATATCGCCGTTACGTACTTCAGTAGTTTTTCTAACGGCTAAATAATCACCATCCAAAATGCCTGCGTCGCGCATGCTCATACCTTTTACTTTCAGTAAGTAATCAGCGCCTTTGCTAAACAAGCTTGGATCAATCGGCACTTGCTTCTCAATGTGCTCGACCGCCATGATGGGTGAGCCTGCAGCAACACGACCAATCAATGGAAGAGTCAGCTGTTGTAATGCGCCAGATGGCAATGACAGCTGACGATATTGATTTGAATGTTGTGTTTGATTAAATCGTTGTGGAATGCGAATGCCGCGCGATGTGCCTGGCGTTAATTCGATATACCCTTTTTTCGCGAGCGCACGCAAATGTTCTTCAGCAGCATTTGCCGAAGCAAATCCCAGTTGAGTCGCAATCTCTGCGCGAGTCGGAGGTGAGCCGCTCTCATCAATCGCTTTGGTGATGAGTTCCAAAATCTCACTCTGGCGTGCGGTGAGTTTAGGGAGGGCAGTCAGCTCCTCTTGAAAATCGACTGTGTTTATGTCCATACTGGGATTGTATACAGCACTTTTTGATTATTCAAGCAATTTAAGGGCGATAATGGGGTATGAGCTCAATTGAACACAACTCTGAAAATTCACCCCATATATTGGTTCTCGGTATGGGTGGCACGATTGCTGGATTAGCTGCAAAACCCGAGGAAAACCCTCTTGAGTATGAGGCTGGCCAGGTAGCGGTGAGTTCTTTGCTTGCCCAGATTCAGTCGGTGATCCCCGGAGGAATTGCGCTGGTTTCCCGGCAAGTGGCCAATATCAATAGCCGTAACTTAAGCGAGAGTTTATTGAGTCAATTGGGGGAGTCCGTTAGAGAGTCCCTTGCTAATACATGGGTGCAAGGCATAGTGGTCACTCACGGCACCGATACGATGGAAGAGACTGGTGTCTTTTTGCAGTTAACTTGCGGAAAGTTTGCTCAAGATTTAGGCAAAAGAGTCATTATTACTGGGGCGATGTTGCCGGCCAATGCGCCTAAGGCGGATGGCCCTTCTAATTTACTGGATGCCATCCGCTGGGCCTCAACCCCATTGGATAACTGCCCTGGTGGGATCTACGCCGTCATGGATGGCAGGGGGTGCTTAGCGATGGATTTGGCCAAACGCCACGGCACAGCTCTAAATGCCCCCATTCAAGCCTCTCCAAGTAGCTCCGTGGGCTTGATCAACCCGTCTTGGCTCTCCGGGGTGAAGGCGGTCCAGGAGGCTTGGACAGCCGATTTGCCTATTCCGAAGGGGGATGATTGGCCGTGGGTTGAGATCCTGACTAGTCATGCAGGCGCTCGCTCAGAAACGATTACCCACTGGCTGGGCTCTAAGGTAAAGGGCTTGGTTCTGGCTGGTTCTGGCATGGGAGGTTTTCATGATGCCTGGAGGGAATCTCTCGTTGCGGCTATAAAGCACGGCATTGCCTTGGTAAGGACAACCAGAACTGGTGCAGGTACTACTTGGCAGGATATTCCTGAAAAGGATCTGGTCGGATGTATGGCTTCAGGTACGCTTTCAGCCCCTAGGGCCAGAATTGCACTGCAGTTAGCGATCTATGCTGAAAAACAGGCCAAATTAGTCGGTAAATCCCTGACTTGGCAGGATTTTTTTGCTAGAATAGCGGTCTTGCCTGAAATTAGGTAAGGATTTAAAAAGTGTTGTGAGCAGTACCTACAATTTGTTACTACCTTGTCACACTGGCGCTAATTTCATAACCATCAGAAATTAGCAAGACGCCCAGGTGACTCTATCCTTAAGGAGTGTTTGATGCGTCATTATGAAATCGTCTTTATCGTCCATCCGGACCAAAGCGAGCAAGTACCAGCGATGATCGATCGTTACAAAGCTACATTAGCAGCTGCGGGCGGCAAAATTCATCGTATTGAAGATTGGGGTCGTCGTCAGATGGCTTACATGATCGACAAGCTTGCTAAAGCCCACTACGTTTGCATGAACATTGAGTGCGACCAGAAAACTCTGGAAGAGCTCGAGCATGCGTTCAAATTCAACGATGCTGTTTTGCGTCACCTCATCATCAAGACTAAGAAAGCTGAAACAGAGCCTTCCATCATGATGAAAGAAGTGCAACGTGAAGAAGCGCGCAAATCAGCTCAATCCGACGCTCCAGTAGCAGCGGCTTAAGTTAGAAATTTGAAGAGGAATACACAGACTAGAAAACGTATCAGAGAAGCGGAGCGGCGTTGAATCATTTCACCCTCACTGCAATCTTGGTAGCTAAAGACGCGATTCGATTTACACCAGCAGGAATACCGGTGATGCATTGCCAGCTAGAACACAGCGGCCAAGCAAACGAGGTAGGAGTGGCTAGGAAAATTCAGATGAGCGTTGAAGCCATAGCAATTGGTCCGATACAAAAGGATCTTGAGCAAATGGATTTAGCAGCTGAGGCAGTGTTCGAAGGATTCTTAGCACCCAAGACTCTACGTAATCAAAGACTTGTTTTCCATATTACCCATATTCAATTGAAAAATTAAAGAGGAAATCATCATGGCGTTTGGAAAGAAACCCGATTTCAAAAAGAAACCAGCTCAGAACCCATTGTTCAAGCGTAAGCGTTATTGCCGTTTCACTGTTGCTGGCGTAGAACAGATCGACTACAAAGATGTAGACACATTGAAGGACTTCATTGGCGAAAACGCCAAGATCACTCCTGCTCGTTTGACAGGCACAAAAGCAAAATATCAGCGTCAGTTAGACACTGCTATCAAGCGTGCTCGTTTCTTGGCCTTGTTGCCATTCTCCGATCAACATAGAAAATAATTGGGAGCCCTCAATGCAAATTATTCTTTTAGAAAAAGTAACAAACTTGGGCAACCTCGGTGACGTAGTTCGCGTTAAAGATGGTTTCGCTCGTAACTTCCTAATCCCACAGCGCAAAGCGCGTCGTGCAACTGAAGCGGCAATTGCTGACTTTGCAGTTCGTCGTGCTGAGTTGGAAAAATTGGCTGCTGAGAAATTGGCTGCTGCTGAAGCAGTTGGCGTGAAGCTCAAAGACTTGGTTCTCGAAATCGGTCAAAAAGCTGGCGTTGACGGTCGTTTGTTTGGTTCTGTAACCAACCATGACATCGCGGATGCATTAAAAGCTAAGGGCTTTGCGATTGAGAAGTCCTCAGTTCGCATGCCTACTGGCCCATTGAAGATGGTTGGTGATCACCCTGTAGCGGTTGCTGTGCATACCGATGTAGTGGCTGACATCACGATTCGTGTAGTTGGCGAGCAAGCTTAAGTTTTAAGATCTGTACACTAGCCTCATGGCTGAATCCCGTTCACGTTCCGTGACACTGAATCCTGGCATGATGGGTTCTGGGGATGCAGTCGTGCAGGCTTTAAAAGTTCCGCCGCATTCTGTAGAAGCCGAGCAATCGCTGCTCGGCGGTCTACTGATCGATAACTCTTCTTGGGATAACCTGGGTGGAGTCCTAAACGATAAGGATTTCTATCGCCCTGAGCATGCTCTGATCTACAAGGTCATTGCGCGTTTGGTTGGCGACAATCATCCTGCTGACGTCATTACTGTTCATGATGCAATTAAGTCAGAACAAGGTGGTGACCTCGTTAGTATTGATTACCTCAATTCATTAGCGCAAAACACGCCAAGTGCAGCGAATATTAAAGGCTATGCCGACATCGTTCGTGATCGCAGTATCTTGCGTCGCCTAATTGAAGTTTCAGACAGCATTGTCAATTCTGCGTTTGTCCCTGAGGGGCGCACCGTCAGAACTTTGCTGGATGAAGCAGAGTCTCGCATCTTACAAATTGGAGAAGAGGGTAGTCGCAAAGCCGATTATCTCGAAATTGAACCCCTCCTTAAGGCAGTCGTTGCCCGTATTGATGAGCTTTATAACCGCCAAGGCGGCAGCGATATTACTGGTATTGCTACTGGCTTTCTGGATTTAGATAAACAAACCAGCGGTCTGCAAAAGGGTGACTTGGTGATTGTTGCGGGTCGACCCTCGATGGGGAAAACGGCTTTCGCGCTCAATATTGCTGAAAACGTCGCATTGGCTGAGGGATTGCCAGTTGTGGTGTTCTCGATGGAGATGTCGGGCGAGCAATTGGCTGCCCGTTTACTGGGATCGGTTGGGCGCGTCGACCAAAGTCGCATGCGTACCGGTAAGTTGCAAGATGATGAGTGGCCACGTGTTACTGATGCAATTGCTCGTTTAAGTAATACCCAAATCTTGATTGATGAGACCGGTTCTTTATCAAGCTTAGAGTTACGCGCACGCGCACGTCGTATTGCCAGAAACTTTGGTGGCACCTTAGGTTTGGTAGTTATTGATTACTTGCAGCTCATGAGTGGTTCTGGTTCTGAAAACCGTGCAACTGAGATTTCAGAGATCTCACGCTCACTTAAATCACTTGCAAAAGAATTGCAGTGCCCAGTCGTTGCTCTTTCACAGTTAAATCGTGGCCTTGAGCAACGTCCGAACAAACGCCCAATCATGTCTGACTTGCGTGAGTCAGGCGCGATTGAGCAAGATGCCGACTTAATTATGTTCATCTACCGTGATGAGGTGTACCACCCTGATACCACTACCGATAAAGGTGTGGCAGAGATCATCATCGGTAAGCAGCGTAACGGTCCAATTGGTACCGTACGCCTCAGTTGGCAAGGTCCATATACCAAGTTTGATAACTTAGCGATGGGATCAGTTGCTTATTCATCTGGCGGCTACGAGCCGTTCTAAGTAAAGAAGAATTAAAAATTAACTGAAACATAAACAGATAAAGAAAAAGCCTCACAGCGTGAGGCTTTTTTAATGCAGAAAATTTATCGGATCAAAACAGATTAAATAACTAATCTTATTTGCCGCCTTCACATTTCTTGATTGAAGCAGCTTTAGCTGCGCCATAGAGCGGCTTACCATCTTTGCTTACAGCTTTAGCTTCGCAGTCATTTGCTTGAGCTCCGCCCATACATTTTTTAATGGAGGCATCTTTAGCAGCCCCATAGAGCGGCTTACCTTCTTTGCTAACAGCTTTGGCTTCGCATGCTGCTTGATCTGCAAATGCGTAGGTAGGCAGTGCAAAACTCAGTGCAATACTTAAGGCAATGATGATTTTCTTCATGGTGACTCCTGTGGTGGATGATTTCATTAATCAACTACTTCAATCACTGTAATCAAAAATGAGGCTTTAGGGAATATAGGGCAAATTCTATTCACCCTAAAGACGGGGTCGCTAGGGTGCTATCCGGCGTGCCTCAGTAAATTTGGCCGCCCAGTAGGGTGAGGTGATGTAGTCCAGCCGTACCGTGCCCCCAGCACTTGGCGCATGTACAAATCTTCCTTGCCCAACATAAATACCAGCGTGGGAGTACTTTTCACCAGTGGTATTGAAAAACACCAAATCACCCGGGGCTGGTGGCTGGTTATCAACACTTCTACCTTGATTGCTCATTTGGGCAATTGTGCGAGGTAATTTAATGCCTGCAGCTTTGTTATACACATAGACAATCAATCCGCTGCAATCAAACCCACCTTTGGGAGTATTGCCACCATAGCGATAGGGAACATCGACTAACCCAACTGCGGCTATCGAAATATCTTCAGTCCCAACACTCGTATCTTGTTTAAATTGTGCAACTTTTGCCGGCCCTGAGCTGCCTCTAAAAACACTGCACCCCGATAACACGAGAATCGTACAAATAAAAATGCCGCACCCCATAAGAGTGCGGCATGAGAGGATTTGCTTAGAGTGCGTCGGCAGCATGATCCGCAAGACGTGAACGCTCACCACGTGCCAAGGTGACATGGCCACCATGGCGCCAGCCTTTGAAGCGGTCAACCACATAGGTAAGGCCAGATGAGCCTTCGGTTAAGTACGGCGTATCAATCTGAGCAATATTGCCTAAGCAAATAATCTTCGTTCCAGGGCCTGCACGGGTTACGAGAGTTTTCATTTGCTTGGGCGTTAAGTTTTGCGCCTCATCGATGATCACAAACTTACTCACAAAGGTTCTGCCACGCATGAAGTTCATACTCTTGACTTTGATGCGCGAGCGAATCAGTTCTTGAGTTGCGGCACGACCCCATTCACCAGCGTCATCATTGCGCTGCAAAACTTCAAGGTTGTCATCAAATGCACCCATCCAAGGCTGCATTTTTTCTTCTTCCGTTCCTGGAAGGAAGCCAATATCTTCTCCCACAGGTACAGTGGCGCGAGTGATGATGATCTCGTTGTAGCGTTTGCTATCTAAAACTTGCTCTAGTCCTGCAGCCAAGGCTAATAAGGTTTTACCAGTGCCGGCTTGTCCCAAGAGGGTTACAAAATCTACGTCTGGGTTCATGAGCAGATTCATAGCAAAGTTCTGCTCACGATTACGGGCAGTTACGCCCCAGACATTATTTTTCTGGTGAGAGAAGTCTCTGAGAGTTTGCAAGAGGGCAGTCTTGCCATTGATTTCTCTAACGTGTGCGTAAAAAGGTGTTGAGCCATCTGGATTCTCTTGATAGACAAATTGATTGACCAACATACTAGGTACAGCAGGACCAGTCACTCTGTAGAACATGGTGCCAGATTTAGAGTCTGCCCAGCTTTCCATATCCTTGCCATGTTTTGGCCAGAAGTCGGCTGATAAGGCCATGACTCCCGAATACATTAAGTCACGATCTTCTAAAACTTGGTCATTGAAATAATCTTCGGCAGGTAAACCAAGGGCACGCGCTTTAATACGCATGTTGATATCTTTGGATACCAACACCACTTCCTGCCCCTTACGGGTTTTTTGTAACTCGCTAACCACCGCCAAAATCATATTGTCGCCCTTACCCTCTGGCAGGCCCTCTGGCAATGCTTGGGTGGACAACTTGGTTTGGAAATAGAGTCGACCTGAAACATCTTGGTTGCCAAGCTTATTCAGGGGGATGCCTTCATCCAATGTGCCGCTGGTGCCAGCAACCAATTGATCTAGGGAGCGGCTAACAGTACGAGCATTGCGGGCTACCTCGGTCATACCCTTCTTGTGATTGTCCAACTCTTCAAGCGTGGTCATCGGCAAGAAAAGGTCATGCTCTGAGAAGCGGAATAAAGAGCTTGGATCATGCATCAAGACGTTGGTGTCGAGCACAAACAAAGAAGGGGGTCCAGTACGAATGACGCGCTTGGGTTTTGCTGGAGCTGTTGACTTGCTATCGTTGCGAGCTGGACTGCGATCTGCTTTGATCTTTTCTAGAGCCACTTCTGCTGCAGATAAATCTTCTTCTGCATCATTAGTCCAATCGGAACTTTCTACCACCACTGGTTTTGCTGGAGCTGGGCGTTTCTTGAGGTCGGGAGTATCTTTCCGACTAAGCTTCACTTGATCAGCAATTTGAGTTGGGATGGGTGGCAATGGCATGCAGACTCTCCTAAAAGAAAAAACCGCCAAGCGGAGTGCGTTGACGGTTTATTACGAAACTGGTTGCAAGAACTTCTAAAAAACGGAGGGGGTTACTCCCCGAACCTGCTTTGAGTTGCTCAGGTTTCTGATTCAAACGGATTGTCAGACTTTCCCGTCGTTTACGGTGCATATGAATCACTTTACCCCAAAATTTGGGGTTTGCAAGCACCTCAGATCAAATTATTGTAAAAATTATTTGGCAGCTTGAGCGGCCTGTAATACCTCTGTCACATGCCCTGGAACTTTAAGGCCGCGCCACTCTTGAACGAGCTTGCCAGAGGAGTCAAATAGGAAGGTGCTGCGCTCAATACCGCGGACCTGTTTGCCGTACATATTCTTCATCTTGATGACGCCAAAGAGTTGGCAGAGCTTTTCTTCGGCGTCAGAAACCAGTTCAAACGGGAGTTCTAATTTGCTACGGAAATTGTCATGAGACTTCAGGCTATCGCGGGATACACCAACGATCAGAGTATTGGCTTTAGTAAAGGCTTCGATGTTGTCACGAAACTCACCGGACTCAGCAGTGCAACCTGGGGTCATATCTTTTGGGTAAAAGTAGAGAACTAATTTTTTCCCAGTCGCGGATGCTGGAGAAAAAGTCAGGCCCGATGTCGCAGGAATAGAACATGCTGGAATAGGTTGGCCGATAGTGACTGTCATGATGATCTTTCGTTTGTAATTTATCTATTGGTATTACTAGTTCAGCTATTTTGAATAATCAATTCACCACTTCGGTTGGGTATTTCACCCCAAGTCAGTGGTAGTACCGCTATTTTATCCAGTTGATTGGTAGCCTTCCAGGATTGATGAAGCTCGCCCATGGTGACGAGGTCATGACCCTGGTTTAGCCATCCAGCCAATAGCTGTTCAAAGGCAGGCAACAGCTTCTGACCCTCTAATTCAGCATGCAGAGTAAAGACTTGATCATTGGGGTTGCTCTGAGTAATCTCGAGGAGCTTTTTAACTGCCCAAAATTCATCAGCACCATCAATACCAATCAGTTCATCAAAAGTAGGAAGGGTGGTCGGGTATTGCACATGCTTTGCTTTGCCTGAGGCAAGCGCAAGTCGATAAGGTATCAAGTTGGGCTCAGCCCTTCCATCGGAGGAATAGGTAATTCCCCACTGGTCGAGTTGTTCAAATGCGGCTTCATTCATTTGCCAGCCAGCTGCCCCATAAGTCGCTGGTGCATGCCCAAAGATTTCCACAAAGCGATCCCAACTTCTTTGCATCATTGCCTTGGTCCATGCTGAGTCTTGATTACGAACGGCATCTTGCCAAGCAACATGGTCCCAAGTATGAATTCCTGTTTCATGGCCGGCTTCATCTATTGCGCGCATTTCTGCAACTGCTTTTTTCCCGATATCAGGACCGGGAAGTAAAACGCCATAGAGTAGGGTTTTGATGCCGTAGTGCTCTACAACCGAAGTGCGACTCACTTTTTTTAGAAAACCGGGACGAAAGACTCTCTTTAAAGCCCAGCCAGTATGGTCGGGCCCAAGGCTAAATAGGAAGGTGGCTTTTAAGCCAAAGCGCTCAAGGGTACGCGCTAGATTGGGAACGCCCTCTTTAGTACCACGTAAGGTATCGACATCAACTTTGAGAGCAATCTTAGCCATGAATCCTTGAGTCTATTTCTACTTATTCTTTATCAACTAAAGAACGGGCTTTTTCAACATCTTGGCGATACGCTTCAAAAATATTCTTGAGTGCATCTGCCATCGTCGTTGTCGGTTTCCAAGCCAATTCACTCATCGTGTTGTCGATAGCTGGAACACGGTTTTGAACGTCTTGATAGCCTTCACCGTAATATGCGCCAGAAGTAGTTTCCACAATCTTCACATCATTTGCTGTTTTAGCGTACTCAGGAATACTGCGTGCGATGTCTAACATCTGATTGGCTAATTCGCGAACAGAGTGATTGTTCTTTGGGTTGCCGATGTTATAGATCTTGCCGTTTGCAATGCCGTCTTTATTGTCTATGATGCGCATCAGTGCATCGATGCCGTCATCTATATAAGTGAAGGCGCGTTTCTGTGCACCTCCATCAACCAAGTTAATCGGTTCGCCACGAACGATGTGGCCTAAGAATTGAGTCACTACGCGGGAGGAGCCTTCTTTGGGTGTGTAGATGCTATCAAGTCCAGGACCAATCCAGTTAAATGGGCGGAAGAGGGTAAAGCGCAAACCTTCCATGCCATAACCCCAGATCACACGATCCATTAACTGCTTGGAGCAGGCGTAGATCCAGCGTGGCTTATTAATTGGGCCGTAAACCATATTCGATTTAGCTGGATCAAACTCGCTGTCCTCGCACATGCCATAAACCTCAGAGGTTGATGGAAACACAAGGTGCTTTTTGTATTTAACAGCGGAACGCACGATGGGGAGATTGGCTTCGAAGTCGAGCTCAAATACTTTGAGTGGCTGCTGTACATAAGTTGCTGGTGTAGCGATCGCAACCAAAGGCAAGATGACATCGCATTTACGGATGTGATATTCAACCCATTCTTTATTGATGGTGATATCACCTTCAAAGAAGTGCATTCTCGGATGATTGATCAAATCACCCAAGCGATCATTCTGCATATCCATACCGTAGACATCCCAATCAGTTGTCTCCAGGATGCGCTTGGAAAGGTGGTGGCCAATAAAACCGTTAACGCCAAGAATGAGTACTTTTTTCATCTTTACTGCCTCGTTTTAATCTAATTTGTAGTGCTGCTTATTTGCTTGCTGGAAACCATTCCAAGATTTCAACTGCTTGGCGGTCGCCGCAAATGCCGAATACCCGATTATCAACCACTTGGATGCCTGTAGCCCCAAGATCTAGATTGGCAGGAAAAGGTCCTTTTAGGCTGGTTTTGGCCACAATCATGGTCTTGCTATGGTGTTCAGTAAAAGCGCCTGGATAAGGGGGTGCAACAGCCCTGACAAGGTTGTGGACCTGTTGGGCGGTTTGATTCCAGTGAATTTGCCCATCTGCGGGCTTTCTGCCGCCAAAATAGCTGCCTTTTGCGAGTTCATTGGGCTTGCGTGGGACTTTTCCTTGAATCAGATCTGGCAGAACTTGATTGATGACCTCAAGAGCTGCTCCGCTAACTTTCCCAAAGACATCTGTAGCGGTTTCATCAGGACCAATACTTGCCGATGCTTGACCAACAATATCCCCTGCGTCAGGTTTTGCTTCCATCACATGTAAGGTGGCGCCAGTTTCAGTCTCGCCATGCAAGATGGCCCAATTGACTGGCGCGCGTCCGCGGTACTTTGGAAGCAATGAGCCATGCATATTCAATGCAGCAATTTTGGCGCAAGCCAAAATCTGTGCCGGAATCATATGGCGATAGTAGAAAGAGAAAATGTAATCCGGTGATAGTGCCTCAAACTTCGGGATTAAATTACTTAACTCACTAGCGCTTGGTGTGATGTAAGGAATGCTTTTCTCTTGGCAGAGTTTGGCAACGCTACCAAACCAAACATTCTCATTAGGATCATCTTGATGCGTTACTACGAGATCAACCTCAATGCCAGCCTTGAGTAATGCCCTGAGGCAATGGACACCAACATCGTGATATGCGAATACGACTGCGTGCAATTATTTTTTCTCTAGAACAGTTTGCACAACATAACGCGGGCGATTGCGGATCTGCTGATAAATGCGGCCGATATATTCACCCAATAAGCCAAGCCCAAAAAGCATTACGCCTATGAGGAAGAAGGTTAGTGCGAAGAGGGTGAATACGCCCTCTACCTCAGCACCCAGAAGGAAGCGGCGTACTAATAGGTAGACGAATAGGCTGCCTGCAGCGAGGGATAAGAGCATCCCGAGTATCGAGAAGATCTGCAAGGGCATGATAGAAAAGCCGGTTACCAAATCAAAGTTCAAGCGAATGAGTTGGTAGAGGCTGTACTTTGACTCTCCAGCAAAACGCTCTTCGTGTTTAACGGTAATTTCAATTGGGTTTGCAGAAAAGGTATAAGCCAAGGCTGGTATGAAAGTATTGTTCTCATCACATTGACGCACTAAGTCAACAATGCGACGGCTATAACCGCGCAACATGCATCCTTGATCAGTCATGGTGATGCGAGTAATGTTTTCACGTAAATGATTCATGGCACGTGAAGCAAATTTTCTGAAGAAGCTATCACGACGATCTGCGCGAATGGTGCCTACATAATCATGGCCTTTGAGTAGCTGCTCAGTCAATGCATCAATTTCTTCGGGGGGATTCTGTAAGTCTGCATCCAAGGTGATGATGTATTCACCCTTGGCATATTCAAAGCCAGCCATGATCGCCATGTGTTGACCAAAGTTGCTGTGGAATAAAACCGCGCGCGTAACGTCAGGGCGTAATTCAACTTGTTTTGCCAGAATGCCGGCTGAACGATCTTTACTGCCATCATTTACAAAAACGACTTCGTAAGCAATATTGCGCTTGGCAGCAAGCGCATCGAGCGCTGGGTAGAGGCGGTCGAATAATGCTTGGAGACCATCTTCCTCGTTGTAAACGGGAATAACAATGCTGAGCTTCGGGTTGGCAACTAAATTGGCAGTCATGCTGCAATTTTGCCTGATTCTGAGGATTTAACCCAATAAGGCTAGTTTTTGCGGTGTTTCTTAAGGATTCCGACAAATCCGCTGGAGATGCGGCCAATATCTTCGTCTGCCATGCCTGGAAATAAAGGCAGGGTCAGAATAGAGCGACCAATCCGTTCTGCTATTGGAGTATCACTTGTTTTATAGCCCCGCTCTTTGTAGAGGGTGAAACCAGTGATGGCAGGGTAGTGCACGCCAGTACCAATACCAAGGTCTTTTAATTCGGTCATGATTTGAGCGCGATCACAATCGAGCTGCTCAAGCGGGAGCACTACTTGAAACATATGCCAGTTGCTATCGCTAAAGTTTTCAACGGGTAGCTCTAATTTGAGATTTTCTAATCCAGCTAATTTCAATTCAGCACGGATCACATCAAAGTATTGGCGCGCTAATGCAGTACGTCGTGCTTGATAGGAGGGCAATTGTTTGAGTTGATGCAAGCCAATGACCGCGTTGACATCCGTCAAGTTATCTTTGCCGCCCAACACATCGACATCCATTCCATCCATGCCTTGGCGGGTTAAGCCTTGGAGGCGGAACTTTTCAGCAAGTTTAGCTTCGGCATCGTTGTTTAAAACAAGGCAGCCGCCCTCGACGGTAGAGAGATTCTTATTGGCTTGAAAACTAAAGCTGACCAGATCACCAAAGCTGCCGATCTTCTTGTCTTTCCATTGCGAACCAAAAGCTTGAGCAGCATCTTCAATCACACGCAGCTTGTATTGTTTGGCTAAACCATAGAGTTGATCCATGTCAACCGGCAATCCAGCTAAATACACGGGCATGATGGCACGGGTTTTTGGAGTAATTGCTGCCGCCACTTTATTCAGGTCAAGGTTGCGTGTAACTGGATCAATATCCACAAAAACGGGTTTGGCGCCAACGCCAAAAATAACATTCGATGTAGCTACCCAGGAGATTGGTGTGGTGATGACTTCGTCACCCTCGCCAATACCAGCCACTTGCAATGCAATCTTCATGGTTGCAGTGCCATTAGCAAAACAACGCACAGGACGACCGCCAAAGTATTCGCTTAGCGTTGCTTCAAACTCTGCCAGCTTTGGTCCTGAGGTTACCCAACCAGAGCGCAACACTTCAGCTACAGCATCAATGGTTTCTTGATTAAAGCTGGGGCGTGTGAAGGGGATGAATGCAGGGGTGTTTGACATGAGCTCTATATTACTGCGCCATGTTGGCCATGTCGGGATGTTTCACAATCACTCTACGAGAGTCGCGATCGACCTCCTGCATTGGCAGGTTCAAGCCTTGGAGGGCCACATACTGCTCGGGAACCATGATGGCATAGGCGGTTTGGTCATCTTTCCAGCGGACGATGAAAGCATCTAGGGTCGGGAGCCACAATTCTGGCTGTTGGTTAACGCCGAACTGAAGCTCATCTGGATCTTCAACCATGACCATGGTCCTGCCTAAATAAAACGGCATCGTGTGATCGAGTAAGCGCACGGAATAGATATTCACATTCGCAGGAATAGAATTTTTTACTCTATAAGCCAGATCAATGCCTGATACAGCGCGCCCCAATGTTTCGTGACCAGTGCCAGCGATGATGGCGCACAAGAAAAAGCCGACTGCAAAACTCACAATGCTTTGTAAGCCATTGCGCTTTGATTGCAGTGCTGCAAACGCGCTAAAACTCATTAGCGCTACCAATGCGGCAATTACCCAATATGTGTATTGCGCATAGGATTCAATTTCATCGGGCCTTGCTTGCTTACCAATTTCCGCTAAGAAGAAAAAGCCAATACAAGCTAACAGCGCAAATCCGAGTGTTTGCAGTTTCCATGACGTGGCCATGGAGTTGGTGTGTCCCAATAGATGATCCAAACGATTACCGATCAATAAGGCTAGCGCTGGAAAGATGGGGATGATGTATCCAGGCAATTTGGAGTGCGACACGCTAAAGAACCCAAAGATCATCACAGACCAGCACACCAATAACCAGCCACTAGAGAACTCTCTTCTGCGCTCTTGCCAAGCTTGTGCGATCGAGCCAGGAATTTGTAATGCCCATGGCAATATACCAATTAAGAGCAGGGGCACGAAGTAATAGATAGGCCCTGTTCGGCTATGTGCGTCTTGGGTAAAGCGTTGAAGGTGCTCATGAATAAAGAAAAACTCCAAGAACTCTGGGTTGCGTTGCGCCACCAATACAAACCAGGGTGCAGTGATAAGGAGGAACAAAATTAATCCACTCAATAAACGCAAGCGTGTCCAGATTTTCCAGTCCCAAGTGCTGATGGAGTAAGCAATTAAAACCATCGCAGGAATAGCTGCACCAATGACGCCCTTTGATAGTGTTGCGAGTGCCATGAAGACCCAGCAAATCCACATCCAATTACGACTGCTTGATTTGTTATGAGTAGTTTGTGCAAACAAGAGGCTGCAAAGGGCGGCAACTAAAAAAGCAGATAGACCCATGTCTAAAGAATTAAAGTGGCCGCTAATTACCCACATCGGACTGGATGCTAAAACCACAGCAGCCAACCATCCCGCTCGTGCGTTATAGATGCGCGTACCAGTAAAACCAATTGCTAGGATTGTCAGAAAGCCAGTGAGTGCAGACCAAAGTCTCGCTTGCCAATCTCCTATTCCAAATACCTGAAATGTGACGGCTGTCACCCATACTTGTAGTGGTGGCTTCTCAAAATACTTGTAGCCGTTATAGCGAGGGGTAACCCAATCACCCGTAACTAGCATCTCTCTGGCCATTTCTGCATAGCGACCTTCGTCAGAAGGAATGAGATGGCGGTAGTTCAGGGTCCCGAACCAGAGCAAGGCATAAATGAGGAGCAAGAGCAAAATCTTGCCGGGATGAAGTGCTGAAGACTGCCGAATTTGGCCAAACTGCATTAAGCAGGCTCCACAATCAGCGCTAGCAGGACTTGACGTCCTTCACCCACCAGAATGTTGTAAGTGCGGCAGGCCGCTTGGGAATCCATGATTTCAAAGCCGATCTTGGCTTGGATGAGGGCTTTCAGGAGCTCGGGCTTGGGGAAGCGCTGACGACTGCCTGTGCCAATGAGGATTAATTCAGGCCTGAGATCGACCATTTGAGCAAAATGGCCTTCTTCTAGATCTCCAAAAGACTTTATTGGCCACTCAGAAATAGCCCCATTAGAACTAAGTAGAACCGCATGGGCATATGGGACGTGGTTGATCTCCACGTAGCCATCGCCATAGCCAGTGATTGCATTGGCTCCAGAATGCGGGTCAGATTGAAGCTTCAAGTGGACTCTCTGTCATAATTATGTGGATTATAGCCAGCTGTTTTTTCCAAGATTTCAAGAACTTACCCTTTAATTTATTGTGAAACCCATCCTAAAGTCCCAAAAACTCAATCACGTCTGTTATGACATTCGTGGGCCCGTGCTCGAGTTAGCTCAGCGCATGGAGGAAGAAGGTCACAAAATCATCAAATTAAACATCGGAAACGTAGGGGTTTTCGGCTTCGATCCTCCTGAAGAGATTCAGTTGGACATGATTCGGAATTTGAGTAACGCCTCTGCTTATTCTGACTCTAAAGGTATTTTCGCAGCTCGCAAAGCGATCATGCAGTACTGCCAAGAAAAAGGCATTCAGGGTGTGACCTTGGATGATGTTTACACCGGCAATGGTGTGTCCGAACTCATCGTGCTTTCTATGAACGCTCTCTTAAATGATGGCGATGAAGTATTGGTGCCTACCCCTGACTATCCGCTCTGGACTGCTGCTGTTAGTTTATCCAGTGGTACACCAGTGCATTATCTTTGCGATGAGTCTAAAGAATGGGCGCCAGACTTAAACGATCTGCGCAAAAAAATTACGCCTCGTACTAAAGCGATTGTGGTGATTAACCCAAACAATCCAACGGGCGCGATTTACTCTAAAGAAGTATTGCTTGAGCTCACTCAAATTGCTCGCGAACATGGTTTAATTTTGTTCGCCGATGAGATCTACGACAAAATGTTGTATGACGGCGAGAAGCATATTTCTCTCGCATCTTTGTCGAACGATGTCGTCATCATCACCTTTAATGGCTTGTCAAAGAACTACCGCTCATGCGGCTACCGCGCAGGCTGGATGGTGGTTTCAGGTGATAAAGAGATGGTGCGCGATTATATTGAGGGCCTCAATATGTTGGCCTCCATGCGCTTGTGTGCAAACGTTCCTGGTCAGTACGCAATTCAGACTGCTTTAGGTGGATATCAAAGCATTAACGACTTAGTCAGCGATGGTGGTCGTTTGGCAAAACAACGCGATCTTGCTTGGAAACTCATCACGGAAATTCCTGGTGTGTCTTGTGTAAAGCCAAAATCGGCTTTGTATTTATTTCCAAAGTTAGATCCCGAGGTTTACCCAATTGAAGACGATCAACAGTTTGTTGCTGATCTCTTGAAAGAAGAGAAAGTATTGTTAGTGCAGGGCTCTGGTTTTAACTGGGGCAAACCTGATCACTTCCGCGTAGTGTTCTTGCCTCATGAGGATGTTCTGAAAGAGGCGATTGGTCGCCTGGCACGTTTTCTTGAGCGTTATCGTAATAAGCATGGCCGCAAGGCTTCTTCAACTGCAGCAAAGGCATCATGAAACCGATTCAAGTAGGTCTACTAGGTATTGGCACCGTTGGTGGTGGCGTATTCACTGTTCTCGAGCGTAACCAGGATGAAATTACGCGTCGTGCTGGTCGTGGCATTCGCATTAATACTGTCGCTGATTTAAATGTAGAGCGCGCCAAGGAGCTCGTTAAAGACCGTGCGCAGGTGGTCAATGACGCCCGTGCGGTGATTAACAACCCAGAAATTGATATCGTTGTCGAGTTGATTGGCGGTTACGGCATTGCTAAGGACTTGGTTTTAGAGGCAATTGCCGCTGGTAAGCACGTGGTTACAGCTAATAAGGCTTTAATTGCCGTTCATGGCAATGAGATTTTCAAGGCGGCCCACGCTAAAGGTGTGATGGTGGCTTTTGAGGCAGCAGTTGCTGGTGGTATTCCAATTATTAAAGCCTTGCGTGAAGGCTTAACTGCCAACCGTATTGAATGGATTGCCGGCATCATCAATGGCACAACCAATTTCATTCTTTCAGAAATGCGTGACAAGGGCTTAGACTTTGCAACCGTTCTCAAAGAAGCGCAACGCCTAGGTTACGCAGAAGCAGATCCTACTTTCGACATTGAAGGTGTCGATGCTGCTCATAAGGCAACCATCATGAGTGCCATTGCATTTGGTATTCCAATGCAGTTTGAAAAAGCGCACGTTGAAGGCATCACTAAATTAGCAGCAATTGATATTCGTTACGCAGAACAATTGGGCTATCGCATCAAGTTATTGGGCATTGCCAAGAAAACAAGCACTGGTGTTGAGTTGCGCGTACATCCAACATTAATTCCTTCGAAGCGTTTAATTGCGAACGTTGAGGGCGCTATGAATGCAGTGCAAGTGTTTGGCGATGCTGTTGGTACAACGCTTTACTACGGTAAAGGGGCTGGTTCTGAGCCAACAGCCTCTGCAGTAATTGCTGACTTAGTCGATATCACTCGCTTATTGAGCGCTGATGCTGAGCATCGTGTTCCTTACTTGGCCTTCCAGCCAGATGCAGTGCAAGACACACCGGTCCTGCCGATTGGTGAGATCACTACCAGTTACTACCTGCGTATGCGTGTAGCCGATCAGGCTGGCGTATTGGCTGATATCACCAAGATCTTGGCTTCGCATGGCGTATCCATTGATGCACTCTTGCAAAAAGAGGCTGATGAAGGTGAAAGTCAAACCGACTTAGTTGCGTTGACTCATGAAACCAAAGAGAAGAACATGCTTGCCGCAATTCAAGAGATTCAGAATCTCAAAACGGTTGCTGGCGAAGTGGTGAAGATTCGTTTAGAAAATCTGTCTTAATTAAATCCATGCGTTACCAATCTACTCGTGGCAATAGCCCACAACAATCCTTCTTAGAAATTTTGCTAGGTGGATTGGCGCCGGATGGCGGCTTATATTTGCCAATGCAATATCCACAGGTCACACCTGCCCAGCTAGATTCTTGGCGTGGTTTGTCTTATGCCGATCTAGCCTATGAAGTCTTAAGTTTGTATTGTGACGATATTCCAGAAGCAGACTTGCGCGCACTCTTGCGTAAAACTTATACCGAGCAGGTCTACTGTAATGGTAGGCCTCAAGACAATGCCAAAGATATTACGCCTATACATTGGTTGGGCGAAGAGAGCGGTACACGCGTTGGCTTATTGAGTTTATCTAATGGCCCAACTTTGGCCTTTAAAGATATGGCGATGCAGTTGCTTGGCAATCTCTTTGAATACGCTCTAAAACGCGCTGGTCAACATCTGAATATTTTAGGTGCCACCTCTGGCGACACTGGTAGTGCAGCTGAATACGCCATGCGCGGCAAAGAAGGCGTCAAGGTCTTCATGCTTTCACCGCGCGGCAAGATGAGCTCCTTCCAATCCGCTCAGATGTATTCCTTGCAAGATCCTAATATTTTTAACTTAGCAGTAGCGGGTGTCTTTGATGACTGCCAAGATATTGTTAAGGCAGTAAGTAATGACCATGCCTTTAAAGCAAAGAACCAAATTGGTACCGTGAACTCCATTAACTGGGGTCGAGTAGTGGCTCAAGTGGTGTATTACTTCCAAGGTTATTTATTAGCAACCAAGTCAAGCGCAGAGAAGGTATCTTTCACTGTGCCATCTGGAAATTTCGGTAATGTATGTGCTGGTCATATCGCTCGTATGATGGGCTTGCCGATTGCGCATCTCGTTGTAGCAACGAACGAGAATGACGTACTCGATGAGTTCTTCCGCACCGGCGTCTATCGTGCCCGCAAGTCAGCCGAGACTCTGCACACTTCTAGTCCATCCATGGATATCTCTAAGGCGAGTAATTTTGAGCGCTTTGTATTTGATTTCATGGGCCAAGATGGCAATGCAACTGCTGCCATGTTTAAGCAGGTCGACACGACTGGCGGCTTTGATATCTCTCAAGATGCTGTCTTTAAGAATCTTGGTAAATATGGCTTCCAATCTGGACGCAGCAACCACACCAATCGCTTAGAAACTATCCGTAATGTTGATGAGCAGTACGGCGTCATGATTGATACACACACTGCTGATGGCGTGAAGGTAGCTCGAGAGCATTTACAAGCCGGTATTCCTATGCTGGTGCTTGAGACCGCATTGCCGATTAAGTTTGAAGAGACGATTCAAGAGGCTCTTGGCCGGCCCGCAGAGTGTCCACCTTCGTTTAAAGACATTAAATCAAAACCACAGCGCGTCGAGAATATTGATGCCGATGTAAATCAGGTCAAAGATTTCATTACGACGCATCTCAATTAGATTTATAACTAGATCATTTAAAGCAACAATTCCTATTGTTATGACTAAGCCACCCATGTTGACTGCACAGCAGGCCTTAGATCATTTGCTCTCTCATGCAAACCCAGTTAGTGACAGTGAGAGCATTCCAATGCAGGCTGCACTTGGCCGTGTTCTTGCTGAAAATGTTAATAGTTTGGTAGATGTACCTCCGCTCGATAACACCTCAATGGATGGTTATGCCGTCAGAACTGCTGATATCCAATCTTCAGGAAGTATTCTCACAATTGCACAACGTATTCCAGCGGGTTCAGTAGGCACTCAGCTTGAGCCTGGTACTGTTGCCCGTATATTTACTGGTGCTCCTGTGCCTCCCGGGGCTGATGCGGTCGTCATGCAAGAAGATTGCGCAATGCCTGAAGGTTCTGTAGATCAAGTTCAGGTCAACATTACTCCAGCCGTCGGTCAGTGGATACGCCGTCGAGGCGAAGATTTAACTGCTGGTAAAACCGCGCTTACTGCGGGAACATTTTTACGCCCCCAAGAATTAGGCGTTGCTGCCTCTGCGGGCTTAACTCACTTAAAGGTAAAGCGTCGCGTTAAAGTTGCTGCGTTCTTTACTGGCGACGAGTTGGCGCTTCCTGGTGAGCCATTGAAGCCAGGTGGCATCTACAACTCCAATCGCGATACTTTACTGGCTTGCCTTAAATCCTTAGGTTGTGATGCTACGGATTTAGGTATTGTTCCGGATCGCCTAGATGCGACTAAAGCTGCGCTACGTAAAGCGAGCAAAGATCATGACTTAATCATTACCTCGGGTGGTGTATCTGTTGGCGAAGAGGATCACATTAAGCCGGCAGTGAGCGCTGAAGGGAGGCTCGATCTCTGGCAGATCGCAATTAAGCCCGGCAAGCCCTTGGCATTTGGTGCGGTTCGCAAATCGGACGAGCCAAAAGATGGTGAGGCTTGGTTTATTGGTTTACCTGGTAATCCAGTCTCTAGCTTTGTGACTTTCTTATTATTTGTGCGCCCCTTTATCTTGAAACTACAGGGTCGTGAAGAAAAGCCACATCAATCTTATGTAATGCGCGCTGATTTTGATTGGCTTAAAGCGGATCGCCGCAACGAGTTCTTGCGAGTCAAGCTCAATACGCAAGGTGGTCTGGATTTATTTCCCAATCAAAGTTCAGGTGTTCTGACTAGCGCCTCATGGGGCGATGGTCTCGTAGATTGCCCACCAGGACAGCCGATCAAAAAAGGTGATTTAGTGAAGTACATCCCTTTTGATGCACTTCTTAAATAATCGGTTTACGATTCTCTAATGAAACTCGAATTACGATTCTTTGCTTCTTTACGTGAGGCCTTAGGCATCTCACAGGAAAGTGTTGAGACCCCTGATTCAGTAAAAACTATTGCAGAGCTGAGAATCCATCTAGTAAATAGAGGTGGCGCTTGGGCTCTTGCTTTGGCTGAGGGAAAAGCCTTACGCTGCGCACTTAACCAGCACATGGTTGATCCCAATACTCCTTTGCAAGATGGTGCTGAGGTCGCATTCTTTCCACCAGTTACTGGGGGTTAGTATGCCAATCCGAATTCAGGAACAAGATTTTGATATCAGCGCTGAATTGGCAGCGCTGCGCAAAGACGATCCTAGGGTAGGGGCGGTAGTCAGCTTTTTGGGTACCGTGCGCGACCTGAATGATGGCAGTCAAGTGAAGGGTATGACACTCGAACACTACCCTGGCATGACTGAAAAAGCCTTAGAAGAAATCATTGTCCAAGCAAAAGCCCGTTGGAATATCTTTAACACGCTGGTAATTCATCGTGTAGGGCCACTTCTCCCAGAAGATCAAATCGTCTTGGTAGCAGTAAGCAGTGCTCATCGAGGTGAAGCATTTGCCGCCTGTGAGTTCATCATGGATTACCTTAAGACTGCTGCCCCTTTTTGGAAAAAAGAAGATACGCCTGATGGCGCTCGCTGGGTAGATGCGCGTATAACTGATGAGGCTGCAATGGCTCGTTGGCAACAGAAATAAAACGGAACTGTTTTTTGCTTTAGAACGTGTATTGCTGCTTAGAAAGATATTCCATGAAGAAAATAACTACCTTCTTATTATTTGCTAGCTTCATAATGCCTGCTTATGCTGCAAGCGATAGGCCAACTGTTCAAATTCAGGATGGTCGCCTTCAAGGTGTTGTTGAGTACAACATGAATGCCTTTAAGAACATTCCTTATGCAGCCCCACCAATGGGTGATCTTCGTTGGAGGCCACCACAGCCTGCTATCGCATGGAGTGGCACTAGGGACGCTAGTCGGTTTGGTGATGCTTGCCCTCAACCTTACGTCAAGAATTTAAGCACAGGCTTAGCTTTGCCTGGCAGCGAGGATTGCCTGAAGTTAAATGTATTCACTCCAACCAAGTCTAGTCAAAATTTGCCAGTAATGGTCTGGATTCATGGTGGTGGCTTGCTGGTTGATGGCAGTAGAGATGCGCAATTTACCCCAATCAATTTGGTGAAGAATGGCGTTATTGTGGTGACCTTTGATTATCGATTGGGTACTTTTGGCTTCTTTGCTCCAAAGGAGTTAATCGAAGAGGCAAAAGCAAATGGTGAGCCCGTTGGCAATTACGGCACCATGGATCAAATTGCCGTTCTCAAATGGGTCAAAAATAATATTGCTGCATTTGGCGGCGACCCTAACAACGTCACCATCTTTGGTGAGTCGGCGGGCGGTAGAAGTGTGACGTGGCTCATGGTTTCGGATGCAGCAAGAGGCTTATTCCATAGAGCAATTGCAGAGAGTGCCCAGCAAAGCCCTTTGCGTGGTATGACTCACAAGCATCTAGGTATGGCACCCGAGACCGAGATTGATGCCAAATATATGGCGGCTGTAGGCGCCAAATCACTGAAAGAGATGAGAGCTCTTCCAGTGAAGAAATTAGTGCTGACTGCTGCGAATTTTGAGCAAGGTGAATTCGGTGGCCCTTTTGTTGATGGCCAGATCTTGAAGGGCGATCCCGTTCCATTATTTGCCGCAGGCAAGCAGGCTAAAGTCCCATTCATGATTGGAACAAACAGCTGGGACTCCAGTTTTTTAGTTCCAGGGCAGCCATCTCTGTCGGCACTCTCCAAAATGTTTCGCGAAGATCCGAAAATTATTTCTATGCTCTACGGAGATGTTAAGGATCAATGCATAGCCTCTTCGGATGCTATGGGTGATATGTTGTATCGCGGTAGTACCAAACTTCTTGCAGATAGCATGAATGGTATTGCTCCTGGCTATGCCTATTACTATGATTACCTGACTAAAAATATTCGTCCCGCTTACCCAGGTGTACCTCATACATTTGAGATCAGTTATGTTTTTGGTAGTTATGGGCTCATGCCACAGGCGCCAAAAAAAGTGGAGTCTGCCAATGACCATTGCGCCCGAATAGAAAAAGCAACTGCTGATCTAAAACAAAAAGGGGTGTGGGCAAAGTACTGGTACCCAATTACAGATAAAAATGATCCACAAGATATTGCGACGTCTGAAAAAATGTCTGCAAGCTGGGCTGCTTTTGCAAAGACTGGAAACCCAAACGTGAGCGGTCAAGCAAATTGGCCAATGTATAGCCTTAAGTCAGATGTCATGAGAAGTTTCTCTTACGATAAAGAGACTATTACGGACCTACTCAAGGAGCGCGTTGATTACCAGATGCTCCATCTGAGAGAGATTTTTGCGCTTGAGCGCTTAAAAGATGCTTTTTGAAACCAGCCATTAATATAATTTACAAAACCACCACTTAACAGGCCATGAGATGACCAAACTCTATAAATTATTTGCTCTTGCTGGGTTTGCAATGATTGCAAATGCCGCATACGCACAAAGTACTGTAAATCCGATGCCAACAGTGAATGACAACTGGCGTTTTTCTGCATCTATTAATGCTTGGGCGCCTGCCAGTCAAACAACCGATTCAAAGGCGGATCGTTCATTCTCATCTAGCAATTCAATCGATCAAAATATAAATGCTGCTGGACCGATGGCTATGTTTACGCTTGAGGCACACAAAGGTAATTGGGGTGTCATGGGAGATTTGGTTTACTGGCAATCTAAATTTAATGGTAGCTCTAGTGATACAAGGTATATACGGGGTGCTGATACTAGTTTTTATGCTGGATATAGTGGTTCCTTAACCCAAACCATGTTTACTGGCGCTGCTACCTATACTGCTCTTAATGCCCCATCTATTTATTTGGATGGCTTATTAGGTGCAAGATATATTTCATCCACCATGGCCCTTTCTGATGCGCGGCAATTAGACCGCAACGGCAACGTGCTCGTTGCACATGCTGGCAATCCATCTCGCGTAAATTACACGACTGATCCAATACTTGGCTTTAAAGGTCGCGCTCGCATTATGGATAGCTCATGGTTTGTTCCTTTTTATGCTGATGCTGGTAAAGGCCCTGGTTCAAATAATGGAACTTGGCAGGCGTCCTTGGGTGTTGGCGATGCGTTTTCGTGGGGTGAGGTAGCTTTGGTCTATCGTGCTATGGGTTTCCATTTGAAAGATACTTCTGGTTCCTCTAATTGGACTAATGCTGGCCCACAGCTTTCAGCCACGATTAATTTTTAAAAATCTCAGCTGAAAAAATGCAGCCACCCTTCGGGGTGGCTTTTTTATTTTTTAAAGAACCCCAGCTTTTGGTTCTTGGGCAAACTCTTTAATTTCGCTTCAGCTTTGGAGGCTTCAGATCTGTCTGGGTGGTCTTGGGTGGCCAATAGGACAACCGGTCTGCGAGATCTCGTATAGCGCGCACCTTGCCCCGAATTATGGGCTTCTAGCCGATGTTCTAGACGGTTGGTGATGCCAGCGTAATAGCTGCCATCAGAGCACTCAAGAAGGTAAACAAGCCAAGTCAAAATAGCTCAAATTAGGGTTAAAAGGGGCTCAGAAAGCCTTGAAATTAGCATTATTGCCCTTATATTCTATAGATAGATATCCATGGAATACATGAGGCATAAAAATGAGAATAGATAAATTAACAACCAAGTTTCAAGAGGCTTTAAGTGAGGCTCAGAGCATTGCTTTGGCCAAAGACAATCAGTATATCGAGCCAGCTCACCTATTGTTAGCTATGTTGCGTGATTCTGATGGCGCTGCCAAGAGTTTATTAACCCGTGCTGGTGTTAACGTCCCGGGCCTAGAAAAGGGCGTAGAGAAAATCATTAGCAATCTACCAGAAGTCCAGGGTACTAGTGGTGAGGTTCAAGTGGGTCGTGACCTCAGTAACTGGCTTAATCTTTGTGAAAAAGAAGCCAATAAACGCAATGATCAATTTATTGCCGGCGAGTTGTTCTTGCTGGTAGTTGCTGATGACAAGGGTGAATTAGGTAAGGTTGCCCGTGAGAATGGTTTAAATCGTAAATCGTTAGAAGCGGCTATTGATTTAGTACGCGGAGGAGAGTCAGTGAATAGTGCAGATGCCGAAGGTCAGCGTGAGGCCCTTAAGAAATACACCGTCGACTTAACTGAGCGTGCTCGCATGGGCAAGCTCGATCCTGTGATTGGTCGTGATGATGAGATTCGTCGCACAATTCAGATCTTGCAACGCCGAGGTAAAAATAATCCTGTGCTGATTGGTGAGCCGGGTGTGGGTAAGACTGCCATTGTCGAGGGCTTAGCCCAACGTATCGTCAATGGTGAAGTTCCTGAGACTTTAAAGAACAAACGAGTCTTGGTTCTAGATATGGCACTTCTATTGGCAGGCGCTAAGTATCGCGGCGAGTTTGAGGAGCGCTTGAAGGCAGTGCTGAGTGACGTAGCAAAAGACGAGGGCCAAACTATCATCTTTATTGATGAAATTCATACGATGGTGGGTGCTGGAAAAGGTGACGGCGCTATGGATGCCGGCAATATGCTCAAGCCTGCTTTGGCGCGTGGCGAATTGCATTGCATTGGTGCAACTACCTTGGATGAATACCGTAAGTACATTGAAAAAGATCCTGCGCTCGAGCGTCGCTTCCAAAAAGTAATGGTTGAAGAGCCTAGTGTTGAAGCAACGATTGCAATCTTGCGCGGTTTACAAGAGCGCTATGAGTTGCACCATGGGATTGAGATTACTGATCCAGCGATTGTGGCTGCAGCAGAGCTATCGCATCGCTATATCACCGACCGTTTCTTGCCGGATAAGGCGATTGACCTGATTGACGAAGCTGGCTCACGCATTCGGATGGAAATTGATTCCAAGCCAGAAGTGATGGACAAGCTTGAGCGTCGCTTGATTCAACTCAAGATCGAGCGTGAGGCGGTCAAGAAGGAAAAAGATGAGGCTTCTCAGAAGCGTCTTGGCCTGATTGAGGATGAGATCAAGCGTCTTGGCGCTGAATATGCTGACTTAGAAGAAATCTGGAAAGCAGAGAAGGGTGCTGTATTGGGCGCGGCTAATCTGAAAGAAGAGATTGAAAAAGTGCGTGCTGATATTGCTAAGTTGCAGCGCGAAGGCAAATTAGAGCAAGTGGCCGAATTGCAATATGGCAAGCTGCCTGAGCTCGAGGCCAAGCTCAAGTCTGCTGCTGCTGCCGAAGCGAAGGGTAATAAAGATGGTGTTGTAAAGAACAAGCTATTGCGCACACAGGTCGGCGCGGAAGAGATCGCTGAGGTAGTGTCTCGTGCTACTGGTATTCCGGTATCAAAGATGATGCAGGGTGAGCGCGACAAACTGCTCAAGATGGAAGAGTTGTTGCATAAGCGTGTGGTTGGTCAAGAAGAGGCCATTCGTGCTGTGTCCGATGCAATTCGTCGCTCTCGAGCTGGCTTGGCCGAAGAGAATCGTCCTTATGGATCTTTCTTATTCTTGGGGCCAACGGGTGTTGGTAAGACAGAGCTTTGCAAGGCTTTAGCCGGCTTCTTATTTGATAGTGAAGACCATTTAATTCGTATCGACATGAGTGAATTTATGGAGAAGCATAGCGTTGCCCGCTTAATTGGTGCGCCTCCAGGTTATGTTGGCTATGAAGAGGGTGGTTACCTAACAGAGCAAGTGCGTCGTCACCCCTATAGCGTTATCTTGTTTGATGAAATTGAAAAAGCACATCCTGATGTGTTCAACGTACTCTTGCAGGTGCTCGATGATGGCCGCTTAACTGATGGTCAAGGTCGCACGGTAGACTTTAAGAACACAGTAATTGTGATGACCAGTAATATTGGTTCGCATTTAATTCAGTCGATGACCGATAAGAAACAATCGGAAATTAAAGAGGCTGTCTTTGAGGAGCTGAAGAACCATTTCCGTCCAGAGTTCTTGAACCGGATCGATGAGATTGTGGTGTTCCATGGTTTGGATAAGGGCAATATTGCGAACATTGCAAAGATCTTGCTCAAAAACTTGTCAGATCGTTTGGCTAAGGTGGATATGCAACTCGAGGTGAGCGATGCCGCCTTAAGCAAGATTGCCGAAGTTGGGTTTGATCCCGTCTTTGGTGCCAGACCACTCAAGCGAGCGATCCAGCAGCATATTGAGAACCCAGTCTCCAAGATGATTTTGGAGGGCAAGTTCGGCCCTAAGGATGTCGTGCCCGTGGATGTGGATAAAAAAGGCGACTTTAGCTTTACCCGTCAGGTTCACTAATCTGTAAATGGTATTTTTGCAGGAATTTGCCTGCACCAGTAAACTCGGTACATGACTGTTACGCTTAGTAGGCGTGCCAGTGATGTCCGGGTTATTGGTCTCATTAGCCTAGCGCACGGCAGCTCTCACTTCTTTCATTTAATTCTTCCTCCCATGTTCCCATGGTTGAAGGATGCCTTCGCGTTGAGCTATGCCGAGCTGGGTTTGCTCATGTCTATCTTTTTTGTAGTGTCTTGCATGGTGCAAGCAAGCTCAGGATTTTTGGTAGATCGTATTGGCGCTAGACCGGTGCTGTTTGCTGGCGTTGGCTTACTTGCTTTTGCAGCTTTGATTTATTCCCAAAGCAACGGCTATCTCATGCTGATGGTAGGCGCTGTGATTGCTGGTTGTGGAAATGGCATCTTTCATCCAGTCGACTACACACTGATTAATCACAAAGTATCTCCTGCCAATTTGCCCTATGCCTACTCGATGCACGGTGTCACAGGTTATTTGGGTTGGGCCGCTGCACCAGCATTTATGGTCGGTATTGCACAGCTCTCGGATTGGCGCATCGCTTTTCTCTCCGCGGCAGCACTGGAAGCATTTATTTTGCTGATTCTCTGGCTCAATAGGAGTCAGTTGATAGATAACGTCAAAGAGCGCCATGAGAATACCCAGGCTAGCGCTCAAGCCGACAATCCCGGTGGCAATCCAGAGAGCGCATTTGCTTTCTTGAGGTTGCCTGCCGTTTGGTTGTGCTGGATTTTCTTTTTCTTTAGCATGGCATCTACATCAAGCTTGCAATCGTTTTCACCCAGCGCCCTATTTAAAATCTATGCGCTTCCTGTTAACGTCGGCAATTATTTCTTAACGCTGTTAGCTCTAGGCAGCGCTGTAGGTGTTTTATTGGGCGGTTATTTGGCGGCAAAGTTACAAGCGCCTGAGAAAATTGTTTCCGCTTGTCTATCTCTAACAATAGCGATGTGTCTCTTGTTGGCTACAGGATTGATTTCAATTGACCTGATCCCTGTTATTTTCTGTGTATTGGGTTTTGGATATGGCGTCGTGGCACCATCGCGAGACTTGCTAGTCAAACAAGCAACTCCCAAAGGGGTGGCTGGACGGGTTTATGGGATTGTGTATTCTGGTATCGATCTGGGCGCTGCAGTAGGCCCATTCATCTTCGGTTTCTTCATGGATGCTGGATTGCCTAAGGCCTTATTCCTTGGCATTGTCCTATTTCAATTGATGATTATTCCGACGGTCTTTAAAGTATCTTCCAATACTCCGCATGCCGCCTAGGCTAAGGCCGCTTTAATCTTTTTTGCAAACTCGACTGCATGTGGGTTGTCGCCATGAATGCAGAGGGTGTCTGCCTGAATAGTGATTTCACTTCCATCGATAGCTACTACTTTTCCATTGTTGGACATACCCATTACTTGCTTGAGCGCTTCAGAATCATCTTCAATCACGGCACGAGCTTGAGTACGAGGAACTAGAAATCCTTCTTTGGTATATCTGCGGTCAGCAAATACCTCTTCCCAGACTGGAACATTCAACTCTTTTGCAGCATCAACTAAACAGCTTCCTGCTAAGCCATACAAAATCACGTCATTACCTAGATCCTTAACTGCTCTGACAATGCCTCTAGCCAGCTTGATATCCTTAGCTGCTTGGTTATATAAGGCGCCATGCGGTTTGACATGGTGAAGTCGATTACCCGCTGCATGGACAAACGCTTGCAGCGCACCTGCTTGATAAAGCACATAGTTATAGGCATCTTGTTCTGAGATTGCCATCTCACGTCTCCCAAAACCAGCTAAGTCTGGCAGTCCAGGGTGTGCACCAATATGCACTTTCTTTTGAGTAGCCATCTCAACCAGTTTTTTCATGCGGGCTGGATCACCTGCATGCCAACCACAGGCAATATTGGTAGAACTAATGTAGTCGAGCAATAGAGCATCGTTACCCATTTCCCAGGCACCAAAGCCTTCACCCATATCGCTATTAATATCCATCATGAATTTCCACCACTTTGAATGATTGTTTCAATTGAATTGATTGTTGATTCTTGTAACTTTAATGCTGCCGCATTTAATCGATCTGCTTCCTCAAGATCAATCGCAACCAACTGCACTTTATTGCCCGGTTTAACTTGTACTAATTTAGTAAGGTCAGATCGAATCACTTCTGCTAAACGCGGATAGCCACCCGTAGTTTGGTGCTCTGCGAGCATAACGATAGGTTCTTGAGATGGCGGAAACTGTACCGTCCCAAATGTTATGGCTTGAGAAGGGATGCCAGGTAAATCCTTTTTGAGTTTGAAGTCGCTTTGCAGTCGCACGCCCATACGATTGCTTTGATTGCTTACCGTCCAAAGGGTGGACCAAAATAATTCTCTTTCTTTCGCTGGCAAGAGGGATAGATGTGGCCCTGCTAAACAATGTACTTTGGTAATTTCGCTTGTGGGTATAAAGGGCGAGCGAATATGCCACTTAGGAAAACACGGTAATGCATCTTCTTTATAGAGGGACTTTAAGAAAGGCGAATTAAGGGCTGCCTTAGGATTCTTCAGAAGAAGGAGATCGCCTTTTTCCAGGCGCTTTGGTCCAATATCTGCGCTGATGTGAGAACCTACTCTGCCTAAGATATTGGGCAGGCTGAGACCTCCTCCAATCGCCAATACCGCACGAAAGCCCGGATTGATTGAGCTAAATTTAAGGATAGTTCCTTTGTTGAGCCATACCGGTCGGTTGCCAGGAATGCGTTGACCATTTACTATGCCATCGCAATGTGCGCCCACCCATGCTACGCAAGTAGTTTCGTGAAAGAGAAGGCTTGGTCCTGTAGAAGTCATTTCAATTGCGGCCGCATCTAATGGATTGCCCACTAAAGCATTGGCAAGATGTAGTGATGACAAATCGCATGCTCCACCAGGGCCAACAGCCCAATGAGATAGTCCTGAGCGAGGATTATCTTGAATGCTAGAAAAAGTACCTGCTTGCAGAACTTCTATTGACCCTTTGGTTTGATCTTCATCTAATGGGCGAATAATTTCTTTCGATCTATTTTTCTCATCCAGCTTCTGAAATGCATCAAGTGAAATTTCTTCGATTTGCATTTGATCTCCCGCCATAAATAGGCCCGGAGGATTTTGCTCAATATCAAATAAAGAATTCGGTGATCTGCCAATGATGTTCCAGCCTCCAGGAGTGGCGCGTGGATAGATGGCCGTCTGTAGTTCTGCGATTGCTACGCTTCCCTTTGGTACTGAGGGTCGAGGTGAGGGTAGACGCGGCAGAGATAACTTTGGATCAAGCCCGCTGAAATAAGCAAAGCCGGGCATGAAGCCCAAAATGTCCACCGTATACAAGCGGCTCTTGTGGAGATTGATTGTTTCCTCAAGCGATAGCTTGCAGGCTTTAGCGATATCTAATAAATCCAAGCCAAGGTCTGGGTGGTAGCAAACCTGAATGCGATGAATCTTAGCCGGATAAGTTTTACTGCTACTCAACTTTTCTAGTTGATTGCCTAATTTTTCTACATCTGCAAACGCTTGCTCACGAGTTTGCATGGTGTCAGCAGAAGGGTATTGCAATTGAATCACTAGAGAATCTAATCCAGGGACGATTTCAGCGGCCCATTCAGGCTTGCTGGCAAATAAAAGCCTGCTGAGCTCATGAATTTCTTTCAGAGCATTTTTTGATTTCGAGAAATCAATCAAAACACTGTGATCGCCAATTAGTGTGCAATGCATCATGAAAAGGTATTAAGGGTTTTCTCTAGTTTGCCCTGTGGGCGGAATAATTCGGTTATAAAGACATTACTCATTCATTAATTTAAAGCCTAAAAAATAAAGGAGACAAAGTGAGTCAACAAACAGATACTAGTCTGACCGGTTTCTATAAGGTCATGAACCCTAAAGAGAAGAAAACCTTTTGGGGTTGCTTCTTAGGTTGGGCTTTAGACGGCATGGACTTCATGATTTACCCATTGGTCATTGGCACCATTATTGCAGTATGGCAGGTTGATCGCGGCATGGCCGGTCTTGCTGTTACCGGTACTCTTTTGGCTTCTGCATTTGGTGGCTGGTTCGCTGGTTACTTAGCAGACCGTATTGGTCGTGTACGCACATTGCAGTTCACGATTCTCTGGTTCTCTAGCTTTAGTTTGATTTGTGCATTCACGCAAGACTTTAATCAACTCATGATTGCTCGCGCACTCTTAGGATTTGGTTTTGGCGGTGAGTGGGCGGCTGGTGCAGTGTTGATGGGTGAAACCATTCGTGCTGAATATCGTGGCCGTGCAGTTGGGTCTGTGCAATCTGCGTGGGCGGTAGGTTGGGGTGCTGCAGTGCTCTTACAAGCCATCATGTTTAGCTTATTACCGGCCGATATGGCGTGGCGTGCGATGTTTGTTGTAGGCTTCTTCCCCGCTTTGCTCTTGCTCTATATTCGTCGCAATGTAGAGGAGCCAGAAATCGCTAAAGTCGCTCGTGAGAAAGTGGCAGCAGCAGGTGACTCTCCATCCATGTTGGAAATCTTCAAGCCTGGTATTTTGAAAACCACTATCTTGGCTTCTCTTTTAACGATGGGTGCACAAGGTGGCTACTATGCAATTACGACTTGGGTGCCAACTTTCCTCAAGGCAGAGCGTAAGTTAACCGTAGTGGGTTCAACAGGTTATCTAGCGTTCTTAATCGTTGGTAGCTTTGTTGGTTACTTGTTTGGTGCTTGGATGGCTGATCGTTTTGGTCGTCGTAAGTTGTTTATGACTTTCTCGCTTGGTGCAATTGTTCTAGTGCTCGCTTACACGCAGTTGGAAATTACCAATGAAATGATGATGTGGCTTGGTTTCCCATTAGGATTCTTTGCCAGCGGTTATTTCTCTGGCATGGGCGCATTCTTGACTGAATTATTCCCAACGCGCTTGCGTGGATCTGGCCAAGGTTTTTGCTATAACTTTGGTCGCGGTATCGGCGCTTTGTTCCCAGCTTTGGTTGGTTACTTCTCTGCTCAATATGGCTTAGCAATGGCCATTGCTATCTTTGCAGTGATTGCTTATGGCGTCTTTTTTATTGCTGCAGTCATTCTGCCGGAGACCCGAGGACGAGAATTGCAAGCCAACTAATGGATTGTCTGTGTCAGCAGTAGATATTCCGTTTTGCCCAGGACCGCCCGAACATCAGAGCGGTCCTTTTCCTTTTCAGATGCCTATAGGTGCTGTAGATACGCATGCGCATGTGATTAGCGCTGCCAGCTTTGTTCCTGATCGTTCTTACACCTCTCCGGAGGCTACTGAAGAACAATACATTCGGATGCTGGATGAAGTCGGTATGACGTATGGTGTCCTCATTCAAGTCAGCGTCAACGGTCAAGACAATGAACCTATGCTCAAGGTGCTGGAGCACCATCCCCAACGCTTGCGTGGAGTTGCAGTTCCCTTGCTTAATCAAGCTGATGCCTACTATCAAAGAATGAAAGACGCTGGCGTTGTTGGTATTCGCATGAACTTGATGTTTTCGGGTGGTGGTTTAGATATCTCAAAGCTAGAGGAGTGTGATGCTTTAGCTAAGGACTGGGGTTGGCATATCCAATTTCTACTCGATGCAAATGATTTACCGATACTCATGCCGCGCATGCAAAAGTTACAGTCGACTTTGGTGATCGATCACATGGGTTATCTGCGCACTTCAGTTGGGCTGCAATCTGCTGGTTTTCAGGCTCTGCATGAGCTTGTAAAGAATAGAGCCTGGGTCAAAGTATCTGGTGCTTATCGATTAACAGATCAAGCGCCACCGTATGTGGACGTAGTGCCTTATGCGCAGGCATTAATAGCAGCAGCTCCAGACCGATGTATTTGGGGTTCTGATTGGCCACATGTAGCGAACTGGGGAATCATGCCTAGAGTTGCGCAAATGCTGGAAAGTCTAGCTTTATACGCACCCGATGAGGCGGTACGTAAGCAAATTCTTTGCGCCAATCCACAACGCTTATATTTTTCATAATATGAAACGTCATTACACTGCGTAAAATGCGGTGCAATATGAGCGGGGCGTGTTCATTCCGTTGGATGGTGGGTGATTTCGTATTACGAAAATACTTTTCTAAGTAACTGAATATAAACAGTTAAATAATTTATAAAAACTTTGTAATTCCCCTTGCTAGCTTTTATTAACGCTCTAAACTCTTATATAAGACATAAGACTTGAAGTAGTCTTAAGAGGTCTCAAATTTTGAAGTACTTGTTTAACTTAGGGAGAAAAACATGGCAGATCGCAAAGCAGAAATTGCAGCACTACAAAAGGATTGGGATACCAACCCACGCTGGAAAGGCATTACTCGTGGCTACACGGCTGAGGACGTTGTCCGTCTCCGTGGCTCATTAAAGATTGAGCACACTTTAGCTAAGCATGGTGCTGAGCGTCTTTGGGAGTTAGTAAACAACGAAGCTTACGTAAATTGTTTAGGCGCTTTGACTGGTGGTCAAGCAATGCAGCAGGTAAAAGCTGGCGTACAAGCAATTTACCTTTCAGGCTGGCAAGTAGCGGCTGATGGTAATTCTTATGCAGCAATGTATCCAGATCAATCTTTGTATCCAGTCGATTCCGTTCCAAAGATGGTTGAGCGTATTAATAACTCATTCCAACGTGCTGATGAAATCCAAACTGCCAAAGGTATTAATAAAGGTGATCCAGGTTATATCGAGTATTTTGCCCCTATCGTGGCAGATGCTGAAGCTGGTTTCGGTGGCGTGTTAAATGCATTCGAATTAAGTAAAGCATTAATCAAGCAAGGTGCTGCAGGCGTTCACTTTGAGGATCAATTATCTTCTGTTAAGAAGTGTGGTCACTTAGGTGGAAAAGTACTATTGCCTACTGCTGAATCAGTTCAGAAGTTGATCTCTGCACGTTTGGCTGCTGACGTGATGGGTGTTTCTACCATCATCTTGGCTCGTACTGATGCTGAAGCTGCTGACTTGTTGACATCAGATTACGATGCGAACGACAAGCCATTCTTGACAGGCGAGCGCACGCCAGAAGGCTTCTACAAAACACGTAAAGGCTTGGATCAAGCGATTTCTCGTGGTTTGGCATACGCTGCTTACGCTGATATGGTTTGGTGTGAAACGGGTACACCTGACCTTGATTTTGCTCGTCAATTTGCTGAAGCAATTCGTGCGAAGTTCCCAGGAAAAATGTTGGCTTACAACTGCTCACCATCTTTCAACTGGAAGAAAAACTTGGATGACGCAACCATTGCGAAGTTCCAACGCGAGTTAGGTGCGATGGGTTACAAATATCAATTCATCACATTGGCTGGTATCCACTCTATGTGGTACAACATGTTCGACTTGGCACAAGACTATATGCAGCGCGGTATGACTGCATACATCGAGAAAGTACAAGAGCCAGAATTTGCTGCGCGTGATCGTGGTTACACCTTCGTCTCACATCAGCAAGAAGTTGGTACAGGCTACTTCGATGATGTAACAACTGTAATTCAAGGTGGTAAGTCTTCTGTTACTGCATTGACTGGTTCTACTGAAGAAGAGCAGTTCCATTAAGAATCCCTAAGTAGTTAGTAGTAGCAGTAGCACCAATACTGCCGCGGCACCTAAATTACCCCATAAGGGTGACTTAGGTGCCTTTTTCTTATATATTGTTTCCATGGCTAATTGCACACTCTGTTCTGAAAATCACAAGCCCGAAGAGGGTGAATTGATATGGCGCGGGGATTATTGCCGCGTCATCTTGGTTAACGATCCAGACTTGCCTGGTTTTTGTAGGGTGATCTGGAATGCGCATATTGCCGAGATGTCAGATCTCACTTATGGTGAGCGTGATCACATCATGTCCTTGGTCTTTGCTGTTGAGGAGATTGTGCGTGAGGTAATGAATCCGGATAAGTTGAATTTGGCAGCCTTGGGCAATATGGTTCCCCATATTCACTGGCACGTCATCCCCAGGTTTCAGGATGATGCCTTTTTTCCAGGATCGGCATGGTCAGCTCGTACACAAGAGACCCCGAAATCTTCTTTGGAGGCCAGAAGAGCCCTTGCCAAAGAGTTACCGTCAGCAATTCGCTCTGCTATTTCTCAAATGCATTAAATTAGTAGAAATTCAGCAAAAAGCTGAACAGTAGTAAACATAATAAAAAAATAGATGGAGACAGGTAGTGATAGACAAAATCATTCCTAGCGTAGCTCAGGCTGTGCAGGATATTCATGATGGCTCGACCATATTAGTTTCTGGATTCGGTGGTGCTGGATCGCCAATTTACTTGTTGGACGCTCTTGCTGAACAAGGCGCTAAGAATCTGACGATCATCAGTAACAATGCTGGAAATTCTGGGGTTGGAATTGCTAAATTGATTGGCAGAGGCCAAGTTAGAAAAGTAGTGTGTTCATTTCCACGCCAACCGGAGTCTGGTGCATTTGATGATCTCTATCGTGAAGGTAAGATCGAACTAGAGCTAGTTCCCCAGGGTACTCTTGCTGAGCGCATTCGCGCTGGTGGTGCCGGCATTGGTGGTTTCTATACGCCGACGGGTTTTGGTACTGAGCTGGCGAATGGTAAAGATACACGTGTAATTGATGGCGTAAATCATATTTTTGAAACCGCCATCAAAGCGGACTATGCCCTGATTAAAGCGGACAAAGGCGATCGTTGGGGCAACCTGACCTATCACCGCACAGGCCGTAACTTTGGGCCCATTATGGCCACTGCTGCTCGTTGCACTATTGCGCAAGTCAATCAGGTTGTAGAGCTTGGCGCATTGGATCCAGAAAATATTGTGACCCCTGGTATTTTTGTGAAACGGGTTGTGCTTGTTGGAGGTAAATCATGATCGATCTGTCTAAAGTGCAAAAACGTACTACAGCCGATATTGCTAAGCGTATTGTTCAGGACATCCCAGATGGTGCGCACGTAAACTTGGGGATTGGTCAGCCGATGTTGATCTGCAATCATTTGCCTGCAGATAAAGAAATTTTGATGCACTCTGAAAACGGCTTGCTTGGGATGGGTCCATTAGCCAAAGAGCATGAGATTGACGAAGAGTTGGTTAATGCTGGTAAGCAGCCCGTCACCATGTTGCCTGGTGCTTCTCTTTGCCATCATGCGGATTCTTTTGTGATGATTCGTGGCGGACATATTGATATTTGCGTCTTAGGTGCTTTTCAGGTTTCCGTTAAGGGCGATATTGCTAACTGGCGTACTGGCGACCCCAAAGCGATTCCGGCGGTTGGTGGTGCAATGGATCTTGCACTGGGCGCCAAGAAATTATTTGTGATGATGGAGCATCTCACTAAGTCAGGGCAGTCTAAGTTGGTGAATGAGTGCACCTATCCTTTAACTGCGCTAGCAGCTGTCGATTGCATCTATACCGACTTAGCAACCATTGCAGTAACCCCAGAAGGTTTGGTTGCAGTTGATTGGGTGGATGGAATCAGTTTTGAAGAGCTACAAGAATTAAGTGGTGTGCCAATGCGCAAGCTTGGTAATTAAATTTGCGCTCAAGAATTTTCCTGTTAGCCCTGCTGTGCTCTATTGGTATTGGATCTAGCTTTGCTGATACAAAAAGCGCATACCCAAGTAAGCCAATTCATTTGATTGTGGGTTTTTCACCGGGCGGTTCTGCAGATTCAGTAGGGCGCGCCTTGGCGGAGGGGCTTTCTAGTCGGTTGAGGCAGCCCGTTATTGTTGAGAACAAAGCGGGCGCTAACGGTAATATTGCGGCAGAGCTTGTTGCACGCTCTGCCCCGGATGGATATACCTTGTATTTCCCATCCATTGGTCATGCAGTCAATGCATCGCTCTATAAAAATCTCCCATACGACCCAATTAAAGATTTCACTGCAGTTGGTGGTGTATTTTCAGCGCCTAATATCATGGTCGTTCCCGTCAATTCACCTTACAAATCTGTCGCTGAAGTTATTGCTGCTGCAAAAGCCAATCCAGGTAAGCTCACGTTTGCATCGAGTGGTAGCGGAACATCTGTGCATCTCTCAGCAGTGCTATTTGAAAAAATGGCTAAGATCGACATGATTCATGTGCCATACAAAGGCACTGGTAGTGCAATGCCGGATGTGATCTCTGGTCAAGTAGATATGAGCTTTCCAAACCTACCTAGTGGCTGGCCCCAAGTGAAGGCTGGTAATTTAAGAGCTTTGGGTGTCACAACCGCAAAGCGCTCAGCTGCCGCCCCAAGTGTTCCAACCATTGCTGAGTCTGGCTTGCCAGGCTATGACATGGCTACTTGGTACGGTGTAGTTGCACCAGCAAACTTACCGATCGATATTCGCAATCGCTTAAACAAAGAACTGCAAACTATTTTGGCTGATCCCAAATTTAAGGATAAGCTCATTGCGCAAGGTGCTGATCCTATGCCAGGAACGCCGGAACAATTTTCTGTCTTAATTAAAAGTGAAACAGAAAAGTGGCGCAAGCTGATCGCGCAGTCACAGATTACGGTGGATTAGATTTACGAGTTATTGAACATCAGAATTTACTAAAGGAAGATTCATGTCATTTGCATCCAATGCCTGCATTGCTGGAATATATGAGCACCCATTAAGGGTGGCACCAGATCACACCGTTGCTCAGCTGCATGCTGAAGTGGCACGCGGTGCATTACTTGATGCTGGTTTAACTCTAGACGACGTTGATGGCTATTTCTGTGCGGGTGATGCACCGGGAATGGGGCCTGTATCGATGGCGGATTACCTTGGTCTGAAGAAGCTCAAGTATTTAGACTCAACCGACACCGGTGGCTCCTCCTATTTGACCCATGTCAATCATGCGGCCCGCGCTATTGCCGCAGGGCAATGTAAGGTAGCCTTGATTACTTTGGCAGGGCGCCCCAAGTCTGAAGGCTCTAGTGGCACACAAGTACGCAGTCAATGGGCTAGTGCTCCAGACTTTGCTTTTGAGAAGCCGTATTCACCAGCACCCCTTAATACTTATGCAATGTGCGCCATGCGCCATATGTATGAGTTTGGGACAACCAGCGAACAACTCGCATGGATTAAGGTGGCGGCTTCACATCATGCGCAGCACAATCCAAATGCCGCTTTAAAAGATGTTCTCACCGTCGAGGATGTTCTCAGTTCTCCAATGATTGCCGATCCTTTGCATCGCGCTGATTGCTGTGTGGTGACTGATAGTGGCGGTGCACTGGTAGTGGTTCATCCAGATATTGCAAAGACTTTGAAAAAGCCCGTTGTGACAATGATGGGCGCAGGTGAGACTACTAAAGGCCAAATGGGCGGCAAAGTAGATCTCACTTATTCTGGTTTAGCTTGGGCTGCGCCACTGGCATTCAAGGAGGCGAAATTAACGCCCGAACAAATTCGTTATGCCTCGATTTATGACAGCTTCACTATTACAGTCCTGATTCAGCTGGAGGATCTAGGATTCTGCAAGAAAGGTGAGGGCGGTAAGTTTGTCGAAGGTGGCCAATTAATTTCAGGTAAGGGCAAGCTTGCATTTAATACTGACGGCGGCGGCTTATGTAACAACCATCCCGCCAATCGTGGTGGTATGACCAAAGTCATTGAGGCGGTAAGGCAGTTGCGAGGCGAGGCACATCCTGCAGTGCAGGTGCCCAATCTAGAGTTTGCACTTGCCTCAGGTATTGGTGGTGCACTTGGCACTCGTCATGGCGCAGCCGTATTAATTTTAGGGAGACTGTAATGAGTCAGATTAATGAAAAAAATTCAGCCAATAAAGAACATCGCTTACCAAGCCCCGTAAGCAATCCTGAAAACAAGACATTCTTAGAGGCTGCGCAAAATAACCAATTGGTGATGAAGTATTGCAATGCTTGTAAAGAAGTGCACTACTATCCTCGTACTATTTGTCCGCATTGCGGCAGTGACGATACGACTTGGGTGAAGTCTGACGGCTTAGGGGAAATTTATTCCTATACGGTGATGAGACGTGGCGTAGAAGTGCCTTTTGCGATGGCCTATGTGCGCTTACAGGAAGGCATTTCGATGCTTACACATCTCACGAATTGTGATTTTGATGCTATTCGGGTTGGGCAAAAAGTGAAGGTGGTGTTTCAAGAAACGCAGGATGGGCAAAAAACCCATCTTTTTGTACCCATTTAAACGAAGAGATGCTTATACGAGCCTCTTTAAAGCTTCGAGATAGTTCTCGGGGTTTAGAGGCTTAGCTTCACGCTGCGCCTCCCACATCACCTGGCCTAGGCATTCCATCATGAGGTGCTGAGCTTCATGTTTAGAGCCTAATTTCTTAGTGAGTTTTTCAGCAATATCTTTAATGCCGGGAGGTTGATCAATGGAGATCTGCTCGCTAATCGATAAATGCATGGACAGGTGCAAGAAGGGATTAGTTTCGCCACGTTCTGGTGTGTAGTCTTGTCCTAATGCACCTTCAGGATCGCTCAGTAAGGTATGGTATTCCGGATGTTCTTCCATCCAGTCACCAGCAAGCGTCTCCATGGGATCAAGAATATGGTTCTCCATTTTCTTTTTCCAGGTATCACAGAAAAAGCGTCGTACTTCTTCACGAGTTGGATTAAATATCGCCACGCACTTTTCCTTTACCAGTTTTTTGTTTAAAGCCGCACAAAGGTTCTACGATGCATTGTGCGCAATCAGGGCTGCGTGCTTTGCAAGTGTATCTGCCATGCAGAATAAGCCAATGGTGGGCATCTAGTAGATATTCCTTGGGCACACGTTTAAGCAGCTGCTCTTCGACCTTGACAACATCCTTGCCGGGAGCAAGGCCCGTGCGATTAGAAACCCTAAAGATGTGAGTATCGACTGCAATTGTTGGTTGACCAAAAGCCGTATTCAGAATGACATTGGCTGTTTTTCTTCCAACGCCTGGGAGCGCCTCTAACTCTTCTCTAGTTTGGGGAACTTGGCCAGCATGCTTTTCTAACAATAGGCGACAAGTCTCTTGAATATGCCTGCCTTTGGAATTAAATAATCCGATATGCTGGATATAAGGCTTAACACCCTCTTCGCCAAGGTCTAGCAAGGCTTGCGGCGTATTGGCTACTTTAAAAAGTTTCTGGGTTCCCTTGTTCACTGAGACATCGGTCGCTTGGGCGGATAAGAGAACGGCAATTAGTAATTCGAAGGGGGAGTTGTACTCTAGTTCGGTGGTGGGCTTAGGGTTGTTCGCTTTGAGTTGCTCAAAAAATGCGCGACGCTTTTCTGGATTCATCATATCTTTTGCTGTGCCCTAGCAATTGCAGCGGCAATGATGACGCGTTTGCGCTCTTTCTCTTTTTCTTCTTCTGCGGAAGTGGCCTCCTCTGCATTGACAGCTACTAACTTAGCTGCTGCCTTTTTAGCCAAACGCTCATCGTTATCTTTTTGTTCACGATCGAGGCGTACCTCGCGATCGTGATAGCGTTTGCGTGAGATGTCTGCCGATACTGGCGACCACGCATCCCAACCTGTCTTATCAGCAGTCACATCAATCATACTGATGCAATCAACTGGGCATGGGGGTATGCAGAGATCACAGCCTGTGCACCACTCGGTGAGTACCACATGCATTTGTTTAGAGGCGCCCACGATAGCATCGACTGGACAGGCCTGAATACACAGCGTACAGCCAATACATTTTTGCGGATCAATGAAGGCGACAGGTCTTGGACGCTCTACGCCACAGTCAGGATCGATAGTGGGGTGAAGGTTAAAAGCATCTTGCGGATAGATTGGGGCTAGGATCTGGCTGAGGCGCTCAATACCTTCGATGCCACCTGGTGGACAGCGATTGGGTAGTGTCTCACCACTGGCTAATGCCTCAGCGTACCCCCTGCAGTCGGGAAAGCCGCATTTAGTGCATTGCGTTTGAGGAAGAAGATCCTCCAGGCGATCAGCGAGTTCGTTCACCTGGTTAATGTTCATGAAATGACGAGTTCCTAAGTAAATGAGAGACGCTGTGGTCTCTCATTTTATGGGTTTACTTTGCGTCTAGTTTGGGTAAACGCGCTTTGGTCTTTCGTTGCGCGGGCTGATGATCCCGAATAAAGGATTTAATTTTTGGATAAACCTTTTCGCGCCAACGACGGCCAGCAAAGATGCCGTAGTGACCTGCACCAGCAACTTCATAGTGGTCTTTATGCTCTTTAGGAATACCAGCGCACAAGCCATGAGCTGAACGGGTTTGACCGCTTCCAGAAATATCATCCAACTCACCTTCAATCGTAAGAAGAGCGGTTTTCTTAATGTCTTGTGGCTTGACTAGTTCGCCTGCAACTTCCCAGGTGCCGTTTGGCAATGAGTAGTCTTGGAATACAGTTTTAATTGTGTCTAAGTAGAACTTCGCATCTAAATCTAGTACTGCGTTGTACTCATCATAGAAACGAATATGGGATTCCGCATCCTGCTCATCACCTCTAACTAAATTTTGGAAGTAATCCCAATGTGATTGCAGGTGGTTTTGTGGGTTCATGGCAATAAAGCCAGTATGTTGCAAGAAGCCTGGATACACGCGACGTCCTGCAGCAGGGTAATTAGGCGGTACGCTATAAATCACATGACTCTCAAACCACTCGTGCGATTTTTGTTCGGCCAAGTTATTAACTGCGGTAGGAGACTTGCGGGCATCAATTGGGCCACCCATCATGATCATTGAGGCTGGAGTTTTTTCACCGGCTGAAGCCATCAATGAGATTGCGCCCAGAGTCGGAACGGTTGGCTGGCAAACGGAGATGACGTGCAAATTTTCTGCGCCGATAGAGCGAATAAATTCTTGAATATAGTGAACGTAGTCATCTAAACCAAACTCACCATCTTCAAGCGGAACAAGACGGGCATCAATCCAGTCGGTAATGTAAACCTTGTGATCTTGCAAGAGCGTGCGCACTGTATCGCGCAACAAGGTTGAGTGATGCCCTGATAGTGGGGCTACCACCAATACTGTTGGATCTTCTTTGAGCTTTTTGATAACTTCAACATCATCAGAAAAACGTTTGAACCGAACTAAGTTACAAAAAGGTTTTGCAATAGCAGTTCTTTCATGGATTGCAACTTCACTGCCGTATGCCATTACTGAACGAATACCAAATTCTGGCTTTTTATAGTTCTTGCCCAGGCGGTACAGGAGTTCATAGCTGGCAGCTAAACGCTCTGATCCCGGAACCTTTGAGGCTGGATTAGAAGCGTTAATAAAAGCCTCAGAAGCAGCGCGCGCCCATGAGCTCATGGGTTGAAGTAAGGCTTTTTGGAACTCGTGTAACTGATAAAGCATGGTACCTCCTGTAATTCTGTATAGCCGCTTATTACGCTTTTTAAGCCAATACGCGGGCGATTGCTTTGGCTACTTTATCAATATTTTTGGTATTGAGCGCCGCCACACAAATGCGTCCAGTAGAGAGAGCATAAATGCCATCTTCTTTCTGTAAGCGATCCACTTGCTCAGCCGTTAAGCCTGAGTAAGAAAACATGCCACGCTGCTTTTCGATAAAAGCAAAATCTTGCTTTACGCCAGCAGCCGCTAATTTTTCAACTAAACCATGACGCATCGCTTTAATACGATCACGCATTTCTGCTAACTCGTCTTCCCAGAGTTGACGCAACTCAGGAGAATTCAAAACTGCAGCAGCAATTGCTGCGCCATGAGTTGGAGGGTTGGAATAGTTTGTGCGAATCACGCGCTTTAATTGAGAAAGCACACGAGTCGATTCATCTTTACTTTGAGTCACGATAGACAAGGCGCCTACACGCTCACCATAGAGTGAGAATGACTTAGAGAAAGAGCTTGATACAAAGAAGGACATGCCAGATTCAGCAAAGAGGCGCACTGCAATACCATCTTGCTCAATCCCAGCCGCAAAGCCTTGGTAGGCCATATCCAAGAAAGGGATCAAGCCTTTGTTCTTGCAGATATCGATCACCTGACGCCATTGTGCTTCAGTGATGTCTGCACCAGTTGGGTTGTGGCAGCAAGCGTGCAAAAGCACAGTAGTGTTCTTTGGGAATGATTCCAAAGATTTCACCATGCCATCAAAATCCACACCACGGGTCTTGCCGTCAAAGTAGGTGTACTCAACCACTTCAAAGCCAGCAGATTCAAAAATACCGCGGTGATTTTCCCAGGTTGGGTTACTGATCGCGCATGGCGCATTTAAGTTAAGGCGTTTAATAAAGTCGGCGCCAACGCGCAATGCACCAGTACCACCTAAACATTCTGCAGTAACCACGCGACCATCTTTAATTAGGGATGAGTCTGCACCAAACAATAAATTTTGCACCGCACTGTTGTAAGGGTTTGGGCCCTCAATTGGAATGTAGCTACGCGGTGAGTGTTTTGCCACAATGGCCTCTTCAGCTTTGATCACCGCTTTCAAGAGGGGCACTTTGCCTTCATCTGTGTAATACACGCCAACACCGAGGTTGACTTTGTCAGAACGCTGATCTGCGACGTAGGCTTCTGTGAGGCCAAAAATAGGATCTTTAGGGGCTAATTGAACTGAGGCAAACAGGGTCATTTGAGGTCGAAAGTGGTGATTAGGGTGTTTTAGAGGTGTTTTTGCTAAAGATTGACGTTAAATTGATCTTAATTGTCTGGTTTTGAGGTCAGAGCCAACTATTTCTTAATAAAAACGGCAAAATCATTGTTTGTACAAAATTCGCTGTGAAGAACTCTCACAGATGAAATGATAGCCGAGATGCCCCCTAAGTCACCCAAAATCGCTTCAAAAGCCGAAGTAAAAGAAGTACAGAAAACCCCCGTGGTTGATCCATTGGGTGAGGCTGGCCACGATCTCGATCCAGCTAAATTTGTCACCTTCCCGGATTCCCCATACCAGCTTTATCAGCCATTTCCCCCGGCGGGAGACCAGCCAGGCGCAATTGATGCCCTAGTTGAGGGGGTTGAGGATGGTCTGACCTTTCAGACCCTTTTGGGAGTTACCGGCTCAGGCAAGACCTTCACGATGGCCAATGTCATCGCTAGAACAGGGCGCCCAGCTATTATTTTTGCCCCAAATAAGACCTTAGCAGCCCAGCTCTATAGTGAATTTAGGGAGTTTTTCCCCAGAAATGCGGTGGAGTATTTCGTTAGCTACTACGACTACTACCAGCCAGAGGCCTATGTGCCTCAACGTGACCTTTTTATCGAAAAAGACTCTTCCATCAACGAACACATTGAGCAGATGCGTTTATCGGCAACTAAGAGTTTGCTGGAAAGACGCGACGTCATCATTGTTGCTACCGTCTCTGCGATTTACGGTATTGGCAATCCCGGGGACTATCACAGCATGGTGATGACATTACGCCCTGGTGACAAGATGAGTCAACGCGATATTTTGATGCGACTCATTGCTATGCAATACGATCGCAATGAAATGGACTTCAAGCGCGGCGTGTTTCGCGTGCGCGGCGATACGATTGACATCTTCCCTGCCGAACATAATGAATTGGCAGTACGCGTAGAACTATTCGACGATGTGATTGAGAGCTTGCAGTTCTTCGATCCGCTGACTGGAAAAATTAGGCAAAAGATTCCGCGCTTTACTGTCTATCCAAGTTCACACTATGTCACTCCACGCGAAACGGTTCTCAAAGCAATTGAAACTATTAAGACCGAGTTGCGCACACGACTTGATGAATTTGTAAAAGATGGCAAGTTAGTAGAGGCCCAGCGTTTAGAGCAGCGTACTCGCTTTGATTTAGAGATGCTCAATGAATTAGGCTTCTGCAAGGGTATTGAGAACTACTCACGTCACCTCTCGGGGGCTGCTCCAGGCGAGGCGCCGCCTACGCTGGTGGACTATCTCCCCAATGATGCATTGATGTTCTTAGATGAGAGCCATGTCCTTATCGGGCAGCTTAACGCGATGTACAACGGGGATAAGTCACGTAAACATACTTTGGTGGAGTTTGGTTTCCGTTTGCCTTCTGCAATGGACAATCGCCCGCTTAAATTTACTGAGTTCGAAACCAAAATGCGCCAAACCATTTTTGTTTCTGCGACTCCAGCTGATTATGAAAAAGAGCATCAAGGACAGGTGGTCGAGCAAGTGGCTAGACCAACTGGTTTAGTCGATCCAGAAATTGAAGTATTGCCAGCAAGTACGCAAGTAGATGACCTGTTGGATCAAATTCACGAACGCGTCAAAGTGCATGAGCGTGTTCTGGTAACTGTATTGACAAAGCGGATGGCAGAGCAATTAACCGACTATCTCTCAGACAATGGCGTAAAGGTGCGTTACGTGCACTCTGATATTGATACTGTTGAGCGCGTTGAAATTTTGCGTGATCTGCGCCTAGGTGTATTTGATGTGCTCGTGGGCATCAACTTATTGCGCGAAGGTTTGGATATTCCGGAGGTGTCTTTGGTGGCTATTTTGGACGCCGACAAAGAAGGTTTCTTACGTTCCGAACGCTCTTTGATTCAGACGATTGGGCGTGCAGCTCGAAATGTTCGGGGTAAGGCGATTTTGTATGCCGATAAGATCACCAATTCGATGCGCCTAGCCATGGGTGAGACTGAAAGACGCCGTACCAAGCAAATTACCTTTAATAAGCTCCATGGAATTGAGCCTAAAGGGGTCAAAAAGCGCATTAAGGACATTATTGATGGCGTCTATGACGTCAAAGAGAAGCGTCAGGAGATGCAGGTGGAGCAGGAGCGTGCTCGCTATGAAGATATGGGTGAGAAGGACCTGGCATCTGAAATCAAGCGTTTAGAGAAGCAAATGAATGCCGAAGCCAAGAATTTGGAGTTTGAGAAGGCCGCCAGCACCCGTGACCGACTCACTAAGGTGAAAGAAATGGCCTTTGGAGCGAGGTCTAGAGACTCAGTCTGAGGATTGGGTAGCTAATTCCTGGCTTTGAGAGGGGATTTTTGGGATAATTCCCGAGCAGTTTGCTGGGTCTTATGGTAAAGTTGAGTGGAATGGTCGGGTATTACCCGCCTGATCGTTAGCTGTCCATAACAATCCATTACCAAGGTGACATATGAGACTTACAACCAAAGGTCGTTTTGCAGTAACCGCAATGATTGATTTAGCCCTGCGTGAAACGCATGGCCCCGTAACTTTAGCCGGAATTAGCCAAAGACAAAAGATTTCCCTTTCCTATCTCGAGCAGTTGTTCGGCAAATTGCGCCGTTTCAACATCGTGGAAAGTACTCGTGGTCCTGGAGGTGGTTACACCTTAGCTCGCCCATCTACTGAGGTGAGCGTCGCTGACATCATCGTAGCTGTAGATGAGCCGCTAGACGCTACTCAATGCGGCGGAAAAGGGAACTGCCACACTGAAGATGAAGGTCAGGGCCGTTGCATGACTCATGACCTGTGGAGCAATCTCAATTCCAAAATGGTTGAGTACCTTAGCTCAGTGAGTCTAAAAGATTTAGTTCAGCAGCAAGAAGGGCGCGGCATTGTGATTCAAGATATGCGCCAGAAGAAGTTGAAAGTTGAAAGTGCTAAAGCTGATAAACCAGCGCCAGCACTTGCAGCGAAAAAAGAAGTTGCCCCTAAAGCGCCACTAGTTAATTCTGTATTTAATTTGGCGCGGCAAAGTTAATTGATTTAATGAGTAGTACTAAACCTAGAAATTAAAAATGAACGCACCACAAGACCTTCCTCTGCAACCGGTTCCAATGTTTAGTCCTAAGCACTTCCCAGTGTATATGGACTATTCAGCAACAACGCCGATTGATCCTCGCGTGGTCGATAAGATGTTGCCTTACTTGCGCGAGCAGTTTGGTAACGCCGCTTCCCGTAGTCATGCGTATGGCTGGGCTGCTGAAGAGGCAGTTGAGTGGGCGCGTTCAGAAGTTGCTCAATTAGTTCATGCTGATCCAAGAGAAATCGTATTTACGAGTGGTGCCACTGAAAGTATTAACTTGGCGCTTAAGGGTGCTGCGCATTTCTACAAAGAGCGCGGTAATCACATCATCACCGTGAAGACTGAGCACAAAGCAACCTTAGATACTTGCCGTGAACTCGAGCGCGAAGGTTTTGAAGTAACTTACTTAGATGTATTGCCAAATGGCTTGATTGACTTTGCGCAACTTGAGCTTGCAATGAAGCCAGGTACGATTTTGGCTTCAGTGATGTATGTCAACAATGAAATCGGTGTGGTTCAGGATATTCCTGCGATTGGCGAGTTGTGCCGTGCACGCGGTGTGATTTTTCATGTGGATGCAGCACAAGCAACTGGTAAGGTTGATATCGATTTAGAAAAGATCAAAGTGGACTTGATGAGTTTTTCTGCTCACAAGACTTATGGTCCTAAGGGTATTGGCGCCTTGTTTGTGCGTCGTAAGCCCCGTATTCGTATTGAAGCTCAGATTCATGGTGGCGGTCATGAGCGCGGCATGCGCTCTGGCACCTTGGCGGTTCATCAAATCGTTGGCATGGGCGAGGCATTCCGGATCGCTCGCGTCGAAATGATTGAAGAAAACAAGCGTATCCGTGGCTTGCGTGATCGCTTGTTGGCTGGTTTAAAAGATATTGAAGAAGTTTATGTAAACGGCGATATGGATGACCGTGTGCCGCATAACCTGAACATCAGCTTTAACTATGTTGAAGGTGAGTCCATGTTGATGGCCTTGAAAGATTTAGCGATCTCATCAGGATCTGCTTGTACTTCTGCATCTTTAGAGCCTTCTTATGTATTGCGTGCTCTAGGCCGTAACGATGAGTTGGCACATAGTTCTATCCGTTTTACCTTAGGCCGTTTTACGACCGAGGAAGAAGTTGATTTCACGATTAAGTTAGTGAAAGAAAAAATTGCGAAGTTGCGTGAGCTCTCCCCACTATGGGAAATGTACAAAGACGGAATCGACTTGAGCACGATTCAATGGGCTGCACACTAATAGAAATATAGAAAAGTTAAAGAGGAAATGCCATGGCATATAGCGACAAGGTCATCGACCATTATGAAAATCCCCGCAACGTTGGCTCCTTTGAAAAAGGTGACGAGAGCGTAGGTACCGGCATGGTTGGGGCGCCTGCCTGCGGCGATGTGATGAAGTTGCAGATTCGCGTGAACGATCAAGGCGTAATTGAAGATGCTAAGTTCAAGACTTATGGCTGTGGTTCTGCCATTGCTTCTTCTTCATTGGTTACTGAGTGGGTTAAGGGTAAGACTTTGGATCAAGCGCTTGAGATTAAGAACTCATTGATTGCTGAAGAATTAGCTTTGCCGCCAGTGAAAATTCACTGTTCCATCTTGGCTGAAGATGCGATTAAAGCTGCCGTTGCTGACTACAAAGAAAAGCATCCAGCGAAATAATTGAACTGAGAAAATAATGGCAATCACCTTAACTGACAAAGCTGCAAAGCACGTTAACCGCAATCTAGAGAAGCGTGGCAAAGGTTGCGGCTTGCGCTTGGGTGTTCGCACTACCGGTTGTTCTGGATTGGCGTATCAGTTGGAGTATGTAGATGAGCCAGCACCTGAGGATCAAGTATTTGAATCGAACGGTGTGAAGGTATTTATTGATCCAAAGAGTTTGGCGTATTTGGATGGAACGGAACTGGATTTCGTGCGCGAGGGTTTGAATGAAGGCTTTAAGTTTCAAAATCCTAACGTAAAAGATGAGTGTGGTTGTGGCGAATCTTTCCGCGTCTGACGATTATTTTCGCTTCTTTGGTCTAAATCAGCAATTCAAACTCGATTTGCCTGCATTAGATCAGGCTTATTTGGCAATTCAGAAAGAAGTTCACCCTGATCGCCATGCTCGCGGAAGTGAGACTGAGCAACGCCTTGCCATGCAAATGGCTACTCTGGCCAATACTGCATTTCAGATCCTCAAAAATCCAATTCAACGTGGGCTATACCTTTGCCAACTGCATGGTGTGGATGCCAAACTAGAAACCAATACAGCAATGCCTGCCGCTTTCTTGATGAAGCAGATGGAATGGCGTGAAAACCTAGATGAGCAAGCTGAAGATTTGCCAGCGCTTGAAGCAATGATGATTGAGGTAGAGCAATCAAAGGCAGATATCCTTGCTGAAATCACGCAAGCCATCGATGGAGCAAAAAATTATGTACGCGCCGCAGAGTTGCTGCGCGGTTTACTCTTTATCGACAAGTTTGCTATTGAGCTCGATGACACTATTGCAGCCTTAATCTAGCTCGTACCAGCTAAACTCTTTCTTCTATGGCCTTATTACAAATCTCTGAACCTGGCAAATCGCTTGCACCTCATCAGCGTCGTATTGCTGTCGGCATTGATTTAGGTACTACTAACTCCTTGGTGGCCATCGTTAAAGATGCTTTACCTCAGGTATTGCCTGATGAACAAGGTCGCGAGCTTCTGCCTTCAGTAGTACGTTACCTGCCCAATGGGCGCACACAGGCAGGGTTTGAGGCGCTTGAAAGTCTAGTGATGGATCCGAAAAACACGATTGTTTCGGTGAAGCGTTTTATGGGTCGCGGCTTGACTGATGTTGAGCATATTGAGAGTGCCCCATATGATTTTGTTGATCAGCCTGGCATGCTTAAGCTGAGAACAGTTGCTGGCGACAAAAGCCCAATTGAAGTTTCTGCAGAAATCCTCGCACGCTTGCGTCAATTGGCTGAAGACTCAGTGAATGATGACATTGTTGGTGCAGTGATTACGGTGCCTGCGTATTTTGATGATGCACAGCGTCAAGCAACCAAAGATGCTGCTAAGTTGGCTGGCATTGAAGTGCTTCGATTGCTTAATGAGCCAACAGCTGCTGCAATTGCTTATGGTCTGGACAATGCTTCAGAAGGTGTCTACGCTGTTTATGACTTGGGTGGCGGCACCTTTGATATCTCCATTCTACGGATGAGTAGAGGCGTATTTGAGGTGCTTTCTACGGGCGGTGATTCAGCCTTAGGTGGAGATGACTTTGATCACCGCTTGTATTGCTGGGTGATCGAACAAGCCAAACTGCCGCCTTTATCAATTCATGATCACCGTACCTTACTCCAGGCCTGTAAACATGCCAAGGAGCAGCTTAGTCATAACCCTCTAGCGCGTGTGCATGAGACTCTCGCAGATGGCACAGTCGTTAATGTAGGCGTCACCCAGGCCCAGTTCTTTGAGATTACTCAGAATCTAGTAGCCAAGACGCTGACGTCCTGTAAGAAAGCTTTACGCGATGCAGGCTTGAAGGCTGAAGACATTAAAGGCGTTGTCATGGTGGGCGGGTCCACTCGTATGCCAAATGTACAACGCGCTGTCGGTGAGTTATTTGGTACACAGCCCTTAAATAATTTAAATCCCGATCAAGTTGTAGCGCTTGGTGCTGCAATGCAGGCGGATTTGCTAGCAGGTAACCAAAGCAAGGATGATGAGTGGCTCTTATTGGATGTCATTCCCCTTTCTCTTGGTCTGGAAACCATGGGTGGTTTGGTAGAAAAGATCATTCCACGCAATACACCGATTCCAGTGGCAAGAGCACAAGATTTCACGACCTTTAAAGATGGTCAAACAGCATTAGCGATTCAGGTGGTGCAGGGTGAGCGTGAGTTGGCGCAAGACTGTCGCTCGCTAGGCCGTTTTGAATTGCGCGGTATTCCGGCAATGGCTGCAGGCGCTGCACGTATTCGAGTAACTTTCCAAGTGGATGCAGACGGTTTGTTGTCTGTAAGTGCTACTGAGCAAGGCTCAGGGGTGCAGGCTTCGATTGATATTAAGCCGTCCTATGGCTTAACAGATGCTGAAATTACTCGTATGTTGCAAGATGGATTTGCGTCTGCAAAAGAAGATCTGCTTTCCAGATCTTTGCGTGAAGAGCAGGTTAACGCACAGCGCTTACTAGATGCTGTGCAAACTGCGTTAGCGAGTGATCGCAACCTTCTTAATGCCGAAGAGCAGAAGGCTATTGATCATGAGATGGCGGCACTACAAAAGATTTTGAATGAAGAGACTGATAGTGCGGTTGTGCGTAAGGCAGTCGATCATGCTGCCAAAGCGACTGATGAGTTTGCTCAAATGCGTATGAATGCTAGCATTCAAAAAGCTTTATCTGGCAAGAATGTTGCCGAAATCTAAAGCAGAAGATAAAAGTAAAAAACTAATACTAAATAAATAGAAAAGTACCATGACCCAAATCGTCGTTCTTCCCCATAGTGAGTACTGTCCAGAAGGTGCAGTGGTTGACGTTGCGCCTGGAACTTCGATTTGCGAGGCACTGCTCGAGAACGACATTCCGATTGAACATGCCTGCGATATGGTCTGTGCTTGTACGACATGCCACGTCATCGTGAAAGAGGGGTTCAATAGCCTTAATCCTCCCGATGAAAACGAAGAGGATATGCTGGATCGCGCTTGGGGTCTAAACCCCCAATCCCGCTTATCTTGCCAAGCGATTGTGGCTAGAGAAGATATCGTGATTGAAATACCTAAATACTCAATCAATCACGCCAAAGAGAATCACTAAGCAGGTTCAATACGAGCGCTAAGTTGGTGCATGAGGCTCAAAACAATGCACCGGCCCTAAAAGCCAAGGCTGCCACACTCTAATATGAGGGTGTTCATTCTGTAGTTTGTTTTATGTAGTACCTCCATAGATTTCTTTTAAGCCATCCTTCGGGGTGGCTTTTTCTTTGGTGCAAATAAAAAGCCCCGCAATGCGAGGCTTTTCAATATCTAAAGGAGCTAATCTTTATTGCGCCACAGCCTCACGAATCATTCCTGCGGCAACCGTATGGTTTGTAGCTTCATCGATCAAGATGAATGCACCAGTGCGTTGAGATTGATCAAATAAGTCCGCAACAATCGGCTTTTGTAAGATGAAATCCACGCGGCCAATTTCATTAGTCGATAGTGCATGAGTATCACTTGCATTAGTGAGTGTTTGAACATCCAATACTTGCTGGATATTTTTTACTTTAGCCCCCACCGTATTAGTCGTGTGACGTAGAGCATATTTACGACTAAGGGAAAGTGGTTCGCTATCTAGCCAGCACAAGTCAGCCGAGATCTGTTTGCTAAGAACTGGTGGCTTGCTATCTTCAGCGCTAATAAACAAAGATCCGCGTGAGATATCAATATCTTCAGATAGTTGAATAGCAACTGCCTGTCCAGTTTCTGCAGAATCAACTGCATTACTGCCATTGGTTTGCTTGCTGCTGGAGCGATTGCCAAGATAGATTTCTGCAACAGTTGCTTCAGATCCGCCTGGCAATACTTTGATCTTCTGGCCTTTACGAATGCTGCCAGATTCAATCTCACCAAGGTAGCCACGGAAGTCATCAGAAGCGCTGCCGTCCTGACGAGCTACATACTGTACTGGGAAGCGCAAGGCCAGTTTTTCTGACTCTGGGCTGGTATCAAGACTCTCTAACCACTCAAGTAGAGTAGGACCTTTGTACCAAAGGGTATTTTTACTAGCAGTAACCACATTGGCGCCAAGCAAAGCAGAAATCGGAATTAAGGTTGGTTGAGGTAAGCCAATCTTTTGAGTCAAATCTTCAATAGAGGTCTTAATGGTGTTGTAGACCTTCTCATCAAACCCAAACAAGTCCATTTTGTTAATTGCAAATACCACATGACGCAATCCCAATAAATGCACAATCGCAGCATGGCGTTTGGTTTGTGCCAATAAAGTAGCTGGACTCGTCTTGAGATCTACACGAGTTGCGTCAACTAGGATCACCGCTACATCAGATTGTGATGCGCCAGTCACTAAGTTACGCGTGTATTGCTCATGGCCTGGGGCATCAGCCACAATGAACTTGCGCTTAGGAGTTGAGAAGTAGCGGTAAGCCACGTCAATGGTGATCCCTTGCTCACGCTCTGCCTCTAGACCATCAGTCAGGAGGGCTAAATCAACGCCAGCATCAGATGAGGTGACGCGAGCATGTTTGGTTTTAGAAAGAGACTCTAATTGATCCACCAAAATAGACTTGGTGTCATAGAGGAGTCGGCCAATCAGTGTGCTCTTACCATCATCTACGCTACCAGCGGTAATGAAGCGCACTACATTTTGATTTGCTGATTGAGTCATCAGAAGTAACCTTCTTTCTTGCGGCGCTCCATCGAGGCCTCATTGGTTTGATCGTCCATGCGAGTGGCACCACGTTCAGTGATTTCGGTAATTGCTGTCTCAGCAATAATCTCTAGCGGGTTAGCTGCAGTACTCAATACCGGGCAAGTGCAGCTAATGTCACCAACGGTACGAAAACGTACGCTTAAGATTTCGCTAACATCGCCAGCAGCTTTTGGTGTGACATCGGTGACCGGTACCAAAAGATTATTCTTCTTCACCACCTCACGTTGGTGTGTGTAGTAGATGCTGGGTAAGGCTAACTTTTCACGGGCAATGTATTGCCAGATATCGAGCTCAGTCCAGTTGGAGATGGGGAACACACGCATATTCTCGCCTTTAGCGATACGGGCGTTATAGAGATTCCAGAGTTCAGGGCGCTGGGCCTTTGGATCCCATTGGCCAAACTCATCGCGGAAGGAGAAGATACGCTCTTTAGCGCGAGCCTTTTCTTCATCACGACGCGCACCACCCATTAATGCATCGAATTCGTATTCAGCAATAGTTTCAAGCAGAGTTACAGCTTGTGCCGCATTGCGTGAGTCAGTTTCTTTGCGCAGGCGTACAGTGCCTTTTTTGATGGAATCTTCTACATGACCAATAATAAGTTTTACACCAGTATTTTTAACGACGTCATCACGGTATTGAATCACTTCAGGGTAGTTATGACCGGTATCGATATGCAGAATTGGAAAAGGTAACTTGACAGGACGATCACCAAACTGAAAAGCCTTGCGAGCCAAGTGGAACATCACAATGGAGTCCTTGCCGCCTGAGAAGAGCATCGCTGGGTTAGAGCACTGGGCTACCACTTCTCGGATGATGTAGATCGATTCAGCTTCTAGCCAATCTAAGTGATCATCGAGTAATTTTTGTTCTGACATTCTGTAAATTATTTCTACTAAGTTTTAATGATGAATTTATTGATTAACGTGTAAGCCACATTCTTTGCTATCGCTTTGGAGCCACCACCAGCGGCCAGCACGGATATCCTCACCCTTCTTCACCTGACGGGTACAAGGCTCGCAGCCAATGCTGGGGTAGCCCTTAAGGTGTAGCGGATGAATCGGGACATTCTCTTGTTTGATGTAAGCCCAGATATCGGCTTCACTCCAATCAAACAAAGGATTGAATTTAGCGATGCCTCTGGAGTCATCTAATTCTTCAAAATTAAGTTCAGTACGTGTAGTCGATTGCTCGCGACGTTGTCCGGTAATCCAGGCATCAGCACCAAGCAATGCTGCATTCAGTGGCTTGATCTTGCGAGCGCCACAGCATGCTTTCTTTGGCTCTTCACCATCGTAAAAGCCATTCATGCCATATTGATTAATAAAGGCTTGAACATCACTTTCTTTTGGATAGACTTTTTCAATGGCTACGCCGTAATGATCTTCCGTAGTTTTAACCATATCCACTGTTTCCTGATGAAGACGTCCGGTAGCTAAGGTAAATAGCTTAATCTTGGCATTTGCCTTGCTAATAGTATCAGTCATCACCATGTCTTCTGCAGCTAAGCTAGTGGCAAAGCGCACGTCAGCAAAACGTTTTGAGATATCCAACAGTCGGCCATGAAGAACAGCTGTTTTATCAGCTAATTGGGCTGGGGTAAGGCTACCTGGTGGTATCGACCAAAATTCTGGGGTAATCATGAACAGACTAATTTAATGCCAACTAAAAATAAGGTTACGGCAAGTGTGGTTCTTGTAATGCGCTCAGACAAAGTGCTCGAGAGTTTTGCGCCCAACCAAATGGCAGGTACAGAACCTAGCAAGAGCCCAAATAGCAAATCAAAATGTACATTACCAAGCCACCAATGACCAATTCCAGCTAGTGCCGTTAAAGGTACCGCGTAAGCAATGTCAGTCCCAGCAACTTGTGCAGGCTTCAGATATGGGTAAAGAACTAAAATGAGTGTGGCACCAATTGCACCAGCCCCAATAGAAGAGATAGTTACCAATACACCAATTACAGCACCAACAGAAACTGTAGCAATCTTTAAGTTGGTACCGCTGGGTAAAAAGTTAGGGTTGTCTTGAACCCATTTCAATATCTTTGCTCTGAATAAAAGGGAGGCAGCTGTTAGTAATACAGAGATGCCAATTGAAATGCTAATGAGGTGATTGAAATTCTTTGAGACGGGCCCTACAAATTTGAGGGCAAGAATAGACAGGATGGCGGTGGTGAGGCTACCAGCACAAAGTAAACGAACGATATCCCAGCGAACATTTCCATGCAGTCTATGGGCAACTGTTCCGAAGCCCTTGGTAATGGCAGCAAAAGCTAAGTCTGTTCCAACTGCGGTTGTTGGTGCTACACCGAAGATGATAGTGAGCAAGGGGGTCATTAATGACCCACCGCCAACACCAGTCATGCCAACCAGCAGGCCAACTAGTGCACCGGAAATAATAAATTGCGAGGAGTCTATAAAAAATTGGATCATCTGGATCGTTTCCCTTGCTTAAGCAAATGATTGCTCGAATTCTTCGAGCTTGATTGCATTCATGAGAAACAGAATTTGACGTTGAAAGCTTTTACGCTCCTCAACTTGATCGTGAGGCAAGCGGTCATGCTGACGCAGTAAGTTAGTAATAACTGGGTTGAAGTGTTCTCTAACTGGTGACATTGCGATTCCTTGGTAAATAGATCGTTAAATAGAATTTACCAAGGGTTCTATATATCTACAAGAAATATGTAGCGATATCTAAATTACTTTTAGATATATAAAGCTGGTTTGATCACTTTTCTACGAATGCGCGTTCGAAAACATAATCACCCATTTGGCCAAGACTTGGGGAGACTTTGAAGCCTTTAGCATCAAGCATCTCCGAAGTTTCTTTGAGCATGGAAGGGCTACCGCAAATCATGGCGCGGTCTACTGCTGGATCGAGTGGTGGCAAACCAATATCTTTAAAGAGTTGGCCTGATTCAATCGCGGTAGTGAGTCGACCAGTGTGTTTGAAGGCTTCGCGAGTAACGGTTGGGTAATAAATCAACTTTTCACGAATCAGTTCACCAAGGTATTCGTCTTGCGTGAGTTCGTCTCTGATGTAGTCAGCATAAGCTAGTTCACTTACTAAACGTACACCATGAATCAAAACTACTTTCTCAAACTTTTCGTACGTCTCTGGATCGCGAATGATGCTCATAAATGGCGCCAAGCCAGTGCCGGTACTGAACAAGTAGAGATGTTTGCCTGGATTTAAATCGTCAAGCACTAATGTACCAACAGACTTTTCGCTCACCAAGATGGGATCGCCAACTTGAATTTTCTGAAGACGTGATGTCAGTGGGCCATCTTGAACCTTAATGCTCAAGAACTCCAAATGCTCTTCGTAATTAGGGCTGGCAACGCTATAAGCGCGAACCAAAGGTTTGCCTTCTACCTCGAGACCAATCATTAAGAAGTGGCCACTACGAAAGCGTAGGCCTTTATTGCGAGTAGTAGTGAAGCTAAAAAGAGTGTCGTTCCAATGGTGAACGGTGAGAACAGTTTCGGTGTTGTATGCGGCCATAAATGCGTATTGTAAGAAGATAGCAAAACGATAATTATCCCATTCTTGAGGCTTTAATTCAGGGCTAATCCCAGGAAAAATAGGACTCAGTAGTGATATAGGTCGCACTTTTAGTAATAAAGCACGGGTTTATCTAGGGTTACCAGTCCTTTGGCTATCATCTCTATATGAAAAGAATCCAGTACTTGTTTCTCTCCTGTCTTAGCTTGAGCCTAGTCATTTTTGCAGTGATCCTGCAGCAGACGGGCTTCCAGGGGGTGAGTTTCTTGCCATGCCCCTTATGTATTTTGCAACGGGTCGGCTATCTCGGAATCGCTATTTCTTGCCTTTTAGCTGCTGGCATTGCTCCTCTGAAAAAGCTATTTCATGGCTTGGCTATTGTGGCGGCAGGATATGGGGTTGCAGTTGCTGGGCATCATGTCTGGCTGCTATCTCACCCAGGTGAGTCCTGCGGAATCGATCCCCTGGAGCTGTGGATCAATCAATTTCAACTTGCAAGTGCAATACCCTGGCTTTTTAAAGCAGACGGTTTGTGTTCGGCAAAGCTCCCGGCAATTCTGGGCTTGCAAGTGCCCGAATGGTCTCTACTTTGGTTTGGGGTGCTCTTGCTGGTCTTATTGCTCAGCTTCTTCAGAAAACCGAGATAGCAAAATCACCGGCCTCGATTAGGGCTAATCTACTTTTGCACCAGAATCTTTTACCAATTTTGCCCACTTCGGTGTAGAGCTAGCAAGATAGTCACTAAGTACTTTGGGTGAACTAGCAACCACTTCAAAACCATCGGCAATTAATTTCTTTTTGATCTCAGGATCATTTAGGCTCGCAACAATTTCTTTATTCAGCAAGCGAATGATGTCATTTGGCGTACCAGCAGGCGCTAAAAATCCTTGCCATGAATTTAATTCATAACCAGCAAGCCCTGCCTCTGCAATGGTGGGTATGTTTGGTGCGCCAGTAGAGCGCTTTATAGAACTGACGCCTAAGGCGGTAAGCCTACCTGACTCAATATGCGGCAGGGCTGCAGCTAGCGTAACCATTAAGGCATCAACGTGCCCCGCAAGCAAATCAGCTACTGCGGGAGCTCCACCCTTGTAAGGAATGTTATTGAACTTGATTTCTGCTTTTGTCTCAAGAAGTGCGGCTGCGAGATGTCCTGGGCTGCCATTGCCTGCGTTAGCCATGCTCAGTCCATTTGGATCTCTTCTGGCAACCTCGATAAACGTTTTGAGATTTTTCACTGGCAGTTTTGGGCCCACAACCAATACTTGTGGTGCGGTAATCGCCAATGATATTGGAGCAAATTGATCTAACTTATAAGGCAGGTTAGGGTAGAGCGCGGGATTGATAGCAAGGCTATCCCAACCTACCAGCAATGTGTACCCGTCAGGCGCAGCTTTGGCAACATATCCAAATGCAATATTGCTACCACCACCAGGCATATTTTCAACAATCACCGCTTGATTGAGTCTGGCTGTTAATTCTTTTGCAACTGTCCGTGAAAGAATATCCAAGCTGCCACCGGGAGCGGCCGGAACAATTAATCTGATGGGTTTATTGGGCCACTGCGTGCTTGCTCTCGCAATCAGCGGGCTCGCTGAAATTGCAGCTAAAGATAGGAGGGACTTGAGAAGTCTGCGGCGAGAAGTAAGCATTCAGCGTAGGGTTGTTAGAAGTTTTAACGTAATTGATTCTAATTCTGAAGAGTGTCTATATAGGCGATATCAATAGTGTTATTAGTAATTAGCTTATGCATTCAGCTTGTTTTACAAAAATGGGCTCATGCCATAAGATATCAAGCGATATGAAGCCCATTTCGGCTTATTTCCCTTTTTGTAGGAATGACTATGACTTACTTTACAGATAACTCACAAACAATTGGCAAGACCCCATTAGTGCGTCTAAATCGCGTTACTGATGGTGCTAAAGCCACTGTGCTTGCCAAGATTGAAGGGCGTAATCCAGCCTACTCAGTCAAATGCCGCATTGGCGTGGCTATGATTAACGATGCCGAAGAAAAAGGGCTATTGGGCCCCGGCAAAGAACTTGTCGAACCAACTTCTGGCAATACTGGTATTGCTTTGGCCTTCGTAGCAGCAGCGCGGGGTATTCCACTCACGCTGACGATGCCAGAAACCATGAGTATTGAGCGTCGTAAATTGCTGACAGCTTTAGGTGCCAAGATTGTGTTGACCGAAGGTCCTAAAGGCATGAATGGTGCAGTTGCTAAAGCGAAAGAAATTGCTGAGTCTGACTCTAAGTATGTATTGCTTCAGCAATTTAGCAACCCATCTAATCCTGCGATTCATGAAAAAACTACCGGCCCAGAAATCTGGGAGGACACCGACGGCAAGATTGATGTTTTTGTTGCTGGCGTTGGAACGGGCGGCACAATTTCGGGTGTTGGACGTTACATCAAAAACACAAAGAAAAAGAATATTGAAGTGGTTGCAGTAGAGCCAACAACTAGTCCAGTCATCACTCAAAAACTAAATGGTGAAGAAATCAAGCCAGCTCCACACAAGATTCAAGGCATTGGCGCTGGATTTGTTCCAGAGAACCTTGATTTATCAGTGGTTGATAAGGTTGAGCAAGTAAGCAATGAAGAGGCGATTGAGTTTGCCCGTCGCATTGCTAAGGAAGAAGGTATTTTGGTTGGTATCTCTTGTGGTGCAGCTGCTGCAGTTGCTGTCCGTCTGGCTAAGAAGCCTGAGTACGCAGGTAAAACAATCGTGGTTGTGTTGCCTGATACTGCGGAACGTTACTTGAGTTCAGCTTTGTTTGAAGGTGTGTTTGATGAAAAAGGTTTGCCTGCTTAAGGCGATCTCTTCATCAATGAGTTGGCATCAAAAAAGGCACCCTAGGGTGCCTTTTGTTTTTACTCTTCTTCGCGACGTAAGTGCGGGAAGAGAATCACATCACGGATGTTTGGCGCATCTGTGAGCAGCATCACTAAACGGTCGATACCAATACCGCAGCCGCCTGTTGGGGGCATACCATATTCGAGGGCGCGGATGAAGTCATGGTCAAAGTACATTGCTTCTTCATCACCTGCTTCTTTTTGTTCTACTTGCTTGCGGAAGCGATTGGCTTGATCCTCAGCATCGTTCAACTCAGAGAAGCCGTTAGCAATCTCGCGACCGGTAATGAATAACTCAAAGCGTTCGGTGATGCCAGGTCGAGTATCGGACTCTCTTGCAAGCGGGCTTACTTCAATTGGGTAATCAATAATGTAAGTTGGCTCCCAGAGGTGCTCTTCAGCCACTAACTCAAACAAAGCCAATTGCAGGGCTCCAATGCCAGCATTCTTGAGGGTTGGAGAATCGGGATTCTCACCACCTTTTTTCAACTCGGCACGAATAAAGGCGATATCTTCGAGCTGGGCTGCTTCATAGCTTTTGCCCGACTGGCTGCAATACTTGAGGATCGCTTCATTAATGGTCAGGCGTTGGAATGGTTTACTCAAATCCAATTCACGACCTTGATGAGTCAATACTGCTGTGCCTTGTGCATCCATTGCCGCTGCACGAATTAGGCCTTCAGTGAAATCCATCAACCAACGGTAGTCGGTATATGCCGCGTAGAACTCCATCATGGTGAATTCTGGGTTATGGCGGGGGCTGACACCTTCGTTGCGGAAGTTGCGGTTGATTTCAAATACACGCTCAAAGCCACCGACCACTAAACGCTTGAGATAAAGCTCAGGCGCAATACGCAAGAACATCTGCATATCTAAAGCATTGTGATGCGTAATAAAAGGTTTGGCAGCTGCACCGCCTGGAATGGGGTGGAGCATGGGAGTTTCTACTTCCATAAAATCGGCATCCAGCATATGGCGACGTAGCGATGCAATGGCATTGCTACGGGCTTTGAATGTGTTGCGACTCTCTGGGTTGACGATCAAGTCTACATAGCGTTGACGATATTTGGTCTCAAGATCGGAGAGGCCATGAAACTTATCTGGCAAAGGACGCAAGGATTTACTCAGTAAGCGCAAGTTGCTACTTTCAACCGAGAGCTCGCCTTTATTGGTCTTAAAAAGATTGCCTTCAGCAGAAATAAAGTCACCCATATCCCAGTGCTTAAAGGCGCCATGGGTATCTGCACCAGTAATTTCATCATTAATATAAAACTGGATTTGGCCTGTGCGATCTTGGATGGTGGCAAAACTTGCTTTACCCATCACGCGCTTGAGAATCATGCGGCCAGCAACTTTCACATGAATCTTCTTCTCAGCCAACTCTTCTTTGGTCAAGCTGTCGTAGTGGGTATGTAAGTCGGCAGCTAAATGGGTTGGTACAAAGTCATTCGGAAATGCGACACCATTTTCACGTAACTTCGCAAGCTTTTCACGACGCTCCGCAATGATGTGATTCTCATCAACTACTTCAGTAGCTGGGGCTTGGGTATTAGATGAATTCGTTTTATCGTTCATATTCGTGAGTAATTAAACGCCTTGTTTCAGGCTGGCTTCAATGAAGGCATCAAGATCACCATCCAATACTTTTTGAGTATTGGAGATCTCAACGTTAGTGCGTAAATCTTTGATGCGGCTTTGATCCAAAACATAGGAGCGGATCTGATGACCCCAGCCCACATCCGTTTTGCTAGCCTCCAACTTATCTTGCTCTGCACGACGCTTTTGCATCTCATGTTCGTAAAGACGTGACTTGAGCATGCTCATGGCTTCAGCACGGTTACGGTGTTGGCTGCGATCGTTCTGACACTGCACCACAATCCCTGTTGGAATATGGGTTAGACGCACCGCAGAGTCAGTTTTATTAATGTGCTGACCGCCTGCACCAGAAGCGCGGTAGGTATCAGTACGAATGTCTGCGGGGTTGACTTCAATCTCAATCGAATCATCAATCTCCGGATAGACGTAGATAGAGGCAAATGAAGTATGGCGTCCATTAGATGAATCAAATGGAGACTTACGCACTAAGCGATGCACGCCCGTCTCAGAGCGAAGGTGGCCATAAGCGTATTCACCATCGACTTTAATGGTGGCACTCTTGATACCGGCAACGTCACCATCCGACTCTTCCAGAATCTCGGTTTTGTAACCTTTGCGTTCACAATATTTAAGGTATTGACGATAGAGCATGCTTGCCCAGTCGCAAGCCTCAGTGCCGCCAGCGCCTGCTTGAATATCAATAAAGCAATTGCAAGAATCCATCTCATTGTGGAACATGCGGCGGAACTCAAGATCATTAACAATCTTGCTATAGCCTTCAACGTCTAATTCAATTGCGGCGATTGTTTCAAAATCACTTTCTTCTTTAGCCATGTCGAAGAGTTCGATGGCGCCAGTGATATTGGCATTTAAATCCGTAAGGGTGGCAACCACGCCGTCGAGCAATTTTTTTTCTTTGCCGAGCGCTTGGGCTTTCTTTTGATCATCCCAAATTGTGGGATCTTCCAGGATCGAGTTAACTTCAGTAAGGCGACGTGACTTTACTTCGAAGTCAAAGATACCCCCGAAGAGCTTGCTCACGGGTGAGCAGATCGGACAAGGTATTTGAAATAGTATTTAGTTGTTCAGCTTCCATCCCCTAATTATAAGGGGGTTATTGCATCCGACTCTCTGCTGCGGACCTAGGTGCTGGAACTCTCATCATGCGCCTCAATCATCAGCTGAACGCGGGCTTGGCCCTGATAACGATCGGTTACTAGGCGGTAAGCAAGTTTGGCTTTAGCCGGCAAGGTTTGGGTATGGTTAAACCAGACAGCCGTTAATGGCTTAGCTGCTTGTTTGTCTTGTGCAGGATCAGAACCTAGCGGACGCAACATCAGGCGCAAATGCTTTTCTTTCATGAGGCTTTGCTGGGTGATTTCGAAATCTCCGTAGAAGACGGGCTGCGGAAAGCCTTGACCCCAGATCTCTTCGGCGAGAAGGTCACCAATCTCAGAGGTAAATTCAGAAGGCTGCAGGGTGCCATCATGTGGATGGCGACGCTCCAGGATTTCATCCGTTAATAGACTGTTTGCTACTTCCTGAAAGCAAGCATCAAACTTCTCAAAATCACTTTTGCGAATTGTCAGACCTGCCGCCATTGCATGACCACCAAATTTAAGAATCAAGCCCGGCTCGCGTTTTGAAACAATATCGAGCGCATCCCTTAAATGAAATCCAGTCAGCGATCGGCCAGAGCCACGTAACTCTTCTCCAGTGTTGCCATCGGGCGCAAATACAATCGCAGGGCGGTTAAAACGTTCTTTTAAGCGTGAAGCCACAATGCCAACCACCCCTTGGTGCCACTCAGGATTCCACAGGCAAATGCTTGTGCGTTGCGCCATTGTTCCCGCAAGTTGATCTTCTGAAAGATGAGCAAGCGCAGTTTCTTGCATGCCAGTTTCAATCACACGACGCTCACGATTAATACGATCGAGTTCCTGGGCAAGCGTCATTGCTTCATCGACGTCGTCAGTCAGTAATAGGCGAATGCCTAAAGTCATATCCGCTAAACGCCCGGCAGCATTGAGTCTAGGGCCGATAGCAAATCCTAAGTCAAAGGTATTGGCCTTGCGGGGATCCCGAGTTGCCGCTTGAAATAGCGCTTGAATGCCAGGTTGAGAGATGCCAGCCCGAATGCGTTTCAAACCATTGGAAACCAAGACGCGATTGTTGCGATCAAGTTGCGCAACGTCAGCAACGGTACCTAGTGCAACGAGATCTAAGAGATTCTCCACTTTAGGTTGAGTCTCGTTAGTAAATTTCCCCCGCTTACGTAGTTCTGCACGTAGTGCTACTAATACATAAAACATGACACCGACACCAGCGAGAGCTTTGCTAGGAAACGTGCATCCAGGTTGATTGGGATTCACAATCGCAGTCGCATTTGGCAATCGATCACCAGGCAAGTGATGGTCGGTCACAATGACCTCCATGCCAAGTTCGCGAGCGCGATCTACACCAGCTTCACTGGCAATACCGTTATCTACTGTAATGAGATATTTAGGTTTCGGTGTTTGTTGTGCTGCGAGCTCAACGACTTCAGGCGTTAAGCCGTAGCCCATCGTAAAGCGATTGGGAACAAGAAAATGAATAGGGGTATCTGGCCCACCCAACATCCGCAGGCCTCGTAGGCCTACCGCACAAGCTGTAGCGCCGTCGCAGTCGTAGTCTGCCACGATGAGCATTACTTCTTTTTTCTCCAGAATATCCGCAAGCAAGCTGGCAGTGCTGATGCAACTCTTCAGTTCAGTTGGAGAGATCAGGTTTCTTAATTCCAGCGAGAGCTCTTCGGGAGATTCCAATCCACGAGCAGCATATAAACGCGCTAGCAAAGGATGTAAACCGCTTTGCTGTAACCAAGTGGCAGTGCGTTCAGAAAAAGGGCGTTGAGAAAAAAGACTCATGACGAAATAATTTCATGCCAGGTAAGAGGCTCAGCTTTTTTCCAGAATGCCCAAGATTTTTTCAATAGGTCTTTTTGAGTGACGATGCGCTCTCGTATTTTGCCATTAGGAAAATCAATGATGAGCAATTCATCTAGTTGTTTATCAGCGAGAGCCTTGTTTACTTGCGGCCATATCGACTCTGGCTGATGCAGCCATGCAAACGCTCCGACCAGTGTATCGGCTTTGATAGTAGGGCTGCATGGGATGCTTAAATACTTCGCCAGCCCTGTCATCATGGGGTGTTCACCATAAATCTGTTGTGACTGTTTGATGGCTTTAGGCGCATGAACATCATTGAGTTTGCCGATGCCACTAATCCATAAAGAGTTAATACTTGGTAGGCCACGTTGCTCACGCTCTTCATTTGTGGGATCGATATGCCAAAGCATCTGCACTTCATTTTGCAATTTGCGCCAACGTTTTGCTAGTCCTTCTTCATGGGTGTCTCGTGGCATCCACCAATCAATATTGCGACCATGCGCTTGATCAATGCTGTATGTTGCTAGGCTTGCAAAAGGACCTGCTGGAATAAACCAGTAGTACTGGTTATGAAACAGCACTGAATTTTGAAAATCCTCTTCAATAAAGGGAAGTGCTGCCTTAAGAAGTTGGGAGGATTCAGTTTCTATCAGATCGACCTGATTCTGGTTCATCAAAATGAGATGGTCACGTGTAGCATGTAAATGGACAGGCTGTAAGCAAGCGATCTCTAAATGAGGATTTACCTCCTGCTCGGACTGTCCCACCAGCAGAATGGGTGCAATTGGCACTAGATCGCCGAGCAGAAAGCGTTCATGGGGCAGCCCTTTTAGTGGCTGATCCCCAATGTCTTGATCCTCTAAGACATCTTCCCCCGATAACATCAGGGTAAAGCGCCTTAGAGTGCTTTTGGCGTTTTGAGGGGAGGTAGCGTTTGCAGTCATTTCCCTGATTTTAGGTGGCATTTACGTATTCCATCAGTTTGCCCGTGCAATTGTCTAAACTGTGGCTATGTTGAGACTTCCTATTGAGCTAGAAATTGGCTTGCGCTATACCCGCTCCAAGCGTCGCAAGACGGTTGGCAAGCGCGATGGCTTCCTTTCATTTATTTCCGGAATTTCTACTGCAGGCATTGCTTTAGGGGTTGCCTCGCTCATTGTGGTCCTATCGGTGATGAATGGTTTCCAGAAAGACGTACGGGATCGTATGCTCTCCGTTCTATCCCATGTAGAAATCACCTCACCAGATGGTTTGGCAGACTGGGAACCGCTTGCTCTAAAAGTGGCAGCGCAGCCACACGTCATTGGTGTTGCTCCAATGGTCAGCTCCCAAGGCTTGCTTACTCGCGACAATGTCATGCGTGGCGTTGCGATTCGAGGAGTTGCTCCGGGCGAGGAGGGTAAAGTTTCTGATCTACCTAAACAATTTATTGCCGGTAGCATTGATGATCTCAAGCCTGGAAGCTTTGGCGTTGCCTTGGGTGCTCAACTGGCGTCTTTGGTTGGTGCTCATGTTGGCGATCGCATTAATCTCATTGTTCCTGAAAGTGATTTAACGCCTGCAGGTGCTATGCCGCGTATGCGCACTCTCCAAGTGGTTGGCATTATTGATAGTGGTCACTATGAATACGATAGCTCTTTAGCTGTGATGCATTGGAAAGATGCTGCAGCCTTGCTGCGCCTTCATGATCCATCAGGCTTACGTGTCAAGGTAGATGATATGCAGCGTGCACCAGAAGTTGCTAATGAGCTTGCTGCTGTAGTACCCCAGGCTTTATGGATTACAGATTGGTCACGCTCAAATCGCAACTGGTTTGCAGCTGTTCAAACTGAAAAGAAAATGATGTTCATCATATTGACTTTAATTATTGCAGTGGCCGCATTTAACTTAGTTTCTACTTTGGTAATGACGGTCAATGAGAAACAGGCAGATATTGCGATTTTGAGAACGATGGGTGCGAGCCCGGGTTTAATTCAACGCATTTTCTTAGTACAGGGTTTGGCAATCGGTTTGCTGGGATCTTTAGCAGGCGTTGGATTGGGTTTGCTCATCGCACTCAACATTGATGTGATTGTTCCTGCGATTGAAGCTATCTTCCGCGTGCGTTTCTTACCACGCGAGGTCTACTTTATTAGCGAGTTGCCATCTGATGTTCGTTTGGGTGATGTGGTCACGGTGGGTTTAATGGCCTTTGGCTTATCGGTGCTAGCAACTTTGTACCCTAGTCGTCGTGCTGCTAAGGTTCAGCCTGCGGAGGCTCTGCGCTATGAGTGATCTGCCAAAACCAATATTAGTAGCCAGAGGCCTCGCCAAGACTTACGGTCAGGGGCCTACCGCAGTAGAGGTCCTTAAATCGGTTGACTTGGATGTTGCAGCCTCTGAGAAGGTGGCTATTGTGGGCTCATCCGGTTCTGGCAAGAGTACATTGCTACATTTATTGGGCGGCTTAGATGCTCCAAGTTCTGGCTCGGTCTTATTGGATGGTGCCAATATCAATCAGCTATCGGTTGCCAAGTTAGATCGCTTGCGCAATCAGAGTTTAGGTTTTATTTATCAATTCCATCATTTATTAGATGAGTTCAGCGCAGTAGAGAATGTGGCATTGCTATTGCGCATTCGTGGCCTCAGTAACGAGGAGTCAATGGAGCGCGCCAGCAAGATGCTCAAAGCCGTAGGCTTGGCAAAGCGTGAATTACATACACCTGCTGAGCTATCTGGTGGCGAGCGTCAGCGTGTTGCGGTAGCTAGGGCATTGGTTGGCAATCCAACATGTGTGTTGGCTGATGAGCCTACTGGAAACTTAGATACCGAAACTGCTGATGGTGTGTTTGATTTGATGTTAGATATTGCTCGCGAACAAGGCACTGCCTTTGTGATCGTGACGCATGATCCAGTACGCGCTAAACGTTGTGATCGTATTTTGCATTTAGAGCGCGGAGTATTAAAGACTTTCGCGCAATGACCCAGCATCCCATGTGGATCGATACTCACTGCCATCTTGATGCACCAGAGTTTTCAAACTCCTTGTCATCGACCATTTCAGCTGCAAGTGAAAAGGGCGTAAAGGCTATTTTGTTGCCTGCAGTTAAAGCCGCTGATTGTCAAAATGTAAGAGCACTGGCCTCTCAATATAGCAATGACATTCCGGGTTTGGTTTATACGCTGGGCATTCATCCTTTGTATACCAATCAAGCCCATGAAGACGACTTAGCCGTTTTGGAAGAACAAATCGTCCAATCACTATCTGATCCTCGATTTGTAGGTGTTGGTGAGATCGGTTTAGATTATTTCGTCGAAGGTTTAGATCCTCATCAGCAAGAATATTTATTTCATGCGCAATTAGATTTGGCTCAGAAGTATCAATTACCCGTGATATTGCATGTCCGTCGCTCTCAGGATGCTATTTTGAAAGCTCTCAGAGATCGAACAATTCCTGGTGGGATAGCACATGCATTTAATGGAAGTTTTCAGCAGGCCGAGCAATTTATTGGACTGGGTTTTAAGTTGGGGTTTGGTGGTGCAGCAACGTATGAGCGAGCACTACAGATTCGCAGGCTTTTAACTGAGCTACCGCTTGATAGCCTTGTTACTGAAACAGATTCGCCCGATATTCCACCAGCTTGGTTGAGGGGGGAGGGTATTGCATTTAATGAGCCTGCTTTCCTACCTCGCATTGCTAAACAGTTGGCTGGTATTCGTGGCGTTAGCGATGTTGAATTTGCATCTGCCGTATGGCGCAATGCCATGCAAGTATTACCACGTTGGTCGGCGCTCTGTGCCAACAATCCAAATCTAACCTTAGCCTCTTAAATCCTTGCGCTTAGCGATAACGGCATTTATTGCCGGGGGATCATTCCTTTTCTTTTTGCCACAAGTTCCATCTGGCTGGCTGCTGACATGTTTTGCGGTTAGTGCACCCTGTTCATTTTTCTTATATTTACAGCCTCGCTCTCAATGGTGTCGGCAGATTTTGATATGCATCTTGCTATTTAGTATTGGCTTTGCATGGAATGCGCGCTATGCGGAAAATCGTCTAGCAAACATTCTGGATATTGAGTTAGAGGGAAGAGAATTAGGCGTAGAAGGTAGAGTCATTGCCTTGCCACAGAGTAGCTCTACAGGCGCCAAATTTGCATTTGAAATCGATCATCTTCTTTCTGGTAGGGATGAAATTGCACCATTTCCAAAGCGAATCTATTTAAGTTGGCAGCCTGCATGGAGGAGTAATCAGACCATTCCTGAAATCATTCCTGGCCAGCGATGGAAATTGAAAGTCAAACTCAAAAGACCTTATGGTTCATTAAATCCATACACCTTTGACTTTGAGCGTTGGTCTTTTCATCAAGATTTTGGTGCTAGTGGCTCAGTAAGGTCTGGTGAGCTTTTGCTACCTCAAGAGATTGGCTATGCTGAATTTGCCTTACGAATGGAGTTGGCACGCTGGAAGTTGCGTCAAAAGATTCAATCGCTTTTACCTAAAGATGCGCGCTATGCAGGCGTGATCATTGCTTTGGTGATGGGCGATCAAAATGCGATTGATCAAGAAGATTGGCAAGTATTTAATGCAACGGGCATAGGGCACCTCATTTCTATATCGGGTTTGCATGTCACTATGTTGGCCGGTATTGGCGCCTCTCTTGCGGCAATGCTCTGGCGACGCCGCACTTGGCCTCTTCTCATTCCGATTAGCAAGGTTACCGCAGCTTCTGGATTTGTAACGGCATTTATCTACGCGTGGTTGGCTGGATTTCAGATACCGGCGCAACGAACGATGTATATGGTTGGTGTTGTAGCTTTCGCACTTTGGACCGGCAGGAACCCACGATCTTTTGATATTTGGTGGTGGGCACTGGCTTTTGTTTTAGTGATTGATCCAATGGCGCCGTACACCCCCGGCTTTTGGCTTTCATTTGGAGCAGTTGCAGCCATTCTCTTTGCGATGGGTAACTCTTCGGGATTGCTTGGCATACCCACCGGTAAAGAGCCAGAGGTACATTGGTCGACTCGTGTATTGCAAGCCTTGCGTGAGGCATGCCGTGTTCAAGCAGTTGTCACGATTGCGCTATTGCCATTCACTTTATATTGGTTCTATCAAGTCTCAGTAGTCTCACCGTTTGCCAATGCATTTGCGATTCCTTTGGTGAGTTATGTGGTGACTCCTGTAGCTATTGCCGGGGCATTATTGCCAGACTTTATGGGGCGATGGCTCTTATTGCCCGCACACCTATCAATGGAATATTTGGGAATCATGTTGGAGTGGATGGCTGGTTGGAGTTGGGCGGTCGCTTGGTCTAGGCAGCCAGAATGGTGGCTCTTACTTTTATCAGGAGCCGGAATTATTTATGCCATTCGTCCTGGGGAGTTACTTAAGGATTATCAATTGAGAGCGCTAGCTTTGCTTCCCTCATTATTCTTATTTACTCCACTAAGTACTTTAGGAATTGCCTCCCTAAAGCCCGGGGAGTTTAGAGCTACGGTGTTGGATATTGGGCAGGGTACGGCTGTATTGATTGAGACGCGTAGCAAAGCGCTCTTATATGACACGGGTCCCATTCAGGGAAAAAGAGATGATGCTGGGCAAAGAGTGATTCTGCCCTATTTGAGGGGCAGAGGAATTGCGCACATTGATCGTATGGTGATTAGTCATAGCGATAGTGACCATGTTGGAGGGGCAGCTACTTTACTAAAACAAGTTTCATTTGGTTCGATGATGGGTTCTTTGCCCAATAACAACGCATTGTTATTGAATTTGCAGTCTAGAAAAATCCCTAGTCTTCCCTGTCGCTATGGCCAGCATTGGAATTGGGATGGTGTCGATTTTTTGATTTGGCATCCACATGAAGAAACCCTTTTTCAGGATCAATACTCCCTGAAGCCCAATGAAATGAGTTGCGTACTTGAGGTACGCAACCAAAATCATTCTTTGTGGCTAACGGGGGATGTCGAAAGGCAAGGTGAATCTCACATTATTGATCGTTTGGATGGGCCTGCTCTCAATTCAATTGGTGGTCGCGAGTTGGTGTTTATGGCCCCACACCATGGCAGCAAAACTTCTTCCTCACTGGAGTTACTTAAGAAGTTAAATCCAGAAATTGCTTTTGCGCAGAATGGCTATCGCAATCGTTATGGTCACCCACATCCAACAGTGACCGCACGATATGCAAACATGGGCATACCGTTTTATCAAACACCGATAACGGGAGCGCAACTCTGGTTATTCGGCTCAGGCTCTAAGTACTCCGTCAAATTCTGGAGACAAGAGCTTGATCGCTTATGGCACCGCAAAGATGCCCAGGATTACTGAGAAAGTTTTCTAGCTTCTTGAAGTTGAGAAATGAAAAATTGCTCAAATGCAATTGCAAGAAATGTCATCATGACGCCAGCACCAAGTACGAGCGAGAAAATTACAGTAAGGATGACAAGCCAACCCGATTGACAACGATCCTGCTCTGCAATACCAGGGTTAAATTGAGCATCCCATTTTTCATCAGGGCGCAAACCAAAGGTAATAGTGGTGAGCCAGCTGGCTTCTAAGGCAATAAACCCAAAAGTGAGAAGTACCCAGCCTGGCGCTGAGAGAAAGTGTGCATCTTTCAGAAGGCCCCAACCAATAACGCCACCTATCAATGCAAGCAATTGCGTCCAAGCCCAAAAGGATTTGATTCCCTGTAGATAAAAACAATTGAGACCGCTACCAGGAAAAAATAATCCGAGTGCGCAAAATAGGAGTTTGGATTTTTTCATGGTCTTGTTGAATAGGTAATTAGTTTATTTATTGGCAGTAGGGCGTTGAACAAAACTTAGCACTTCACGGTCAGTGCCAATCATGAGTAACTGGTCGCCATTACGAACGATGCTGCGGTAATCATTGAGCTCATAGAGAAAGTCATTCTCTAATTCCATACGCTGTGGGCTGCAGGCCATTTTGGTGCTGGTGATTTTGCTTAGACTGAAGCCGCGAGCATCTTCATCCAGTTCTGCAGTAAAGCGATTACACCCAGTTGAGCCACTGATGCGTTGACCCTTAGCATCAAAGGTAATTTGAATAGGGTTGCTGGCCTCGCCCTGAGGGATTGGTCTGGCGCGCACCTCACCATTGCTATTGGGTGCCAGATTCCAGCGATTGAGCTCCCATTTGGTATTACGCAGTTCGCTGCTAGGAGGGCTGATTTTGGCGCCGCAGGGTGGAATCACGTTCGCACAAGCACTTAAAAGGCCTATTCCCACCCAAGAAAGTGCAACCAGGAGGCTTTTTGAGCTCTCTCTGTTGATGGTGAAAAGGGGTGTTTTTAGGGGCATATTGTTATAAGTATTTGATTTATATGTATTTTTTATATTACTATCGCTACTATTCTACTGGTTTAGACGCTTAAATAGGTGGAAGAAGTAGGGGTTTTCGTCTAGAATATGAGGTTTTCCGCTTTACCGTACGTTTAGTTGGTGAGCTGGAGCCCAAGGTTTTTTGTAGAAATTTCATTGGGTTGTAATCAACCTGTTTTCATTTTTAGATTTTAAGGAATAAGTATGGTCGTCATTCGACTGGCACGCGGCGGCTCTAAGAAGCGCCCTTTTTACAGCATCGTTGCTACTGATAAGCGCAACCGTCGTGACTCGAACTTTATCGAGCGCATTGGTTACTTCAATCCACAAGCAGCTGCATCTGAGCAAGCCATGCGCATCGCTCAAGATCGTTTGACCTATTGGACTGGTGTTGGAGCGCAAATTTCTCCAACGGTTGTTCGTTTAATTAAGAACAATCCTGCTGTTTAATATTCGCTTACTAAAAGCGTCATCTTGAGGATGATGCTTTTAGTGACGAAATTGATTGGTAGTTTCATTTTAGGAGGATAGGGTGGCTTGCAAATGAGTACACCTTCCCTAAATGATTTGATCGAGCTTGGCGCTATTTCTGAGGCGCAAGGTTTGCAGGGGCAAGTGAAGGTTAGACCTCACTCTCCAGACCCTGTAGCACTTCTCTCTTCTAAAACAGTTTGGATTTCACTAATCCCGCGTAGGGATGCTGGCGTTTCTGCGTCTGTAGAGCAAGCTTCATTGACTCAATACAAAGTTAAGAGCGCCAAGATGCATAGCGGCAATGTAGTCGTTGCGCTAGAGGGCGTCACTGATCGTGATCAGGCTTTGGCTCTCAAGGGAGCCCGTATTTTGGTTGCGCGTGATGCCTTTCCAAAAGCAGAGAGTGATTCTTATTACTGGGTTGATTTAATTGGTTGCCATGCAATCAATTTGCAAAATGAATCCTTAGGTAATGTTATCGACGTTACTGAAAATGGCGCGCATGGCGTAATCGCTATCGGCGATGCTGGTAGCAAAAATATTCAATACTTAGTTCCTTTCGTAAAAGAAGTGGTGCAAAACGTAGACTTACCAAACAAGACGATCACGCTCGATTGGCAATTGGACTGGCAATAAAAACATGCGCTTTGATGTTGTCACCTTATTTCCGGAGATGTTTTCTGCACTCACGCAGTGGGGCATTACTGGTCGCGCATGTGAGCAATCTTTAACGAGTATTCATCTTTGGAACCCGCGAGATTTTTGTTCTGATGCTCGTAAGACGGTAGATGATCGTGCCTATGGTGGTGGACCAGGCATGGTGATGATGGCCAAGCCCCTCGAAGATGCGGTTACCGGTATCAAGGCCTCCCACCAGGCTGCCGGAGTAAAAACGGGGCCAATTTGTCTTTTAGCTCCTCAAGGCGAGCGTTTTTCTCAAAAAATGGCGTCCGATATCCTGAATATGGGCAACTTAACCTTTGTTTGTGGTCGCTATGAGGCAATAGACCAACGTTTTGTTGAGCGGAACGTCGATTTGCAGCTTTCCATAGGTGATTTTGTCCTTTCTGGGGGTGAAATCCCCGCTATGGCCATGATGGATGCGGTTATTAGGCTGATTCCTGGGGCTCTTGGAGATGGCCAATCTGCCACTCAGGACAGCTTTATGAATGGTCTTTTGGACTATCCGCACTACACCAGGCCAGAGGTTTATGAAAATTTATCGGTGCCGGACGTGCTTTTAGGCGGACATCACGCTAAAATAGCGGATTGGCGTCGGCAGAAGTCTTTAGAGCTGACGTTGAGGTTAAGGCCGGACTTAATTGATTTGGCCAGAACCAATGGGTTGCTAACCCGAGAAGATGAACAATTTCTTCGCTCGCTGTGAATTCAGTAGTGATTTAAAGGTTTGGTTTTTTGGTTTAGTGAAATTGTTTTAACTGCATCCTCTATTAGGTCCGTTGATTTATATCTCGGGATTAAACGCTAATACGATGTTTAAGGATTCAAAATGAATTTAATTGAAAAAATTGAGCAAGAAGAAATTGCTCGCTTAAGTGCTAATAAAACTTTGCCAAGCTTTGCGCCTGGTGACACAGTAGTTGTTAGCGTAAACGTAGTTGAGGGTACACGTAAGCGTGCCCAGGCCTTTGAAGGCGTTGTGATTGCTAAACGTAATCGCGGACTTAATTCCAGCTTTATCGTGCGTAAGATTTCTTCTGGTGAAGGCGTTGAGCGTACTTTCCAAACTTATTCACCATTGATCGCTAGCGTTGAAGTGAAGCGTCGCGGTGATGTACGTCGTGCCAAGTTGTACTACTTGCGTGATCGTTCTGGTAAGTCAGCACGTATTAAAGAAAAACTTCAAGCACGTGTTAAACCAACAGCTGCTGTTGCTGCTGAATAATTGCTGCTTTGAAGCAAACCAAGAAGGCGGCCTAGGTCGCCTTTTTTGTTGCCTTAGAATATGACTATGCCCAAAACCTCAAAGCCCGAAGAAGACGCAATTAATGTAGCTGCGCCCCCAGGCTTTAATGCGGAGGCCATTCCGATTCATGAGGTTTGCGCTGGCGATAAAAAGGTTGCCCCTGAATTTCTGGCGCCACAGGGATTGAGGCAGCGTCTTCAATCCCCCCCAGAATGGCAACCCGAAATTACGGACGAGAATCGTCACGTCATTGCGGCCGACATTATTGCTCGTCGTCAGGCGGTCGGAAAAGTAACCAGAGCAGCAGTATTAATTCCGCTGCTATTGAAAGAAGATGGCCTCTCTGTTTTGCTGACTCAAAGAACGAATCATTTACGTGATCATGCTGGGCAGATTAGTTTTCCAGGTGGGCGTATGGACCCCGAGGACTTGAGTCCAAATGACACTGCCTTAAGGGAGAGTCAAGAAGAGATCGGTTTAGATCCTCAGCGGGTAGAGATCATCGGACATCTTCCTCAATATTTGACGGTGTCTGGTTATAGCGTTACCCCTGTAGTAGGATTAGTCCAGCCTCAGGCAGAATATGTCTTAGATGAGTTTGAAGTGGCCGATATCTTTGAGGTGCCACTGAATTTTTTATTAGATCCTGCCAACCATCAGGTTAGACTATGGCAAAGTGAGCAGGGCGGGCGTCGTTTTTATTCAATGCCTTATGAGGGCCGCTTTATTTGGGGTGCTACTGCGGGAATGTTGCGTAACCTTTATCATTTATTAAAAGTATGACTTTCTTTTCTATCCTCTTCGCCCTCATTGCTGAGCAATATCGCCCAGTGACTTCTAGCCATTGGATTGCGCGTATGAGCGCTCGTTGGTTGGATTGGGTTGCTGCTGAATTCGGTGGCAAGACTGACGCAGGTGCAAGCCCAGTGGGCGCGCGTATGGCTTGTATGGTTGCATTCATTCTTCCAACCTTCTTAGTATTTATGGTGTACGTCACTTGTATGGTGACTTATCCGGTTCTGGGTTTCTTGTGGAATATCGTAATTGCTTACTTATTCTTTGGCTTCCGTCAGTTCAGCCACTCCTTTACTGCAGTTCATGAAGCAATTGAAGCCCATGATTTGCCTGCAGCACGCTTAGCCCTTGCTGAATGGTATGGCCCAGAACTGGATACCTCAGAACTTTCTGAAGCCGAGGTAATTTCATTGGCGCTTGAGCGCGCCATTATTGGTTCACATCGCCATGTCTTTGGTGTGCTCTTCTGGTTCATGATGCCAATGGGTCCTGCAGGTGTGGTTCTCTATCGCTTGGCTGACATCGCTGCACAGCGTTGGTCTGAGCGTGGTGATTACAACCTGAGCGAAGCTGCGCGTCATTTCTTCTATGTATTAGATTGGATTCCATCACGAATCACTGCGATGGGTTTTGCCATTGTTGGCAACTTTGAGGGCGCAGTGTATGCATGGCGCTACTTGACCCAAAAATGGGCTGACCCATTGAATGCAGTGATCTTGGCAGCAGGTAGTGGGGCACTAGGCGTGCGTTTGGGTGAGCCTCTGAGTGAGCCGGATAGTGATGAGGCCTTGCGTATGGCTGAGGCTGGAGAGCCGGTGGCTTATGAAGTCGGTCTTGAGCCGACTGAGCGCACAATGCGTTCTGCGGTAGGTTTGGTGTGGCGCTTAGTTATCGCTTGGATGGCTTTGTTGCTAATGCTGACCATCGCTCTTTGGCTTGGCTAATTCCCTGAATTTGAGTATCCGCTGTTTTTGAATCTGAAAGCAGTTGCCTAAATAGCGCCAGTCTTTCTGGCGCTATTTCATTTCTGTCTACTGCATCACGTACAGCGCAATCTGGTTCGGACTGATGGGTGCAATTATGAAAACGGCATTTGCCTAACAAGTCTTTAAATTCTCTAAAGGCATGTTGTAACTCGCTGACCGACATATGAGCCAGACCAAATTCTTGAAAGCCTGGTGAATCAATGAGTGCGCCGAGTTTTCCAGATTCGCTTCGACCCCAAGCTTCAGGCAATTCAAAATAGCGACAAGCAGTAGTAGTATGTTTACCGGTGTCTAAGCGAACTGAGTATTCCTGAGTGAGTGCTGCAGCATTGGGAACCCAGGCATTTAGTAGACTAGATTTACCCATTCCTGATTGACCTACAAAAACAGATACTTTGCCTGCGATTACAGGGCGCAAGAGCTCAATCGAGGTGCTATCAAATTTTGCCGATACTTCGTTCACTGGATAGCCCATGCGGGCATAAGGCGCAATGATTTTGCGAGCATGTTCTAAGTTATCTTTGAGATCGCACTTATTGAGCAAAATATGTAAACCAATTTGATTGGCTTCAGCAGCTACTACGGCTCTTCCCAAGAGATCGGGCGAGAAAGCAGGTTGTGTTGCTAGCACCACTAAAATTTGATCAACATTAGAGGCAATAATCTTGCTCTTGAAAGCATCTGAACGATACAGAATGTTCTCGCGAGGCTCAATCTGAATGATGCGTGCTTGATCGGCCGAGGTCATTTCCAATAGCATGCGATCACCAACAGCGCCGATATGTTGTTTCGCCGGAGTGCTCACCTGAATGAGTGGACCACTGGGCGATTCATTGCCAAGTGCATCCCCAACTAGACGCTGCGCTAAATAATGCCTTCCATAAGAAGCGGTCAGTAGCGCGTGAAATTGTTCCATGCTATTGGTTTGCTCTAGCTAAAACGCTGCAAGTTAGCGATGCGCAATGGGGCAGGAGGATGCGAGCTATAGAAAGCGGTATAGATCGGATCAGGCGTCAGGGTTGAAGCATTATCTTGATATAGCTTCACTAAAGCAGAAATCAAATCTTTGGCTGACGATTTTTCTGCAGCAAAGCCATCGGCTTCGTATTCGTGTTTGCGTGAAGCAAGGCTTCCTAGTGGCGTAAGGAAGAAGCTAAATACTGGTGATACCAACATAAACAGGGCGAGAGCTAGGCCACCGTTATAGCCATTGAGATTGGGCATGACGCCCAGATCGGTATAAAACCAAACTTGGGTACTGATCCAACCCAGTAATGCAAACATTGCAAAGCTCAAAGCAAAAGAAACGATCAGACGCTTGCGAATATGTTTGCACTTGAAGTGGCCTAGTTCATGTGCAAGAACCGCCTCTACTTCGCCAGGATTGAGTTTTTCAATCAGCGTATCAAAGAAGACAATCCGTTTTGCTTTTCCCATGCCCGCAAAGAATGCATTGCCGTGCGCACTCCGCTTGCTACCATCCATGACAAACAAGCCTTGGCTGGCAAAATCGCAGCGGGTAAGCAAGGCTTCGATTTGGGTTTTGAGTGGACCATCTTCTAAAGCCTGAAACTTATTAAACAGGGGTGCAATAAATGTTGGGAAGATCCATTGCATTAAGAGGCTAAATACGGAGAGTACTGCCCAAGCCCAGAGCCACCAAAGGCCTCCTGCTTTGAGCATGAGAGTCAGAATTACCCAAAGCAATGGCAAGCCAATAAGTCCGCCAAGTGCGACCCCTTTAAGCATGTCGGTAAAGAATAATTTTTTACCCATGCGGTTAAAGCCAAAGCGCTCTTCTAAATGAAATTGTTTGTACCAGGAAAAGGGAAGATCAATCATTCCCGAGATGATGGCAATGGAAGCAAGTAGAGCAATTTGCTGACCAATGCCTTCGCCCATGAATTGCAGTAGGATGAGATTCAGAATTTCTAGACCACCCAATAAAGTGAAGGCAATTAAAATAACGGCGCTCACACCATTTTCTAAAATACTAAGGCGTAATTTGGCGATGGTGTAGTCGGCAGCTTTTTGATGTTCAGCCAGAGTCACTTTTTCAGCAAACTCCGCAGGTACGGTATCTCGATGTCGGGCAACATAGCGGATTTGCCGTTGAGAGAGCCAGTGGCGGAGGCCAAAACTGGCGATAAAGGCGATTAGGAAAACAATTGTGAAGGTCATGAGATCATTATAGATATGAGCGAACAAACGAATACAGCAGCAGGCAAGGTGGCACCGGCTAATGAGCACCTCATTTGGGTGGATATGGAGATGTCGGGGCTTAACCCCGAAACAGAGCGGATTCTCGAAATCGCAATTATTGTGACAGACGCTCATCTGAATACCATTGCAACAGCCCCTGTTTGGGTAGTGCATCAAGAAGATGCTCTATTAGATGCCATGGATGCTTGGAATAAGGGTACCCATGGCCGCTCAGGCTTGATTGACAAAGTCAAAGCCTCCACCATGGATGAGGCAATGGTAGAAGCAGAATGCCTTGCCTTTTTGAAGAAATATATCAAGGCTGGTATTGCTCCGATGTGTGGCAATACCATTGGTCAGGACCGTCGGTTTATGGCTAAGTACATGCCTAAGTTAGAGGCCTATTTTCATTATCGAAATGTGGATGTATCCACTTTAAAAGAACTCTGCAAGCGTTGGCATCCCGAGTTGGTAAAAGGTTTTACCAAAAAGCAGGCACATACTGCTTTGGCTGATATTGAAGAATCGATTGAAGAGTTGAAGTATTACCGCGATAAATTTATCGTGCCACTTCCTCAATAAAAAAGTCCGCAATTGCGGACCTCTTTGTGGGCCTTACTTCTTAAGAGCGCTCTTGGGTCGGAAGGCTTTGATGACCTCTTCATTGGTCTCAATATAGGGTCCGCCAATGAGGTCAATACAGTAAGGTACGGCGGCAAAGATGCCGGGCACAATCGATTTACCGTTCTCATCCTTGAGACCCTCTAGAGTTTCTGCGATTGACTTAGGTTGACCAGGTAAATTAATGATCAGGGCAGCGTGGCCTTCGATTTCACGAAGTACTGCAGTTTGTCTAGACAGAATGGCTGTGGGTACAAATTTAAGGCTGATCTGACGCATTTGCTCGCCAAAGCCTGGCATTTCTCGTGTACCAGCTTCAATAGTGGCTTCAGGAGTTACATCCCTAAGAGATGGGCCAGTTCCACCAGTGGTCAGTACCAGGTCGCACCCAAACTCATCTACCAACTCAATAATCGATTCCGTAATGATTTCTGTTTCATCTGCAATGAGACGCTCATGAAAGGTGCAGGTATTGCTAATTGCCTTCATGAGCCATGCTTGGAGCGCCGGTATGCCTTCATCCCGATAAACGCCCTTGCTGGCGCGGTCAGAAACCGAAATCAGGCCAATTTTGACCTCATTAGGCGTATTGCGTTTCAGGGCTTCGGTATGCTTCATGTTTCTATTCTAGCTATTATTAGGGCATGTTTACATATTCATCTAGCCAGTTTCAAGAAATTATCAATTTCATGCTCAAAGAGGCCAAAAGAAGGGGTGCCTCTGACGCGGTCGCGGAGATCTCCGAAGGTCAAGGGCTTTCAGTAACCGTTCGCAAGGGCGAGGTTGAGACCATTGAGCAAAGTCTGGATAAACAGGTGGGGGTGACTTTATTTTTGGGTCATCACCGAGGTAATGCCAGCACGAGTGATTTTTCAAAAGAGTCTTTAAAGGCTACCGTAGATGCTGCGTATCACATTGCCCAGCATACCGCTGAAGATAATTGCGCTGGTCCAGCCGAAGCAGAATTATTAGAAAAAAATCCACAGGATCTGGATTTATTCCACCCATGGGATATTGATGCAAAGCACGCAGTAGAAATTGCGCGTATATCAGAAGGCGCTGCATTTGCAGTGAGTAAGCAAATTCAAAATAGTGATGGTGCATCAGTCTCTGCGCACCATGCCCATTTCATGATGGGAACCTCACACGGATTTATGGGGGGTTATCCATTTTCTCGTCACTATATTTCGTGCGCACCCATTGCAAGCGAAGGTGGGAAAAAATCTCACATGCAACGGGACGATTGGTATTCCAGTTCGCGTATTCCCGAGGAGTTAGCCGATCCTGCGGCAATTGGTAGGTATGCGGCTCAGCGAGCACTCTCACGTTTAAAGGCGCGGTCGCTCACTACACGCCGCTGCCCTGTGATCTTTGAGGCGCCCTTAGCGGCGGGCTTACTTGGTGGTTTGGTGCAAGCAGTGTCTGGCGGAGCTTTATACCGTCGCTCGAGTTTTTTGCTCGATAGCCTCGGAAAACAAGTGTTACCTAAACATGTCAGTCTTTTTGAGAATCCCCATCTCAAAGCAATGACAGGTAGTGCACCATTTGATGAAGAGGGTGTGAAAACTGCTGCTCGTACGGTTGTCGATAAAGGAATTTTGGAGGGCTATTTTCTCTCTACCTATTCTGCGCGCAAGCTAGGTATGCAGACCACTGGTAATGCAGGTGGTTCACATCACCTAACATTGCAAAGCAAGAAGACGCCGAAAGGGGGATTGCCTGCGCTCTTAAAAGAAATGGGAACAGGTTTGCTTGTGACTGAATTAATGGGTCAGGGCGTCAATTATGTGACTGGAGATTACTCTCGCGGTGCATTTGGCTACTGGGTTGAGAATGGTGAGATTCAGTATCCAGTGGAAGAAGTAACGATTGCCGGTAACTTGCGCGATATGCTTTTAGATATTGCGTTGATTGGTAGCGATACCTTAATCAGAGGCACTAAGGAGACGGGTTCAATTTTGATTGGATCAATGACGGTTGGTGGAAAATAAACCTAGCAATAGAATCTGTAATAAATATTGAAAAATACTGAAGGGAGATTGGAATGCAAAGACGCTCTTTTTTAAAGAAGGCAACGATAGGTGCAGGAGTTGCAGCGATTGGTGCCCCAGCAATTGCACAAAGTTTGCCTACGCTCAACTGGCGTTTGGTATCTAGCTTTCCTAAATCTCTGGACACTCTGTATGGCACTCCAGAAGTCTTTGCAAACTCTTTACGTAAGGCGACGGACGGTAAATTTAATGTCAAAGTCTTTGCAGCTGGTGAGCTTGTGCCGGCATTGCAGGTGCTAGATGCTGTTCAAAATGGCACCGTAGAGTGCGGTCACACAGCTAGTTATTACTACTTAGGTAAAAATAGCGCCTTCATTTTTGATACTGCAGCCCCATTTGGTATGACTGCCCGTCAGCAATCCGCATGGATGCTGCACGGTAATGGCATGAAGTTAATGCGTGAACTCTATGCAAGCTACAACATTGTCAATTTTCTGGGCGGTCAGACTGGTACTCAAATGGGCGGTTGGTTCCGTAAAGAAATTAAATCACCAGAAGATCTTAAGGGGCTCAAATTCAGGATCGCGGGTTTTGCCGGTCAAGTATTGGCAAAGCTAGGCGTTGTCCCGCAACAGCTGCCCGCTGGTGAGATTTATTCAGCCCTAGAAAAGGGCACCATTGATGCTGCTGAGTTTGTTGGGCCATACGATGATGAAAAGCTTGGCTTGGCAAAGGTAGCCAAAAATTATTACTATCCGGCCTTTTGGGAGGGCGCTGCAGGACTATCGTTTTTAGTGAATAAAAAACAGTGGGATGCATTGCCGCCTTCATATCAAGCAGCATGGGAGGCAGCTTGCTTTGAGGCTCATACTGATATGTGCGCAAAGTACGATGCCCTCAATCCTCCTGCCTTACAACGTCTTTTGCAAAATGGCGCCGTATTGCGTAAATTTAATACTTCTGTAATGGATGCATGTTTTAAAGCCAGCCAAGAGACCTATGCTGAAGAGTCTGCCAAGAATCCGCAATTTAAAAAGATCTTTGATGATTATCGCGTCTTTAGAAATATGGAAGCGCAGTGGTTTGGAGTTGCTGAGCAAGCATTTGCTCAATACAGTTTCAATAAAAAACTGTAAGAGGCTACTTTGCTTTCACCCCAAGGGCTCAATTGAGCCCTTTTTCTTTTTTAAGCTATTCCGCACTACACTAGAACAATGATTGCTAATCAACTGCCAGCATTGTGAATCTCTCCACTATCTGGACGCGTATTAAGCAGCATCCTTTATCAAGGGTAGGTCCAGGCTTAGTCACTGGAGTTGCTGATGATGATCCGAGTGGTATCGTCACTTACTCTCAAGCTGGAGCGCAGTTTGGCCTCAATATGTTGTGGACCATGCCCTTTGCATATCCCTTGATGTCGACTATTCAAGTGCTGTGCGCGCGTATAGGTCGAGTCACAGGAAGAGGGCTCTCAGCTAATATGAAATTGGCATTTCCTCCGGCCGTACTCATCATCCTTGTCAGTATTCTCTTGATTGCCAATGTGCTCAATATTGCTGCTGATATTGCAGCGATGGGTGAGGTTGCTCAATTGGTCACTGGAGTTAATTGGCACATCATGACTGGAGTGTTTGTTTTATTCACGCTACTGCTGCAAATCTTGATTCCTTATAGACATTATGTATTTTTCTTGAAGTGGCTTTCCCTATCCTTATTGGCTTACGGTGCGGTTCTCTTTACAGTGCATGTTCCTTGGGGTGATGTCATTTGGAGTACCTTTTTCCCAAGCTTTCCCATGAATGCAGATTCCGCAGCAGTAGTAGTGGGTGTATTCGGTACAACAATTAGCCCCTATTTATTCTTTTGGCAGGCTTCGCAAGAGGTGGAGGATATGAATATGCGCCATGAGAAAAGCTTGCTCAAGGACGTTGACGAGCCTGGAAAGTTAGAGATTCATTCTGAACTGCGTAGGATTTCTTGGGATACCTGGAGCGGTATGTTGTATTCCAATGTGGCTGCCTACTGCATCATTTTGGCAACCGCAGTCACTCTGGATGTTGCAGGTATTCGGGATATTAATACAGCTGCTGAAGCTGCTTCAGCATTAAGACCCCTGGCAGGAGAATTTGCCTTCCTTTTATTTGCGCTGGGTATTCTAGGTGTGGGTCTCATGGGTGTGCCAGTCTTAGCTGGATCAGCAGCCTATGCTTTATCAGAAGTGTTTGGATGGCGATCTAGTCTTGAAGATACTGCAAAGCAAGCTAGTAAGTTTTATTTAATCATCGCCCTAAGTGTGTTGGGCGCTTTAGCAATTCAGTATTCGCCTATCAGCCCTATGAAAGCCCTGTTTTGGAGTGCAGTCCTCAATGGGGTAGTTGCAGTCCCGCTAATGGTTGCCATCATGATTCTCTCTTCTAGTACCTCAGTCATGGGGCCACACGTAGCCACTAGGAGTATGAAAATATTTGGCTGGCTAGCAACCGCCTTTATGGCGATAGCAGCGATCTATATGTTTATCGCTTAAGAATTGATCAAAACACTCTGCAAGAAGCGGGAGATATCCATAAGCTCTTCATGATTGACGGAGTGCTCCATAGGATATTCATTCCAGCTCACTTGATACCCCATTTTTTCTAGCATGGCATAGGACGCTTCAGCGCGTTCAGGTACCACAACTTCATCATACAGGCCATGTGCCATAAAGATTGGCGTAGTTTGGTTAGCGGAATGTTTTTCCGTATGGAGTGACATTGCCAATGGTAGGTATCCGGATAAAGCCATAATGCCAGCGAGCTTGTGTGGAAAGCGAAGCCCGGTGTGTAAAGCCATTGCACAACCTTGCGAGAATCCTGCCAAAACAATCTTGTTATAAGCAATCCCACGACTGGCTTCACGTTCAATAAGTTCAGTTACGGACGCGGCCGATTGATGAATGCCATCAGCATCTTCTTGATCCATCAGATTTCTGCCGATGATGTCATACCAGGCAGGCATCACATAGCCGCCATTTACCGTCACTGGCATGCTGGGCGCGCTTGGAAAAATGAACCGAATAGCCGGGCATCCCTGAAGGTGTAGCTCAGGAACAATGGGCACAAAATCATTGCCATCAGCACCTAGACCATGCAGCCAAATAACAGCAGCACTAGGATTGGGAGCAGTTTCTAATTCGATGCAAGGCAACATAATGATTTCGCTTTCCTTAAAAGACTATCTTTCGGTATGAGTCTATTCTAATGGGGTGTAGTATGTTTATAAGAATTCTGATTGCTATCGGAGGTGCCCAATGAAGCCGTTTTATATAGACTATCCGCAAGAAAAGATTGAAGAGCATCAGCATGCATATCGATGTTCTTATTGCAAGATACCCACGACTATTATTTTTGGCCTATTAGAGAATCATGCTGACAATTGCACCTACCGCACTCAGCAGAGTCAGTGGGCTCAATTGGGGGCGAAGCTAAAACCCCAACAAAAACATTTTGATGAAGCCCATGCTGACGAGGTCGATTAAATGAAAACCTATCCAATTGCAATTGAATTAACTGTCTGGTTTGATTTGGGTCTGAATCAATACGAAGTTACCATTGATAGCGTATCGAAGATTTCCGTTAAGCGAACTGATGATGTCCTGCATAGCCGTGAACTTTCTGATTCAGAATCACAAATACTGCTGGAAGCCATTGAAACCTTGAAGGTTCCGGTCACCGAGGAAATGAAGGCAGACCCAGAAAACAAAGCTAGTTCAAGTTATGAGTTGATTATTGAATCCGCCCATTTCTCATTGGAATTCAATTGGGAGAATTTGGATGTAGAAGCGAGTAGTTCTAATACGTTTGAATCTGTAATTAAACTAGCCAGCCTAATCCAGAGTTTGGACTTGGATCACTAGCTGAACTAGCCTATGCCTCAACCACTACAAAGTCTCCTTGGGAGACTTTTTCTCTAAATTGAGAGAATGAAAAGAGTGCTTTAATCTTTTTGGTATTGATGACTTCTATCTTCCCCTCTGGAGTCAGATTGGCAAGATACTCTCCCTCCGGAAAGAGGGCCTCAGGCACACTTTCAGTGTTATGGATTTGGGCGCTAAGGACTAAAGATTTGGTAATTTTGATACGCATAACCTATCTTAAGTTCTAGAAATTAGTAGTAATTTCCAATCTGCACAATAAAGAAAATTGCATGCACCAATTGGGTGTTTACCGATTGGGGGGATTGGAGGCCCAATAAAAAGGACGCAAGACTGCATTAAGACTGGGAATTGACTCCTAACTCGCACTTAAGTAGTGCAAGTCATTGAAATGACACAAAAAACAATGTTGTTTAATGACTTAAGCAAGTAAATGGTCACCTCATCATTGTGTTTATTAATTCCATATGAAACTCATCTCTGCAATCATTAAGCCTTTTAAATTAGACGAGGTGCACGAGGCTTTGTCGCATATTGGTATTAATAGTATGACTACTTATGATGTGCGAGGCTTTGGGCGACAGAAAGGTCATACTGAGCTTTATCGTGGGGCTGAATATGTGATCGACTTCCTATTGAAGGTAAAAATAGAGGTTGCTGTTGATGATGAGATGCTGCCAGAGGCTTTGCATGTGATTTCAAAGTCAGCATTTACTGGCAAGATTGGCGATGGAAAAATCTTTGTCAATACCATTGAAGATGTTGTTCGCATTCGCACTGGAGAGAGTGGCCCACCTGCGCTCTAGCCTTTATGCAATCCCCATTTCTTTTTGTATATGGCACGCTCAAATCGGAAGCAATCAATACCAATGCTCAGTATCTGCATCAACATGCACAGCTTCTTGGAAGGGCTAGGTGGCCAGGTAGGCTATACCTCATCAGTAACTACCCCGGTGCCGTACCCTCATCATCCAATAATGAATTTGTTAATGGAGAGCTTTGGAGGCTAAGCGATCCCGATCAATTGCTTGCTACATTAGATGTCTATGAGGAGTGTGCGCCGAGTAGCCCAGTCCCGCATGAATACAAAAGATCTCTTCAATCAGTTCAATTGATTGCTGGGGAAAAGGGTGAGACTCACATTATCCAAGCTTGGGTTTATATCTATAACCTTGATATTGTCCGCTACAACAGAATCGATGATGGCAACTTTGTGAATGGCAATCAAAAGCTTATTCGCCGCGTACTTTAAAGTAAGCGGCGCCATGAAGCGCTTACTCAAAAGACCTCAATTCTTAATAAACCCAAGATAGCTTAAGTAAATTGATTAGTGGGTCGGGGGTAATGGCTAATGGACCAAGGAATGGGTGAATAAATAAAACTAGGAAGTACAAAATGCCCACCACCGTTGAGCTCAAAAAGATAATCAGCACAATGTGTATGCGCTTGGACTTCATTTGAAAAAGGCAGGAGAACACTAAGAAAATCATGAGACTACTTACAAGTCCGAACCAGGCTGGTGGAGATAAGGCAAAACGTGCGTTATAGACTCGACTTCTTCGAAGTTCTGTTGCTTCAAGCGTCAGGCGAAGTAATTGCTGATGCGCATTAGTCTCACCAGCATTTTGTGGTTTGAGATGGATTACTAGGTCTTCGATAGATAGCAATTCTTTGTAAGCCTTGATGCTAAATTGGTCATTACTTAAAAGAGGCCACTCTTCATTGATGACGGTGGTGACATAAGACTTCAGCTCTGCTTTTCCATTGCGTTCAACCTCGGGTGGAAATGCAGCAAATACGCGGTACATATTGTTTAGTGTGCTTGCCTCTTTGGCAACGGCATCACTTACGCCGTTATAGTTTTGCCAAACTAATACGGTCACAAAAGCAAACACTAAGCTAAAGACCACTCCCATCGCGTTATAGATATAGCCAGCAAATTCCGAATCTTCTCCAAAGAGCATATTCGGAAAGAATTTTTGGCACAAGCAAAATACCAAAAAGCAGATAGCTAAAACGATTGCCAGCAATTCAAGGCGAAGACCAATATCATAAGAGATCAGTAAATGTCGAAGGATGGGCAGATCCATAATGTTGATAATTGGCTATAGGATTGTGTAAGAGTGTTCTGACTGAAGTGTACCCAATTTCCTATACTGCAAATGATTGAATAGCCTTATCCAAAGCTAAAATCCGCTTGGCATCCTGAATATGAAGCTCTTCAATCAATTTACCGTTTAGGACGACTATTCCGGCGCCAGATTGGATGGCCTCTTCATAAGCAGTAATTCTGGCTTGGGCTTCTTCCACTTCCTGTGGGGATGGTCCAAATAGCTCATTGGCATCGGCAATTTGACTTGGATGAATCAGGGTCTTGCCATCAAAACCCATGTCTCTGCCTTGAATGCAGGATAGTCGCAATCCAGCCGCATCATCCAAAGAGAGATGAACCCCATCCAATACACACAAACCATATGCTCTTGCGGCCAGGATAGATAGAGATAGTGCAGTTTGGGTCTCAACTCTGCTTGGAGTGTGCCGCGCGTGCAAATCTTTTACAAGATCAGATGTACCAAGAACAAGTGCCTCAAGGAGAGGATGTGAGCTGGCAATTTCTTCTAGTTTGAAAATAGCCTTTGGTGTTTCAATCATCGCCCAAATGGTGAGGTCAGGGCGCGCATTCATCTCTTTAAGTGCTTGAGCTACTTCTTGAACTTGCGCGGCTGATTCAACCTTGGGGAGTACGACGGCATCTGCTTTGCTATTAGCAAATGCTTTTAAGTCATCCAAGCCCCACGGTGTGTTGAGACCATTGATTCGAACAACTGCCTCACGGTGGCCAAAACCAGTTGCCAGTGCAGTGAGAATATTTTGTCTTGCGCCAACCTTGGCATCTGGTGCTACCGCATCCTCTAAGTCAAGAATAAGCGAGTCGGCAGCTAAAGTTTTGGCCTTCTCTAAAGCTCTTGTATTGGCCCCAGGCATATAGAGCACAGAGCGGCGGGGTCTGTTGACGTTGATCATAATTTAGGGGTGCGGATAAGCTTGCAAGCCGACTTGCTTAGTTCAACTTGATATTGAGGAGGCGCTCAGCATTGCCACCCAGAATAGCAATCCGATCAGCATTGCTCAGGCCGGGGGTTGCCATCACGTGCTCTACCGGAAATTCTTCCCAAGGGATAGGGTGGTCTGTACCAATCACAACTTGGCTAGCACCGACTTGAGATACTAAGTATTGCAATGCTTCTGGCGTGAAGACCAGTGAATCAAAGTACAGTTGCTTAAGATACTCAGAAGGTTTTTTCTTGAGAACAATATTGGGATCACAGTTTTGCGGTGATACAAAGCAACTATGATCCATGCGGGGAGCATAGGAGCCTAAAAAGCCACCACCATGTGCTGCTAATACTTTTAGCTGTGGATATTTATCCAGTACGCCTTCGTAAATCAGATGTTGTAAAGAAATGGTTGTGTCAAGCGGATTACCAATGACATTAGACATCCAGCCATTTCCTTTGAAGCGTTGGGCTAGTTGTGGGGTGCTTTGTGGATGAATGAATAGAGTAGCGTTCAGCTCTTGCGCCTTGGCTAGTACTGGATGAAATTTTGGGTCTGAAAAATCTTGACCTAAAACACTGCCGCCAATTGCAGCGCCTTTAAGACCTTGTTTTTTGACTGCATATTCCAGTTGCTCAACAGCCAGATCTGGAAATTGCATGGTTAATGAGGCAAATGCTGCAAACTTCTCTGGTCTTAGTGCACAGAGCTCTGCTAAATGCAGGTTATTGAGGCGGCAAATTTCAGCTGCCGTTTCTTTATCTTTGCGATACCAGTAAGGATTGACACTTAGCACCTGCATATCAATACCTTGGGCTTCCATTGCCTTAATTCGTTCATTAATCTTAATGAAGTGCTCTGGAACACCTTTGGTTGGTGGTGGTACAGAGGCTGCATCTTCGCCCATCAAGTCAATCGCATCCTGAAACATGCAATGAGCATGGACATCAATCGTTTTGATGCGCTTACCATTAATAAAGACGGGGGTCACCCTTTTCTTGGTCTCAGTATCTGCAGCGTGAGCTAGTCCACACCCGCAAAAAAATAAGCCCCCTAGTGCTTTGCCAGAGGTTTTTAAGAATGAACGGCGATTATTCATAGTTAACTTTCAAGTGTGATTAAGGAACTACATTCATGCCACTATTTTTTATGGGGCCAACTGCATTGGGTGAGCTTAAGAATTGAATCAATTTTTTAGCGGACTCTTGATTGGGGGAGTTCACCACAATTGCGGCGGCAAAGGTTTGAATCAGCTGAATACTATTGGGGATAGGGCCTACATAATCAATGCCGGGAATATTCACGAGTTCGCTACTGGGCTGAACAGCAATGTTTGCTTCGCGTGCGGCCAATATCGCCGCTGATTGAGCTCCGCGTTCCGTTACTTGAACCGAGATTTGATTGCTAACACCAAGCTTGGGGAATAGTTCTTGGGTTAGATATATGCCACTGGTACTGCCTGGAACCACAATTTTTTTGGCTTTAACTAATGCATTAGCAAATGCACTGACGGTAGAGATATCTGGCTTGGGATTGCCTGCGGGGATAGCAAGTCCAAGGGGAGCTTGCGCTAGGTCAACATCAGAGCCCTGAAGAATTTTATTTTTCTCCATAAGCTCAGTAAGCCCTTCGCGGGACAAGATCACTACATCTGCAGTGGTACCGGCAGCAAGCTGTGCTTTGATGGTTTTGGGTCCAGATCCTTGGGATGCGCCAGATTTTGTGACCACTTTAATTCCAGTTGCCTTCTCAAAGGCGGGGAGCATCTGGTTATAGGGGCCAGAAAAGCCACCTGAGATCATGACTTCAAGTTGTGCCATGGCTGGGGTGCTTAAAAGGAAAGAGAGTGCGCATATTGAGAAGAATTTCATGTATTTGACCAAAAGATTTCAGAGTATTTGCAGCGAATCTCTTTACTGTAAATAGATATAAAGTATCACAGCTCGGGTTTGAGGGTTGCCCTTTGGATTGCTCAGATTGCCAACAAAACTAAATACTGGCTGTAATATTCTCTAATAGTATGGTTATCAATTCTAATGTAGAGGGTATCTCATGGAAAAAATGCATTTCACTAGGATGGACCAGGGTACTACTGCAGATTTTGAGGTAATGAAAAAGGTTCATGAGCATACGCTAGCCAATTTACCTGAGCTCCTCTACACGCTCCTAGAAAATCTTTCTAAAGATACAGCGTACAACATCACCCGAAAAGAACATTGCTTACAGGCTGCTACCAGAGCGTTGCGAGATAACCGTGATGAAGAATATATTGTTGTAACCCTGTTTCATGATATTGCTGAGCCATTAGGGCCTTTTAATCACGGAGAAGTGATTGGATCGATCTTGCACCCCTTTATCTCTAGAAATAATTATTGGATGCTGCTTCAGCATGGATTATTTCAAACCTATTTTTATGGGGATAAGATTGGCGTAGATCCTAATGCACGCGATCAATTTAAATCTGATCCAGCATATGAGCAAACAGTAGAGTTTTGCGCTAAGTATGATGAAATCTCATTTGATCCCACTTACAAAAGCGAGCCCCTGTCAACATTTGACCCCATGGTAAGAAGAGTGCTCAAGAAGCAATGGGTTGCCCCATAAATTGGGCCTTCATCTTCGCAATGCTTATGAAGCCTGTTTAGCCCTATTTCAAGTGCAGAGGAAAGATAACTCACGTTGAGGAGCGTCGCCATCTTATGACTGATAAAACAAAATTGCAGATAGAGGATCCAGCTACCACTGGGGATGTTGAAGCCGACGAGCATTCAGAGAATCTTTCTGATAGCGAGCGTAGAGCCAAGTACGGTGCCAATGGATCAAGGAAGGCTGGGCTCAGCAAGCGGGAAATGATGGAAGAGTTGTCGCGTCAAAGATTTCCCTGGGAAGAGTGAGCTTGCGCGAAGATAAGCTTCATGGTTACGCTGACAAAAGAAAAAGCCACCTGTAGGTGGCTTTTATATTTCTGGCAGATCAGGAAAGATTCGAACTCGCGACCAAGAGACTAAAAGATGCTGCTTACGTATCTGCTAATGCTTAGTAGTAGCTCATTGGGACAGTCTTACCCCAAAATATTCGATAAGAGTAAAAGGTGTAAAGCAGGATTGCTGGCAAGACAATTGCAGTACCCCAAAAAATCAACCAAAGAGATTCGGTTGCAGCTGCAGCTTGCCAAATCGTCATTTGATCAACAATGATGTAAGGAAAGAGGCTATAGGCAATTCCGAAAAAAGAGAGCCAATAAATTGCCACGCTTGCAACAAAAGGAACCCACATTTTTTGGTGTGGATTCGAAGACAAGGTCTTCAGAGTTCGCTCAATGATGATAAAAAGGATCAGAGTTGTTAATGGTATCGGCGCTAAGTAGATGATATTTGGCAGGGCAAACCACTTAGTCATAATTGCAGGACTAAAAAATGGTGTTGCAATGGATATCAATCCAATTCCAAGCGCTGTGAAGCCCAGACTTACTTTGGCCCAGTGAATAGCCTTTAATTGCAACGCGCCTTCAGACTTCATGATCAGCCAGGTTGAGCCTAAAAGGGCATATCCAGCAGGAACGCAGGCACCCACTAGGAGAGCAAATAACCAGCCCAGTAAACCAGAATCAAAGCCCACGATATGACGCCCAATCATGACCCCTTGAGCTATGGAGGCAATGACGCTACCTAGGTAAAACAGAAAGTTCCACAGCGGCTTTTGATGGGATTGAACCTTAACCCGAAAATCAAAGGAAACGCCCCTCAAAATTAAACCAGCCAGCATGATAGCCACGGGGATATAGAGTTCAGTCAGAATGATTCCGTGTGCCAATGGAAATGCAACTAGTAGTAGTCCAACACCTAGAACCAGCCAAGTTTCATTGGCATCCCAAAATGGGCCGATAGAAGAAATCATCATGTCCTTTTCTTCATCAGTTGCTCTATTCAGAAGAATGCCAACACCTAGGTCATAGCCATCTAGTACAACATAGGAGAGCACGGCAATACCCATGGCTACCAAGAAAAATAGTGGCAGCCATCCTGAAGCTTGGCTCAGATCGGGAATCATATTTAGTGGCATTGTGAATTTATCTTATTGGGCATAGGAGTTAGACGAGCTTGTAATCGTATTGCTTACTGGGGCTTTATCCCCTTCGCGAGCGAGGTAAAAAACCACCCCAATGTAAGAAATAATGAGTGCAATATATAAGAATAGATACATCAGCAAGCTACCCAGAACAATACCTCCCGCTATTGTTGTAGCGGCATCGGCGGTGGTTAGCACCCCGGTAACGATGTAGGGCTGCCGACCAATTTCAGTGACGTACCAGCCTGCAACCACAGCAATCCAACCAGAAAAAGTCATTCCAACCAAAATTTTGGCCATCCAGGGTTTGATATCTTGCGACTTATAAATTTGCCAGCGTGCCATCCATGAAACCAATAGCATGAGTAGACCCATGCCAACCATAATACGAAAGGCAAAAAATACTGGAGCTACTGGCGGAATTTTGTTGGGGAAATCTTTTAAGCCTTGCACTTCACCATCCCAGTGATGGGTCAGATAAAAGGAGGCTAACTTAGGAATGCTAACTTCATAGAGGTTACTCTGCGTCTTTTGGTCTGGAATGGCAAAGATTACAGCTGGTATACCAGAGCCAGATTCCCAAATGCCTTCCATTGCAGCGAGTTTGGCAGGTTGATGTTGCAATGTATTTAGTCCATGTGCATCACCAAGGATGATTTGAATAGGCATCAAAATTGCTGCTGTTGTGATAGCAATTTTAAGAACAGCTTTATTGGCGGCAGACTTACTGCCTCGGAGTTGTCTAAATGCTGAGATGCCAGCTAATAAAAATGTCACTGTAATAAAGGCTGCAGTGAGCATATGCGCTAAGCGATAGGGCATAGAAGGATTAAATACGATGGCAAACCAATTAGTAGCATGTGCTTGGCCATCAATCATTTCAAAACCTTGCGGTGTTTGCATCCAAGAATTTAATACGATGATCCAAAAAGCGGATAAGGTAGTACCAAAAGCGACTAGAAAAGTGGCGATGGTATGAACACGTGGAGAGACTCTTTTGCTACCAAACAGCATTACTCCCAAGAAGGTAGCCTCCAAGAAAAAAGCAGTCAGTACTTCATAGGCAAGTAAGGGGCCTGCAATATTGCCGATGGTCTTCATGTATCCTGGCCAGTTAGTACCAAACTGAAAACTCATGGTGATACCGCTGACTACCCCCAAAGCGAATGTCAATGCAAAAATCTTTACCCAAAATTGGTATGCCTGATTCCAGCTGGAATCATGTGTTCGATTGAATTGAACTTTGAAGTAGAAAAGAAACCATCCCAAAGCAATAGAAATAGTTGGGAAAAGAATATGGAAGGTAATATTTGCGCCAAACTGAATGCGACTAAGCACCATAGGGTCAAGCATTGTGAGCCTCTTAAGCAATGGTTGGATTTATCCATTACTTTATTCTCAAAACTCAATTGATGCTTGAGGGCTCAAATATGAAGCGATTAACCCTTTAGAGCCCATATTGTTTAAGGTGTTGATCAATCAATTTGAGTGAACCCAAAGAAAAAGCCCCTCGATTTTCTTGGGGCTTTTGTATTGCTAGTGGGTCGGGCGAGATTCGAACTCGCGACCAACGGGTTGAAAGACTTGGAATTGTGTTTAGTTAACATTTCTCTCTTTAACTACTTGCTTAATTAATGGAAATAGATTGTTTGCCCACAAGATACAAGCCTTTGCAGTCATATGTCTGTTTGACCAATACTCTGAATCTCCGGGTATGTTGCGCGCCCAATGCCCATAGTAGTAGGCGCCATATCTTTCAGAAAACTGCTTTGCTTCAATATCCTCGGGCTGTATCGATCGATTGGACATAAAAATGGTCGGTATTTTATTTTCCTGCAGGTAGCCTAAAATCTCTTCAGATGGCCCCAAATTAAATCTTGGATTTTTTTCATTAGGCCCAGGCTCAAATAAAACCAACTTAATATTCGGGTGCTTTAATAATCCTTGCTTAAGGCGGTCAAGCATAAAAACTGGGCGATCACCATCAACTCCAGCATTGATAACTGTGCCGTTTATTTTGTCCTGAGCGAACAATTCATTTAGCGAATTCGTAAAAGCTTGACCAGCATCTTTACAGTTGGTATTGCTAGTCCCTAATGCAAAAATCTCAAATCCAAAGCCTATAGAAGGGTTCAACAACAAAAGCATTATAAAAATTACTTTTCTCAAAATATACTTTCTATGCATCACTCAAAATCATCGGACTTTACGTTGGAAGAAATTGAATTTTTAAGACAGCATCTTTTGTTGGATACAAGTAAGGCGCGCTTTCCATGGCTTTTTGTGAATATTTTTCAGAAATTTCGCTATTTCCTTGGCTTTGAGCAAGCCATGCGATGCGGGCCAAAACATCAGGGGCCTTAGGGTTGAGCTTTGTTGATTGCTCATAAAAATCCATGGCTAGCTTTTTGTTACCTCGCAATAAGGCAAGGTCTCCCTTAAATTTGTATGTATCCCACCATCGAGGGTTTGCTTTTTGTGCCGCATTTAACAGTTCTTCAGCCTGATCATATTTCTTTTCATGCATGGCAATACGAGCGTGACCAATATAGTACCTAAAGTATGATGGATCGGATGCGAATGCAGCATCGTAGAATTTACGAGCATTTTCATAATCTTTTCGCTCTAGGGATATGTAACCCATGTAGCCTAAAGAAATCCCATCTTTCGGATTAAAGGCGAGAGCTTTTTGAGTTACCTGTTCAGCGTCTTTCCATTGCCCCATATCACCAAGAGTTCCCGCGAGATTGGAATAAATTCTTGGGGAATTGGGTTTGATGTCCAGCGCCATTCGGTAATGTTTAACGGCAAGATCAAGCTGGCGATTTTTGCGGTAATAATCTGCCATATTTAGATGGCCAGTTTCATTATCTGGTTCAGTGGCAATTGCTTTTTCGAGCCACTTCTCCGCCTCTGGGTTTTTACCCATCTCAATAAGGCACCAAGCTTTGTTTAAGTAGCTCTGGGCACGCGTGGGTTCAGCTTCAATTGCTTTATCTGATTCCTTTAAGGCGTCCTCGAACTTACCTTGACGTCTCAATACGATGCTCAGGTTGTTGTGAATCCTGGGGAAAGAAGTGTTGCGCTCCAAGACAAAGCGAAATTCCTCCTCAGCCAATGCCCATCGAGCTTGATCCATCTCAATTAAACCACGCACAAAATGTGCCCAAACAATATCGCCTGGACGCTTTTTTAAAATCGCCTTTTCAGTCATTCGAAAGGCGTCTTCATACTTTTGTTTTCCGCGATAGTAATAGGCCATTGTTATTGGCTCGTACTCCTCCATCACTCCCATTGCAGCTTTTTCTGCAAGAAGGTCAATATCTGTAATTGGCGAAGTAGATTGATATATAGTTCCAACTTTTGCCACGCGAAACCGAACGCTATATCCAGCAAGCTCATCTGAATTTGGTTTGGCTGGGATTTCAGTAATAACCTCACCAACGATTCGAACATCTGATTTGCCTATGCCTGTCTTGATAAAGCCAAGCAAGGTTTCTAAATTAACTCCAAAGATATTGATTGGTAAATCGATATCTGGCCGTTGATTTTTCTTTGACAGACCATAAATATCTTCTCGCTCTTTGAGGACCTCAGTGTAATTTGCTATCTCTAATATTTTGTCAATAACCCTTTGAGAAAAGACTCTTCCAGACAGACCGCGATTTTCTAGTTCAGCGGGTACTGTAACTTCCTGCACCATGATGGTATTTTTGGTTAATACTTTAAAAATTAACGGCACTATCAGTGCGAATAAGGCGATAACTGTAAGATTTTTTAGAAAATCAACGACACCATCTAAATCCTTGATCCAATTCAATAGTTTTTTTCCGGCCGAATTGATAAATCCACTTAATGAACTTCGTACAAGATTAACTTTATTCAGGATTTTCATTTTTACTTATTTGGTAAGTTGATTTAACTGGTCAATCACAAGTGTAGCCAATTGCCTATTGAAGTTATGCTCTCCATCGGGAATCACAATTAGCTCTGGCTTTAAACCTAAATCTCGCGCCTTTTGAGCGTAGATCAGGGATTGAGAGAGTGGCACCGTAGAGTCGCTATCGCCATGAATAAGGATAATCTTGGTTTTTTTAGAAACGGTAGGAAGAAGATCAATTCCTTGAATGCCACTTTGTATGCGGCCCCTTGTAGTCGATAATGCTTGTAAGTCATAAATACCCGCAACGAGAATGGCGCCAGAAATTAGTTCGGGCTCTTTTCCTATGATGCCCGCTAAATTCATCGCGCCTTTTGAGTGCCCAATTGCATAGATTTGACGGGTGCCATACTTTGCGCTCAAAGCTTTTATGGAGTCGATCAACGGATCGGTGTCATCCGAAAGTCTTCTGCCAGAATCTGAGCCATCACTTTGTTTCCCATAACGATCATAGTATCCAGGAGCAAGAAGTGCGATAGAAATTACATCTGTATGATTTTCGGATAATTGCTTGGCATACTTGTACATATAGTCAGCAGGTCCCCCAGAAGAAACTGCTCCATGCAAAAAAATCACCAATGCTTTTGGTTTTGGGTTGTTGCCATAGGCTTGATAAGCCAAAGATCCAGCGCAATCTTCACCGCTGCAGGCAAGAGCATTTGTAAAGACAAACGCCATGATTAGACTTAAGATTAAGCGCATTGTTAGTGCCTTTAAAAGATTGATATTGCAGATCTTAAGCCAAATGCTTTGGCGGTATTTGATGCCTCTGTCATTCAAGCATTTCAGATGGGTAGATCTCTAAAGGGGGTAATTTAAACATTCAGATTTAGTGGTGCTTAAAAATTAAGCATACTTTAATTTGACCATTTTTTAATTAATTCGACTACTTCTAATTTGCAAGGTGATTTATGTTGTATGCCCACTGGCTTTACTAGAGAATAATCGCCAATCTATAACCAGGGGGGGGATTTGATCTCTGGGTTTGTCGATTAAGCAGACAAAACACATAAGTGTCGGGAAACGCGACACTTGAATCTTTCGCGAGACGCTCACGGTCTTCCAGTCTGATCCAGCGCCTTCCATCCCGACCTATTCCGGTCCCACAAGATCACCCATTGCTCTAATCAGCCTCCACACATTCACCCAGCCCCAAAAGAAAAAGCCCCTAGATTTCTCTAGAGGCTTTTGTATTACTGGTGGGTCGGGCGAGATTCGAACTCGCGACCAACGGATTAAAAGTACAGAACTCTAATTAATAATGTTTTAAATCAATAACTTGTAATTGGTGTGTTTCAGAATGTGTTTTTGAGTTCTTCTTTTATTTGGTTTACATAGTATTACTTAAGTAAGACTTTGCGTAGAAATTCAATCAATACAAAGCAACAGCACAGCTTGATTCTATATGTGTTTTTAAGCAGAATAGAACTTAATCTCCAGTGCTAAAAAGTAATACTTCCAAACACCCTTAAAACTAGTCATATTCAAAATTATGAGTACAGCTAAAGCTAAAACATCTAAGCAAGTAACACGCAAGAAAGCTACCAAATCAACAGCTATAGCTGTAGTTAAAAGAAACCAAATAGTTCTCAAACGGGATTATGAAGCTAAGTTAGTTGAATTTAATGAAAGACAGGGTGAGGTTGAGAAAACTATAAGAGACTGGGGACAGAGATTAGCTAAAACCCAAAAGGGGATGAAGAAGCTTAATGAAGCATATCGTCAGTTCCTCTATAAGTTGCTACAGGAAGCCTACGCTGTATATAAGGAAGCTAGAAGTAGTGAACTAGCTGATGATTTCTTTGCTGAGTTGAGATATGAACTCAAATCAAAAGATATCAAAATACAAAGCAACACAACAGATGCGGCTTTAATCATCCGTTTTGTATGTGGTGCTGATGTAGCAACTAAAACCGTACATGACTACAGCAGAGTGTTAATGGGTGCTGAGTACAACAACGTGAAGACTGATGGGTTTGCTGAATGGGTACAACAGCAAACAATGACGAAGGTAATACAAAACCAACGTGAGATAGAAAATCAAACTGAAACACGTGCTGATAGGATGAGTCGCGCTAGACGGGTTGTAATGAGGTTGATAGAAGCAAGAGAAACTAAACCCTTGCTTAGTGGTAAGACTACAGCATACAAAGCTGAGAAGATGCTAAGTAGTGACGGACTTTGGATTGGTATTGGGAATGCTACACGCAGAATGGATAGGGAAAGCTTTTACGCAGACATCAACCTAGCTATGTTTCTTCCTCCAAACATAGATATAGAGTTCTACATCATTAACGCACTAGCAAGACAGATGGTTGATGGAGTAGAGAAATATGAAGAACAAATAGCTACATTAGAAGAAAGCGTATGGAGTGATGCGCTATGGGAACAGCTTGTCAGTGCGGGGTTTGAAGAGAGTCAAAAGACTGCTGAGTACTGGAGTAACAGACAGCAAGCCGCACGTTATGAGGAACAGCATGAATTTAATAAGTTTGTAAAAGAGAAGATAAAAGATAAAAGAAAAAAGACTAAGAAATCTGTGTAATTACTTCTATTACGTAATCAAAATCTTCGCCGTTCTCAAGCTTAATTTGGTAGTCACCATTACCCCAGTGCCCAAGCTGGGAAACATCGCGGAATAAATTTCTCCTATCCTTCAGTGTCCCTATTTTTTTATTAACAGTAATTTTAATTGCTGTTGAGAGAATCTCAAGGCTGAAAATGTCTTTTTTATCTATATAAAAACCAATAACAAACTTTTTCTGAACTGGAGTAATAGTTTTAATTTTAGAAAACAGGTTTGAACAAAAATCATCATACAGCAATGAACCCAAGGATTTTTTAGATGACTTCCTGGTTGATTTAGCAAGTATTTCACTCGCCATCATTTGAAATAGATTATTTTCAACACTCATTTTTAAGCAACTTTTTCTTTGTACAAATATTGTTGAAAATCAACAAACACCTTTTTTATATCGTCAACATTACCTAGTGCTTGTTGAGCCGCATGGATTCCACCGTACTTGGATGTAAGCATTGTGCTTAGCTTACCCATATCCAACTCATCCACTCCATCCTGTACGTAGTTACGCAACACAAAACCAATAAAGTCTCTTTGCTTCTCATTTAGGAATGTATAGATATTGGACTCAGCGTTAGTTACACGTTCTATGCGTGTAATGGGTTTACGTGAGTAGCTGATGTATTCAAGCACATCAAATAAGTCACAATTCTCAGCATCAATCATTTCTTGTAGCTTTACCAAGTCAGATTTAACGCATCCATGACGTTCAAGCTTTTTAAGCAATTCACTACGTGTAACTGGGTTAGCCCATTCCTTACGCAAAGCATCCTCAGTACCAAAGACTTCAGGTAGCTTAAGAGTATTGAAGAGTCTTTGTATAAATTCCTCAGCACTAATAGGTTTTCCATCTACGTAGAACATAGTGCTACGCATACTCTGTATTTCACGTACCTTACCGTCACTCAGTTTGATTCTTAGCTTTTGTTTCTTGTCTTTGGGTTCATCGCCTCCATCATCCCCGCCTTTTTCACATATACAAGGAGTTTGCTGACAGACATTACAAGGTTTGCGTTTAGTTTTTTCACAGACACAGGGATTGCTTCCGCATTTCTCACAAATTGCTTCACCATCCCAATCTTCGTCAGCAAACATGTGATACGCATTCACAAAGTCAACAATAGTGAAGTAGTGCTTACCTTCATATAGACGTGTACCACGTCCTATGATTTGCTTAAATTCAATCATGCTATTAACTGGACGCATAAGAACAATGTTTCTTACATTACGTGCGTCAACTCCAGTAGTTAGCTTCTGACTTGTTGTGATGATTGTTGGAATAGTCTTTTCATTATCTTGAAACTGTTTAAGAAACGTGTCTCCCATAGCACCATCATTAGCTGTAACACGAACACAATAGTCAGTCTTTTTGATAGGAGTTTCTTGATTGATTAAGTCCCTAACCATCGCCGCATGTGCTTGGTTAGCGCAGAAGACAAGTGTTTTCTCTTGTGGATTGATGTTAGCTAACATCTCTTGTACACGTTTACGTTCACGCTGTTCAATAACAATCTTATTGTTAAAGTCTTTTTCCTTATAAACGTAACCTTCTTCAACTTCCCCATCTAATATCTCATCGTCAGAGGTATATACGTATTCATCCATTGTTGTTTGAATGCGTTTAACTTTAAAGGGGGTGAGGTAACCGTCTTGAATACCCTCCTTTAAGCTGTACTTGTAGACTGGTTCTCCAAAATACTTATATGTATCAGCGTTCTCCTCTTTTTTAGGGGTAGCTGTAAGTCCTAGCTGTACTGCTGAACTGAAGTAATCAAGAATGTCTCTCCAGTTGCTTTCATCGTTAGCACCTCCGCGATGACACTCGTCAATGACGACAAAGTCAAAGAAGTCTGGTTCATAGTCACCAAAGTAGGGTTTACCGTCAGCACCACTCATAAAGGTTTGGAAGATGGTGAAGAACACGCTTCCATTCTTAGGAACTTCCCCACGCTTAGCTATTTGATTGGGAGAGATACGTACTAACGCATCCTCTCCAAATGGACTGAATGCTAGATAAGCTTGATTAGCAAGAATGTTTCTATCTGCTAAAAAAAGAATACGTGGTGTACGTTTCCCATCCTTTTGTACGTTCCAACGACTCTTATACAGCTTCCAAGCTATTTGAAATGCTACATATGTCTTACCAGTACCAGTAGCTAAGGTAAGCAATATCCGTTGCTTGTTATGCGCTATAGCATCCATTACCTTATTAACAGCAATTTCTTGGTAATAGCGTTGCTGACTATCGCTATAGACATTTTCAAATGGAACAGCATTAAATTTAGCTTCCCACTCATTGGTGTTACCAAATACTTTATTCCAAAGTTCATCAGGTGTTGGGAATTGACTTACCAAACTTTCTTTTTCGCTACCTTTAGCTAAGCAGATTTCATATATCTCTTTACCGTTAGCTGAATAGGTATATGTCAAATTAAGCTTGTTTGCGTATTGTTTAGCTTGTGCTACGCCTTCACCTACAACCTGTTCATCACTCTTTGCTTCAATTACAGCAAGCTTTCTATTTTTATAAATGAGTACATAGTCAGCTTTCATTTTCCCAGCACGAATACCACCAGCACGGATTTCACCAGCATTAATATTGTACTCACGCTGTATACGTGATTCAGCTACATCACCCCATCCAGCAAGTTTTAACTGGGGATCGATTAGTTCAGCACGTGTATCAGCTTCATTCATTTTTATTTCTCTATCAATTCTTTATTAAAAGTATGTTGAAGTATTGAATTACGTAAGTTAATAAGTTCAGAAATTTTTGCTGTATGGGTTTTTTTGAAGTTTGAAACTAAAAGCATTAGTGATTCAAGTTTCTCCGCAATCCTAATTTGTTCGTTATAGCTTGGAACTTTTATTCTTTGTGACTTTACATCACTATCGGTTACAGCAGGATAGCTTGCCCCTCTTTGTAGTTTTTCCATTGATTGAATAAAATTATAGGAGAACAAAAAGAAAAATATATACTTATAGTAGATATTTTCCTTAGCTCTCAGCACAACATAACCAGTGCTGGCAACTTGGTTGTTTAACTCTTTTGGAACAATAGCAATTCTCTTGAGGGTTGGACGAACAGTCGCAAAGATAATGTCATTAGTAAGAATATTTTTCTTAGCTCTACTAGGGGCATCTGCTCCTAAAAGTTTTTGTGTGCTTGTAATAAAAAATTCAGTATTAGAAACGCTTGAGACGTCCACATACTGAAATTCTAAATTTGGTGACTTTAGTGGATTTACGTTTTTTGTTTTTATGGTGACATCTTCAATAGTTGTGTCAGTCCATCCTTCACCACCAAGTTCAAATACATCAGTTAGGTAAATTTGAAAAAGAAATTCAGCATTTAAGATGCTTTCCTTAGCCCCTGTAATAGCTTTATCTATGTCAGAAAAGATTGCTTTGAATTTGTTAACTAACTTTTGCTGTATTTCCAGTGAGGGGTAACAAAACCTTATTTTGTTTATGTCTTGCTGATTAACGCTTGCTTGATTTACCGCTTTCTTACAATTATTTTCCCAATATCCAGTCACAAATAGATAATTTAGAAAATAATTAAAAAAATGTGGGTTAACAGAATCATTTGTCCTTAGCAAAAGGAGATTGATACCATGATATAAATCTTCGTCAGATTCATAAATTGCTGTTTTACCAACATGAATAGGACTGTTTATATGACTAAAAAGAATATCTCCCTTTTGTATTTTATTTTTTTCTTTTTGCGATTCTGTTAATTCAGAAAATCCAACGCGATTGAAATCAAATGATTGTGTAGCAATAGTTTCTATTCTTGTTATTCTTTCACCGACTGGAATTTTGCTTTGTTCACAATTTACCCCATTTCTTATAACGGATAACACTTCACCAATTGTGGATTGAGTCCAGCTCACAGCAACTCCTTGATTGACGCAATGGCTTCTGCCGCTTGTAAATCAAGTTCCTCAATCTCAGCTAATATTTCTTCTGGTGAACGTTTATCCGTAGTGTCTTTCCGGTTAGGGTTATTGGCTGTTAAGTCCCAAGTAGTCTTATTGATTTCATTAGCATTAATACACCATGAATTCTCACTTTCAGATTGCGTTTTTGAAAGAGTGACAAATTCCTCTAAGTCACGTTCGTTCAAGCTATTTGTTTTACCTAAATTACGTTGTAATTTGAGTTGGTAATACCAAACTTTCTTTGTAGCATTACCTTTTTCAAAAAATAAGACAACAGTTTTAACACCAGTCCCAGTAAATGCGCCTCCCGGTAATTCAAGTACAGCTTGTAAATCACAATCTTCAAGTAATTGCTTTCTTAGCGATATGCTTGCGTTATCTGTATTACTAAGGAAAGTGCTTTTAATTACAACTCCACAGCGTCCACCTACTTTTAATATTTTGATGAAATGCTGTAAAAATAGATATGCTGTTTCGCTTGTGCGGATTGGGAAGTTTTCTTGTACTTCAATGCGTTCACTACCACCAAAAGGCGGGTTTGCTAAAACAATATCAACCCTATCTTTTTCCTGTATGTCAGCTATGTTCTCACCTAGCGTATTGGTATGAATGATATTAGGTGCTTCAATTCCATGTAGCACCATGTTCATCACTCCAATAATGTAAGCAAGTGATTTTTTCTCCTTACCGTAGAAAGTTTTCTTTTGTAGCTGTTCATACTCTTTAGCTGTAAGTTCCTTTAAGTTACGCATGTATTCATACGCTTCACACAAGAACCCAGCACTACCTACAGCACCGTCATAAACCTTGTCACCAATCTTGGGATTAACTACTTTAATGATTGTTTTAATAAGTGGACGAGGGGTGTAATACTCTCCACCGTTGCGTCCAGCGTTACCCATGTTCTTAATTTTGTCTTCATACAAGCTAGACATTTCATGCTTTTCTTCATTACTTCTAAAGCGTAGTTCATCAACCTTATTGATTACTTCACGCAGACTATATCCGCTTTGTAACTTGTTCTTAAGTTCGTGAAATATCTCACCAATTTTATATTCCAATGTATTAGCGTGTTCAGCGTCAGCACGGAATTTTTTAAGGTAAGGAAACAACTTGTTATCAACAAACTCTTTTAAGTCGTCACCAGTAAGTCCCTTGTTGTAATCTAACTTACCATCTGCTGTTTTAGGACACGCCCATGTAGTCCAGCTGTATTCAGGTTTTAAGATGCGTTGATATGTTTTTCCATCTAGCTTAGCAATAGCTTCTCTATCAGCTTCAAAGTCATCTAAGTACTTTAAGAACAGTACCCAACTTGTTTGTTCAATGTAGTCAAGTTCACTGCTACAACCAGCGTCTTTGCGTAGCGTGTCATCTAAATTACGGAAGGTTGTTTCAAACATTGTTATTCCTTACTGTTTTTATCAATTTTAGCTTTTTTGTGGACGCTGTAGGGGAATGCTTTGGAGGGTGCTGATTCAATGAATGTCAGCGCACGTTTGTAGTGTCTATTCGTTAATACCGTCAAAGTAGCACGTATAGCGCAACTGACTATGTTTGGTTGACTGAGAAGTTATCATATCCCAAAACAGCTTTACCTTTACCCAGCAATCATCTTGAAACTTCTCTAGTAGTTCACTTACAGCATAAGGGGGTTTATGTTGACTTAGATAAGTTGGGTGCTGAGTTTGGAAGATTTTATAGATTTGGATTTGATAGCACTGATGTCCGCGTTAAAAAATGGTTCTACTGTGATGAACGCAAGAAGTTAACAAATAATGCGGCTTGGATGCGGATGGAAAGTGTAGCTAATAAGGTTGATGATGACGTCCGTTCATTTTGGATAGCAACACAAGATTAAGCGTTAGAAAACTTTAGCTTAGAAGTTTTTGATGGGGGATGGCAGACAGTTTTAGAAAATACTTCGTTATGTAATCTTGACGGTGAGTCCCTTAGAGTTATTAATCAATTAAAAGAAATTAGTGTTGAAAAGTGTGAGGAGTTTAATATTCCTTCCTCACATGCTTCAACTATCTCAAGCACTTCACCTTCATACAGCACACCTGCTGAGATGGTTATTGCTAAGCTAACTCAACAGCTTTTCTCTTCATGTCATCATTAACATCAATGTAAGCTTGCGTTGTACTAATGTTTCTGTGTCCAGCTAGAGACATTAGTACACGCACCCCAACCCCTTTGCTTGCTAGGTTGGTAATAAATGTTCTGCGTCCACTGTGACTGCTAGCACCAAATACACCAGCACGTTTATATAAGTAGTGGAAAAACTGTGTGAGTGTATTAGCGTTGTATCCGTTGCTGTCACGCTTTTGACTGTAAAAGAACTTAAGCTCTGTATTAGCTGGTTTATATGTGCTTGCGTACTGCTGTAGTTCTTTTTTCAGCTTAGCGTTTACAAATACAACCCTTGCTTCTTTAGTTTTAGTGTTTTCAGCTTTAAGTCTTATCTCGTCACGCACTTTACCCTCATCATCTACAACGTCTGTATAAGTTAAGCTACTTAGTTCACCAACCCTACAACCACTATATACAGATGTAAGCACTAAAGCACGATTACGTGTGCTGTGCTTGCGTGTAGCTACGTAATCTAAAACTCTACGCAACTCATCAGTAGTTAAAGTTTTGGCTTGTTTTGACATAATTTCTACCTCATATGTAGTGTTTTGTATGTCATTAGTATGTTTTCTTAGTTTCAAAATTCCTACCTCTTTTAGGTATTACTTAAGTAATGCTTTTTCTTTCCATATTTCAAGTGGTTACGCTATCTAAGTGCGTATATGTAAGCTTTTCTATATTTCCTTACATATAGCTATTTAAGCAATCTGTAGTCAAAGCGCCACAGTCTTATATGACTTGCGTAAACGCTGTATACGCTGTTTTTGCTGTGTGTCAGCTACGTTGATATCCAGCTTCATGTTTTAAGTGCGTATAGCGTTTATTTGAATGCTATGCTTTTGTGTATAAATTTATGTCACTTAATAAAAGGGCGCTTGTTAAATGAATGATTTTCCAAAATTAGTAATTTTTACAAACGAAGCAATACCCCGTGTAAAAAGTATGTACAAAGGCGCTTCAGTAGCTTTGTACAGCTTTAATAATTTAGTTATTGATGACGATAACCCAATTACTTCGCTTTTAAATGTTTCCCAAAATTTTGAAGAACTTTTTTATAAAAAAGCTACTGTAATAAGTGGTTATACGGAAAAACACTTAACCCTCTTTTTATTGAGTAATACCTCTTACCCATATCTAAAGGTTGAGACTGAGGATGACTACATTGTTTTACCTGCTTTTGAAGATGCTTTATTAAGCTTACATGATAGGGATGATGCTATTAGCACATTAGAAGATTCAACATCAATAATCTTTAGTATTTTTAAGTATTTGGAAGCCCAAAACTTGAATAGGATGATTAAGAAAAATGATACTTTGATTGATAAAGCATACGATACATCATCGTTAATTCATTTCATGTTAGAGGCTTTTTTCTTTGGGTGGTTTAAGGTTAAGACTCCAAGCTAAATTTTTTTAGTTTTAGATTCACTTTCATAACCTTCAATGTTTACTGTTGATTAAACATGGATGGTGGGGATAAGGGTGCTTTGGGAGTAAGTGGTGCTGTAGGTTGTATTGGAACACTCATAGATTGCGCTTGTCCTACAGGTACTCCGCTTGGATTTGAATAGTAAGTTGTATTTCCTATTTGCTGTGCTTGTCCTGTTGGAACACCGTTTGGGTTTGAGTAGTATGTTGTATTTCCTACCTGTTGTGCTTGTCCAATAGGTACTCCGTTTGGATTTGTGTAATAAGTAGTTTGAGAAAACGCTTGAATTGAGATAGCTGATAAAGCTACAAAGACAAATTGGTATTTCATATTTTTTTACCTTCCAATATATCAACCTATATTAGTTATATAAGTCTATCAGCATTTTAAGTGTTGCTTAAGTAATACTTTAGTAAGCTTATGAAGCAAACTAGCGTTTGCTTGTGTGTCATGAAAGCTATCGCTTTCACTCACACATTTCTTTCTTCTTTTATTTTGATTGTTTTTTGACTTTTACTAGGAAGTACAAGCCACGCCCTGTTATAGGACGTAGCTATAGCTAATCATTTTTACTGAGGATTAACAACTGATATACACACAACTTGTATTACAAGATAAGGTAGGTTTTGCTATCACCTTTGACGTGCTTGTCTAACGCAACACAACCACAGCCTATATCAGAAGCTTTGTGGTGTGTTTATGGGTTTGATTGTGGCGGTTCCCATTCACTTTCAGCATATACATTCATATTTGCTTACATTCACGCATTACTGCGTTACCAACATGTACAACATCACAAACGTTCTTACGCAAGGGCGTAGCGTTTATAGCATCCAACATAAGGTGTTGGGTAGTGTGATGAGGCGAATAATGAGTAATTCGTTTGCTTACCGTTACACATCAGAACGGATTACGCGGCACCATAACAATCGGCGTGCTAACCTTTATGTCTCATTTGTATATTTATTTATCAATACTAAATGAAAGACTGAATATTTGTGGATTTATTACATTCTTCTGGGAAAAGACTGGAAAAATCAGGTTGTCCATCGCGCTTTGATGAAACTAAAGTTAATACTCATACAACACAAAAGGAGTATTAAATGAGTATATTAAGTAACTTGAAGCTAGTAGTAGGTAAGCGTCATTTAACAGCAAGTCCAGTTGTACACAGACGCAATAAGCTTGTAGCTAAGCTACATGAACAGATTGAACTATGTGAAGCTAAGAAAGCTGGTAATACCTACGCACCTAAACACTTAAAAACTTATACAAATAAGCAGACGGGTGAACGCATGACTGTAGAAGCTGTTAAGCGTGTAAAGGAATGGTTTTGGATTAGTGATAGCGGAAAAATCAACTTAGCTATTAAGTACGGTGCTAAAACGCTTACGCTAAACAAGAAAACTAAAGCTAACTGTATTGAACTTACTAATGGTGATGAACTGATTAGTACGCTAAAAGCACTTAAAGCTGATGTTCTTGATGGTGCGCTTGATGAAGCTATTGAGGAAGTAAGTACAGCTACAAGGGAAGGGTTTGGAAGATGAAGCAATATAGACTATGGGTACGAATAAATGCTTTACAAACAGCAAATACCCTTATCTATGCTGAAAATGCTTTGTTAGCTAAACAGTTAGGTGAAGCGCAGTACGGTGTGGGTAATGTTCTGAACTACACAGAAGTAAGTGAGTAAAAGGAGGGTTGGGTTAAATACTTGTATGCGCTTCTATGAATTTAACTCAACCCCTGCTATCAAACCCATCAAATCAATGAACCCTAAGCAGTACCGTCTCTACAGTCTTAAGCGCAATAAAGACAATGCTAAGCAGGCTTACAAAGCTGAAAAAGATAGACAAAAGATTGCTAACGCACAGCAACAGATTTTCAAAGCTAACCACTAAAAAATTACCGCGCAATTTTCAAAGGGTGTGGAGAACCTAACCCCTACCAGTTTTAATCTAACACTCCCACCAGATACTCAAAAAATAAAATGTGTGATTTGACGCAGAATCATGGGGTTTTTGGTGGTTTTTATATGTATTTTTATTTTTTTGAATGAGGGGATGAGAGGTATAGCGCAAATGGTTTATAAACTCTTTGCTTTATTTCTGCGTGTCTCACCTGATTTCTTCCCACCCAAGCTACGCTTAGCTTTTAGTTCCGCTTTTACTTCCGCATCTGATTTGGGGTTGTATGTGGGGTTACTTTTTGCTTTCTTGTTTAGCAACCCCCTTGTTGTTTCCCCTTTTAATTGCGGTAGTGCTTCTTTCACCTTTAAGTGTCCGTAGTGCTTCTCAATCATGGATACACTTGTACCCATATGTTCAGCAAGCGTATAAACAGGGGTTCTGTCATAGGTTAACTTAAAGGTAGCGTAGGTATGACGCAAGCTGTAGAACACCCGCTTCTGTTCTGTGTTGGGGTCGATGAGTAGATTGTGCTGTCTTAAGAATGTTTCAAATAGCTTTTGGAAAGACTGAGGTTCTTTCCCATCTTTCATTCTAAATACGTAACCGTTATGGTTACTTTCAGTCACTGTCTCTATCCCACCTAAACCCTGTACCTTTAGCAATCTTTTTAGTACATCAATGGTGTCATCCCAACCAATAATTTTCCGTTTACCAGTCTTACCGCTAACATTCATTTCAACGTGACTACCACTGTCATCCGTATGTGTATAGCGCACTTGTTTCCAACGCAGGTTTAGTAATTCCTTACCAGGACGCGCACCGGTATCAAGTAATACGTATACATACTCTCTTAGCAATATTCTTAAGTTTTTACTTACTGTATTTTCAGCACGTTCAATCCAATCATTGAAGTGTTCCTTTAGCGCACGGATCTCTTCTAATTCAAATGCGGGACGACGTTCACTGACTTTTCCTTTAGCAATCAGCTTGGGACGATCCAGTTCTGTCATAAAACGCTGAAGTACAGCTTCATCAAATATCAAATTGAGTACAGCGTTATGGGTTAACTGAGTGCTATAGGTAGCTGGTTTACCCATCTTCTTGGTGCGCTTAGTCTCATACTCGTCCAATGCTTCACGCTTAATGTTGTTGACATTGAACTTACCCAGTATTGGAATGACGTAAGTCTTAAGAACGGAAACATAGTCTTTGTAGACGGGTTTTGCTGTTCCTTCCTCAATATCTGCTTCAAGTTGCTTAAGAACGGTGTTAGCAACATCCTTGAGTTTGCGGGTGACAGGGGAGATATTCAGTTCTTTTTTGACATTTGCTTTAATGAGGATGTCATGCGCGGCTTTTTTAGCTTTTGCTAAATCCCGTTCATTAGTGCTTGCGCGGTTCCAGCGCCCATCTACATTGAACGCAACCTGCCATACAGCACTACGTTCACGCTGATAAATGCGTAGTTCCCGTTCTATCAAAATGTGAGTGGTAGCGTTTTTCTGTCTCATACCCAAATAACCAGCAAGTCCATACAGCATAAGCGTTTGCTGGGAATAGGACAAGCACTAATAATTGGTGTGTATTTGGTGTGTACCAAAAGAAAAAGCGCACTTTTGTGCGCTTCGCCTTATATCTTGGTGGGTCGGGCGAGATTCGAACTCGCGACCAACGGATTAAAAGTCCGCTGCTCTACCGACTGAGCTACCGACCCAGTAAGCCATAAATTATAGCAAGAAGTTTGTAGTCCACCCTGGGGTCTAGCTTGCCTCCCCGTAAGCCCTTGTAGTTACAAGTAGCTTACGTATTGACTCTTCGGGCAACGGGAGGATTTTTGGAAAAATAGTCCTTAATTCCTCTCAAAATGGCGTCCGCAATCCGGTCTTGATAGCCATCATCATTTAATTTGGCCTCTTCTTGGGGGTTGCTAATAAAAGCGGTTTCTACAAGGATAGAGGGGATGTCTGGGGCTTTCAGAACGGCAAAGCTGGCTTGCTCCACCTTTCCTTTATGCAGAGGTGCAAATCCACCGATTTGCTTGAGGATGGAGTTGCCTACTTGTAATGAGTCTTTAATTTGGGCGGTGGTGGACATATCTAGAAGTAGGTTCGCTACTTGCCGATCTTGAGTCTTGATGTTGATGCCGCCAATCAGATCAGAAGCATTCTCTTTATTTGCCATCCAGCGCGCCATCGTGCTACTGGCACCCATTTGAGAAAGGGTAAATACAGAGGCACCTTTAGCGTGCGATTCAATAAATGCATCCGCATGAATTGATACAAATAAATCTGCTTCAACTCGCCTAGCTTTTTGAACTCTGACATGGAGTGGTACAAAGTAATCCCCATCACGGGTGAGGTAGGGCCGCATATAGGCTTCATTCTCAATTTTGTCTTTGAGTCTTTTGGCAATCGAGAGAACAACATGCTTTTCTCTAGAGCCCATAGAGCCAATCGCGCCTGGATCTTCACCACCATGTCCTGGATCGATTGCAATGGTGATCAAGCGTTTGTATTTGGCTTGTGCTGGAGCCTCTTTGACCTCTGGGATAGCCTGAGCAACTGGCGGCTTGGGGGAATCTTTCTTAGTGGCAAATTGCGCAATGAGGTCTACTTCTTCATTGGATTTAGTCAGGGCACTTTCTTTTTTGGCACTACTCTTGACCAACTCCATTAAAGGGTCTGGTGGGGTAGTGGGATATAAGTCAAACACCATCCGGTAGTTGTATTCAGCTACGGGATCAAGTGTAAAGAGCTGCGGCTTGATGGGCTCCTTTAGGTCAAACACGAGGCGGACAACCCCAGGCTGAAACTGACCTACTCGCACTTGAGAAACATAGGGATCATTCGGTTTGATCTTCGCAACGAGATCCTTGAGCGTGGGATTGAGTTCTAAACCTTGAACATCGACTACTAGGCGATCTGGATTGGTCAGAATCTGCTGAGTAATCGGCAGGGGTGTATCAGACTCCAGGGTAATACGCGTGTAGTCTTCTGAAGGCCAGACGCGCACACCTAAAATCTTGGCGCCCCAGGCAATATCGATTTCACCTAATAGGAGGACAAGCCCGAGTAATTTTGCTGAAGACTTCAAATGACGCCTTCTTGCTAAATCTGTTTTTGACTTGCTAAATGGATTGCTCATCTATTGCTTGATGTTCTTTAAGACGGCGACACCATCATTTAATAGTGCATTGATTGAGATCAAACGTTCATTCTCAGTGGCGCCAGCAGTTAACTCAACCTGTAAATCAAATGCGGGTAAAGATCCCTCAGCTTTTTCTGGCCATTCAATGATGCATATGCCGGGAATATCGAAATACTCAGCAAAGCCCGCTTCTTGCCACTCCAAGGGATCGCGCATGCGATAAAGGTCAAAGTGATGAACGGTAAAGAGAATATTGTTGGTTTTCAGAGGATAGGGCTCACATAGGGTGTAAGTGGGACTCTTCACCTTACCTGTGTGACCCATGCTCTGGATGAGGTGCCTAGCAAATGTCGTTTTACCGGCTCCAAGGTCACCCTCTAGGGAGATATTGAGATGTGATTCTGGATGGCTTTGAATAAATTGCTCAAGGCTGGTGGCAAGTCGCTTGGCAAGGTCAGCAGTATCTGCTTCTTGCCTACAATGTTGCTTCAGGGTTTCCTGTGTTTGAGCCATTGTTCTAGTTTATTCAATTATTACGCTACATTCTGTATTCATATGTCTTTATCTGCCAATTCTGCCGCTTTAAATGAGCCTGAGCTACGTGCTTGGCTTGGGGAGAAGGCTGCGGAGTTGGGTTTTGATGCCCTGCGCATCACCGATACTGACTTAGGCCTTGCGAGTGAGCGCTTAAGGAAATGGCTGGCAGAAGGGCGTCACGGCCAGATGGAATACATGCAACGCCATGCTGATCTGCGTTCAGATCCTCAGTTGCTTGTACCGGGTACCGTGCGAGTGATTTGTGTCACGATGAACTATCTTCCAGAAGAGCTGAACTTTGATGCTGAGTGGAAAAGATTAGAAGATCCTAGCCAGGCAGTGGTCTCCATGTATGCCAGAGGGCGCGATTATCACAAAGTGCTCCGCAATCGCTTGCAAGATTTTGCTAAAGCCATCGAAGAAAAAATTGGGGCGTTTGGATACCGCGTATTTACTGACTCTGCACCTTTGATGGAGGTAGAGTTAGCGCGCAAAGCAGGTTTAGGTTGGCGTGGTAAACATACGCTCTTACTCAATCGCGAGTCTGGATCTACCTTCTTCCTGGGCGAGATCTTGGTCGATGTGCCGCTACCAGTAGATGAGCCGCAGGAAGAGCGTTGTGGCACCTGCACATCTTGCATTGATGTCTGCCCAACCCATGCAATCACTGCGCCATATCAATTGGATGCGCGCCGTTGTATCTCTTATTTAACAATTGAAAATCCAGCGGCTATACCTTTGGAGTTTCGAAGAGCAATGGGTAATCGCGTTTATGGCTGCGATGACTGTCAACTCATTTGTCCATGGAATAAATTTGCCAAACGTTCACAGTTGCCCGACTTTGCACAACGTCACGGACTAGGTCAAGCAAGTCTTCTCCATTTATGGTCCTGGACGGAAGCAGAATTCGAGCAAAGACATGAAGGCAGTGCCATTCGTAGAATTGGCTACAACAGATGGCGTCGTAATTTAGCGGTGGCAATGGGTAATGCCCTGGCAAGTCCGTCAGTTCCACTCACTACAAAGCAAGATATTCGTAAGGCTTTAACAGAGGGGCTGGTATCAGGAGACCCTTTGGTAGCAGAGCATATTCAATGGGCACTCGATACCTCTGACTAGGCAAGTATTCGCCCTAGATCTACAATCATCTTATGTCATCAGTCGATCAACCGTATATAGACCCTAGCGAAATCGCGCTTGAGGGCTCAGCGGCCGAACGCTTCAAAAATCCTAAAGAAGCATTTTGGGAAGGGATGCGCGATGCGGCTGGCGCACCAGCAATGGTGCTCTTTGCCGGCATGGTGGGTTTTGGGGCGATGGGCAAAACCAATGGCTTTGATGTGTGGTTCACCACCTTTACTTCATTTTTTATGTTCGCCTTACCGGGGCAGGTGGTCTTGCTGGAGATGGCGATTACAGGTTCATCGGTAATTGCGATTGCTTTAGCGGTGACATTAACTTCAACCCGTTTTATCACCATGACGGTGACACTCTTTCCGCAGTTTCATCAAAAAGATCGCAATCGTAGTTTGTATGCCTCAGTGCATTTATTGGCGATGACTGCATGGGCGATCTCGATGCGCGAGTTTCATGCAATTGAGACCAAGCATCGCTTAGCGTATTTTGTTGGGCTAGGCTTACTCTGTTGGTTGATTTCTATTCCTGGGACTATTCTGGGTTTTTATTTGGCAGGCATGGTTCCGCCAGCAGTCACTCTTGGTTTAGTGTTTATTAACCCCCTATTTTTCTTGCTCACATTCACCGAAGTAAAGCCTTGGATTAATCGCATTGCCATTTTTTTGGGATGCATCTTTGGGCCGATATTTTTCGCTATCGATCGTGATACCAGCTTATTAACTGCAGGGCTCGTGGGTGGTACTTTGGCCTACTTTATTGATCGTAAATTCTTGCGCAAGAAAGCAGGGGTAATCGGTTGAACAATGCGATAGAAACCATGAATTCAGCACTCTCTGGTTGGGGTCTATGGATTGCTTTGGTAGGTGCTTGTCTTGGCACGTACTTCTGTAGGGCCATTGGGGTAATGCTGTCGCAAAGTATCAACCAAGATAGTGAAATCTTCCGCTGGTTAGCTGCAGTGACTTACACCATGGTTTCTGCTTTAACCATTCGCCTGATTGTGATGCCCCTAGGATTAATGGCGACTGTACCTTTATGGATTCGGATTCTGATTTGCGCCCTAAGTATTGGCGTCATGGTCTCCAAACCTACTAAGCGATTGGTTCCAGCCTTATTGACTGGAACCCTGCTCATGGTGGGTTATGGTGTGATTCGTTAAGTCACCCAAGCCACTTCATTCAGCAATTAATATTAAAGATGTGCTGCCAATATTTTGGCGATATGTACCGCCTCTCTTTGGGTGCCATCAGCAATCTGGTGACGACAGCTCGTACCGTCTGCCACTACCCAGCTATCGGGTGACTTGCGAATACTAGGCAGCAAACTAGCCTCGGCCATCTGCTTAGAAACTTCAATATGCTCGGCTTCATAACCAAAACTGCCCGCCATGCCACAGCAAGAGGATTCAATGAGCTTAGGCTCTGCATTGGGAATCAGCTTGAGTAATTCCATTGCAGGTGTGACTGCAGCAAAGGACTTTTGATGGCAATGACCATGGAAAAGCATTGGCTTGCTCGCTGCTTTTAGATTTAGATTGAGTTTGCCCACTTTGACCTCGTTCGCTAAATACTCTTCTAAGAGCTGCGCATGCTGAGATATTGTCACTGCACGTTCGCCAAAGCCCATGACTAATGCCTCATCTTTTAATGTAAAGAGACAGGAAGGCTCAAGACCAATGATGGGAATGTTTTTATCTGCATAAGGTGCCAGGTGATTAACTAGCTCACCCAAGGTTTCTTTGGCTTTATCCACCATGCCGGCGGCAAGATAGGTTCTGCCACAGCAAAATTCTTTAGAGCAGGTATTTTGTTCTGTATTGGCTGCCTTGCTCTGACTCTTGTGCGGAATATGAATTTGGTAGCCTGCTGCCGTGAGCACTTTAATGGCAGCCATCAGATTTTCATCTTCAAAATAGGCGTTGAAAGTATCTGCTAGCAGTACTACTCCTTTTTGTTTCGATAGCTCATCAGCGCTGTATTGATATGGCGTAATCGCTTTTGGATTACTCCAGAAAGTTTTGCTCTTCCAAATAGGTAAGCTTCTTTGGGCAGAGATGCCCATGATCCACTCTTGTAGTTTGGCAATCGGTGCAATGTGATTACGTAAATTGAGTAGCGCTGGCAATAGTGGAATGCTACTAATCGTACCCGCATATTTTGGTAAATAGGCAACCGCTAAATCACGCAATGAATGACCAACCCGTTTTTTATAGGCAGATAGGAACTCAATTTTCATCTTGGCCATGTCTACACCAGTAGGGCACTCTCGGCGGCAGGCCTTACAGCTTACGCACAACTCCATCGCCTCTTTGATGGCATCACTACCAAGTGGGGATGATTCATCTTTCATATCGAGTTGATTGGAAAGTGCAAGACGTAAAGTATTGGCTCTGCCACGTGTGAGATGTTTTTCATCACGAGTAACGCGATAGCTGGGGCACATCACTTCAGCGTCGAACTTGCGGCAGTGGCCATTGTTATTGCACATCTCTACTGCTTTAGCCAATCCCATAGCAGGGTCGCCACCAGTTCCTGGTGCACTTGTCTCTTCAGTAATAGGATTATTTTGGACATTCCAGGCAGACCAATCTAAGGCAGGCTGCAATGGAATCACTTTGTAGCTTGGTGGAAATCTAAAGTTGCTGGCATCATCCATCTTTGGTGGATTAATAATCTTCCCGGGATTAAATAATCCCTTTGGATCAAAAGCGGTTTTGATTTCTGCCAGAGCTTCGGTGATTTTGGGGCCAAACTGCCAAGAGATCCACTCGCCGCGACAGAGGCCATCGCCATGTTCACCACTATAAGCACCTTTATATTTACGCACCAAGGCAGAGGCTTCTTCTGCAACTGCACGCATTTTCTGTGCGCCATCTCTACGCATATCCAGAATAGGGCGTACGTGTAATGTACCTACTGAAGCGTGGGCATACCAAGTACCACGTGAACCATATTTAGAAAAAACATCTGTTAATGCTTGCGTGTAATCAGCCAAGCTCTCTAAGGGGACTGCACAGTCCTCAATAAAGCTGACGGGTTTGCCATCACCCTTAAGACTCATCATGATGTTGAGGCCTGCTTTGCGTACTTCCCACAAATTCTTCTGCAGACTAGCATCCGGCATTGGCACTACTGAGCCTGCAAGTCCTAAATCACCCATGAGCTCTTCTAATGCCTTCAGCTTCTCTAATAGTGGGGCATGTGCCTCACCAGAAAACTCCACTAACAAAATCGCTTCTGGAGTTTGGGCTGTGTGATCTATGAGCGCGGTCTCAATTGTCTTTTTAAAGCTAGGGTTGCTGCGTGCTAGATCAATCATGGTGCGATCCACTAGCTCAACTGCAGTAGGTCCCAGCTTGACGATATGCTGTGCACTATCCATTGCTTTATAAAAACTGGCAAAGTTCACAATGCCAAGCACTTTGTGTTTTGGTAAAGGCGCTAACTTGAGTTTGAGGGATTTGAAATACGCTAACGTACCTTCGCTACCCACCAAGAGGTGCGAGAGATTGACGCTACCGTCTTGGGTATAAGGTAATTCACTTTGCGGATGAAAGATGTCCAGGTTATAGCCCGCTACTCGTCTAAGCACCTTTGGAAAATGAGTTTCGATTTCAGGTTGTAGAGTAGTGGCTAGGCCTTTAACAAAATCACCCAACTGCTTAGCAACACCAGAGCTGTTCGCGTAATTGCCAAACTCAGCAATTTGACCATTGGCGAGCCAAGCGTTAATGCCCAAAACGTTATGCACCATATTGCCGTAAGCAATCGAGCGGCTCCCGCAGGAGTTGTTGCCTGCCATACCACCAATAGTTGCCTGACCAGCAGTAGAGACATCTACCGGATACCAAAGGCCATGTTGTTTGAGGGAGCCATTAAGGTGATCGAGCACCATGCCGGGCTCAACCTCTACATAAGCTTTATCTAGATTGAGATCGAGAATATTTCTGAAGTATTTGCTGTTATCAATCACCAATGCGGCACCAGTAGTTTGGCCACACTGACTTGTGCCGCCACCTCGAGGCAATATCGGTACACCCAGTTCAGATGCAATCTGGATCGCTGTTGCAATGTCTTCAGCAGTCTTAGGCACAAATACCGCCACTGGCATGGCTTGGTAAATGGAGGCATCAGTTGCATAGCGACCGCGACTAGCGCTATCTGTCATGACTTCACCAGAAGTCTCTTGGCGTAGGCGTTTCGCTAAAGCGGCTCGGTCCACCATCAGCTCTTTGAGGTCTAAAGGTTTATTCATTTGATTATCTCCGCCGCTAATGGGCTTGCGGCTTCAGCCTTTAGTAGTTGCACTACAACATCGCGTTTGTTCATCACGTGCTGCATCATGATTTTGCGCATTCTCTTGCTATCGCGGGCCTTGAGGGCATCGAGCATTTCTTGATGCTCTTCAACTGCCTTCTCCCATTTGACACCGTCTTGGTTAGAGCGAAAGCGTAAAGCCTCGATACGCGCATTCACTTGTGAGAAGAGGCGAGTTAGCACCGGATTGTTGGCAGCTTGATTAATCAGATGATGAATTCGAAGATTAAGTTTGTAATAGCTTGATAAATCACGTCGCGCATACGAAGCCATCATTTCATACTGAAGGGCCTCTAATTCAGAGAGGGTGGCATCACTAATATTGTTGGCAGCCAGCTCTCCAGAGAAACCTTCTAAGTCTGCGATGACATCAAAAGTGTGAATTACATCTTCTAGGCTGAGTTGTAAGGCAATTGCGCCACGATTGGCAATCAGCTCAACCAAGCCATCAGCAGCTAGGCGACGAATTGCTTCTCGGATTGGGGTGCGGGAAACATTCAAACTTTCGGCTAGCTCTCGCTCATTCAATTTACTACCGGGGGTGATTTTTCCCTCAACCAATAGCAATCTGAGCTTTTGGAATATCGCTTCATGCAGATTCTGGGAATTTGGCAGCTCTGTGACCGTCATAGTGAGAACCTAAAATTTGTATGCAAAAATATGAATAACTCATCATAAAGCATAAATAATGGGTTTTAATGCCTTATTCAATGATTTATTTTAAATAATTTGTATACAAAATAGAAAATTACCAAAAATTGTCTTACACTAGCTGCAGAACAGACTTTCAGAATTGACCCCTAATAAACATACCCATAGCGAGACAAAGCATGTTGAAACTAGATAACCACGCATCAGGACGCCATTTTTTACATATTCCTGGCCCAAGCCCAGCCCCGGCACGTGTATTGCGTGCCATTAGTTACCAAACCATCGACCATCGTGGTCCTGAGTTTGGTCAATTTGGTCTGAAGGTGCTCGATGGCATCAAGAAGATTTTTAAAACTGAACAGCCGGTCATCATTTATTCCGCATCTGGAACGGGTGCATGGGAGGGTGCCATGGTCAACGTGCTTAATCCCGGCGATACCGTCTTGTTTTATGAGACCGGTCAGTTTGCCAACCTATGGCGTGCTCTTGCACAACGACTCGGATTGAAAGTGGAAGTGGTGGGTAAAGTTGGACAAGACTCTTGGCGTTGGGGTGTTGATGCATCTGTCATTGAAGAACGTTTGCGTAAAGACACACAACATGAAATCAAAGCAGTATGCGTAGTGCATAACGAAACTTCTACCGGCGTTACTTCGAATATTGCGGCGGTTCGTAGCGCGATTGACTCTCTGAAGCATCCAGCCTTGTTATTGGTGGATAGCGTGTCTGGCTTGGGTTCTGCGGACTATGAGCATGACAAGTGGGGTGCTGATGTGACGGTGTCTGGCTCACAAAAAGGCTTGATGTTGCCACCGGGCATTGGCTTTAATGCCCTGTCTCCAAAGGCAATTGAAGCAAGCAAGCACAGTACTTATCCAAAATCATATTGGGCTTGGGATGAAATCCTGGAGTCCAATAAAAATGGTTACTGGCCAACAACACCGAGTACCAATTTAATGTATGGCCTGCATGAAGCGATGGACATGATGATGGCAGAAGGATTGGATACGATCTTTGCTCGTCACCAACGTTTGGCTGCAGCTTGTCGTGAAGCTGTTAATGCATGGGGTTTAGAAATCCAGTGCCAAGACAAAGAGTGTTACTCACCAGTTCTTACTTGTATTGCTACACCCGAAGGAATGGATGCTGATGTATTGCGTAAGCATGCTTTAGAGAAATTCAATCTTTCATTGGGTACTGGCCTTGGAAAAATTAAGGGTAAGGCATTCCGTATTGGTCACTTAGGCGACTGCAATGAATTAAGCCTAATGGCTGCCTTAAGTGGTGTGGAAATGAGTTTGGGCTCTATGGGCTTTAAGCCTAAGGCTAGCGGTGTTGTGGCCGCCCAAGAATTCCTCAAATAATCACATTTGGGTGGAGACAGGGTGCAAATGAGGTAAATACAGGGTGGAGCAGGGCCTGTAGGACTGAACCAGGCTACACCCTTTATAATTCAAGCACTTATATAGATAGCACTTTCATCATATAAAACATATTCGAGACAAAAGGATTAAACATGTTGGCAACTAAACCGTATTTAACTCAAGCTGATGTTCAAAAGATTTTGGATGCAGCAGATAAACATGCTGCTAAAAATAATTGGGCAGTCACCATCGCCGTTTGTGATGATGGTGGTCATATGTTGGGTTTGATTCGTCGCGATGCTTGCGCTCCCCTTTCTTCTTATATTGCACAAGAGAAAGCTCGTACTGCAGCAATGGGTAAGCGCGAGACACGTGTTTATGAAGAGATCATTAATAACGGGCGCCATGCATTTTTATCAGCCCCTCATGTTTCAGGCATGCTTGAGGGTGGCGTCAATATCGAGGTAAATGGGTTTACCATCGGCGCAGTCGGCGTTTCCGGCGTTAAATCTGCGGAAGATGCTGAGACCGCTAAGGCCGGCATTGCCGCCATCTTGTAAGTTACCTTGACAAATACTGCTACTGAAATAAATTCATCTAACGGGGTTGGCGACTCAGTCGTTCCTAGCGCTGACCCTAGTGTTACTCCACCAGCAACAATCACTTTTGCTGATTTTGGTTTAGATCCGCTGATTCAAAAAGCGGTTGCTGAACAGGGTTACAACACTCCTACTCCGATTCAAGCTCAATCGATCCCGCATGTATTAGCGGGCAGCGATTTAATGGGTGCCGCGCAAACAGGTACTGGCAAAACAGCTGCCTTTGTATTGCCAATCATTCAAAAGATTCTGCGTCACGCCAGTAATAGCGCTTCACCAGCACGCCACCCAATTCGCGCGCTGGTCTTAACACCCACCAGAGAGCTGGCTGTGCAGGTTGCAGAAAATGCGGCCAATTACTCTAAACATACTGACTTACGTGCTGCCGTTGTCTATGGTGGCGTAGATATGAAGGAGCAAGTAGCAATTCTGCGTAATGGCGTTGAGATCTTGATTGCAACCCCTGGTCGTCTCTTGGATCACATTGGCTCGAAAGTTGCAAACCTTTCTCAAGTCGAGATTCTGGTTCTTGACGAAGCAGATCGCATGCTCGACATGGGATTCTTGCCGGATCTGCAGCGCATCATTAATTTGATTCCAGCGCAAAGACAAACACTACTGTTCTCAGCAACATTCTCGCCAGAAATTAAAAAACTGGCGCAAAGTTATTTGCGGACACCGGTGACGGTTGAAGTGGCGCGTCAAAACGCTGCTGCCGATACTGTCAAGCAGGTGATTCACATGGTGTCGTCAAGTGATAAGCAGCGTGCGATTGTGAAGGTGCTAGAGAACCGCACACGACAGGGCTTATCACGTCAGTGCATCATCTTTACTAATAGCCGTTTAGGTTGTGCCAAGTTGGCGCGTGCCTTAGAGCGCGATGGCATTAAGGCTGGCGCGATTCATGGCGACAAGAGTCAGGGTGAACGTACTTTGACTCTAGATGCATTTAAATCGGGCGCTATTGAAGCCTTAGTAGCGACCGATGTAGCAGCCCGTGGTCTAGATATCCCTGATATGCCTTGCGTGATTAATCACGAACTGCCTTACAACGCTGAAGACTTTATTCACCGCATTGGTCGAACAGGTCGCGCCGGCAGTACAGGTGATGCGATTGCCTTGGTAGATGCTAGTGAAAAACGTTTGCTGGATGACATCGAAAAATTGATGAAGCGTAAGCTGGACATCAAACCTTTGCCTGAGGGAATTCCTTCATACGCTAAGCCATCTAGTAGTGCTGCGCCTGCCAAAGGGGCAGACCCATTCTTCTACAAACCATACGAGCCAACTGCAGCAGCGCAGTCAGTGGGTCATGCCGTAAAGCCTGAAGAGAAAAAAGTCGGGATTGTGGCGGCTAAGCCAGCCGTGGGCGCTTTGTTGGGCGGCTTCAAAAAGAAATAAAGCCATCAAAAGCAAGCAGGCTCTGCCTGTTAGCTTTTCCAGGCATGGGTGGCTGCTAAAAGCCACTCTGCAATGGTGATACTCTCACTATCGGGCAATTCATTTAATCCTAAATGTTGTGCAGCCTTGCGTAATTCGGCAAGTGCATGTTGCGCGTCTTGTGTATTAATTTGGTTTGCCAAGGTCTGCTTACTGAGCTTTTCACCATGCTTATCTAAAACCAGTGGCAGATGCTTATATAGGGGTGTTGCGTAGCCCAACATATTCTGTAGATAAATTTGTCTTGCGGTATTGCTGAGCAAATCTGCGCCGCGCACGATATGAGTGATGCCTTGCTCCGCATCATCCACTACAACGGCGAGTTGATAGGTAAATAGACCATCACTTCTTTTAAGGACGAAGTCACCCACTTGCTTGTTGAGATCTTGGCTTTGTTGCCCCAGAGATAGATCCTCAAACGCAATCTGGCAATGAGGGGGTAGAGCGATTCGCCAAGCAAGCTTACCCCCGAGAATTACCTCGCTTGAATTCATCTCCAATGATTTTGGTCGGCAAGTGCCGGGATAAACCTGCTCTTGATTGCGGGGAGTGTGGATTCCTAGCCCATGCAGGGTATTGGCGATCGTTTGTCTAGAGCAGGAGCAAGGGTAAAGATATTTGAGCACGTTGAGGCGCTCTAAAGCCCGTTGGTAGCGTTCTTGCTGTTGGGACTGATAAGTGGGTTCATCGTCCCAGAAAAGCCCACAGGCAAGCAATTGAGACTGGATTTGCTGGTCAGCGCCCGGGATGCATCTTGGGGTGTCTAAATCCTCGATTCTGAGGAGCCATTTACCCCCATTTTTACGGGCATCCAACCAGCTTCCCAAGGCGGCAACCAGGGATCCGGCATGGAGTGGCCCGGTAGGCGAAGGGGCAAATCGCCCGCGATAGCCGTCGGCTGGGGATGAGGGGTTTTTATGCGTAGACACAGCTAAAATCATCTCATGGCTTTACCCCGTTTTGTTCATCTTCGCATCCATTCCGAGTTTTCGATAACGGATGGAGTCGTGCGCATTGATGATGCAGTGGCAGCTGCCGCCAAGGATGAAATGGGGGCATTAGCCTTAACCGATTTAAGCAATTTATTTGGTTTAGTGCGGTTTTATACGGCCGCTCGTTCTGGCGGGATTAAGCCGATTGCCGGAGCGGATGTTTGGGTGAGCAATCCCCAGGATCCAGACCAACCACATCGACTGCTCTTGCTAGTCCAAAACCATTCTGGCTATCTCAATCTTTGTGAGCTACTCAGTAGGGCTTCTTTAGAAAATCAATCTCGTGGTCGCGCTGAAGTCGATTCAGCATGGTTTAGTGAGCCTGCGGCAAAAGCTGAAGATAAAAAAGCTAAGAGAACACTTGCCTATGGATTAATTGCACTCTCCGGTGCGCGCATGGGTGAAGTTGGGAGTGCATTATTAGCGGGTCAAGAGGATCAGGCCAAGATTGCTGCAAGACGTTTTGAAAAGCTCTTTCCTAAATCGTTCTATATCGAAGTTCAACGTGGTGGTCACCCCCAGGATGAAAAGCAGCTCCAGCTAGCCTGTCATCTAGCGAGTGAGCTAGACCTTCCCGTAGTAGCAACGCACCCTGTGCAGTTTATGCAAAAGAGTGACTTCATAGCCCATGAGGCACGGGTATGTATTGCTGAGGGAGAGCTGCTGGGTAATCCGCGTCGCCAAAAGAAATTCAATGAAGAGCAGTATTTTTTAAGTCAAGCAGAGATGGAAAAGCGCTTTGCCGATTTACCGGCCGCTATTGCCAACTCAGTAGAGATTGCCAAGCGTTGTAATTTATCTCTGGTGCTTGGTCAGCCGCGCTTGCCGGATTTTCCAACGCCGCCTGGCATCACTCTTGATGATTATTTATTGCAACAGTCCGAGATTGGCCTAGCGCGCCATATGGAGCGTAATTTCCCAGATGCTGAAGAGCGTGCCAAAGAAGCGCCGCGTTACCACGAGCGTTTGGTGTTTGAGGTGAAGACAATTTCTCAAATGGGATTTCCGGGTTACTTCTTAATCGTTGCAGACTTTATTAACTGGGCGAAAAATAATGGCGTGCCAGTAGGTCCTGGTCGAGGATCAGGCGCAGGCTCTTTAGTTGCCTATTCATTAGGAATTACAGATCTAGATCCACTACGCTACAACTTACTTTTTGAGCGCTTCTTAAATCCAGAGCGGGTATCGATGCCCGACTTCGATATCGACTTTTGCCAACATGGTCGTGACCGTGTGATTCAGTACGTTAAAGATAAATACGGTAAAGACGCAGTTAGCCAAATTGCTACCTTCGGCACGATGGCTGCTAGAGCGGCTATTCGTGACGTCGGTCGCGTTCTAGAGCAGGGCTATAACTTCGTTGACGGTATCGCAAAGCTGGTTCCGAATAAGCCAGGTCAATACATGACCATTGAAATGGCCAAGAAAGAAGAAAAGCAACTAGCGGAACGCGAAAAGAATGAAGATGAAGTCCGTCAACTGCTCTCCCTAGCCCAACAATTAGAGGGCATGACTCGTAACGTGGGTATGCATGCCGGCGGCGTACTGATTGCCCCAGGGCGCCTCACTGATTTTTGCCCTCTCTACACTCAAGAAACAAAAGAACAAGATAGCAGCTCTGTCATTAGTCAGTTTGATAAAGATGATGTAGAGGCGATTGGCTTAGTCAAGTTCGACTTCTTAGGTTTGACCACGCTCACGATCTTGGCGGCAGCTGAGCGTTGGATTAAGACTCTACATACCGACCGCAAAGATTGGACGATTGGTGATATAGCGCTAGATGATGAAAAAGCGTTTGATGTTCTCAAGAAAGCCAATACGGTTGCAGTATTTCAGCTAGAAAGTCGCGGCATGCAAGGCATGCTGCGTGAGGCCAAGCCTGACCGCTTTGAGGACATTATTGCTTTGGTGGCTCTGTATCGTCCAGGCCCAATGGATTTGATCCCAGACTTTATTGAGCGTAAGCACGGCCGACAAAAAGTAGAGTATCCGGATCCGCGTATCGAGCCCGTTTTGCGAGAGACCTACGGCATCATGGTTTACCAAGAGCAGGTCATGCAGATGGCCCAGATGATTGGCGGGTATTCATTAGGTGGCGCAGACATGTTGCGACGCGCGATGGGCAAGAAAAAACCGGAAGAGATGGCGCAGCATCGCAAGATTTTTAGTGATGGCGCAAAAGCGGGCGGTATTACCGAAGGTAAAGCGAACGAGATTTATGACTTGATGGAGCGCTTTGCGGGGTATGGATTTAATAAGTCCCATGCGGCTGCTTATGCACTCTTGGCTTATCAGACTGCATGGCTGAAGGCTTACTATCCTGCCGAATTTATGGCAGCCAACTTATCGCTTGCGATGGATGACACCGATAAGGTGAAGATTCTGTATGACGACTGCTTGGCAAATCAGATTCGAGTGTTCTCTCCAGATATCAATACTGGAGTCTATGAGTTCACACCGCTGCGTGCTCCAGATGCGGCACCAGATGCACCTCTCAGTCATATTCGTTATGGCCTGGGGGCTGTTAGGGGCACTGGTGAAGCGGCAATCGAAGCAATTGTGAAAGCTCGCCAAACTGGCGGACCATTTAAAGACCTGTTTGATTTCTGTGCACGGGTTGACCGCAGGCAAGTGAATCGTCGCGCTATTGAGGCATTAATGCGCGCAGGTGCATTTGATAGTCTCTATCGAGATTCCGTACCTGCAGGTGGAAATCTGTATGACATCCGCTCGACCTTACTTGCCTCCTTAGCAAGGGCAATCGAAGCTGCAGAGCAAGCAGAGGCTTCGATTCATCAAGTGAGCTTGTTTGAGGTTGCTGGTGAGGATCACCGTCATCTGCCAGAATTGGTTCGTGAACCAATCTGGTCTGAGAAAAAACGTCTTCAAGAGGAAAAAACGGCTTTAGGCCTTTGCCTAACGGGACACATGTTTGATGCTTATCGTGACGAGACTGCTCACTTTATTCGTCAGCCTCTGTCAAAAATTACTGAAGGCAAGGATCAACTGATTGCAGGCATCGTCACCTCGGCCCGGATGCTTACCGGTCAGCGCGGCCGCATGATGATCGCAACAATTGATGACGGCACTGCCGCACTAGAGGTGACGTTATATAGCGAAGTCTACGAACCAAATCGTTCATGGCTAAAAGAAGACGAATTACTGGTCGCTAAAGTCAATGTCACGCCAGATAAATTCTCTGGTGGAATGCGAATTGTTTCTGAAGCGGTAATGGATATCACTGGGGCGCGCATGCGCTTTGCCCGTAATGTTCATGTATGCATTGATTCAGCGGTAGATGTCAGAATGTTGCGAAGCCAAATCGGACCCTACCTGATGTCGAATCGGGCACGCGATCCTAAATTCGGTGCGCACATGGCTAGCGCAAAAGATGGTGTGAAGGGCTTAATGTTGACGGCAGCTGTGACCACTAGTGGTGGTGCGTGCTTGATGCAGTTCCCAGAAGAGATGCGAATTTACCCTGACGATGCTTGTTTGCATAGTCTTAATCAACTATTGGCATCAAAGCAAAAAGATCCTGTTCTGGTTCAGTACCACTAGGCTGCTTAGCCTCAGTGTTGCCCTAATACTTTTTCTATAGCATCTATTACTTGGGTTGGCTCAAGTAAGTCTAAGCATTCACTATAGCTATCGGCGCGATCTAAACAACCTGCTTTCCGGCAGGGTACGCACTCCCCAGGGCCTTGCAAGATCGTAATATTGCCAACCGTTTGAGAGCGGGAGCGCAATTGGTATGGTTGATCGCCAATAAAGCCATTGGGCCATGGCCCGAAATTCGTCGGTGGTGTAGCGCCAAATAAAGTAATTGTCGGGGTATTGCAAGCTGCTGCTAAATGCGTAATAGAGGTATCGACGCCGATATATAAAGAGGCTGCCCTCAACAAAGAACCAGCCTGCGGAATCGAAAGCTTACCGGCGGTATTAATTACCTGCTTGCGGATATTGTCCTCTAGTAGCGAAAAAATGTCATGATTGAGCTGCAGATCTTGTTTCGCGGGAGAGGCGCTCAGCACTACCTGAAATCCCCGTTTCGCTAAATAAGTAATGATTTTTTGCCAATACGCTAATGGCCAACGTTTATATGCAGTTAATGGGCCAGGATGTATCACTATATAAGGCTGAGTGAGTTCTCCAGCAATGACGGGTGTTAACGCCTCACCAATCGGTGGAGTGACCTTAATGGGCTTAGAAAATAATTCCAAAGGATTGCGGAAAAAGACTTCAAGCAAGCGTAGTTTTTCAGCAATGACATGCTGGCTAAAGTAGTCAACATCAACGGTATGCATACAGATGAATTTCTTCCAGGCGTTTTGTCGATTCGACTTATCTACAACCTTACTTTGCTTACCTTGAGGATGCCCTCCTAAAACGCCTACACGGTGAAAGGCGGAGACCAAACCATAGAGATAGGCTCTGTCACTTGGTTGGGTAACAAATGCAAGATCATAGCGCTGAAATAAACGGTTAAAGAGTGAGAGGTACTCCCCAAAGCCTGGTCTATCAGAGGTTTCAATGACCTGTGCAATATCAGGATTGCCCTTGAGCATCTCCAATTTACCCTTGTAGCCCAAAAAATGAAACTCGGCATCTGGCCAAAGTTCACGAGCTTTACTAATGAGAGGTGTTGTAACCAGCACATCCCCGATTTGCCGTGTGGCAATGAATAAAACTTTCTTTGGCTTAAGGTTGGAAAAGTGAGTCATAGTAGTAACTCTTACATCGCCTTTGCCAAAATCTTTTCACGAACTCGGCGGGCATTCTCAGCAGCATTACTTTGGTCGTGTATCTTATGAAAGAGGTGCAGTACTTCAGTTGACCATGATCCCGACTTCCGTTTGATGTGATGGCGTTGCAAGCGAAAGATAAAGTCAGCATCTTCATGACCCCAGCCAGTCATCGTTTCATCAAAACCATTGATTGCCTCAGCATCTGCTTTCCAGCAAGCCATATTGCAGCCTTTAATGCGACGCCAAACAAACTTTTGATAGTCCCGCCATCCGCCATTCCCAAATTTAATTTTCAGGGGCCAGTACTTATTGATGCCACCACGCAAACGCTCACTTAGGAGTTTGGAGTGAAATAGTGAGAAGTCCCAAGCTGGCCAGGTAAGCAGGCCTTGAGTGAGTTTTTCATCAAGCAAGACTCTGCTACCGGTAACTAGATATCCTTTTTCTGAAAGCTGGCGATGACGTGCAACAAAATCTGGCTGAACAATGCAGTCGCCATCTAAAAAAATGAGGTAATCCCCTTTGGCAGCAGCAATCGCTTGATTCAAGATTTTGGTTTTCCGAAAGCCTTGATCGTCTTGCCATAGATGCGCAATAGAAATAGGGTGGGATGCTTTAAAAGTGTCGATGACTTGCTTAGTACTATCGCTTGAACCATCGTCAGCAATAATAATTTCAAAATCACGGTCTGTTTGGGTGGCCAGTGATTCGAGGCAGAGCTTAAGGGCTTGTGGCCAGTTATAAGTAGCCAACAAAATGGAAATCATTTACGGGCTTCCTGGTTTAGGTGCCAGAGTTTGATATAGCGATAGTAGGTTCCCTGACCATTCGAAATGGCCAAAGCAAATCCTTGGGCTCCATCCAAGAATCCAGCGCGAATGATGTAAGTGCGGATAAAGGCCCAGACTCCATGCAAGACTGCTGTTAAAGGATTGCTGGTTTTGCCTTTGGCAAAAGCTTGCTCAGCCGAGGCTGTTGAGTAACGATCTAGTTTTTGCAAGACTTGGGAGTAGTTCATAAAGCTGTAGTGCAGCATGGGATTCTCTAGCCTTGCCACTTGCCCTTTAGGAATGAGGCGTTCGTGTACCAGGTCATCGGAAAAGCGGGCGGTCCCCCGCTTAAAAAGTCGGTCAACATAGTCTGGACTCCAGCCAGAGTGGCGGATAAAGCGACCGCAATACCAAGACAGCCTAGGAATGGCAAAACAGTCAATATGGGCGCTATGGTGAATAGCCCTCAGAATTTCTGATCTTAGGGCGGGGGTAAGCCGCTCATCGGCATCTAAAGATAGAACCCATTCACCTGTAGCGAGCTCTAGGGCGCGATTCTTTTGGGGGCCAAAGCCCGGCCAATCCGATGGCTGAGCAATGGTAGCGCCATGATTTTGGGCGATTTCTAAGGTGTGATCAGTGCTATTGGTGTCGACCACGACAATCTGCTGGGCAATGCCTTCCAATGAGGTCAGGCAATCCTCTAAATTGGCCTCTTCATTGCGGGTGATGAGTATGACGGATAAGGTGGGCATAATTCATTATATGAATGCTCAAGACCGTACCGCCCTAAATCGCTTAATTACCTACCTCAAGCCCCATATTGGGCTGATTATTGGCTCCCTGATAGCTATGGCTATTGTTGCAGGGGCTGAGACCTCCATACCCGCCTTGATGAAGCCTTTATTAGACCGCGGGTTCACTGGTCAGCTCAATAGTAAGTTGTGGCAGGTGCCAGTTTTCTTAGTGGGATTAGCGTTGGTCCGGAGTTTGGCGCAATTTTTATCCAATTACTTGCTTACTAGAGTAATTAATGCGGCTCTCTTGAAGTTGCGCGAACAAATGTTCCAAACCTTGCTACATGCAAGCACTACTTTTTTCCAGAAGAACTCGGCTTCTAATTTAATTAATGCAGTTGTATTTGAAGTAAATAATGTTCTCTCAGTCATGGGGGGGATGCTGATTAGCTTAGTACGTGACTCTCTCACTGTAGTGGGCTTGATGGGTTACTTGATTTACCTCAACTGGCAATTAACTTTGGTCGTTTTATTTATTTTTCCAGTGATCGCATTGATCATGACTAAGATTAATCGGCGATTACGATCCCTGAATCGCCAGCAGCAAAATTTAACTAGTGAGCTTGCCTATATTGTTGAGGAATCTACTGCTGGCTACAAAATTGTTAAGGTTCATGGCGCTCAAGATTATGAGATGAATCGCTTTAAGCAGAAGGCAGAGCGACTGCGTCAATTTACCCTGAAGTCTGCAGTAGCAGGCGGCCTAAATCAGCCGATTACCCAATTGATTGCCTCTATGGCCTTGTCTATCGTGCTGGTGATTGCTTTGATGCAATCTGCAACCGAAGGTACTACCGTGGGTGGCTTTGCAGCGTTTATTACGGCAATGATGCTGGTCATCTCCCCCCTAAAGCATTTGGCAGACATCAATCAGCCATTGCAACGCGGCTTAACTGCTGCAGAAATGATTTTTGGTTTGATGGATCAGCCTTTTGAAGAGGATGAGGATCGTAGATTGAATATGCGATCTTTGGATAAAGCCAAAGGCGCTATTCGATTTGAGAATGTTGGATTTTCTTATCAGCAAGAAGTGGGGCGTAAAGATGCCTTGACTGATATTAATCTCAATATCAAACCAGGTGAAATTGTGGCTTTTGTTGGACCATCTGGTGGCGGCAAATCAACCTTGGTGAATTTGATTCCGCGCTTCTTCAAGCCAACGAGTGGACATATTTATTTAGATGATCTGCCTTTGGAGGACATTGTTCTTGCTGATGTTCGCAAGCAACTGGCTTTCGTCAGTCAGGATGTCATTTTGTTCAATGACACCATTGCTGCTAATGTGGCTTACGGCGCCGCCACTGAAGAAGGTGTTGATCGTGGGCGCGTTATGGAGGCCTTGGAGGCTGCTAATCTAAGCGCTATGATTCGTGAGCTTCCGGAGGGAATAGATTCCTTGGTAGGGGATAACGGCAATCGTCTATCTGGTGGCCAGCGCCAGCGTTTAGCTATCGCTCGTGCTATCTATAAAAATGCACCAATCCTTATTTTGGATGAAGCCACTTCCGCTTTGGACTCAGAATCTGAGCGTCAAGTACAAGATGCCTTAGAGCGATTAATGGCGGGGCGCACCACCTTAGTGATTGCCCATCGTTTATCAACCATTGAGCATGCAGACCGTATTGTCGTTTTAGAGCATGGCAAGGTGATAGAAAACGGTTCGCATGAAGAGTTGATCAAGCAAGATGGCTTATATGCCAATTTGCACCGCATTCAATTCTCAAACGCTTAAATAGTTTTTGGTAAGTCGCTTAACTAAGAACAATATCGTATTGTTCTTGTTTGAAGCTGCCTTCAGCCTGAAGTGTAATTGGTTTGCCAATAAAGTCCCCGAGCTGTGCTAAAAATTGATTCTCTTCTTCAAGGAAGAGGTCAATCACATCCGGCGCTGCCACGATACGAAATTCACGGGGATTAAATTGGCGATGCTCACGTACGATTTCACGCAAAATTTCATAACAAATCGTCTGAGCAGTTTTGATTTCACCTTTGCCCATGCAGGTAGCACAAGGCTCACAGGTGATATGGGCCAGAGACTCGCGAGTTCGTTTGCGCGTCATTTCTACCAAACCTAATGCTGAAAATTCACTAACCGAGGTGCGAGCATGATCGCGTTCAAGGTTGCGCTTTAATTCATAAAGGACGGATTCTTGATGATCCTTGCCCATCATGTCGATGAAATCAATGATGATGATGCCACCAAGGTTACGTAGACGAAGTTGACGAGCAATCGCTTGGGCTGCTTCCAAATTGGTTTTGAAGACTGTGTCATCTAAATTACGAGCACCTACATAGCTACCAGTATTTACGTCAATCGTAGTCATCGACTCCGTTTGGTCGATCATTAAATAGCCACCGGACTTCAGGTCGACTCGTCTTCCTAAAGCTTTATTAATTTCGGCGTCGACATCAAACAAGTCAAAGAGGGCGCGCTCACCACGATGCAGGGTTAACTTGCCCAATAGGTTAGGCATATAAAGAGTGGCAAAGCCTTTGAGCTTCTCAAAATTTTCTGCAGAGTCTACGCGAATCTGCGTTGTTTCTTCGCCAGCAACATCCCGCAAGACCCGTTCAGCAAGGCTTAAGTCTTGGTAAAGGAGGCTAGGAGCCGCTTTAGATTTAACGGCCTCACGAATATTTTCCCAGGTAGTTCTAAGATAGCGCATGTCATGCTGCAATTCTGTATCCGAGGCATCTTGAGCGCTAGTGCGTACGATGATGCCACCTTTTTCATCCTCAGCCATGAGACCCGCCAAGCGCGCTTTGATCGCTTCACGCTCTTCTGGTTGGTCAATGCGTTGTGATACACCAATATATTTTTCCGTGGCAACGTCTGTGCCAGCAGGTGGTAGGTATACCAAATTACGACCCGCAATACTGAGCTGGGTTGTCAGGCGAGCGCCTTTGGTACCCAGGGGGTCTTTAAGAACCTGTACTAATAGTGTCTGACCTTCAAATAATAGCTTCTCAATTTGGGGCTGTGGATTGCTTTGCGTAATATCGGCGACATGCATAAAAGCAGTGCGCTCTAAACCAACCTCAATGAACGCAGATTGCATGCCCGGTAATACACGAACGACTTTTGCTAAATAGATGTTGCCAACAATCCCACGCTGGCGAGTGCGCTCAATTTGGAGCTCTTGCACTGCACCTTGCTGAATTAATGCAACCCGCGTCTCTTGTGGGGTGATATTGATCAGTATTTCTTCATTCATATGCAGTGAACTTGGGCGCGCTTGAGAAGTTGAACAGTTTCATACAGGGGTAGACCCATGATACCGCTATAGCTGCCCTTAATCGAAGGGATAAAAGCACTGCCGCCCCCTTGAATGCCGTAAGCCCCAGCTTTCCCAAAAGGCTCTCCGCTAGCAATATAAGCTTCAATGAGCTCTTCAGAGAGGTCTGCAAATTGAACCTCTGAGATCTGCACGATAGAGATAGGAGGCTCATTTGGCCTGACCGTTAGTGCTACAGCTGTAAGTACTTCATGGATCTTTCCGCTCAGCATCCTCAAAATGCGCAAAGCATCACGAGCGTCAGATGGTTTGCCTAGAATTTCACCATCAGGACTATTGGGTAAGCTTACGGTTGTGTCGGCACATAATATCGGCGCCCACGGCAATCCACTTTTCCCCCAGCGCTCGAGTGCCACAGCACTTTTAGCTAAGGTTACGCGCTCTACATAAGCGCATGCTTTTTCATAAAGGAGGGGCGTCTCAATGCTTTCAGTATCTTCACCAGCTTGCGCAAGAAGCAATTTAAATTCAACACCAATTTGTTTTAAGAGTTCTTGGCGTCGTGGGCTTTGTGAGGCGAGATAGATAAAAGAATTCAAGGTCTTACTCGCGGTGATATGGGTGGCCTTGCAGGATAGTCCACGCGCGATAGAGCTGTTCAACAAGCATCACTCTAGCCATTGCATGGGGTAAGGTCAGGCTAGAGAGTCGCCACATGGCTTGAGCACTCGTTTTGAGGTTGGCATCTAAGCCATCTGCTCCACCAATCAAAAAGGTGATATCAAAACCTTCTTGGCGCCAGCCTGCTAGTTGAGTGGCTAGGTTTTGGGTAGTTTGATCCTTACCCCTTTCGTCTAGCGCAATCACTCTCGAACCCTTGGGGATAGCGGCTAATATCTTGATCGCTTCCTTGGCGGGCGTGAGATCAGGCTTGATTTCTTTAATTTCGATGCTGCAGTCTGCAGGCATGCGCTTGATGTAATCATGGGTTGCAGTGGCAACCCAATCTGGCATTTTATGACCAACAGAAACAATCGTTAGGCGCATTAGCTATATTCAAAATGAACAAAAAAAGAATAATTATTCGTCGTCTTCTGATTCACTAGCTTTAACAAGACCTTTGGCGCCAGCCAATTTGACGCGTACAGGTTTAGCGCCCCACATACCTTCGAGCTGATAGTAGGAGCGCAACATTGGTTGCAGAATGTGAACGACGATATCGCCACAGTCGACAAGTACCCATTCACCAGTCTCTAAACCTTCAATGGAGATAACTTCACCACCTTTGGCGTTGACTTCTTCTTTCACAGACATTGCCAAAGAGCGAGTCTGGCGATTGCTTGAGCCGGTAGCAATAACTACGCGATCAAATAACTCGCTAAGTTTGGTAGTGTCATAAACGCGAATATCTTGCGCCTTCACATCTTCGAGGGCATCAATAATGACGCGTTGTAATTTACGTAAGTCCATGGTTTTTATCAATATTATTTAAGTGTTGAGGGTGATCTTAGCTTGATTACTGATACAAGCCCAGATTTGTGATGATTTCTAGGGTATGCGATGGAATTTCCTCGACCCCGATAGAGTTGCGCGTAAGGGTTTTAAGGCGGCCCCTCAGGTCGGTAGACGATAGATCTATCGAGAGGCTTTCATCAATATAGATGAGGCCAGAGGGACAATTTTCAAGGGCGCTTGGCTCTAAAGTTTGATGTTTTGCTAATAACTGCTTCAGTTCGGGACTTCCTACTACCTCTAGCTCGTGATTTGGTCTACTTGCTACTGCAATATGAATGGATCCCATTAACTCTTGCCAAGCATGCCACGTAGGTAGCGTCATGAGCGAATCTGCTCCCATTAGCCAGATCAGGCTCGCATCATTGCCAAAGCGATCTCTTAAAGCTTTCACAGTATCAATCGCATAACTAGGTCCTGCGCGATCCATTTCAATTCGGTCAATGCCTACCTGAGTCGGTATCTTGAGATACAAAAATGCTCGGGCCAAATCAATGCCAGCAGCTTCGGTTAACTGAAAACGAATTGGAGCGGGCGTAATTCCAGAACCCTTTTGCCATGGCTCACCACTTGGAATGAGTAAAAGAGCGTCTAAGCGTAAGAGCTTCGCAAAATGACTGGCTAGCTTAAGGTGGCCAATATGTGGCGGATCAAAGGTACCGCCGAGGATACCGATTTTTTTACGCGCGCTCAAGCTAACCAATCGCGTGGTTTAAGGTAATAGTCATAGAGCTTGGCTTCGGGGGTGCCGGGCTCAGGATGCCAGTTATAGCGCCACTGAACGACTGGGGGCATCGACATCAAAATAGACTCTGTACGACCGCCAGAGTGCAGACCAAAAATCGTTCCTCGATCAAAAATAAGGTTGTATTCCACATAACGGCCACGACGATATTCTTGGAACGACTTTTCTTCTGGGGTAAATACGTCTTGGTAGCGACGCTCTACTATAGGCAGGTAAGCATGAATAAATGCATCTCCCACAGCACGCATCATTGCAAAGCTTTTTTCAAAGCCTAGTTCATTAAAGTCATCAAAGAACACACCGCCGATACCGCGAGGTTCTTCGCGATGCTTTAAGTAAAAATATTCATCACACCATTTTTTAAAGCGTGGGTAGAGCTCATCATCAAAGGGGTCTAAGGCATCTTTAGCGGTTTGATGAAAATGGGTGCAATCTTCATCAACACCATAGTAGGGGGTGAGATCAAAACCACCACCGAACCACCATACCGGCTCCTTATCGGGGGCTTGTGCAATAAAGCAGCGCACATTCATATGGGTAGTAGGAACTTTTGGGTTGTTAGGGTGAAAAACCAAAGACACGCCCATCGCTTCAAAACTGCGACCTGCTACTTCAGGGCGGTGATGCGAGGCCGAAGGCGGCATTTGATCGCCGCGAACATGAGAAAAACCTACCCCGCCTTTTTCAAGGATGTTGCCATTATCCAAAATGCAAGTACGCCCATAGCCTTTGAGTTTGCTGTCCTCTGGCTTATGCCACTCGTCTGCAATAAAAGCTTTCCCATCTAAAGCGCCCATCGCCGAAGTAATGCGATCTTGCAGACCTAAAAAATATTCTTTCAGGGCTGCAATATCAATTTGAGTTTGAGGTGCTGACAAGGAATCTGTACTTTTCAATATTTATTTAATTGCGCGATAGCCAATATCTTTGCGATATTGCATCCCATCGAAATGAATCTGCTTAATGACATCGTAGGCTTTTTGTTGAGCGCCTCGAACGGTGTCGGCTAAACCCACAACACACAATACACGCCCACCCGAGGTCACTAATTTGCCTTCATGTAATTTGGTGCCAGCATGGAAAGTGAGTTGATCTTCGGTATCAGCAGGAATGCCGGTAATGACATCACCATTGCGTGGAGTATCTGGGTAATTATGTGCGGCTAGAACCACTCCTAAGGCAGTGCGACGATCCCATTCAAGCTCTACTTCGTTGAGTTTGCCATCTACTGCATGATCAAGGGCATTGACGAGATCACTGCGTAAGCGTGCCATGATGGGTTGAGTTTCTGGGTCGCCCATACGGCAATTAAATTCTAAAGTTTTGATCTTGCCATCGGGAGCAATCATGAGTCCTGCGTATAAGAAACCTGTATATGGCAGACCATCCGCCTCCATGCCCCTCACAGTTGGCATGATCACTTCACGTAAAGCGCGCGCATGGATTTCCGGGGTAACAACGGGAGCAGGGGAGTATGCGCCCATGCCGCCGGTATTGGGGCCTTGGTCAGCATCTAATAAACGCTTGTGATCTTGGCTGGTTGCTAGAGCAAGAACATGCTTGCCATCTACTAGAACAATAAAACTAGCTTCTTCGCCAGTAAGAAACTCTTCGATTACCACGCGAGCGCCAGCATTACCTAATTTGTTATCGGCAAGCATCATATCTACCGCTGCATGAGCTTCATCTAGGTTTATTGCTACCACTACACCTTTGCCAGCAGCTAAGCCGTCGGCCTTAATCACGATTGGCGCGCCTTTGGCATCAATGTAAGCATGTGCTTCTAAAGCACTAGTAAATGTTTGGTATTCCGCAGTCGGAATGCCATGGCGTTTCATAAAAGCCTTGGAGAAATCTTTTGAAGACTCCAGCTGGGCGGCTAATTGAGTTGGACCAAAAATGCGCAAGCCATTATTGCGAAAGACGTCGACAATGCCGGCCGCTAAGGGCGCTTCAGGACCAACAACTGTGAGATGAATCTTCTCGCGTTTTGCAAAATCAGCGAGCTCTTGTAAGCCGGTGATGGGTAAATTCTCAATACCGGCTGCCGCCTGTTTAGCTGTGGCAGTGCCACCATTGCCCGGTGCCACATAAACGGTTTGCACTTGAGGTGACTGCGCTAGCTTCCAAGCCAATGCATGTTCGCGTCCACCAGATCCAACGAGAAGAATTTTCATAACAGGTGATGTCTTAAATAATTGAGTGGGTTATAGAGCTGCGTTTGTAAATACTTCTTGAACGTCATCAAGGTTTTCCAAGGCATCGAGCAGTTTCTGCATGCTTTCGGCTTGCTCACCTTCGAGTGCAATCTCTGTTTCTGGACGCATGGCAACAGTTGCTAGTTCAGCCTTCAGTCCTGCTTGCGCTAGGGCATCTTGCACCTTACCAAAATCTGGCACGGGTGTTAATACTTCAAACGAGCCATCATCATGCGCAATCACATCTTCAGCCCCAGCATCAAGCGCAACCTCCATTAATTGATCCTCGTTGCTACCAGGAGCAAATAACATTTGACCGCAGTGTTTGAAGAGGAACGCAACTGATCCTTCGGTTCCCATGTTGCCACCATTCTTATTAAAGGCATGACGAACCTCTGCTACGGTGCGAGTGCGATTATCAGTTAAACAATCCACAATGATGGCAGCCCCATTGATGCCGTAGCCTTCATAACGAATCTCTTCGTAACTCACGCCTTCTAATGTGCCGGTGCCGCGTTGAATCGCTCTTTGCACGTTGTCATTAGGCATATTGGAGTCTTTGGCTTTATCAACAGCCAAGCGTAAACGTGGATTGGTTGCGAGATCACCGCCACCCAGTTTGGCAGCGACAGTAATTTCTTTAATGAGTTTGGTCCAAATCTTGCCGCGTTTTTCGTCTTGACGACCTTTGCGGTGCTGAATATTGGCCCATTTCGAGTGGCCGGCCATACGGATAAGTCCTTTTAATAATTTGGCTATAAGAGGCTATTTTAAGGGGTTCTAGACCCGAGGTAGGGGGCAGTTAGCCAATTTTTGTTACACTCTCATGTCTTAGCTGTAACAAAGTAGTCAATTAAGCAGAATTTCCACTGCAAACACCTGCCTCGGTGATGGAATTGGTAGACGTGCCGGACTCAAAATCCGGTGCCGCAAGGCGTGGCGGTTCGAGTCCGCCCCGAGGCACCATTTACTGGTTATTCAATCCGTAAATCTTTCCCCAGCATTAGATTTCGTAGGTATCAGTTTTCTCATTCATGGCCTGCTCAACAATTTTTTTGGTGAGTGTGGGTGAGAAGAGCTCGATGAAGGTGTAAACAAATGATCTTAAGTAAGCTCCTTGTTTAACGCCAATGTGCGTCACATTGTTGCCAAATAAATGACCGACTTGAATGACTTTAAGGTTCCGATCCCTATCTGGGTCGTATGCGTGACCAGCAACGATGCCGATACCCATACCCGCTTCAACGTAAGTCTTAATGACGTCAGCATCAATTGCTTCCAAAATAATATCGGGAGTGATATTGCGTTGAGCAAATGCAGCATCAATCTTGCTACGCCCTGCAAAAGCTTTGTCATAGGTGATGATGGGATACTTGGCAATCTCTTCAAGCGTTACCGATGCTTGATTGAGTAATGGGTGACTCAATGGCACCATGACTACATGCTGCCATTGGTATCCAGGTAAAGCTAGGACGCCAGGGGTATTGGCGATCCCTTCGGTTGCGATGGCGATGTCTGCTCGATCATGACTGAGTAACTCGGCGATTTGACCTGGACTACCTTGTTGGATACTGACGCGAACCTTAGGAAAGCGTTTTGTAAATTCAGTAAGTACTTTTGGTAAGGCATAGCGTGCTTGAGTATGGGTGGTGGCGATCACAAAGTTGCCTTGATCTTGACTGGCAAAATCTTTGCCCACTCGCTTCAGTGTTTCGACTTCATCTAAGATGCGTTCAACTGAGCTCAGAATTCGTTTACCTGGCTCTGTGAGAGAGCGGATACGCTTACCGTGACGCCTAAAGATTTCAACGCCAAGCTCATCTTCCAATTCAATAATGGCTTTAGATACGCCCGGTTGGGAGGTAAAAAGTGCCTTAGCGGCTGTAGTGAGATTGAAGTTTTGTCGAACAGCCTCACGTACAAAGCGGAATTGGTGCAGGTTCATATGGGATTCCTATCTATATATCTACAAAGATATAGGAATCAAATTCTATATGAATTTTGGGTATTAGGTTTCTGAAACCCGTCGTAAGGCGAACAATGCCAAGAGGAAGTAGAGCATTGGCGGTATTAACGCTGTCAAGAATGCCGGCCATGCACTTAAGAGTCCAACATTGGAGAACAAAGAGTTGAATAGCTGAAAACTCATTCCCAGCATGATGCCGCCAAATACTTTGATGCCCACGCTACCAGCCCTGACTTTTAAATAGGCAAACGGGAGCGCTAAAGCCAACATCACAAAAATCGTGAACGGGTAGATCACTTTTTTCCAAAAGGCGATTGAATGTCGTTGTGTATCTTGGTTGTTTTCGTTCAGGTGAGCAATGAAACGGCCCAAACTCAGAATCGACATTTTTTCTGGACTAATTAATAGCACGCTCAAAATTTGCGGAGTGACTTCAGACTCTAAAGTCAGAATGGGGTGCGTAAATGTTTGCGCTGAAAAAACAGGATTGAGCGGATCAGTTTGCTTGGTTTCTTTAAAGCGAGTTTCTGTAACATCATTTAAAACCCAAATACCGGTTTCATCAAAGTGTCCAGATGGGGCTGTGCGAATGGAGAGTAAGTTATACGTGTCACTAAATTCATACATCCGAATATCGCCAATATCATTGTCCTTGTCGACCTTGCCTACGTTTACGTAGCGAACGCCTGGACGAACGGGGCCACTACCATCTTCATCTCGTAGGCGGTCTTTCACCCAAACCCCAGTCTTAAATTGTGAAGAATATGTTGCGCCCAAGGCCTTCATGCGGATTTGCTCTGACTTGGCTTCTGTATAGGGGCCTGCCCACTCACTCATGATGAGCGTAAGCACAACCAGCGGCAATGAAATCTTGGTAAGTGCAATCAACCCTTTTTTCACATCCAGGCCAGCAATGCGCAAGATAGTGAATTCAGACTGACTAGCTAACATGGCAAATACGTAGATACTGCCAATCAAGGCCGCAATTGGAATAATCTCAGAGATACGGCTTGGAGCTTTGAGTAGGACATGAAGCAAAGCAAGTGGCAGGGTGTAGCCACCTTGAACCGAGCCCAGCTCGCTTAAGATGTCAAAAAACAAAAACAATGCAACCAAGGCAAACAAAATAAATCCAAATGCCGCATAAATTTGCTTGGCTAGGTAACGCTCGTAGATGTAGGGAAAGAGCAGTTTCATTTATTTGCCAGGGCAACGGGTAATTGGCGGCGCCACCATTTAATGGATGGGTTAATGCGATTACGAATTAATGCGGTAGCTATTAATAAGGCCAGCAGATGAATGGGCCAAATACCAACAAAGACGCTGAACTTTCCTTGAGCAACAAAGTTCTGAGTGAGATTCAATAAGTTGCTATAGATTAAATAGATCAGTACCGCATAAAACATGGCAGTGTAGTTACCAAGGCGTGGGTTTACATACGCCAGCGGAATTGCAATGAGCACAAGACCAAGCGCCATTAGCGGAAGTCCAATACGCCAGAGTAGTTCAGCTCGACTTGGATTCACAAAAGCAGGATTGGGTTCATTAATTAATTCCTGAATTGTTTTTTCTCTGTCACGCGGAGCTGGCGCTAAGGTTTCCTTGCTGCGTATCTTGGTTGTGTAATCGGTGAACTCCAGGATTCTAAAGTCAGGTTGGGTTGGTTGACCTTCATAGCGGCGGCCATTGTGAAGGACAACGGATTTTTCTCCGCCCTCAGAATTTTGAATAAAGCCAGAAGATGCAACGGCGATGCTAAGACGCCCGTTCTTATTGTCCGCAACAAAAATATTCTTTACTTCGCTCTTATTAACATCGAGTTGTTCGATAAAAAAGACACGTTCTGCTCTGGCAGATTCTTTAAATTGGCCAGCAGTTACCATCGAGACATCATCTCGTTGTTGGAAGCGTTGGCTAATGAGGGTGGTCTCTCTGTTAGCCCAAGGCCAAACAAATAATGCAAGAAGCGCAATGATGATGATGAGCGGAGTAGCAAATTGCAAAATGGGGCGAATCAGATTGCTGATGCTTAAGCCGCTGGCAAACCAGACGATCATTTCAGAATCTTTGTACCAACGCACCAACACAATCAAGGTGGCCACAAATAGGGAGACCGTTAATAAGACGGCAAGATAGCCCAGGGTAGCCAAGGCAATCAATACGAGTGCATCCTCTGGATTTACTGCGCCATTTGCCGCATAACCTAGGATGCGGATTACCAAAGTAGTCACCATGATGGTCACAAGGACCAAAAAGACGCCGCCTGTAGTAAAGCTGAGTTCTCGGCGAAGGGCATCTTTAAAAATCATGAATGGCTATAGAGTGGTCGGTATAGGGTTTTGAAGGGGTTTAAATGACTAATTTCAGTGCGGGCAAAGTAGGTTAATCTCATGTCGGAGGATAATGGATAAACATCCTGAATTAACATTCTTTAGTCCTCAAATCGACCTAAAAATACTGCCATACATTATGACAATTCAATTTAGTACCAAGATTTTCTCCCAGGCGGACCTGCAAAGTCCAAAACTCCTCAAATCGAGCCTTAAAAGCCTGCTTGCTATCAGCACTGATTGCCTCGTTCTTGGGTACTCAAAAGCAGACTTTGACAGTTTCTCTGGGGCTAAAGGCACCAAGGTCAAGACTGGTGTTTTGGCGGAATTAGATCTGCTGTTGGGAGGCTCTCTTGGTCACGTCAGCACGCTCGGTGATTTGGACGGCAAGCAAGCCTCGGTTTGCATATTGAGAGCCGAAAAGTCTTGGTCTGCAAATGCGGTCAAAGCAAAGCGAATTCTTTTGCTAGGAATGGGCGATTTGCAGTCGAGTGCGGATAAAAGTTTATTGGCGTACTCCAAAGTTGCTCGCGCGGGATTGAAGGCTTTGAGTGGCGGCGCTATTGAGAATGCACTTTGGTTTGCTCCTAGCTTTACTTTATCAAAAGTATCCGAAACTATCGCCCAAGAAGTGCGTCTGACCATTCAATATGCTGGAGATCAAGCTTATCGCTTTGGTGTTCGTCAGCCTGCGATGAAATTCAAGGCCAAAGACAATGCGGATACTTTTAAGCACTTGGTCTTTGGAGGCAATGATGCAACTGCTAAAGAATTAAAGCTGGCTGTTGAGCAAGGCGCCGCAATGGTTGAGGGTATGAATTTAGCGAAAGACTTGGGCAACCTTCCACCAAATATTTGCACGCCTACTTATTTAGGTAAAACCGCGCAGAGCTTAGCGAAGGAGGCTGCTTTGAAGGTTGAGGTTTTAGGACTCAAGCAAATCGAGGCTCTGGGTATGGGCTCATTTCTATCGGTTGCCAAGGGCTCTGAGACGCCACCCCAATTTATTGTGATGCGTCATCAAGGCGGTAAGGTTGGAGAAGCTCCCATTGTTCTGGTTGGTAAAGGGATCACCTTTGATACCGGCGGTATTTCTTTAAAGCCAGGCGAAGCCATGGACGAAATGAAATATGACATGTGTGGCGCTGCTTCGGTGATTGGCACAATGTATTCCGCTGCATTGATGAAGTTGAAAAAAAATGTCATCGGGGTAGTGCCCACTTGTGAAAACATGCCCTCTGGTAAAGCAACTCGTCCAGGCGACATTGTCAAAAGTATGTCAGGTCAAACAATTGAAATTCTCAATACTGATGCCGAAGGTCGTTTGATTTTGTGTGATGCCTTGACCTATGTGGAGCGCTTTAAACCTAAGGCCGTAATTGATGTAGCAACCTTAACTGGCGCTTGCATCATTGCATTGGGTCATGTACACAGTGGCGTATTTTCTGACGATGAAGCCCTGGTAAACGATTTGACTAAAGCCGGCCATGATTCTTTAGACACGGTATGGCGTCTGCCTTTAGATGCTGCCTATCACGAGCAACTGAAATCCAACTTTGCTGATGTAGCCAATATTGGCGGACGTCCCGCTGGCAGCGTTACTGCAGCTTGCTTCTTGTCTCGCTTTACCGAGAAATATAAGTGGGCGCATTTGGATATTGCTGGTACTGCGTGGAAGAGCGGCGCCGCTAAAGGTTCAACTGGTCGACCAGTACCTTTACTAGTAAATTACTTGCTTGAGCAAAAGTAAACCAGTAAGTCTCTATGGCACGAATTGATTTTCACAGCAATGTTAGCGATAAGCTTGAATATGCTTGCCGCCTCACGCGTAAAATCTGGAGCGCAACCCCTGAAGGCGAGCCTGTTCGCAACATCGTTATCGTTGGTGAAAAAGTAGATCTAAAAAAATTAGATGATCTGCTTTGGACATTTAGTAGCACCGATTTTCTGCCGCATTGTTATATTGAAGACGAGGGTGCCGCTGAAACTCCTATTGTGCTCACCGACAACTTTGCGTCACCATCTTTGAGTGCGATTCCTCATGCAGATGTCATGATTCATCTGGGTATGCGTATGCCACAAGATGTAGTCGCACTCGTTGCCAGATTCCCCCGTATCGTTGAGGTAGTCACGGTAAATGAGGCGGAGCGCTTGGCGGGCCGCGAACGTTTTAAGGCTTATCGTGATTTGGGCCATGAGTTGCATAACTTTGATCAATCCAAGAGTTAAGCTGCACTTGTCATGTTGATTCATCCCCAGTTTGATCCAGCAGCCATTCGTATTGGCTCCTTCGCAATTCATTGGTATGGTCTGATGTATCTCTGTGCCTTTGCACAATTTTTATTGCTAGGACGATTACGGATTCGCGCTCCTCGCTATCAGGCATTGGGTTGGACATACAAAGACCTTGAGGATTTATTGTTTGCAGGCGTCTTAGGTGTAGTGCTTGGTGGTCGTTTGGGTTACACCCTGTTTTATATGCCCGACTTCTACCTCTCTCATCCACTCAGTATTTTGAAGATTTGGGAAGGCGGCATGTCTTTCCATGGGGGCTTATTGGGTGTTTTAGTAGCTCTCTGGTGGTTTGCCAAAAAACGCCAAACCACTTTTTTTGTAGTGAGTGATTTAGTGGCACCCCTAGTGCCACTTGGCCTTGCCTTCGGGCGTTTGGGCAACTTTATTAATGGCGAGCTATGGGGAAGGCCTACAGATCTACCCTGGGCAATGGTGTTTCCTTTGGTTGATTCCATTCCTCGTCATCCATCGCAAATTTATCAATTGCTTGGTGAAGGCATCTTTCTGGGCATCATTCTCTGGGCCTATGCAAGTAAGCCTAGACGAATCGGACAAATTTCTGGTTTGTTCTTGCTGGGCTATGGTGTTTGCCGTTTCTTAGCTGAGTATGCGCGTGAACCAGATGCATTCTTAGGTCTATTGGGCCTTGGCTTATCTATGGGTCAATGGTTGTGTGTCCCGATGATCATCTTTGGCATGTATCTGATGCGCCGTCACTCAGAAGTCTCACCCGAATAAGGTTTACTGATTTTGCTTAATGATGAAGTGACTCTCAGGAAGCTAGAAATACTCTGCTCTTTTGTCAGAACAGGCAGCTTGGTAAAAACCGCTGAAGAGTTGCAGTTGAGTTCAGTCAGCATTCACAAGGCCTTGCATTCACTTGAAGCTGGAATTGGCTGCCCCTTATTTGTAAAAGAGGGTCGCCAATTAAAGGCGCTTCCCGCAGCACTGTACTTGGCTGAAGCAAGCGTAGATCTCCTCGGTGATGTTGAGCGTATTCTTAAAAAAACCAGAACCAAGGCTGGCGTAGAGAGCGGGCAAATTCGCCTGGGTTCTATGTACTCCTTAACAGCGAACATTATTCCCAGAATCATCATGGGCACGAAAATTCGCAGGCCAGATCTAGATATTGATTTATATCTGGGCTCCAACGAAGATCTCATGAAAAAGCTCTATGAAGGCAATATTGATGCTGTAGTCATTGCTGCACCATCTGATGATTCCCTTGATGGAGTGGAGGTAGTCCCCTTATTTGAGGATGATCTGTATTTAGCCTCCTCCAAGGGAAGCAAACCCAAGGATAGTAGCGTTGACTTATCGGAGTATGAGTTTGAAAAATTCTTAACGCTCCAAGACGGCTTTGCGACTACTTCTGGTTTTTATGATGCTTTCAAATTGGCTGGATTTAAGCCTAACGTGGTCATGAAGGTGGGCGATATCTTCTCTTTGATGAATATGGTCTCCAGTGATATGGGTAGGTCTTTGCTCCCGGGCAGGGTGAGGGCGCTAATGGGAGATGCTATTGAATTTACCCCCCTTCAGTCGAAATATCGGGTAACACAGCGTATTGCCTTGATGTATCTTCAGGCTAATGAATCTAATCCTAATATCTTGGCTCTAGCTGCTGAAACCCGCATGTTGCATCGCAATAACAAATAACGCGCGATCTTCTTCTCCAATAATCATTAACATTAAGTTAATGAAAATACATTTAACTTAATTGATTACCCCCTAGGTCGGGAATACATTGAGACATTATTTTGTTGAACATCATTGGATAAAAACCTCATGCTGGAAAAGTTAGCAAAAGCTCGATATTTTTCTCGCGTCACTGGCGCGGTAAATCGGCTCATTTCTGAGCGAGGCGAGTCCAATGCAGTCAGCATGGCTGACGATGTCATTAACAACTATCGCAAGCTCTCTAAAGATCAGCACATCAAGTTTTTTACCTTTCTCTTTGAGAAGCTTAATCCAGATGCCGCAGCGGTGATGACTGCAGCACAAAATTTTTCTGCTGAAGCGAGTGCTCGTAATTACATTAAATTGCAACGCGTGACTGAGCCTCCAAGACAAGAGTTATTTCGACGACTCAATCGAGCAACTAACGGTACAGCTGCCTTAGTAGAAATGCGACGCGATCTTTTGCAGTTGCTTGAAAAGCAGCCCGAGTTAACTGCTGTTGATTTTGATCTGCGTCACTTATTGTCTTCTTGGTTTAATCCAGGCTTTTTGAAGATGCATCGAGTCGACTGGAAATCTCCAGCAGAAGTGTTGGAGAAGTTAATTCAGCATGAAGCAGTACATGCGATTGATGGCTGGGATGACCTGCGGAGGCGCTTGCAGCCTGATCGTCGTTGCTTTGCATTCTTTCATCCGCAGCTGCCAAATGAACCTTTGATTTTCGTGGAGGTGGCTTTGCTGCCTGAGATTCCAGCGGTGATTACTCCCTTGGTAGATAAGAAGGCTGAGACCGTTCATCAAAGCTCGCAATATAAAGTTGCCGCGTTTTATTCAATTAGCAACTGTGAGCCTGGTTTGCGTGGTGTTTCGATGGGTAATTTCTTAATCAAGCGCGTTGCTGAGCAATTACATGCAGAGTTCCCTGGTTTAAAAACATTTGTCACGCTCTCACCAATTCCAGGATTTATTGATTGGGTTGCAGCAGGTGCTGATATTGGTGGTGATAAAACTGGCGTTCAGTTAAAGCCAGCAATTCGCACAGCTCGTGAACAAGCATTAGAGGCCATTGGTTTGGCTAAACGCTCATGGACAGAACGTTTGAGCTCTGGTTGGCATCCTGATAATGCTACTGAAAAAGAAAAGAATGCTTTGCTTTGCCTTGCCAGTATTTATCTTGCATTGGGATCCGCTGGCAGAAACGGTAATCCAGTAGCGAAATTCCATTTAGGTAATGGCGCTAAGTTGCATCAAATTAACTGGGCTGCTGATCTCTCACGTAAGGGTTTACGTCAGTCAGCAGCACTTATGGTCAATTATTTATATGATCTCTCGGCAGTTGAGGAGAATCATGAACGCTTTACACAGGGCGAAATTGATTATTCAAGGGCTGTAGGTCGCCTGATGCAGCCATAAGTGGGAATTTAGGAGGAGAAACTCTAAAGCAGAGTTCAAAGAGTATTCGCTTTAGAATGAGCGGTAAAGAAGCTGGGCGCTAAGATCCAGCAACTAATAAGTACTGAAACAATAAGAAGACATAAACAAGGAATCGGGAGATCAACATGAGCAATGAATTTAATTCAGGATCTGGCGCATCTAAGCCAAATGCATTACGTCGTCAGTTGCTAGCGGGATCTGCAGCATTGCCCTTAGCTGGAGTTGTGGGCTACAGCTCTAACTCTGTTGCGCAGGCGGCTACTAAAACACTGAATATTTCTCACCAATTCCCTGGTGGCACGATCCAGGCGGGTGACTTCCGTGATCGTCTTTGCAGAAAATTTGCTGAATCTGTTGAGAAGCGCACCAAGGGCGCCTTGAAATTTCAGGTCTATCCCGGTTCTTCACTCATGAAGACGAATGCCCAATTCAGCGCAATGCGTAAAGGCGCATTAGATATTTCCCTTTTCCCAATGCCTTATGCTGGCGGAGAAGTGCCTGAGGTGAATATTGGTTTGATGCCTGCATTGGTCAGCAGCTATGAGCAAGCAGCCAAATGGAAAACTGCCGAAGTGGGTCGTCTGTTGACTAAGACTTTGGAAGACAAAGGTATTGTGCTTCTGAGTTGGGTGTGGCAAGCAGGTGGTGTTGCCAGCAGAAGTAAGTCTATTGTTCTTCCTGAAGATGTAAAGGGTATGAAAATTCGTGGCGGTAGTCGCGAGTTTGATTTAATGCTCAAGGCAGCTGGCGCTTCAGTTATTTCTTTGCCGTCTAACGAGATTTATGCAGCAATGCAAACTGGCGCAATGGATGCAGCCTTTACATCCTCGACCAGTTTCATGTCCTTCAAGCTAGAAGAGCTTGCAAAAGCGTTTACTAGCGCACGTCAAAAATCCTATTGGTTCATGCTTGAGCCTTTAATGATGTCCAAGCAAATCTTCGATGCTTTACCAAAAGATCAGCGCGATGCCTTGATGGCGGCTGGTGCAGAAATGGAAAAGTTTGGTCTCGAGGCAGCTAAGGATGATGATAGGACTGCAGCACTTGCTTATGCGAGAGCTGGCAGCAAAGTAACGGATATTGATACTGCTATTGTGGATAAGTGGAAAGTAATCGCACGAGATAGCGCATGGAAAGATTACGCTGAAAAGAGTGAAAGCTGTGCCGCCTTGTTAAAAGCAGCAGAAAAAGTGACCTAACACATGACTCAATTATTGCAAGCGACCGACCGCTTAATGTCGGGCATCAATAAGCTCATGGTGTTTTTAGGCTCTTTGGCCCTAGTCGCCGCATCAGTGATTTTGAGCTACAGCGTTGCTTCCCGTGCTTTCTTTGGGGCAACGACTGACTGGCAAGATGAAGCTGCGGTATTTTGCTTGGTAGGCGCCACATTCTTATGTGGTGCTTACGTTCAGCAGATTCGTGGACATGTCGGGATCTCAGCTATCTCAACAATGTTGCCAAAGTCAGTCAATCAACTGCGCGTCTTACTCATTGATATTGCTTCATGTGCATTCTGCACATTCTTTGCATGGAAATCATGGGCTTTGTTTCACGAGGCGTGGATAGATGGTCAAGTAACTTCATCTTCATGGGCTCCACCACTTTGGATCCCATACATCATGATGTCAATTGGCATGACCTTGTTGGCATTTCAAATTTTGCTCCAAGCGTTTGGAGATGTAGCTAATCCAGGCAAAGGGGAATAAGTATGTCAATCATGATGCTCGGATTGTTGTTTGCAGTAGTAACACTACTGATTATGTTTTCAGGAATGCCTATTTCATTTGCGCTGGGATCAGTCGCAGTGGTGTTCATGGTGTTCTTCATGCCTGCCTCTTCATTGGATACCGTGACTCAAAACGTCTACGAAGAGATGGCTAGCATTACCTTGCTCTCTATCCCACTCTTTATCTTGAAGGGTGCGGCTATCGGTAGATCGCGTGCCGGTCAAGATTTATATGAAGCTTTGCATGTATGGTTAGGTAAGGTCCCTGGCGGACTTGGCGTAGCTAACGTATTGGCTTGCGCTTTGTTTGCAGCAATGGCGGGCTCTAGTCCTGCAACTTGTTCTGCTATTGGAAGTGCTGGTATTCCAGAGATGCGTAAACGTGGTTATTCACCTGGTTTAGCAGCCGGCATCATTGCTGCTGGTGGAACTTTGGGTATTTTGTTGCCACCATCAATCACCATGATTTTGTATTCCGTTGCTGCTGAGCAATCATTGGGCCGTTTATTCCTTGCAGGTATTGGCCCCGGATTGATGTTGGTAGTGTTCTTCTCGATATACACCGTGTTTCGCTTTCGCAAGGAATATAACTTAGCCCTTGAGGCAGTTAAAGTTGGTGCACCAAGCCAACCTATTCTTGAGCGCCATACCTACACGATGCAGCAGAAGATGAGTTCGCTGCCACGCGTACTGCCTTTCTTGGTGCTATTAATTGGTGTGATGGTTGCGCTTTATGGCGGTTATGCAACTCCCTCTGAGACTGCGGGTCTGGGCGCTATCTTGGCCTTTGTCTTGATCGCCGGTATCTACAAGATGTGGCGCATTAAAGACTTGTCACCATTACTCAATGCAACTATTAAAGAATCAACCATGCTGATGTTCATTATTGGTATGTCTTTATTGTTCTCAAATGTGATGAGTCACTTGCATTTGAGTCAATCAGCCGCACAGGCGATTGTTGATCTCGGTTTGGGTAGATGGGGTCTCTTAGCTGCGATCTTGATTTTGGTAATTATCTTGGGCTTCTTCTTGCCGCCAGTCTCGATCATTCTGATGACTGCACCAATCTTCTTGCCACCTCTGCGAGCTGCTGGCTTTGACTTGGTTTGGTTTGGTGTAGTGATGACGATTGTGATGGAAACCGGATTGATTCACCCTCCGGTGGGCTTAAATATTTTCGTCATTAAGAATATTGCCCCCGATATTCCCCTAAATGAAATCATTTATGGCGTACTGCCATTCGTTGTCATCATGATTCTCTCTGTTGTATTGCTCTGCTTTGTGCCGGAGATCGCAACAGGTCTATCTGACTTGGTAATGGGTGTAGCAAAAGTTCATTGAGCCATTTGATAAAACAGAATTAATTAGGACTATTTCATGAATTTGTATTCAGTATTGGAAAAAGGTTTTCCAAAAGATAAAAAAGCTTGCGCTATCGAAACACATGATGGCCTCTATTACTCTTGGGGTGATCTAGAGAGCGCAACGGCAAAGATAGCCAACCTACTGAAAAGTCTTAAGCTACCCGCAGGTTCACGTGTTGCGGTTCAGGTTGAAAAATCTCCTGAGGCCTTATTTTTATACTTGGCCACTATTCGTGCAGGGTATGTCTATTTACCTCTCAATACCGCTTACCAATCTGCTGAGATGCAGTACTTTATTGAAAATGCAGAGCCTGCCGTAGTGGTTTGCAGCGGTAAGAATTTCTCTTGGGTATCCAAGGTTGCATCTAAGGCTGGTACCAAACAGGTATTTACCTTAAATGAAGATCGCACAGGTACTTTGCTCGAGCGTGCTGGTGGATTGAGCGACACATTCAAGACTGTTGCCACTAAGGATGATGATTTAGCTGCGATCTTGTATACCTCTGGTACAACCGGCCGCAGCAAGGGTGCTATGTTGACCCATAAGAATTTGTATAGCAATGCACAGGTCTTGCAAAAATTCTGGGGCTGGAAAAAGGGCGATGTACTTTTACACGCATTGCCAATCTTCCACGTTCATGGTCTGTTTGTTGCGGCGCATGGTGCATTGATTAATGGTAGCAAGATGATTTGGTTGCCGCGTTTGGATGTGTCGCAGCTGATTCATCATATGCCCCAATCAACAGTCATGATGGGTGTACCCACTTTCTACGTACGCCTTTTGGCCGATAAGGGCTTTACCAAGAAGGTCGCGCGCAATATGCGTTTATTTGTTTCGGGTTCAGCACCTTTGTTGACTGAAACATTTAACTCTTTCAAAGAGGTGATTGGCCAGCCTATTCTTGAGCGTTATGGCATGAGTGAAACCGTCATGTTGGTTTCTAATCCTTACAAAGGCGCTCGCGTAGGCGGTTCAGTGGGATTGCCTTTGCCTGGCGTGCAGGTACGCGTTGTCAATGAAGACAATAAAGCGTGCGGCGTTGATGAAATTGGCAGCATCCAAGTTAAGGGCCCAAATGTATTTAAGGGCTATTGGCGTATGCCGGAGAAGACTGCGGAAGAGTTCACCAAAGATGGTTGGTTTAAGACTGGTGACGTTGGTCGCTGGGGTGGGGATGCTAATGGCGGTAAGGCACCTAAAAACTATTTATGCATCGTTGGCCGCAGCAAGGACTTAATTATTTCTGGCGGTTACAACGTCTATCCAAAAGAGATCGAAAGTTTTATTGATGACATGGATGGTGTTGATGAGAGCGCAGTAATCGGTATTCCGCACCCTGACTTTGGCGAAGCTGTAATGGCAGTGGTTGTGCCTAAGGCTGGAGCAAAGTTAAATGCCGAAGCCATGATTGCTACCCTGAAAACACAAATTGCCAATTTCAAGATACCAAAACGTTTAGAGATTGTTGGGGACTTGCCCCGAAATGCGATGGGTAAGGTGCAAAAGAATATTTTGCGTCAGCAATACACCAGCTAGTTAAAAACCGAATGCCTTGCGGCTTTCGTTAAACATGAAGGCCGCAAGGAAAAATAGCATCACGCCAAAGACTCTTTTTAGTTGAGCCACATCCAGCTTTCTGGCCAGCTTGGCTCCCCAAGGGGCAGTAAAAATACTCACCCCTACGATGCAAGCAACAGCAGGCAAGTAAACAAATCCCATTGATCCATTTGGTAAATTAGGATTTCCCCAGCTGCCGTACATATAACCCAGGGTTGCTGCAGCTGCGACCGGAAGGCCCAAGCCGGATGATGTAGCCATAGCAGTGTGGGGTTTGACGTTACACCACAACATAAATGGAACGGTCACAAATGCGCCACCAGCACCTACTAAGCTTGCAAGCCCACCTGCGAATGCCCCAAATGAAAATAGACCAAGCGACCCCGGTAGCTCTCGACCTGGTTTAGGTTTTTTATTGAGCAGCATCTGAATGGAGGTGTAAACAATAAAGATGGCAAAGAAGAGTGAGAGCCAAGAGGTTTTTAATGCTTCGAATAATTCGCTGCCACCAATCAGACCACCAAAAATCATTCCGGGACTAAGTGATGCCACTAATTTCCAATCGATTGAGCCATGTTTATGGTGTGCCCAAATTGCGGAGGAGGTGGTGAATAGAATGGTGCACATTCCAGTAGCTATCGCCATGTGCACAATCACTTCTTGGCTGAAGCCTAAATGATTAAAAACCAAGATCATGAACGGCACTAGGATCATGCCGCCACCAATGCCCAGGAGTCCTGCAAGAAATCCAGAGATGCTCCCACAGAGCATCAACATCATGATGTCACTCAGTAACATGAATTCCCCGCCTTGGCCGCTAGGCCGTCATCCTGAACCCTAAGGTTCAAGGTGGAACGGCTACTCTGTTTCGGGTGCATTAAGAAATTCAGGGAGTAACCAAGTCTAAGTTGGCACTGTGAACTTGCAAAACGCTCACGCCCACAAGGTAAAGATCGTTCCGGATGCTTGCGCATCGGTTCAAGGAACTATTGGCCTTGGCGAACCAGGCAGGGAAAGGGTTTGCATCAAAGAGTCTACTTGCTCTTCAAGCCCAGCAATTTCTGCTTGAAGACGAGCTATTTCATCGGAGCTCACATTTGAAGAAGCGCTTTGATGGGTTTGATTCTTTTGTAATGTAATTAAGTCACCTGCAATTTTGAGTGCCGCCATCATGCTGGCTCGTTCAATGCTGCGATTACCACCACCGATGGCCAATTGAATTTGTTCGTCAACCAAGACGCAGGCCGCACGAAGTAGGGGTTCATGTTCAGCGCTGGTCGCTAAAGTGATCTTTTGACCGGCAAGAGTTACTTCAATGCGTTGTTGGCTCACTGTCGTCCTCTGAGTTGGTTGGTGGAATGACTTCGCCAAGTAAGTTTAATTGGCGACCATCATTTTGTTCTGGTAGGCGACTCAAGATACGTTGTACCCGTTTTTGAGCATCTTCAATCTTGCCCTCAAGCTGAACGCGACTCTGATTGAGATTGCGAACAGCATCTTGGACTAAAGCAATCTTTTCAGAAAGGCGCTCAATCGATGCACTTAAGGCACCAAGGTCAGACGCTTCCAAATTCGGGGAAAGGGAGGTTTGCTCACTCATACTGGCATTGTAGCCTCAGGCAAAGCATTGGTGAAGGATGCCCCGGTTTGGAGCTAAACCGGGGCGGGCTCTAGCTTATAACTTAGTTAAAGCTGTACTTAGCGCTAATAAAGATGGATCTAGGATCATTAGGGTAGTAAAAATAATTACTGCCATTGTTACTGTTTGGGCCAGTTACAAAACCATAACCCCCATAGGTTGCATATTGAGCATTACCAACGTTTTTAACTGTTAAGCGGGTTTCCCAGTTTCCCAGCTTATAGTTGGCATAAATATCTGCAACGGTATATGAGGGCATTACAGCTAAAGAGTTGTAATCAGTAGGTGAGGCATCGTAGTGCTGGCTACCAACATAATTAATTACTCCACCAATAGACCACTGACTAGTAATCATGTAAGTCGCTCGGGCATTCAGAAGTAAATTTGGGACCTGTGGAATAGATTGACTTTGATAAGGCCCATTTGCATAGAAGGCATGCTGAACTGTTCCACCAGCGCCAATCGATAACCGAGGTGTTACTGCTGAAAGAATATTAAAGATCGCTCCATTCCGATTGATGTCATAAGGAGAATTGGAGTTAATGAATGTAGCAGGGTTGTAGAGAATTTCATTCTGAGAGACTGATGTAAAAACTGATGCAGTTAGGTTGCTTTTTAGGACCTGCCAATTTCCACCGAGCTCATAAGTTTGTGCGGTCTGAGGTTTAAGAATTCCGCCGAATGTAGAGCCTCCTCCATTCTTGGACCAACCCCAAAATTCATCAATATTTGGAAAACGATACGATTGATTCCATTTGATGTAGATTCGTTGACCTTCAAGATATTTAAAGTTGAGCGCTATATCTCCAGCATTGGCTGAATAAGTTTGGCTATCACTTGCTGCTCCGGTCCAAATATCAGTTCCGTTTGCTGTGGCGCTTTGTGTTTGGTATCGATAACCTCCATTTAGATCAATGCCATTGGTAATGGGGAGTTTTTGTATAAAGTAGATCGACTGGTTATAGAGGCTTGCATTTGCTGCACTCTGTAATGGTAGGCTAGCTACCCCATATGGCCCTGGGGGGTAAACGTTAGCTGCCGTCTGATTCATTACAGCACTATAAGTATTGCCGGAGGATTGGCTGGCTTTATTGAACTCATAGCCCAAGATGCTAGTTCCGAATGAACCAAAGTCTCCCTTAATTCGAGGTGAAAAATTGCCTTGCCATCCCTGGAATTTGGTAAATGAAGGGCTAATGTATTGGTATTGCCCATTTGCAGGATCGCCGATACCCGAGGCTTCGCTGGAGTAATAGGGCTGATTAAAAAAGGTAGTTTTATTGCTGTAAAAGCTATCCACTTCTAAATTGAAGTTGCTACCAAGATCCTTGGCTAGTCCTGCACGAATACCTGAATTATTTGCAGTTGTACCAGATGCTATGTTGTTAAATTTTGCTGCCTGGGGATCCCCTTGACCAACTTGTCCAACTACACCCCCTGGGGTTTGTTGATTTGAGTAACTATAAAACGCATCTGCATAGAGGTTATCTCTACCGCCCAGTGATTGAGTAACTTTTGCATCAAAGGCATACGCGTTAGCGGCGGAATTTTGTCTCCAACCATTTGAATTCGACGTATTTGCACTTAACTGCAAAGTAGTTTCATCAACTGTACTTCTAAAAATTGCGTTATTCACAAGGGTATTAAAACTACCGTAAGAGGTAGATAGCTGATTGAGATCCTTTTTCCCACCGTTGGTAATTATGTTGATAACACCGCCGACTGCGCCATTACCGTATTGAACACTGGCGCCACCATGTAATATTTCAATTCGGTTGATAGAGTCTAGTGGGATTGATTCCCAGGCCACAGAGGATGAGTCAATAGGATTAATTCTCTGACCATCAATCAATACAAGCGTTGTGCTATTGGCTGTTACACCGTAGCCGCCCATATCAATTGTTGCGCCAAGATTTAATTGCCCACCATTTGTGTTTCTTACATTCAGGCCACCTATTTGGGATAGGATGTCTGGAATATTAGTAGAAGTGGATTCTGCAATTTCTTCTCTGGTAATTACCTGAACGTTGGCGGGAACCTCATTAAGATTCTCCTCAAAGCGTGATCCGGAAACAATTACCGTTGATTGAGCATTTTGGGCAGATACGTGATGGGTAAAACCAAGGGTTAGCACTGCGCCGCAAAATAGGGCGATTTTTTTCTTACTCAACTGCTGCTGCATTTTTGACCTTCTGTTATCGAATGCCTAGCTCACTTCCCCGTAAGCTGGGTCGAACAGAATTTCCGGTGCAGGAGTTCGGGCGTCAATTTGGCGTTTGATCGAGAGATCTGACGCTGTCATCGGCGCGCGAAGATCCCCGTCCGCAAAATTCCACCTGTCTTGGCCGGTATCCGGGCTAGTAAATGTCAGAATTTGGCCTTCCCATGCGATTGATGCGCACAGTGGCGTTTCAGATTCCTGACGCCCCTTACTGCGTATTTGGAGCGTATTTACCTACCGTTGCGGGGGCAGCACACGTTTAGTGTTTCCCGTTTAACTTTATTGCACTGCAATAAAGCACCACGACACCTGAATTCTAGCCGATAGAAGGTCTTTGATGCCTGATTTGGCTTATAAAAAGCCTACAATAGAGGGTCTAGGATGAAGGATTCATGACAGCATTAGATAAGCACCTCGAAAAAAACCTAATTCGGCTACAGCTGAGTCAAAACTCAGTCTTGAAAAGCTTGGATCCTGCAGCTATGGCAGATTTAGAGCGTCATCTGGAGATCTCAGACCTCAGAAAATCAGAAATCTTGCTTCATCAGGGCGATCACCAGATGGAGCAATACTTTGTGCTTGATGGAATTCTGAAGCGCATTGTCTCTAGCCCAGATGCAAAAGAAATGATCCTGCGTTTTGCCATTGAAAAAGATATCGAAACTAGCTATGCCGCCTGGCGCCTGAAGACAGCGGCCCCATATAGCATCGCCTGTGTCACTAAAGCCCGCGTAGCCCGCATGCCTATGAAAAAGTGGGCTGAATTCCTGGAAGAGCATAAGCCTCTCAAAGAGAGTTTTGAATTCGAGGTGATGCGTCTGATGAGCGAGATCATGGCTCATACCATTACCTTGCACATGTTGGATGCCCCAGGCAGGGTAGAGCGCTTTTTGCGCAAATACGAGAACCTTTTTGAGCTTCTCCCTAAAAAAGAGTTGGCCGCTTATCTCAATCTCTCCCCAGAGACCTTGAGTCGCCTCAAAACAAAGCATAAAGAGCTTTTTATCTAGGCTTCATGGCCCTGTAATTACAGGATTTAGGGGGAAATTGACCGAAGTCAATGATGATCCCGACCTCCAAGCCTAATATTCATCTCAGCCTAAGCGGGGAGTAAAACCCGTCGTGCGATTAATAACTTTATTGGAGACAGTAGCGCAAGCTAGATTGCATTAGCCCTTACTCAGAGCTATCCGTAATTCACCTAAAAATTCTATGACAACAGACAACCAAAACACCCAATTAACTGATGGCTTTCACCTCGTTATTGATGCACTGAAAGCAAATGATCTCAATACGATTTTCGGTCTCGTAGGCATTCCAATTACTGACCTATGTCGTTTAGCTCAAGCAGAAGGCTTGCGCTTCATTGGTTTCCGTCATGAGCAGCATGCTGGTAATGCTGCAGCGATCGCTGGTTACATGACTCAAAAGCCTGGTATCTGTATGACTGTTTCTGCACCAGGTTTCTTGAACGGTTTGACAGCATTGGCGAACGCCACTGTGAACTGTTTCCCAATGATTTTGATTTCCGGTTCAAGTGAACGTGAAATCGTTGACTTGCAGCAGGGCGATTACGAAGAGATGGATCAGCTCAACGCTGCTAAGCCATATTGCAAAGCTGCCTATCGTATCAATCATATTGAAGATATCGGCATTGGTTTTGCTCGCGCAATCCGTGCAGCCGTTTCTGGTCGTCCAGGTGGCGTGTATTTAGATTTGCCAGCCCAGTTGCTTGCTCAAACAATGCCTGCAGATGAAGCCAAGAAAACCATCTTCAAGGTAATCGATCCAGTTCCACGTCAAATCCCAGCAGCAGATGCTGTTGCTCGTGCATTAGACGTTCTTAAAGGTGCTAAGCGCCCATTGATTCTGTTGGGTAAGGGCGCTGCCTATGCTCAAGCTGATCAAGAGATTCGTGATCTGGTTGAAAAATCTGGCATCCCTTACTTACCAATGTCTATGGCAAAAGGTTTGTTGCCAGACAATCACCCACAATCTGCTTCTGCAGCACGTTCATTTGTATTGGCTGAAGCTGATGCAGTGTTGTTGGTTGGTGCGCGTTTGAACTGGTTGCTGGCGCACGGTAAGGGCAAGACATGGGGCAAAGAGCCTAAGAAATTTATCCAAATTGATATTCAGGCAAACGAAGTCGATAGCAACGTACAAATCGCTGCACCGTTGATTGGTGATATTGGCTCATGCGTTGGTGAACTCCTGAAGGGTATCTCTGCTGTTCCTAAGCCAAGTGCTGAGTGGATTGCTGCGATCACTGAAAAGAAAGACAAGAATCTTGCCAAGATGGCAGAGACCTTGGCTAAAGAAGCGAACCCAATGAACTTCCATGGTGCATTGCGTGTCATTCGTGATGTCATCAAGAAGAACCCAGATGTGAACTTGGTGAACGAAGGTGCTAATACTTTGGATTACTGCCGTGCCATCGTAGATATGTACAAGCCACGTAAGCGTTTTGACTCTGGTACATGGGGCATTATGGGTATTGGTATGGGTTACTCCATTGGAGCTGCTGTCATTAGCGGTTTGCCAACAGTTGCAGTTGAGGGCGATAGTGCATTCGGCTTTAGTGGTATGGAATTGGAAACGGTTTGCCGTTACAACCTGCCAATTACTACTGTTGTTTTCAATAACAACGGCGTATACCGTGGTACCGATGTAAATCCTACAGGCGGTGCTGATGTTGCCCCAACAGTATTCGTAAAAGATGCGCGTTACGACAAGATGATTGAAGCGTTTGGTGGCGTGGGTTACTACGTAACTACCCCAGCAGAATTAGAAGCAGCATTAACAGAAGCCATTGCTGCCGGTAAACCAGCCCTCATCAATGCTGTTATTGATGAAACTGCAGGTACTGAGAGCGGACGTTTAACAAACCTAAACCCATCCACAGCAGCTGCTAAGAAGTAATAAAACGTTAATATTTTCGGACTACATTTGCAGTAAACAAGAAAGACTTAAGGAGAAACAACTATGACTAAACCATTAGACGGTATTCGCATTATTGACTTCACACACGTACAAGCAGGTCCTGCATGTACTCAGTTGTTGGCTTGGTATGGCGCTGACGTAATTAAAGTAGAGCGTCCAGGTTCTGGTGACGTAACACGTAGCCAGTTGCGCGACGTTCCAGGCGCAGATGCTTTGTACTTCACAATGCTCAACGGTAATAAGCGTTCTTTGACCCTTGATACTAAAACTCAAGAAGGTAAAGAAGTGTTAGAGAAGATGATCAAGACTTCTGACGTCATGGTTGAAAACTTTGGCCCAGGCGCTTTGGATCGCATGGGATTCTCTTGGAAGCGTATCCAAGAATTAAACCCAAAAATGATCATGGCTTCTGTAAAAGGCTTTAGTGATGGCCACTCATACGAAGACTTAAAAGTGTATGAGAACGTAGCTCAGTGTGCTGGTGGTGCAGCTTCTACTACTGGTTTCTGGGATGGTCCTCCTACCGTTTCTGCTGCTGCTTTGGGTGACTCTAATACTGGTATGCATTTGGCAATTGGAATTTTGACTGCTTTGATGCAGCGCGCGAAGACTGGTAAAGGTCAAAAAGTTTCTTGCTCAATGCAAGATGCAGTATTGAACTTGTGCCGTGTGAAGTTGCGCGATCAACAGCGTTTGGACAAAGTTGGTTACTTGGAAGAGTATCCACAGTACCCACATGGTTCATTCACTGACGTAGTTCCACGTGGCGGTAATGCTGGTGGTGGCGGTCAGCCAGGTTGGGTATTGAAGTGTAAAGGTTGGGAAACTGATCCTAACGCATACATCTATTTCACTATTCAAGGTCACGCTTGGGAGCCAATTACTAAGGCTTTGGGCAAACCAGAGTGGGCAACTGATCCGGCTTACATGACTGCTGAAGCTCGTCAAGACAAGATTTTTGATATCTTCGCAACGATTGAAGATTGGCTCAAAGACAAGACTAAATATGAAGCTGTGGACATCCTCCGCAAGTTCGATATTCCATGTGCTCCAGTTCTCTCCATGAAAGAATTGGCTGCATCACCAGACTTGCGTAAGAGCGGCTCGATTGTTGAAGTTGACCACAAAGTACGTGGCAAGTATTTGACTATCGGTAGCCCAATCAAGTTCTCTGATTTGGAAATCGAAGTGAAGCCATCTCCTGTATTGGGTGAGCACACTGATGAAGTGTTGGCTGACCTAGGTTACAGCTCAGATGACATCGCTAAATTGCATGCAGCAAAAGCAGTTTAATCACGATTAATATCGCTGTTAAGTAAAAGGCGCTCCTAGTGAGCGCCTTTTTTATTTAGAAAATCAATATACAGATTTATCAATAAGACATAGACTGTATTCCATGAATACCAATATCGATTTACATCAGTTAGTGGAGTGCGTTGGTGATGCAATCATTGTGGCCGATTCCGATGAAAAGATAGTGTTGTGGAATCCTGCAGCTACTCGCATCTTTGGTTATTCAGAAGCTGAAGCCTTGGGTAACACCTTGGATTTAATTGTCCCGGAACGCCAGCATCAGAGACACAACGAGGGCTATAGCCACTCAATGCAGACCGGCACCACTCGCTATGGCACTTCTTTATTAAAGGTTCCGGCCAAACATCAAGATGGCAGCATGCTGTCGATTGCCTTTACGGTTGGCATGCTTTTTGATGAGAATCACCAGGCCAATGGGGTGGTAGCCATTATTCGAGATGAAACTGCTCGTTTTGCTGAAGAAAGGGCTCTCAAAAAGCGCCTTTCTGACCTTGAAACTTCTCAGCCCTAGCAATACTTAGGCTCCATAGGGCTTAAATAGAGTTTATGCCCAAAAATTGTGCATCTGCTAATGAGCCTGATTACCCACTGGTAAAATTGCCTTAATTTAAAATTTCATTCTTATTGGGACTTAAATCATGGCAAAAGCACTAGAAGGGGTCAAAATCCTCGACTTTACGCACGTTCAATCAGGGCCAACTTGTACTCAGTTATTAGCTTGGTTTGGTGCAGACGTGATCAAGGTAGAAAAATCAGGCGAGGGGGATGCAACACGCGGTCAATTGCGCGATATTCCCGATGCGGATAGTTTGTATTTCACGATGTTGAACCATAACAAGCGTTCCATCACTGTAAATACCAAAACCCAAAAGGGTAAAGAAATTCTGGAGCGTCTGATTAAAGAGTGTGATGTTTTGGTTGAGAACTTTGCACCAGGCGCACTCGATCGCATGGGATTTTCTTGGGAGCGTATTCAGGAGCTCAATCCAATGATGATCATGGCTTCTGTTAAAGGATTTGGCCCTGGCCCATACGAAGATTGCAAAGTGTATGAGAATGTAGCGCAATGCGCAGGCGGTTCTGCATCAACTACAGGTTTTGATGATGGCCCACCCATGGTCACTGGTGCGCAGATTGGTGACAGTGGCACTGGTTTGCATTTGGCATTGGGTATTGTTACCGCGCTCTATCAGCGTACTCACTCTGGCCGCGGTCAGAAAGTATTGGCAGCAATGCAAGATGCAGTATTGAACTTATGCCGTGTAAAGTTACGTGATCAACAGCGCTTAGAGCGTAATGGTTTGATGCAAGAGTATCCACAGTTTCCTAATGGTGAGTTTGGTGATGCTGTGCCCCGTGCTGGTAATGCCTCTGGTGGCGGTCAGCCTGGTTGGATTGTCAAATGCAAAGGCTGGGAGACTGATCCCAATGCTTATATGTATGTGATTATTCAGGCCCCAGTATGGGAGGCTGTTTGTAAGGTGATTGGGCGTGAAGATTGGATTACGGATGTGCGTTTTGCATCCCCAATGGCGCGCTTGCCACACTTGATGGAGATTTTTGGCGAGATCGAAAAATGGACCATGACCATGACGAAGTTTGAGGTCATGGATGTGTTGAATAAATACGATATCCCATGTGGCCCAATTCTGTCGATGAAAGAAATCGCAGAAGAACCTGCGTTGCGTGCTACTGGAACTGTCGTGGAAGTGGATCATCCTATTCGTGGCAAGTACCTCACTGTTGGTAATCCCATTAAGTTGTCGGATAGCCCAACTGATGTTGAGCGTTCACCGTTGTTGGGTGAGCATACCGATGAGATTCTGAGTGAGTTAGGTTACTCCACTGATGAATTGATTGCACTCCGTCACGACAAGGTTATTTAAGATGCGGGTTGCGTTGATTGGTAGTGCAGACTTTGGTAAAGCCGCATTAGAAGCTTTTTTAGATCGTGGTGATGAAGTGGTGGCTGTATTTTGTCCTCCTGATAATCCTAAATCAACTAAGCCTGAAGTGCTTAAAGAAGCAGCGCTATCAAGAGGTTTGACCCCCTTGCAATTTCCTTCTCTGAAGGGCTCTGAGGCTGCACAGGCAATGATTGATAGTCAGGCTGATATCTGTGTCATGGCCTATGTACTGCAGTTTGTGCCACAAGAACTCTGCAAAATCCCAAAGCACGGCACCATTCAATATCACCCATCACTGTTACCAAAGTACCGCGGCCCTAGCGCGATCAATTGGGCGATTGCTTTAGGTGAAGAAAAAACTGGTTTAACAATCTTCCGTCCATCTGATGGCTTGGATGAAGGTGAAGTGATTTTGCAAAAAGAAGTGGCAATTGGTCCTGACGACACTCTCGGTAAGATTTATTTTGACCACCTTTTCCCGATTGGCATAAAGGCACTGTTAGAGGCTGCCGACCTAGTAGTGGCTGGCAAACATCAAGAACTCGTTCAGGATGAGTCACAAGCAAACTATGAAGGCTGGTTTGATGCGAATGCTGCTCAGATACATTGGGCAACACACATCAGTCAAATTCATAATTTGATTCGCGCTTGTAATCCAGCGCCTGGCGCATGGACCAAGTTTGGTGAGCAAAAGGTTCAGATCTATGATTGCCATAAGCATGTGGCTGCTACCTTTGGCGCAGTCAAAGGCAAGCCTGGTGAAATTACTCAAATCACTCTAGATTCTTTCTTTGTCAGCTGCCATGGCGGGCAGATCGAGGTTCTCAAGGCTAAGGGGGGCGCAGGGAAGGTGACTGGTGCTGAATTAGCTAAGGAGCTGAATCTAGCGGTAGGGCAGTTCTTTAGCCTGTAAGTTCCTTGGCGCTCCAAAGGGTTAAGTTAATAATCCTTTGTTGCGCAGCTGAGCGAGCCGGATTGAATAGCCTGAATGAAGGTCTCGTAGTCATGCTCGTTTTGCTTTGCATACAAGGCTGCAAAATGAACGAGAGAGTCATCTAAAGCTTCACTGTTACCGCAGTATCCCGCAAGCGTAGCTGCATCCCCGGAGCGAGCATGTGCATTAGCTAAAGCCCAGCCAAAGAGTTTGGCAAAATCAGGAAAGACTTTTGCATTGATGCCATCGTTCCCAACCGAAATTCCACCCTTCATATCGCGTAATTGTCGAACATAAAAATCGACTTCACGTGTTCTGCCAAAACCCAGGAAAAGATCTGGCGCTCCTTGAATGAGGGATTGACCATGCACTACGCGCTCGCCCTCGGAGGTAAATTGAGCGCTTGGAAAATATGGAGCTAAAACGGATTGTTGGGCTTGTTTGGTCTGCAAAAAAAGTGCGTCATTTGCGTCCAGGCCCTCAAAATATAGGACCCAGCAGGAGGTTCCGACGCTGCCAACCCCGACTATTTTTCGTGCCCAATCAATCCATTTGTAGCGCAGTAGTAAATGACTGCGATCTGGTGGTAAGGACTGAATATAGGAGTTCATACCCTCATCATTGAGTTCTGAAATCTTTCCGCCATGAACGGAGAGTTCAAGATGTTCAATAAAAGGAGGGTTGTTGATCAGCCGAATCCCTGCAGCGGTTTTTTGCGTTAACTTACCGATTAAGCCAGCATTATTATTTTTTCGAGCTTTATCTAGCAAGCCCTTTAAATATTTTTGACTTGCAGCGCTTCCATATTTGACGGCAATGCTCTTTAAAACCTTTTCATCGATATAGGTGCGCTTCATATCAACATAAGGGACTGAGGCATAGTGATGAAGGTAGTTGCGATAGGCTGTAACAATATTGCGAACAATCATTTCACCATACGCATGGTCTTGACCTAACTGCTTGGAGGCAATCAGGGCGCTTGTCGTAAGGCGTTTTAAATCCCAATCAAAGTTGCCAGGAAGGGTTTCATCAAAATCATTGATGCCAAACACGAGTTGGTGCTCTGAAGTGGAGAAAAATCCAAAATTACTCACGTGCATATCGCCACATAACTGAACTTGAATAGGCACACTTTGAGTTTTAGCTAAGTCATTGGCCATGATTGCAGCGCCACCCCGAAAAAAAGCAAAGGGATTGGCGGCCATACGAGCATGGCGGATGGGGATGTACTCAGGAATGCGCGTTTTAGCCTGCTCAAGCAATGTATCAATCGGAGATTGACGTTTGCCTTCGACATTGAATTGCCCAATTGCAGATCGACTTGCCTGCTTGCGGATCGATTTCCCTAAGGCGAAGCGCTCTTTTAGGGTGGGATTTTTTTTGAGAAATGATTCGTATAGTTCACTCGACATGTTTTGATAATCCGATATGTCTATTTAAGGGTGACGCAAATTTGCAAGAGAGAGGCTCAAGCAACTCTGAATATCTTCTGACTAGAGATTAAATCTCTAGGTTGTCGATCAAGCGGGTTTTACCAAGCTTGGCTGCCGTCAGAATAACTAGGGGCTCACCCGCTTGCAGATTTTCATTAGTGGCGGGTGCTAGATCACCTTGCTGGCGAATCGCGATGTAATCTGGGTTCCAGCCGCGTCCAGTGAGCTTAGTAACTGCTTCTTTTTCAATTTCAGATAAAGCCTGTACATTGCGATCGCTTAACTGTAAAACACGGTTACGAACTTCTTGTAAGATCTTTTGTAATTCCGGTGCTTCTGCACGTTCTTCTGTCGAAAGGTAGCCGTTGCGTGAAGAGAGGGCGAGACCATCATCTGCACGAATAGTTTCACCAGGAATAATTTCTACCGGTAGAGAAAACTGCTTAGCCATTCTGCGAATAATCATCAACTGTTGATAATCTTTTTTACCAAAGACGGCTACTTTGGGTTGCACACAGGAAAACAGCTTTAAGACCACTGTACAAACGCCTTTAAAGAAGCCGGGGCGGAACTCGCCCTCGAGAATATCGCCTAACTGCTGCGGTGGGTCAACCCGATACTCTTGAGGCTGTGGATAAAGGTCTCGCTCAGTTGGCGCAAAGAGGATGTACACCCCTTCTTTTTCCAGCTTCTCGATATCTGCTTGCATTGTGCGAGGGTAGCTGTCGAAATCCTCGTTCGGGCCAAACTGTAAGCGGTTTACAAAGATGCTGGCCACCACTGGATCGCCATGCTGTCTAGCTAAGCGCATTAGTGATAGGTGACCTTCGTGCAGGTTGCCCATGGTTGGTACAAACGAGGCACGGTTTTGTCCGCGCAAATGGTCGCGCAACTCCTGAATGTCGCTAATAATTTTCATGCAACAGGGGTGTAGGCGAGGCGCACGTAAATTGGTGCATAAGGCTCAGCCTGAGTAATCTCTACTAAAGCCTCACGAGAGAGTTCTAGCATTGCGATAAAGTTGACAATCACGACCGGAACACCTTTGCCGGACTTAATGGCATCTTCAAACAGCTCACTAAACTCTACAAATTTTGTATTTTGTAGGCGACGCAAGATGCGAGTCATGAAGTCACGGACAGAGAGTTCTTCACGAGTAATGGTGTGGTGCTGAGTCAGTTTTGCGCGGTGAAGTACGTCACGCCATGCCATTTGCAGATCTTCTAGGTTGACTTCTGGCCAAGTAATTGCAACGGTGGTATCCACAAAACCATGGGCCACTTGGAAGTCGCGACCTTGTTGTGGAATTTGATCGAGCTCTTGCGCGGCAAGTTTCATGCGCTCGTATTCCAATAGGCGACGAACTAATTCTGCGCGAGGGTCTTCTACTTCCTCTTCGCTATCTGCCTTCTTCATTGGCAAGAGCATGCGAGATTTAATTTCAATCAACATTGCGGCCATCAATAAATACTCAGCAGCAAGTTCAAGGTTGTGATGACGAATTTGGTCGATATAGCTCAGGTACTGTTGAGTAACCTGTGCCATCGGAATATCTAGCACGTTGAAGTTTTGCTTACGAATCAGGTAGAGCAAAAGATCCAGGGGCCCTTCAAATGCTTCTAGAAAAACCTCTAGCGCATCGGGTGGAATATAGAGGTCAGTAGGAAGCTTAAAAAGCGGTTCGCCATAAAGCTTGGCGAATGCTTCCGACATTCCATCGGTTACCGATGGAGTGCTATCAAGTAAATCGGATATCGGCTGAGTGCTTGGCTCAGTCATTCGAATAAACGTAAGCGCGTTGTTTTAATTGAGCAGCTTTTGCACGACGCTGATCTTCAACGCTCAGTGGCTCTTTATCCCAAAGGAGGGCGCGGCCAGCCTGCTGCTCTGCCTCGAGGTTGGGTTTCTCGGTTTTAAGTTCATTTAAGAACTGGGTGAATTCAGATTGATATCTAGCCATGACATTTCCTAAAATACTCAATAAATTCAATAACTTATAAAGTTAGTGATAAAAGTGAATTGAGGACTACGAACACCATTATAGGTGCTTTTTAGGCCCTTTTTTACAAGTTTGCAGCCAGCAAAGCCTCAATTTGAGGGGCTTCCACCCGAGTCATGAGGTGCTTGTAGGCTTGAATAGGATTCTTGCTAGAAAGTGGGGTGCCAATATCTGCCCAGGATTGTGGTGCCAAAGAAAGGAATTGCTCTACACCGGCAGCAACCTGAGGGATGACTGGCTTGAGATACAGGCTGAGCATGCGGAAGGCTTCCAAAGTCACGCTACAGACGCGTTGTAAATCTGGCTCGCGAGCGGGATCTTTAGCGATTTCCCAGGGCTTGTTCTCATCTACGAAACCGTTGATCTTATCGGCAAGCTCCATGATCGAACGTAATGCTTTTGCGTACTCGCGTCCTTCATAGAGTGCGGCAATTTTTTCACTAGCCTCAGCGATTTCTTTGAGTAAAGGATTGTTCATTGCCTCATCAGAGACAACGCCACCAAAACGTTTTACCAAGAACCCTGCACTGCGACTGGCAATGTTGATGTACTTGCCTAATAAATCGCTATTCACGCGAGCAACGAAGTCATTCAGATTTAAATCTAAATCTTCCATGCTGTCATTAAGCTTGGTAGCAAAGTAATAGCGGAACCACTCAGGATTAAAGCCGCATTCAATCACGCTATTTGCAGAAATTAATGTGCCACGAGACTTACTCATCTTCTCGCCATCAACCGTTAAGAAGCCATGAGCAAAGACATTGGTTGGCGTGCGGTAACCTGCAAATTTCAGGGTTGCTGGCCAAAACAAGGTATGAAAATACAGAATGTCTTTACCAATAAAATGGTATTGCTCGGTCGTAGTGTCTGGCTTAACCCACTCATCAAAATCAAGACCCTTAGCCTGACAGTAATTGAGGAAGCTGGCGTAGTAGCCTATGGGGGCATCAAGCCATACATAGAAGTATTTGCCAGGCGCATCAGGGATTTCAAAGCCGAAATAGGGAGCATCACGGGAGATATCCCAATCGCCTAATTTACTTTCTCCAGGCTCGCCAACCCATTCTTTCATCTTGTTGCGAGCTTCAGGTTGGAGTGGTGTTTTTACTTGAGTCCACTCACGCAAGAACGCCTCACAACGTGGGTCAGATAATTTAAAGAAATAGTGATCAGAAATCTTTTTAATCGGAGTTGCACCGCTGACTACCGAAAAGGGATTCTTTAAATCGGTAGGTGAATACGTGGCACCACATTTTTCACAGTTATCACCGTATTGATCTTTTGAGCCGCACTTAGGGCACTCACCCTTAATAAAACGATCCGGCAAGAACATTTCTTTTACTGGATCGTAAGCTTGTTCAATCGCACGTTTCTCAATTAGGCCAGCATCACGCAGCTTGATATAAATACTTTGCGCTAACTTTTCATTCTCGGGACTATCGGTGGTGTAGTAGTTGTCAAATGAGATAAGGAAGTTATCAAAGTCGCGCTTATGCTCTTTCCATACGTTGGCAATCAGCTCTTTTGGAGTAAGACCCTCTTTTTCTGCGCGCAACATGATTGGGGTGCCATGAGTGTCATCGGCTCCAACGTAATGAACTTCATGACCACGCATGCGCTGAAAGCGAACCCAGATATCGGTCTGAACGTACTCCACTAAATGGCCGATATGGATCTGACCGTTGGCATACGGTAAGGCGGAGGTGACTAGAAGGCGGCGCTGGGAGCTACTCATGTAAAGCGTACTTAAATAAGAGGGTTAAATGGAATCAATCCCCAATTATGCTGGGTAGAGCAATGATTTTAGTCTGCGGTTAAAGTAAAGCCCCGATTGCAAGCGATAAAATTGTTTTAGACCTCATTTAGAAAGTGCCTCATGGCTGCAAAACCCAGTATTCAAATGTCACACGCCTCCGTGCCTTTGGTCCATGAGGTGGAGATAATGGATGAGGCCGGACGGAGCAAGCTGGTGCATGTCCCTGGAGAGCGGCCGTTAACGATTTATCTGGACAAGCGCGAGGTGGTGACCTTAATGACCCTGGGAAGCGCCCCTGAGGCCCTGGTCTTGGGGTATCTACGGAATCAGCGCCTAGTGGAGTCGCCTGATGACATTGAGAGTATTCAGGTTGATTGGGAAACCGATTCTGCTGCGGTAAAAACTCGCCGCAGTACTGTAGATATTGATGCTTTGACCAGCAAGCGCGTAGTAACAACTGGTTGTGGTCAAGGAACCATGTTTGGCGGCCTGATGGAGGAGATGTCTGAGATTAGACTGCCCGATGGACCAAAACTGTCCCAAGAGGCCATTGTGGCTTTGGTGGATGCTATCCGGACTCATGACACGATCTACAAAAAGTCTGGCTCAGTTCATGCCTGCGCCGTATTTGAGCGCGATGGGGAGCACGGAGTTCGCCTCCTTCACTTTATTGAGGATGTAGGTCGCCATAACGCGGTTGACTCCATTTCTGGTCTGATGTGGCTAGCTGAAAAACCGGGTAAGGATTTAATTTTCTTTACTACTGGCCGCCTCACCTCAGAAATGGTGATCAAGGGTGCTCAAATGGGTATTCCTTTCTTGTTGACTCGGTCGGGGGTCACCTTAATGGGCTTGGAGCTGGCTCGCAAGACTAACCTCACCATCCTGTCCCGCTGCTCCGGTAAACACTTCGAGATCTATAACGCACCTGAGCGGGTGGTATTTACCCAAAACAAGCAATAAATTGATGGGCAGGGTTGGGTGAAGGTTTTACAATTCCGGCATGACTATTAAATCTGACCACTGGATCCGCCGCATGGGCGAGCAAGGCATGATCAGCCCATTTGAACCTGGGCAAGTTCGCCAAGACGCCGCCGGCAATAAAATTGTGAGTTATGGCACATCAAGCTATGGCTATGACATTCGTTGTGCAGACGAATTCAAGATCTTCACGAACATCAACAGCACGATTGTTGACCCTAAGAACTTTGATGAACAATCGTTTGTCGATTTCAAGGGTGATGTCTGCATCATTCCACCAAATTCATTTGCCTTGGCAAGAACAGTGGAGTATTTCAAGATTCCTCGTAGTGTATTGACTGTTTGCGTTGGTAAGAGTACCTACGCACGCTGCGGCATTATTGTGAACGTCACTCCATTCGAGCCAGAGTGGGAGGGCTATGTCACTCTAGAGTTTTCTAACACCACACCATTACCAGCAAAAATTTATGCTGGCGAAGGTTGCGCGCAAGTACTCTTCTTTGAGAGTGATGAGGTATGTGGCACATCCTATAAAGACCGCGGTGGCAAGTATCAAGGTCAGCGGGGCGTGACCCTGCCTAAGACCTAATTCATTCACGGTAGTGGAAAAATTTCACCTTGGTCACCGCCCCGAGCGGATTAACCTAGATGAATATCGTGCCACGCTGACCCGCTCAGCGGTTGCGCGCCCCGAGAATAATTTCTACCATTGGCTCTTGGGCACGAGTTGGACTAAGTTTCTACTCTTAGTTATCTGTGTGTATCTCGGTACAAACCTTTTATTTGCTCTGGCTTATCTGGCCTGCGGTCCTGACGCTATCACCAACACAAAGCCTGGTTCTCTAATTGATGTTTTCTACTTTAGTGTTCAAACTATGGCAACCATTGGTTATGGACAGATGACGCCAGTAGGACATTGGCCTAATTCAATTGTGACCTTTGAAGCTTTCTTTGGGATTGTGTATTCAGCATTAACTACGGGTTTAGCGTTTGCACGCTTTACACGACCAACGGCTGGAGTGAGGTTTTCAAAGGTGGCCGTGGTTGGTAATCATGACGGTATAAAAACGCTGAAGTTTAGAGTGGCCAATGACCGGAGCTCTCATATCGTTGAGGCACAGTTACGCCTCTGGTTGATTGCAGAGAGCATGACTACCGAGGGAGAGCGCTATCGTCGTTCTGTAGAGCTGCCGCTTCATCGCTCCGAGAGCCCAGTCTTCTCCTTAACTTGGACGGCGATGCATAGTATTGACGAATCCAGCCCTCTATCTGAGTATCTAGGCAATACCGCCTTGAGTGGTCACTGGCATTTGCTGATTACCTTTACTGGTTATCACGAGAGCTTAGCCAACCAAGTCTATGCCCGCCATGTTTACTTACCTAGAGATGTGCAGCAAAATGCGACTTTTGTCGATATAGTCACGGTTTCGTCAGATGGCAGTCGGATAATCGACCTAGCCAACTTTGAGAAGTGGGTTCCGAATACGTCGGATAAATTAGCAGGGGAGTATTTATGAAATTTCGTTTCCCAATCATCATCATTGATGAGGACTTCCGTTCCGAAAATATTTCGGGTTCTGGTATTCGCGACCTCGCCGAGGCGATCGAGAACGAGGGCATGGAGGTCATTGGCCTCACTAGTTACGGCGATTTAACTTCGTTCGCACAACAAGCATCTCGTGCCTCTTCATTCATAGTCTCAATTGATGATGAAGAGTTCGTATCTGATTCTGAAGATCACGATCTGCCTGCCTTAAATAATTTGCGTGCATTTATTACTGAAGTGCGCAAGCGTAATGAAGATATTCCAATCTTCTTATATGGCGAGACTCGTACCTCACGCCATATGCCTAATGACATTCTCCGTGAGTTGCATGGCTTCATTCATATGAATGAAGATACGCCAGAGTTTGTGGCGCGTCACATTATTCGCGAAGCAAAGGTCTATTTGGATTCACTTGCGCCGCCATTCTTCCGTGCGCTGACCAATTACGCCTCTGAAGGTTCTTATTCATGGCATTGTCCTGGGCACTCAGGCGGCGTTGCTTTCTTAAAGAGTCCTGTAGGCCGAATGTTTCACCAGTTCTTTGGCGAGAACATGTTGCGTGCTGACGTTTGTAATGCGGTGGAAGAGTTAGGGCAACTTCTGGACCATACAGGACCTGTATTGCAGAGCGAGCGTAATGCAGCTCGCATCTTTAATGCTGACCACTTGTTTTTCGTAACTAATGGCACTTCTACATCGAACAAGATTGTTTGGCACTCGACCGTAGCTCCTGGCGATGTAGTTCTGGTTGATCGCAATTGTCATAAGTCAGTCATTCATTCCATCACCATGATGGGCGCGATTCCAATCTTCTTAATGCCAACTCGAAATCACTTGGGCATTATTGGCCCAATACCTAAAGAAGAGTTTGAGTGGAAAAATATCCAGAAAAAGATTGATGCTAATCCTTTTATCAAGAACAAGAATGTCGTGCCACGTGTCATGACTCTGACCCAGAGTACTTATGACGGTATTGTGTACAACGTTGAAATGATTAAAGAGATGCTCGATGGCAAAGTAGATTCATTGCATTTTGATGAGGCTTGGTTACCGCATGCTGCTTTCCATCCGTTCTATAAAGATATGCATGCGATCGGATCGGATCGCAAGCGCACCAAGAAAAGTTTGATGTTTGCTACCCAATCTACCCATAAGTTATTGGCTGGATTGTCACAAGCTTCACAAGTGTTGGTTCAGGATGCAGAAGATACTAAGTTAGATCGAGATTGCTTTAACGAGGCCTATCTCATGCACACCTCAACAAGTCCACAGTACGCGATTATTGCCTCATGCGATGTCTCTGCGGCGATGATGGAGTCTCCTGGCGGCACAACCCTGGTGGAGGAATCCATTGCTGAAGCGATGGACTTCCGCCGTGCGATGCGCGAAGTGGATGATAAGTTTGGTGCCGACTGGTGGTTTAAGGTCTGGGGCCCAGATCATTTGGCGGAAGAGGGTATTGGAGAGCGCTCTGATTGGGTATTAGAGCCGAACGCAAGCTGGCATGATTTTGGTAAGCTTGCCAAAGACTTCAATATGCTCGATCCAATTAAGGCAACTGTGGTCACCCCTGGATTGGATATCGAAGGTAACTTTGGATCTATGGGTATTCCAGCGAGCATTGTTACCAAATATTTGGCTGAACATGGTGTGATCGTAGAGAAGTGCGGCTTGTACTCCTTCTTCATTATGTTCACCATTGGTATCACTAAAGGCCGCTGGAATACGCTCGTAACTGAATTGCAACAGTTCAAAGACCATTTCGATAAAAATGCTCCGCTATGGAAGGTCTTGCCTGAGTTTGTAGCTAAGCATCCACGGTATGAGCGCGTCGGCCTCAAAGATATCTGCCAGCAAATTCATGAGTTCTATAAGAGTCGTGATGTTGCGCGTATGACTACGGAGATGTACACCTCCGATATGGAGCCAGCCATGATGCCATCTGAAGCTTGGGCCAAGATGGCGCATAAAGAAGTGGATCGTGTTCCGCTTGATCAACTAGATGGCCGCGTTACAGCGATGTTAGTTACGCCATATCCGCCAGGTATTCCGCTCTTAATTCCGGGTGAGCGCTTTAACAAACGGATTGTTGATTACCTCTATTTTGCAAGAGACTTCAATGCCAAGTTCCCAGGCTTTGAGACTGATATTCATGGTCTCGTGAAGGCCGATGTCGATGGTCGCAGCGAGTATTACGTCGACTGTGTGAGACAGGAAAGAGACATCACCCTCTAATAAATAAGGCCCCTAGGGGCCTTATTTATTACTACTTCAGGAGGACTGAAGGAGAGGCGGGGATACTTCCCGGAATCTTTTGAAGCGACATGAACTGCGATAGTAATTTGATGGCTAGAGGTGAGTAGCCGTTGTTTTCGCTTGGAATGCTATAGAGATTGCCATCCAAACCTTCGATATTTGAAAACGGTCTTGGGGTAGATTGATTTTTATTCACCACAAAAAGAGCGTATTCGTTGGACTTGCTTGTATTGCTATTAAATGTAGTTGCAGTTGGTGGCAAGGTCACCATGTAAGGCTTTTCAGCTAGTTGAGCTTTTACTACTTGCCCTAAATATTCAAAAATATTATTCGTTGAGCGAATACGAATATTTAACTTAGGCTGCGACTTTTTCTCAGGACTGGGCTGATTGATCCCTTGCGCAAGGGTTTCTTGGCAAAAAATGCTGTCACCATATTCTTGGCGAACAAAATTTTCATACTTATTTGTATTGATACAAAGTTTATATTTTTTAGATACCTGGATTGGCTGAAACTTGAGCTCAGAAGAGTCGCCTACTTTTTGTAATACGATCCCCGATGCTTTCATCGCTTCAAAAGCATTGTCACCGAAGGTAGACTTCAAATGAGCAACAGTAAGAGGCGGCCCAATTTTTTGCGAAGTATCTACTACATAAGCTCCAAGACCATACGAGATCAGCTTATAAAGGTGTTTTTGGAATTCAGGATGGTCAGGCCTCAAGGGGTTATTAATCAGCGTGAGCGACTCACCATTGGCTTTTGTGATTTCAATTTCATCTACCACTAAGCTTAAGAGAACCTCTTTTGGAATGTGATTATGTTCAAAATATTTCACATCCTCGATTGGAAGTTCATTGAGGTAACCCTTCCAAAATACCGCATTATCAAGAGAGGATTGAGTAAAGTTAAAGCTATTGCCAACCGATAATGAAACTCCTGGCGTAATGCTATTTAAGCCACCATTGATCGGAAGGTAGGCCGCATTGTATGGAATGATGCCGCCTGAAAAAAATCCGCTGGCGTATGGATTGACTGTAATCGAACCAGAGCCATTGATATTGGGCATATCCAAGAAACTGACAGGGCGATTTTCTGAAGAACGTAAGATGTTCTGAAAGATCATATTGATCTGGTATTGCTCCAAAATATTTGCATATTTTGCAGACATCTCACTAAAGTCAGGAGCCATCGGGGTATTACAGCCGCCAAGCGCAATCATCACAGTAAAGGCAGCAATCGTTCTACAAGCTCTGGAGAGTAAGTTCATTTTTTTAATTGGTAAGAATAGTTTTGCTAGCGTAATGGTTTTTTGCTAAAAAGATTGGGCCAAGGCACAAATTTAGGGCAATTAGCCTTACTAAAGCTTGCGGCAAGACCTATTTAGTGGACTTATCAAGCTGAAAGGTTACCGGGGTATCCTCATCTGCTTTGCCAGCCGAGTCTGACTTGCCTTCTTCGCCTGTGAAGTTGAAATCCTGACTCTGAACAATAGCAGCGGGCTTATCTAGTAGGGTCGTGACTAAAGCCGGGAAGGCCATGACCACTACCACCATCACGAGTTGTAAGCCGACCCAAGGCAGGGCGCCCCAGTAGATATCGCTGCTTTTGACTTCTTTGGGTGCTACGCCTCTTAAATAGAAGAGAGCAAAGCCAAAGGGTGGATGCATAAATGAGGTCTGCATATTCACACACAACATCACGCCAAACCAAACCAGTGCTGCACTCGCTGCTGCTTGAGGATTGCCATTCATGGAATCGAGCAATACGGGTGAGAGTAGCTTGACGGCAACGGGTGCCAGCATAGGCACTACGATAAAGGCTATCTCAAAAAAGTCTAAGAAGAATGCCAAGAAGAAGACAAAGAGATTGACGACGATTAAAAATCCAATCCAGCCGCCTGGCAAGTTAGAGAATAGTTGCTCTACCCAGTGGCCGCCATCAACACCCTGAAAGACTACTGAGAAACAGGTAGATCCAATCAGAATGAACACTACCATTGCAGTGATGCGCATGGTGTTCTGATAGGCCTCTTTAATAAGCCCCTTCAGGTTAGGAATGCTAGCCCTCCGAATCCACGCAAGCAGTAAAGCACCCATCGCACCCATTGCACCAGACTCTGTCGGGGTGGCGATACCGGTCATGATTGTCCCGAGCACTAAAAAGATCAGCACGGCTGACGGAATAATGCCCATGAGGCATTTTTTCCAGAGCGCCCAGCCCTTAAGAGTGAGGTCGCCCTCAGGAACGGGCGGTAAATAGTCCGGCCGAACGCGTGACAGAACAAACGTATAAAGAGCAAACAGACCTATTTGCAAGAGCGATGGACCCCAAGCCCCTAAGTACATGCTGCCCACATCAGCACTGCCACTTTGGGTTTTAAGTTGATCCGCTAGAACAATAAGAACTAAAGAGGGCGGAACAAGTTGTGTAATGGTTCCAGAAGCTGCTAAAACGCCCGTAGCGTAGCGCATGTTGTAGCCGTAGCGCATCATCACAGGTAAAGAGATCATCGCCATAGCGATTACCTGAGCAGCTACTGTGCCGGTAATGGCACCCAGAATAAAGCCGACGATGATGACGGAGTAGCCTAGACCACCGCGCACTCTTCCAAAGAGTTGTCCCATGGAGTCCAGCATCTCTTCCGCAAGACCGCAGCGCTCAAGAATAGCCCCCATAAAAGTGAAGAAGGGGATGGCTAATAAAAGATCATTAGCTAGTACGCTGCCAAAGATACGTTGAGGAATGGCCTGTAAGAAGGGCATTCCAAAAAAGCCCTCGGTCATCGCAATGACGGAGAAGAATAGACCTGCCGCCATCAGAGAAAACGCTACCGGAAAGCCAATCAACATAAAGATGACAAGGCCGCCGAACATGAAAGGAGGCATCCATTCCAATGGAATCATTGCATCGGCTTTTCGTAATGAAGGTCTTCTGCCGGCAAGGTGACTTCACCTTTGAGAGCGCCGATTCGTTTGATGATTTCTGAGATACCTTGCAAGCTAAGCATGAAGAATCCAAATGGCACAACAAATTTAATAGGGTAACGAGCCAGTCCCCCAGAATTCATGGAGCCTTCTCCAACTAGCCAGGATGGATAGAACAATGAAGTCCACGATAGCCAGCAAAACAATAAACAGGCGGGCATCAAGAAGAAAATAAGTCCAAATAGATCAACCCAAAGCCTGCCGCGATCAGACAGATGAGAGTAAATCAGATCAACGCGGACGTGTTCGTTGCGTTTGAGAGTATAGGAGGCACCCAGCATGACGGATGCACTAAAGAGATACCACTGTAGCTCTAGTGGCCAGTTATTGCTGATATCAAAACCGTAGCGAAGCAGGGCATTCGCTGCTGAAACTATGCAAGACAACAAAATCATGATGCTGGCTGCATTACCAAGCATCTGATTAATGTGATCAATGCCCCTAGAGAGCTTGGACCAAAACCCCATTCGCTTTAGAGGTCAGCACGACCCCGTTTGATTGCAGCAAGGACTTGTGCGGGAGCTGTGCCACCTGCATGTTGGCGAGATTGCACGGAGCCATCCACCGTTAACAACGCAAAGACATCATCACTGATCATCTCAGGGCGATTATCTAAGCCACATGCAAAGCGCAATTCGGAAAGACTTAAATCGGTCAACATGCAATTTCTGCCGACACAAGCTTTAACAGCATGTGCCACAGCCTCATGGGCATCACGGAAGGCCAAGCCCTTTTTCACCAAGTAGTCAGCCAAGTCTGTCGCCGTTGCAAAACCCTCTTCAGCGGCCGCTTTCATAACATCAGCTTTTACTTCGATATGCGGAACCATATCGGCAAAGATACGTAAAGTGTCTTGCACTGTATCAACCGCATCAAATAGTGGTTCTTTATCTTCTTGATTATCTTTGTTGTATGCAAGCGGCTGACTCTTCATCAACGTTAGTAAAGAGATCAAGTCACCATAGACACGGCCGGTCTTGCCACGTGCCAATTCTGGGACGTCGGGATTCTTTTTCTGCGGCATGATGGAGCTACCAGTGCAAAAGCGATCTGGTAAATCAATAAAGCCAAAGCGTGGACTCAGCCACAGCACCAGCTCTTCAGAGAGGCGGGAGATATGCATCATTAGGATCGATGCGAAGGCGCAGAACTCAATAGCAAAGTCGCGATCAGATACCGCGTCTAATGAGTTATTGCAGATGCCATCAAAACCCAGATTTTTAGCTACTTGTTCACGATCGATTGGGTAGGTAGTGCCTGCCAATGCAGCAGCGCCTAAAGGCAAGCGATTAAAGCGAGCACGTAAATCTGCAAGACGACTTGCATCACGACTAAACATTTCGTAATAGGCCATTAAGTGATGACCAAAAGTAATGGGTTGCGCCACTTGTAAATGGGTGTGACCTGGCATGATGGTTGCAGCATGCTTCTCTGCTAAATCTAGCAAAGCCAAACGCAGCATTTTTAAAGTAGCGGCAATCTCATCTACGCTACCGCGTAGCCAGAGGCGTAAATCGGTTGCCACTTGATCGTTACGTGAACGGCCAGTATGTAAACGTTTGCCAGCATCACCAACTAATGCTGTGAGGCGGGCCTCAATATTGAGATGCACATCTTCAAGCGCTAATTGCCAGTCGAATTCACCAGCCTCAATTTCACTCTTAATTTGAGCCATACCTTTTTGAATATCGGCTAAATCTTGGGCGCTGATGATTTTTTGGTTTGCCAGCATCTGGGCGTGCGCCAAGGAGCCGGCGATATCAACCATAGCAAAACGTTGATCAAAGCCGATGGAGGCTGTATAGCGCTGAACAAGTTCGTCAACGGGTTCGGTAAAACGGGCCGACCAAGCTTGGGCTTTGTTGGCTAAGGAATTTTTGGATGAGCTCATAAACACAGTATATTGGTGTAGGTCTTTGATTATTTTAAATGTTATGCCCCAAACCCTGAATTCTGCATCCCCATCCCCCGCGCCAGCAGCCCCTAAGCGCCTTGTGATCGCCTCCCGTGAAAGCCGTTTAGCCATGTGGCAGGCGGAGCATGTGCGAGATTGCCTCAAAAAGCTCTATCCAGGCTGTGATGTGCAGATTCTGGGGATGACTACCCGAGGAGACCAGATTTTGGATCGAGCGCTCTCTAAAGTGGGCGGCAAAGGCCTTTTTGTAAAAGAATTAGAAGCTGCACTAGAAGATGGGCGTGCAGATTTAGCGGTGCACTCTCTCAAGGATGTGCCTATGGTGATGCCTGAGGGATTTGATCTTGCTTGCGTGATGGAGAGAGAGGATGCGCGTGATGCCTTCGTATCTAATGATTACGCTAGCCTAGAGGATCTCCCAAAAGGCGCCGTTGTTGGTACATCGAGCCTACGTCGTGAGTCAGTTTTGCGCGCAAAGTTTCCCCATATAGAAATTCAACCCTTACGTGGCAACTTGGATACACGCATGGGCAAACTAGATCATGGCGAGTATCAAGCAATTATTTTGGCAGCAGCAGGCTTAAAACGCTTAGGTTTAGAAAGTCGCATACGCGCCTACCTTCCTTGCGATCCCTATACACCAGCAGCAGGTCAGGGTGCGCTTGGCATTGAGACGCTGAGCAAACACCCCAACATTAAACAATGGCTGGCACCACTCAACGACTTGCCGACTTTGTATGCCGTTTCTGCAGAGCGGATGGTTTCTCGTCAACTAGGCGGTTCATGTGAAGTGCCTCTGGCAGCCTATGCAGTTTGGGAACAAAATCAAATGCAAATTCGCTCCTTTGTTGCTAGTACGGATGGCAAAGAAATCTGCCTCGCTAATGGAAATGCTTCTGTCAAATCAGTAGATGATGCCGAGGCACTAGGGCTTTTAGTAGCGCAAGATCTGCTATCGCAAGGCGCTGCTGATTTAATCCCGAAGATAGTTAAATAAGAATCCAGTAATAACGATGAGTACGAAAACTATTGTCATTACTAGGCCCAGTGGTCAAGCAAGGCAATTGATTGAGGTGCTCACCCAAGCGATCGAGAAGAGTGGGGTAGCTAAGCGAACCTTCCCTGAAATACTGTCACTCCCCTTGTTGACCATTGTTCCTAAGGACAATTTAGCACTGGCTGATCATATTGCCAGCGCATTAAAGGATGCCGATCTAGCGATCTTTGTTAGCCCTAATGCGATTGAATCTGTCATGCGTTTACTAGAACGAGATTGGCAAGATTTTTCCAAGAAGATCATTCCTATTGGTGTAATGGGTGGTAGTAGTAAGTTGGCATTGCAAAATCACGGTATTGGATTTGAAGAAACCCCAACGCCAATTGTGATTCCAGCAAGTAATGAGCACTGGGATTCAGAGGGCTTATGGCAAGAGCTGCAGGGCCTAAAGTGGGATTGGACTAATAAAAAGATTGTGATTTTTAAAGGCGAGGGCGGCCGAGATTGGTTGGCCGATACCCTGAAAAAAGCAGGTGCCACCATAGAGGCTATTTCTATCTACACTCGCATTCCTTTGGATGTTGATAATCCAGCATGGCAAGCTATTGGGGAAATGGATTTCAGTAAATCACTTTGGTTATTGACGTCATCTGAGGCGGTGCGATATCTGGGAGATATTGCTAAAGATCAATTTGCGCAAACGCTTGGGAGTGCAAGTGCATTGTGTCCACACCACAATATTGCTGATGCCGCTGAGCTGATTGGTTTTGGGGAGGTATTTACAACCGAGCCAGGTGATGAAGCTCTTATTAAAGCCACATTGGCTTGGCTCACTATTTCGTAGTGGAGTAGTTCAATAAAGCAGGTAAGAAAATCTCATTGACCAGAATGGGATGACCCTTTAAGCGATAAAGGGTGCGTCGTGCCCATAAGGGCGAGCTCAGGCCAGTATGGTCTTTGAAGCATTTTTTCCATAAGTCGCTACTTTTGTCTAGACGGGCAATATCACGTGATGGCTTTGCCTTGGAGTGCATGCGCGTTTTAGCAAAGAGCACTGCACCCAATGGCTTTGTACCAAGACGCAATACTGAGTGATTACTACCACTTGAACTCAAAGTAGGGATAACGCTATGCGCCATGACCAGAGGGGTGTTATCAACACAAAGCATCACTTCGCGAACGCGGCAGCGTCTAATCTTGAAATGAAAATAGCGACTCTCGTCGCTATTTAAGGTTTGAGGGCAATCACGCAAAACCTGAACTTGCAGTTTTTGCCCAATCACCTTCTCAATTTTTTGGGTTAAAGACCCAGTGTCGCTTAGCCATGGTTGCCACTTTCGTGGCGCCCGATGAACTTCACCAGAACCGACTCGATTCCATGCAGAACGGAGACGATTGCGGTGAGTCATTTTTAGCTGCCGCTAAAGTTACGACGTTGGCCGCCAGTCTTTGGTTTAGCAAAGCGTGGGCCGCCTGCTGGACGTGAGTCACCAGAGCGTGCTGGACGTGAATCCGCAGAGCGAGCAGGGCGTGAGTCAGCAGAACGAGCTGGACGTGAATCGCCAGAACGACTTCCGCCGCCATTGCCACCACCAGAACCGCCACCACCAAAGCGTGACTCAGAGCGTGCGCCAGAGCCATAACGACCGCCGCCACCGCCTGAGCGATTGCCACCAAAGCCACCGCCTGAGCGACCGCCTCCAGGACGACCACCGCCACCACCAAAGCTTGGCTTAGCTTGTGGCTCAAGACCAGCGATTACTGAAGCAACGATATCTTGCTGTGTAAAGCGCTCGATATTGCGAATCTTGGCACGATCACGATGCTCAACCAAAGTAATTGCTACACCATTGCGACCAGCGCGACCTGTACGACCGATACGGTGCGTGTAGTCCTCTGGTTTCATTGGCAAGCCAAAGTTAATCACATGGCTGATACGTGGTACATCAATACCGCGAGCTGCTACGTCAGTTGCTACCAAAATCTTGGTATGACCCTTACGTAAAGATTCGAGGCGACGCATACGAACAGCTTGAGGCATTGCACCGTGAAGGGCAGTTGCTTCATAACCATTGGCACGCAATGTGTCGGCGATCTTTTCGCTTTCAACTTGAGTGCTTGCAAACACCACCGCTTGATCCAAAGAGGCATCAGCCAAAATGTGCTCAAGAAGCTTGTGTTTATGTGACATGCTGTCAGCCCAATGCAACTTCTGCTCAATGTTGGCGTGCTTTTCACCTGCGTGAGCAAGTTCAATACGCTTAGCATCTGTAGTCAACTCGTTTGCTAAAGACATAATCTTCGGCGCGAAAGTGGCAGAGAACATCAAGGTTTGGTCACGACTTGCGCAACGTTTATCAATTGCTTCGAGATCATCAGCAAATCCCATGTCGAGCATGCGATCAGCCTCGTCAATCACGAGCTGTTTAACATCATCTAAGCGAATTGCTTTGCTATCGCACAAGTCGAGTAAACGACCTGGGGTTGCAACAACTAACAATGCACCTTTCAATGCTTGGATTTGTTTACCGTAAGGCATACCACCCATAACAGTGGCAATACGAATCCCTTTCATGCCGCGAACTAAGTTCACCGCATCGGCAGAAACCTGCTGAGCTAATTCACGTGTAGGGCAGAGCACTAACACTTTAGGTTGTGCGCGACCTGGTACAGGTGAATTATTCGGGTTGCTTTCGATGAGTTGATTAATCAAAGGCAATAAAAAGGCTGCGGTTTTACCGCTACCGGTTTGGCTGCTGACCAATAAGTCACCACCAGCTAAGGCTGCAGGTATAACCTGAGCTTGCACAGAAGTGGCTTGGGTATAACCCAGTTCAGCAACGTTTTTAAGGAGTGATGCCGCTAAGGCAAAGTTCTGGAACTCAGTTCCAGTGCTCTTTGAGTCTTGTGACTCGTGTTTAGTTTCTTTAGAAAAAGTCATGCTATTACACATCCCCTTTAAGGGATGTCTCCGTATGTTGCACCCATGGTTTTTTATAGGGTGCGATGGTCAAAGGCATCGACCATCAGACAAGCGGCAGCGCGTTTTTTGAACTTCGGTGTTTATGACTTCTAAACGGTACGCTGAAATAGAGCTGGGGGGCGATGAATCAAATTGCTTAAAAAAGCCTCTCATTATGACAGTTTGAGACTGTGATTACAAGGGTTTTCCCCAAATACTTCATTTAAGGGTACGCAATAGACGTTCTATCTTTTTACCGTAAGGTGGATGAGCGGGTTTTGTGCCCTTCATTAAATTGGTACCTAGTAGACCGCGCACCTCCAGAATCGACTTTTGATAGCTGAAGGTATCAAAGCCTGCTTTGCCATGATATTTACCCATACCACTTGAGCCAACTCCACCAAACGGCAAAGACTCAAGGGCGGCATGCAAGAAAACATCATTGATCGTGACACCTCCAGAGCGTGTCTGTTCTAACACTTGTTGCAAATTTTTCTTATTCTTACCAAACCAGTAGAGCGCCAATGGATGAGGCCTCTTGTTGATGTACTCAATTGCAGCAGCAGAATTTGCCACAGTCACTATGGGCAGGATCGGCCCAAAGATTTCTTCATGAAGCACACGAGCATCTTGAGGCACTTGGATTAAGGCAACGGGTTCAAAGCGTCTACCGCCTGCAGAAGGGTTATTGAGCAAGGGAATTGCTTTAGCGCCGCGGTCTATTGCATCACTTAGAAGGTGTTGCCAGTATTGCAGTTGTTCATCATCAATTGGCCCAGTAAGTTCTTTGGGATCGCTAAATTGCTGATGAGCTGCAGTTTGTAATTGTTGAATAAATGCGTCTTGTAGGCTTTCTTCAATGAGGACATAGTCTGGTGCAATACAGGTTTGACCGCTGTTGAGAAGCTTGCCGTAGGCAATAGATGCTGCCGCATCTTTAAGTTTGGCAGACGAATCAATCATGGCTGGGGATTTGCCACCTAATTCCAAGGTAATGGGAGTAAGGCTTTCAGCCGCAGCACGCATTACTTTTTTACCGATTGCTTCTGAGCCTGTAAAGAATAGATGAGCAAAAGGCAGTGCAGCAAATTGTTCTGCAACATCGGAGCCACCAGTAGTGACACAAAATTCACTAGGATGAAAATACTCTTGAATCAGACTTGCTAAAAATCCGGAAGTGCGGGAACTGCGTTCGGATGGTTTTAACCAAACCCGGTTACCGGCTGCAAAAGCGGCAATAGCCGGGAGCAATGCTAATCGCACCGGGTAGTTCCAGGGACTCATGATGCCAACTACACCAATCGACTGACTTTCAATCCAAGCTTCGGATCCTCCCATGTAAAAAGGGATCTCCACTTGTACTGGCTTCATCCACTCTTTGAGATGTTTGCGGGTATATGCGCAAGCTTGGTATAGCCCTTTGAGCTCAACTAAGCGAGTTTCTATAGAATCTCGGACTCCAAAGTCAGCTACAAGAGCTTTGCAAAGTTTTTCTTCATTGGCTGCAATCATTTTTTCGATTCGACCAATTCGCTCAAGTCTCACTTCGATGGTTGGGTTTGGTTCAGCGGTGTAGGCCGCCTGGATTTCATCAAGTTGGATAGTGAAGCGATTCATATTGGATTAATAGTTGGCAAGCATAGGGATAAGGCATTAGGATAAAGCCATGAGCGAAATTACGGATAAAACTTCACCCCAATTAGAGAGAGCCACCCTCGGAGGAGGATGCTTTTGGTGTCTTGAGGCTGTGTACCAGCAAATTTCTGGCATTAAGAGCGTCGTCTCTGGTTATGCCGGGGGTGCTAGGCCGAACCCCTCTTATGAATCTGTCTGCACGGGTGCCACTGGTCATGCTGAAATTGTGGATATTGAATTTGATCCCCAGCAGATCTCATTTAGGGATTTATTGGAAATTTTCTTTGTGATCCACAACCCCACAACATTGAACTACCAAGGCAATGATCATGGAACGCAATATCGTTCAGTCATCTTTACGCATAGTGATGAGCAGGTCAGGATCGCTCGCGAGGTTGTACAAGAGCTAGAGGATTCCAAGATCTACGCTGATCCAGTAGTGACGCAAATTGATCCAGCCCCAACGATTTATCCGGCAGAGGATTATCACCAGAATTATTTTCAGCAGCATCCCCATCAAGGGTATTGTGCTGCTGTGGTCGCTCCAAAGTTGGCTAAATTTAGAGCTAAATTTAAATCACTGATTGCGCCGCAATACGCCTAAAAATCTATTAGCGTCATTAAGGCGCAAGTCGATTCACTACCCAAGTATCTCCATTGAGCCTGTAGTGAATGCGGTCATGTAAGCGCGATGGACGACCCTGCCAAAACTCAATCTCAGTTGGGCGTAAGCGATAACCACCCCAGTGCTGCGGGCGCGGTGGTGTATCACCAAATTCTGCTTTGAAGCGTTTTTCGGCCTCTTCTAGAAATTCTCGATTGGGAATGGCTGCGCTTTGTGGGGATGCCCAAGCGCCGATGCGGGAGGCGGGAGGGCGGGAGTGGAAGTACTGGTCGCTCTCTTCTGCGCTAACGCGCTCTACCTTCCCTTGAATACGTACCTGACGCTCTAATTCGTGCCAGTGAAAAAGGAGGGCTGCCTGAGGGCGAGTCGCTAGATCCTTGCCCTTTTGGCTTTCGTAGTTCGTAAAAAAGGTAAAGCCATTTTCGTCGGCCCCTTTTAGTAAGACAATACGGGCTGATGGATTTCCGGCTGTATCTGCAGTAGCCAAAGTCATGGAATTGGGTTCTGGACACTCCGCCTTTACTGCCTGGTCAAACCAGAGTTGAAATAGCGGGAAAGGATTGTGCGGAACTTCGGTTTCTGAAAGCTGACCAAAGGTATAGTTTTTACGAAGTTGAGCAATGGAGTCCATTTATTCAGTATAAAGAGAAGCTATGGCAGAAGACAAGCAAGAGGGCAGTATTGAGGATCGTCGCTTTGGAGGGGTTTCTAGACTCTACGGTACCAATCTGCGTGCTCGCTTTCAGAAAGCGACGGTTGTCGTAGCTGGTCTGGGCGGTGTTGGTTCTTGGGCGGCTGAAGCATTGGCGCGAACTGGCATCGGTCATTTAGTGCTGGTGGATTTTGATCACATTTCTGAGAGTAATACCAATCGTCAGTTGCACGCCTTTGAAGGGCAGTATGGCAAAGCGAAAGTTGAGGCAATGACTCAACGTATTTTGCAGATCAATCCAGAAATTCAATTGACTGCTTGTGATGAATTTTTAGAACCCGAAAATCTTGATCGCATTATTCCTGGTGATGCTTATGTTTTAGATGCCACTGATTCAGTACAGACCAAAATTGCACTATCAGTTTGGGCTAGAAATGGCGATCGCTCCTTGGTAATGTGTGGAGCAGCAGGTGGCAAGACCGACCCTACTTCTGTGCGTTGCGATGATTTATCGCGCACTGAGCAAGATGCTTTATTAGCAAAGGTGCGACAGGGACTTAGGCAAGATCATGGTTTTTCCAGAAACCTCAAACACAAAATCGGTATCAGAGCGATTTACTCTCATGAGCCTCGCGCTGGGGCATCGACTGGCGGTCTAGCGTGCTCTGGATATGGCTCTACTGTCATGGTTACGGCAGCTTGTGGCTTGGCAGCAGCAGCTGAAATTCTGAATTTAATCGGTCACGATCCTAAAACTACTGTAAATCCTTAAGGGGATTCCCTGTAGGAAATTACTGATTCTGTTGCAGTCATGCGCGGTGTGAGACTGCCGCTCAACATGCTTTAAAAGCAATTTCAATATTCAGAGTCTCTACTTTTAATCATTTAGCCACTTTAGTTATTTTCATCCCCTAGTACAGATGAGAAGTCCTCCCTAGACTTTGCTTCGTTGGTAAATCGCCAACGACAAATCGAAAGGAGGTCTCACTTGCAGACTGAACAAACTGGCTTAAAGCGCCATCTCAAAGTAAGGCACATTCGTTTAATGGCCTTAGGTTCAACGATTGGCGTTGGATTATTTCTTGGATCAGCGAGTGCAATTCAAATTGCTGGACCTTCCATTCTCTTGGGTTATTTGCTTGCCGGCATCGTCGCATTCATTGTTCTGCGTACGCTTGGTGAGATGGCAGTGCATGAGCCTGTAGCAGGCTCCTTTGCTGCCTACGCCAATACCTATGTTGGCCCACTTGCGGGATATATGGTGGGTTGGGGCTATTGGACCTATTGGATTGTGGTGGGTATAGCGGAGGTCACTGCAGTTGGTATCTATATGGGGATTTGGTTTCCGGAAACCCCTCAATGGATTTGGGCGCTCTCTTCAATTGCCATGATGGGCATGATCAATCTCATTGCTGTCAAAGTATTTGGTGAGTTTGAGTTTTGGTTTGCTCTCATTAAGGTAGTAGCCATTGTGGCAATGATTGCCTTGGGTGGTGCAGTTATTTTGTTTGGCTTTACGAATGACTGGCAGCCCATTGGTTTGAGCAATCTCTGGCAACACGGTGGCTTCTTCCCTAATGGTATTACTGGGATGTTGCTTTCATTCCAAATGGTTTTATTTGCTTACGTTGGCATCGAGATGATTGGCTTATCTGCAGGTGAAGCTGAGAATCCAAAGAAAACCATCCCAATGGCAATTGACTCATTAGCCTGGCGCATCTTGATTTTTTACATGGGCGCGATCTTAGTCATTTTGGCGATCTTTCCTTGGAATCAAGTCGGGCAGCAGGGCAGTCCATTTGTAGTGATGTTTGAACGTATTGGCTTACGTGAAGCGGCGGGGCTCATCAATTTTGTGGTGATTACAGCAGCATTGTCATCTTGTAACGCCGGCATCTTCAGTGGTGGTCGACTGTTGTACGCCTTATCGAATAATGGCTATGCCCCTGCGCCTTTTGCTAAGTTGTCCAAATACGGCGTTCCTCATCGTGCGGTAATGGCAACAGTGGCTGTATGTATGTCAGGCGTGGTGCTCAACTACTTTGTTCCCGATAAAGCCTTTCAGTACATCATGGCTGCCGTCACCTTTGTGGGCTTGATGGTGTGGATTGCCATCCTGTTTACCCAAATGAAATTCCGTCGATCTTTAACTAAGGCGCAAGTGGCTGAGTTGGGCTACCGCGCACCTTGGTGGCCCTATTCCTCATGGTTTGCTCTGGCATTTATTTTCTTAGTAGTCGTGCTAATGGGCTTTCATGAGGATGCACGGATTGCATTGATCTTAGGTCCGTGTTTACTGGGCGTGTATCTCGCGATGTTTTATATCGTCGGTCTACATCGCAAAACGAAAACTAACCATGAATTTAAATCATAGGAGATAGAAATGATTATTGGTGTTCCGCAGGAAGTAAAAAATAATGAGTTTCGAGTTGGCTTAACCCCAGGCAATGTCAGTGGCTTATGCAGGCAAGGGCATTCAGTGTTAGTGCAAAGAGGTGCTGGAGAACAAATCGGTCTGAGTGATGAGTCCTATCGGATTGCTGGAGCTACTTTGATTAATAGTGCAGCAGAGGTCTTTCAGAAGGCAGAGATGATTGTGAAGGTGAAGGAGCCTCAGCCACAAGAATGTGCCATGTTGCGCGAGGATCAAATTCTGTTTACCTATTTGCATCTTGCTCCAGATCCAGCGCAGACCAAGGCCTTGATTGCTTCAGGTGCTACTTGTATTGCCTATGAGACGGTTACCGCAATGAATGGAGCCTTGCCACTACTTGCGCCAATGAGTGAGGTGGCCGGGCGGATGTCGATTCAAGCAGCAGCCTCACACTTGGAGAAAACACACGGTGGTTTGGGTGTGCTGATGGCTGGGGTTCCTGGCGTCTCGCCTGCCAAGATCGTTATTTTGGGCGGCGGAGTTGTCGGTCGTAATGCTTTGCAGATGGCAGTAGGCATGGGCGCGGATGTTTGCATCTTTGATCGTGATATCGATCGCTTGCGTCAGATTGATATGTTCTATGGCAATCGCGTACGCACTTTTTATTCTGATAGCTTGTTGATTGAGCAAGAAGTGTGTGAGGCGGATGTAGTGATTGGTGCCGTCCTATTACCGGGTGGAGCTGCGCCAAAATTAGTGACCCATGAAATGGTCAAGAAGATGAAAGCTGGCGCAGTCATTGTGGATGTCGCGATTGACCAAGGAGGCTGTTTTGAAACTTCAAAACCCACTACGCATGCTGATCCCACTTTCTTGGTCGACGGGGTATTGCATTACTGCGTTGCCAATATGCCAGGTGCCGTAGCAAGAACCTCTACCTTTGCTTTAACCAATGCTACTTATCCCTTTGTAGAGGCTTTAGCTAATCGTGGGGTGGTGAAGGCTCTATCCATCGATCATCACTTGCGTAATGGCCTAAGTGTCCATAAGGGGAAGCTGACTTCCAAGCCTGTTGCACAGGCGCAGGGCTTGGATTTTGCTTTAGCTGAGGAGCTGTTTGTGGCCTAGCCCTCATATCCATGGATTAGTGGGGTCAGTTACCTGAGGATATAAACTGGACTGACTCTACTTAATGAAATCACAAATTCCATGGATTTTTCTGCTTTAACTCTCTCTGCTGGTGTCGTTGCGCTAGCAGAGATGGGTGACAAAACCCAATTACTGTCTTTAATGTTGGCTGCACGTTATCCCAAGCAAGCCTTAGCTATCATTGCCGGCATCTTCATCGCAACCATTGCCAACCATGCGTGCGCAGCATTTTTGGGTCATTGGATAAGCACCTTAGTTTCTCCAGAGATGATGCGCTGGATATTAGGAGCAAGCTTTTTGGGGATTGGTTTATGGCTATTAGTTCCCGATCACATTGATGATGCAGCAGAATCAAAAGTGGCTGATCGCGCATTTCAGGTATTCATTCTGACGGTTGTCTTGTTCTTTTTGGCTGAGATGGGTGATAAGACGCAGATTGCAACTATTGCTTTGGGCGCTAGATATGATGATGTTCTATCTGTCACTGTTGGCACCACATTGGGGATGATGTTGGCGAACGCTCCAGCGGTTTGGATAGGGCAGAAATTTACTCAGCGCATGCCTATTAAATGGGTTCATGCTGTAGCGGCAGTTACCTTTATTGCCATTGGGGTGGCAACCCTTTTGTGGCATTGAGCTAGGCAAATAGCGCAAGTCCAGCCTAAGACTTAAAATAAGGGCATGAAAACTGATCTGCCACAGAGCTTTCGTCGGCTCGAATACCACCCCCCCGTTTACACCTTTGATCAGGTTGAGTTGGATATTGCTTTAGATCCGGCTCGCACGATTGTCAAAAGCCGAATTGAGGTATTGCCCGGCAAAAGTTTTGAGCCAGGCTCACCCTTGGTATTGGTTGGTCAAGAACTTGAGTTTGTTAGTCTGCGCATTAATGGTGAGGCCCATCGCCATTTTGAATTGACCCCAGAAACCTTATCAATTCATTCTTTACCAAACGATGGCAAAGATAAGTTCACGCTTGAGATCATCTCCATTTGCGTGCCTGAGAAAAATACTACCTTGATGGGTTTGTATGTTTCAAACGGAAATTTCTTTACTCAATGTGAGGCAGAAGGTTTTCGCAAGATTACTTATTTCTTGGATCGTCCAGATGTGATGGCGCGCTATCGCGTCACTTTGCAAGCACGTGAAGCTGAATGCCCTGTGTTGCTATCGAATGGCAATCTATTAAAAGAGGAAAAGTTGCCCAATGGCTGGCACAGCGCCACTTGGGAAGACCCATTTCCGAAGCCGTCGTATTTATTTGCGCTGGTAGCTGGCAAGCTCGAATGTATTGAAGAGACGATCACCACCAGCAGTGGTGCCAAGAAGTTATTACAGATTTGGGTGGAGCCGCATGATCTTAAAAAGACCCGTCATGCAATGGATTCCTTAATTGCCTCAATTCATTGGGATGAGAAGCGCTTTGGTTTGGAGTTAGATTTAGAGCGATTCATGATTGTGGCGGTAAGCGACTTTAATATGGGCGCAATGGAGAACAAGGGCTTGAATATTTTCAATACCAAGTTTGTTCTAGCCCAACCCGAAACGGCAACTGATGCTGACTTTGCCAATATCGAGAGTGTTGTTGCGCATGAATACTTCCATAACTGGACTGGTAATCGTGTCACCTGCCAAGACTGGTTTCAACTTTCCCTTAAAGAGGGCTTGACAGTATTTAGAGATCAGGAGTTCTCAGCGGACCAGATGGGTAGTGAGTCGGGAAGGGCAGTGAAGCGCATCGAAGACGTGAGATTGTTACGCCAGTTACAGTTTCCAGAAGATGCGGGTCCGATGGCGCATCCTATTCGTCCGGACGAATATCAAGAAATTAATAACTTCTATACCGTCACCGTATATGAAAAGGGTTCTGAAGTTGTGCGGATGTACCAAACCTTGCTGGGTAGAGAGGGTTTTCGCAAGGGTATGGATCTTTACTTTAAGCGCCATGATGGACAGGCGGTTACTTGCGATGATTTCTTAATGGCCATGGCGGATGCCAATGGCAAAGATCTCACTCAGTTTAAGAACTGGTACAGCCAAGCAGGCACGCCAAGAGTCAAATTAGAAGAGCATTACGATGCTGCCAAGAACCAATATCACCTCACTCTGACTCAAAGCTGCGGGGCTACTCCTGGGCAGCCTGTGAAAAAGCCATTTCATATTCCGCTCAAGATGCGTTTAATTACTGCTGCTAATGATCAGGTAGAGCAATTACTAGAATTAACTGAGCCCACGCAGTCATGGACATTTGACAATGTCAACGAGCGTCCGGTTCTATCCATTAATCGTGACTTTTCTGCGCCGATCAACTTAGATTTTGAACAAAGTGAAGCAGATCTTTTAACCTTGTTCTCCAGTGATGACGATCCCTTTAATCGTTGGGAGGCTGGTCAGAAGCTAGCAATGCAAATGATTTTGAATAATCGCTTGCCAGATGCTGGCCTGATTGCTGCTTATCGCACTCTTTTGTTAGACCCCAAGCTAGATCCTGCGTTTAAAGAGCTGGCTTTAACACTGCCTGCTGAGTCTTATCTATACGAGCAGTGTGCTAGCGTAGACCCGCAGAAAATCTTTGCTGCTCGCCGCGCATTCCGTAGAGCAATTGCCAAGCAGTTGCAATTGGAGTGGGCCGCTTTGTATCAACAGAACCAAACGCCTGGACCATTTAAGTCTGATGCGCTTGACTCTGGTAAGCGCGCACTCAAAAATCTTGCGTTGAGTATGTTGCTAGAAGCCGATCCAAAGATCTGGGCACCGATGGCGGTTAATCAATATCAGATTGCTGACAACATGACCGATCGTTATGCGGCACTTGCTGCGCTAGTGATTCATGGTGCTAAAGCAGCAAGCGATTGTTTGAATGATTTTTATAGCCGTTTTGCTAATGATGCATTAGTGATTGATAAGTGGTTTGCTTTGCAATCGAGCCGTCCGCCAGTAGATGGTCTTGAGTTAACGCTTGCTGATGTCAAGCGTCTGCGTGACCATCCGGCATTTAAACTCAACAACCCAAATCGTGCTCGTAGCGTGATTCATGCTTTTTGTGCGAACAACCCGGCAAGTTTTCATCAGCCTGATGGTAGTGGCTATGAGTTTTGGGCGGACAGCGTATTAGCCTTGGATGCCATCAATCCTCAAGTAGCGGCTCGCCTCGCAAGGGCGCTAGATCGCTGGCGTTTATTTGCCCAACCCTATCAAGACCATATGAAAGCGGCTCTGGAGCGGGTTTCAGCATGCCAGACTCTCTCTCCAGATGTGAGAGAGGTTATTGGAAAAGCCTTAGGAAACTGATTTGCCGTCTATCTTCAATGAAGTTGTTGGTTATAAGAAACGCCAAGTTGGATAGCCAGCAACTCTAGTTGTTTATCAAGAGTCCAAATGAGCGCATTTTCTGAGAGAAGCGTAGAAGCCACTAGTGAAATATCAATAGCGCCACAGCCAGAATCGTAGAGTTTATGTGTTTCAATAAAATTCATTGTTTCTTCTGTGGTTGCTACTGTTGCCTGTCGAAGCATCTTTAAATAATTCAGAGTTCTTGAGCGTGGTGATGGCAGAGATCCGCATGCTAGTTCAATCAGAATCAAGGGATGACATAAGATTTGATCATTTGCCAACAAAGATGCAAATGATGCATTTGATTTTCTGAAGTGGGATACCCACACCGAAGTATCAGCCAAAATCATTGGCATATTTACTGCCCACCATTATTTTTTCGACGAGGGATAGCTTTCATTTGAGGCACTTTTCCGCCTAATGCAGCAAGTCGTTTAGCGCTCTGAACGCGTACAAAAACAGTCATCGCTTCGCGAAAAAGGTCTGCTTTATCCATTCCGGGATCCGCAAGATCTAGTCCGGTTTGATATAGGTCATCATCAATTGTTACGGTGGTTCTCATTTATCCATCCTCATCAAGATTGATGCAATTAAGCATCAATATAAACATCGTATAAGAGAATGAATAACTTGGCTAGCTGAAAAACTAGATTGTTAAGGCTTGGGAAGCTTCATTTGTGGTTAAACCTGAATTACAGGGCAAAATAGACCCTATTCTTAATAGCGCCTTGGAGAAATCCTTTTGTTTAGTTCTCATATTAATTTCAAGCAATACCTAGCTTCTACCAAACCAAAAGGGGCGGAAGTGCCTGCTGGTCTTCAGGACCTACTTACCGCTGTAGTTAGCACCTGCTCAACTCTCAGTCATGAAGTGGCGCAGGGCGCATTGATAGGTTTACTGGGCTCCGCTGGCACTGGAAATGTGCAGGGTGAAGTTCAGCAAAAGCTTGACATCATTGCCAATGATTTATTAATTGAGGGTGTTGAAGGCTGCAAGTCACTTGCAGGTTTGGCATCTGAAGAAATGGAATTGCCAGTCCCTGTGCAGGGCACTGGTGACTATCTTCTATTGTTTGACCCGCTAGATGGATCTTCTAATATCGATGTGAATGTCTCCATTGGAACTATTTTCTCAATATTGAAAAAACAAGATCCACAAGCACCCCTGCAGACATCTGACTTTCTATTGTCAGGCCGTCACCAAGTGGCAGCGGGTTATGTGGTCTATGGCCCACAAACCACGATGGCCCTGACTTTGGGTGACGGCGTCGTTATGTTTACCCTGAACAAGGTAACGGGCGAGTTCTTATTAATCAAAGACTCCGTCACGATCTCGCACTCCACTAAAGAATTTGCAATCAATATGTCTAATATGCGTCACTGGGCTGATCCAGTGCGCCGTTATGTAGATGAATGCTTGGCTGGTGTTGGCGGTGCACGTGAAAAAGACTTCAATATGCGCTGGATTGCCTCCATGGTTGCTGATGTCCATCGCGTACTTTCCCGTGGCGGCGTCTTTATGTACCCTTGGGATCAACGTGAACCTAATAAGCCTGGTAAGTTGCGTTTGATGTATGAAGCAAACCCCATGAGCTTCTTGGTAGAGCAGGCTGGTGGCGCATCAACCAATGGCAAAGAGATCATTATGGATTTACAGCCTACTGATTTACATGAGCGCGTCTCGGTGATGTTAGGGTCTAAAGAGGAAATTGATCGTTTACAGCATTACCACTCATAATCAGGCTGGTAATTGCCCAATAGGGCCCCTAGAAAAGAAAAACCCAATCAAGCGATTGGGTTTTTGCTAATAAAGCTCTCAAAAAGCATGCGACCCTAAGGTTGAACTTTCTCTTTGAGGTAAGCAAGGGATTCTTCTACTTGGTCAATTAAGATCAGGCAAACATCGCCTTCGGAGACTTCATCTAAGGCAGTATCAATTGCCAAGAATTCCCCATGAATCTCTTTTATCTGCTTGGCTTTAGTGGCGCCCACCAAACCTTCTTGTAAAAGTCTTAATACCTCACCATCTTCACGACCGCGTTGGCAAGCATCTTGATAGAGGATGACATTATCAAATGCATTTCCTAAAATGCGCGTGAGATCACGAATATCTTCATCGCGACGATCGCCAGCACCACTCACAACGACGTGACTTTTCTTAGGTTTCATCGCAGCCACTGCACTGGTTAAGGCACGCATGGCATCGGGATTGTGACCATAGTCAGCGATGACGGTTGCGCCTTTATGTTTGAACTGATTAAAGCGACCGGGTACTGCGTTAGCGGTACTCTCAAAGCTATGTAGGCCGCGAGCAATCTTTTCTGCATCTAAGCCCAATGCCCAAGCGGCGCCAATAGCAGCCATGGCGTTTTCAATCTGGAAGCCTAGAACACCATTTTGAGTAAGCGGAATTTCGCTGACGGGGAAGCGATACATGACGCGTGAGCCTTTGGACGCAATAATGTAAGCGCCATCAAAGTAGATCACTTTTTTATTCTTGGCACGATGTGCTGTAATGACAGGATGATGCTGATTTTGAGCAAAGAAGATCACTCGTCCAGAGCACTTATCACCCATCTTTGCAACCATCGGATCAGCCGCATTCAGAACGGCGGCGCCGGTAGGAGCTACGTTTTGCACAATCACGCGTTTGAGAATCGCTAAATCCTCAACGCTAGTGATGTAGTTCAACCCTAGGTGGTCACCTTCACCAATATTGGTTACTACTGCCACTTCACAGCGATCAAAACCTAGGCCTTCACGTAATAAACCACCGCGGGCAGTTTCGAGAACAGCAGCGTCTACATCAGGATGCATTAATACATTGCGCGCACTCTTTGGACCACTACAATCACCAGTATCGATTAGTCGGTGGTTGATATAGACGCCATCAGTGCCGGTCATGCCGACGCGTAGACCTGTTTCATTCAAGAGATGAGCAATGAGGCGTACAGTGGTTGTCTTGCCATTGGTGCCAGTAACAGCAACCACTGGAATGCGACCATCTTCACCAGCTGGGAACATCATATTAATAATGTCTTCACCAACTGGACGACCTTTGCCATAGGAAGGCTTTAAATGCATCCGCAAACCAGGCGCCGCATTGACTTCAACAATGCCGCCGCCTTGCTGCTCTAAAGGTTTGTAGATGGATTCACAAAGGATGTCCACTCCGGCAATGTCTAAGCCAATCATTTGCGCAGCAGCGACAGCGCTAGCAGCAACATCCGGATGGACATCATCAGTAACATCTGTAGCGGTACCGCCGGTGCTAAGGTTGGCGTTATTGCGTAATAAAACGCGTTCACCGGTTTTAGGAACATATTGCGGTGAAAGGCCATTACTTGCCAAGTGGGCTAGGGCAATGTCATCAAAACGAATTTTTGTTAATGCAGTTGCATGACCATCGCCACGCAATGGGTTCTGATTCTCTTTTTCAACGAGCTCTGCTACCGAAAGCTTTCCATCACCAACGACTTGTGCTGGCTCACGGCGTGCTGCAGCTGACAAGCGATTGCCTACAACGAGGAGACGATAGTCAGCGCCTGGAAGATAGCGTTCGACAATCGTTTCTCGGCCAAAGCCTTGGGTTACTGCAAAACCTGCACGAACCTCTTCTTCCGTTTGGATATTGGCAACAACACCTTTACCTTGGTTTCCATCTTTGGGCTTGAGAACAATTGGGCCGCCAATCTTTTGCGCTGCGCGCCAAGCATCATCAGCAGTGGTAACTACTTCCCCGATGGGTACAGAGACGCCCGCAGCGGCTAAGAGGTTCTTCGTGAGCTCTTTATCTTGCGCGATGGCTTCTGCAATAGCGCTGGTGTTGCTGGTTTCTGCGGCCTGAATACGTTTTTGTTTGCTTCCCCAGCCAAATTGCACCATGCTGCCTTCAGTCATGCGGCGGTAAGGGATATTGCGCTGAACTGCCGCATCCACAATTGAGCCAGTACTTGGTCCAAGGCGCACATCTTCATAGAGTGCTTCTAGTTCAGATAGGGCGGCAGCTAAATCAAAAGGTGCATCGTTGAGCGTTGCCTGGATGAGTGCAAAGCCAAAGTCAAATGCCATGCGACCAACGACTTCTTCAATATATTCCACAACAACTTGATATACACCTTCATCCACGGTCTGTACTGTGCGGCTGAAGGTAACGGGGCAACCCGCTTGTGCCTGTAAGCCAAGTGCAGCATGTTCAAGTGCATGAGCAAGTGATAGAACTTCGGTATGACCACCGCGACGCATGCTTCCTAATTGCGGAAAGCGTTCTCGAATCTTGGTTTCAAACTGAGGGATTGCATCGATTGAACGCTCAGATGCATCGCAAGTCACAATGGCTTCTAAAGCAGTATGACGGCTCCATAGATTGGGGCCACGTAGCATACGAATACGGGTGATTTCCAATTAAGCCCCTATTGCGGTTATAGCTTCTGGCACAAACGTTTCTGCACCAGCTTCAATGACATTGAACGGAATATCTAAAGCCCAAGCAGCAGCTATAGCAGCACCCAGATTCATGGTTTTCCATGGAGAGGCGCTACTGGATTCGGAATGACGCGGCACCGGAATGGATTTCTGATCCAGCTTGCCAGATTTCAGGGTAATTTGTTGCTTGCCAACGAGTACCACGCGACCACCATTTTGCAGATGAGTCTTCACCACCTCTGAGTCGGAGTTTTCGCTAAAGAAAATCACGTCACCATCACAGAGCTCAGCCATTTGCACGCACATAGGATCATCTGCATTTAAAACGCCTACACCGGTTGGCAACACCACGTCAATTTGAGTGCGCACAACACTAAAGACTTGATCCTCATCGTAGATCGCATACTGCGGGAAATTGGCTTGAGGATTCACGTTCAGAACAACCCCAACTTGGCAACGATCGTAGGCTAAGCCTTCAATCAGCATAGAGAGGTGATTGTTCTCGATGACCGCTGCTTCAACGGCACGATTGAGAAGGGTGCGACGGGCATTTTCCCAATTTGATACATTGGTATTGGGAATAGCGCGGTTGCCAAAAAACAAACCTTTGCTACAAGAAAGACCAACATACACATTTGTAAGACGCAAAAAGTGCGCAACCATTTCAGCAACGGGCGTTTTCCCGCTTTCACCGCAAATACCTACTAAAGGAACGCGGAAGTCGGCACCAGGGGGAAAGAGATGGTTGGCAATTTCTTTGCCAACCGGTTGTGCTTTGCCGCTTGCAGGTTTTAGATGCATCAATAAACCTGGACCTGCATTGACTTCCACAATTGCGGCATTTTGCTCTGCAAGTGGGCGACTAATATCTTGAGCTACCAAATCAACGCCAGCAATTTCTAGACCAACAACACGGGCAGCAAGAGCAACTTGACTAGCGACATCGGGATGAATGAGGTCGGTTACATCAAAGGCTACGTTACCGTTACTTTGAATGAGAACCTTATGATCAAGAGCGGGAATGCTTTTACCTGTCAGTTGTTGACGTGCTAATTCGAGTTCAACCGCAGAGTCAATGCGAACAGGATTGAGCGGATGTTCTTCAGCAGTGCCGCGACGAGGATCAGAATTAATCTGAATCTGAATCAATTCTTGAACAGTATGTTTACCGTCACCGGTGACCCAAACAGTCTCACCTTTAGCAGCTGCAACTACTTTATTGCCCACTACCAGTAAGCGATGTTCATCACCAACGATATGACGCTCAACAAGTACTTCGCTACCTTCATCAATCGCAACCGCATAGGCCGCTTCAATTTCTTGTTGGGTGTACAGATTGATAAAGACGCCACGGCCATGATTGCCATCAATTGGTTTCACCACTACCGGCAGGCCAATATCTTGCGCTGCTTCCCAAGCATCATCAGGGCTAGTGACGGTTCTACCCTCGGGTGTAGGAACGCCGGCGCTACGCAAAAGGCTCTTGGTTAAATCTTTATCTCTTGAAATGGTTTCAGCAATTGCGCTGGTCTGGTCCGTTTCCGCGGTCCAGATGCGACGTTGTTTGGCGCCGTACCCGAGCTGTACTAAATTGCCTTCAGATAATCGAATGGATGGAATGCCGCGCTCTTCCGCTGCATTAACGATACAAGCTGTGCTGGGTCCCAGTAACAAGTCATCACCGATATCGCGCAGCTTTTCAATGGTGTCTTGAACTAAAGCAACGCAATCTTGCTTATCTTGAGCGAGCGCTAGGTAGAGGTCACGAGCAAATTTCAGGGCGGTGAGGGTAACCTCTTCATTGATTGCACTCACCATCACTTTGTAGACGCCGCGACGATCGCCATCACGTGCTTTACCGAAACCACCTGGAATACCTGCTAAGTTTTGTAGCTCCAGTGTGAGGTGCTCCATGATGTGAGCTGGCCAAGTGCCTTCTTCAACGCGCTTAAGAAAGCCACCAGTTTCCCCATAGCTACAGCGATGCTCGACCAAGCTAGGGAGGGCTTTGACCAAGCGATCATAAAAGCCGGGAATGAGGTTGGAAGGGTAGTCTTCCAAATCCCCAATATCGATCCAAACCTCAATTACGGGGTGGTAAGTCCACATATTGGGGCCACGGAGATGCTTAACGCTCAGGATCTCGATGGATTTATCTAGTAATTGGGGCATGTATGGTGTTACGAGGGCTCGGCGCCTACCTTGGGGGTGGCACGCTAGACAGTCTCTCTGTTTATAGTTTTAATTAAAAATCCACAAAAATAGCAAAAATACATAAAAAGGCTTAGTTCATTAATTTAACGGTTTTCCACCCCCTAAAGTTGACAGGAGCAATAAATCTAAAAAATCTAGCTCCACTATACTTTTGAGGTTAATGAAGCCACAAACCCTACCTTTTGCTCCCGTACTGCCAAGTGATTGGCAAGTCATTCTTGAGGGCAAGGACTCTCCAATTCAAAGCCCTGAAGCCCTAGAAGCAATACTGGCTTGGGTTGAGCTGGATTTAGGTGCAGATCTACGCTTTGAAAAAAGCCTCCTTTTGCTGACAGAACAGGGTCTGTTTTGGACCGATGGCCGGAAGTTTGAGTCTTGGCCAATACGCGCTGGGGAGCAATTGACTCATGGAGATCATGCGGGGGTGGGCCATTTAAAGCTGGAAACACCCGATGCCCTTCAAAGAATTTGGTATTTCACCTTGGCAGTCAACCCCCAGGTTTTGCGTCTGCAATCGAGTTTCAAAAAACTCACCCGTGGCGATCAGCATAGCGAGAGCGAGCTGACTGAGTACGACAAACAGGTATGCCCAGTTTGCTTAAGCCCTAAACCAGCTAACTCTGATGTTTGTCCAACTTGTGATCCTGAAGATGATCAGCCGCCTTCAACTTGGACCTTATTTAAGCTGTGGCGTTTTGCAAAGCCTTATCAAAAGCAGCTACTGCTAGGATTTGTTCTGACACTGCTATCAACTGGTGCAACCTTAATTCCGCCTTACCTCACCATTCCTTTAATGGATCATGTATTGATTCCGTATGAGCGCGGTAACCCGATAGATTTTCATTTGGCTGCCACTTATTTGTTTGCATTGTTTGGTGCTGCCATCGTTGCTTGGGGTTTAGGTTGGTGGAAAACGTATTTGTTGGCTTTGGTGAGCGAGCGGATTGGTGCTGATCTTCGCAACACTACTTTTGAGCATTTACTTAAGCTCTCGCTGGAATATTTTGGGGGTAAGCGTACTGGTGACTTGATTGCCCGTATTGGTGCGGAGACTGATCGTATCTGTGTCTTCCTCTCTCTTTATGCATTGGACTTCGCGACCGATGTGCTGATGATTACTATGACTGCAGCGATCCTGGTATCAATTGATCCTTTGCTAGCTTTAGTGACCTTAGCGCCTTTACCATTTATCGTATGGATGATTCATGTAGTGCGCGATAAATTACGTTTTGGTTTTGAAAAGATTGATCGCATTTGGTCTGAAGTAACGAATATTTTGGCTGATACTATTCCCGGCATTCGCGTTGTGAAAGCATTTGCACAAGAAGATCGTGAACTCAAACGGTTTGTCGATTCAAACAAGATGAATCTCCAAATCAATGATCGTGTGAATCGGGTGTGGGGATTATTTTCTCCAACTGTCACGCTGCTTACTGAGACTGGTTTGTTGGTCGTGTGGGGCTTTGGTATTTGGCAGGTAGCACATCAAAAAGTCACTGTCGGCGTATTGATTGCATTCCTTGCTTACATTGGTCGTTTTTATGTACGCCTAGACTCGATGAGTCGGATCGTTTCCCATACCCAAAAGGCGGCTGCTGGCGCAAAGCGCATCTTTGATATTTTGGACCATGTATCGAGTGTTCCCGAGCCCATCAATCCTGCGCCGCTTGGGCCGGTAAAGGGTCGAATCTCCTTGCGCGGTGTGGGTTTTCGCTATGGCAACCGCGCAGTATCTAAGGGTATCGATTTAGATATTGCTCCTGGCGAGATGATCGGTTTGGTAGGGCATAGTGGCTCAGGTAAGAGTACCTTGGTCAACTTGATTTGCCGTTTCTATGACGTTAGCTCTGGCTCGGTTGCCTTGGATGGGCGCGATATTCGCAGTATTGGCATTGCTGACTATCGCAAGTGTATTGGCCTGGTATTGCAAGAGCCATTTTTATTCTTTGGCACGATCGCAGAGAATATTGCTTATGGCAAACCTGATGCTACCCGTGAAGAAATCATTGAAGCTGCACGTGCTGCTCACGCTCACGAATTTATCCTTCGTTTACCGCTTGGTTATGACTCACTTGTTGGTGAGCGTGGACAATCGCTATCTGGCGGTGAGCGTCAACGTATCTCTATTGCGCGCGCACTCTTAATCAATCCAAGTATCTTGATTTTGGATGAAGCAACATCATCAGTCGACACGACAACTGAAAAAGAAATTCAGCGTGCATTGGATAATCTGGTTAAAGGTCGTACCACCATTGCAATTGCGCACCGTCTCTCAACCCTCAGGAAGGCAGATCGCCTTGTAGTTTTGGATAAGGGTGAGATAGTCGAGATTGGTTCACACGAGCAGCTAATGGAAGCCCAAGGGGCTTACTACACCTTGTATCAGGCGCAGTTGCGTCACGCTGCTGAATTGGTAGAGGGTGGCGCCATTGGTGAGAGTCTAGAAGATGATCAGCAAGAAAAACAAGACGAACTGCAAGAAGAGAAACTACAAGAGATCGCTAAAAATATTGGAGGTGGAGTATGACGCAAGTTCATCAGCAAGCCACCCATCAGCTCAAGCGTGACTCGCTTGGACGTTTAGTTTTTATTGATGCTCATGGCCACTCTCATATTGGTATATATCCAGTAAGAGCATTTCCAATTACCGCACCAGGAGCTGGAGTTGGCATCATGGATCAATCCGGTAAAGAAGTGCATTGGTATCCTGATGTTGCAGCTATTCCAAGCTCAGAGCTCAAGCTCATTGAAGAAGAGTTGGCTGCTCGTGAATTTATGCCAGTGATTGAGAAGATCACTAAAGTTTCTACTTTTGCTACCCCAAGCATTTGGGATCTGGAGACTGATCGTGGACCAACTCGTATTCGCCTCAAGGGTGAAGAAGACATTCGTAGGATTGCGGGCAATACGCTATTGATTGCAGACTCTAATGGCCTCCAATTCTTGATCAAAGACTCCACCCAATTGGATAAAGTCAGCAAGAAGCTTTTAGATCGTTTCCGCTAGAATTTACCTGGAAGGCCGCTTTAGCTCAGTTGGTAGAGCAGTTCATTCGTAATGAAAAGGTCGCCAGTTCGATTCCGGCAAGCGGCACCAGACTTCTACCTCTGAAATTCATAAACATCTAATGAAAACAATGGGTTAAAGAATTTAACTTCCATCTGTTTGGTTCAACATTGTTCATCTAAGTCTATTGCAACGCAATAAAATTAGGGTTATACTCTAGGTACTAACCCTTAAGGAGATTCAAATGACTGTTCTATTGAATATGATTAACCAGCTTTTTACTGAAAGCAAACCAGCTGCTCAGCAGCAATCCCGTCACTATGATTTTGATGGCGCATACCGCGGTATGTAATTCAAAAAAGTAGTTATCTAGAAAGCCACCTTCGGGTGGCTTTTTCTTTGCCCAAATTCTTCCGGAACTCATTCGCATAAGTCTCTCATTAAGCAAATAAACCTCCGTTTTATAAGGTGATAGGGAAGGGTATTCACTAGTGCGGTTTTGATGAAAACTTGATTAGTGTCAAGAAGTTCATTATGTAAATGCTTAAAAATCAGGTAGCCCAATTTTTTGGGATTAATCAGCATATATAAAAAGTAAAAATAGGAGATTTAGGATGAGCGGCGAGAAAACTGCAGGGCCTTTAGGAGGTCGTTGGTTTCAGCTACTAATCGGCATTATTTGTATGTCGATGATTGCAAACTTGCAATATGGTTGGACTTTGTTTGTAAACCCAATTGACGCTAAGTTTGGTTGGGGTCGTGCAGCGATTCAAGTTGCATTCACTATTTTTGTATTGACTGAGACTTGGTTGGTTCCAATCGAGGGTTACCTCGTTGATAAGTTTGGTCCTCGCCCAGTAGTGTTTGGTGGCGGTCTCTTGTGCGGTCTCGGCTGGATGATGAATGCTCACGCTGATACTCTAACAATGCTCTACATAGCAGCGGCTGTAAGCGGTGTAGGTGCTGGCGCTGTTTACGGTACTTGCGTAGGTAATGCGCTCAAGTGGTTCCCAGATCGTCGCGGTTTAGCTGCCGGTATGACTGCCGCTGGCTTTGGTGCTGGTTCTGCTTTGACAGTAATTCCTATTGCAAACATGATTGCTAATCAAGGTTACCAAGATGCTTTCTGGTACTTTGGTATTTGGCAGGGTGCGATTGTTGTTGTCTTGAGTTTGTTGCTGTCTAAGCCTATTAAGAGCGCTATTACTTCTGTTAAGGCTGCAGTTGCTCAGACTCGTAAAGATTTCCGCCCAATGGAAATGGTTAAGCAGCCTGTGTTCTGGATCATGTACCTCATGTTCGTGATGGTTGCTGCTGGCGGCTTAATGGCTACTGCCCAATTAGGCCCAATTGCTAAAGACTTCCAAATTGCTGGCGTAACAGTGAGCTTGATGGGCTTGGCATTACCTGCTTTAACTTTCGCATTGACAGTTGATCGTGTATTGAACGGCTTGACCCGTCCTTTCTTTGGCTGGGTATCTGACAAGATTGGTCGCGAACAAACAATGACCTTGTGCTTCTCATTTGAGTGCTTAGGCATTCTTGGTTTGTACTACCTCGGTCGTGATCCAGTGATGTTTGTTCTATTAACCGGTTTAGTGTTCTTTGCATGGGGTGAGATTTACAGCTTGTTCCCATCAACTAATGCCGATACATTCGGTTCAACTTATGCTGCTGGTAATGCGGGCCTCCTCTACACAGCAAAGGGTACAGCGTCATTGTTAGTTCCTTTGTCTAGCGTATTGGTAGCTTCAACCGGTGGTTGGGAAGTGGTTTTCTGGGTTGCGAGTTTCCTAAATGGAACTGCTGCGATCTTGGCTTGGTTTGTATTGCGCCCAATGCGTCGCAAGCTCATCGAGCGCTCTGCTTCAATGTAATTCAGACTTAAACGTCTAATAAAAAGGGGTCTTCGGACCCCTTTTTATTTACCCAAAATTAGCAAACTGAAGACCTGAGTGGAATCAGATAAAATTCCCAGGTTATGAAATTCTCCAAAAACCGCTTTATTCACTGGATTGCAGCCGCAGCCATTGCGATGAGCGCTCTTGCCCCAGCAGCCTCGCAGGCAGTATCGCTTGTGAAGGGTGGGCACGGTTTTGCGATGGAGATTTGCTCAGTAGACGGCAGCAAGATGCAGGTCGATATTCAAGGTGAAGATCAAGACCTGGCCAACCAAGCTCAACCTTGCCCTTATTGCGTCACTCACAATTTCATCACACCGGCATTTAATACCAATCTCACATTTGCTGCGCCAAGTACTTTTGCATTGCTTCCGCAGCTTTTCTATCAATCACCTAAACCACTCGCTGTTTGGGTAACCCCTCCTTCAGCAGCCCCTCCAGCACAAGCCTAAATCTATTTAGGGCATAGCCTAGCTATGTAATTGGTGGCGAATTCTTTATTGCGTCACTGCAATTTTATTGGAGTGGTAAATGTTTAATAAGAAGTTGGTGTGCTCCATTGGTCTGGCAGTATTGGTCAGTCAGGGGTTTGCACAAAGCTCTATGCCGCCGGATTATGGTCAACGAGTTGGTGATGTGGTTGTTAGTGCAAGTCGATCCGGTACAGACTTGAAGGATATGACCCAAAACACTTCAATTCTTACAGCTGAGGATATTGAGAATTCCCCAAGTATGACAATTGATCAGGTGTTAAAAAATCAATCAAGCGTATTTTTAAACGACCAGCCCTATTATGAAAAGGATCCCACTGGTCAAAGCTTAAATGTGCGTGGGCTTGGTAATGCCCGCACCCTAGCTTTGATTGATGGTCTTCCTGCGAACGATGCCATGTATGGAACTGTGCAATGGAACTTAGTGCCGCTTTCAGCAATTCAAGATGTTGAGTTGATTCGTGGTGGCGTATCTAATTTGTATGGAAATTACGGTATGGGCGGTTTAGTAAATATCGTCACTAAGCCTATTAGCGATAACAAGGGAGAGGTTTCTGCCAGTTATGGCTCCTACAATACCAGTAACATCGCTGCATCTAAAGAGATCGCTGTTAATGAGGTGCTGAAATTACGTCTATCAGCAGATTACTTCAATACGGATGGTTATATCAACCAGCCAACCATCTCCCCAGCGACGAAATACCCGAGTAAAAATAGCTACGGTCAGTCTGCACCCCTGTTGCCTGGCATGGGGCCCGAGAGCGCAAACAGCGCAAACTATCGTTTACAGGCTGCGCTTAAATTAAGTTCGGATACCGATGCATTTTTCAACATTGGTTCGCACAATATGCAAAATTTACCAACAGGCGGATATAACTTTGCTACTAAAACAACTCAAGAAACAACCTTTTCCGCCGGTGCAACTACACGTTTAAGTTCAGTGCAGAAGATTCAGGTAAATGCCTTTTATGAAAACACAACGCTCTGGCAACAAAACGTAAGCAATAGTGGCACAAGTGCACCTTATATCAGCGCAAACTATAACGATCCCTACTCAACGACTGGGGCATCCGCTCAATACACCCATGATTTAAAAGATCAAGCAATACAACAAGTGGTTGTTAGCGTTGATGGTAGGCAGGTAGCCGCACAAAACTTAACCAACTCCTTTAGTTCTGCTGCTGGCTATACCAATGGTGTAGTCACTTCATCTGATTATGCAAAAGGTCAACAGCAGTTTTATGGAGTGATGGCGCAAATGAAGGCAAAGACAGATGTGATCCCTTTGCAGGCGACTCTTTCCCTTAGAGAGGACCAGTGGCAAAGCCAGACTCCAACATATTGGATAGCTGGTGCGAATGGGATACCAAGTTATACCAATGTACCTAATCAAACGGTGAATAAGTTCAGCCCAAATTTGGGTTTGCTATTGCAGGCAACGAAGGAGTGGGGTCTGAGAGCAGCTGCATATCAAGGTTTCCATGCTCCTGGATTGAATAACACACTACGTACATATGGAAACTCCACTAGCGTTAGCCTCGCTAACCCATTACTGACTCCGGAAAATATGACTGGGTACGAAGTGGGAACTGATTATCGTTGGAATGCTGGATTTGTTCAGGTGACAGGTTTTAGTGCTCAAGTTAAAAATGCAGTTTATGCACCTAATGTTTCACAAGCACAGGCATACGCTGCTGGCTGTCCAGCTTCAGTATGTACTGGCGGAAGCCAGACATATACTTTGTACGGTAACAATCAAAATCTTCAGAGCCAGGGCTTGGAAGTGCAAGCTCATCATGATTTAAATGCCCAATGGGCGTTGGATGGAACCTACACCCACACTAATACTGTGCTTACATGGATCGGTTCTGGGGTAAGTTCTACTTTAAATCCTATCGGAACCCAAGTGGGTGGAGTGCCCCAAAATATGGGCTATGCGGGCGTTACCTATATGCCGCTCCCTAAAACTAGTTTATCTGCCAACGTTCGCTATATTGGCAATTCCTGGTTAGATGGGGCCCATACCTTGCCCGTACCTTCTTATGCGGTAGTTGGATTAAAGGCGAACTACCAGATGACTTCGCAGGCATCATTGTTTGCTAGTGTGGTTAATTTATTCAACCGAACATACATTACATACGGAACGGGTACTAGCCAGGGCAGTTACATTGCTGGCCAGCCTCAATCGGTGAATGTTGGTGCGCGTATCATCTTCTAATGCTTAAATCCTCCCTCCATCTATCATTCAAAGCGCTCTTTATGAGTGTTTTGGGGCTGATTGTATTTAATTCTGCGTTTGCCCAAATGGATCACTCATCTCACATGATGAGCTCTGCCCCAATTAAGCCTGCCGCATGCCTTGGTTCTGGATTGGATTGCGCAAATGCAGCGACCCCATTCTTTATGGCAGATGGCAGATTACTGTTGGCATGGACTGGGGGTGGAGGGGTGTCTGTCGCTCAATCAACGGACTTGGGAAAAACATTTTCTACGCCAGTAGTTGTGGCTCAGCATGGGAAGTCCTTAGATGCAGGGGCTGATGCACGACCTCAAATACTTGCTGATGCAAGTAATAATGTATTTCTAGCGTATGCATTCTTTAAAGACGCTAGCTGGAATGCGCAAATTAATATTGCAAGATCAATTGATGGCGGTAAATCCTTTAGCACCCCCAAATCACTGGTGAATGATGGGTCTAGTCAGCGATTTCCTTCGGCAGTAATTCGGCCAGATGGTTCTATATTTATTGCCTGGATTGATAAGCGCTTAGTAGCAGATGCAAAGAAGGTTGGACAGCAGAGGCTAGGCGGCTCAATAGCTTATGCATTTTCAAATGATGCAGGAAGCACTTTTTCCCCAGAAAAGATTGCCAATGAGACGAGCTGTGAGTGTTGTCGCATCGGAGCTAGCTTGGACCCTCAGGGTGGTGTAGGGATTATTTATCGTGCTATCTTCCCTGGCGGAATTCGGGATCATGCAACTCAAATTATCAATCCTGCGGGTGCAGAAAAAATTCGTCGTGTTTCTTATGATGACTGGAAAACAGATGCTTGCCCGCATCATGGGCCAACTATCGCTATATCGAACTCAGGGAAAATCCATGTAGCCTGGTTTACGCAAGGTAGCGCTCGCTCAGGTGTTTTTTATGCCAGCTCTATCAATCAAGGCGAAACTTATTCCAAACCCCAAAGAATTGGCGTGGAAAACGCCAATGTATCAAGACCTTATTTGTTAGCAATCGATCAATCCGTTTGGCTGGTCTGGAAAGAGTTCGATGGCGAGAAAACTTCTGTATACCTAAAACAATCACTTGATGATGGAAAGAGTTGGTCAGCCCCAAAGGTAATCAGTGCTACCACTGGATATAGTGATCACCCTTTACTGGTCAGTCATGGAAAAGAGGTTTACCTCTCATGGCTCACTCGTGAAGACGGGTATCAATTGATTCCATTAAACTCAAAATAATGAAGAAACTACTGAGAATCTTATTTATCCTCTTGGTATTTATGCAGTCTGCATTTGCCCAGAGTAGTTCATTGAAGCCTTATCAAAAGGGCGATTGGAAGACTATCACTAAGCCTTATGCAGGGCAGCCTGTTGTCATTCATTTTTGGGGTGTAACTTGTTCGCCATGCGCCAAAGAAATGCCTCAATGGGGAAAGTTTTTGGCTCAAAATAAAAATGCCAAAGTTATCTTCATTCAAGTAGATGATGTATCCCCTGAGAGCGTCGTCAAAATGCTTTCATCGGCTAATGTGAAGGGGGTAAGCACTTATACATTAGCATCGCCATTCGATGATGCTCTCCGTTATGAGATTGACCCTAAGTGGCGTGGAGAGACTCCGATGACACTGCAAATTGATAAGAATGGCAACGTTATTCGAAAAGTAGGAAGCATGGATTTTGAGAAGTTAAAGCAGTGGTATTCAAACGGTACGTAAGTTAGCTAGCAAGATCAATTAAGGAGAATGGAATGAATAAAGCGTTACTAAAAATATTATCAATTGGCCTTCTAAGTTTGGGGCTTTGCAGTTCTCTTATGGCACAGGGCGTTGCTAAAACTGTAAGTACTGATGCTATCAAGATTGATGACGCTTTTACCCGCGCCACCGCTCCGGGCCAACAAGTCGCCGGTGGATTTATGAAGATTGAGAACAAAGGCAATGTTCCAGACCAGTTGTTGTCTGCGTCTTCTCCTGCTGCTGGCGAAGTGCAATTGCACGAGATGGCTATGGACGGCAACGTCATGAAAATGCGCCAAGTAAAAGATATCGCTGTGCCAGCGAATGGTTCGGTGGAGCTGAAGCCGGGCGGTTATCACTTAATGTTCATGAGCCTCAAAGGCCCATTTGTGGCGGGCGAGTCTGTTCCAGTGAAACTCAAGTTTGCCAAGGCTGGAGATGTGGAAGTGAAGTTCCCCGTTAATACTGCGGGTGCTATGAAGCACTAAGCAGTTCTGAGTGCTATGAAATAAAAAAGCCCCTAGTTAAAACTAGGGGCTTTTGCTTTGCTGAAATGCCGATTAGCTTAAATCTAAATCCAGATCAGTAACAGCACCTTTGCTAGCGCTGCTTGCTAGGCTTGCATACTTAGCCAAGAGGCCGCGGGTGTAGCGTGGCTTAGGTTGCTTCCAGACTGCACGACGCTTAGCAATCTCTTCATCGCTGACATTGAGCTGAATGAGGAGCTTATGAGCATCAATGGTTACAGAGTCACCTTCATTAATGAGGGCAATCGTGCCGCCTACATAAGCTTCAGGAGCAACGTGTCCGACTACCATGCCCCAAGTTCCGCCAGAGAAGCGACCATCGGTGATCAGGCCTACAGATTCACCTAGACCCTGACCAACTAAGGCGGAGGTAGGGGAGAGCATCTCGCGCATACCAGGACCACCTTTAGGGCCTTCATAGCGAATGATGACGATGTCGCCATCCTTGATCTTTTGCGCCATGATAGCCGCCATTGCATCATCTTCAGAATCAAATACACGGGCAGGGCCGGTAATGGATGGGTTCTTCAAGCCAGTAATCTTGGCAACGCAACCTTCAGGGGAGATATTGCCCTTCAGAATTGCCAAGTGACCTTGCTTATACAAAGGATTATCTAAGGTACGAATGACTTTTTGATCAGCGCGCGGTACTGATGGAACATCCTTCAATACTTCAGCAATGGTTTTGCCGGTAATCGTCATGCAATCACCATGGAGTAATCCACCATCTAACAAAATTTTCATCACTTGTGGAATGCCGCCAGCTTGATGCAAATCAGTCGCCAAATAAGTACCGGATGGTTTCATATCCACGATTACTGGAACTTTTTTGCGAATGCGCTCAAAGTCATCAATCGTCCAATCGATTTCTGCAGCGCTAGTAATTGCCAAGAAATGCAAAACCGCATTGGTTGATCCGCCCACTGCCATGATCACACTCACAGCGTTCTCAATGGATTTCTTGGTAATGATGTCACGTGGACGCAAGTTATTCTTGATTGCTTCAACAAGAACACGTGCAGACTCAGCAGCGCTAGCCACTTTTTCTGCATCTACGTTAGCCATAGTAGAGGAGTAGGGCAGGCTCATGCCTAGGGCCTCAAACGAGGAACTCATCGTATTGGCTGTGTACATACCGCCACAGGAGCCACTACCTGGGCAGGAGTGTTGTTCTACACCCTTGAGATCTTCTTCGCTCATGCGGCCAGAAGTAAATTCACCAACTGCCTCGAATGCAGAGACAATATTGAGGTCTTTACCTTTGTAATGGCCTGGCTTAATCGTGCCGCCATAAACATAAATTGCGGGAACGTTGGTGCGGGCAATCGCCATCATGCCGCCTGGCATATTTTTATCGCAACCACCGATCACTACTACGCCGTCTTGCCATAAACCATTGACACAAGTTTCAATGCTGTCGGCAATCACTTCACGAGATACGAGCGAGTACTTCATGCCTTCAGTGCCCATGCCAATACCATCAGAGACTGTAGGTGTTCCAAAGGTTTGGGCCTTTGCACCCGCTTCTTCCAATGCAATCACGGCAGCATCGGTTAATTTTTGTAATCCACTATTGCAAGGGGTGATAGTAGAGTGGCCATTAGCAACACCCACCATTGGCTTGGTGAAATCCTTTTCTTCGTAACCCATGGCGTAATACATCGAGCGGTTAGGTGCGCGAGCGACTCCCTCGGTGACCATGCGTGAGCGTTTATTAAGGCGTTTCATGCTTATTACTCCAGAAAAGGTTTATTTCGAAAGGCTCTATTGTGCCGTGAGATGCTTGGAAAGTCCTATAAGTGCTGACTGAGGGCGGTAGGATGAAGACCTCATAATTGTTGCAATGCAATATAAACAATAAAGACCTTTAGGAAAGTGCTTGTTTATTAGTGACTTATCAATTGCTTATATTGCGGTTAGTATTTAGTAGGATCCATGAGACAAAGCAGAGAAAAGATTGGCTAAACCTCAAACTAAACTGCCAGAAATTTGCGGGCAGGCATTTGTCAGTGCTAGAGAAGCACTTGGCTTAAGCGTTCAAGACGTATCGAGAAAGTCATGTTTCTCTGTTCGTCAAATTGAGCAGATTGAGAGTGGTGAAAGCAGCTCTTTTTATGGCGCGCAAAATAAAGTTACTGCCGCCAAAAAAGTAGCTGGACTTCTGAAGCTAAAAGAAGAAGACGCCTTTAATTTTGGCACTGAGCCACAAGGTAAGCAAAGTGAATCTGAAACAATAGCGGAAGAGACCCAAGAGCTTGCAATGCAAAGTTCTGCTAGCGAAGAAAAGCAAGCAAGGTCGGTTAAGGGGCCTAAGTCATCTGAATTTAGTTCGCTAAATGAAATACAAAAGCCGATTCCCTTTAGTCAGCCTTCAGGTAATCATTCACCCAGCAAAAATCCCAAGAAGAAAATCTTTTTGCTGTTGGGCATTGCTGCGGCTTTAGTATTTTCTATTGTCAATTTACGGTCTTTGTTTTTTCCAGAGCCAGTAAAAGAAGAAATTGTGGTGATTGAAGAGGTTTCGCCTACTCCTCCGTCAACCGAGGCACCAGCGGAATCTAAACCTGTTCCTGCAATAACTTCTGAGCCAGTTACGGCCGCACCCTTAGCGGTGGCAGCAGCTTCTTCAGAGTGTCCTTCTGCAGATGCAGCGGCAATCAATTACAGACCAGATGCGCCTAAAAAGGCTGGCGACATGGTGTATTTGCAATCAAAGACAGCGCAAACAGTTTGTGTAATCGATGCCAGTGGAAAAACCCAAAACAAAACTTTAGAGCCGGGAGTGGGGGTGAGTATTTATGGAAAACCACCCCTCAAGGTCTTGACCTCAGGATTGTCTCAGGTGGATATTTATTATCAGGGCGCGAAAGTGCGCCTTGCCAATACAACGGCTAAGACTATTAATTTGGAGTCGGCCGAAATTGTTCAGCCTTTGACTCCGACAGATTCTCAGCTGCGTTAATTAAACTGCTGCTTCGTTAGTTTCGCCAGTTCGAATGCGGATGACTTGTTCGACTGCGGTAACAAAAATTTTGCCGTCACCAATTTTTCCAGTGTGAGCCGCTTTGGTAATTGCATCGAGTGCTGCCTCAAGACGGTCATCAGAAACTACTGCTTCAATCTTTACCTTGGGCAAGAAATCAACTACATATTCAGCGCCACGGTAGAGCTCGGTATGACCCTTTTGGCGACCAAAACCTTTTACTTCTGTTACGGTGAGGCCAGTCACACCTACTTCAGCCAAGGCCTCGCGAACTTCATCGAGCTTAAACGGTTTAATAATGGATGTAATGAGTTTCATGTGTTCCCCCTATGGAACTCATCATACCTAGAAGTCGTGGAAGTGCCAAATTGACGCCCCCCGAAAGTGCTGGGGCAGGGCCTAGGCCCTAAATTGCGAGGTAATGGGGTAGCGCCAGTCACGACCAAATGCGCGAGTGGTAACGCGTACCCCAGGAGGGGCTTGACGGCGCTTGTATTCATTAAGCTTGATCAGGCGAGTTACCTTTTCTACACTCTCAGCATCAAAGCCTGCGGCGATGATTTGCGCGATAGATTGGTTTTGCTCCATATAGCGCTCAACGATGCCATCGAGTACTTCATAAGAGGGAAGACTATCTTGGTCGGTTTGGTCGGGACGCAATTCAGCGGAAGGTGCGCGCGTCAAAATCCGTTCTGGAATGACGGGTGCAAGACTGTTGCGATAAGCGCATAAACGATAGACCAAGGTTTTAGCAATGTCTTTGATGACTGCAAATCCGCCAGCCATGTCGCCATAAAGTGTGCAGTAACCCACGGCCATTTCACTTTTATTGCCAGTAGTGAGCACCAGTCGCCCTGTTTTATTAGAGAGCGCCATGAGTATCGTGCCCCGCACGCGTGCTTGTATATTTTCTTCGGTAGCGTCTATCTTCGTGCCCTTAAATTGCTCTGCTAAAGATTGCTCTAAGGCATCAACCGGGCCGCTAATAGGAATCTCATCGTATTGAACGCCTAAGTTCTTGGCCATTTCACGGGCATCAATCCAGGAAATATCGGCTGTATAGCGTGAAGGCATCATCACAGTGCGCACTTTGTCTGCGCCTAAGGCGTCCACTGCAATAGCAAGCACAAGAGCAGAATCTACGCCACCAGACAATCCAATGATGACGCCAGGAAAGCCATTTTTATTGACGTAATCACGCACTCCTAGGACTAAGGCTTGATAGGCTTGTGCCTCAACACTTTGCGCTGGAGAAATAGAGCCTTTTTCAAGCTCACCGCTGGCGTTTACGCTCGCCAACCCAAGAGCAGTTTCAAACTGCGGGAGAGACATTACTACTTCGCCCTGGCTACTTAAAGCAAATGATCCACCGTCAAATACCAATTCATCTTGACCACCGACTGCATTGACATAGACCAAGGGCATTTTGGTTTGATCGATATGGGTACGCAAAACATCAATGCGTAAGGCTTCTTTTTTCAGATGATAGGGTGAAGCATTAGGTACGAGCAAGATTTGTGCCCCTGCAGCATGTGCTTGTTTTGCTGGACCAGGATGCCATGCATCCTCACAGAGAATTACGCCGTACTGAATGCCATCACATTCAAATACACAAGCTTGATTGCCGGGCACAAAGTACCGTACCTCATCGAACACTTCATGATTAGGCAATTCTTGTTTTGCATAACCTGCAATGACTTTGCCATTTCGTAAAACGGAGGCATAGTTTTGCAAGCCTGCTGATGTTTGTTTTGGGTGACCAACGATCACTGTAAGGTCGGAATACTGCGCCAATTCTCTCATCAAGAGTTCAAGCTCTTGATTAGCCGCTTGAATAAAAGCAGGACGGAGCAATAAGTCTTCTGGAGGATAGCCTGTAAGAGAAAGCTCAGGCGTCACAACCAGCTTGGCGCCTTGTGAAAAGGCCGCTTGAGCAGCCTTGTGAATCAGTTGAGCGTTACCAGCCAGATCACCCAGTAATGGGTTCATTTGGGCTAAGGCAATTTTCTGTGCGCTCACTCCGAATCACAAAGCCTATTTAGCATTAAAGAATTAAGCGTTTTCTTTGTTGTAGCGCTCAATGCCCTCAAGAATTTCTTTATGAGCATCAGCAACGCCACCCCAACCTTTAACTTTTACCCACTTGCCTTTTTCGAGATCTTTATAGTGCTCAAAGAAGTGTTGAATTTGATTCAAGCGTAATGGGTTCATATCTTCCGGTTTTTGCCAGTGGGTATAGATTGGCAAAATCTTATCTTCAGGTACGGCTAACAATTTAGCGTCTTGACCGGCTTCATCTTCCATCTGCAAGATACCAATAGCGCGGCAGCTCACTACAACACCAGGAATGAGTGGGAACGGAGTAATAACGAGGACGTCAACAGGGTCGCCATCACCAGCGATGGTTTTGTTGATGTAGCCATAGTTGCACGGATAGTGCATTGCAGTACCCATGAAACGGTCAACAAAAATTGCGCCACTCTCTTTATCCACTTCATATTTCACTGGATCCGCGTTCATTGGGATTTCAATAATGACGTTGAAGCTCTCAGGGATTTTTTTACCTGGCTTGACTTTGTCGAGACTCATACATACTCCGAATAAAGATTAGTAAATACCCTGATCCTAATGAGGGGGCGCAGGGGTGATTCTGCTACATACTGATACGGCTTAAAGACATAGTTTAAAGCTTTCGGAAACCGGGTCTGCCTAAGCGCTAGTAATACAAAACAATAAAGATTAACTTTAGGGAGTTCAAGCATGAGTAATGTCACTTTAGGCTTGTATTTTGCCTTGGCGTGCGGTGTCCTGGCCGTGATTTACGGTTTTGTGATGCGCGGCTGGATTTTGAAGCAAAGTACGGGTAATGCCAAGATGCAAGAGATTGCTGAGGCGATTCAGCAGGGTGCGGCAGCCTATCTTTCGCGCCAATATAAAACGATTGCGGTAGTTGGAATAGTTCTGGCTATTCTGATGGCGCTCTTTTTGGACTTTGCGACAGCAATTGGCTTTGTAGTCGGCGCGGTTCTCTCTGGCGCCTGCGGCTTTATTGGTATGAATGTTTCAGTGCGTGCAAACGTCCGTACTGCTGAAGCGGCTACCAAGGGAATGAACGAAGCACTTAATGTGGCATTTAAAGGCGGCGCTATTACCGGTATGTTGGTGGTTGGCCTTGGCCTCCTTGGGGTTGGTTTGTTCTTTATGTTCCTGGTATCAATTGGTGCAGGGCAAGACCTCTCCTCTGTATTGCATCCGCTGATTGGTTTGGCATTCGGCTCCTCTTTGATTTCGATCTTCGCGCGTTTAGGCGGCGGCATCTTTACTAAAGGTGCTGACGTTGGTGCTGACTTGGTCGGTAAAGTTGAAGCAGGTATTCCAGAAGATGATCCACGTAATCCTGCGGTGATCGCTGATAACGTAGGTGATAACGTAGGTGATTGCGCTGGTATGGCAGCCGACTTATTTGAAACCTACGCGGTAACGCTGATTGCAACGATGGTCTTGGGTTCATTAATGGTTGCTGGTGCTCCAGTAGCTGCAATTATTTACCCATTAGTACTGGGTGGCGTATCCATCATTGCTTCCATCATCGGCTGCTCTTTTGTTAAAGCAACGCCTGGTATGAAGAATGTGATGCCAGCTTTGTACAAAGGGCTCATCATCGCAGGTGGTTTATCACTAGTAGCCTTCTATTTTGTAACGAACTTCATCATGCCTGATGATGCCCTCGGTATTCCAGGTAGTCAGTGGCGCTTATTCGGTTCAACAGTGGTTGGCTTATTGCTGACAGCTGGATTGGTCTGGATCACTGAGTACTACACCGGCACTCAGTTCAAGCCAGTACAGCACATTGCTGAAGCCTCTACAAAAGGTCATGGCACCAACATCATTGCTGGTTTAGGTATCTCGATGAAGTCGACTGCTTATCCAGTGTTATTTGTTTGTGCAGCGATTTATGCCGCTTACTGGTTAGCTGGTTTGTATGGCATTGCAATTGCAGCGACAGCAATGTTGTCAATGGCAGGTATCGTCGTTGCGCTTGATGCATACGGCCCAATTACCGATAACGCCGGCGGTATTGCTGAAATGGCAGGCTTGCCACAATCAGTGCGCGATATTACAGATCCATTAGATGCTGTTGGCAACACTACTAAAGCAGTTACTAAGGGCTATGCGATTGGATCAGCTGGTTTAGCTTCATTAGTACTCTTTGCAGACTATACCCATGCTCTAGAAAGTATTGGTCAGCAGGTTTCTTTTGACTTGTCTAATCACATGGTCATCATTGGCCTCTTCATCGGCGGCATGATTCCTTACTTGTTTGGTGCAATGGCGATGGAAGCGGTGGGTCGTTGTGCGGGCGCGGTTGTTGAGGAAGTGCGTCGTCAGTTCCGTGACATTCCAGGAATCATGGAGGGCACTGCTAAGCCTGAGTACGGCAAGGCTGTAGACATGCTCACAGGCGCAGCTATCAAAGAAATGATTATTCCTTCATTGCTACCTGTAGTGGCACCAATCGTCGTTGGTCTATTGCTTGGCCCTGCGGCATTGGGTGGCTTGCTGATGGGTACGATTGTGACCGGCTTGTTTGTGGCAATCTCAATGTGTACCGGTGGTGGCGCCTGGGATAATGCGAAGAAATTTATCGAAGAAGGTAACTTCGGCGGTAAAGGTTCTGAGGCACATAAAGCAGCTGTGACTGGTGATACTGTGGGCGATCCCTACAAAGACACTGCGGGTCCTGCTGTTAATCCATTAATTAAGATCATCAACATCGTGGCATTACTCATCGTGCCACTCTTGCCAGTGATCTCACGGTAAGTAATATGCGCAAGTAGCGCAAAGCAATAAACAAAGCAAGAAACAAAACGCCTAGCATTGCTAGGCGTTTTTTATTGCATACAGAGAATTAGAATCAGCAAATAAAAATTACTCTAAAGTTTCTAAGTAGCGCTGTGCATCTAATGCAGCCATACAGCCCGTACCTGCACTGGTAATGGCTTGACGGTAGATATGGTCTTGAACGTCACCTGCAGCAAATACGCCGGGGATATTGGTGGCGGTGGCATTGCCTTCTAAGCCAGAGTGGGTCTTAAGGTAGCCGTTATTCATATCGAGCTGGCCAACAAAGAGATCAGTGTTGGGTTTGTGGCCAATCGCAATGAATGCTCCAGTCACAGCAATCTCTTCGGTGCTGCCATCTTGTTTCTTGATGCGTACACCTGTAACACCTTTTTCATCACCGAGAACTTCATCGAGAGTGGCATTCAATTTCAACTCCACTTTGCCTTCAGCAACTTTTGCCATGAGGCGATCATTGAGAATCGGTTCAGCACGGAATTTATCGCGACGATGAATCACGGTTACCTTTTTGCAAATACCAGTAAGGTAGAGCGCTTCTTCAACTGCAGTATTGCCACCACCAACTACACAAACATCCTGATTGCGGTAGAAAAAACCATCGCATGTTGCGCACCCAGAAACACCACGGCCCATAAAAGCTTCTTCACTTGGGAGGCCAATGTACTGAGCAGAAGCGCCAGTGGAAATAATCAAGGCATCACAGGTATAGGTGCCGGAGTCACCAACTAAGCGAATTGGTTTTTCTGTGAGGGCCGCTGTATGAATATGATCAAAAATGATCTCGGTATTAAAGCGCTCCGCATGCTTTAAAAAGCGGTCCATGAGCTCTGGCCCTTGAACGCCATCAGCGTCGGCTGGCCAGTTTTCAACATCGGTGGTTGTCATAAGTTGACCCCCCTGGGCCAAGCCAGTAATGAGGGTAGGCTTTAAATTGGCGCGGGCGGCATAGACCGCAGCGGTGTAGCCAGCAGGGCCAGATCCGAGGATGAGGACTTTGGAGTGTTTTGGGGTATTTGTAGTCATATCCAAATTATAGGTTTGCTTGTTTACAATCGGTAGAACATGGCTAGAACCGCATACCCGAAGTCCAAGACTCCCAAGAGTCCCGAACCCCCAGAGATGGGCGGGCAGGGCAGGATGCCCCGCCTTCTACTAGAGGCCCGCTGGTTTATCTCCCTGGGCTTATGCCTTGGTCTATTTGCTGTTTTGCTGACGTATTCCAAGGCAGATCCAGCTTGGTCTCATGCCAGTTTTGAGACCCCTAAGAACCTGGGTGGGCGTTTTGGAGCCTATTTAGCTGATTTAATGCTCTATATCTTTGGGGTTTCTGCGTTTTGGTGGGTTGTTCTGTTTGGGCGCCGTGTCCTCAATGGCTGGCGTGAGCTCTGGAGCATCCCTTTGCCACCAGATCCAGATGCCAAACCAGATTCCCTATTAATGCGTTGGTTGGGCTTTGGCCTGACTTTAGTCTGCAGTATGGGCCTTGAGTCTATTCGGATGCATTCATTGTCCTGGCAGCTTCCTAGACCTCCTGGTGGCATTTTGGGTGAGTTGATCGGTGATCCTCTCCAGATGTCCCTTGGTTTTACTGGCGCAACCTTAGTTCTTCTATTTGGTCTTTGCGCTGGCTTATCTCTATTTCTCCATTTTTCCTGGCTAGATGTTGCTGAAAAAGTAGGCCGTTTCTTAGAAGTAAGCTATCACCGCATTCGCGAGCGTCGCGATAGTGAAGAAGATCGCAAGTTGGGTGAAGCCGCCGCTGAAGAGCGTGAAGAGTTTGTGGAAGAAATTCGGGGTCGCGTAGAAGTGGCTGCCCCAGTGCAAATTGTGCGTGCTCCGATTGAGATTCCAAAGAGTGCTCGTGTCGAGCGTGAGAAACAACAGCCACTGTTTGTAGATATTCCAGATTCAGAATTACCACCGCTAGCATTGTTAGATCCCGTTCCCGAAGCAAAAGAAACAATCTCTGCAGATGTTTTGGAATTTACTTCTCGTTTAATTGAACGCAAGTTAGCTGAGTTCAATGTACAAGTGACCGTGATCGCCGCTTACCCTGGTCCAGTGGTAACGCGCTATGAGATTGACCCGGCAATTGGTGTGAAGGGCAGCCAGATTGTCAATCTCTCACGTGACTTAGCGCGTTCACTTGGCGTTGTGAGTATGCGTGTCGTAGAAACAATTCCTGGCAAAACATGTATGGCTTTGGAATTGCCAAACCCAACACGTCAATCGGTTTACTTGTCTGAGATATTGACTTCCCAGGTTTATAACGACAATCATTCTTTGTTGACTCTGGCTTTGGGTAAAGATATTTCTGGCAGCCCAATGGTGGCTGACTTGGCCAAGATGCCGCACTGCTTAGTAGCTGGTACGACAGGCGCTGGTAAGTCGGTTGGTATCAACGCCATGATTTTGTCTTTGCTCTTTAAAGCAAAGCCTGATGAAGTGCGTTTGATCATGATTGATCCAAAGATGCTGGAGATGGCTATCTACGACAAGATTCCGCATCTGCTATGCCCGGTTGTTACTGATATGAAGCAGGCGTATAACGCGCTGAACTGGGCGGTAAACGAGATGGAGCGTCGCTACAAACTGATGAGTAAGTTTGGCGTACGTAACTTGGCCGGCTTTAATAAGAAAATTTTAGAAGCAGAAGAAAAAGGTGAAAAGCTCACCAATCCATTTAGCTTGACGCCAGAAGATCCAGAGCCAATATACAAAGCGCCAGTCATCGTGATTGTCATCGATGAGTTGGCTGACTTGATGATGGTTTCAGGCAAGAAGATTGAAGAGTTAATTGCGCGTATCGCGCAGAAAGCTCGTGCTGCAGGGATTCATTTGGTATTGGCAACACAGCGCCCAAGCGTGGACGTCATTACCGGCTTGATTAAGGCAAACGTACCAACCCGCATTTCCTTCCAAGTCAGCAGCAAGATCGACAGCCGAACGATTCTGGATCAACAGGGCGCGGAAGCATTGCTTGGTATGGGTGACATGCTCTACATGGCTCCAGGTACTGGCTTACCAGTGCGTGTTCATGGTGCTTTTGTATCAGATGACGAAGTTCATCGCGTGGTTGAGTGGCTCAAAGAGAAGGGCGAAGCGAACTATATCGACGGCGTTCTTGAAGGTGCTGACGAATCTAACGTTGACGCGCTCACTGGAGAAGGTGGTGGTGAAGCGGATCCACTTTATGACCAAGCAGTGGCCATTGTTCTTGAAAACAAGCGCCCATCGATTTCATTGGTTCAGCGCCACCTGCGTATTGGTTACAATCGAGCAGCACGTCTCTTAGAAGATATGGAGAAAGCGGGCCTGGTATCGAAGATGGGTAATGGCGGTAATCGCGAGATTTTGCATCCCCCCTCCGAGTAAGGCTTGATTTTGCAAAAACTCTTATCTGTAGTAGCGGTTCAATTTGCAATTAGTATCGCTGCGATTCTATTTTCCGGTACCGCATTCTCACAAGCTGAAAGTGGGTCAGAACAGCTACGTCAATTTGTACGTAACTCCAAAACAGCGGAGGGTGACTTTGTGCAACAACAATTGCGCACACCTAAGGCTAATGAGCCGCAAGATAAGGGTCTCAAGGTTGTTCGCCAAACGCAAGGTCATTTTGTATTTCAGCGTCCAGGTCGTTTTGTCTGGGATACACAAAAACCGTATGAGCAAAAACTCATCGCTAATGGCAATCAACTCATTTTGTGGGACAAGGATTTAAATCAAGCAACCTTCCGCCCAGCAGGACAAGCACTTGCATCGACGCCAGCAGCGATTCTGTTTGGTGAAAGTTCTCTTGATCAGCATTTTGATTTAATCGAAGGTGAAGAGCGTTTAGGAATGAAATGGGTAGCCCTAGTTCCTAAAAGTGATCCCAGCGCTAAAAAGAAAAACGGTCTTCCGTACACCAAGATCTCGATCGGCATGGTCAATGGACTGCCTAAGGCGCTTGAGTTGATGGATGGCTTGGGTAGCGTTGTCCTAGTCACTCTCGATAAGATCCAGCTCAACGTCAATTTGCCAGCAAATCGCTTTAATTTCACACCACCTGCAGGCGCTGAAGTCTTACGCTTAAACTAGAGCCTAGTTCACCTTAGATACCCAAAACCCATAGAGCATCACATGATTGATCCGCAATTACTTCGTAAAGATATCGCCGCTGTTGCAGCGCGCTTAGCCACTCGTAAATTTCAGCTAGATGTTGAGAAATTTAATACCTTAGAGTCCGAGCGTAAGTCTTTGCAAACCCGCACCGAAGAATTACAAGCTAAGCGTAATCAATTGTCTAAAGCTATTGGCATGAAAAAAGGCAAAGGCGAAGACGCTTCTGCTGAGATGGCTGAGGTTGCACAAGTGAATACTGATATGGAATCTGGCTCAGCAAGACTCGGAACTCTCCAAGCGGAGATTTCAGATTTCTTAATGGGCATTCCAAATCTACCAGATGAGTCTGTGCCAACTGGTAAAGATGAAACTGAGAATCAAGAAATAAAGCGTTGGGGTGAAGCGCCCCTGTTTGATTTTGAGATTAAAGACCACGTAGATTTAGGCGGTCCACTTGGTTTGGATTTTGAAGTAGCAGCCAAGATTAGCGGCTCACGCTTTGTGGTTCTCAAAGGACCGATTGCGAGACTGCATCGTGCATTAGCGCAATTCATGATCGATACCCACTCAACAAATCATGGCTACCAAGAGGTCTATGCGCCCTATATGGTGAACGCTGCATCCATGCGTGGTACTGGCCAATTGCCTAAGTTTGAAGAAGATCTCTTTAAGGTCCCACGCCAAATGGGTGGCGAGGATGGAGCAGGAGAGGCGAAGACTGAAAATTTCTACCTCATTCCAACTGCAGAAGTTCCGGTGACCAATTTAGTACGTGATGAAATCGTCAATGCTGACAGCCTGCCATTGAAGTTTGTAGCCCACACTCCGTGCTTCCGCTCTGAAGCAGGTAGCTATGGTCGAGATGTACGCGGCATGATTCGTCAGCATCAATTTGATAAGGTCGAGTTAGTGCAAATCACTAAGCCAGAAGACTCTATGCAAGCCCTTGAAGATCTAACAGGTCATGCAGAGAAAATTTTGGAATTGCTTGAGTTGCCGTACAGAAAAGTATTGCTCTGTACTGGTGATATGGGTTTTGGCAGCACTAAGACTTATGACTTAGAAGTGTGGGTGCCATCACAAAAAGCCTATCGTGAGATTAGTTCATGCTCCAGCATGGGTGACTTCCAAGCAAGACGTATGCAAGCCAGATTTAAATCAGGCCAAGGTAAACCAGAATTGGTTCACACATTAAATGGTTCTGGCCTTGCAGTAGGCAGGGCATTAGTAGCGCTCCTAGAGAACAAGCAACAAGTAGACGGCAGCATTGCCATTCCAAAAGCATTGCAGCCATACCTGGGTGGCTTAGAAGTATTGAAGCCAATCTAGTTAGAAAAACCTAATAAACACCCCAAAGCTATAATTGCCCTTCGGTTCGGAGAGGTGGCAGAGTGGTCGAATGTACCTGACTCGAAATCAGGCGTAGGGTCAAACCTACCGAGGGTTCGAATCCCTCCCTCTCCGCCAAATAAGCAAGTGCTACCCTGGTTTGATTAATTGCCCAAAAGCTTCAACAAATGCTTCTCTGGGTTGCGCACCTTGCAATAGGTATTGATCATTCAGAATAATCGACGGAACTGAATGTATACCTAAGTTTGTATAGGTTGCCTCTTCATCTCTGACTTCTTGGGTAAATTCATCGCCATCGAGGATTCGATTGGCTCGTTCGCAATCAAGAACTGCGCGGCCAACAGCATTCAGCAAATTCTGTTGATCGTCTAAGTCCACTGCGAGGCAAAAGTAGGTGTTGAGTAATTCCCTTTTCAGGGAAGCTTGTTTGTCTGCCCCATACTCTTTAGCAGCCCAATAGAGAAGGCGATGGGCATTGAAGGTGTTGTAAACCCTTTTACGCCCTTCTGGATGAAACTCAAATCCAGCCTCTAATGCTTTCGCGCGGATATTGGCTTGATTGACCTTAACTTGTTCTTCGCTTAATCCATATTTCTCGGTGAGATGCTCAATAGCATCTTGACCGCCGATAGGCATATTGGGATTGAGTTCAAAGGGGCGGAAATGTACCTCAAAATCTACCTTCTCGCTTAACTGCTTCATTGCTTGATTGAGGTTGCCTAATCCAACTGCGCACCAAGGGCAGGCTACATCAGACACAAAGTCAATCTTGATAGTGGGTTTCATATTCTTGATTCTACAGAGATTGCTCGAAGAAGCTCAATAGGGCAGACCTAAATCTGTTAGAGTATTTCTATGAAATCAAGCTCTTATCGCTACATTATTTGTTTGGGATTTTTACTGACCGCTTGCTCAACACCGCCTAGTCAATTCGGCGTATATCAGCAGTCTGACGGAACGATCGGCGTCCATTCACCCAAAGATGCGAAAGAGGATGAGGCTCAAGAGATGGCTCTTGCTGAGTGCAAGAAGCTAGGAAAACGAACTGTGACGATTATTGATAGTCGGAAAACGGTCAATGACCGCTTTCCGATGACGTACAACTACTTATGCAGATAAGCCTTTAATCTGGCGCTCAGAAATTAACTGAGCAACCATTTCTTAATGGACTTATTGACACACATTGCATCTAGAGCAAGACCGAAAAACTCGGAACCATTAGTAACCATGCTTTCAATTGCCTCTACCTTGCCTGACTTAATGCCCCGCAGGTAAGTTGCCGCACGGTAACGCAAGAAGTGCTCAGTTTCACCTTCTTCGTTCTCGGTAGAGCAGAGTTCTAGGCTGCCATAGCGGGTTTCAGGATTGATGTTCAGAATAGACAAGCTCAAAGCGCCAACCAACTTCTCAGGTACTGGAATAGGTACATAAGAGTAGAGGGAGATGAGCATCTCTTCTTCGTCCACTTCAATAATGTGATCAATATCTAAAACATCTTGTTCTGTTAATTCGGTTTCTCCGGAATCCCCGCCACCAAAAGTAGATTCAAACTGCAACATGGCAGTATTACTGCCCTTTGAGATCTCAATCATGTCAGGATAGCCGAGCAAACCTTTCCACCAATACATCAATGAGAAGGTACATGGTTTAACTTCAACCATGCCTTTATTGGTAGATTTTGCAAAGTACAGGCCATAAAACTCATCATCTTTTTCAAGACCGTATTGATCGACCTTAGATGATTTGGCAGCAGGTTTAGCAGCTGTCTTTTTGGCCGCTTTCTTTACTGCTGGTTTCTTAGCAGCTGCCTTTTTAGCAACAGGCTTCTTAGCAGGAGCTTTCTTAGCTACTGGTTTCACTACCTTTTTCACTGTCTTTTTGGCTGCTACTTTTTTAGGAGCAACTTTCTTAACAGCTTTCTTTATAGGGGCTTTTTTTACCACCTTGGTAGCTACTTTCTTCTTTGCTGGTGACTTCTTTGTAGCCATGGTTTATTACCCTTCTTTATTGGTAGTTAATGTGCTTTCGCACCTATGAATATTACTGCAAATTCATTGCATTCATAATCAAAGGTATATGGGGTTTTACCTGCTAAATGCAAGGGTAGAGTTTCAATAAAAATCTTGCCATATTGATTGTTCTCTTGGTACGAGGTTGCTACACTGGAAATACGCAGTTTTACTAAACCTAGTTACTTCTCCATAAGGAATTCTATGTTTCCAGAATATCGTGAATTAATCACCAAATTAAAAACAACGGATCGCCACTTTTCGCATCTGTTTGATAAGCACAATAACTTGGATGCCAAGATTCTGCGCATGGAGGATCACAAAGAACCAAGTACGCCTGAGGAAATTGAAACCCTCAAGAAAGAAAAATTGCTGCTGAAAGATCAAATATACGCAGTACTCAAGAAAGCCAGCACGTAATTCAATTTATCTTAGGCTTTTTTCAGGAAGCAGGCTTTAAGTAGCATATTGCCTGCTTCTGTTTTGCAATCGACCTCATGGTCACCTGAAACCAAGCGAATACCTTTAATCTTGGTGCCTACCTTTAAGGTTGTGGATGATCCCTTTACTTTAAGGTCCTTGATGAGGGTCACAGTATCACCATCGGCCAATAGATTGCCGTTGGCATCTTTGACTATCAATCCTGCTTCCTCTTCAATCGCTGCGGTCATTGACCATTCATTACCGCATTGAGCGCAAACCCAGTTTTCACCATCTGGGTAGGTCATGTCTTCCTGGCAGGCAGGGCATTTGGGTGGGTTCTCTGTACTCATGGCTACTATTTTAGTCTTGCCATATAGAATGACTATTAAATGAATAAGTCACTCAAAACTATCTCGCTTGTAATGCTCGTCATCCTGGGTCTAGGTAGTATAGGGGTTTGGTATGCCGCCTCATCGATCAATCCAGCAAAGCTAACCCAATTGATCAGCTCATCTGTGAAAGATGCGACCGGTAGAGAGTTGAGGATTGCCGGCCCTGTCAGTTTGAGGGTATTTCCATCACTTGCTATTACTGCAGAACAAGTCTCCCTGAGCAATGCATCCTGGGCATCCAAGCCAGAAATGTTGATAGTTAAACACGTAGAAGTCGACATCAAATTACTTCCCTTGCTATCTAAGGAAGTCGAATTTAATGCGATTAATCTCAATGGGGTAGATGCCTACTTGCAAACCAATAAAGCGGGAGATGGTAATTGGGATTTCACGCCCGCTGTAACTGACAATACTTCATCAGCCAGCTTGCCTACCCCCAATGGGAGCACTTCGTCCTCCGATCAATCCAACTTCATCAAAATCAGAAACCTAGTCATCACAGACGCTCGTTTGAGTTATCAAGATTTTGGATCCTCGGTAAAGAGGATTTCCATTCCGCAGCTATCTTTAAAGGGCAGTGGGAATGAAACAGCAATAGCGGGTCAGGCCCAGTATGAAAGCTATCAGCTAGGCCTCAAGGGAAAAACAACGAGCATTCGCCAAATACTCAATGATTGGAATGCCAACCCAATTAAGGTCAATGTCGATCTGGCAGCAACCCTAAATGGCAAAACGATGAATATCAATGGCGATATTGATAAGAAACCTCAGACCTTGCCCAGCTTTAATCTAAGCCTGAGCTCTAAGTCATTTGAGATAGGCTCTTTGGCAGGCTCAGCGGCACTCACTAGCCCAGGTAGCGCTAAAGCCCCGGTAGAAAGTCCAACTAAATCGCATGGAAGATTCTTATTCAGTGAAGAAGCGTTACCTCTAGGTGAGCTACCAATTGCGAACGGTAAGCTTGCCTTCAATATAGATGAGTTGAGTATTCCAGGGCATGTTCCAATGACTGGCGTCAAAGGACATTTTGTATTTGAAGGTTCAAAAATAAATATAAATGACCTTCATTTTGGGCTGGGCAAAGGAAGTGCCGATGTGCGGGCGAGCGTTGCTCAATTCCAAAGCGCCAACCCTGAAATCGCCATCAAAGGCCTCGCAAGAGGATTTACTCTTGAACAGCTTATGGATGCAGTTGACTCCAATACCAAAGTAAAGGGCGGGGATACAGAGATAGCTTTCAACCTGCGTAGTACTGGAACATCGATGCATCAATTGGCTGGCAAAGCAAATGGTGCTGTACAGCTTTCAGTAGGCAAGGGAAGTATTGATTCGCGTTTCATCGATCGAGGTGGTGACTTGCTTATTACGATCGTCAACTCTATTAATCCTATGCGCAAGAAATCTGATCAAACGATATTAGAGTGTGCAGTAGTTTATCTGCCTGTGAGCAATGGACAGATTGCCTTGAATGGCTCTATTGGTGTGGTAACCGATCGTTTGGATATTGTGCTGTCTGGATCAGTAGATTTAAAAACAGAAGCTCTCAATATTAAGATTGATCCGAGAGAGAAGTCGGGGCTGACAACGGGTGTGAATCTAGCTGGATTGGTAAAACTCCAAGGTACTTTATTAAATCCTAAGGCAGGTGTTAATAAAGAAGGAGTGGTTAATAGCGCTGTCTCGATTGGCTTGGGATTTTTGACGGGTGGCGCCACAATCTTGGCTGAAAACGCTAGGTCTATCGCAACCAAGAATGCAAATCAGCCCTGTAAGGCAGCACTACATCCTTGGTTGGATATTTATCCAGGCACAAACTAGTTTTTTAAAAAACGAGACCGCTCACAAAGAGGCTGAATAAAGAAATAAAGATGCTGGCAAAGAATGCGGTCCAGAAGCTAGAGATCGTAAAGCCACTAACGACTGCCGAGACCAGCATCAGCACCAAGGCATTTACTACCAATAAAAACAGACCCATAGTGACCACCGTTAGCGGCAAGGTCAAAAGAACTAGCAAGGGTTTCACAATCGCGTTAGCAAAGCCGAGAACGAGAGCGGCAATTAAGAGTGAGCCACCGTCAGCAAATCTAAGCCCACTGAAAATGTAGCTAGCCACCCAAAGAGATAGAGAAGTTAAACCCCACTGCACTAGAAATAGTGTTAAGTTACCCATGATCGATTCCCCTATAGTTGTTGATAATTGAACTCTTGATCAGTTTATATAGTATCGGTAAATTAGGCAGCAATTTTCTGTCTAGGGGTTTTCATGGGTTTAAAGTGAATTTGAATTTGTGAGTTTGTAGCCTGTGCAAACTTGGCCAAAGTTCTCATTGAGGGGAGGCCAGAGCCACTTTCCAGTCTTGCAATTGCAGATTGTGAGGTTTGCATACGAATCGCAAGTTCCTCCTGGGAGAGACCGCTTTTCATGCGAGCTTCAATAATTTCTCTTGCGATCTCAAATTCAATACGGCTTTGTTCGTAAGCTTTTTTATAGGATGGCTCTTTGAGCCAGCGCTTGTGAAGGGTGGAGATCTTGGTCATATTAATTTGGCGTCTTTTGCTCTTTGTGTTGCGATCTTTAAGGCTGCAGAAGGGGTCTTTTGTGATTTCTTTATAAATACGTGCAAGATGATGATCTTCTTTGTGAAGGCAATTACATAAATACCTCTTCCAATGCCATCTCTTCCAGAGACTCTAATCTCCCACAGCTTTTTGCCCAGGCTTCTAATGTGAGGCATACCAACTTCTTTTGGACCAAATTGCTCTATAAGCATAGAGACCCTAACAAATCGCCCTCGCATATCATTCGGAAGACTTTCCAGCTCAGCATCAACAAATGTATTTAAGGTTTCAACCTCCCAATTAGTCATCCATAAATTATATCAATATTGATATATATCAAAAATGATATCTTATAGTTACTGATAATTCAAGGGGTATTAATAATGTGGCGGAATTTCATCCTTGAGGCTGCCGCCACCAGAACCTGCGCTACTGGCCTGCTCTTTAACGGCCTTTAACTCGCGATATAGAAATTCTATTTGCTGCTGTTGTTTGTAGACAGTCTCATTGAGCTTTTCAATGAGGTCTTCAGTAAAACTCAGTTTAATTTCGAGATTAGTGATTCGATCAGCAGTCATTATTTTCCCGCCTTATTCAGTAATAAGCTCAAAGCGACCATCTTCCATTTCGGCTTTTGGTCTAATCCAGAAATCATGTGACTGCATGGATTCATATACGTACGCAGGCTCTAGAGAGGCTTCCACATTTGCTAGCAGGACAACCTGATAAAACCCACCCGTCTTTTTATGTCTTAGCTTGGCGCCAGGTTTAAACAGCCCATCATCAGGATCTGCCATTTTGGGTTTGCTCATAAAACGTACTTTCTAGGTATGATTTGAGGATGGCCAATTCCATCCAGTACTCCATTCTAGATATATCTCCTATTCCGCAAGGGTTTACCGCTGGCGATGCACTCCGAAATTCCTTAGATGTTGCTCAGCATGCAGAGAAGTGGGGCTATACCCGCTATTGGGTCGCTGAACATCACAATATGACCGGGAATGCTAGCTCGGCAACAGCTGTCTTGATTGGCTATATCGCTGGAGGAACCTCGCGAATCAAGGTAGGCTCGGGAGGCATCATGCTGACTAATCACGCACCTTTAGTCATTGCAGAACAATTTGGGACCCTTGAATCTCTTTATCCGGGGCGAATTGAGCTGGGCTTAGGTAGGGCGCCTGGTACTGACCAAGTAACAGCTAGAGCATTGCGCCGTGATTTATTGGGCAGTGATGATCGTTTCCCGCAAGATGTGCGGGAGTTACAGCATTACTTTGGTCCGATTCAAGAAGGTCAATCGGTTAAGGCGATTCCTGGTGCCGATACCAATGTGCCCATTTGGATCCTAGGTTCCAGCCTCTATGGCGCCCAATTAGCTGCGCACTTTGGCTTGCCTTATGCTTTTGCAGCGCACTTTGCTCCAGAGCAACTCTTGGAGGCGATGTCGATCTATCGTGAACTCTTCAAACCATCCGCACAACAAGCGACGCCTTATTCTGCTTTTGTAATGAACGTTGTGGCGGCTGATACTGACGAAGAAGCGCAGCATTTGTATACCAGCTTGCAACAACATTTCATTCGGATGCGTCGTAATACTCGGGGGCAATTACCGCCACCCATCGACGATATTGATAGTTTCTGTGAGCCTCATGAAAAAGTTGCCGTAACACATATGTTGCAATGCTCTTTAGTCGGTTCGCTAGAAACGATTAAAAAGGGTATGCGTACCTGGTTAGATCGCACTGGTGCAAATGAAATTCTATTTACCGGTCAAATCTTTGATCATCAAGCACGACTGAAGTCCTTCGAAATCGCTGCTCAGGCTGCCCAAAGTTTATAAAGAAACTAATTGAAGATAGCATTGTAGTCAGAGCTAATCAGGACGTCATCTGCAGCAGCTCTGTTGGCTAGCTTTAACACTTCATTGTCTTTACTCATGAGTAGGCATGGCCTTGCAGAGTAGGCGAGGTTTAAGAAGACCTGGTCATCAGGGTCTACGCATTGCCATGGGGCTTTAAAGAGATCTACATCATCAATTACTCTGGCAAGAGCGCGCCACTGATCCAATATGCGCTCCTGGGCACTAGACTCAAGAGAGAAGAGGGGGCGACTAATGACATCAGCAAGCTCTTCTAAAGTCTGAGGGCTTGCTATGGCATCCATTTGTTTATCCAGCAAAGCTTGCTTTAGATGAATTGCTCTGAAGTCATTAAAAACAAAAATGTCGAGCAAGACATTGGTATCAAAGACAACAGACTTCATTTGATTTAGTCTTGCTGAGAACGCCAAACTTCTGGTGTGATGGTCACTTGGCCATTGTCAGACGAGACATATACCTCACCGTCTTGTACGTTAACGTGAATAACCATACTACGTTCGACCAGCTTATTAAGTTCGTTTGCCTGATCTGCAGGAATCGAAACAATCTGCAGGTTGCGTGCCCGGTTGAGCTTATTGGCTATACCATCCCACCAAATTTTGCTGGTGTGTCCACCATAGCAATACACAATCACTTGATCTGCTCTGCCACAGGCTTTGAGAATGCGACGCTCATCTGGTTGACCTACTTCAATCCAAAGCTTAATCGCATCGGTAAGGTCTTTAATCCATAGGTCGGGCTCATCGGTATCGCTTAAGCCTTTGGTAAAAACAAGATCCTCGTGGGCTTGAAGCGCAAAAGCGATGATTCTGACCATCATCCGCTCTTCGGTTTCAGAAGGGTGTTTGGCGATGGTGAGGGAATGACTGCCGTAGTAGTGGCGGTCTGAATCTGCGACATGTAGGTCGGCTTTGTGAATAGTTGCGCGTAGAGCCATACGGCATTATCGCCTTTTATGCCCGAGTGGGGCCCCATAACCAGTATTATTTACTCCATGATCCGCATTACCGAACTACGCCTCCCCATTCATCACGCTCCAGAAGATCTGGAGATGGCGATTCTCAAGCGCCTCAACTTATCCCCAAAAGACTTAATCTCTTTTGAGATCTTCAAGCGGAGTTATGACGCCCGCAAGAATGTTGCTCTTGCCTTCATCTATACGATTGATCTCTCGGTAAAAAACGAAGAGACTGTACTCAAGCAGTTTTCAGGCGACACTCATATCAGGCCATCGCCCGATACAAGTTATCACTTTGTGGCAAAGGCGCCGGAGTCTATTGCTTCCGGTCAAGTATTGCGCCCAGTGGTCATTGGATTTGGTCCTTGCGGTATTTTTGCTGCATTATTATTGGCGCAAATGGGATTTAAACCAATTGTTCTAGAGCGTGGCAAGAAGGTGCGTGAGCGCACTCAAGATACTTGGGGGCTTTGGCGTAAAAATGTCCTCAATCCTGAATCCAATGTGCAGTTCGGAGAGGGTGGGGCAGGCACCTTCTCTGATGGGAAGCTCTATAGCCAAATTAAAGATCCTAAGTTTTATGGCCGCAAGGTAATTAATGAGTTTGTCAAAGCAGGTGCGCCAGCAGAAATTCAGTATGTTGCAAAGCCCCATATTGGCACCTTCCGTCTAGTGGGTGTAGTTGAAAAAATGCGCCAAGAAATTATTGATCTCGGTGGTGAGATTCGTTTTTCACAAAAGGTGATTGGTTTTGATATTCAGAACGAGCAAATCACTGGGGTCAAAATTGAAGGACATCCGGACTTGCCAGCAAATCACGTAGTGCTCGCTTTAGGACACAGTGCGAGGGATACCTTTAAGGCTTTGCATGAAGCTGGCGTATTTATGGAAGCCAAACCCTTCTCGGTTGGCTTTCGGATTGAGCATCCACAGTCTCTCATTGATAAAGCACGTTTAGGTCCTCATGCGGGTAATGAGTTGATTGGCGCTGCAGATTACAAGCTTGTTCACCATGCCAAAAATGGACGTGCTGTTTATAGCTTTTGCATGTGTCCTGGCGGAACGGTGGTGGCAGCCACATCAGAGCCAAATCGCGTTGTCACCAATGGCATGAGCCAATACTCCCGAAATGAGCGTAATGCGAATGCCGGCATTGTGGTTGGAATCACTCCAGAAGATTATCCTGGCGGCCCACTTGCTGGGATTGAGTTTCAGCGCCAGCTGGAGTCTAAGGCTTTTGAATTAGGAGGCGGCACTTATGAGGCTCCAGGTCAATTGGTGGGGGATTTTATTGCTGGCAAACCTTCCACTGAATTTGGTAGCGTTCTTCCATCATATAAACCAGGCGTTCATTTAACGGATTTGGCTGAGGCTCTACCTGCCTACGCCATTGAAGCTATTCGGGAGGCTCTACCTGCTTTTGAGAAGCAAATTAAAGGCTTTTCCATGAAGGATGCTGTTCTTACCGGAATTGAGACCAGAACCTCTTCACCATTACGCATCACTAGGGGTGCAAACCTGCAGAGTCTCAATATTAAAGGTCTTTATCCAGCGGGTGAGGGTGCGGGTTATGCGGGTGGAATCTTGTCTGCGGGAGTTGATGGGATTAAAGTGGCAGAAGCAGTAGCGCTTGATTACCTCGCTGACTAGTCTAGAAATATTTTCATGAGATCCTAATGAACTCTGTAGCATCAAATAGCCCAACCGATGAAAAAGAAGTTTTATTTCATCCAGAGTTGCTACAGAAGTTTGATATCAATGGCCCACGCTACACGTCCTATCCAAGTGCAGATCGATTTCATGCTGATTTTTCCGAATCAGATTATTTAGAGGCGCTCAAAAGAGTGGCAAAGGTAAATGAGCCTTTATCGCTGTACTTTCATTTGCCGTTTTGCCCTAATATTTGTTATTACTGTGGCTGTAACAAGATCATTACCAAAGATCATGGCCGTAGTGCAAAGTACATTAAGTATCTAGCCAAAGAGATGACAATGGTCACTGCCGCGATGGGTGCGCAGAAAAAGATCCCCATTACGCAGTTACATTGGGGTGGTGGTACACCAACCTTCTTGTCGCACGAAGAGATGATTGAGTTGATGCAATACACCCGCGAGCACTTTGACTTATTGCCTGGCGGTGAGTATTCCATCGAGATTGATCCACGTCGCGTTACCGAGCAAGATATAGCTTTGCTTGCAGACTTAGGCTTTAACCGAATTAGTCTTGGTGTTCAAGACTTTAATCTGGCAGTTCAAGAGGCTGTGCATCGTGTTCAAACGATTGAGGAGACTCAAGCCGTAATCGATTGGTCTAGGAAGTATGGCTTCAAGTCACGTAGTGTCGACTTAATCTATGGGCTTCCCAAGCAAACTCCAGAAACCTTTAAAGAAACAGTGGATATCGTCTTAGCAATGAGCCCAGATCGCCTGTCGGTATATAACTACGCACATTTGCCGCATATTTTTAAACCACAACGCCGTATTGCTGAGGCTGATCTACCGCCAGCTGCTGATAAGTTAGATATTTTGTCAAATACAATCACGCGCTTAGATGAAGCGGGATATGTGTTTATTGGTATGGATCACTTTGCAAAGCCTGACGATGAACTAGCCATTGCACAAAAAGAAGGAAAGTTACATCGCAATTTTCAAGGGTATTCAACGCAGGCAGAGTGTGATCTCTTAGCCTTTGGAATTTCCTCTATCGGCAAGGTAGATGATTGTTACTCTCAAAATGTTCGTACCTTAGATGAATACTATGCGGCACTTGATTCTGGGCATTTGCCAGTTCTCAGGGGTTTGAGGCTGGATAAGGATGACTTACTGCGCCGTGAATTAATTGGTGAGCTCATGTGTCAATTTGCCCTAAATACCAAAACATTTGCAAACGATCATCAGATTGATTTCTCTGATTACTTCAAGGCAGAAATTGAAGAGCTTAAAGACCTAGAAGAAGCGGGACTTCTGGAATGGCAAGAGGAAGCCATTTATGTGCCGATCAAGGGGCGTCTATTAGCCAGAAGAGTAGCTATGACTTTTGATCGACATTTGCGCGAGTCCCAAGCAAAAGGCACTTACTCCAAGGTCCTTTAGGTTTATCTGTAGGCCATTTGATCTAGATCAAATAAGCAGCAAAACACTGTTGCTTTTAAGCCAAGAAAAAAATCACAACATCTATTCATTTGATTTATATCAAATGACTCACAAGGTATCAATTTCACAATGAACCCATCGAAATTGATAACAAAAGGGGTAACACCATGCGTCTTAAATCACTAGTAGCAGCAATGGCTGCAGTAGCTTCCTTAGCTCCAATTGCATCCCAAGCACAATCAGCCGAAGAAAACCCTTGGATGGTTCGTGTTCGTGCAGTCGATCTCCTTTGGAATAATGGACAAACGGGTATCGCTCAGACAGCTAATATCAAAGCAAAGGATCAAGTCATTCCTGAGTTTGATATTTCCTATTTCTTTACAAAAAATATCGCAACTGAGCTAGTGTTAACTTGGCCACAGCAGGTAAATATTACTGCTACTGGCGCTAATACCAATGTAGGCAAAATCAGCGCGCTTCCTCCATCGCTATTGCTTCAATATCACTTCACAGATTTGGGCGCCTTCAAGCCTTATGTTGGTGCTGGTGTGAACTATACAATTTTCGGCAATCGTCAAAACTTCTATGGGGCTGGCGCAGGCTTACAGGTTGAACCCTCAAGTTTTGGTGCGGTTGGTCAAGTTGGTGCTGACTACTTCTTTGATAAAAATTGGGGTCTGAACGTTGACGTGAAGTACGCAACTATGGCGACAAATGTTCAGGCGGTTGCAGGTGGAGCAAATTTAGGAAAATTAACTTTGAATCCTTGGATGCCAGCTGTTGGTGTGACTTACAAGTTCTAAGAATATAGTTCCTATATCTTGCGATAGAGCCCCCAAGGGGCTCTATTTTTATCTTTGCTATTCATGCTGTAGTAATGCATCAATGAGCGTTTCAAAACCGAATTCATTGAAATTCAGATTATCAAAATGTTTGATTGATGGATGATTTGGTGGATCAATTCTGCGCTTGGCATATTCATCCCAGTGTTTCAGCTTCCATTCATCTCTGGGGTCATTGCGCTTTTGCATGCGTAATCTGGCTTCACCTTCAGCTAGATCAATCCACGCAATAGAGATGTTGGTTTGTGGTGGGATACCCAGCGCCTCTGGATCAAACATTCTGCCACTCTGAATTTCTTTTGAGAAAGGACCTACCAAAATGACGTTCACACCAAGCAATAAGTTTTCTCTTGCAGTATCAATTAGCCCCCGATATTCCCAATCACGCAGATTCTTGAGGTAGTAGGGACTATCTCGATCATTGGGGTTCTGGGTGGTCAACTCCATTACATGGGCGCTATACGCTCCGTATACGGTATCTTTATCTAGGAAGAAGAAATCCTCTCCAGTCCTCTCAATAATGAGGGGTAGCGCCTTCTTGGCTAAAGTGGATTTACCAGTCCCAGCATGCCCTGCAAAGAGGATCAGGCGGGGTGCTGTGGGCGTAAGTTTGCAGACCATTTATCGCTAGTCTCGCAGAAATCACCAGAAATATCTCCTGTTTTGCCGAAGTGACGATAATGTCGCCATGGCTTTAATCGTACTCACTGATGCAAAACTGGCTTTTGGCCACGTTGACCTCCTCGCAAACACTGCTTTTTCACTAGAATCTGGCGAACGTGTTGGCCTAATTGGCCGTAATGGCACCGGCAAATCTTCCTTATTGAAGATTCTGGCTGGCATTGAAAAAATGGATGATGGCCTGTTGCAATATCAACAAGGCCTGAGAATTTCTTATGTTCCTCAAGAGCCCATCTTCGAGGCTGAGGAAACCGTCTTTGACGCTGTTTCTAAGGGCGTAGCAGAGGCCAAGGCTCTCCGTGAAGAGTACGAGGCCCTAAGTGTGGGTGAGTGGGATGATGCCGCACACCATCGCTTGGATGAGGTTCAATCAAAGCTTGAAGCTCTGAGTGGTTGGAACTGGGAGCAGCGGGTTCATGAAACCTTGGATCGCTTGCATCTAGATGCGGATATCAAAATTAGCAATCTTTCCGGCGGAACTAAAAAACGAGTGGCCTTAGCTCGTGCTTTAGTCGAGATGCCAGATGTGCTGTTATTGGATGAGCCAACCAACCACTTGGATTTAGATTCGATTGCCTGGTTAGAGGAGCTTCTGAAGGAATACCAAGGCTCTGTAATTTTGATCACTCATGATCGCGCCTTCCTCGATAACGTTTGTACTCAAATTGTGGAGCTCGATCGCGGTATTTTGCGTAGCTACCCAGGTAACTTCACGCAATATGAAGTGCTTAAGGATCAAGAACTCAATGCTGAATCTCTTGCCAATGCTAGAGCAGATAAATTATTGGCTCAAGAAGAGGTATGGATCCGGAAGGGGGTTGAGGCGCGACGCACTCGCAGCGTAGCTCGTATAGCCCGCTTGGAAAAACTTCGTACTAGTCGTGCTGAGCGCAGAGATGCCATGGGTCAAGTGAAGCTTGCCGTATCCGCCGGAGATCGTAGCGGCAAAATTGTTGCTGAGCTTGATAACGTCAGCAAGTCTTATGGCAGACCAATCGTGAAGGATTTCACGGCAACAATTTTGCGTGGTGACAAGGTTGGACTGCTGGGGCCGAATGGCGCAGGCAAAACAACTTTGCTCAAGCTAATACTTGGCACGATCGCTCCAGATTCTGGAACGGCTACGATGGGCACGCGCATTGAAGTGGCTTACTTCGATCAGATGCGTGAAGGGCTTGATCTCAATGCATCACTCGAGGATTACATTAGCCCTGGCAGCGAGTGGATTGAAATCAACGGTAATAAAAAACACGTTAAGAGTTATTTGAGTGATTTCTTATTTGCCCCTGAAAGAACAAATTCTCCTGTAAGTACATTGTCTGGTGGTGAGCGCAACCGTTTGCTATTGGCGCGCTTATTTGCAAGACCAGCAAACGTCTTAGTGCTAGATGAGCCCACCAATGACTTAGATATTGATACTCTCGATTTGCTTGAGCAATTACTACAGGACTACAAGGGCACTGTATTCCTTGTGAGTCATGATCGTTACTTCTTAGATAACGTCGTGACCAGCATTATTGCCAATGAAGGCGATGGATTCTGGCGTGAATATGAGGGCGGCTACGAGGACTGGAAGATTCAGAAGGCTCGCTCTGACAAGATTCGTTCTGCAAATTCCAATCAAAAGCCTGCTTCCAAGTCTGCTACTAAGGATGAGGCAAAAGCAGAGCCCGTTGTCGAAGTAAAGCCAGTAGTAAAAAGTGGGGTACAAAAACTCAATGGCAAAGAGCGACAAGAGCTTGAGACTTTGCCCTTAGAGATTGAAGTTTTAGAAACAGAGCAAGCTGATATCGGTATTGCGATGAGTAATCCCGATCTTTACAAGAATGAGCCAGAGCTGGCTGCTAGTATGCAAGCGCGCTTAAGTGAAATTACTGAGCAATTAGAGCAAAAGCTGCAGCGCTGGGAGCAGCTCTTAAGCCGCTCCGAATCTTAGTTGCCTGCTGGTTTACTCGCCGCGCTTAATCTGCGAGCGGAGCTCGGCGATTTCATCAAGTAGATCTAAGGCTAGAGCAACTCCAGGCACATTGAGTTCTAAATCGTGCGTTAGATGCGCAGCGGTCTTGGCTCTTCTCAATGAGTCCCCGCCAAAGCGCCAGTCTTGAGGTGAAGATCCAGTGGGACTTAAAACACCTTCGGTTACCCAAGACATGATCATGTCTTCTGGTGTGCGTGATGCATGTGAGAGCTCAACAATACTCATATGCACTTCGTTCTCCACAACGCTGCCTTCAATCCAGGTGATATTAGTGATGTTGGTTTGTGTCATTGCATCATCCCTTCAAATGGGTTCTGGGGTTGAAATCAAAAGCTTTCTCAAAATTTTGGTAAGCCTCTTTATGTGCATCTGTATCAGCCGGCGGCAGGGCGATTGTGGGCACTACGTAAAGATCACCAGACTCCGCACTTGGGATGCCTTTGCCTTTAAGGCGCATCTTGCGACCCGCGATAGTGCCCGCTGGAATCTTGAGTTCTAGAGTAGATCCCGCTGGCGTAGGTACATTCACTGTTGTACCCAGAGCGGCTTCCCATGGCGCTAATGGAATATCAATGTAGACATCTTTGCCGTCAACGCGATAGATTGGGTTGGGATGGAAATCAATTTCAAGATAGAGATCGCCCGCAGGTCCTTCACCAATGCCAGGACCACCTTGACCAGCGAGTCTGAGATTCTGGCCAGCCTTAATACCTTTGGGGATGCTGACATCTAACTTCCGCTCTTGCGTGCTGACATGTCCATTGGCATCCTGGGTTGGCATATGTAATGCAATTGTGCGTTTGGCGCCGTTGTAAGCATCCGCCAGATCAATCAAAATTTTGGCGTGGTGATCTTGGCCTTTGAAGTTCATGCCCTGGCGTGTGTGACCACCTTGATTGCCTCGACCGCCTTGACGATGTTTGCCTCTACCAAAAAGAGATTCAAAGAATTCGCTTTGATCGCCTTCAAAGCCTCCGCCGTAACCGGGGTGGCCACCACCATAGCCATCATCTGCGTATTCAAAACCTTCATTCCAATTTGGAGGAGGAGTGAAGTCCTGGCCATTTTTCCAGTTAGCACCAAAGCGATCGTAAGCTGCGCGCTTCTCGGTGTCTTTTAAAACCGCGTAGGCTTCACCAAGTTCTTTGAATTGCTCTTCGGCACCAGCTTCTTTATTGACGTCTGGGTGATATTTGCGAGCTAGCTTGCGGTAAGCCGCTTTGATTTCTGCCTCGGTGGCCGTACGGGCAACACCGAGGGTTTCGTAGTAATCCCTAAATTTCATAAGCCTGTATTAATCCTGAATACGTGGTGGATTAATTCTACAGGCGTATTAGCTCATCACACCAATTTGCCAGGGTACAAATTCATAATCCCCAAGACCCAAAAGCTCGCTCTTGGACGGTTCGCCTGAGGCAGTTCTAAGGAATAGTTCAAAAATACGTTGACCCATCTCCTGAACGGAGACGGTGCCATCCAAAATCTCTCCACAGTTAATATCCATATCTTCAGTAAGACGTTGATACATGGGGGTATTAGTGGCTAGCTTGATGCAGGGTGCAGGCTTAGAGCCGAACATGGATCCTCGGCCAGTGGTGAAGGCGACTAAATTTGCTCCCCCTGCAATTTGACCAGTAGCAGAGACTGGATCAAAGCCAGGGGTATCCATAAATACGAAACCTTTAGTGTTCACTGGTTCTGCATATTTATAAACTTCCATGAGTGGACCAGTGCCCCCTTTCATAGAGGAGCCTAAAGATTTTTCAAAGATATTGGCAAGGCCGCCGATTTGATTCCCGGGGCTAACTTGACCGTTAATCTGAACATCTCGACCTACGGAGTATTCGTCTTTCCACCAACGAATGCGTTTGATGAGTTTTTCACCAATCTCTTTGCTGGCTGCACGACGGGTGAGAGTATGTTCAACACCATAGATTTCTGGGGTTTCAGACAAAATTCCGGTGCCGCCATGACGAGACAAAATATCAATTGCCGCACCTAACGCTGGGTTAGCAGTAATCGAAGAGAAGCCATCAGAGCCACCGCATTGGAGGCCAACAGTCAGGTGACTTGCAGATACAGTCTCACGCTTTGCTTTATTTGCTTCTGGCAATAAAGCTTTTACTGCTTCAATACCTGCTTCAATTGTTTTGCGAGTGCCGCCAGACTCTTGCATGATGAAGGTATGCAAGTTAGTTCCTGCCTGAAGGTCTTCTTGTTCCATCAAACCTTTAAGTTGGTTGCGTTCGCAACCCAAGCCAACAATGAGTGCTGCAGCTAGGTTGGGGTGGCGAGCATAACCAGCCATAGTACGGCGAAGTAATTGCATTGGCTCACCACTCATTTCCATGCCGCAACCGATATCGTGACTAAATGCCACCACGCCATCCACATTCGGAAAATCTTTTAATCTTTCAGGTGTAAACCAATCAGCAATCTTGTTTACAACTGTCGCTGAGCAGTTCACGGTGGACAGAATGCCAATAAAGTTTCGTGTGCCTACTTTGCCGTTGGGTCTCACATAGCCCTGGAATGTGGCGCGCTCTGACTCTGGCAACATTTGGGTAGGTTTGAATTCACTTGAATAAGCGTAGTCACGATCAAATTCATGAAACTCGGTGTTGTGGCTATGAACCATGGTGCCTGGCTCAATATCGATATTGGCAAAACCAACGGTTACGTTGTACTTTAGGATCGGTTCCCCTTTGAGAATCTTCTTCGTGGCAATTTTGTATCCAGCCGGAACTTGGCTACGACTGGTGAAATTTTCACTAGGCACTTCCGTGCCAATACCAACATCAACTCGTGCAACAACAATGTTGTCATTCGGATGCAAGCGAATGATCGGACCTATTAAGCGTTTTTCGGAGATTTCAATCATGGATTTCTTTCGTATAGATAGTTTGATTATTCGGCAGTTGCACCAGATTTTTTGACAATGGAGCGCCACTTAGCTACTTCGGATTTGATGTAATCGCCCAATTGAGCTGGGGTGCTCGTGGCTACTTCAAAGCCTTTGCTGTTGATTTGCCCTTTGATTTCCGGATTATTTAATACATTAATGAGTTGTGAATTGAGTTTATCAATAATCGCTTTTGGCGTATTGGCTGGCGCAACAATCGCATAGACAAGCTCAACTTCATATTTTGGTAAATATTCTGAGATTGCAGGAATCTCTGGAGCATTGGGCGAGCGCTTGAGGCTAGTGATGCCTAAAGGAATTAATTTTCCAGAGCGAACATAAGGCAAAGCGGCGGGCGTGCCAACGAGGGCAGTGTCAATTTGGCCACCAAGAACATCGGTTAATGCTGGTGCAGCACCTTTGTAAGGAACGTGAAGAATATCTGTTCCCGCCTGGGTATTAAAGAGTTCGCCACCTAGGTGAAGTGGTGTACCTGATCCTGATGAGGCAAAGCTGACTTTATTAGGATTGGCTTTGGCGTAAGCAATCAACTCAGGAATAGTCTTGAATGGCGCAGAAGGAGTAGCAACGAATAAGAGTGATGACGATGCAACCAAGCTGACTGGCGCAAAGTCCTTAATGAGGTTGTAGTTCAGTTTTTTGTATAAGGTTTCATTGATTGCTTGGGTGCCGACCATCATGAGAAAGAGGGTGTAGCCATCAGGCTTAGCATTGGCAACATATTCTGCAGCTAGGTTAGCGCCAGCCCCAGGCTTATTGTCAATAATAATGGGTTGGCCAAGAGTGTCTCCTAGTTTCGGTGCGAAGCCTCTAGCCAATACATCAGAAGGACCTCCAGCGGCAAATGGGACAATCAGCTTAATAGGCTGAGTGGGATAGTTTTGAGCTTGCGCGCTTACAGCAAGGCAGGTGCTGACAAGCGACAATGCCAAAAATATTTTTCTCATGTAATGTTCTCCTTATTCTGCATCATTATTCTTATTTAATTTCGATTTCAATACTTTGTAAAAATGAAAATTACTCAGGCAACCATCTTTCCTCTTTCAATCCCGCTTATTGAGCCAATCAAGATGGCAAAAGAGTTCATTACGGATGCCAAAACAGTGTTACTTTGCCTAACTGATGAGCAAGGTCGCCAAGGGTGGGGTGAGGCCTCTACTGCGCCACTCATGACAGGTGAAACTTTGGATAGCCTGGTTGGAAGCCTAAGATATTTAGTTGAAAAGGCACGCGCTATTGAGTGGAATGATCCCAAGCATTTTTCCAGCGCTTGTGATGGCATTCTGTATGACAACCCCTCAGCAAAATCTTGCCTGCAGATGGCATTACTCGATTTGTATACCCAGAAAGAATCAATTTCTTTATGGGAGTATCTACGCACTCTTAACAACCAGATTAAAGACTCTGCGACCACTGAAATTCCTTTGTTGCGTATGCTTGGCGGTACCCTAGACAAGGAAATAGCTGATGCTAAATCCTTTCGTGAGGCTGGCTTTAAGCATTGGAAGATCAAGATTGGCTCTTTATCGCTTGAAGAGGATTTGCATCGCGTCCAAGTGCTGACTAATTTACTTGAGGGTGATGTTGTATCTGTAGATGCAAACGGGGCGATGTCTTTAGACAATGCCATACAGTTTTGCAGATCTTCACAGGCCACTAAATTGTCATTTGCAGAACAATTAATTAATGCCAATTCAGCTTTAACGGATTTTGTTTTGTTGAAGCAGTGCTCTCCCATTCCTATAGGGTTAGATGAATCTATCCACGGATCTAATGAGATTGAGGAGTTCATGGAGGCGAATGCTCTAGACGGTGCTAGCTTAAAACTCATTAAGACTGGAGGCATACTGGAGGCTTGGAATTGCGCGCAAATATTGCAAAGCCATGATTTGAGTGTCAATTTAGCTTGCAAGGTTGCAGAGACATCACTATCGGGAGCTGCCACAGCTTCGATTGGCTTTGCTATTGGCAATGTTCCTTGGGGATTTAGCATGTCAAATCAATATCTACAGTTTGATATCTGCGATAGACCATTAAGCGCAAAGCATGGCCATCTTGATGTCACCCAATTGAACCCAACGGGCATTGGCGTGACACCAAACTTGGATCGCGTGAAGGATGCTGTAGCCCAAGGTTATTCAATCACTCAATATTAAGCACGTCGAAAGCTGCTTTTAATCTACGAGAGTAGGAATCTGAAACCGTTTTGATTTCTTCTGGGGTCCACTTTCTGAAGCCTTCGCCTGCTTTCATGCCTGTTTTTCCGTCAGCCATGAGTTGCAGCACTTTTGGCGGCAGGGTAGTGATATTCGAAAGCGATGGATAGATCTCTTTAGCAGCATTAGCCATGCCATCCCAACCAGAAATTTCCTTTTGGGTCATTGGGCCTACTGCAGCATAGCGAAAACCAAAGCTATATCTCACGGCATCATCAATATCTGCAGGAGTCGCAATGCCCTCTTGAACTAGTGAGAGTGCCTCTCTCATCAAGGCATGTTGAATGCGGTTAGCTAAAAATCCGGGGATATCTTTTTTAACTAGCACTGGTTTTTTATCAATGGCTCTATATAGCTCGCAAGCTTGCTCAGCATATTTGAGCTCAGTCTTTTGACCCATGACAATCTCCACTAGAGGAACTACTTCAGCAGGCATAAAGTAGTGTGCGCCCATCATGCGATTGGCAGTTTTCAGTCCCTCTGCAATTTTGCTAATTGGGAAGCCAGAGCTGTTGCTTCCAATGGGAATATCTGCCGGTACAACTTGATCAAGATACTGAAATACTTCTTTTTTGAGTTCTAAGTTTTCTGCCACGGTCTCGATGACCCATGAGCATTGATTCCAGTCTTGCCAATCTTCTAATATGCCAACGAATTGCTGTTTCTTAATGTCAGCTTCTTCTTTGGTGGCATTGTCTCCTACCACGCCAATTTTCTTTGCGAGACCAATGGCTTTATCCAAGCAGGCTTCAGCCTTTTCTTTGGATCGACCCAATATCACTACGGGTATGTTTTGGGCGATAAAGCCTGCAGCAATGCCAGCGCCCATGATTCCGGTTCCAATAACTGCAACTGATTTCATGATTTATAAACCTATACGGTTAAGTAAAAATAACAGATGATCGATTCAGATCAATAACCACGTAAGGTTATCATTATTTGTGGTTTAATAGTTAAATAATAAAACTTACTTATCCGTATAACTTATCCCAGGAGACTGATTTATGACCATGCATAACCCCTTCCAGCCAGTTGAAAAAATCAAAACTGAAGTTTTCTCAACCATGCCTGAGAAATTTAGAAAAAAATCTCGCACCGGCTGGTCTGATCCAAACCGCCAGGGCGCTGAAGTAGAGTGTTTTTTAGAAGGCCCATCCTTTGATCGCGAAGGAAACTTATGGTTCGTTGATATTCCTTTTGGCCGTATTTTCCGTATTGATACTAAGGGTGAGTGGGAGCTCATTACTCAGTATGATGGCTGGCCAAATGGTATGAAGTTTCATAAAGATGGTCGTGCCTTTATTTGTGACTACAAAGCGGGCTTGCTTGCTTTGGATCCAAAGACTGGAAAGATTGAAACCATCTTGGGTTCTATGTATAGCGAGAACTTCAAGGGTCTTAACGATTTGCACTTTGCTTCTAATGGCGATTTGTATTTCACGGACCAAGGACAAACTGGTATTGCCGACCCTACTGGCCGTGTATTTCGTTTGCGCGCCAATGGCCAATTAGATCGCTTGGTACTGAATGTACCCAGTCCAAATGGTATTACCTTAAATACTCAAGAAAAGCATGTTTTTGTTGCAGCTACAAGATCACAGCAAATTTGGAGATTGCCATTGATGGCTGATGGCTCTGTGTCTAAGACTGGTGTAGCTATTCAGTTAACTGGCGGTGTAGCAGGTCCAGATGGTATTGAAATGGACTCAGAAAATGGATTGTTGGTTTGCCATTTGGGTATCGGTATCTGGAGATTTGATAACAATATGCTCCCAACCCATTTGATCTACTCTGAAAATCCACATCATCATCATTTGGCTAATATGTGCTTTGGTGGTGCTGATGGAAAAGATTTGTACATCACCGAATCTTTATCTGGCGATATCTTGAAGGCACGCCTTCCTGTTGCTGGTAAGAAGATGTTTGGACAGTCCTAAGTTGGCAGACCGATTGCCGTTATATAAGACTCTAGCTAATGCGCTAGAGCAGCACATTTATAACGGCGATTGGCCTGTTGGTTCAGTCTTGCCTGCAGAGGCAGATCTATGCAAAAGTTTTCATTCCAGTAGGCACACTTTGCGGCACGCGCTGCAGATTCTGGAGTCCAATGGTTTGATCTTTCGTCGCCAAGGCGCTCCAACACAAGTAGTTTCAAGGCAGCGCTTAAGGCGTTTCACGCAGAGTTTCAACTCGCCAATTGATATCTTGAGTTACTCGCGAGATACTTATCGCATCAATATGGTTGAGGAGTTTATTGAGTTAGATCAACCTCTGAGTCAAATGGTTGGTGCCCCAGTAGGGTCTTCCTGGTATCACATTGGGGGGATGCGTAAGCGCCAAGAGTCTGAGGATGTAATTGCTTGGACTGATATCTATATCTTGCCGCAGTTTGCTTCGCTGACAAAAGATCCGGAGCATACTCAGGTGATGGTCTACGAGCAAATCGAGAAAAAATACGGCGCCAGAATTGAGAGGGCGGAAGTAGATGTGTATGCGGCTCCTGCATCAGCAAAAATTGCTGCTAAGTTAAATCTTGGACCTCACGATTCTTGCTTGGTGATTGTGCGTCGCTATTTTGATGACCAAGATAAGCTCTTTGAGACTACGGTAACGCATCATCCTGAAAATAAATATGTATACAGCATGGAATTTAAAGCGAGCTCAGAGGTCTAACTCACTATGAAATATTTATCTATCGCCCAAGCTGAAGCGTTTATTTCAAACGCACTTCAATCCGAAAGGGTTCCAGCTGCCGATGCGAACATCATTGCAAATTTAATGGTGCAGTCTGACTTGGTTGGCGCTGACGGGCATGGCATCTTTCGCTTACCAGCGTACTTAAAAAGGATTCGTGCAGGCGGCGTCAATCTCAACCCTAATATTCATATTGAACGTGAGCAGGGTGCAACAGCGCTGATTAATGGTGATAACGCTCTAGGCCATTTGGTCATGAATAGGGCGGTTGATTTAGCGATCGAAAAAGTAAAACAACATAGCGTGTGCTGGATTGGAAGTCATTATGGCAACCATTCCGGTGCAGCATCAGTGTATGTCCGTAAGTTGGCTGAGCAGGGTTATATCGGCATCTATATGGCCGTGGGTAATGCAAACCACATGGCCCCTTGGGGTGGAATCGATTTATTGTTATCTACCAATCCTATTGCGATTGCCGTTCCTGCTGGCGATGATCCGATAGTGCTCTTGGATATTGCCACGACGGTAGCTGCATATGGAAAAGTCAAGGTAGCAGCTCAGAAGGGGGAGTCCATTCCTGATGATTGGATGATCGATCGACAGGGAAAACCGATTACCGATCCAAAGAGATCTGCGGAAGGCTCCTTATTGCCGATTGGTGGTTACAAAGGTTACGGCTTAGCAGTGATGATTGGTTTACTTGCTGGTGCCCTCAATAATGCAGCGGTTGGTAAAGGAACTATTGATTTTAATGCGCATCATGATCTGATTACTAATACAGGTCAAACCATCATTGCGGTTGATCCAAGTGCATTTGGTGATAAAGAAGAGTTTGTAAAGCGCGTCATTGCTTTGGTAAATGACTTGAAAAATTCATCAACCCTTCCTGGTGTTAAAGAAATTCGTGTACCAGGTGAGGGTGCAGCAAAGAAAATGGCGGAGAGAATGGCTTCAGGAATTCCTGTAGCTCCCGAACTGCTTGAGGCATTAAATACTTGCGCTAAGGAGTGTGGCATAGCGCCATTGAATTTATAGAATTACTGGAGGAGACAATATGTTTAAAAAATTAATAAAAAACATAGCAATAAGTGTTGTAGTGGTCCCAGTATTAATGGGTTCAGCCTTCGCTGCATACCCAGATAAGCCCATCAAGATGATGATTGGCTATGCACCAGGCAGCTCAACGGATATTGTTGGCAGAATGATTGCCAATGATCTCAGTATTGCTCTGAAGCAACCGATTATTGTTGAGAATCGCGGTGGTGCTGCAGGTAGCTTGGCTGCCGAGGCTGTTGCTAAAAGTAATCCCGATGGTTACACCATCTTATTTGCACAAAATGGCTTAGCAATTAATGTGGCAGCTAATCCAAAGTTGCCATTTAATGGTCAAAAAGATTTGCTTCCTGTAGTAGGAGTGGCTGCTACACCGCACATATTGATTGTGAACAACAATTCACCTGCTAAGTCTGTAGCAGATCTGATTGCTATGCTAAAAGCGGATCCCGGGAAGTTAAGCTTTGGATCTTCCGGAATTGGAAATTCAGATCACATGGCGGGTGAATTATTTTTGGCTACAACTGGCTTGCAAGCTATTCACGTTCCATACAAGGGCGGGGCTCCAGCTGCTACAGATTTAATGGGCGGACAGATTGATTTTTACTTTGCTGGTATGCCGGTCGGCCTTCCTTTGTATAAAGGCGATAAGGTCAGGGGCTTGGCGGTTACTAGTAAGGGGCGCTTTAGTGGCGCGCCTGAACTAGTGACGATTCAGGAGGCTGGCGTGAAAGGTTATGAGATGGCCTTGTGGCAAGGGATCTTTGTTGCAGCGGGCACTTCACCTGCCATCGTTAAGCAACTGAACGCTGCCACTCTGAAAATCTTAGAAACACCAGAGATGAAAGAGCGTTTTCAAAAGGCGGGCGTTCAAATTGCACCGATGAATACCCAGCAGTTCTCAGATCTCTACTTCTCCGATATTGCTCGGTGGAAGGTGGTTATAGAAAAGGCGAAGATTAAGCTGGATTAATTTTCAAAATCGATTAAGTAAATGCTTAGGCGCTGAGGTCAAATACCAAGACTTCAGCGCTTTTTCCATTGGCGATATCTATTTGAGATTCATCTTGAATTAATAGCGCATCTCCAGCATTTAAGTCTTGGCCATTGACGCTGAGCGAACCTTGAATTAAATGAACATACGCTTTTCGCTTTGGATTTAATGTTAGTGAAGCCGCTTGATTGCCATCAAACAGACCTGCATACATCTTCGCATCCGCAGTCATGCTAACTGATCCATCCTGACCATCAGGCGAGGCCACTAAACAAAGCTTTCCTTGTTTGTTTGCTGGCGGAATTGTTTTCTGTTCATAGCCAGGCGTGATTTCTAAGGCATTCGGTTCAATCCAAATTTGCAAGAAATGGGTTGTTTGATCTTTTGCATGATTGAACTCGCTGTGGGTTACGCCAGTGCCTGCACTCATGCGTTGCACATCTCCTGGCGGAATGCCTTTGACATTGCCCATGCTATCTTCATGCGCCAATTCTCCGGATAGAACATAGCTAATGATCTCCATGTTCCGATGGCTATGTTTGCCAAACCCCATCCCTGGTGCGACGCGATCCTCATTGATCACTCGTAGATTCCCCCAACCCATAAAACGAGGGTCGTGGTACCCAGCAAAGGAGAAGGAGTGAAAGCTCTTGAGCCAGCCGTGGTCTGCGTAGCCTCGATCTTGGGATTTTCTGAGAAATAGCATGTATTTAGCGCCGATTATTTCGTTAAGTTATGAATAAGGACATTATCATTAGCTTTTACGATATTTGCCAACTGGTAGCGCATGGGAAGCTTTAAACAGAATACGCAAGAAACCTTTTTAGGAATTTCTGAGACCGCTCGGGAGAACTGGGGTGACTTCGTTCAATTTTTGAAGGAAGCTTGGCCGCTATTGGCTTTATTACTCGTGATTTTGATGGGAATCTGGTGGTATGCCGATCCGCCGCCCCCAAGACATGTGCTGATGGCTACTGGATCGCCTGGTGGATCCTATGAAGATCTCGGTAAAAAATATGCAGAATTCTTTGCGAAGAAGGGGGTTGTACTTGAGCTTGTGCCCTCCATGGGGGCCGAAGAAAATATCGCCCGCTTAAGCGACCGTAAGGATCCAATTCAGGCTGCATTTGTACAGGCAGGTGTTGGGCATCCAAAAGATGTTAGCGGCATTCAGTCATTGGGTTCAATTGGGTATGACCCGATTTGGTTTTTCTATAACGGACCCGAATTACCGCAGAGTGATTTTGCAATCGTTAATCGACATGCAAAATATTTTTCAAATCGTAAAATTTCTGTTGGGGTGAAAGGTAGCGGAACCCATGCACAAGCGATCCATATTCTGACTGCATCAGGAATGGATAAATCAGCTCTGCAATTTGTTCACTTACCTGGAGAGCAGGCTGTTAAAGCTTTGCAGCGGGGTGAGATCGATGGAACCTTTATCGTAGATGCCTTTGAGGCACCTAACGTTCAAGAGTTGCTCAAGGATCCTAAGATTCATTTGGTGACCTTCAGGCGTGCAGCTGCTTATGCCAAGCGTATTCCTTACTATCATATTTTGGATGTGCCTGAGGGCGCCTTTGACTTAGAGCGCAACTTTCCTGGTGAAGATATCAAGTTATTGGCTACTTCCACGAATTTATTAATTGACGATCGTATGCATCCAGCAATCCAATTTTTATTTCTTGAGGCGGCTAGAGAAATCAATGGCAAGGCTTCTTTCTTTGCGCATAGAGGTGAATTCCCCTCCTTCAAAGATTCTCTTTTTCCAGAGAGTCCAGTAGCGGTTCACTACGAGAAAAATAATTACCCCTTACTCTCCGCGTATTTTCCATTTTGGGCAGCTGAATTTATTAGCCGTCTACTCTTTGTATTGTTGCCATTCTGTGTGCTTGCTTACCCTGTATTACGGGTACTGCCAAGCTATCGTATGCGCTTGATGTATAACAAAATCAACCGTCTCTATGGAACGCTGAAAACATACGAACAAGATTTATTAATGGGCTTTTCTGCTGAGAAACGCGATGATTATTTAAAGAAGCTCGATCTGCTGGAATATCAGGCTTTAAACATTCAAGTCTCTAAGCGCCTGGCGGGTGACTACTATGCCTTACGTACCAGTATTGATTACGTACGCAACTGTTTAAATCGGGGAATGCATCCTTATCAATCCAATGAAGAGCCTCAGCCCTATCAATACACTGACGGTGTTGACCCCGACCTGTAAAAGCAGGTTTTTTATTCGTTATCGCTATTTCTGCTGGGAAACTTGAAGGACGCGTAACGCACTACAGCATTGGCTAATGCCAAAATTAGAATAGTGATGCCCATGAACAAAATGGCCATATCTGCTTCATGCTTAGTGTTTACAAGATCGATAATCAAGCGGGTAACTGCTGTGATGGCAACATAGATCAAGAAGCGCACAGGCATATGATTGGTCTTGAAATAAATACCCACCATGGCGCCAATCTCTAAGTAGATAAATAGCAGCAATAAATCTTCAATTGAGGCTGAGCCTTTACTGACCATTCCTAAGAATGCAACGGCTGCTGACCATACGGTGGCAGCGCCAATTCCAAATAGGGCGATACGATGAAACAGAGAAACAAATAAGTTGCCAATGGGGACTGTCCACTTTTCAATAGCATCTTCCAGCTTAGTGGCATCTTTTGGTGAGGTAGGGGTCATATTCATAAAGCCTCCAGCGTTCTATTGATGGATCTCAGTATATTTCTCAATTCGGAGAAGTAAATAAAAAAAGAGGCGCAAAGACCTCTTTTTTTGCAAGAGTTGACCTTCGTCAAGCAAGTGAATCCGCCCAGATATTGTGAGCCCAGCCCCATGCATAAATCCCCTCAAGAGTGGTGGGCCCAGGAGACACGCCACCAGAGCCAGGGACGGGCTTAAATGTTTTCTCAGCAGCAATGTATTGGTGAACGCTGGCAACGTGTATCACTTCCTTGGCATTCACAAAGCTATAGCAAGTATTGGTTAAAACTGGCGAGGGGTTTACTTCCCAATCACTAAGTTCAGCAACTATTGCAGCAGCAGCTACCTTGGCATGTTGATTGGCCATATGCCCTGATTTGGGCATCGCGTATGCGACCTGAATCGAATCCCCTAGGACATGAATGTCCTTTTGTGCCGTGGATTCAAAATTCAAAAAGTTTACATTCACCCAGCGACCATTCGAGTTGGCTAGACCAGTTTTGACCGCAATCTCACCTGCACTCATGGTGGGAAGCAAATTTAAGACATCTGCCTTGATCTCATCCTGAATTTCAAAATGAATTGTTTTAGTTTTTGCATCTACCGCAGTTACGTTGTGTTTGGGTAGGTACTCCACCATGCCAGGGTATTGCTCAGCCCATACCTTCTTAAATAAAGCACCCTTAGAGACCACATCTTGATTGGCGTCTAGGATGAGGACTTTCGATTTCGGCTTATTTTGTTTGAAATAGCTAGCTACTTGGCAAGCCCGCTCGTAAGGTCCGGGAGGGCAGCGATAGGGTGCTTCAGGAATGCTGATGGCATAAGTGCCACCATCACGCATAGCGGCTAGTTGCTTATGTAAAGCCACAGTCTCGGGCCCCGCTTTCCATGCCTGCAGGGTCACTCCAGCCTTATTGGCTTGTGATAGCCCCTCAATACTATTCATGAGTAGACTTACGCCTGGCGATACGATTACTTTGTCATATGGCAGTATTTTTCCGGAGGATAGCTTCACTACTTTTTTATCGGGATCAATACTCGTGACACTATCTTGAATAATTTTTACGCCATGTCGCTTGCTGAGACCGTCATAAGGACTGGTGAGTTCAGCTAGAGTGCGAGACCCACCAACAACAAGATTGGAGAGTGGGCAAGAAATGAATGAGGTATTGGGCTCAATCAAGGTCACTTTGGCCGTATTGTTGGAGAACAGTCGCAGATACTTAGCAGCTGTAGCGCCGCCATAGCCGCCACCAATCACAAGAATTTCTGCCTTTTGTAAATTTGCCCGTGCCTGCCCTGAGAAGCCTGCTAGCAATCCAAGTGCTGCTGCACTCTGACCAATAAAGTATCGACGATCCATGATGTATTCCTAATTATTTCTTGCCAAGTTGTTTGGCAATGATTTCGAGTTGCTCATCAGAGTAGCCTTTTGCTAACTGCGGCATGATCGTACCTTCGCGTGCACCAGATTTAAAAGCCAGGAGTTGAGCCAGCATTTGCTCGCTAGTGTATCCATTGATGAGTGGCATCCCACCATTGGGAACACCTTTACCGTCTGTGCCGTGACAGTTAGCGCAAGTTGCCGCTAGTCCTCGGTTATAAAGAGTAGTGGCATCTGGAGTTTGACTAAAACTACTCTTTGCATAAATGCCCAATAAGCCAGTAATCACTAGAGCTTGCAATATAGCAAGCCTCAAATTCTTGATTCGCATTGTTACTAATCTCCACCCTAATTGAATCAGCTATCAGTCCATAGCTGTATAAACGTATTCTTGCTCTATCTTAATCAAGTAGCGGCATCAAAGTACTGCTGGACTTAGATTGATTTTTCATCAGCCTATTACAAAAAGTGCGATACGTGACATTTCGCTCCCAAAGGGAGTAAGCCCTATAAACTATAGGCATGCGTGGCTCATTTACCCTTCGATACGCCTTCTTAAGCCTAGTTTTGGCAATATTTGCCTATTTATACGGTTTAGATAGTCGTTTTGCGCCTAAAAATGGCGACGAGTATCCCTACATGCACATTGTTCGCATGACAGCTGATGCTGGTAGCTGGTTGCCCCTTCAGTCCCAAATGGAAGGCATCAAAAATACCAAGCCACCTCTGATATTTTGGCAAGGTATTGCGAGCACCCATTGGGCAAGTCAGTGGAGCTTGGAGTATCTACGTTGGCCGAGCGTACTCTATACAGCCTTGACCGCCTTCTTTTTATTTTTAGCCGTGCGTCGTTTCAGTGGAAAAACGCAAACAGGATTTTTAGCCGCCTTAGTATGGCTATCCTTTTTTGCAACGTACCGCTATGGACGTCCTTTTCTAACGGATCCTCCGGAAGTCTTTTGGATCAGCCTGCCATTTTTGGCCATCTTGTATTGGGGAAAGAATGCCTTTGAATCTAAATTCTTTTTTCCAGTACTGGCTGGTATCTGTTTTGGTTTGGCGCTCTTTGCTAAATCATTTGCCTATATTGCACCTGCCACCTTAGCCCTGGGTTTGTATTACTGGCATTGGCGTCAATGGCGCATTTCTCAAACACTGATTCGTGATCTGTATAAATTAGTGTTTATTGGGGTATTGGCCTTAGCAGTATTTGCTTTGTGGTTTGCGCTTGATCCCCAGCCGGAGGCGGTTTGGAGGGAGTTTGTATTGGGTGAGAATGCTGGCAAATTTACAGCGCGTAGCTCCAATTACCTATTAGATTTAGTCCGAGGTGGCGATAGCATTTGGATGCTCTTGCTAACTACGCTTGCCAATGCGGGACTATTTACTTTTGTTTTGATCTCAACGCTCATGCAATGTTGGCGTGAGCGTCGTTTTCTGTCTGCAGAGGAAGTTCTGCTCTTGTTGTTGATCGCTGCATTCCTGCTCATCTTTTCTTTGCCAAGCCAGCGTTCTGGCCGTTATCTTTTGCCAGTTATGCCGGCGTTTGCTACTTTAATTGCATTGCATTGGGATCGTTTGCCATTGTGGGGATTCCGGATCGCTTTGTTATTGCAAGGCCTTGTTTTGGGTCTCTTAATTTGGCTTGGTCTGAATTTACAACTCTCTGGTTTTATGGGTGAGGCTGGGTCATGGATGTATAGCCCAATTCATTGGGTGTTCATGGCAATTTGCGTAGTCCTCGTCATCATCGGCTTCATCAAACGAGAGCAATGCAAAGCATTTGCCCTCATGGGCTGTTTTCTGACTTACTGCGCACTAACTAGTAGCTTGAGCCCGCTGGAGGGGCAGTTGGGTCGTTTCTCAGCGGCAAGCATTGCGCAAGTACAAGGTAAGGATGTCTGGATTCCTTGTGACTACCGCGCTAAGGACGAGGAGTATCGCTTACTCATTCCGGGGGCCCAGCTACATGGTTATCTTGCAAAAGATGCAGGAAATGTGGATGGCCTTACTAAAACCTATCCTCTAGTGGCGGTTCAGGCTCCATTGGGTGTTACTCCCGTCATCTGTGAGTCATGTCAGTTCATTGGTCAGAGAATGGAAATGAGAGCACGCCATTCTGACGAAGAAATTAAAGCAATGCTGTTAGGTCATATTGGCGAGCATCTTTTTGTTACTGAATATTTGATTACCACACCCGTTTCTAATCCAGACCTTTTGAGTGCGAAGGACGCTTGTAGATGAACCGCGTCATTGCCCTTTGTTTTTTATTGCTAGCTGCTGTGCTGGGTTTCATTCACATTGAAGGTCGTCCTGCGTGGGCGCCATTTACGATTCCAGAAGTCGCTCAATTAGAATCTGAAGAAGTTCAATCAGACTCCAAGCCGGGAGCATCTAAGCTCAAGTTGGTAACTCAGTCCGCAATAACTGCCCCAAGGGCTGATTGGGTACCTGACACTGGCGTCGCCTCAGTGCATGCTGCATCCTTAATTGTCTTAAAGGATGGAAACGTCAGAGCCTTTTGGTTTGCTGGTAGCCGAGAGGGTGCGGCTGATGTGGTGATTAATTCTGCGGTATTTGATACTAAGACAAATGCTTGGAGCGCACCTGTAGTAGTGATGGATAGGGTCGCTGCAGAAAAGGGTTTGGCGCGTTATATCGCTAAGTTAGGCAATCCCGTCCCCGCAAGATTGTCGGATGGCCGACTGCAACTATTTTTTGTCACTGTTTCGATTGGTGGTTGGGCGGGAAGCTCTATCTCAACCATATTTTCCGATGATGAGGGCTCAACGTGGAGCCGTCCTCAGCGCTTGATTACTTCACCATTGATTAATTTAAGCACCCTCGTGAAGTCACCCGCAGTCCAGTTTTCTGATGGTCGCTTAGGTTTACCGGCTTATCACGAGTGGATTGGGCGTTTTGGCGAATTCTTGAGATTGGACGCTGCTCAAGTGATCGATAAGCGCCGCATGAGTTCTGGCCGAAGCGCCATTCAACCGCTAGTGTTTGTCAATGCAGCCGAAGATGCCACTGCTTATTTCCGTCAAACAAGAAGTGCAGGACAGGCAAAGCAAATTCCCGTAAGTCATACTCAAAATGCAGGGCAATCCTGGCAATCTGCGAGTGATCTTGAAGTGGCTAATCCCAACTCTGCTGTAGCTGGTTTAACACTTCAGAGTGGCGCGCATTTACTAGCTTTAAATAATATCGAAGTAGGGCGTCATCGTTTGGTTTTACTGATGAGTGATCCCAAGGTAGGGCAATGGCAGGTGATAGATGTGCTGGAAGATGATGAAGCGTTACCAAATGAGCAGCGCAAGGAATATTCCTATCCTTATTTAATGAGCGCCAATGGTAATGATGCCCATCTGGTCTACACCTGGGATCGCAAAAAGATTCGACATGTCTATTTCTCGAGTGCATGGCTGACTCGAGCTTTTAGTCAGTTGCCACAGCAATCTAGCGCCCAATCCATGCCTGATTCTAAGGAGGCTCAATGATGAATAGCCTCATGCAAACTTTTGCATTAGTAGAGATGTCGATTACATGCTCTCTGATCCTGATTTGGATTCTCCAGAAAATTGCACAAGAGGTATTCCCATTTATCGTAAAAGTATTGCTTTTACTGATACTCGCTAATCTCTTTTTCTGGCCATTGGGCATGTCTCTTGAGCTACCTTTAGCAGCTTACGTGCGAGGTGTGACTGGCGACCTCAGCATTGTCACTACATTATTGTTATGGAGTACCTTGGTACACAGCAATAAATCAACGCCCATTGCAGTGAAGTTTGTCATTCTGATAATTGCCCTTGCTTTTTACCCTCTTGCATTAGGGCTTAGCATGCATGATCCATACGCATGGGGTTATGGCTCAATTACCTTCTTGTTGTTTGTGCTTCTACTCGCTCTAATCTGTGGGCTGACTAATTGGAGCAAAGGTGTTTGGATTATAGGTTTGGCCATCATCGCTTGGAGCGCCCATTGGCATGAGTCTGCCAATCTTTGGGATTACCTTTTAGACCCGTTCTTGGCTTTATGGGTATTCTGTTCATTGTTTGCTGCTGTTCTTGCTAAACGAAAAGAAAAAGCCCGCTCTGGTTATTTATTTAGACCAGGTTAATTCTTGCTCAAAAACAAAGTAGTAAAGTAGAGTGAACCTAGTAAGCGATTTGCAGAGATGAATACTGAGGCAGACATGAGACAGGTAAGTCATAAAAATATTTCAGCACTGAAGAAAAAGAGCGTACTTCTAGGGTTAGTTATTGCTTGCGGATCTCTTCTTGATGGATGTGTCATGAACCCAGGCCCTTATCAGCCCAATGGATATTATTACCCTCAGGGATATATGCAAAGCGGGGGCTATGGCAGTCCTGGCTACACTCAAGATCCAAGCTATAACGCTGGACCGCAAACGATTTCTTCAGCGCAATTGGAATCATTGGTTTCTCCTATAGCGCTTTATCCAGACTCTTTGCTTTCGCTGATGTTGCTGGCTTCGACTTATCCACTGGAAGTGGCGGAGGCGCATAACTGGCGAATGAGTAATGCCTCCTTGAAGGGCGATGCTTTGCAGAATGCGCTTAAGGCGCAGTCGTGGAACGATAGCGTGAAATCGTTAATGTCGTTTCCAAAAGCATTCAATCTGATGGGTAAAAAATTACAGTGGACTCAAAACTTAGGAAATGCCTATAAGTTACAAGCCGCAGATACTATGAAGGCGGTTCAAGCTTTAAGAAAACTCGCTGTTAAAGCAGGAACCCTGAAGTCCAATAAGCAAATTACCGTAACCACGGATGCAAACGGCAATATCTTGATTGCTCCGGCGAATGCCAAAGTGGTTTACATCCCAAGCTATAACCCTACAGTAGTTTATGGGCCATGGCCATACCCCGAATACCCACCATATCCTATTTATGACCCAGCCTGGGGCCTTATGGATTTCGGTTTTGGCTTTGCTATTGGTGATGATTTTTGGACTTATCCAAATTGGAATAATGGCACGATTAATTCCACGAACATCAATCCATCTGGGCGCATACCTTCTCGCCCTGTTATTGGGCCAGCAAGTATTGTGAATCAACAACGCTTACTCAATGATTGGCAAAACAAAGCAACCCCGGAGGAGAGAGAGGCGGCTCGCATCGATGGCCAACGTGCCAACAACGCGTTCCAGAAAGACGCCACTCCCCAAGAGAGAAATCAAGCGGCCCGCCTAAATCAAGAGGCCCGCAACGATGCTCAGATGGATAGGGCTAATCCAAATATCTATCGTGAGGCTGCTCAAGAAAATGCCCTACGCGAACAAGCGCGTTTTGATGGTGATCAAGATCGCTCACGTGGCTTTGGCGGCGGTCATATGGGCGGCTTTGGCGGTGGTGGCGGTGGCTTTGGCGGCGGCGGTCACATGAGTGGGTTCAGTGGCGGCTTCGGTGGTGGCCATATGAGCGGATTTAGGCGTTAACATTTATTAAGAGAAAAGAGTTATGAAAACATTACCGGCAACATTCATGCTAATTGCATCCATTCTTTCTTTTGCTCCGAGTGCATTTGCGCAGAAAGATCTTCCTGCAGATGATGCTAGCACTGCTGCTTTTGTAGAGCTCTGCAAAAATCCCGCTGATGAACAAGGGCGCAGTTTTTGTTTTGGCTTTGGTGAGGGCGTCTATCAGGGGTACTTAGCAAATCGCCCTTCAAATGCTAAGCCAACCATCTGCTTTGCAGATAAAAACGAGACTCGCAATGAAGTCCTGCAAAAGTATCTGGTGTGGACTAAGGCTAATCCTCAGTTCAATAAAGATAAAGCAGCGAAAACTTTAATGCACTTCTTTACGGATAATTACCCTTGTAAGTAAGACTTCTACACAAGAAAAAAGCCAGCGAGATGCTGGCTTTTTTGTTTTCAGAGGCGACTCTTAGTCAGCGTAAGCACCAGCCTTACGAATCACAGGACCCCATTTATTAATTTCTGCTTCAAGATGTTCTTTGAGGCCATTAGGAGTTCTTTTAGCAGGTGGAACAATTTCAATGTTCGATTCTGCTAAACGCGCCTTCACTTCAGGATCATTCAAAGCCACATTAAGCGCTTTATTAATCTTGTTGATCACTGCTGGAGGTGTACCTTTAGAAACGTACATACCATGCCACACTTTGACATCAAAGCCTTTTAAGCCTTGCTCATCGAGGGTTGGGATATTCGGCAGCGCAGGCAGACGTTTTGGCGTTGTCACACCATAAGTTTTTACTAAACCATCTTTGATGTAAGGAATGGTTTGTGTGGTTTGATCGCAGAGCAAATCCACTTGACCGCCAAGCAAATCCGTCAAAGCTGGGCCAGTACCTTTGTAAGGAACAGTAGTAAGTTCAACCCCTTCGCGAGACATAAACAGAAGTCCGCACAACTGAGAGACGGCTCCAGGACCTGCATTTGCCAAAGTTACCTTCTCTTTGTTGGCTTTAATGTAAGCCTCGAGTTCTTTAAAGTTGTTTGGTGGGAAGTTTTTGCGACCCAAGAGCACCATTGGCACATCAACTACTTGGCCAACGTATTCAAAATCCTTCATTGGATCGAATGGCAGTTTTTTATAAAGCGCTGGAGCAGTAGCCATACCCATGTGGTGAATAAAGATCATGTAGCCATCCGGAGCAGAACGCGCTACGCGAGTAGCGGCGATAGTACCGCCTGCGCCAACGGTGTTTTCAACGATGACGGTTTGACCTAATTCCTTGCCCATTGGTACGGCAATGAGACGCGCAACTGCATCAGTTGGCCCACCAGCGGCAAATGGGACAACAAGAGTTACTGGTTTATTTGGATATGGGTCGGCTGCAAGAACATTGCTAGCAAACAACGCGGCAGTAACAATCGCGCTGAAACCTGTCAGTAGTGATGAGCGTAATTTCATGATCAGTCTCTTATATTGGTTATGAAGAACGTATATGACTTACGTTTAATGAAGCTATTTTGCCAGTTTTTTAACAGTTCTGAGGCTTATAAGAGATTAGTGTTTACCAGCAAGTGCAAGTGTTCTTCTGGCTAACAAGACTACGGGGCGGTCAATCATTTTCCCGTCTAGCTTCACTGCGCCCCCTTTTGAGGCATGGTCAGCCTCGACCACTCTGTGGGCCCAAGCAAGCTCTTCTGCTGTTGGCATAAAAGCAGTCTGAACAATTGCCACTTGTTTTGGATGAATGCAGAGTTTTGCACCAAATCCCATGCGTTTGGCACGCTCGGCATCTTCTCTAATGCGTGGGAGGTCATCGGTGGATGGTGTAACCCCATCAATAGGAGGGGCAATGTTAGCCAAACGGGAGGCTAATACGATTTGGTATCGAGCAGTTTGAAGCTCAGTTTCTTGTAGATCACAGATCATGCCAAGGTCAGCTTGTAAATCTAAATTACCCAAGGCAAGTCGAAGAACTTGATTGGCATTGGCAATCTCACGCAAATGATCTAAACCTAGCGCAGTTTCAATCATGGGAATGATGGCGGTATGGGGTAACAGTAGCGCTGCACCGTTAATTTGATCAATGGATTCGCTCTTGGGAATCAGTATGCAGCTTACTTGTAATGCTTGCGCCAGTATTAAATCAGCGGAATAAAACTTGGTACCAGGTGAATTGGTGCGGATGACCAAACGTTTCTTTTGCTCATCAGAAAATATAGGCCATGCAGTACGAATTGCTGCACGCGCAGTTTCTTTATCCTCTTCTGGAACCGCATCCTCTAAATCCAATACAACTGCACCGGCACCACTATCGAGAGCTTTAACGAAACGCTCAGGACGCGTGCCTGGGACGAATAAAAAGTTACTACGAAAGCCTAGTGGGGTATCAAGTGGATTCATGTAAGGGATCTATGGTTGCTAAATTATTGACTGGGAAGTAAAGAGCCAATCTTGGCTTGTTTGCGAATATTCCACAAGAGATCAATGGCTGTTTGCATCTGAGCTGGGCTTGCGCCGCCGCTAAACGCTGCTAAGCGCAACGCTTTGTCGGTAATTTCTGCTCGAGAAAGGGTGTTGCCAGGATCGCCTTTGGGTTCGTCAACACGACCCTCCAATACCTGCCCATTCAGTAAATGAACTTTGACTTTGCCTATCCAGCGTTGTGGGTAGGCGCCGTCAACTTCTGGGTCAAGCATCATGGTGACGCGATCTCTAAATAGGCAAATGGCATCGTCATGGAAATGCTGATCAAACTCTTGCAAGCCAGCAAATTGGTAGTGCGCAATTAAGGCAAGCACGGTGCCCATAGAGAACTTCGATTGGTGGACGGTTGCTGGATCGGTCACCGGACCCAAGACATCAATTGCACCTTGGTGAACGAGGGTTTCTACTTTAGCAATATCACTCGGCTGTAGCTTATGTGTGAGCATGACTTGTAAAAGCGCATCGGCAGCAGGGTGCGTATGACGGCAAGACGCATGGTATTTAAAGCTGGTTTCTGCCAAAGTCCAGCGAGTCCCAAGGCGATCAATTAATTTGCTTGGATCAGCATCGCTTGACATGCCGGCTGCTAAACCTTGCTTACCCTCTAGGATGTGCTGTGCACCAGTAAAGCCTGCTTGCGCAATGTAAGCAGACATGAGACCAGTCGAAGCTGCGTGGGCTGTATGCAACTGTTTGGAATCTGCAGCATCTCGTAAGAATTCCCAAAGGCCTGCTGATTGAGTGCCTGCAGAGCCAAAGGCATGCAACATTTGCTCTGGATTGAGCTTGAGTAAGCGCCCTACGGCTGCAGCCGCTGCAATAGTGCCCGCAGTACCGGTAGTGTGAAATACCTTGTAATGCGAGCGACCTAAAAACTCACCAACACGAATACCTACTTCATAGCCAGCTACTGCTGCAACGATCAAATCCTCTCCGGAGGCAGCAATTGCTTGCGCACAGGCCAGAGCCGGTGGAAATACAACTGTGGCAGGATGAAAGACCGAGCCGTTATGAACATCATCTTGTTCGGCAACATGTGAGGCTGCCGCATTTGCCATGGCCGCTAAAAATGGACTTGATGTTTTGCGTGAAATCAGAATTTCTGAAGGGCCTGTATGACCTAGATCAAAGCCACCCATGTTTTGCGCAAACTGGGTAATCGTTTCAACAGGGCGAGAACCTTTGCCGGCAATAGCCGATCCAAACCAGTCGACTAAAAGATCTTCGGCGCGGTTAATCACATCATCTGGAATGTCGGTGATTTTTAGCTCGGCTGCAAAACTCGCAAGCTCGCGAGAAAAATGTTCAGTAGTCATATAGTGTGTTGTCTCGAATCTGATTGATAGACTTTTTACTTTAGGCCAAAACTGCTGTGGCTTGCATTGTGAGCCAACCCTCATGATCTTGCGCCCAAATTGCGATTGTTTTACCGGATGGATCTTTATCTAAATCAGGCTTAGCGCTTACTTTAAAAATATTGATATCAAATGTCGGGCGAATTGCGCGGAATTCAAAGCTCTTGAGTTTGCAGCCAGGAATGCTCTGACGCACTAGGTCAACCAAGAGGGTTGCAATCAATGGGCCATGCACAATCAGACCTGGATAGCCTTCTACTTCGGTAACATATTGGCGGTCGTAATGAATGCGATGACCGTTAAACGTGAGGGCAGAGTAACGGAACAATAAAACATCATCAGGTGTAATTATTTTGCTCCACTTGGCATCATTTGGTGCTGGTGTAGGTGCCACTGGCTTGTCATCGGGGCCGGGCGCATCGCGATACACGATGTCATGCTCTTCAATAATGGCCAAGCCTTTTTGGTTAGAGATTTCATGTTTAACCAAAACAAATATCAGATCACCGGTACGACCTGCTTTGTGAGTAACCGATTCAATTTTGGAAACGCGCTTGATCTCATCGCCAACAGAGAGAGGTGCCAACCATTGCACACGACTTCCGGCCCACATGCGACGAGGTAGGGGTACTGGGGGTAAGAAGCCACCACGCTTAGGATGACCATCTGGGCCAATCTCAGACTGACGTGCATGCGGTAAGAAATACAGCCAGTGCCATAACTCAGGAAGAAAGCTGCCTTCGCTAGGTTCTGGATCTGGACGATCTAATGTGGCAGATAGGGCGCGCACAGGGGCGGCCGTAACAGTATCTGAAAGTGACTCTGTTTTGCCGAGCCACTCTTGAAGATGGGTGATGGTTTGAGGTTCGATTCGCATAACTTCCATTATGCCAATCTTGAGAAAAATACTTAGCCTATTAAATTACGTAATCAACGCGCTAGAAAAGTAGACCAGAAGACCGGCCAAAGCACAGCCACCGAGAACTGTCATTACCCCTTTTTGGAATTTAAATAGCGCCAAAGCAGCTAATGCGCAAATCAGGATCGAGATCCAGGAAATAGAGCCGCCCAATCCATGGGGTAAAAAGACGTGATACGCAAAAAAGAGACCTAGATTGACAATCACGCCAACTACTGCAGCAGTAATGGCAGTCAGGGGTGCCGTGAAGCTAATCTTGCCATGAGTGGATTCCACTAAAGGGCCGCCCACCAAGATAAAAAAGAAGGATGGCAAAAAGGTAAACCAAGTGGCTACAACCGCACCCAATGCACCAAACCAAAATGGATTGCTATTGCCGATGAGATGCTGAATATGGCCAGCTAAATAACCCACAAAAGCAACCACCATGATGAGTGGGCCCGGAGTAGTTTCGCCAAGTGCTAAACCATCCATCATTTGATTGGCACTTAACCAATGGAAGTGATCTACTGCACCTTGATATACGTAAGGCAGTACAGCGTAAGCTCCACCAAAGGTGAGAAAGGCTGCCTTAGTAAAGAACCAGGCAATTTCTGGATAGAGTGTCTTCCAGCCGAAAATGAGAATCAAGATTGCAATAGGTAGAAGCCAACAGCCAAAAGCAATAGCGCTATGCAACACTGTTTTCTGTAGCTGGAATTGCGCGTGGATTGGAGTAGGGGTGTCATCATCAATGATGGCATCGCCATAACGCCTGTCTTCATTGCTTTCATGATTGCTGAATTGCTGGAAATAATCTGGGTAATGTTTGCTGCCCCAATAACCAATTGCTGCAGCAATAATGACAATGATGGGGAAAGATAAATTCAGAATAAAGATTGCTAAGAATGAGCCTAAGGCAATCCACTTCAATGCTTGGTTATGAATGGTGCGCTTACCAATGCGAACTGCTGCGTGCAACACAATGGCGGTGACAGCCGGCTTAATGCCAAAGAAAATAGCGGCAATCCACGGCATCTGTCCAAAGGTGAGATACACCCAGGAGAGCGCAATCAAAATAAAGAGTGAGGGTAATACAAAGAGTGTGCCAGCCAGAATGCCGCCCCAACTGCGATGCATTAGCCAGCCAATATAAGTAACCAGCTGCTGCGCTTCTGGTCCCGGTAAAAGCATGCAGTAGTTGAGCGCATGTAAAAAGCGCCGCTCAGAAATCCAGCGACGCTTCTCGACTAACTCTTGATGCAGGACAGCGATTTGTCCAGCGGGACCACCAAAACTAATAAAGCCTAGCTTTGCCCAAAACTTGAGGGCTTCGGAAAGGCTTACGCTCAAACTTCTTCCATTCCGCCAACGACCTGGCTAAAGCCATTGTCTACATAAATAATTTCAGCAGTGATACCGTTTGCTAAATCCGACATTAAGAATGCAGCAGTATTGCCAACATCATCAATTGTGACGTTGCGGCGCATTGGCGCAGTTTGTTCAACGGCTTCCAAAATTTTGCTGAAACCTTTGATGCCAGATGCGGCCAGCGTTTTAATGGGGCCAGCAGAAATACCATTCGCACGAATACCCTTAGGGCCTACTGATCCAGCTAGGTAACGTACAGAAGCTTCTAGAGAAGCCTTGGCTAAACCCATGGTGTTGTAGTTGGGAACATTCTTCATGGACCCAAGATAGGTCAAGGTTAAAAGGGAGGATTTATCACGCAACATTGGTAAAGCCTCTTTTGCCATAGCGGGGAAGCTATAAGCAGAAATGTCATGAGCAATTTTGAAGCCTTCACGCGAGAGACCTTCTAAAAAGTCACCTGCAATCGCTTCGCGTGGAGCAAAGCCAATGGCATGAACAAAACCGTCAAACTGAGGCCAGGATTTGGCTAAATCCTTAAATAGTGCAGAAATTTGCTCATCGCTACCGACATCACAGTCAAAAATGAGTTCTGAATTGAATTCTTTTGAAAAATCGACGATGCGGTCCTTAAAGCGCTCGCCTACATAAGTAAAGGCAAGCTCAGCGCCCTCACGGTGGCAGGCCTTGGCGATGCCGTAGGCGATTGAGCGGTTGGAGAGGAGGCCGGTAATGAGGATTTTTTTGCCGGAGAGAAAGCCCATGTTGTGTCCTTTGCTTCAAATATGATTTGCTATCTACAATTGTTGCATATATGCCAGCCCAAACCCCTTTTCGTCAAATTACCCGTTTCTTGCTGCTAGCCCTTCTGGCAGGGCTTTGGGGTAACTTTGCGTTGGCAGGACAGGGTATCGCTCAGTATGGCAAGCCAAAATATCCAGAGGGCTTTGCCTATTTTGACTACGTTAACCCCAATGCACCTAAGGGCGGCACTCTGACTTTGCCTAATCCAGGTCAACGGAACAGCTTTGATAAGTTCAACCCCTTCACTTTGCGCGGGGTATCCGCTCCAGGCATCGAACTCATGTTTGAGTCATTAGCCGAGGGAAGTGCGGATGAAACCTCCAGTGTTTACGGTTTACTTGCTGAAGATATTGAAGTGGCAAAAGATCACAAGTCAGTGACTTTTCGGATTCGGCCTGAAGCCAAGTTTTCTGATGGCAGCCCGGTTTTAGCTGCCGACGTTAAATACAGTTTTGATGTGCTCATGAGTGGGCAGGCGCACCCTCGCTATAAAACAACTTTTGCTGACATTACTTCAGCAGTGATTCTTTCTGATCGCGTAGTGCGCTTTGATTTTAAGAGCAATAATTCTGAGCTTCCTATTCTTGCTGGAACGTTGCCTATCTTTTCTCGTAACTGGGGCAAGAAAGCCGATGGCACGACAATTCCTTTTGACAAATTGGCATTCGAAACTCCCCTTGGGAGTGGCCCCTATCTGATTGAGTCATTCAAGGCTGGTAAGTCAATTGTGTACAAGAAAAATCCTCAATATTGGGCAGATCATTTAAGTAAGCCGCTCAATATTCGGGTGGGTTTTTACAACTTTGATCGGGTGCTCTATAAACTCTACAGCGACGACGCCGTTCGTCTTGAGGCGTTTAAAGCCGGAGAGTTTGATGCTTTAGTGGAGTACCGCGCCAAGATTTGGGCCAAGGGATACGTTGGATCGAAGTTTGATAACGGTACGCTATTAAAAAAGGCTTTTATTAATCACAATGGCGCAGGCATGCAAGGCTTTGCCATGAATGTCCGTAAGCCGATCTTTCAGGATGCGCGCGTACGTCAAGCATTGGGATTGGCATTGGATTTTGAATGGCTCAATCGCCAAATATTTTTCGATCAATATAGCCGTATTAATAGTTACTTTACCAACAGTGATTTAAGTGCCAACTTCGATGGCCCAAGCAAGCCAACGGAAGGGGAACTGAAGTTACTTAAACCACTCAAGGCGAAATATCCCCAATGGGTGCCTGATGCCGTGTTTGGTCCGATGCCACCCGCACCTTCAACTAAGTCGCCGGGCAGTCTGCGTCAAAATTTACGCCAGGCGCGTGAGCTACTGATGCATGCAGGTTGGCAATATCGTGATGGCGCATTGCGCAATGAAAAGGGCGAGCCATTTCGGTTTGAGATGGTCGAAGATGGCGGCTTCTTTTTGAGAGTCATTTCTGCTTACATGCGTAATCTTGAAAAATTGGGCATCCAAGTAGACGTTCGTACTAGTGACTTTGCATTACATCAAAAGCGCATGAATGAGTATGACTTTGATATGACCACAGTGAGGTTCCAAGATTCTCAGAATCCAGGCAGTGAGTTATGGGATCGCTTTGGCAGTCAGGCAGCAAAAGAAAAAGGATCTGATAACGTAATCGGTATTCAATCTCCTGTAGTGGATGCCTTGGTAGGAGAGATTACGAGAGCACAAAATCGTGAACAATTGCGTACCGCTGCTAGAGCATTGGATCGAGTGTTGTGGAATAGTTACTATGTTGTGCCGCAGTGGTACAACCCAACGCACCGTGTAGCCTTCCGTAAAGAGATGCGATATCCAGAGCCTCCTTTGTACTATCAAGCAGAACCGTGGATTATGCAGAACTGGTGGAAAGAAGAGTCTCAATAATGCAAGGACAAATGCGCACCTACATCTTCAAGCGTTTATTGCTGATGATCCCAACGCTCTTGGGCGTGCTGACTTTGACTTTTGCAGTTGTGCAGTTTGTGCCTGGCGGGCCTGTTGAACAAATGGTGCTCGAGCTCAAGGGCAAGGGCAATGCTGCTGTAGGGGGTTCAGAGTCTTCGGGGTCGGGCTCAACTTATCGCGGACGACAAGGCGTCGATGCGCAGCGCTTGGAGGAAGTAAAGGCCTTATACGGTTTCGATAAGCCACCGCTTGAGCGTTACTTCATGATGCTGGGTCGTTTTGCTCGATTTGATTTGGGCGAGAGCTACTACCAGCACGAAAGCGTTTGGCGCTTAGTCGTTTCCAAGTTACCTGTATCGATCAGTATTGGTCTATGGACTTTCTTCATTACTTATTTAGTATCGATTCCTCTTGGTATTGCTAAAGCGGTGCGTGATGGTTCCCGCTTTGATGCCGTGACCAGCACCATGATCTTGGTGGGCTATGCCATCCCGGGATTTGTTCTGGGCGTTCTCTTGCTGGTTATTTTTGGGGGCGGTAGTTTTCTGCAAATATTCCCCTTGCGAGGGCTCACCTCCGATAACTGGAGTGATTTGAGTTTGATCGGCAAGATCATGGACTATTTGTGGCACTTAGTGCTGCCAATCACTGCCTCTGTATTGGGAAGTTTTGCCGTAGTAACGATGCTCACTAAAAATTCTTTTTTAGAAGAGATTCGTAAGCAGTATGTATTAACTGCCAGAGCTAAGGGCCTGACCGAGAAGCAAGTGTTGTGGAAGCATGTCTTTCGCAATGCAATGCTGCCACTTGTAACTGGTTTTCCAGCCGCCTTTATTGGAGCCTTCTTTACAGGTTCACTCTTGATCGAAACACTGTTCTCACTTGATGGTCTAGGTTTGCTTTCTTATGAATCAGTCATGCGCCGTGATTATCCAGTGGTCTTTGGCACTCTCTATTTGTTTACTCTGATCGGCTTATTTACTAAGCTCATCTCTGATCTTTGTTATGTCTATGTTGATCCTCGCATTCAGTTTGGCGCAGGAGGCGGATCATGAGCCGTTGGCAGTGCTTTAGAAGCAATCGCAGAGGGTATGCCAGCCTGTGGATATTCGTGATTTTGTTTGGTTTATCGCTCTGTGCTGAATTGATTGCCAATGACAAGCCATTGGTAGTGCGTTATGACGGACATTTCTATTTCCCGATTGTGAGTAATCAGGCGGAGACAGTGTTTGGTGGAGACTTTGCTACGCCAACAGATTTCTTGGATCCGGATATTCGTCACAATATTACGAGCGATGGCAACTGGGCAATCTACCCACCCATTACCTACAGCTACGAGACGCTGAATTATTTCTCCCAAGTTCCCAATCCCGCGCCGCCCTCATGGCAGAACTGGTTGGGTACTGACGATCGAGGGCGCGATGTGCTCTCTCGCCTCATTTATGGTTTCCGCTTATCGATTCTATTTGGATTGGCACTCACGATTGTGGGGGTAAGTGTTGGAATCATCACAGGTTCCTTGATGGGATTCTTTGGTGGCAAGTTTGATTTGATTTCTCAGCGCCTGATTGAAATTTGGTCTGCAATGCCAGAGCTATATCTACTCATCATCTTTGCTTCGATCTTTAATCCCAGCGTTTCATTGCTGATCATCTTGCTGGCAGCTTTTGGTTGGATGGGTTTGTCAGACTACGTCCGGGCAGAGTTCTTTCGCAACCGCGCCTTGGAATATGTGCGTGCAGCCCGAGCGCTTGGTCTTACCAATCTGCAAATTATGTGGCGCCATATCTTGCCAAATAGTTTGACTCCTGTGATTACCTTTTTGCCATTCCGTATGAGCGCAGCGATTTTGTCTCTCACCAGCTTAGATTTCTTGGGCTTAGGTGTTCCTCCTGGCACGCCAAGCTTAGGTGAGCTTCTCTCTCAGGGTAAAGGCAATCTAGAGGCGTGGTGGATTTCGCTTTCCACTTTTGTGGTTTTAGTGGCAACCTTGCTTTTGCTCACCTTCATGGGTGAGGCACTACGCGATGCATTTGATTCGCGGAAGTCGGGATTCATGAGCGGGGGTCGCTCATGAGTTTGTTGCGCTATGAGAACTTATGTATTTCATTTGGCTCGGGACGTCGCGAGAAATTTGCTGTTAACCATTTGGATCTAGAGATAGGCATTGGTGAACGGGTAGCTTTGGTAGGGGAGTCGGGCTCAGGTAAGACGCTCACTGCACTCGCGCCTTTAAGGCTTGAGCCTGAGGGCGCTAAGGTTTCAGGAAAAATTCTGTGGAATAAAAAAGATGGCAAAGGAGCGGTTGATCTCCTTGCCTTGCCCATTGAGGATATTCGTGAGATCCGCGGTCGTGAAATCGCCATGGTGTTTCAGGAGCCGATGACGGCTCTGAATCCTTTATTCACAATTGGCAATCAAATTATTGAAGCAGTACAGATTTACCAGCCGCTCATCTCTAAATCCGATTGCATTGATGCTGCGATTGATTTGCTCAAGAAGACAGGGATTCCCGAGCCCGAGAGACGTTTTCACTCATACCCTCATCAGCTCTCAGGTGGTCAGCGTCAACGCGCAATGATTGCAATGGCTTTGGCTTGCAAACCCCGCCTGCTGATTGCAGATGAACCTACTACGGCTTTGGACGTCAGTTTGCGTTTACAAATCTTAGACCTGCTTAAAGAGTTGCAGGAAGAATCGAAAGAGCATGGTGGTATGGGAATTTTGTTAATCACCCATGACCTCAATTTAGTAAAACATTTTGCTCAACGTGTTGCCGTTTTAAATCAAGGTAACTTAATCGAAGCAGGCACAACTAAACAAGTCTTTGAGCATCCATCTGATCCGTACACTCGTGCACTTGTCAATAGCGAGCCGGTCCGAAATCTTGCGCCAGTAATGCCATTGGCGCCGGTGTTATTAAAAACAGAAGAACTCTCAGTTGCATACCCAAGTTCAGAGTCAGTATCGTGGTTTAAAAAAGCACCGCCACATAAAGTGCTAAGAAAAGTCAGCTTCCATTTAAAACAAGGTCAAACCATTGGCGTCATTGGTGAGTCTGGTTCGGGTAAAACCACCTTGGGCATGGCTGTCCTGGGCCTGTTGGGTGACTCAGCAGCGCTGGTGACCGGTCATGTCGATGTACTCGGTCAAGATTGGCAAACACTCAAGCCTGTAGAGCGACGCGCAATGCGTTCAAGCTTGCAAGTGATTTTTCAGGATCCATTTGGCTCACTCTCGCCACGCATGAATGTCATGCAGATTATTTCTGAGGGTTTAGATGTTCACCATCCAAAACTTTCAGAAGCAGAGCGTGAGTCGCGCGTTATCGATATGCTTAAAGAAGTTGGCTTAGATCGTTCAGCCTTAACCCGATATCCCCATGAATTTTCTGGTGGGCAACGGCAGCGCATTGCCATCGCACGCGCGTTGATTTTGCGTCCGCAAATTTTGGTGCTCGATGAACCAACCTCAGCGCTTGACGTGTCTATTCAGAAACAAGTGCTTGCCTTGCTGTCGGAATTGCAGAAGAAATACAACCTGGCCTATCTCATGATTAGCCATGATTTGGCTGTCATTCGGGCAATGTCTCACGAAGTCATGGTCCTGAAAGAAGGTAGGGTGGTTGAGTTTGGTGATACCGAAACCCTCATCAAGCACCCCAAACAGATCTATACCAAAGAATTATTCGCAGCCGCTGAATTGACTTAATAGGGGCGGTTGGCCCTGATGTTATGGGCTGATTTGGTGCATTTGCCCCGCATTGAGGCAAAAAAATGTTTATAAACAAAGACTTAAGCCTATAGTGAAGACTTGGTTAATAAGGGGTTCTTTGTTAAACTGGTGAAATGTCATTGAAAAAAGCGCTACTTTCTCAAATCCTGGGCCTAAGCTTGGGTTTGTCGGTCTCAATATCCGCATTTGCTGTAGATGCGGCTGCTGGGTCTGATGCCATCGCCCCATCGGCTGAAGTAGTGGTTCCAAAAGAAAGTATGTTCCAAGCTGGTAGGGCATACATCTCTCGTGTTTCTGACCGCTTGGCAGATACCGTTTCTGGAAAGCCTGAAGAGTTGATTAATCGCGCCATGCAAGTAATTGGTGTGCGTTATCGCTGGGATGCAGAATTGCCGCAGTCTGGTTTGGATGGCAGTAGTTTTGTTGGCTATGTATTTAAAGATAAATTGGGTTTCTTATTGCCACGTAAATCCACTCAGATGAGTCGTGTTGGCAAGCCGATTAATCGCGATGAGTTGCAACCTGGTGATCTAGTGTTCTTTAACACCATGCGATTAACGTTCTCACATGTAGGCATATATGTGGGCGATAACAAGTTTATTCATTCACCATCAAAAGGCACTAGCGTTCGAGTGGATGATCTCAGTAGTTTGTATTGGGATAAACGATTCGATGGTGCTCGTCGTTTAGATGGCAGCGACAACTTGAATGATTCCGAACGCCAAGAGTTATTAGACGAAGTAAAAGAGATTAAGCGTAAGTCACGTAGCCTCTAATCCCTCTTTAAGCCCTAAGGGGCTTAGCCTCTCAGCCTCTCCTTAATTAATCCCATTTGTTCTTGCGCAGCGACCTCGCCCGCCAAGATCGCTGCATTTCTGGATTTAAATTCACTGCTACTCATTTGTTTGAGTTGCGGGGTAATCACAATATCGGCACTCTTGAGTTCGTATTGATTAATGCTTCTTTGCATGATCGAAATGGTTTGCTGGAGCACGCCAAAGGTTCCGCTGGCATCTTGATGAACGGGCTCTGAGGAAATATTGACTGCTATGACTAAGGTTGCGCCCATTTGTCTGGCATAACTCACAGGTACTGGTGCGACTAAGCCGCCATCAACATATTCTTTGCCACCAATCATGGTCGGCTGGAAGATTCCAGGTACGCTACACGATGCGCGCACAGCTTGACCAGTATTCCCACTTCGAAAGAGGACGCCTTTGCCAGATTGCAATTCGGTAGCAACAATACCTAGGGGGATACGCATCTGCTCAATCGATTTATTTTGAACTTCACGGTTCACCATATTTTGCAGGGCATCGCCTTTGATAAGTCCACCAAAGCGTCCAGCAAATGGCAGACCCCAGTCTGCAATCGTAGCCTCGTCCAAATTCAGGGCAAGGCGATTGAGTTCATTCCCTGTGGCGCCAGAAGCAAGTAGGGCTGCAATCACACTGCCAGCGCTGCTACCAACCACGATATCTGGGCGAATGCCTTGAGCTTCTAAAGCTTTAATTACTCCAATATGGGCAAATCCACGCGCTGCTCCCGCACCAAGGACAAGGCCTACCACTGGCTTTTTGGGTCCCATAAGGCTACATGAGCTTAAGCTACCTGCGCCCACTAAGGCACCTAAGCCCATGCCAATCCCTAATAATTGGCGTCGCGCGATGGAAACAGGGGGTTTTGAGGATTTATTGAGCATGTGGCTATTGTATTGAGCCTACCTTATAATGGTCGCAGGGTGAACGAAATGGACTTCGTTGCAGCGCGGGCATATCCCCCAACTAGAAATAATGAGATGGATTGCCCGTAGTCGCTAGAAAACACCAAAACCCATTATTGAAATACATTTTTTAAAGCCTCATCAGGAGCATTCCTGATAGCCCGACTTTTATGGACGATCACAACAAGCGCGTTATTGAAACAGCCCTCCTATGTGCGCAGGAGCCACTCACCGTTGCCGACTTGTCTCGTCTCTTTGTTGAAGACGTTACCACTGCTGATATTGATGACGCACTGGTTGAGTTACAGCGAGCTTGGGATGAGAAGGGCATGGAGTTGGTGCATATTGCTACTGGTTGGCGTTTTCAGAGCCGCCTATCTATGCGCGAGTATCTTGATCGCCTCACACCTGAAAAGCCGCCAAAGTATTCACGCGCTGTGATGGAAACCTTGGCGATCATTGCTTATCGTCAGCCTGTTACTCGTGGTGAGATTGAGGAGATTCGTGGAGTTGCTGTAAGTAGCAATGTCATGAAGCAATTAGAAGATCGTGGTTGGGTAGAGGTGATTGGTCACAAAGAGACGGTTGGTCGACCTGGTCTATACGCTACTACAAAACAATTTTTAGATGACTTAAGTCTCACCAATCTACAAAGCCTGCCAATCTTAGAAGATGCTGCACCAATGGCTGCAGCTGCACAGTTAGGTCAAGCTGTTATGGAATTTGATCCTAGTGCTACTGTCGAAACGGTAGTCATTGAAGAGACTGAAGAAATACTTGTGATTGAAACAACTGAAGTCATCACAGAAGAGCTCGGCGAAGAAGTTGAACAAGCTGAAGAAATCGAGCAAACCGAAGAAGCAACCCCTGAGTCTGATGAGCAATCAGACGAAACAAAATAATAATTAATGACAAGCTCTAACGAAAACGATTCATCCCCAGCAGCACCAGCAACGCCTTCTCAAACGGATACAGGCTCTTCACATACAGAAGGCTCTCAGGGGGAGGGTGGCGAACGTACTCCACGTGAGGACCGTGGTCCCCGTCATCCGCGACGTGCTGGAACGGGTAAACACCCTTTTAATAAGAAACGTCCCTTTAACAAGGACAAACCACGTCGTGAGGGTGATTCAAGCAATGGCCCGCGCGAAGGCGGTGGCAATCACTCAGCAAAGTTAGCTCCAAATCCTGCGGATGTTGAGGCATTGTTTGCCTCCGTGGTTTCAGGTGAGTTTGATGCCGCACTGGATGCTCCAGAGGTATTGGAAGCAAAGAACCCAGATGGTTTAAATGAAAGTGACATCTCCCATCAGACTGGTGCTGAGCGTCGCGCACAACGTTCGCGCGAGGACGAAGATCCCGATGCGCCTACCGAAGAAGAGATGAGTAGTTTGCAGTTTGCAAACGTAGATGATTTGCCACTCAGTTTGCGTGATGAGGTTTGGTCTGACCTTGATGGTCTAGACGATGATGCTGATGACGAAGATACCGTTAAGTTGCACAAGGTATTGGCTGACGTTGGCATGGGATCCCGTCGCGATATGGAAGACTTGATTATTCAAGGTCGCGTATCGGTAAACAGCTTGCCTGCACATATCGGTCAGCGTATCGGGCCAACAGATCAAGTGCGCATTAATGGCAAGCCAGTACATCGTAAGATTCAAACTAAGCCGCCACGCGTGATCATGTATCACAAGCCGGCTGGCGAGATCGTGAGTCAATCCGATCCAGAAGGCCGCCCAACCGTTTTTGATCGCTTGCCCAAGCCACGTCAAGGGCGCTGGATTGCAGTCGGGCGTCTAGACTTTAATACTGAAGGTTTGTTGTTATTCACTACTTCAGGTGAATTAGCTAACCGCCTAATGCATCCACGTTATGGTGTCGAGCGTGAATATGCAGTACGCATCTTGGGTGAGCTGAGTCAGGACAACACAGCACTATTAAAGAGCGGTATCACGCTCGATGATGGCCAAGCGAAATTCTTGCGCCTAGCGATGGGCGGCGGTGATGGTGCCAACCGTTGGTATCACGTTGCATTAACGGAAGGTCGTAACCGCGAAGTACGTCGTATGTTTGAAGCAGTTGGTCATACGGTATCTCGCTTAATCCGAACTCGCTATGGCATTTTCCTGTTACCTCCACGCTTAAGGCGGGGTAAATGGGAGGAGATTGAAGCCGGCGGTATTTATAACTTGATGAAGTCTGCAGGCTTAAAAATGCCGCAACCGCAAGATAAAGGACGCAATCCTAACGCTGGTAGACAAGGTCGCAACCCAGAGGGTGCCGATTTCCAGCCTGATCCAATGCAAACCTCTGTTTCTTATTGGGGTTCACGGGACGCTTTAACTCTGGCGAGTGGCCATAATGGCCTTACTCACCAAGGTAGGGGTGGCAAGCCTGGCGGCGGTGGATCTGGCGAAGGGCGCGGACCTTTCCGAGGTCGTACGCAAGGCGGCAGGCCAGGTCAAGGTGGCGGGCAGGGCGGACAAGGCGGTCAGGGTGGTCAAGGCCAAAACCGCAATAAAGGTAAAAAAGTACATCATGGGCAGTCTGCATTTGTGACTGCAAACCCTCAAAGTCCTGGAAATGGACCTAAACGGGGTGCACCAAAAGGGCGCAAACCTTTCAATAAAGGTCCTAGAAAACCCCGAAATCCTGGCGAAAGCTTCTGATTTCTATCGGTTTTCTCTAAAAATCGGCTATAATTTTGGTCTTGCAGCACAAACATGCTGCAAGTGTTGTTACCGACTGATGTTGCGATCAACGTAAGTCGGCCTGTTCTGAATTTCGAGAATATGGGCTTTGAAGCCCATTTTTTTTTGCCATTTTGGTTTGAAGGGTGTTGTGAAAGATCAAAAGATCATCGCTGCAGAGCTAGAAAACTTAGGCTACACGCTAGTAGATATTGAGCGTGAAGCCGGGGGTTTGCTGCGCGTCACAATTGAAAACCCGGATTACGAGCGTTTGATTAATGTTTTGGATTGCGAGAAGGTGAGCCATCAATTGAGCTACGCCTTACCGGTAGAAAACATTCCTTACGAACGTCTGGAGATTTCTTCTCCAGGCTTAGATCGCCCTGTAAAGACGGCGGCTGATTTTGAGCGCTTTGCTGGAATGGAAGTAGATTTGAAGTTGCGTGTTGCTGTTGGCAGCCGTAAGAATTTTCGTGGTGTGTTGCAAGGTTTGCTGAGTGGTGAGTTGGATTCACCTGATGCGAAATTTGGTTTGGTGTTCGAGGGTGCTGATGGTCAGCCCTCTCAATTGGAGTTTTCTTTAGCCGAGGTCGATAAGACCCGGTTGGTCCCTGTTATTGATTTCAAAGGAAGAAAGTCATGAGTCGAGAAGTTCTCATGTTGGCAGACGCCCTAGCGCGTGAAAAGAACGTTGATCAAGCGATTGTGTTTGAGGCACTTGAAATGGCGTTGGCATCAGCCACTAAAAAGCGTTACGCAACTGAAGATGTGGATATTCGCGTATCTATCGACCGTGAGTCTGGTGAATACGAGACCTTCCGTCGTTGGTTGGTTGTTCCTGATGAAGCCGGTCTCCAAGAGCCAGATAAAGAAATTTTGCAATTTGAGGCTAAAGAGCAAATTCCAGATATGGAAGTTGGCGACTACATCGAAGAGCAAATTGAATCATTAGCATTTGGTCGTATCGGCGCACAAGCTGCTAAGCAAGTGATCTTGCAACGCATCCGTGATGCTGAGCGTGAGCAGATTTTGAACGATTACCTTGAGCGTGGCGAAAAAGTCATGACCGGTACCGTGAAGCGTGCCGATAAGAATGGCTTAATTATTGAATCTGGCCGCGTTGAAGCTTTACTGCGTCGCGATCAAATGATTCCAAAAGAGAACTTGCGTTCCGGTGACCGCGTCCGCGCTTACATTCTTAAAGTGGATCGTGAAGCCCGTGGCCCACAAATTGAACTCTCTCGTACTTGCCCAGATTTCTTGATCAAGTTGTTTGAGAACGAAGTTCCAGAAATGGAGCAGGGATTATTAGAGATCAAGGGCGCTGCTCGTGATCCTGGTATCCGTGCAAAGATTGCAGTGGTCACCTATGACAAGCGTATCGATCCAATCGGTACTTGCGTTGGCGTTCGTGGCACACGCGTTACCGCAGTTCGTAACGAAGTGGCCGGCGAGGCAGTAGATATTGTGTTGTGGTCTGAAGATCCAGCGCAGTTTGTGATTGGTGCCTTGGCGCCAGCACAAGTATCTTCAATTGTGGTTGACGAAGAGCGTCACGCGATGGATGTGGTGGTTGATGAAGAGAACTTGGCAATTGCGATTGGCCGTAGTGGACAGAACGTTCGCTTGGCGAGCGATTTGACTGGTTGGCAAATCAACATCATGACTCCTGAAGAGTCTGCTGAGAAAACTGAAAAAGAAGCTTCTTCTGTACGTCAATTGTTTATGGACAAATTAGACGTAGACCAAGAAGTGGCTGATATTTTGATTGAAGAAGGTTTCAATACATTAGAAGAAGTGGCTTATGTGCCATTGTCTGAAATGTTAGAGATTGATTCATTTGATGAAGATACTGTGAATGAGTTGCGTACCCGCGCACGTGATTCTTTGTTAACGATGGAGTTAGCAAAAGAAGAGCGTATTGGCGAAGTGTCGCAAGACTTGCGTTCCCTCGAGGGAATGACCACAGAGTTGATTGCCAAGCTTGCTGACAATCAAGTACATACCCGTGACGACCTTGCTGAATTAGCTGTTGATGAGCTAGTTGAGGCGACACAAATTGACGAAGAAACTGCGAAAACGCTCATCATGAAAGCGCGCGAACATTGGTTTACTTCATGAGAGGAAGTAGTGCATGGCAACAACAGTAAAAGTACTCGCTAAAGAATTAAAACGTACCGCGCCAGACCTCTTGGAGCAGTTGAAGGCGGCCGGTATCGAAAAAGGTTCTGAGGACGATAGCATTACCGAAAAGGACAAAACTGTCCTGCTTGAGCATTTGCAAAAAGCGCACGGTAATGTTGATGCAGGCGTACGCAAGAAGATCACATTGATCAAGCGTGAGAGCTCTGAGATTCGTCAGGCTGACTCGGCTGGACGTACTCGCACAGTGCAAGTGGAAGTTCGTAAAAAGCGTGTGTTAGTAAAGGCGGGCGATAAAGCCCCTGAAGAAACTCCAGCACCAGCTAAAGAAACTGCACCTGCAGCGCCAGCTAAACCAATTCTTTCTGAGGAAGAATTAGAGAAACGGGCAGCTGAAGCAACTCGTCAAGCTGAGTTATTGGCTCGTCAAGAGGCGGAAATGAAGGCGGCTGAAGAGGCGCGTCAAAAAGAAGCGGCTGCACCTGCTCCTGAAAAGGAAGTAAAGCCAGTTGACGCTGCACCAGATGCTGCTGCTGAAGCTGCTGAGAAAAAGGCGCAGGCAGATAAAGCTTCCAAGGAATTGGCTGCAAGCAAAGAAAAAGAGTTGGCGGATATTCGTGTGCGTCGTGCTGCTGCTGAAGCTGAAGCTTTGGCAATTCGCGACATGATGAGTGCCCCAGCCCGCGTGCTTAAAGCACCGAGCGAAATTGCTGCTGAAGAAGCGAAAAAAGGTACATTGCACAAACCTGCTAAAGCAGAAGGTGCTGATGACAAGAAGAAGGCCGTTGCTAAGGTTGGCGGTAAAACAATTAAGTCCTCCGAGACATCCTCTACTTGGCAAGAAGAAGGCGCCAAGAAACCGGGTGGCCTGAAGACGCGTGGCGATAGCTCTGGTGGTGTTGGTGGTTGGCGTTCTGGTGGTGGTCGTAAAAAACAGCGTCAAATCGCTGAAGCGAACGTTGACACTAACTTCCAAGTTCCAACTGAGCCAGTAGTGCGTGACGTGCAAGTACCAGAAACGATTACGGTTGCTGAGCTTGCTCACGCAATGGCAGTCAAGAGTGCAGAAGTGATTAAGCTCCTGATGGGCATGGGTCAAATGGTCACCATTAACCAAGTGCTCGATCAAGATACAGCCATGATCATTGTCGAAGAAATGGGTCATAAAGCACATGCAGCAAAATTGGATGATCCAGATTTAGACTTGGGTACTGATGGCCATGATGCTGAATTGTTGCCACGTCCTCCAGTAGTGACAGTGATGGGTCACGTTGACCATGGTAAAACCTCTTTGCTCGATAAGATTCGTGCAGCAAAAGTAGCCACTGGCGAAGCTGGCGGTATTACCCAGCATATTGGTGCCTACCACGTAGAAACTCCACGTGGCATGATCACTTTCTTGGATACTCCGGGTCACGAAGCATTTACTGCAATGCGTGCTCGCGGTGCTAAGGCAACCGATATTGTGATCTTGGTAGTTGCGGCTGACGACGGCGTGATGCCGCAAACTAAAGAGGCGATTCACCATGCGGTAGCTGGTGGCGTGCCTTTGGTAGTGGCAATCAATAAGATTGATAAACCTGAAGCCAATGCTGATCGCGTTAAAACTGAATTGGTTGCAGAGCAAGTTGTGCCAGAGGAGTACGGTGGCGATGTGCCATTTATTCCGGTATCTGCAAAAACAGGTGAAGGTATTGATGCGCTTTTAGAGAACGTACTCTTGCAAGCAGAAATCTTGGAGCTCAAAGCTCCTAAAGATGCTCCTGCACAAGGCTTAGTTATTGAAGCCCGTTTGGACAAAGGTAAGGGTCCTGTTGCAACCATCTTGGTTCAATCTGGAACGCTCAAGCGAGGCGATATGTTGTTAGCCGGCTCAACCTTCGGTCGCGTACGCGCTATGTTGGATGAAAACGGTAAACCCTGTAACGAAGCTGGCCCATCTATTCCTGTTGAAATTCAAGGTTTATCTGAAGTTCCTGCGGCTGGTGAGTCGGTACAAGTGGTTCCTGATGAGCGTAAGGCTCGTGAGATTGCACTTTTCCGTCAAGGCAAGTTCCGTGATGTGAAGTTAGCTAAGCAACAGGCATTCAAACTTGAAACCATGATGGAAAACATGGAAGAGGGTGCGATTGAAGCTAAATTATTGCCATTAATCATTAAGGCTGACGTGCAAGGCTCTCAAGAAGCGTTGGCACAATCTTTAATGAAGCTATCAACACCAGAAGTGAAGGTGCAAATCGTCCACGCTGCTGTGGGTGGCATTACCGAGACTGACGTGAACTTAGCAGTTGCTTCTAAAGCCGTGATCTTTGGTTTTAACTCTCGTGCAGATGCTGCAGCGCGTAAGCTAGCTGAGAACAACGGTGTTGATATTCGTTATCACAACATCATTTATGACGCAGTTGATGAGGTGAAGCTCGCCTTGAGCGGTATGCTGACTCCGGATAAGAAGGAAGAGGTCACCGGCTTGGTTGAAATTCGTCAAGTCTTCCTAGTATCTAAGGTTGGCGCAATTGCGGGTTGCTTAGTAGTTGATGGCGTCGTTAAGCGTACCTCTAGTGTTCGCCTCTTGCGTGACAACGTAGTGGTATGGACTGGTGAGCTCGACTCTCTTAAGCGCTTTAAAGATGACGCAAAAGAAGTTCGCGCCGGCGTTGAGTGTGGCCTGTCATTAAAAGGCTACAACGACATTAAAGAAGGTGACCAATTAGAGGTGTTTGAAGTGACTGAAGTCGCTCGTTCACTCTAATAGGTAATTCATGCATAAGACCAGCCCACATCGTAACCAGCGTCTTGCTGATCAAATTCAGCGAGACCTGGCCGAGCTGATTCCGCGTGAATTGCGCAGCCCTAGTTTGGGTTTGATTACCTTACAAAGTATCGAACTCTCTCCCGACCTAGCGCATGCCAAAGTGTTCTTCACCGTATTGGGTGCAGAGCCTGAGCATGCCTTGAAGGCGCTTCAGGAAAAAGCCGGGTACTTGCATTCTTTATTATTTAAACGTTTGCATATTCACACTGTGCCAACTTTGCACTTTCACTATGACAGCTCAGTAGAGCATGGCATAGAGATGTCTCGATTGATCGATCAAGCGGTAGATAGTGATCGCGGCGATCAACAAGACGAGAATAAATAAATATGTCCACGCGTATCGACGGCGTAGTTTTGCTTGATAAACCTGCGGGAATGAGTTCCCAGGGTGCGGTTACTGCCGTCAAGCGCGCATTTAAGGCTGATAAAGCAGGGCACACTGGCACTTTAGATCCGATGGCTACTGGTTTATTGCCAATTTGCCTTGGTGAAGCCACTAAATACTCACAAGATTTACTCGAGGCTGACAAGACTTATGTTGCTCAAGTGAAGTTTGGTGCACGGACTGATACAGGCGATGCTGAGGGCCTTGTAATCGAAGAGCTTCCTCTGCCTGCTTTTGAGAATGAAGCCGCTATGCGGATAGCCTTAGATGCTCTGTTGCCTACATTTACAGGGCCCATTTCTCAAGTGCCCCCAATGTATTCGGCGCTCAAACGTGATGGCAAGCCTTTATATGAGTACGCCCGTGCTGGTGTTGAGTTAGAGCGCACTGCACGTGATATCACTATTCATAAAATTCGCTGGACCAATATTCAGTGGCCAGAGGCAACTTTAGAAGTATCTTGTAGCAAGGGAACGTATATTCGCGTCTTGGCTGAAGATCTTGGTAAGGCCTTAGGTTGTGGAGCCCATTTAGTTGGGCTGCGTAGAACTGAAGTTGGGCATTTAAATTTAGAGCAGTCTTTCACTATTGAATCCATTAAAAATGCACTGCTCGATAGCTCTAGCTACATTTTGCCAATTGATGCCTTATTACAGACCCTGCCGCATCTGACGGTTGATGAGCAACAAGCTAAACGTTTGGAGTTGGGGCAACGCGTTCCATTGAACTTACCTTCGATTGAGGCTTTGGTGCGGATTTATCGTGCTACTGCTGCACCCCATAACTTTATTGGCACTGCTGATTGGCGATCAGGAGTTTTACATCCTAAACGCTTAATTTCTTCAGCCCATTAATATTTTTTATACGAAACACTCATTACTCCTTTTACTTATCATTAACTTTAGAAGCTTCACATGACTAAACGCGCACTTCGTAACATCGCCATCATCGCCCACGTTGACCACGGTAAAACTACTTTGGTTGACCAACTCTTGCGTCAATCTGGCACATTCCGCTCCAATGAAAAAATGACCGAACGTGTCATGGACTCTAACGATCTTGAAAAAGAGCGTGGTATTACTATTTTGTCCAAGAACTGTGCGGTTGAATATGACGGCACACACATCAATATCGTTGATACCCCAGGACACGCTGACTTCGGCGGCGAAGTAGAGCGTGTGCTCTCCATGGTTGATGGCGTATTGCTTTTGGTAGACGCGGTTGAAGGCCCAATGCCACAGACCCGTTTCGTAACTAAAAAAGCTTTGGCTCTAGGGTTAAAGCCAATCGTAGTAATTAATAAAGTTGACCGCCCAGGTGCTCGCACTGATTACGTGATCAATGCAACTTTTGAATTGTTTGACAAGTTAGGTGCTACTGAAGAGCAGTTGGACTTCCCGGTAGTGTATGCATCAGGCTTGAACGGTTACGCTGGCTTGACTGATGATGTTCGCGAAGGCGACATGCGTCCACTGTTTGATACTGTACTAAAGCATGTTCCTGTACGTGATGACAATCCAGAGGGTCCATTGCAGTTGCAAATTACCTCTATTGAATACAGTACCTACGTTGGTAAGATCGGCGTTGGCCGTGTAAATCGTGGAACTGTTAAGCCATTGATGGATGTGGTGTTCATGGATGGTCCAGATGGAGCACAACGTAAAGGCCGTATTAACCAAGTATTGAAATTCCGTGGTTTAGAGCGTGAGTTGGTTGAAGAAGCTCAAGCGGGTGACATCGTATTGGTAAACGGTATTGAAGACTTAGCAATTGGTACTACGATCTGTGCGCCTGACGTACCAGAAGCGTTGCCAATGCTCAAGATTGATGAGCCAACATTGACCATGAACTTCATGGTGAACACTAGCCCATTGGCTGGTCGTGAAGGTAAGTTCGTTACGAGCCGTCAAATTCGTGAGCGCTTAGACCGCGAATTGAAATCCAATATGGCACTCCGCGTTAAAGAGACTGATGACGATACTGTATTCGAGGTGTCGGGTCGTGGTGAATTGCACCTCACCATCTTGGTTGAAACCATGCGTCGTGAAGGTTACGAATTAGCTGTATCCCGTCCGCGCGTAGTGTTCCACGAAGTAGATGGTGTGAAGATGGAGCCGTATGAAAACTTAACGGTGGACCTAGAAGACACGACTCAAGGCGCCGTCATGGAAGACTTGGGTAAACGTAAAGGTGAATTGCTTGACATGGTTAGTGACGGTAAAGGTCGCACGCGTCTTGAGTACCGCATTCCTGCCCGTGGTTTGATCGGCTTCCAAGGCGATTTCATGACTATGACCCGTGGCAATGGCTTGATGAGTCACACTTTTGATTCCTATGCACCAGCTAAAGATGGCATTTTGGGTGAGCGTCATAACGGCGTATTGATTAGCCAAGATGATGGTGAAGCAGTTGCTTACGCCCTTTGGAAGTTGCAAGACCGTGGCCGTATGTTTGTGAGCCCTGGAGATCCTTTGTATGAAGGTATGGTGATCGGTATTCATAGCCGTGATAACGACTTGGTTGTTAATCCGATTAAAGGTAAACAATTAACTAACGTGCGCGCATCCGGTACTGACGAAGCAGTTCGCTTGGTAACTCCTATCGCAATGAACCTAGAGTACGCGGTAGAGTTTATTGATGATGATGAGTTAGTTGAAGTAACGCCGAAGAGTATTCGTATTCGTAAGCGCTACCTCAAGGAGCATGAGCGTAAGAAAGCTTCACGCGAGTAATCTGTTTTTGCTTGAGAAGTATTTAAGAAGCCACCTACGGGTGGCTTCTTTTATTCTGTCAAAAAGAAAATGAAGCCGGCTGCAGGGAACGCAAACCCAATCCAGGCAACAAGGGTCCAACCCCCATAGATATAGGCTGTACTGGCAATGGCCGACCCAATTGCACCACCGGCAAAAAAGATAGTCATATAAAGAGCATTGAGTCTGCTACGAACCTCGGCGCCCAAAAGATAAATGGTGCGCTGACCTAGAACAACATTACTCTGTACGCCAAGATCCAGAACAATTCCAGCTATAACGAGCCATATTAACGATCCTGAGCCGCCGAGCTGTGCAATCAGAAAAGCAATTGCAGCTGCAGCAAGAGAAAAGCCTGTGGCGATTTTGGTATGGCCGCGGTCAGCCAATCTCCCGGCAATTGGTGCCGCAATGACCCCTAAAGCACCGGCTAAGGCAAATAGGGCAATACCTTGTTGAGAGAGCTTGAATTGTGGTCCGGCAAGCAAGATTGGAGTGATGGTCCAAAACAATGTAAAGGAAGCAAACAGGGATGCTTGATACAGCGCGCGACGCCTGAGTATGGGTGTATTCCATAAAAGCGTCCACAGTGAAGCAATCAGTGAGAAATAGTGGTGCGTAGCATGTGGTTTACGTTTAGGCAGTAATAGCCACAGAATCATTGACAGTGCTATCAGCAGGATTGCTGAAGCACCAAAGACTGCTCGCCAGCCAAAAGAGTGGGCAATGAGACTGGCGATAGGGCGAGCCAACATAATGCCCATGAGTAAGCCGCTCATAATGCTGCCAACGGTACGTCCCCGATTTTGTTCAGGGGTAATGTGCGCAGCCATAGGAATGAGCATTTGCACGGAGACCGAGCCAATGCCAATAATGAGCGAAGAAAAGAGGAACATTGCTGGGGTCTTGGCTAGCATGGCAATAAATAAGGCGAGGATTCCGCCGCAGATCGTCAATACGATGAGTTTGCGATTCTCAAGGAGGTCTCCAAGCGGCACCAGAAGTATTAAGCCAAGGCAATACCCTAGCTGAGTAAGAGTCACAATTAGACTGGCAGCTGTCTCATCCAGACCTATTTCAGGGGCAATTAGGCTAATGAGAGGCTGGGCATAATAGAGGTTTGCAACAATCAATCCACAAGCACAGGCAAACAGAAAAATCATCCATTTCGGCATGGATTCGCTTGGCTTTGAAGGGTTGATTGTGTTCATGTTCGATAGTTTATTCTCTATCTTTTGGGTTTGCCGAACCCGTTATGTATCTTTCTATAAGTCTTTATGCTGCCTTCAATTGAACAACGTCTTGCCCAAGAACTTTCTGCCAAACCGAACCAAGTAGCTGCAGCAGTAGCACTGCTAGATGAGGGTGCTACCGTTCCCTTTATTGCCCGTTATCGTAAAGAAGCCACTGGTGGTTTAGATGATGTGCAATTGCGTTTACTCGAAGAACGCTTAAGCTACTTGCGTGAGCTTGAGGATCGTCGTAAAACGATTGTTGCCTCGATTGAGGAGCAGGGCAAGATGACCCCGGAATTACTCAAGACCATCATGCTGGCTGAAGATAAGACTCGCCTGGAAGATCTCTATCTACCCTATAAGCCTAAGCGCAGAACGAAGGCGCAGATTGCTTTGGAAGCTGGTCTAGAGCCGTTAGCAAATGACTTGCTGGCTAATCCAAATCTGGATCCCGAAACCGAAGCAGCAAAATATATCAAAGAGCCGTTCAAGATCGATGACACGGATAATCCGGGGGTAGTTGACACTAAAGCTGCTCTGGAAGGCGCACGTCAAATCTTGATGGAGCGTTTTGCAGAAGATGCTGCCCTAGTTCAGTCCTTAAGAGTCTACTTGCAAGACCATGGCGTCGTGGAGTCCAAGGTTATTGCTGGCAAAGAGCAGGAGGGTGAGAAGTTTGCAGATTATTTTGATTACTCTGAACCGATTAAGGCGATTCCATCACATCGTGCCCTAGCCTTGTTCAGAGGCCGCCGTGAGCAAATGCTGATGGTGAATTTGCGTTTAGATACTGAAGCAGAAAAGCCCAAGTGGGATGCTCCGCACAATCCATGTGAAATGCGTATTGCTAATCACTTTAAGATCAAAAATGAGGGGCGAGCAGCAGATACTTGGTTGGCCGATACGGTGCGTTGGACTTGGCGTGTGAAGTGTTCCTTGCATTTGGAGTCAGAGCTGATGACTGCTTTACGTGAACGCTCAGAAACTGAAGCGATTAATGTCTTTGCGCGCAATTTAAAAGATCTTCTGCTGGCGGCGCCAGCTGGCCCAAGAGTAACCATTGGCCTAGACCCAGGTATGCGTACTGGTGTGAAGGTGGCGGTAGTGGATGCCACAGGCAAAGTAGTGGATACCGATGTGATTTATCCGCATCAACCAAAAAATGATTGGACAGGATCGCTGCTGACTTTAGCTAAATTGGCTGAGAAGCATAAAGCAAGCTTAATTTCGATTGGAAACGGCACCGCATCTCGTGAAACCGACAAACTCGCACAAGATCTGATTAAAGCAAAACCAGAATTAGGTCTCACGAAGATTGTGGTCTCTGAAGCAGGGGCATCGGTTTATTCTGCATCCGAATATGCCTCAAAAGAATTGCCAGGCATGGATGTGTCTTTACGCGGTGCGGTATCGATTGCCCGCCGATTGCAGGACCCTCTCGCAGAATTGGTGAAGATCGATCCCAAATCAATTGGTGTTGGTCAATATCAGCATGATGTAATGCAGACCCAGTTAGCAAAATCTCTAGTGGCAGTAGTGGAGGATTGTGTGAATGCAGTAGGGGTTGATGTAAATACTGCCTCAGCGCCCTTACTTGCGAGAGTTTCAGGATTAAGCTCAACCGTAGCCGAAGGTATTGTGGCTTATCGCGATAGCAAGGGTGCATTTCAGTCCAGAATGGAGCTCAAGAGCGTGCCGCGCCTTGGCGATAAGACCTTTGAACAAGCTGCTGGCTTTCTGCGCATCATGAATGGACAAGATCCTTTAGATGCTTCTGCAGTACATCCTGAATCTTATCCATTGGTAGAAAAGATTCTGAAAGATATTCAGAAGGGCGTCAAAGAAGTTATTGGCGATGCCAATCTATTAAAATCTCTTTCACCAGAAAAGTACGCTGATGGCCAGTTTGGCGTCCCAACCGTTACCGATATTCTCAAGGAATTAGAAAAACCAGGCCGCGATCCACGTCCTGAATTTACTACCGCCACTTTTAAAGATGGTGTGGAAAAAATAAGCGACCTGAAGGCTGAAATGATTTTGGAAGGCGTAGTGACTAACGTTGCTGCCTTCGGGGCGTTTGTTGATATTGGCGTTCACCAAGATGGTTTAGTTCATATCTCTGCGCTATCTAACACCTTTGTCAAAGATCCCCATTCTGTAGTCAAGGCAGGTCAGGTTGTCAAAGTGAAAGTGCTTGAGGTGGATGAGAAGCGTAAGCGGATTGCTTTAACTATGCGCCTTTCAGATGAGGCTCCTAAGGCAGGCCCCCATTCAAGCCCAGAACAAAGGGTTGCTAATAAGCCTAAATCTAATGAGTCTAGAAAGCCCCAGGAGGATAGACGGCAGGCTGCACCAATGAATAATGCGATGGCCATGGCCTTGGCTAAATTAAAGAAATAAATTCTGGATTGCTGCGCTAAGATATTTGCATGGAACAGTTTCTTAATAACAAGCAACTCATTTATTTCCTACCCTTGGTTGCATTTGCCATCTTGGCAGAATCTCTGCTCTATAAGTGGCGTTATCGTAAATCCTACCCTTGGATTGAAAGTGCTACCTCGCTTGGAGTTGGAATAGGGCATCAGATCACCGGCATTATTAATCGATTATTGATTCAGGGTGTGATGGCCAGCTTCATTTGGCAATATCGCATCTATACGGTGCCTGAAGCATGGTGGAGATACCCCGCCTTATTTTTAGGTCTGGAGTTTTGTTACTACTGGTATCACCGCGCCTCACATGAAGTATTTCTGATGTGGGCAACACATAGCACTCACCACTCGCCAAATGAAATGACGCTCTCAGCAGCCTACCGTTTAGGTTGGTTGCCGCTTCTTTCCTTTACTTGGGTGTTTTTCTTTCCCCTCGTGTTGATTGGCTTTTCGCCAATCGAGGTATTCACCATGCTCTCCATTAACCTAATGTATCAATTCTGGTTGCATACAAAATTGATTCCAAGATTAGGTTTTCTGGAGGGCATTATTAATACTCCATCAGCACATCGAGTTCATCATGCAAGTAATCCTGCCTACCTAGACAAAAACTATGGGGGGATCCTCATGATTTTTGACAGAATATTTGGAACCTATATTGCCGAAGATGCCAATACCGAGATTGTCTATGGCTTAACGCACCCAAACTATTCCAAAAATCCTGTCAACGTTGTCTTTAATGTCTGGAAGCAATTGCTTAAAGGGATTGCGCAGAAGAAAACGCTGCGTGAGAAAATCAGGCTCATCTTCTCGGCACCGCAATAAGTCTGAGGACTACTCAATAGGCATTACTGTTACAGCAACATCTAGTGTGTGATCAGCGCCACCATGGATAACGCCACGAATAGGGGAGACATCGGCATAATCTCTGCCTTGCGCTAGATGGACATAATCTTCACCTGGCGTTTCATAGCCCCAGCGGTTATTGGTTGGGTCTAGATCACACCATAGTCCTGAAGATAGCTGACCATTTTCATCTATGCTTGGCACATAGACGGATACCCAAGCATGGGATGCGTCTCCACCAATCAGCCTAGCTTGTCCAGGAGGTGGGTTAGTCAAAATATAGCCGCTGATGTATTTGGCAGGCAGGCCAATACTGCGTAATGAGGCAATTAAGATATGTGCAAAGTCTTGGCATACACCTTCGCGCTTTGCTAAAGCCTCAAGCGCTGGAGTTCCTATATCAGTGCTCTTGCTGACATAATGAAATTCACCATAGATACGCTGTGTTAAATCAATTGCTGCTTCTAGAATTGGTCTGCTGTTTGTAAAGTTTGCTCTGGCAAACTCAGTAAACTCAGGGCGTAGAGCGATAAATGGGGAGGTGAATAAAAACTCTGAAGCAGCATCCCATTTGGTATTGGAGTGATAGCGAAAATACTCTCGAACCGCTTCCCATGGAGGGGTATCTTCTGGTTTGGGGCCTATATATACATTGCCATTAGTTTCAATCAAAGATTTGGCAACGATGGAAAGTTCACTATGTCTATTTTGCAGTGAAAAGAATGTGCAAATATTGCCGTAGTTATCTAAATTTTCTTCTGACCAAGCTGGCTTTGGATTGACCTGTATCTCCGTCTTCAAGACTTGCTGCGATCCAGTGGATGCCGGCTTGAGATGGGCAAAATGCTGCGCTATTTCTACGTTGGGATCGTAGGAGTAATGGGTGTCGTGAGTAATTTCGAGCAGCATGATGGGTAATTTTTATAGCTGAACGCTATATTCATTGGTATGTATTAAATTAAAGTAGCGCGCGCTAATTTCATCAGATACATTCCAGGCGGAATTAGAAACAGAAAGAAGACACCTTCTCAAATCAGAGAAATTTCCAAAGCCATCTGCCGAGGAGAGGTTCAATAAATCGTAATCTTGTAAATTGGTCACGCTACGAGTGAGCTCGTCTGGATTATTGCGTTCAGTGCCTGCTAATTTCGATAGTCTGGCGCGCAACGCTTTGCTCACCCAAGCTAAAGAGCGAGGATTTTCATCATCCAGAACCAAAAGACTTAAAAGTGGGGCAATTTCGCGGCTTTGTTGATGCTGCGCATGGAAAGTAATCGTACTGTCAAACAAATTGAGGAGTGCCGTATAGCCAGAGCTATCAGTATTGGGATTAAATAGCAGACCCATCTCAATTGCGGTATCTAATACGGTAGTCAAGAAAGACAAGCGCTCAATATGTCGGCCAATCGAGAGAAGTTGCCAGCCATCATCACGCGTCATGCGGTCTGTTTGGGCGCCAGTAATGGCCGCTAAAGCGCTGCTCGCTTGCTTTAAGGCGTCAATGGCTAATGAGGATGAGAAGTCTTGGAAGGTGGTTGCCTTATTGCAGTCTTTTTCAAAGTTCTCAATACAGTGATTGATAGTGCTCCATTGTTCTTGAGAAAGTCGCTCTCGAACTGTTGATGCAGTTCGTTTCATTGCGTTGAGGTTATAGCCTACGCTAGTCACATTTTCTGTGGAATTGAGTGAGTTGATGAGCGTTCTCTCAAAAATACGATGACGAACATCCCCTTGATCCAGGTTGCTTGGGACGCCGTCGGGTACCAGACCATATTGGTGGGAAAGTTTCTCCAGCCAAGCCCAAAGGGATCTAGAAGGAGTGTATTCACTATTGATATTTTCTAGATAGAGTTTGGCAAGTCGTAAAATATTTTCACTACGTTCGGTATAGCGACCAAACCAGTACAAATTTTCAGCGGCACGACTGGTAACCATCCGTTTGCGCATGACTAATTCTTTTGTCTGGATGGCATGTTGAGGATGGGGCTCTGTTCTCTCCTGCTGTTGATTGTTTTGGACCCAAACATCAGCGCTACTGCCACCTCTTTGCATCGAGGCGATACCTGAATCTGAGCCATCGATACGTGCTAGGCCACCTGGTAATACTTGCCAACTATCTGGACCATTGCTGAGGGCAAAAACTCGCAACATATAAGAGTGTGGCTCAACCAAAGAAGCATCGTTGAGGTTAAATGCATTGAGCCAAGTGGGCATTTGTGCCAGAGGAATATAGGTTTGAACGGTGTGTTCATCTGGTTTGCGAGTGATGCGACCAACCCATTCATCTAGTTGCGCTTGTGAGAGGTCGCCACCTAAAGCCGATTCATAATTTTGATGTCCAGAACCATTAGGATAGGTAGGTCTAATAGTGCTGTGACTCAGATTGGGAATGGCCGCCTCTAATGCCGCTCTTTCACCACACCACCAAGTATCCATAGCTGGTAATTGAATTTGTTCGCCTAATAGTTTTTCGCTAATGGCTGGCAGGAATCCCAGCAATCCGGGTGATTCCAAGAAAGCCGATCCTGGAGCATTAGCAAGGATGACATTGCCAGCACGAATCACTTGCAATAATCCAGGGACGCCTAAAGTAGAATCTACGCGTAGTTCAAGTGGATCCAAGAATTCATCATCTAAGCGCTTTAGCAAAATATCAACGGGCTCTAAGCCGCGTACTGTTTTGAGATAAAGACGTTGATCTCGCACAGTAAGGTCGCCACCCTCTACCAGCGTCAAACCTAAGTAGCGAGCCAGGTATGCATGCTCAAAATAGGTTTCGTTATAAGGTCCGGGCGTGAGGAGTGCAATATGTGCATTAGCGCCAGCAGGACTTTCTAGTTTGAGGGCGTCAATCAGATCTCGATAGGCATTTGCTAGTGGAGCAATTTGCATATGCTCATAGGCGCTGGGAAACTGCCTGGCAATCAGATTGCGATTCTCTAATAAATATCCTAAGCCAGATGGTGCTTGTGTGCGCTGTGACAAGACAGACCATTTACCATCAGGTGCTCTAGCCAAATCAAACGCAATAATATGTAGGTGCTTGCGATTGTGGAGCTTTGCGCCATGCATGGCTCGTAAGTAGCCTGGATGCCCATGAATCAAAGCAGGGGGAATGTATCCTTCTTTGAGTAAGGTCTGCGAGCCATAAATATCTTTAATAATTCCCTCTAACAATCGTGCTCTTTGTAGAACACCTGACTGAATTTCTTGCCAAGACTCTGGACTGATGATGAGGGGAAACAAATCAACGGACCATGGACGCTGTGGACCGAATTCATCGGCATAGACGTTATAGGTAATACCGTTATCGCGAACTTGGCGGTTTAGCTCGAGTGTGCGTTGATCTAAATCCGAAAGTCCTGAGGGCTCTAGCTGCTCAAAGAATGTTTTCCAGTGCGGTAGGAGGGTGGATGAGTTGCCGCGCAACTCATCAAAATGACCCTCCTTAGCTTTCGGTGCCAGGCGAGCAATCTCATCAACCAGAGAGGGGTTAGGAGTAGATTTCAAAGAATTGGCTTGAGAGGATTCCACAAGCTATTGTCTCATCGACGCATATCGAGCGTAAATGGAAACTCTTTACTCGCTGCTAACTCAATATTCGCAGCAACGCCCTCTACCAATCCTGGTGTGTGGCCCATTCGGAAGAAGCGCGAAAGACGACGACTTTCTGCTTCATAGGCGTTTACTGGGAAGGTGTCATAGTTGCGTCCGCCCGGGTGAGCCACGTGGTACTGGCAGCCGCCTACTGAGCGCTTCATCCAGGTATCAATCACATCAAATACTAAGGGGGCATGTACCCCGATGCTTGGGTGCAGGCTAGATGGTGGATTCCAGGCTTTATAGCGCACACCAGCAACATACTCGCCAGCAATGCCAGTGGGTTGAAGGGGCAGGGGCTCTCCATTACAGGTGATCGTGTAACGGCTTTGATTGAGTCCAGTAACTCGCACTTCAATGCGTTCAATCGAGGAGTCTACATAGCGCGCAGTTCCACCAGCAGCACTTTCTTCGCCCATCACATGCCATGGCTCGAGACCATTCCGCAAGGTGATTTCAGTGCCCATCGTTTGAACTTGACCAATAAGTGGGAAACGGAACTCAAGATGCGGCGCAAACCATTCGGGCTTGAAATCGTAGCCGTGACCTTGCATTTCTTCGATTACATCATCAAAGTCCATTTTGATGAAAGTCGGTAAGAGGCAGCGATCATGGAGTTCAGTACCCCATCGAGTTGCTGGAGCAAGATAAGGCTCGTCCCAGAAGCGGGCAATCAGAGCCCGAATAAGTAATTGCTGAACAATACTCATATGCGCATGTGGGGGCATTTCAAAAGCACGCAGTTCTAGTAGCCCTAAGCGACCAGTTTGGCTATCTGGGGAATACATCTTGTCGATACAGAACTCACTGCGGTGTGTATTGCCAGTTACATCAATCAAGATATTACGCAGAGTACGGTCAACTAACCATGGTGGCATGCTTGAACCATATTTCTTGCGATTCTCATGAATCTCTTTAAGTGCTATCTCAAGTTCATAGAGTTGATCATTGCGCGCTTCATCAACCCGTGGCGCTTGGCTCGTAGGACCAATAAACATTCCGCTAAATAGATAGCTTAAGCTAGGGTGGTTATGCCAATACAAAATCAAACTCGCTAAGAGTTCTGGTTTGCGTAAGAAAGGGCTATCAATTGGAGTTGCACCACCCATTACAAAGTGATTGCCACCACCAGTGCCAGTATGTCGGCCATCCGTCATAAATTTTTCGGCTGATAAACGGGATTCAAAGGCAGCTTCGTATAGGAATTCGGTATGCTCAACCAATTCATTCCAGTTATGCGCCGGATGAATATTCACCTCAATCACACCTGGATCAGGAGTCACCTGCAAGAGCTTGAGGCGAGGATCTCGTGGAGGAGGGTAACCCTCGATGACGATTTGGAATTGCAATTCTTCGGCAGTAGCTTCTACTGCTTCTAATAAATTGAGATAGTCTTCTAAGCGTGCAAGCGGTGGCATAAACACATAGAGGGCGCCATTTTTACCGCCATGCTTATTTTCTGCGTCGGGACCGTTAGAGCGCATTGGGTCGCGTGTTTCAACACAGAGTGCGGTGCGAGTGATCCAGGCTGCAGATTCTTGGCGTTGTGGATGACGCACTTCCTGAGATTGACTCCAAATTGTTTTGCCAGTTCCTGATGATTTCAAAGAGGGGCCAGGAGCAGCAGGGGACCCAGAAACATTCTGACCTAAACCTTGGTGCTGCTGAATGACTGGCGCAGCAGTTTGTATAGGTGGTCGTGGAGCAAAGGGATCTTGCTCAATCATGTAGGGGTAGTCAGCCTTACTAGTCCAGGGTAGGGAATCTAATGGCAGGCGATAGCCCATTGGAGAGTCGCCCGGCAATAAATAGAGACGATCATCGCGATAAAGCCAGGGGCCTGTTTTCCATTGGGTATCAAAGTAATTTTGACCTTGATCTGCCTCGATTGGAAGAACATAGCCAATCACAGAATCGAGTTTTTGAGTAAACACACGCTTGAGACGAGTGCGCTCCATCTCATCATCTAAGTTGGACTTAAATGGATCAACATTGACTGGTAGTTTTGATTCACGCCAGAGGTAATAAAAGACATCTTCATAAGCAGGTTCAATAAACTGATCTGCTAGTCCTAAATTTTTAGAAAGGGTACGTACAAATTTATCGGCATCTTTGCTGGTATACATGATGGGATCACGTTCATCGGCAAAGAGTTTAGGATTCTTCCAAATGGGATGGCCGTCCGCTCTCCAGTAAATGGAAAGAGCCCAGCGAGGTAATTGTTCCCCTGGGTACCATTTGCCTTGGCCAAAGTGCAAGAAGCCGCCATCGCCGTATTCTTTACGTAGGCGCTCCACTAGCTCGGTTGCATAACCTCGCTTAGTGGGTCCAAGTGCATCGACATTCCATTCGCGCTCATCACGACCATTGATCGAAACAAATGTAGGTTCACCACCCATGGTGAGGCGTACATCACCAGCCTCTAATTTCTTATCAACCTTGTGACCTAAATCGACAATTGCTTGCCATTGATCTTCTGTATATGGTTTAGTAACTCGCGGAGACTCGTAAATGCGAGTGACTTCCATCGTGTGCTTGAATTCCACTTCGCAAGGATCTACGCCACCTTCAATGGGCGCCGCACCAGAAGGTTCTGGAGTGCAGGCAACCGGGATGTGGCCTTCACCAGCAAAGAGACCAGAGGTAGGATCCAGGCCAATCCAGCCAGCACCTGGCAGATATACCTCGCACCATGCATGCAGGTCAGTGAAATCAACTTCTGTTCCGCTAGGGCCATCCAGTGCTTTGACATCTGGCTTTAGCTGAATTAAATAACCCGATACAAAGCGTGCGGCCAGGCCACATAAGCGTAATAGGTTTACCATCAACCATGCAGAATCACGGCATGAGCCGCTGCGCAAATCCAAAGTCTCATCGGGAGTCTGAACACCTGGCTCCATGCGAATGAGGTAATTGATATCTTGTTGAACTTGTTGATTTAGTTTGACTAAAAAATCAATCGTACGCATTTCACTACGATCAATCGTTTTGAAATACTTATTCAAAGTTGCATTGCGCATTCTTCCGAGGTAAGGGCGCAATTCTTTTTTCAGGTCAGAGTTATATGTAAAGGGATAATTCTCTGCATCAGGCTCTAAGAAGAAATCAAATGGGTTGTATACCGCCATCTCGGTAACCAGATCAACCGTTACTTTGAACTTCTTCGTTTTTTCAGGAAAAACCAAACGCGCTTGGTAGTTGGCGTAAGGATCTTGTTGCCAGTTCACAAAGTGACCTTCTGGCTCTACTTTGAGTGAATAAGAAAGAATGTGACTGCGGCAGTGGGGAGCTGGGCGGAGACGGACTACCTGCGGCCCGAGCTCGACCAAGCGGTCATAGTCATATTCAGTAACGTGATGCAGGGCGGCGTGTATTGACATGGCTAAAGTCTATAAGTTCCCCAGAAGGGTGCATTATTGCGGCGCACAAGTTTAGTGCGCCAACAGTCACTATGCCCATTATCGGGCAAAAGGCCACAAAAACAGGGCATTCCAGCAATTTGCCCTATAAATAAGGGGATAAGTTGAGGGTACAGGTCTTTATCTACTTTCTTCAAGAGAGGTAAATATGGTTGTCTATATCACTCGAAATATCATCGCCAGAATGCGCAGAAATGATGGCACTGATAATGGCTGTTATCCATTGCACCCAGGCAAATATGAAGCCAATAAAACGAATGACGGCGCATTAGAGATTTTGCAAAGTACAGGAGAGCCTGTTTATCTGCTACCGTTCATTTGGTGGGAAAAGATGGAAATCGGAGATATCTTGATTGCTGCCTAATGAATGGATAGCGAAGACAGGGCGTAAACATAAAAATGAACTATCAATACATTAAAACTGAGCAGGCAGATTTAATCGCTACCATCCGCTTTAATCATTACGGAAAACGCAACGCCCTAAGCGAATGCTTGATTGAAGAGATGCATCATGCGCTTGAGGTATTTGGCAAAGAAGATGTTCGGGTATTAGTACTCAGATCGGATCAAAAGAATAAAGTTTGGTCAGCCGGTCATGATGTCATGGAGTTACCAAGGTCTGAGCGTGACCCTTTGCCAGCCGATGATCCTGTCATGGTATTGCTCAAATCAATACGTGCCTTTCGGGCACCAGTGATTGCAATGGTCGATGGATCGGTTTGGGGCGCCTCTACCGATTTAATTATGAGTTGCGATATTGCGATGGGAGATCATGATTCAACCTTTGCGATTACTCCTGCAAAGTTAGGCCTTCCCTATACTGCGAGCGGCATTTTGCATTTCATGTCACGCATGCCGTTGAATGTCGTAAAAGAAATGTTCTTAACAGCAGACCCAATAGGTGCCGACCGTGCATTACAGATTGGTATCTTGAATCATCTATACGTATCTAGCGAGCTGGAGGCAAAGACTTATCAAATGGCGAGAACGATTGCATCGCGCTCACCACAAGCGAACTCAGTGCTCAAAGCCCAGGCACAAATGCTCTCAGATGCTGCGGTGATGAACCCTGCGGTATTCGAGCATCTTCAGTCCTTGCGCAAGAACGTCTATATGGGTAGTGATTACCGTGAAGGTATTACTGCATTCCTAGAAAAACGTGATCCTGTGTTCGGCCAAGCCAAGTAGTTAAAATAAGGCTCCTATCCACGGGGCGCTATGAGTATTCAGGTTAATTCAGAAGGGGTTTCTGCATCACGGGTCTTTTTGCCTGCTGATCAAACGCATTCCAATTTACTTGAATTCTTTATTACTCAGTTTCCACACATTAGGGCAGTAGAGTGGGAACAAAGGTTTGACGAAGGGCTGATTCTGGACATAGAAGGACAAGCCCTCTCAGCCAAAGATCCTTATCAGCCCAATACCCATTTGATGTACTTCAGAAGGTTGGCGCGCGAACCAGAAATTCCCTTTGAGGAACAGATTCTCTTTCAAGATGAACATATTCTGGTGGCTGATAAACCCCATTTCTTACCAGTGACACCTAGCGGGCTTTACCTACATCAAACCTTACTCAATCGACTCAAGAAAAAAACCGGCATTCCAACATTAAGTCCCATTCATCGCATTGATCGTGATACTGCAGGCCTGGTGATTTTTTCAGTCAATCCTGATGAGAGGGCGCAATACCAAAATCTGTTTCGCGATCGTGTTGTGAAGAAGGTCTATGAAGCGATTGCACCATACTCTGATGCGCTGATTAAGAGATTGCCGATGACCTATCAAAGCAAAATAGAAGAATCGGAGCATTTTTTGCAGATGCAAGAGGTTGAAGGCGAGCCCAATACAGACACACTTATTGAGCTTATTCAAATCAATCAACCTTGGGCTAAATATCGCCTAACACCTGGAAGTGGTAAGAAGCATCAATTGAGGTGCCACCTCAATGTATTAGGGGCACCAATCAAGCATGATCAGATCTACCCAATCCTGACACCATATCAAGAATATGAACTAGATTTTTCTAAGCCATTGCAATTACTCGCTAAGGAAATCGCTTTTGATGATCCCATTACAAAACAGATGAGATCATTTGCCAGTCAGCAAAAACTGGAGTTTTAGCGAGCCCTAATCCTTGAGGGCAGCAAAGCTACTCGCTTGAGCTTTATGCCAGTACAACTCGAATACTCTCGGTAAATTCAGTGATGGATCAATCCCTTCATTTTTGAGTAACAGGCCCTTGGGCATTTCGGGGAGTAAAAAAGAGAGTAGACGAACTTCATTTTTACTAATGCGGCGAACGATATGGGGCGCATCGATTTCACCTGGATGATGTAAACCGGCTGCTTCGACTAATTCTTTTAAAGTTTTGAGTGTTTCATTGTGAAAGTTGTAAACGCGCTCTGACTTATCGGGAACAACAAGTGCTTTTTGGCGTTGCGGATCTTGTGTAGTAACACCAGTAGGGCAGAAGCCTGTGTTGCAAACCTGTGCTTGTATGCAGCCTACCGAGAACATGAAGCCACGAGCGCTATTACACCAATCGGCACCCAATGCAAAAGCTACTGCCATATCAAAGGCGCTGATAATTTTTCCTGAACAACCAATTTTGATGTGTTCGCGCAAATTAGTGCCCATCAAAGTGTTATGAACTAAGCGTAAACCATCTTGGAGAGGCGTTCCAACATGGTTGGTAAATTCCACTGGTGAAGCACCGGTTCCGCCTTCTGAGCCGTCGACAACAATAAAGTCTGGATAGATATTGGTCTCTAGCATGGCTTTAACAATTCCAAACCATTCCCAGGGATGGCCAATACATAACTTAAACCCAACCGGTTTACCGCCAGAAAGGTCACGCAAGCGTTTGATAAAGTGCATCATTTCAATAGGGGTTGAGAAAGCGCTATGCGAGGAGGGGGAGATGCAGCTTTCACCTTCCTTTACTCCCCGAGCAGCTGCTATTTCAGCAGTGACTTTAGGTCCCGGCAATATCCCGCCGTGTCCAGGTTTGGCGCCCTGACTGAGCTTGATCTCTAGCATTTTGACTTGGGGATCTAATGCGTTTTGGGCAAACTTGTCTGCATTAAAACTCCCATCTTCATTGCGGCAGCCAAAGTAACCTGAGCCAATTTCCCAAATGAGGTCACCACCATGGGTGCGATGGTATTGGGAGATAGAGCCTTCACCGGTGTCATGCGCAAAACCACCTTTTTTTGCCCCTAGATTTAATGCCATGATTGCGTTGGCGCTTAAGGACCCAAAACTCATTGCAGAGATATTAAAGATACTGGCAGAGTATTTTTGTATACAGTCTTTGCCGCCAATTTCAACTCTAAAATTATGGTTTGGTAAATGGGTTGGCATTAAGGACTGATTAATCCATTGATAACCAGGAGCCATGACATCGAGAGTGGTGCCAAATGGAATTTCATCGGCGACCGCTTTTGAGCGGGAGTAGACCAGGGTCCTTTGTTCTCTAGAGAAAGGAGTTTTGTCGTTATCTCCTTCAATAAAGTATTGACGTATTTCTGGGCGGATAAATTCCAGTAAAAAACGCATATGTCCCAAAACAGGGTAATTGCGCAAAATGGCATGTCTTTTTTGAAGACAGTCATAAGTACCCAATGCTGTTAGAAAACCAAAAATAAGTAATGCAAGCCAATCGATTACTCCCATCATATGAATAGCTACGCTAATAATGAGACCTAAAATACAGAGTGAAAAGGTAATCAGTCTGATGGGGAAGAAGGGATTAGATTTTTTGCTCATGGTCTTTTAGGGAGATTATTGTCTTTAATTGAGTATAAGCATTAAATATGTAGCCTTTATGATGACTTAAATCAAATCCTGACATAAATAATCAAAGGGTCTGGAGTATCCTGATAGGGTAGTCATTATTAATAATAGGAAGAATATGTCATTAAATCACGCCGTTATTTGGATAGACCATCAAGAAGCGCATGTTATGTTTTTGAGCGCAGATGCTAGCGAAGCTGAAATCATTAGAAGTAAATCTACTCATACCCATTTGCATCACAAGGCAAATGAAGTTGGTAGTGGTAGAGCAGCTCTGGATTCTAAATATCTCCATTCTGTGCTTCAGGCAGTAAATGAATCCAAGGAAATCTTGATTCTTGGGCCTGGCTCAGCAAAGTTGGAGCTGATTAAGCATGCCCATCATCATGATGCTAAGATCGCTGAAAAGATTGTTGGCGTTGAAACCGTTGATCATCCTACGGATAAAGAAATTCTGGCGTATGCACGTAAGTTTTTCTATAAAGTAGATCAAATGCTCCAAGAGTAATAAGGATAGCGAACATGAGTAAAGAAACCAAAGAGGCACTAGGTCCAGACGGGCTGCCAGGCCATGATTATTTCTTGGATGCTGTAAACCATATTGATGAAGCAGTAGCCAATAAGACTATTGCAATAGGTGCAGCCAAAGGCATCGTCTACAGTCTGGTCGAAACACTTGGATCCATGGTCGGCGACCCTGATCTACCAAGCCATCTGAAGTCCGGCTATATGGGGGCACTTGATCTGGCCGTGGAATTGGAAGCAAAGTTAAGCAAGTAGGTTGAATCTTTTAACTCAAATCAAGGGCAACTTCGGTTGCCCTTATGCATTTAAAATGGTCTCAAATCGCTACTGAATTGAAGTTCATGACAAATCCCCCTAAGAAACGCTTAGCAGTCGCTCCCATGATGGAATGGACCGATCGCCATTGCCGTTCTTTTCATCGTGCGCTGACTAAGGAGGCTGTTCTCTATACCGAGATGGTAACCACAGGGGCATTGATGCATGGTGATGTACCACGTCATTTGGATTACTCGCAAGATCAACATCCTGTTGTCCTGCAACTGGGAGGTTCTGAGCCCAATGATTTAGCAAGGTCTGCTGAGTTGGCGAAGCAGTGGGGCTATGACGAGATTGATTTGAACTGTGGTTGCCCATCCGAGCGTGTGCAACGCGGTGCATTTGGAGCTTGTCTGATGGCTGAGCCCAATTTAGTTGCTCAATGCGTGACAGCGATGAAGAATGCAGTCAGCATTCCGATCTCGGTAAAGCATCGCTTGGGCTTGGACTCAATGGATGCTGCTAACTCTGAAAAAGATTATCAGTTTGCACTTGATTTCATTTTGGCTGTGGCAGATGCAGGGGCAAGCCAGGTAACGATTCATGCTCGTAATGCAGTGCTCAAAGGATTGTCGCCAAAAGAGAATCGTAGTAAACCTCCGTTACGTTATGAAGTTGCTAAAAAGCTGAGACTAGATGCGCAAAAGCAATTTCCTAATCTCAAAGTACTGCTTAATGGCGGCTTAGAAACGAATGAACAAATCGCAGGTCATTGGGATGACTTTGATGGCTTTATGGTCGGAAGGGCTGCATATCATTTTCCGGCATTACTGTTAGGTTGGGATGACTTGATCAACACGAATGGGGATGCTGCGGGCTACCTTTTCAGCGAAACCGAATGGCATCGCATTCAGATTGCTTTAGTAAAGCAAGTGCAATCGTGGTTTGATGAATGTCGATATAAAAATAAGCCTTTTTATATTGGTGCATTCACAAGGCATATTTTAGGACTGGCCCACGGCAGGGCGGGTTCTCGCTACTGGCGTCAACGACTCTCCGATCACCATGCTTTAGCTAAAGTGCAGAGTAAAGCTGCCATCGCCGACTTCTTTCTTGATGCCAGCTTGTGCCTTGGAGATTGGGCTGCTTTTGAGCTGGAAACGGCAGAATAAGACTGTTTTGGCAGGTTTTTGCCCAAAAAGGCTATAATCTTCACTTCTACAACGGCGGACGTAGCTCAGTTGGTAGAGTCCCAGATTGTGATTCTGGTTGTCGCGGGTTCGAGCCCCGTCGTTCGCCCCATCAATTCCCTCCCGCCTCCCAACTGCCCATCTTAGTGGGAGCACTTTTCTAGGCGGTAACGCTAGAATAGGTTTTATGGATCTTGTTAACCAGACCTTTTACTTCTCCGCCTTTATTATTTTGATGGGGTTGACGCTGGGCTTTCTTTCTCATCGTGATGAATATAAAGAAACCCAGAAAATTTGGTATTGGCCAGCCAGTCTTTCATTCTTATCGCTGGCAGCCCTTTCTTTCTTTTTTGCCTCTTGGGAAAGCTTATTTTTTCTAGTATTGTCTAATTTTCTGTTATTTGTTGGAATGCTTTGCCTTGCACTGTTATTCAGATCTTGGCGACCAAATATTTCTCAAGAAATTAGCCCATATGTTTGGGGTGGATTTGCTATCCTATCCATCGCCTTTTTCATCTTATTTGGATATGCTGATCCAGTAAGTCGAATTTATATTGCTAGCGCTTTCATAACGGGATTTTCTGTTTGGCAGTTATGGGAATTACGCGCAGTTAAAAAACATAATTCAGCTCAGCAAATCAAGATTTTGATTGGCATCATTACCTTACAGATTATTTTACGCGCAGCAAGATTAATCGTTTTACGCGAGTGGCCAGACGAGCATATTGAGTATTTATTCCACGAAGGTGCTGTAGGATTTTCAATTCGGATCCTATCTTCCTTATGCATCATCCTTTCTTGTATGGTCATTACCCACTACTATTTAGATACTCTATGGAAGCTACACCGAAGCAGCTCCAGGGCAATTGAAAGTGGTTTACTACACAGCTTGAATGCACTGTCGATGGCTCGCGATAATGAGACAGGTGACCACATCATAAGGACGAAAGCATACGTACAAAGATTAGCAGAGCGACTTAAAAGTATGGGCATATACGAAGCCCAACTGACCCCTTCTGATATCGAACATATGGTAAAGGCAGCCCCTCTCCACGATATTGGTAAGGTGGGTATTCCCGATAGTATTTTGAGAAAAAATGGTCCCCTGAATGCAGAAGAGTGGGAAGTAATGAAGACGCATGCTGCTCTAGGTGAGCAGGTATTAAGAGCTGCCAACGCAGATAGCGATAAGAGCCTAAAGGTCTTAGAAATGGCAATAGATGTCGCTGGCGGACATCATGAAAAATGGGATGGTAGTGGTTATCCACGCGGTCTTGCTGGCGAAAGTATTCCTCTGGCAGCACGCATTATGTCGCTCGCAGACATGTATGATGCTTTAGTCAACGAACGTGCCTATAAAGAAAAATGGACACATGAGGCCGCATGCGAAGAGATAGCGCGCCATAAAGGGAAGATCTTTGATCCAGCGGTTGTGGAAGCCTTTATTCTGGAAAAGCCATTTTTCTATGAAATTGCTCAACAGTATGCTGAGGAGTAAGTAGCAATGGCAGAGCTATTATCAATCGATCATGCTACACAAGAAAAAGTAAGCAGAAATATCAAGCTCATCACTTTAGTCAGTGTTGCCCTCATTTCTATCTTTGTTGTTAATGGATTCATTTCTGCCCTGATCTTGCGCGACAACATCATTAAAGCGCGTATTGATCAGGTTGCTAATCTGACTGAAATTCTATCTACCCATACGACGCAAACGATCTATTCAGCCAATACAGCCCTGCAAAGCTTAGATGAAATTGAAAGGTTTTCCGAGATCTCTACCGAGAAAGAATTTATACACTTTGCTTCTCAAAAGCAGCAATACAACTTGCTTTTGGATAAGGTGAAATCAAACCCAGTTCTTGATGTGGCTACTTTTGTAGATAAAAATGGCAAGATTCTCAATTTCACAAGATCATTCCCGCCCCCAGACATCAATTTAGCCGATCGAGATTATTTTCAATGGTTAAGCAAGCATGATGACCAAGCTACATTTTTTAGTCTACCCGTCAGAAATAAGGGAACGGGCAAATGGGTTTTTTATCTTGCCAAACGAGTGAACGGTGCAAGACATGAATTTTTGGGTTTGATATTGGTTGGTGTTTCTGTAGAAATTTTTTCTTCTCTCTATGAAAAGATTGGCATGAGCCTTGGGGAGGGATCCTCAGTTGTGCTGTATCGAGACGACCATCGCCTTCTGACTAGATGGCCATTGGTGGATAACCTCATCGGCGGGCTTAACACGGGGGGTCTAATTCAGTCTTCATTATCCCAAGAAAATATCGATAATGGAGTCATTATTACTGATTTACCTGGATTTACGCGGGGCAGTAATCCGGGCGAGCGAATGCTCTCGTATCGCAAGGTTGAGGGTTACCCGCTCATTGTCGGAGCTATTGTCAGTAAGCAAGTTTATTTAGCGCGTTGGTATAGCGCACTCATTAGCTTGGCCTATACGACACTTTTCAGTATTGCCATTATTTGCCTGGGTGCTTACTTGCTGATTCGCGCCTATAAACGTAATGCACAAGCACAGTATTTTGCGCATCATGATGTTCTGACTAAGTTACCTAATCGATTGTTCTTCTCTGATCGTCTTGAGCAAGCCTTAGATCGAGCAAGAAAAGATAATGAAAAACTTGCACTCTTATTTATTGATTTAGATAACCTTAAAACAACGAATGATATCTACAGCCATAACGTTGGAGATAGCCTACTGATTACTGTTGCAAAGCGCATGATGGGCTCTATACGTGATGTGGATATTATCGGTCGAGTGGGGGGAGATGAGTTTGTTGTGCTATTGCCAAAGATTGATTCCGAAAAAGATGCTTATGTTGTTGCTGAAAAAATTCGTTCTGCAATATCGATGCCAATTACATTAGATAATTTGGTACTACATACTTCGGTCAGCATCGGGATAGCGCTTTACCCTGATCACGCCTTAGATGAAGCTGAGTTGATGAAGAATGCCGATGCTGCAATGTATCTTGCTAAGAATGCTGGCAAGAATAATATTCAAATCTATAGCGGATCTAAGCCAATCAATTCTTCGCTTTAAAGCTGCTCTCGAATAGATAGCGCAATTCAAAGAAAACACTATCAAGTCGGCAAGGCGCCCTCAGCTTTAATCTTTGCTCCAGTAGTTGTGGTGGTAGCGGCTCAGCGGCAAAGGTCTGGTCATGTTGGGTTTGCTTGAAGGCTTCGAAGATTAAGCCTGAAGCTGTTGGCGTGCTACATTTTGTGAGTGGCGTCAAATATAAAGCCCTCTCAGATGGATTCAGCTTGCCAGTGCCAGCACCGTCTTGGATCCAAATATGAAGACCAGATGTCTGCTGCAGACTTAAGATCATTTTGCTGTAGTCATTTGGTGACATATTTCCAGTAAAAAAGCTTGAAATATAAATCGGCTTTTCTGATAACGAATGAATTTTTTGACTCTCTTCCTCAAGATGTGTCTTCAGAATTGCAAATACCTTTGGATCGCGCCAAGCGCGGTCATCAATTTCCAGTGGCAGATACCAGCCCGCTAACTTATCCTCCGGGATATTCTTCTTCCAATAATCTACCAATAAGGCATCTTTTCTACTGAGTTTTTTTAAATACTCCTCGCTGGCATTTGACGGTTCTTTTAAGCGATTAAATATTTCTGCGTCACTAGAGAGACCAATAATCAGTTGCAATTTTTCTGCAGTTGCTTGATCTAAGCGCTCTTTGAGCCAAGCTTGATTTTCTGGGTTCTTGAGAAAGTCTCCGTATTGCGTCCACTGGATAGCTAGAGTATCAAATCCCTTTTTCTTTAACTGTTGAAAAATGATCTGCCATTCTTGAGAAGCAATGTTTTTATCAGACTCTTGGGGCTGGTAAAAAATAGCTGTTACAGCCATAGTTCTAAAGGGTAAGAATAGGGCAATTAGTAAGAGGATCTGAACGCTAAACTTTTTCACCACCTACCCCCAAGAGATAAAAAGATCACATTCTTTTCATTTAAGTAGGTAGTGAAAGCATGCTGAGCCTCAAGTCCAATATAAACCTTGCTGGGATAGGCGTTGTACTGGGTATTGCCACTCCAGTAGTTCCAGCGCACTCCTAAACCTAAGCGTAAATCATGATTCACTTGATTATTGAGTGTATTAAATTGCAGGTGGGTATAAGGCTCAATTGTTTGTCCTATTTCAATTTTGTCGTGGTAACTGATCCGGTAATCTGAGGTGAGGGATGTAAGCCCGCTGGTCATATAGTGAGCTGCATCGAGATATAGGTTTTGAGCAACCCAGCCTGGTCCAGTTGGATGCCAATCATCGCTGTAGGCTCCGCTATTTAAAAAAGAGGCGCTGGCTCTAAGCATAGCCTGAGTTTGGTTGCCGGCTACGTGATCTAGCGGAGTTTGTTCTTCAACAGCAAGATTGATGTTTTGACTACCGATGGGTTTCCATCTGAAGCCTGCAGCAGCCATTGGCGCATAAAGAGGAAGTGCGGTATTTAAAGTTCCGCTTCCTGCAAAGACTCTTGAGTAAGCCGAGAAGGTTTTGCCATCATCAATAGCAGGATCCCCCAGGCGATAAGCAGCCTCAGCTTGAGAATAGCTCCGAGATGTGAGACCTGGTTGACCAGAGTTAGGAACGGTAGTAACTTGATTTCCGCCTGTAGCATCTACTGAGAATGTCCAGCGGCGAGTCAGATCTTCATGCATGCGCTGCAGGCCAAATAGCTGATTTTGGTTTTCAGCAGTTAAATCATCCGGTGCTTGGAGATGGTAATCATCGATTGCGAGTTCGGTGTACTTCAGTGCCTCCTCATTGAGGCCAAGCTTTTGATCGGTATAGGCTAGTTGCTTAATAGTTCGAGAGTCTTCAGGTTGAGCTTGGTTTGCCGATATAAAGAGCGTGCGTGCCTGAGCCATCTGCCTATTTTGATAATACGCATAAGCTAAAGACTCTTGGGTGCTGGTGTTGCTTGGATCAAGCTTGAGGGCAGTCTCCAAAGAGCTGGTGGCTTCAGCGGTTTGATTTAATTCTTGTTGAATTGAGGCGAGTTGTGTGTAGTAAGCAACCGTTGGAGCAAGCGCAATCGCTTTTTTGAGATCTTCAGCTGCAATACTGGGATGCGCTTTGAGTTCAAGTTGGGCCTCAAGCCACCAATAGAGCGCATCTTTTGGGGCATTGCGTTGATCAAGTTGAGTCAGATAGTCCAAAGCGTATTGCGGCTCTTGCGCGCTGATCGCAGTCAGGGCGGCACTTTCAAGATCTCGATTGGACATTTCCTTAATATCCATTGAGCGCCATGCTGAAAGTGATTGAGAATAATTTTTAACCGCAAATGCTTGATAGGCATAAGCGCGAGTATTGACAATGTTGGGGTTCATCGCCATTGCTTTTTGGTAGGCGTATTCAGCCAATCCCGGCTGGTTGACTTGATAACATTGTCCAAGCAGGCGCCACTCGGTTTCGCTATGCGGAATTGAAAAATCGCTCAAGAGAGATCGGACTACGCTACAGTTTTTAAGTGCAGCAAATAAATTGGCTTGTATGCCTCTGAGATCAAAGGAATTCATCGGCTTAGCCAGAATGCCCAGCTCGGTGGTGCTCACCAGTTTGGGGTTTTGTTCAATCATAGTTGCTAAACGGAGAACCAACTTCTTTTGTAGTTGAGGGCTAGCATCAACAAAAGGGTATGCCTGCATCAAAATTTGAATAGCTTGCGCGGTTCCTCCATCCTTTGCCAGTTGATAACTCAGAAATTCAACAAGCTGAGGATCCTTATTTAGTTTTGAGGCAAGTTCTTTGATGTAAGCAGAGGCAAAAACTTTATTTCCTGAGGCGAGAGCAGCCTCTAATACGATCTGGTCTTGATATGCTTGATTAGAGACAAAGTGTGGAGTGAAACTTAATATGCGCTCAGGCTCTTTAGCGAAGGCTTTGGCTAATAGATCAACCCAGCCATGTTCGTCATAAGCATCGAAGAAAAAAGGCTTGTTATCAGTAAGATATGTTTGAAGTTCGGAAATATTATTTTCTAGTGCGCGACCCTTTTCGAGCAGTTGGAGATCGTAGGCTTTGCGATTATTGCCAAGCGCGCTTATAACGTTGGAATTTTTAGGGGTGTATATCAATTGCGCTTCTAGTACTTCGACTGCATTTTGATACTGACCATCAAGGTTGTAGGCATTTGCCAAGTACAGTGCGGTCTCCGGACTCTCGGTTGACCAAGATCTGGCTTGCTTGAATTCTGCTACTGCTCTACCGTAATCATAATTCGCAATTGCGGATAAGCCTTTTTCCACATGCGGATAAGTTAGGAATTCTTGAAAAGAGCGAGCCTCTTCCGGAGTATTTTCTGCGCTTGCTATGTGAAAAAAACTTGGCAAGGTCACAAGAGAGAGAAGAATAAGGGCTTTGAGATTGAACTTCATCTGGCTAAGGCCTCTTTTTCAATCAAGTCCTTGATATTAGGCTGCAACTCCTTTTGGAGGTCCAGCGCTTCTCTTAGAGTCTCATCAGAAATAATATTGTTCCCAACCAAGAATTGACTTAAGTTCTCCTCGCTATTCTCATGCTGAAGAAGTAGGGCATTCAAGGAAGCTTTATCAATGCGACCAAGAGACATTAAGATTTCAGCAAACAAAAATTGTCGAGGGACAAAGTAGTCCCAAATTTTGTCTGCTTGGGCTTTGGTAAGTTTTCCAGCACTAATCGCATTTTCAAGCAGTTGCTTGGGATCCTCCGTTTTTATATTGGCGTACCAGTGTCTAAGGCCGACGGTAATTTCACCATGCCTTGCTAGTACATTTTTGACTGGCATCTTGAGCTTGCGAGCAATCGCAGCTAAAGAGACGGGGTCGATATTGGACTCCGACGCCAAGACTAGCTTGCCACCTTCTTTGCGAACCGGTAAAGCTGCGTAGTGAAGGGCAAGCGCTTGGGGTAGTAACTTGATGATATTTTGGGGAATGGCATACGCATCCACTGATTCAGAGCTCACGCCTGATTGAGTGGATAGGGCTTGAGCCAATTCCTCTGAATTAATCTTGCCGGTATGAATCAACCAGTTACCAATCTTGAGACCCCTCGTCTTCTTCAGTAGCGCGGTATTTAATTCTGCTTCACTAATAGCACCTTGCTCAATCAATATTTGACCCAACATCTGGCGCTCGTGATTCTCTTGTCCGAGCGAGGGGAAGTCATGCATAGTTTTATCCCAAGCTACTCGATGAGGGTCGCCCTGTTTGATAATGGCTCTGAGCGCGCGCCAATTGGCGATAAAGTTAATGTAGTTTCCCCAAAATAGGCGAGGAATGGACATAAGCCCTTCTCTTAAGCCGTAATATCTAGAGACAAAATAGACTCGCTGCAGCATGCGATTAATCATGAGGTAGAGATTAATCATCAAGATAGCAACAAACCACTTGTCATCTGAGAATATAGATAAAAAGTGATAAGCATCTGGCCATAAATGCTGATAAAGCCAGAGGAGGGTGAGCTGCATCAAAATCAGCGTTGCAGCAAAGCTAATGAAGTTCGTAACTGCACCTTTACGATCACGCCACAAAAAATAGTTAAGTAACCAATCCTTGGTCCAGCCATGCGTTTTGTAGCCTTGGTAAACGATGCCAGTAATCCAGCGAGCCTTTTGTCTTACGGCAGTCTCAACCGTATCTGGAAAATATTCTCGGACACAAATCACATTGGCATCCAGAATGTCTTGTCCAAATGGTTTAGATGTTTCACCTTGCAGTTCTTCTGGCTTGAGGACGGGAAAGCGTACAAAGATTTCTTTAAGCCCTTTTTCTTTTAAACGAATACCAATGTCATAGTCCTCCGTCAGACTCTTGATATCAAAGGCAATGCCATCACCATCGGCCAGTAATGCCAGAACTGCGCGTCGACTAAAGCAGGTTCCAACCCCTGCACTCGGTACTTGTCCAGCTACTGCTTCACGAATCGGAATGTCTTTGCCGTGCAGCTCCGTGAACTCGTCTAGGTAGTGCATGCTGGTGAAGTTGTTCCACTTGCGCTCAAATGGATAAACGGGAACCTGAATCAGATCTTTTTTATTAACTAGGTAATTAAAGAGTTTGAGCTCCATACTAGAAATAACATCTTCTGCATCATGCAGAATAAACCCAGCAAATTCGAGGTTCGTTTGACGCTCAAACTGCAAGATGGCATCTAAAACGTTATTTAGGCAATCTGCTTTGCTGGTTGGGCCTGGTCGTGCACATATGACTTTATGCACATTAGGGAAGATGGCGCATGCGCGATCCACATCTTTTTGAGTATCGGGATCATTAGGGTAGGTGCCAACAAAGACGTGATAGTTCTCATACTCCATAGTGGTAGCTGCTAACTCAGCCATCTTGCCAATAACACCAGTTTCATTCCACGCGGGAACCATTATGGCTAGCGGTTTTTCAGGGATTTCATTTAGAGCGGTGTACTGAAGATGCTCATTTTTCTTATAAATTGTTTGTGAGCGCCAAACCTTCCTGATCCAGTAGGTGATATCGATTAATACATCATCGATGCTGCTAAAAAAAATGATGATGGCTATTGTCATGGCAACATACTTCAAGCCATACATATAGATCGATACAAGATCGACTAGCCAAATTTGAATATCAGAAATCAAGGTTAGCTTTTAGATTCGCTTTTGCATGGGTGCCGATGAATAGTGTCTGCAATTCGCTCGCTCGCTTTACCATCGCCAAAAGGATTTTGCTTCGCTTGCATTGAGCTGTATAGATCCGAGTTGTTCCAAAGTGCCTGCACTTCATTGATGATGTCTGATTGATTGGTACCAATAATCTTGGCACAGCCAGCATTAATCGCCTCGGGCCGTTCAGTTTCTTTTCGTAAAACTAGAACGGGGACACCAAAGGTAGGCGCCTCCTCTTGGATGCCACCAGAGTCAGTAAGAATGAGCCAAGAATTCGCAATTGCTTGTTGCATTTCTAAGTAATCCAAAGGGGCAACAAGGCGCACATTGTTTAGCTCTCTAAGTATGGGATAGACCTGGTTTTTAACCAATGGATTGAGATGAACCGGAAATAGGAATTGCATTTCAGAATGCTGTCTTGCTAAATGGGCAATGGCATGACAGGCTTGCTCAATTTCATCGCCCCAATTTTCACGACGATGCATCGTGATCAATATTTGTTTGTGGTCTAGTTTCTGTGCTTGAATATGGTGATGCTCAATAACCCAATATTGCGCATCGATCACAGTATTGCCGGTCAAAACGATTGTGGAGGGTTTGACGTCCTCCTTCAGGAGGGCGGCCTCTGCCCCAGGAGTAGGCGCAAAGTTCAAGGCGGTAATTCTGGTGATCATCTGGCGTAGCCCCTCTTCGGGGAAGGGGCGGTCGAGGTTGTAAGTACGCAGACCTGCCTCAACGTGCGCAACTGGAATTCTTTGATAGAAAGCAGCAAGAGCGCCAACGAATGCGCTCTCGGTATCGCCTTGTACGATCACCATATCGCAATGCAATTCTTGGAGCACTTTGTCGAGTTGTCTACGCAGACCAATTGTGAAATCAGAAAGGCTTTCGCCTTCTCTAACTAAAGTGATGTCAGGACTTATATCGAAGCAAGCCAAGATTTTTTTGGACATCTCATCGTGTTGGCCTGTATGAAGCCAAAGAACATCAGCCCAAGACTGTTTTTTTAAATAATGGTAGACCGGCGCTAATTTGATGATTTCGGGGCGGGTGCCACAAACAATGAGGATCTTCGGCATATTGTGGCAGCGGTATCGGGATGAAGGGGGTTGCGGTAATTTACCGTGATGATATTTGGTAATTTTTATAAATAAGTCATATATAACAATAACTTATAAGATTATATAGACAACCTTTGGCACTTTAATCAAATTTTATTGCGAGCTAAACGAATACTTTCAAAAGTGGTATTTGAGATTCTGACGGCCTCGGCTGCTGCTTCGGCAGCCCTTTTAGTAGCCTCGGCAGCCTCAGCGGAAGCTTGGATAGAGGATTCTTCAGCTTGATGAGCAACTGCCGCAGCCGCAGCCGCAGCCGCAGCCGCTGCTGCCGCAGCTGCTTCAATTGCTGCCTGAGCTGAAGCTCCTGCTGCGTCTGCGGCGGCCTCAGCAGCATCAATCACTTGTTTTGAAGCGGCTAGATTAGCTGCATCAGACGATTTTTTGGCTGCTACCAAGGCTTTTTCAGCTGCAATAGAGGCACGTTTTGCAGCCTCTAAGGCGCTAGTAGTGAGGAGTTTTAGCGCCCCAATAGCCTCTGTATATCGTTGATTCACAACAATATATCCCTGCCGCAGATTGCTCACCTCAGCTTCTAGGCTAAGTAATTTGGCATAAATTTTTTCAATTTCACTGGTCATTTTGTACTCTCTTAATTACCCCTTTCAGTATCTAGTCTTTTTGATTCGTCTTGCAAGTTATTTACTTGTTCTTGATCAAATATATAACTTGAATTTAAATAAATATTAATAGCACTTTTTTAGATTCATAATGAATAAATGAGCAATTCAAAAGAAATCGCATCTAGCCCAGTCCAGAGTATTCCTGCATTCGATTTGCAGAGACAACGGTTGGCTTTATCAGCTTTTGCGGAAGCAGCGGCGGCCCTAGCGAGGGCAGAGTCAACCAATTTGCTGATTCAAGAAGTTTGCTCTGCGATTGCGGCGCAAGGACCGTATGTCTTGGCGTGGGTTGGCAAGGCAGAAGATGATGAAAACAAGACAGTCAGATTTTTAGGTGCTGCTGGTGAGGCTATTGCCTATACCAATGAAATTCAAGTGAGCTGGTCGGATCAGCAGGCAAGCGGCCTTGGTCCTGCGGGTGTTGTGATTCGAACTGGAAAGTCCTGCATTATTGAGGATACCCAAGCAGATGACAATTTTTTAGCTTGGCGCAAACTCAGTGAAAATTTCGGCATTCGCTCCGCAATGGGCGCACCCATACCCGATGGTGGTGATCATCCATTCGGAGTCTTGCTGGTTTACTCAAAAATTCCTAGCGCTTTTGCTCCCACTGATGTCATTCTTTTTGAAAGTCTGGCAAAAGAAATTGGATTTGGCCTCAGATCAATTGAACGTCAACATCAATTAGATGATCAGATTCATGAAAAAGAGCTGATTCAAGAGCGCCTTGCAACATCGCTGCGAGCCACCATTGAAGCGATGTCCAGGACAATGGAGTGGAGAGACCCCTACACTGCAGGCCATCAAAAAAGAGTTGCAGAAATTTCAATGGCGATTGCTCGAAAATTGCAATGGGCTGAAGAAAGGGTGCAAGCTCTGTACATGGCGGCTATGGTGCATGACATTGGCAAGATGTCTGTCCCCTCAGAGATATTGACTAAGCCATCACGTCTAACAAATATCGAGATGCAATTAGTTCAGGGGCACGTAGATTCTGGATACCAAATCTTAAAAGATATCCCCTTCCCATGGCCAATCGCCGATATGGTCAGACAACATCACGAACGTTTAGATGGAAGCGGATATCCTCAAGGCTTAAAAGGGGATCAGATCTGCCCAGAGGGTCGAATTCTAGCTGTAGCAGACACTATTGAAGCAATGTCTTCACATCGCCCTTATCGCCCAGGATTGGGATTGGATGCGGCCATGAAAGAGATTCGCGCTGAAGCTGGTAGTAAATTAGATGTCTCCATTGTTGATGCGGCATTCGCGCTTGAGGGCGAGCAAGTTTTGCAAAAAATTCTTGAGGCTAAATAAATCATGATCGCGGGTATTGGGCTCTATCTCTTAGCGCTCATTACGCAAGCCACTGCAGTTGGTTTTTCAATTTACTTGCTATTGCGGACCAAGTCTTATCGTAAAACTTTTTCATATCTTTCTATTGCATACATTTTAATGCTTGGAAGACGAATTACTCCATTATTTGATTTCTCGAATGATGGCAATCTTAATTTATTAGATGCGGCGCTTGCTGCAATGATTTCAACGCTTATCTTGTTGGGCACTCTCTACATCAAGCGTTTACTGAGCAATTTAGAGAGTTTAAATCTAACGCTTTTGCAAATTAACAAAACAGATTCGTTAACTGGTGCACTCAGTCGTCCAGAGACATTTTCAAGAACCTTATTAGAGATTGAAAGAAGCCTTAGAACTAAAAATAAACTAGCGCTTTTGATGATTGATATTGATCATTTCAAGCTTGTCAATGACACCTATGGGCATTCCGTTGGTGATACTGTGCTTCTAAACCTTGCAAGATATTGTCAAGCAGAGTTGAGGGTGATTGATATTTTTGGGCGAGTGGGTGGCGAAGAATTTTTGGTGGTACTTCCAGGTGCCGATCAAGCTCAAGCTTTCGAGGTTGCGGAGCGTCTCCGGAAACATGTTGCTAAAGAGGTGCTTGCCAAAGTTGCTGATACGGAAATCCGCATCTCCATAAGCATTGGTATTGCAGTATTTGACCCCGCCCAGAGGCACGATGGTTTTGCACCGAACATAATGAGTCGATATTACGAAGAATGTGATCGGGCTATGTATCAGGCTAAAACGGCAGGGAGAAATCAGTGCAAGCTCTCAGTTGGACCCTAGTTTTTCTCGAGCATGAAACAATAGGGTATGTCTATCCCAACTGCCCAAGCCTCTGAAATTGAAATCACCCCAGATTACCAGGCGGTAATCGAAGCCATTGACCGCCATGATCCCTATATCTTTGTGAGCGGTAAGGCAGGTACGGGCAAAACTACTTTAATTGGTTATCTACGGGAACATATTCCGGGTAACGTAGTTGTCGTTGCTCCAACTGGTGTCGCCGCATTACAGGTGAAGGGTGTCACCATTCATTCATTCTTTAGATTGCCGCCACGACTGATATTTCCCGAAGAAGACATCAAGCCATTAAAAGATAAGCGACTTTATAAAGATATTCGTTTGCTCATCATTGATGAGATATCGATGGTGCGAGCTGATGTAGTTGATGCAATGGATTTATTTTTGCGCGCTAACGGCCCACATAAGAGTCAGCCTTTTGGTGGTATTCAGGTGATGTTTGTGGGTGACTTGTTTCAGTTGCCGCCTGTTGTTTCGAGTGCAGATATGCAAGTACTTGCGGATCGCGGCTATGAGGGGCCATATTTTTTCTGCGCCATGGCATTGCATCGCAAAGATGTGACGATGGTTGAGTTATCAAAGATCTTCCGTCAAAAGGATGAGCATTTTGCAAGCCTGCTTAACCGCATCCGAATCAACCATGATGTGGATGAAGTCATTGATACCCTCAATGCTCAGTGTTATCGAAAGGATGCGGAGGTTGATGAGCAGACTATTACTCTTACAACGACTAATGCTCGGGCCGATCAGATTAATGGAGCGGGGCTACGAGCTATTACCGCTGAAGGTAAGGTTTATGCAGGTAAAACTACCGGCAAGTTCAATGTCGATGAACGTAATTTGCCTTCCCCGAATAACTTAGTCTTAAAAGTGGGTGCCAAGGTCATGTTTACGGCTACTGATCCAGGGTTTCCGAAGCGTTGGGTCAACGGCACGATTGGTGTTGTGCGTGAATTACTTCCAGACAAGATCAAAGTCATGGTCCAAAACGGACCATACTCAAATACAGTTGAAGTCACTGGACATCAGTGGGAGTCTTATCGCTACGATCACGACATGATGTCTGGAAAAATCTCCCCCAGCATTATTGGTACCTATGTACAGATTCCATTGATGCTTGCTTGGGCTGTGACTATTCACAAGAGCCAAGGCAAGACATTGGATAAGGTGAAAGTAGATCTCTCCTCTGGCGCCTTTGCCTCAGGGCAGGTCTATGTAGCGCTTAGTCGTTGCAAAACGATTGAGGGTATTTCTTTGCAACGACCGATCGAACCCAGAGATGTCAGCTGCGATCAAGAGATCAAGCGGTTTTATTTGAATTGCTTGCCTGCGAGCTAGGGTTATTTGTGCTTATTTGACTGAGCCCAGCTTAGGAAAAGGTAACCCTAAAACCTTATCCACCAGTTTGGCCGTACTTCAAGAGGCTTTTCCAATTTAGTTGGATTAGAAGCCAGCCGCCAAACCATCGCGGCGGTGATCACTACCAGCAATATAAGCAGAATCAGGATCTTCACTTAATCTAGCAATTGCTTGAGCGCTACCAAAGTCAAGGCTATTAGCAGGCTGTACAGCGACTTCATGACCCATTGCTTTAAGTCCATCCACAACACCTTGTGGCATCGCAGCCTCTACAGTAAGTTTGCCTAGATCATCGATACGCCAACGTGGGGCATCAGAGCACGCTTGCGGATTGAGATACTCGTCAACAAAGCGCATCACAAACTGAATATGGCCTTGGGGTTGCATATTGCCACCCATCACACCAAAAGCCATTGCTGGCTTACCATCCTTAGTTAAAAAAGCAGGCAAGATGGTGTGGAAAGGGCGTTTACCAGGGGCGACTTGGTTGGGGTGTCCGTCAACCAAACTAAAGCTCATGCCGCGGTTATGGAATGCGATACCGCCAGGGGCAACCACGCCAGATCCAAAGCCCTTGAAGTTTGACTGAATATACGAAATCATCATGCCCGACTCATCAGCGGCGCAAAGATAGACAGTGCCGCCAGAGTGGGGGTCCCCAGGACCATAACTACCAGCTTTGTTGTGATCAATCAATGCAGCCCGACTTGCTAAGTAACCACGATCTAGCAAGCTAGATGCTGGAGTCGTCATCGAGTTTGCATCAGATACATGAGCATAGGCATCAGCAAACGCCAGACGCATAGCCTCAATTTGTAAATGGATGCGTTGTGCTGAATTAGCAGGATATTGTTTGACATTGGCTGCTTGCAAGATGCCGAGGGCCATCTGCGCTGCAATGCCTGAGCCATTGGGTGGAATCTCGAGAAGAGTGTAATCACCATAATCAAAGGCGAGGGGTTCAACCCACTCGGGTTGGTTGTCAGCAAAGTCTTGCATTGTGAAGCAGCCGCCTGATGCTTGTGCAAAGTCCACCATGCTTTGGGCCAAGGGGCCTTTGTAAAAAGACTCGCCTTCAGTAGCGGCAATTTCTTTGAGGGTTTTAGCTTGCGCGGGATATTTCCAGATTTGTCCAGCTTGAGGTGCTTTGCCCTCAATTAAAAAGGATTCACTAAAGCCTGGTTGATTTTTGAGAATCGGAATGGCTTCACGCCATTGACGTGCAATGACTGGAGAAACAGGAAAGCCGTTCTCTGCATAAGCGATCGCTCGCTTGAATAAATGCGCAAAAGGTAACTTCCCAAATTTTCTTGACAGGGCAATCCAACCTGCCACCATGCCTGGAACAGTGACAGTATTCCAACCAATGAGGTCCATGGCAGATTTGCCAGCAAAATACTCGGGCGTCCAAGCCGCAGGCGCACGACCAGAGGCATTGAGTCCATGGATTTGCTTGCCATCCCACAAAATCGCAAACCCATCACCCCCAAGCCCATTCATCGTAGGCTCAACCACAGTGAGCGTAATCGCCGTAGCTAGTGCGGCATCAACTGCATTGCCACCACTTTGAAGCGCTTCAATACCCGCTTGGGTAGCTAAGGGCTGCGAGCTCGCAACGGTATTTCTGGCGAGTACTGGGGCGCGACCACCACCAAATGGAGGAGAAATAATCATGGGTTTACTTATTCAAAGATTGGAGATTGATTAGTCCACTTTAACATTCGCGGACTTCACTATTTTCTCCCACTTGCTTGCCTCGCTAGCAGTAATCTCAGAAAGCTTCTCTGAATTAGCAAACTGAGGATGGATGCCTTGGTTTGCCATGCGAGCCTTAAAGTCTGGATTCGTCAGAATTTTCCGAATCTCATGCTCCAGTTTGCTAACAATTGCTGGCGACGTCCCTTTGGGAACATAAATCGCATAAAAGTTCTCTACATCAAACTGCTTCATGCCATCTTGTCCGAGTGTTGGAACATTAGGCATCAGTGGTGAGCGCTCGGCTGCAGCAATCGCAATCGGGCGCAATTTGCCGCTTTGAATATGAGGTAGTGAGGCAGTCACACTATCAAACATCATTAAGGTATTGCCCGCGATTAAGTCGGGAAGGGCAAAGCTGCTGCCTTTGTAAGGAATGTGAGTACCCGTTGCCCCAATACGCTGCATAAATAAAGTGGCCTCAAGATGAGACAGGCTGCCATTGCCTTGAGATGCGTAATTGAAATCACCCTTTTTTGATTTAATAAAAGCAATCAGTTCGGGAAGATTTTTTGCGGGAACACTGGGATTAACCACAATGAGGTGGGGAATGGTGCCAATGAGAGCAACTGGTACAAAATCCTTTTGCAAATCTGCTGGCGGATTTTTAAATAAAGCTAAGGCTATAGACTGATTGGTGAGGGCACTAATGTGAATGGTGTAACCATCAGGCGCTGCCTTGGCAGCTGCTTGCAGTCCAATCATCCCGCCAGCACCAGGCTTGTTCTCAACAATCACTGACTGACCTAAAGCTTCGCCAAGAGGTGCTGCAACTGCGCGTGCGAATGTATCGGTAGATCCGCCGGCCGGAAAAGAAAGAATAGCCACGATTGGTTTTTTGGGCCAATCGGCTTCATTAGCAGCAAAAGCAGTGCTCAATAAACCAAAAAGAGTGCAGATGCTCAGAAATAGGGATTTGGTAATAGTCATTTCAAGGTTCATTCGTTCAGTGGTTAATATAGTATTGGATATTCAAAAGCAAATCACTGCATTAAGACTACAAGAGAAATCGATGAGCGAATCAAATAAAACTTCCAATGGGATTGATATGTCGGCCTACTGGCTGCCATTTACTCCCAATCGCTACTTTCATCAGCATCCTAAGATCATGCAGTCTGCCAAGGGAGCTTACTACTACGATGACCATGGTCGTAAGTTATTTGATGGCCTTTCGGGGCTGTGGTGCTCTCCCTTGGGGCATGCTGATCCACGTATTGGTGCAGCCATCACCAAACAATATGAAACCATGGACTATTGCCCGGCATTTCAGATGGCAAGTGAGGCTACTTTTAGCTTGGCAAGCCGCATTGCAAAGATGGCCCCAGAAGGTCTTAATAAAGTATTTTTTACGAACTCCGGCTCAGAAGCGGTCGATACTGCATTGAAGATTGCGATTGGCTATCACCGCGTGATGGGTAATGCCTCGCGCATTCGGATGATCGGTCGTGACCGTGCTTATCACGGTGTTGGTATCGGTGGTATCTCTGTTGGCGGAATGGTGGCGAACCGAAAAATGTTTGCCAGTATGATGATGCCCGGGGTAGATCATTTACCGCACACGCTTAATCTCTCACAAATGGCTTATTCAAAAGGGCAGCCTACTTGGGGTGCACATCTAGCAGATGAGTTGGAAAAGATTGTTGCGCTTCATGATGCCAATACGATTGCAGCAGTGATTCTGGAACCAGTACAGGGTTCAACGGGTGTGATTGTTCCGCCACAAGGTTACTTACAAAAGATTCGTGAGATCTGTACTAAGCACGGTATCTTGTTGATATTTGACGAAGTTATTACTGGCTTTGGTCGATTGGGTGCTAACTTTGGTGCTGACCGATTTGGCGTAGTGCCTGACATGATTACATTTGCTAAGGCAATTACGAATGGCGTCATTCCATTAGGGGGCGTGATTGTGCGTGATGATATTTATGACAGCATCATCTCGCATGGCGGGCAAGAGCAAGCGATTGAGTTCTTTCATGGCTATACCTATTCTGGCCACCCAATACCAACAGCCGCAGGGCATGCGGTCCTGGATATTTTTGAGTCTGATGACCTCATTAATCGTGCCAAAGCATTAGAGCCCGTTCTCGAAAATAGCCTCCATGCTATGAAAGGCAAGCCAGGAATCTTAGATATTCGTAACTTTGGTTTATCTGGTGCGGTAGAGCTTGAGCCCGTGCCCGGTAAGCCAGGCCTAAGAGCGCTCAAGGTACTGGAGGCCTGCATTGAAAGAGGTGCACTAGTGCGTGTTGCTGGAGATGTGATTGCTGTAGGCCCACCGTTCATTTCAGAACCAAAAGAAGTTGAATTCTTATGCAGTGTCTTAGGTGACGCAGTAGATGCTGCAATGAAAATAAAGTAATTCTCTTTAAAGAGAATTACTTATTAAATAAGTGATAGATGATGGGAATAGCAATGGCGCTGATCACACCATTCATTCCCATTGCAAGGCTGGCATAAGTTCCTGCTTCTGGATGGATGCTAAAGGCACGTGATGTGCCGATACCATGGGCACCAATACCAATGGCAAAGCCTCTTTGCCACCAAGCTTTCATACCGAGCGCATTCAAAACAAAGGGCGCCAGAATTGCCCCAAGAATGCCTGTACTTACAGCAAAGATCGCAGTCAAAGTTGGTGAGACTCCGATACGCTCAGCAATACCCATGGCAATAGGTGCGGTGACAGACTTTGGATACATCGCACCAGTAATGCTGCTATCAGCACCCAAGAGAGTGGCTATCTCTACTGCGCTCACAATCGACACCAAACCCCCGGTACAAAGGGCTGCAATCAAGGGAAGGGATCTACCTTTGAGACTATCAAGCCCGCGATAAATCGGGATTGCCAGGGAAACAGTCGCAGAGCCCAGCAAGAAGTGAATGAATTGGGCGCCTTCAAAGTAGGTTGAGTAAGGCATCTCAATAAGTTGAATCGATGTTGCCACGATGAGGATGGCAATGGCTACTGGGTTAGCCAAAGGATTTTGTTTTGCGTGACGATAAATCGTCAAGCCGATTTGATAAGCGGCCAAGGTAATAAAGAGTGCGAAGAGCGGGCTACCCGAGAGGTATACCCAAATTTCTACGATGGAATGTTTCTCATTCATCGCTAGCTCTCTTGCTTAAGAAGCGCACAACAACAGCGCTCGAACCAATAGTCAAAATGACACTGGCCACTAAGGCGGTAATGATGGCAAAGGCATTTGCCTTTAACTGCGGTAGAAATAAAACTACCCCTACTGCAGCAGGCACGAAGAGTAATCCAAGATATTGACTAAAGCCGTCTGCAACAGCCGCTAATTCTGGGTTAATTCCTTTGCGCAAAACCAGCCATCCAACTAGCAGCACCAAACCAATCACGGGTCCAGGAAGGGTGGGCAGTAAAAGCTTGGAAACGAGTTCACCAATGCTTTGAAATAGAAGGATTTGTACGAGCCCTGAAATCATGCCCCGATCTTACAGGCACTCATTTATGTTGCATCGCAATAACTTATTTCTTCAGTAAGATAAAGACACGAAAAAACTAGGGTTTTTGTAATACCGCCTAGCTTATAAGAACAAGTAACAAGAACAGAGACTAATAGGAGACCACTCATGGCTGAGTTAAACGTCAATGGTAAGAAGTACAAAGTAGATGTTGATCCCGATACCCCATTGTTGTGGGTGATCCGCGAGCAAATTGGCTTAACCGGAACGAAATACGGTTGTGGTGTTGGTCAATGTGGCGCTTGTACAGTTCTGTTCGAAGGTCAAGCCATGCGCAGCTGCTCATTGCCGGTTGCGGCTGCGGAAGGTAAAAAAATTGAAACTATTGAAAGCTTAGAGAAGAGCGGACAGCTTTCTAAAGTTCAAAAAGCGTGGGTAGACAATCAGGTGCCACAGTGTGGCTATTGTCAATCTGGCATGGTGATGGCAACAACTGCTTTGTTGCGTAATAACCCAAAGCCAACAGATGCTCAAATCGATGAGTCGATCACCAATATCTGCCGTTGCGGCACATTCCAACAAGTGCGTGCAGCTATTCATGCTGCTAGCAAAGCCTAAGGAGGAAACATGACTACTACTATTAATACCTCCCGCCGTCATTTCGTTATTGGCTCAAGCGCAATTGCAGCCGGCTTAGCAATTGGCTTCGATCTTTCTTTTATGTCTGCAGCCAATGCAGCCATGGGTACTGGTACTACAGCCATGACTCCATTAGCAACTCCCGAAATTGGTGTGTGGGTAGTGGTTAAGCCAAATGATGATGTGGTTGTGCGTATTGTTCGTTCAGAAATGGGTCAAGGCACGATTACTGGTTTGGCGCAAATGGTTGCTGAAGAACTCCAATGTGATTGGAAAAAAGTCACCTATGAATATCCATCCCCTGCTGAGAGTTTGACGCGTAAAGCAGCTTGGGGTAGTTTTTCTACGGGCGGAAGTCGTGGTATTCGTACCTCTGAGCAATATGTGCGTAAAGGCGGCGCTGCTGCCCGCATGATGCTCATACAGGCCGCTGCTAATCAATGGAATGTTCCCGCTTCAGAATGCGTTGCTCAAAATAGCGTAATTACTCATACACCAACTGGTAAGAAAACCACGTTTGGCAAAGTATCTGTAGCGGCATCACAGTTGGAGGTTCCAAAAGAGGTACCGCTTAAGGATCCTAAGGATTGGAAGCTTATTGGCAAATCAGTGGATCGCATCGATGGGGTGTCTGATAAGGTAACTGGTAAACAAGTCTATGCAATTGACTTGAAGATGCCAGGCATGATGGTCGCAACTATTAAGCAGTGCCCTGTATTTGGTGGCAAGGTCAAGTCCTACGACTCTGCTAAGGCAATGAATGTAAAGGGTGTTAAGAAGGTGGTGCAAGTTGGTGATAACGCGGTCGCCGTTATTGCTGATACTTTTTGGCACGCGAAAACTGGTCTTGAGCAGGTTGATATCACTTGGGATGAGGGTGCAAATGCTTCTGTTTCTAGTGCCTCAATCAAGAAAAATTTAGTTGAGGGCTTGTCTGCCGATGACGCTTTTGTAGGTAGTGGCAACGGCGATGTAAAGGCCGCTTTTGCAAGTGCAACTAAAACAATGGAGGCTACCTATTTCTATCCATTTTTAAGTCATGCAACATTAGAGCCACAAACTGCTACTGCGAAATGGACTACTGAGATGTGCGAAGCCTGGGTTCCAACCCAAGATGGTGAAGCATCTTTAGCTGCACTCATAGCGGCATCCGGATTGCCGGCTGAAAAATGTAATGTCTATAAAGTAAACCTTGGAGGCGGCTTTGGTCGTCGCGGTGCTTTTCAGGACTTTACTACCCAGGCTGTCAATATTGCCAAGCAAATGCCAGGCACTCCTATCAAGTTGATTTGGACTCGTGAAGAGGATATGACGCATGATCATTATCACCCAGTGATGATGTGCAAAATGTCCGCATCTATTGATGATAAGAAAAACGTTACTGGTTTAAATATGCGTTTATCTGGGCAATCTATTCTGGCCGCAGTACGTCCAGCAGTGGTAGCTTCCAATAAGGGAAAAGATCCTGCAGCCTTTCAGGGTGTTGATGAGAATGGTGAGCATGGCATAACCTACAAATTCCCGAATTTAAATATTGACCATGCGATGCGTAACACGCATGTTCCTCCAGGTTTCTGGCGCGGCGTTAACGTCAATCAAAATGCTATTTTCTTAGAGACATTTATGGATGAGTTAGCAGAGGCAACCGGTAAGGATGCGGTAGAGTTCCGTAGGCAGCATATGCAGGATTCCCCACGTGCAATAGCGGTGCTCAATGCGGTAGCTGACGGCATTGGCTGGACTAAACCTGCAGCACCTGGCGTCTTCCGAGGTGTTGCACAGATGCATTCGTATGGAAGTTATGTGGCAGCAGCATGCGAGTTATCAGTTATGAATGGTAATGAGGTCAAAATTCATCGTATCGTTGCCGCTACTGATCCGGGTTATGCAGTGAATCCTGCGCAAATTGAACGCCAGGTTGCAGGTTCATTTGTGTATGGTTTATCGGCGCTCTTTGAAGAAGAAATCACTATTGAAAAAGGCGCTGTAGTACAAAAGAACTTTGATACCTTCAACTCCATTCGCTTGTCGCAGATGCCAAAAGTTGAAACCATCATTATTCAAGGTGGCGGTAAGGAGTGGGGCGGTGTGGGTGAGCCTACGATTGCAGTAGCTGCTCCAGCGGTACTGAATGCGATCTATCGTGCTACTGGCCAACGCTATCGCACAGTTCCTTTGAAAAATAGCGGCATTAAGCTCGTTTAATCATCAAAGCACTGTGAAGTATTTATGAGAAAGGGGTGCGCACTGGCAGTTTTCTTGCTAGTCGCCCTCAATCTCAGTCAGGCCAGTGCACAAAGTAATGTGAGCATTTTTGCAGGAGAAATTGCGCAACCCTTAACAGCAATGCCAGGTGATCCGCTGCGCGGGCGCGCTATTGTTACCAGTCGTCAAACTGGTTTATGTTTACTGTGTCATAACGGACCATTTCCGGAGGAGCGTTTTCAGGGAAATCTAGCTCCTGAATTAAGTGCCAGTGTTGCACGCTATACGGCGCCTCAACTCAGGGCGCGAATTGTGAATTCTAGTTACTTTCATCCCAATACCATCATGCCGGCGTACTTCAGCGTTGACCATCTCAATCGCGTTGCCCCTAAGTTCATGGGTCAAACCATTTTGAATGAGCAGGAGATTGAAGACGTTGTCGCCTTTTTATTAACATTAAATTCTAGTAAGCCATGATTGAACCAACATTAGCCCATCAAACTAGTCGCCGTAATTGGTTTAAGCAATTACAGAACCTTGGCGTTCTTGCTTTAGGTGTTTGGTTTAGCCCTTTAACTGTATTCGCTAAAAAGGAAGATGCAGCAAAAGCCATTCAAGAGATTACCGGTGGCAAGTTAGTGCAAGACGGCAAGGTGAATCTAGTCATTCCTCCTTTGGTGGAGAACGGTAATCTGGTGGTGCTGAAGGTCAGTGTAGATAGCCCTATGACTGCCAATGATTACGTTAAAGTGATTCATGTGATTGCAGAAGGTAACCCACTACCCAATATCTTCACCGCCTACTTGAGCCCGCGTTCGGGTTCGGCAACCATTACCACGCGTGTTCGCTTGGCTGATAGTCAAACCGTGTGGGCGATTGCGCAAATGAATAATGGTAGTTTTTATAGAGGCAGTGCAGAGACCTTGGTCACGCTGTCTGCTTGCACGGAGTTGGTATGAGTAAAACATCACGCACCTCTATCACCATGCCATCGAGCGCCAAGAAAGGTGCCATTATTGAGATTCGAGCGATTGCACAGCACGATATGGAGTCTGGCTTTCGATATAGTGAGGGCGGCAAATTAATTCCACGCGATATTATTCGTGTCTTTACTTGCACCTATAACGATGTCGAAGTATTCAAGGCAGATTTTTACCCCGGTATTGGCGCTAACCCCCTTATTATTTTTACAACGATTGCTGGCGAGACTGGAACATTAGAATTTAAGTGGTCTGGCGATGATGGCTATGAGGCCATCAATCAAGCGCACATTACAGTTTCATGAGAAATCTACTGCTCACCCTGGTTTGCAGCTATAGCATCTTATTTTTCGCCCCCCAGGTAAAAGCTGCCTCTGATAATGGTAAGCAAGCGCTTCAATCGAGCTATCAATTGATGTCTGCAGAAAATAAAGCAATGCAAGATGATCCCAGTCTTAATCCAGCCATGTTTTGGGTGGGTGATGGCCAAGCGCTTTGGGATACGCAGGTAGGCAAGAGCAATAAGTCCTGTGCCAGTTGCCATGGTGATCCTAAAAAATCCATGCGGGGAGTTGCCACTCAATTTCCAAAAATCATGAACGGGAAGTTGCAAACTCTCGAGGGTCAAATCAATCAATGCCGCGTCGGTGCGCAAGGAACTTCATCACTTGCTTACGAAAGCAAGGATCTTTTATCGCTCACAGCATTGGTCGCATACCAATCCAAAGGAATGCCAATTTCCGTTAAAGAAACGCCTCAAAATAAAGCTGAACTACAAAAAGGGCGTCAATCTTTTTATGAGCGAATGGGTCAGTTGAACTTATCGTGTGCCCAATGCCATGAAGATAGGGCGGGCTTGAAGTTGGGTGGCGCCCCAATACCGCAGGGCCATCCTAATGCTTATCCTATTTATCGCCTGGAATGGCAAACCCTGGGATCATTACAGCGTCGACTACGTAACTGCATGAGTGGTGTCAGAGCGCAGCAGTATGAGTATGGTTCGCCAGAAATGGCACAACTAGAATTATTCTTAGCGTGGCGTGCAAGAGGGCTTCCCCTAGAATCTCCAGGGGTTAGGCCTTAACTAAAACGGATATCAAAACAACTATTTCTTAGTCGGAGAAGACGACTGAAGTTGTGCCATTAATCAATACACGGTCATGCAAGTAATAGCGCAATGCACGAGATAAAACGGTGCGCTCTAAATCTCGACCTTTGCGGACCAAGTCTTCTGGTGTGTCGCCATGAGTAACGCGAGTAACGTCCTGTTCAATAATCGGACCCTCATCTAAGTCGCTAGTAACAAAGTGAGAGGTAGCTCCAATCAGCTTAATGCCGCGCGCATGGGCCTGGTGATAGGGTTTTGCGCCTTTGAAGCTTGGCAGAAAGGAGTGGTGTACGTTAATGCAACGGCCAGATAATTTGGTGGATAAATCATCAGATAAGATTTGCATATAGCGAGCCAGAATCACCATATCTACTTTAGATTTCTCAACGATTTCCAATAACTTGGCTTCTTGAGCAGGCTTAGTCTCGGGTGTAACTGGTAGGTGATAAAAAGGAATGTCAGCAAAATCAATACTGGCATAGACATCTCGCGGATGATTGGAGACGATACCGCAGATGATCATTGGTAATTCACCAATGCGCCAGCGGTACAAAAGATCCACTAGGCAATGATCTAACTTGGATGCCATGATGAGTACGCGTTTTAAATCCTTGACTGCACGCAGATTCCAGGTGAGTTCAAATCGCTTCGCAATTTCCGTAAATCCGGAGCGTAATGTGTTGCCATCTGTCGGGCAGCTAAAGCTCACTCGCATAAAGAATCGCTTGGATGCTTTGTCATCAAACTGTTGAGCTTCTTCAATGTCACCGCCCGCCTGAAAGATATAGGTGGATACAGCAGCTACGATGCCAGGTTTATTGGGGCAGGTAAGGGTCAGGTAATAGTTTTCAGTAGTCATTGCTAGATTGATCGATTCAAAAGTGATTTATTGCTGGTAAACAATGATTTTAGTCCCTGAAAGCTGGTGTTCCAGGGTTTGTGAGGAGCTATTGCTTAGAGGCTTCTTTTATTTGGTCTGCAGGCCCAGTCAGCGGGGTGCTATTGTCAGTAATTTTAGGTAGAACTACCTCTTCGCAAATAGGCTTAGAGCCTAGGACATTGGTAAAGCTGCATTCCTTTTTAGTGGCCGCAGAAGCTGCGTGCTCTAAGGGCGATTTCCCAGTGGTTACAGAGGAGGCGATGCTGGTAGCCGTCATGGGATTTGCTACTGCGGCGCCAGCTACTGTAGTGCCAGCTGAGCTAGCTGCAGCAGTGCCAGTAGTGCCGATGGCTGCCAAAGGCGCCATGCACCCTTGCAGCGCCGCATTTGAAATCAAGAATATACAAAACCAAGTTGTCCGCATGGACAGAGTGCTGTTTACTTATTTAGTTTGCAGACAGAATTAAACACACCAGCGGCCCAAGTATCGCTCACTACGGGCTCAAATTTACTGTCGGGGGTGTTGTTATCTGATACCACTTTGCCAGATGCTTTGTTCCCAGCAAACTCTTTGTATGCAATCGGACGATAACTCATAGTAGGGCAGTTAAATTCATTGAGACCAACAATTGAGCTGACAGCTTCTTTATTGGTTGGATTAAGACCAGGCTTTTTAAGATCAAGCATTGAAACGATTTGGGTTTTTTCGCCCTGCACTTGAATGGTATCAATATCCACATATACAACCATCAATTCATTTGATCCCAACTCTTTCCAGGCCGCATTAGCGTTGCTATAAAAAAGGAGCAGAGCTGAGGAGGTTAAGCTAGCAAGAAGAATTTTTTTCATTTAAAGACTTTCAAAAAGGTTGCATACGAATGCTTTTGCAATATTTTATACGCCCCAGATGTGAGAAATTACTTATTTATCAGCTCTAGAGTGTGCTTACTCTTTTCTGGCTTCATTTGGAGCGGGAGGTAGTCATTCTTAGCCCAGAGGGGATTCATATTGCGATAAAGCTTGCTTTGCACCCAACCCGATTGACCCGTTTGGTAAATGAACACGGATTTTTCAAGGTCAGAGAAGTCATAAATTGTTCTTAAGCTGGGCGCTTGTAGAGTTTCGTAGGGGTTTTTGGACCGTAATAATTCCAGCCTACCGACATTAATCGTGTTGCTGTCACCTGGGAACGGCGTCTCTATATTGAAAGCCATACCCAGTAGAGGGACCTTACTTAATGGGCGATGCTCAGAGATGGCGATATGCGCTTTACCCCATGACCACTTATTAGGATCATCTCCATATTCTTTACTCAAATAATCAAGTGCTTTATCAAATGCATTATTGGATGCATCAATACAGGTTTCGATTAGCTGTGTTTTGGGATCATCGCACCAAGGACTATTGGGATTTTTAATTTGTGCGAGTAGGGCCCCGCGATAGTTGCGATCGCCGTAGGTTTGCGTAAAGACATAGCCTAACCTAGAGAATAGATTACGCGTGAGTTGATCAGCCCAAGCATTAAACAATAGAGCAGCTGGACTATTGATTGACATATCCGCATCAAAGTTCTTGCTCATTTCTAATGCTTGAGCCCCCAAAGGATGGGTGGGCTTACTGGATTTAAAAAGATCCAATAGAGGAACTGAGCTCAAAGAAAGTGTATCCGCCTGCATCGATTTCATGGAGTCGAGATCATGACTACCCCTAGATTTGCTGAGCTCAACAATTCGATCGTAACGAGCAGACAAATCCCAATCAGCGGTAAGTGGGTTGGGATCATTGCTGGCAATAATGCGTTGGTTGGCTGTGGCAAGCCAACCTTGCTCAGGATTATTACTTGCTGGTAGCTGATCAAAAGGTACATAACTACCCCAGTCATATTGCTTTTCCCAGCCTAGAGCAGGGGCGACACCATAAAGGCCTTGATGCAGCAATCGCTTAGGGGCAACTCCAGCGGCTTGATAGGCAATATTGCCATCGCTATCTGCCATAACAACGTTTTGCATCGGCGCGTAATTTTTGCGCAGAGCATCTTTAAAGGTATCTAGATCTTTGGCGCGATTCATTTCTAAGAGACCGACTACAGATTGATTTTCAGAATCTAAAGCGGTCCAGCGCAGTGCTAATGCAAAACGACTGGTATCAATTGCTCGCTGAGCACGTGCATAAGAATCGGATACTACTGGACCATGCCTGGTTTCTTTCACAATAAAGTTAAGCGGTGAAGCACCTTTGATATCGATGATCTCCTGGCGCACTTTAAAAGGTAACATGCCATCTGGACCCCGATACATGCCAGGATTTTTTGGATCAATCTGTTCTATATAGCTATCTTGGACATCAGGATTGGTATTCGTAAAGCTCCAGGCGAACTTCTCGGTTCTGCCTAAAATCACCGCCGGAATACCTGGGAGAGTTGCGCCAATCACATTAAGGCCTGGTGCATCCAGATGGGCAAAATACCAAACTGCGGGTGCAGATAAACCCAAGTGGGGATCATTGGCCAGTAAAGGCTTGCCAGTAGCAGTCAGTTTGCCGCTTAAAGCCCAGTTATTGGAGCCAATCCCTTCCTTTCCGCCGGGCAGCTCAATTTGAGTCAACTCTGTTATTGGAAGATTTTTGGATTTACTGTTAGCAGGCCCAGCTTGTGGGTTGAATACATTGAGATCGCGGTAGATTTTCGCAAAATCTGTATTCGTCGGTGGCTCACCAATTTCATAAGGGGGGAGTACCTCCCAGATTTGTTTGGTACTGAGGTATTGAGAAAGCTCTAGCCTTTGTAATTCTTTTTGCCAGTTACCACCCAAGTCATAGGCCATCATCAGCATCCATGCAACACTATCCGTTGGCGACCAATGACCCGGTTTAGATCCAGTTAAAAAATATTCAACAGGCAGCGCCCAACCCAAGTTGGTGTTACCAGCATTCACGCCATCTGCATAAGCTTGTAACAATCGTTTTGCTGAAACAGGGTATTTATCAAACTGACGTTCAGCAGCACGTTTTACTCCTAACGTTCGTATAAAGCGATCAATGCTGACTGTCTCGGGACCCAAAATTTCGGAGAGGCGGCCGCTAGCAAGGCGACGATTAATCTCCATTTGCCAAGAACGCTCTGTTGCATGAAGGTAGCCCAAGGCAAACAAAGCATCAGATTGGTTATTCGCTTTGATATGAGGAATGTCTGCTTCATCAAAGGTGATGACTACAGGATCACCGAGAGTCTTAATGCGATATTTTCCAGAAGGGGTTGATTGTGCTGCATAGAGGTAAATAAGGGTGAGCACGATAATCAGGAGCAGTGCACCTGTAATGACCCAGGTAAGAGGGCGCAAAAATTTGCGAAGTCCTGCTGATTGAGTCATGGGTTTCATGGACTTATTTTAGTATTTTTGCCCTGCGAATACCCTAGGTCTTTGGTGTTGGCTCTTCTTGATGACCATTTATGCTTACATGCTAAAATTTCGCTTGTCTTGGTTTATTTAGCACGGCTTTATTGCTTATGCGAGCCCGAGTGGTGAAATCGGTAGACACAGCAGATTTAAAATCTGCCGACTCAAAAAAGTCGTGCCGGTTCGATTCCGGCCTCGGGCACCACCTCAAAACCATGCAAAACCCCCTCCATCATCTCTAAATCACTCTTGAATTAGTGTTTTTGACAACTGTCACCTCTTTTTGGTGATAAATCCTCGTAAAATCAAGGTACTAACGTACTAAATGGATGCTTTTGATTAATACACGAGGGATTTCCACCTCACGCCAATCTGCCGAGCATTTCACTGCCTTTTCTTCAAGAATTGGGGCTGTACTAACACTCTCTTTTTCTTTGTTTATTCAGTTTGAGTGCGCTCATGCGGCATCGCCACCACCAGCTCTTAATGCCTTACCCTCTAATGGTCAGGTTGTCGCAGGTAATGCATCGATTAGTTCATCTTCCAATGCTAATTCTGCAGTAATGAATGTGAATCAAACATCGCAACGTGCGATTATTAATTGGGATAGTTTTAATGTTGGTAGAAATGCTACTCTTAATTTCAATCAGCCCAATAGCAATGCAATCACTCTCAATCGTGTCACTAGTGGGTCAGCCTCGATAGTTAATGGTGCGATCAACGCTAATGGCCAAATAATTTTAGTTAACAGCAATGGCGTTACCTTTGGCAAGGGTGCCGAAGTGAATGCTGCCGCGGTGGTGGCCTCAACCTTAAATACTGCCGATCAAGAATTTATGGATGGTAAGGCTAACTTTAGGGATGATGGCACGGGACAAGGGTCAAAAGCAGGCAAGATCATCAATAAGGGTAGGATCCAAACCAATAACACAAGCAGTGAGGGTGGATTTATTGCCCTGTTGGCCCCCGAGGTGCGCAATCAAGGTTATCTCTTGGCGCAAAAGGGCGGCTCAGTTGCCATTGGCTCGGGTTCACAAATTACTTTAAACATCCAGGGTCAATCCTTGGTAGCAATTAGGGTGGAAGAGGGTGTTTATAACGGCCTGATTTCGAATAAGCACATCATAGAAGCTCCTGGTGGACTGGTGGTATTAGCTACTAGTGCAGTTAATGAACTGATGGCAGGGGTTATCAAGAATACCGGCAGAATTTCAGCCAACAGCGTGGTGAATAATGGCGGCACTATTGAATTGGTTGCTGGCACTATTACTCAGGCAGGCAAGCTCACTGCCAATAGTCAAACAGCGCAAGGAGGGCAGGTTAATCTAGTCGGCCAAGAGATTACGTTGGCAACAAATTCTAAAACTACTGCCATGGGTGCTATAGGTGGCGGCCAGGTTAATGTTGGCCTTGCAAATTCCCAAGTGACAGGTGGGGCCCAGGTTAACAGCCAAAACAGCAACCTAACTAATGCAGAAAATCAGGCCACCATTAAAGCAAACGCCAACACTGCCGCACAAAATAACAAGTTAGCAACGGTTGTGGCAATCCAAGAGAATGCCGCTATTGATACTTCTGCTACCCAAAATGGTAACGGGGGCTCAATTGCAATCTGGTCACAAGTAAAAACTACGGTCGCAGGCATTCTGAAGTCGATGGGAGGTCTGCTATCTGGTAATGGCGGCTTCATTGAGACAAGCTCTAAAGGGTTGGTTGCACTCGCCTCCACAGTTAGCATCAATACGAGTGCGTCTCATGGGCAGGCGGGTACATGGTTGCTTGATCCAATTGATCTGACAATCGATGGTGCGGCTGCAGGCATTATTTCTAATGCTTTATCTAGCAGCAATGTCACGATTGCTGTCACTAACTCCACGACTGCTTGCCCTGGAGTGGGAATATGCTCAAGTCCTAGTCTTGGTGGTAACGGTAAGTTAATCATCGCTGCTGACATAGCAAAATCGAGCCTGACATACACCACTTTAACCCTATCTGCATCGGGTGACTTTTATTTAAAAGCCAATATTACCGGCCAAAATTTAGATGTGATTATTCGCTCATCAATTGCCTATTTGGACGTGGGAACTTCCATTAACGCAAGTAAGGTGACCATTCAAGCTCAAACAGCAATTTATAGTGATGGCTCAATTTTTGCCTCAAACTATCTTTTGGGCGCGCCCGCAGGATCACTTGGCAACGCAATCGAACTATTGGCCCAAGCAATTTACATATCAGGAACCTTGGGCTTGTATTCAAGCCGACCCTCCGATCCCTTGATCCGATTTGTTGGGCCCAATCTGAATTCAGTCGTAGATACGAACCTCAACAAAATTTATTCTAGTTTCGCTGCTAATGATGCAAGCGCGCTGGTCGATACTCCTGCAACACAAGCGGCAAGTAATGTCATCTATTTAACGTCCACACAAACTGATCTAACAAGTCCTGCGGTTATAGGATTAGAGAGCACTGCCCAGGTCTTGGCTAATGGGACTGTAGGTGGCTCCGTTTATCTCACTGCCCAACGTATTTACACTGTTTCTGGAAGTCTGCTGGAGGCTAATGGAACGGTTGGGGTCGGTGGCTCAATTGCGATGATGGCAAATGGCATCTCAATAGGTGGCCAAGTATCGGCAGATGGAGCTACGGATGGCGGTTCTATTTCATTGATTACAAACTCTACTCTTTTGAGTTTAGAGAGTCGACTTATTTCAGTTAATGGAGGGACTGGCTCAGGCGGCACTTTAAGTGCACAAGTGCCCGGAATGTCATCGTTGATAGCTAACACTGCTTTGACAAGTGGAATCAGTAGCAGCGGTATTGATGCCAGCAATATTCTTTTTATAAGAGAGTCGGTCAGATCTGCTACCGCAGGATCTCTTAATTTAGCTTATGAAATAGTGGACATCTCAGGTACACCGGTTACTCTTGGGGTTGGAAACTATAAAAATATTTCGATTAGTGGCTCTCCTAGTTATAGTAGCAATGCCAGTGCCATTACGAATTCAACGGGTGTTGGTAGCTATTCAAACTTACTTGTTACCGGCTTAGTATTGGGTGGCGCAGATGCTGGCCGTTTTATGCTCGTCTCAGTACCCGCAGCCCTTATGGTGGATGCTGCACAATCTGGAACTGTAGTTGCAGGCACGTCAACCGCCACCATGCCCACGCCGCCACCTCCGCCACCACCTCCACCCTCGGTATTTAGCTCGCCACTGATGTTGCCTCCCCCAGCAAAATCTGAAATTGGAATGGGTATGACGTCTTCGGTTGGATTGCCTCCACCAGTTGGATTGCCTCCGCCGCCTCCGAGTATGGGTGGAGACCTACCCACATCAACATCAGCTAGAACCCCGCCTTTAATGGCTATGGCTGACGGCAGTATTCAATTTACGCCTCCACCTCCACCGCCCGGAAGCGTTAACTCCTCATCAAATCAACCTCCACCATCAGGAGTTAATCCTCCACCAAGCGATCGCCCATCAGCAACGAGGGAGAATGCCAATAATTCAGAGGCAAGAAGGGGTGATTCCCCAAGGGATGCAAACGGAAAGCCTGAATCTATGAGGTCGAGTAAAGACGGCACTAATAATTCAGAGGCGAGAAGAGGCGATGCTCCTAGAGACGGAGTGGTGAAGGCTGATTCCAACGATCGACCAGCCAAACCAGTTGAAGGCCCATCAAAATATGTCAGCAAATACGCCAATGGGTTCCGTGATGGTGATAAACCGGCACCCAGAGATGCCCCTACCAAAACGGCTGATAACAAATCCAATCCCCCAAGGGAAGGCAAGTACAGTAGTCGGATTAACGCGATGAACAATAATCCAGCGATGCTTGCGTCTATGGCGCAAAATCCATTTGCTGGAAACATTTCTGCTTTTCCCCCAGGTCCAGCTAATGTAGTGGTTGCACCCATCGCTCTCAGGGGTGGGGATAGCTTGGCACAGTCCTATGATGATGTACCATCGATACGTAATTCGGGCGTTGCAAATGTAGGGCGCTCACGGAATACCGAAAATTATCATGAAAGTCTTGAGTCCGTTAATCTCATGTCTACTCTGAATTTATTTATTGTCCCTTAATTGATCTAAGGATTTGTCATACATGATTCACTTCTTGCATACTCTGCCCAATATGGTGATTGGGCTTAGCATCATGTGTTTCGGTTTGTTGCTCTCTACCGGCATTCCTTTTTATATTCGTTGGAAGTATTCTTTAAATCCAGACGAACACCTTGCAAAAGGTGCTGAAGAGGGCTTTAAATTATTTACCTCAATTACCTTACTGTTAATTGCTTTTTCTTTGGTGCGCGTACAAGGCGATCATCGCAATGTCGAGGATTTAGTTTCTCGCGAAGCAGCCCTGATTTTGAAGCTCAATAGATCGCTTGCTGCCTTTGGTGGTGCTCATGCAGCAGAGCTGCAAGGGGACTTAAAAAACTATGCCACCGCAGTAGTGGATGATGAGTGGCCTCTGATGGCAAAGAATCAAAGAAGTGAAGAGGCTTCCAATCTATTGATAGACTTGACTCAGGGTATTCGACTTTTAGATCCCAAAAATCCAGTTCAACAAATGGCGAGGGCTGAGATCGTTACAACCCTGAATCAATTATCTGATGTCAGAGAGGCCCGACTTTCGGCGGCCAGACTTCAATTACCCTCATATCTGTGGCAAGCTTTAGCTGTCTCAGTGTCACTGTTGATCGTCTTTGGATGGCTGCAAAATCCATTGCCAAAGATGGTTGCCTATGTAGGTGGGGTGACAATTGGTATCTCTGTATTGTTCACCTTAGTCATTGCATTAGAGGGTTTGTTTTTGGGTGAGAGCTCAGTCACTCCAGAGGCCATTGTTCATATATTGCCTTCCTTGGGTGCGTGACGATGTCCAGTAATTCCCAAGAAGCAAACGCAGTTCATTTCATTCAGTTGCGTGGCTCCAGTACCGTGATGAAGGTGATGCAACGCATTGGCTTGAAATATATGGATGAGCATCCCAATATTCGTTTGCCTTTGTTAGGTGGGGGCACTGCAATGGGCTATAAGTCGGCCCTAGATGGCACAGCTGATATTGGTATGGCATCAGGGCAGATTCCTCAGAATATTCAATTATGGGCAAGCAAGCATAAATTAGCGATAGATGAAGTGAGTATCGCTACTGATGGTATTGCTGCCATTGTCAATCCTGCTAACCCAATTAATGACTTATCTTTGGAGCAGCTCCACGACATCTTCACCGGCAGCGTTACTAATTGGAATGCTTTGGGTAAATTCTCGGGCGCTATTAATGTAGTGAGTCACGATCCCCAATTGGGAACGTATGAGCCCTGGAAGAGACAGGTTGCTGGGAAAGATCACATTACTTTAAAGGCTAAGGTTGTTAATGGCCTTGATAGTTTGATGCAAGCTGTTAGCTCTGATCCTTTGGCTATAGGATATGTGGGCACTACTTTCCTAGGTAAGGGAAAAGTAAAGGCTTTGGCGATAGACGGATTTTTGCCTACCTACACCAATATCAAGCAGCAGCACTATCCTATTCGCAATCAGCTGCAGCTATTATCTAAATCTTCAGCGCACAAAGAGGTTCATAACTTCATTGCTTATTGTTTAGATCCTAACATGGGTCAAATGATGATTAAAGAAATGGGTTTAGTCCCTGCGGTAGGTGAATGATGATGAACCGCCGACAACTACTCCGTAATGTAGGAATCATTTCTGCTGGCATTGCTGGCGCAGCAGCAACAGGTTTTGTTGCTTATCCCTTTTTAATCGCCAAGGCACGTAAAGAGCTGATGATTTCAGGGTCTGTTGCCGTATCACGTTTTGTTGCCTTATTAATCCCCCCGTTTCTTGAAAAATTTACCCATACCAAGATCGACATTGAAGGGGGCGGCTCTTTCGCTGGTTTAGTGGCCTTGGACAACGGCGGTATAGATCTAGCGATGATGTCACGAGATCTCAATTTCGAAGAATTTAATTTAGATCTACACAGCCATCTCATCGGTATTGAGGGTGTTGCCATTGTGGTTCACCCCAACTCCAGCGTTAAGAGTATCTCGCTTGAGCAATTGGATGGCATTTTTCAAGGCTCCATTAATAATTGGGATCAATTGGGCGGCCCCAATAAAAAAATCAATGTGTATAACCGAAATGAAGGCTCAACCACTAGGGCATTTGTTGAGGACTTGGTTCTGCGGGGTTCAAAATTCCGTCACGATGCAAAGTTATGCGATAGCGCCGTTGAAGTTGTTAATGCGATCGCAGAAGATCAGCATGGTATTGGATATTTAACCATGCGTAACTTGGGCGATAAGCTTAAAACGATTGCTATTAATGGTGTGGAAATTAGCGATAAGACTATATTGCTCAAGCTCTATCCACTTTGTAGGGATATGTTCTTAGTTAGCAAAAATACATCGAGCCAGATAGCCAGAGATTTTGTGCATTACAGTCTAAGTGGCCCTGCACAAGACATTTTTGTGAAGTATGGTCTCACGCAGGTTTCTCAGCAGGAATATAAGTTATGAGAAATCCAGACCCAACTAACGAAGTAGAAGAATATCTCTATGCAGCCCTAGATTGGCTCAGAAGCAGGCATCACATTCGTAAAGGCTTGGCATTGGTGGTCATCGCACTCTTGCTTGGTTTGGCAGGAAAATTCGCCTATGACTTATTTCCCCGTCACTACGAACTGACGATTAGTGGTGGCGGCATGCTCACCAAAAGTCATCGTTTGGCAAAGGTGCTGCAAGAAGAAGCTGCTCGTCGGAACGTTTCTTTGAGCATTGTTCCTACTGCTGGATCATTTCAAGCGCTTAATGAACTCAATGATGGCAAATTAGATCTAGCCTTTGTTCAGGGCGGGATAGATGCGATTGGCTATGAGGATGTCAGACAGGTTGCGTCAATCGCACCCCAATTAATCCAGTTTTTAGTGAAACCCGACGTGAAGTCCATTCGGGATATTCGTGGGAAGGTAATAAATCTAGGCGAGAAAAATGGTGGCCCTAGTATTGTTTCCAATCAAATCCTGCACTTCTCTGGCTTGGTTCCTGAAGTCGACTACGTAGAATCGAACTACAGCGATGAGCAATTGCTCAGCATGAAGCCTGAAAAGCTTCCGGATGTTATTGTGCAAGTCTCTTACGCCCCTTCGGTTACGGTCGATTTCTTGGTGCAGAAACGCGGATATCAATTACTAGAAATGTCTTTCCCTCCATCACTAGCGATGCGTATGGGTTGGGTGGCAGATGCCAAGATACTGGCGTATATGTACCAAATTTCTCCACCAGTACCTGCTACTGATATTCGGGTAGTAGGTGTCAATCTCAATTTGCTAGCAAACAAGAATGTTGATCCTCGAGCCATCTCAGCATTGTTGCCAGTGTTGTATAGCCCTCAAGTAGCCTCTCGTTTTAGTTTCCCTATTACTGAAGATAGAATTTTGACTCCATCTGGTTTCCCCATTTCTGATGGAACAGAAATGTATCTCGCCAGTAAGCAGCCCTTAATAAGTGCGCAAATGGTTGATCAAATCAAGGGTGCATTCGGTCTCATCATGTCTTTGCTGTCTGTAGCGCTGGTGGTCTTCAAGTGGTTTAAATCACCCGATGACTCAGAAGAGGACGAAGAGGGTGAAGAGGGTGATGATGGCGTGGTTCGCAAAAGATATAAATCAGATTGGCGCCTGTAACACCGATTAGGATAGGCTCCAGCCCACTTTAATGTATTAATTATGAATACACTCAAGCTATTACTTTGTACTTTTTTACTCTCTACCTCTGCTATTGCCTGGGGTGTTGATGTGATGGAATTTAATTGTAAGCGTTCAGAAAAAGGGTATACCGAAGAATACGAGATGAAGATCACCCTTGCTTCTGGCACGCAAAAAGCAAAAGTGTATTTAGATGATCGCGATCTAGATCAGTCTGATGCTTATGGCAAGCAAGTGGTTAAGAGTGTCACTCTAGCTCGCCCAAATATCTTGATACTTGTTGAGGCTAGTTTTGATCCCGAAAATGTCATGGGCGTCTCTTACCCAGCTGGTACAGTTTCAACGCAAATTACGCTTGATCCAGTAAGCGGCAAGCTAAAAAAGGTAGAAAAAATCCAAGGCGGGATTTTGGGTGAGGCAATGGGTAATGGAACTCACGTGAGCGAAGAGCTCTGTCTACCTTCAAAAATGCCTTACAGAACCAAGTAAGAGTGCTAACTGAGCTTAATCAGGCTCAGTAACAAAGCCTAATTTGGTTAAGCCAGCACGGCGAGATGCGGCTAGTACTTGTGCAACATACTCGTACTTCACTGACTTATCTGCCCGTAAATTGATTTCTGGCTGCGGATCTTTTTGTGCGGCTTTCTCAGCATAGCCATCAAAGGTTTTTAAATCAATCGGGGTACTGTTCCAGAAGATCTGGCCTTTAGCATCAATCGAAAGCTGTACGGATTCCGGCTTTACTTCATTACGAACGCTATTGGCTTTTGGAAGCTCTACCTTGACTGCTTGTTGAATTACGGGCAGCGTAATAATGAAAATAATCAAGAGCACCAACATAACATCCACCATTGGCGTCATATTGATTTCCGCCATGATGGCGTCTTCGTTCTGATCGTCCTGAATATGAAAGGACATTCTTATTCTCCAGATTTCACACGTGCGCCGGTCACAAAGTAAGCAAGTAGGTCGTTACCAAAGCGATTGAGTTCGGCTACCAGTAATTTATTGCCACGATTGATGGCATTAAATCCCAGCACAGCAGGTATCGCAACAGCTAAACCTAATGCAGTCATGATTAATGCTTCGCCAATGGGGCCAGCCACTTGGTCAATCTGGGCGCTACCAGAGCTGCTAATAGAGATGAGGGCGTGATAGATGCCCCAGACAGTGCCGAATAATCCGATAAATGGCGCAACTGCACCAGTAGAGCCCAAGAAGGTCAGACCTTTTTGCAGACTAGCTGCAACAGAATCAATACTGTTCTTAATGCTACGAGCCATCCATTCTGAGTAGTTTAGGGTTTGTAAAAGTTCACGGTGATTATTTGACTGACTTTGGTGATGAACCGAGGCACCGCTAGCCGATTTAGCGATCTGATAGTAGGGGTTAGATGCGTGATTACTAAATACCTCAAGACCTTGCTCATATGAAGTGGCGTGCCAGAATTGCTCTAGCTCAGGCTTCAGTTTGCGCAAATTACGCAGCTCCCAAACGCGAGTAAGCAAAATCACCCAAGTCACGATTGAGCAGGTGAGCAAAGCTAATGCTACAAAGCGCGTAATTGCATCGCCCTCAAGCCAAAGATTTGCAATTCCAAATGGTGTATTCATAGTCGTTAATTCTTGAGATTAAATTTAATTAAAAGATTAGTAGAAATTCTTTGGGCCGAGCCATTTACTACAAAAGGTTTAAAACGATAACGTCTGCCAATATCCGTTGCTGCGCGATCCAATCTAGGGAAGGAGCTTGACTGCAATATAGTCACATCTTCAACATCCCCTGTTTCAGAAACAATCAAACGCACAACGACAGTACCTTGTTCGCCAGATCTCTTTGAGAAAGATGGGTAGTAGGCATCAGCATCTGGCTGGTATACGACCACTAGTTTACCAATGTCCGTCTGAATGGGTGTGCCACTTGCACCACCGCTGGTAGCCGGTGCTACGGCAGTATTTTGCATCTGACTTTGAGATGATTCACTTTTGCTTTGTTGCTGATTTGGGGGTGTCGGCTTCTCTTGCGTCTGCTTTGGGCTTGGTGCTTGAGAAGACTTTTCTTGAACCGTCTTTTTCTTAGGCTCTTCTTTTGGTTTTGGTGGTGGCGCCTTTGGTGCGGATGGTGCTTGTTGAGCAGCTGCCTCAGGGCTCACTAAATTTGCCATTACCCGTTCATCATCCATCTTTGGCGGTGGCGAGGTCCAATGCAAAAGATCCAGCGCAGGCAATGCATGCAGCAAAAGAACGATGCCAATAATGATGCGTTCAGTCTTATTAAACGGCAGGTGAGCATCCATCTTTTGTAAAAAAGTGCTCATCGAATAGCGCCCAATAAGCCTGAACTGACTTGATGTATTTTGAGATCGCTATGCATTAAATCTTGGGCCATATTCAGCAAGGTGTGATCATCTTTGCTACTGATAAAACTAACCGATCCATGGCTATCGCCCAACAGAGCTTGACCTTGCAGTTCTAATTGGCGTTTGAGTTGCCTTACAACTGCTTCACTTGTATCAATCAAGGTAATTGACTCACCTAACAATTTACGAATGGACTTACGCAAAAAAGGGTAGTGGGTGCATCCTAAAACGATCGTATCAGCACCGGCATCCTGAATGGGCTCAAGGTGTTTTGCCAAAAGATCTAAGGTTTCTTCGCTATCAGCATGACCAGCTTCAATCAGCGGCACTAAGCCCGCACCTGCTTGTTTGATGAACTGACAATGATTGGGCAGCGTAGCTAATAGGGCGTTGAACTTATCGCTTTTGAGAGTGGCTTCAGTAGCTAAGACACCCACAATGCCATTTTGAGATTGCATGGCTGCAGGTTTAATTCCTGGCTCAACCCCAATCACCGGTACTGCTAATGCATCACGAATTTGCTTAATCGCTTCTGCGGTGGCGGTATTACAAGCAACCACAATGGCATCGCACCCAGAGTCTGCTAAATATCGACAAAGACTCAGACTGCGGGCAGTAATCCATTCGCCTGATTTTTCACCATAAGGCGCGTTGGCAGAATCAGCTAAGTAGATATAGTCATGTTGTGGAAGCTGGCGCAGAGCCTCATCCAAAATGGATAAGCCACCTACGCCAGAATCAAAAACGCCTATGAGTGACAAGTCAGTGCCAATGACAAGATAGTTACGCAATCTTGACTGGAATATTGCCAATCTTTGCTTGCCACTCTTTTGGACCAGTTTCGTGCATTGAGATTCCTTCAGAATTCACGGCTACGGTCACAGGCATATCTTTCACATCAAATTCGTAAATTGCTTCCATGCCGAGGTCAGCAAAACCAACTACCTCAGAGTGCTGAATAGCTTTAGAGACCAAGTAAGCGGCGCCACCAACAGCCATCAGATAAGCAGATTTGTGTTTCTTGATTGCTTCAATCGCAATAGGACCACGCTCCGCTTTACCAATCATGGAAATTAAGCCAGTTTGAGCCAGCATCATCTCTGTAAATTTATCCATACGAGTTGAGGTGGTTGGGCCTGCTGGACCAACTACTTCATCGCGCACTGGATCGACTGGCCCCACGTAGTAAATGACGCGGTTTTTAAAGCTCACGGGTAATTCTTCTCCCTTGGCGAGCATGTCTTGAATACGCTTATGCGCAGCATCGCGACCAGTTAGGATCTTGCCGTTGAGCAGTAAAGTCTCGCCCGGTTTCCAACTGGCCACTTCTTCAGCAGTAAGGGCATCTAAGTTAATTCGTTTGGATTTCTTGGTATCTGGTGTCCAGGTCACTGCTGGCCAATCAGCTAAGGTAGGTATTTCTAGTTTTGCTGGACCATCGCCATGCAAATGGAAGTGGACGTGACGCGTTGCAGCGCAATTTGGAATCATGGCAACAGGCAATGAAGCAGCATGTGTTGGGTAATCCAAAATCTTGACGTCGAGAACAGTGGCTAGGCCACCTAAACCTTGAGCGCCAATGCCGAGCTTATTCACTTTGTCATAGATCTCAAGACGTAATTCTTCAACGCGATTGTTGGGACCGCGCTCAATGAGCTCCTGAATATCGACTGGGCCCATCAAGGCTTCTTTAGCCATCAACATTGCTTTTTCAGGGGTGCCGCCAATACCGATGCCCAGAATGCCAGGAGGGCACCAGCCAGCACCCATCGTGGGAACAGTTTTTACCACCCAGTCGACGATAGAGTCTGAAGGGTTCAGCATGACCATCTTGGCTTTGTTTTCAGAGCCGCCACCTTTAGCAGCGCAAATTACTTCAACATCATCGCCAGGAACGATTTCATAATGAATCACGGCAGGGGTGTTATCGCCAGTATTTTTTCGCTTCCCTGCTGGGTCAGCTAATACTGATGCACGCAACATGTTTTCTGGATTTAAGTAAGCACGACGCACACCTTCATTTACCATCTCGCTCACACTCATCGTGGCATCGGCCCACTGCACATTCATACCGATCTTCAGAAATACAACTGCAATACCAGTGTCCTGACAAAGTGGACGATGACCTTCGGCGCACATGCGACTGTTGGTCAAAATCTGCGCAATTGCATCCTTAGCAGCCTCACCTTTTTCAAGGTCATAGGCTTTACCCATGGCATCAATGAAGTCCTTAGGGTGATAGTAGGAGATGAACTGGAATGCGTCAGCTACGCTTTGAATGAGGTCGTTTTGTTTAATTTTGGTCATGGTTTCAGGCTAATTTCCACATAATTTGTAAGGTTTCCCCTATTTTAAGGGTTTGCCATAGAGCAAATCCCGAGTGTTTTCACTTATCTTCGAAGGTCTAAAGAGTCTAAATGACCCATTTTGCGACATTTTGCGCATTTTGAGCCGTAAAGATCGCTGATTATTTGATAGAGGGCTTTGAAGCATGGAACCATTGAAGCAAGAAAACCGCGTTTTTAATCCACCTGCAGACTTTGTTAAGAATGCCGCCATTCCAGGGATGGACGCCTATAACAAGCTTTGCGCTGAAGCTGAAAAAGATTATGACGGTTTTTGGGGTCGTCTTGCCAAAGAGAACATCTATTGGAAAAAGCCCTTTACTAAAGTTTTAGATGAATCTAAGGCGCCTTTCTATAAATGGTTCGAAGATGGCACTACAAATGCTTCCTATAACTGTTTAGATCGCCAAGTAGAAGCTGGCCTGGGCGATAAGACGGCAATCATTTTTGAAGCTGATGACGGAACAGTTACTAAAGTCTCCTATAAAGAGATGCTCGAACGCGTTTGCAAAATGGCAAATGCATTGCGCAAAATGGGCATCAAGTCTGGTGACAGCGTCATTATTTATATGGCAATGACCATTGAAGGTATTGTCGCTATGCAAGCTTGTGCTCGTATTGGTGCAATTCACTCTGTCGTGTTTGGTGGCTTCTCTGCCCAAGCTTTGCGTGATCGTATTGTCGACGTAGGCGCAGTTGCAGTGATTACTGCCGATGGCCAATTTCGTGGTGGCAAGGCATTGCCATTAAAAGCGATTTGTGACGAAGCGCTATCTACTGGTGAGTGCGGCAACGTAAAGCATGTCATCGTCAGCAAGCGTACTGGTGCTGATATCCCTATGACTGCAGGTCGTGACGTTTGGATGCAAGAAATTGTTGCCAATGAAGCATCTACTTGCGAGCCAGAGTGGGTAAGCGCTGAGCATCCTCTATTTATTCTGTATACATCCGGTTCAACTGGTAAGCCAAAGGGAGTTCAGCACTCTACAGGCGGCTACCTCTTGTGGGCGATTCTCACAATGAAGTGGACTTTTGACATCAAGCCTGATGATGTGTTCTGGTGTACTGCTGATATTGGCTGGGTAACAGGTCACTCCTATATTACTTATGGGCCACTCGCAGTTGGCGCTACTGAGATTGTGTTTGAAGGTGTTCCAACCTATCCTAATGCTGGCCGTTTTTGGGACATGATCCAAAAACACAATGCAACCATTTTCTATACCGCACCAACGGCAATTCGCTCTTTGATCAAAGCATCAAGCAATGACGAGGCGGTACATCCAAAGAGTTATGACCTGTCCTCACTGCGACTCTTGGGTTCTGTTGGCGAGCCAATTAATCCAGAAGCATGGATGTGGTACTACGAGCATGTCGGAAATTCCAATTGCCCGATCGCTGATACCTTCTGGCAAACCGAAACGGGTGGTCATATGATCTCCCCATTGCCAGGTGCAACCCCCATGATTCCTGGCTCATGCACCTTGCCATTGCCTGGTATTCAGGCGGCGATTGTGGATGAAGCGGGTGTTGATGTACCGAATGGTAACGGCGGTATTTTGGTTGTAAAACGCCCATGGCCATCAATGATTCGTACCATTTGGAATGATCCAGATCGTTTTGTGAAATCCTATTTCCCAGAAGAATTAGGTGGCACACTTTATCTGGCTGGTGATGGTGCAATTCGCAATAAAGAAACTGGCTACTTCACCATTACTGGTCGAATCGATGACGTGTTGAACGTGTCCGGTCACCGCATGGGAACTATGGAGATCGAATCTTGCTTAGTAGCCAACCCATTGGTTGCTGAAGCTGCAGTAGTAGGTCGTCCTGACGAGCTGACTGGTGAGGCAATTTGCGTATTCGTGGTTCTGAAGGGCGGACGTCCAACAGGTGATGAAGCTAAAAAGCTGGCAATGGAACTACGCAATTGGGTAGGTAAAGAGATTGGCCCAATTGCTAAACCTAAGGATGTTCGTTTCGGTGATAACTTGCCTAAGACCCGCTCCGGCAAGATCATGCGCCGCCTCTTGCGCGTTATTGCCAAGGGTGAAGAGGTCACTCAAGACACTTCTACCTTGGAAAATCCACATATCTTGGAGCAACTCAAAGAGTCTCTCTAAGGTACTTTGCAGGCATTTAGGGCAAAGCCCTTTCGGCAATCGTATAATCAACGGTTCCGGAAGGGTGGATGAGCGGTTTAAGTCACACGCCTGGAAAGCGTGCGTAGGTTAATAGCCTACCGCGGGTTCGAATCCCGCCTCTTCCGCCAAGTATCAAAAAAGCCACCTTCGGGTGGCTTTTTATTTTGGGCATTCATTGATAGGTATTGTTCTAAATATCGGATAAGCTTTATTTCTCAGAGTTAATTTCAAATGGGGTTTTATCAATGAAACGTTTTATCCAAATAGCAATTATTTCAGCTGGATTGGTCGTGATGCCACATATTGCATCTGCAGTCCAGGTTGCTGACACCATTTTTTATGGCGGGCCGATTGTTACAGTCAATGCCAAGAACGAGGAAGTCCAAGCGCTTGCTGTGCAAAACGGAAAGATTGTTGCTGTTGGTAAAAAAGATGCTGTCCTTAAGGAATGGCAAGCAAGCACCACTAAGGTAGTTGATCTCAAAGGTCAAACCTTGATGCCAGGTTTTGTCGAGCCCCATATCCATATTCTGATGACCGCGATTACTGAAGAAATGTGGCTGAACCTAACAAACTTCTCAGATCAATATGACACCTTAGATACACTTAGTCAAAAACTAAAAGCTGCTCTGAAGACCTTGCCAAAAGGACAGTGGTTGGCTGGTTTTGGTGTAGACCCTTCGCGTACAAAACCTTTTATGGCGGAATTGACCGCTGATGTTCTGGATAAGGTCTCTACCGATGTTCCGATTCTGGTCATGAATCAATCAGGGCATATTGCTTACGTAAATCACAAGGCTTTTGAGCTTGCTGGCATTAACGATAAGACCCCAAATCCGGGTAACGGCGGAATCTACATGAAAGATGCTCAAGGGCGACTCACGGGAGTAGTTGTAGAGCCTTCTGCCATTTTGTCCTTGGTAAAAAAGATGCCACCACCCAGCGATGCTGACTTAGCTAAAGCGATGCAAAAAACAGCAAAGTACATTGCTTCTAAAGGTGTCACTACCTCTGCTGAAATTACTTTAGGCCTGATGCTCGGTTTAGATAACGAGTTGAAGTTGTTTAATGCCGTTACGCACAGCGATGGCTTTCCAATTCGAGTCAGGGCCTATCTTTACGGCCCTTTACTAAGTAAAGGCTTCAATACGATTAAGCCAAATGATGGCGATGATCGCCTTCGTTTTGTGGGAATCAAATTTGTATCTGATGGCTCTACCCAAGGAATTACTGCCGCACTAAATCAACCATATGACTATCCAAAGGGCACTCAATTTCGTGGCAATCTAGATTACCAAGACGAAGAGATCTTTAATCAAATGAAGCCACTCTATGATCAAGGCTGGCAACTAGCAATCCATGCCAATGGCGATCGCACAGTTGAGCAAACATTAAATAACTATGCCAAATTATTAGCCGGCAATCCTGATCCCAAGGCTCGTCGTTTGCGCATTGAGCATTTCACAATCAATACTCCCGAGCAAGTTAAAAGAGCTGCGCAAATGGGGGTAATACCGGGATTCACGATTGGCCACGTCGATTATTGGGGTGAAGCATTTCATAATCACATTGTTGGTCCAGAGCGTGCTAATCGCATCGACCCTTCTGCCTCATTTAAGAAGGAGGGCGCGCGCTTTGCCTATCACAGCGATTCCCCTGTATCGAACGTAGGACCCTTAAACTACATCACAGAGGGTGCAGGGCGCTTATGGCAAAAAGCACCTCGCAAAGTATTGGGTCCTGATGAGCGCGTAACTGTTGATGATGCTATTCGTGCAGTGACTATCAATGCTGCCTATGAAATGTTCTCCGACGACAAATTGGGAAGCTTGGAAGTAGGTAAACAGGCTGACTTGGTCGTGCTATCAGCCAATCCAAGAAAGACTCCTGTTGAGCAAATTCGCAACATTAAGGTGAAAGAGACTTGGATCGACGGCAAGCAGCAAGCCTGGTAAAAGTTCTAGCGTAAGATTTCACAATCAAAACAGAAAGACGTGGAGAAGACATGATTTTTGCAATTCTATTAATGGACCGTCCAGGTACAGCCGAGCTGCGTGTGCAGATTCGCCCAGAGCATCGCGCTTATTTAGCTCAGCAAGCTGACCGTATGGCCTTTGCTGGGCCGCTGACCTCAGAGGATGGCCAGACTGTTGTTGGAAGTTTGTTGGCAATGGATTTCCCAAGCAGAGCAGCAGTAGATGAATGGCTTAGCAATGAACCATTCACTAAAGCTGGTGTTTATGAAAAACCAGTGATTCATGTGTTTACGAATATGTGGGCACAGAAGGCAGGCTTTCCACCAGCGTAAGTGCCCCAGCTTTCACAAGAAACACAGAGCAAAACAAAAGCCACCCTTGGGTGGCTTTTTGGATCCATCATCTAGCCATTAAATTGGCTTAATTTGAACCTTCTTAAATTTAATCACACCACCAGCCGATTGCAGTGCAATCGGACCATCAGCAAATTTACTGTCTTGCCCATCAGCAACAGTGACTACGCCATTGAGCGTGACCTTAAAGTGTGAACCATTGGCTACGATCTCCATGGTGTTCCAGCGCCCACCCGCTTTAGGAACCGGGTCAACTTTGGCGACATCGACAATTGCACCAGTGGCATAAGCTTGCTCAGGACGTGTATCCCAAATATTGACTTCATAGGCATTACTTGCGCTAACTTTATTAGGGTCTTGGCAGCGTATAAAGATGCCGCTATTGGTGTCAGAGTCTGCCCAGAACTCTGCCTTGATTACAAAGTTCTTGTAAGACTTGGTGCTAACCAAAAAACCATTGGGTTTATTGCCCTCAACTATCCCATTGCCAATCACCCAGCTGGCATTGCCAATAATGTTCCAGCCAGACAAACTGACGCCATCAATGAGATCTACAAAACCATCTTGATTTTGAGCGGCAGCAGAACCACTGAAGAGGGCTGCTTGAATGCAAAAGAGTAGTGCGCTTAGGAATTTGAAAGATGATCTAGTAGATCTCATCATGGTCTCCATTCAATTTGTATAGTTTTTTAGGAAATTCATTGTTGCTGATATTGACCCCTAAATACAAGTAGAGGCTTTCCCTCAAATGCGGCAATAAGGCGGTATTTCATTCCCTCGATGTTGGGCTCAGAATCTAGTAGACTTGAGGCATGAATTCACCAAAAATGCGCCTCTCCCTGATCTCCATCATCCTTGCTGCGGGATCTCTGGTCGGCTGCGGCTCTATTGAGCAAGCTGCCCAAGATGACTGCACCTCGATAGGCTGGCAAATCGGTAGTAAAGGCTATCAGGATTGCTATAAGGCCAGGCTTTATGAGCGTAAGTTGGATTATTCCCTTCCGCCTGGTGACAAGCCTTCGCCATCCCTGCTTTAATATAAGGGTTAACCCTTAATTTAAGTCCTTGAGCGCCGTCAAGGACATGTACTGGGAAATAACCCAAAATTAACTGTTATTTTGCGCTTGCGCCAATGGCGCAGCGTATCCGCATGCAACAAAAACGAATAAAAATTAGAGACTAGAGACTATGAATCACCCAAAGCCTTCCGGAGAAGTCAAAGCGGTTGCGGTTGCTACTGCAGATGATTTAAGGGAGACCATTCGCCGTAAGAGCAAGCTTAAAGGTCGTCAGGCGGATGACGCATCAGTTGCCGAAGTGCGACAACTGATTGGTAATGCACCACATCGTCGTGATTTGTTAATTGAAAACCTGCATAAGTTAAATGATGAATATCGTGCATTGCATGATCGTCACTTAGTTGCATTGGCAAAAGAAATGAATTTGCCAATGGCTGAGGTATATGAAGTAGCTACTTTCTATCACCACTTTGAAGTTGTACGTGGCAATGATCCAGTTGCTGATATCACCGTCCGCGTATGTGATGGCATTGCCTGTGAATTAGCTGGCGCACAAAACCTGCTCACTAAATTACCTGCAATCTTAGGGAACCCAAATGTCAAAGTGATTGCTGCTCCTTGCGTAGGTCGTTGCGAGCAAGCTCCTGTAGCTGTAGTACATCAATATCCAGTGTTATTTGCAAGTATTGACAAAGTTCAGGCCGCAGTCAGCAATAAATTAACCACTCAACCTTTGGCAAAAGATGATGGAGCCTTTGAGCCAGGATTGTTGGCGGAGCAGGGCATATCTCAGCAGGGCGAGAATCAAGCGGTTTCGCCTGACTATGTCGGTTACGAAGTCTATCGCGCTAAAGGTGGCTATAGTCTGGCAAAAGAAATTGTTGATGGAAAGCGTGATGCTGAAAGCATCATCAAAGCAATGGAAAGCTCTGGCCTTCGTGGCTTGGGTGGTGCAGGTTTCCCAGCAGGTCGTAAGTGGCGTATTGTTAAAGATCAAGTAGCTCCTAAGCTGATGGCAGTCAATATTGACGAAGGTGAGCCAGGTACATTCAAAGACCGTACTTATCTTGAGCGCGATCCACATCGTTTTTTAGAAGGTTTATTAATTGCAGCTAATGTTGTGGGCATTGATGCTTGCTATATTTATCTGCGCGATGAATATCATGGTTGCCGTGAGCTTCTTGAAAAAGAATTGGCGAAGCTCCAAGCAAATCCACCATTCCCCATTCCGAATATTGAATTGCGTCGTGGTGCAGGTGCATATATCTGCGGCGAAGAATCCGCCATGATCGAAAGTATTGAGGGCAAACGTGGTGAGCCTCGGATGCGTCCTCCTTATATTGCTCAAGTGGGTTTATTTGGTAGACCAACTCTCGAGCACAACTTTGAAACCCTCTATTGGGTACGTGACATTATTTCTCGTGGACCAGAGTGGTTTAGCTCTTATGGACGCCATGACCGCAAAGGCTTGCGCAGCTTCAGCGTGAGCGGGCGCGTGAAAAAGCCTGGTGTGAAGTTGGCTCCCGCTGGTATCACCATTCAAGAATTGATTGATGAATATTGTGGCGGCATGCAAGAGGGTCATCACTTCTATGGCTACTTACCTGGTGGAGCATCGGGTGGTATTTTGCCTGCAACCATGAATGACATACCGCTAGATTTTGATACCTTGCAACCCTATGGATGCTTTATTGGTTCTGCAGCTGTCATGGTATTTAGTGATAAAGACAAAGCTCGCGATATGGCTTTGAATGTGATGCACTTCTTTGAGCATGAGAGCTGTGGTCAATGTACGCCGTGCCGTGTTGGTACAGGAAAAGCCGCTAAGTTGATGCAAGCCAAATCTTGGGATCAGGAAACACTTGAAGACTTAGCTACCGTAATGGTGGATGCTTCGATCTGTGGCCTAGGCCAAGCCGCACCAAATCCTATTCGTTGTATTCATAAATATTTCCCGCAAGAAGTTGCTTAATCAGAGATCAGGGAAGAACGAGACAAATATGAACGCACCAACCAATCCAAAAGAACTCGAATTGCAAACCGTTGAGTTCAAATTAGACGGCAAGACCATTGTTTCCTATGAAGGTGAAACAATTCTGAAGGCTGCAAAACGCCACGGTATTGATATTCCACATCTATGCTTTAAAGACGGCTACCGCGCTGATGGCAACTGCCGTGCTTGCGTAGTCGAAATCAATGGCGAGCGTACCTTGGCACCTAGTTGCTGTAGGAGCGCAACGCCAGGCATGGAAGTGAAGGCCAATAGCGAACGCGCTGTAAAGAGCCAAAAGCTTGTTCTCGAGATGTTGCTCTCTGATATGCCAGATGAAGGCTTTAAGTGGGTGGGGGATAGCAAAGAGGAGGAGCAAAACAATCAACATGGTGAGCTGAGTACTTGGGCTACCCGTATGGATGTGACAGTGCGCCCAGAACTCAAAGCTTTACGTCGTGAGAAGGTTGCCAATGACATTTCTCATCCAGCAATGGCTGTAAATTTAGATGCTTGTATTCAATGTAATCGTTGTGTACGCGCTTGTCGTGAAGAGCAGGTCAATGATGTGATCGGTTATGCGATGCGTGGCGCTCATAGCGAGATCGTGTTCGATCTAAATGATCCTATGGGCGAGAGTACTTGTGTTGCTTGTGGCGAGTGTGTGCAGGCATGCCCAACCGGTGCATTAATGCCTAAAGGATTAATTGGCTCACAAACAGTGGATCGTAAGGTTGATTCTGTTTGCCCATTCTGCGGTGTCGGTTGCCAAATTACTTACAACGTTAAGGATGAAAAGATTGTTAGCGTAGAAGGTCGTGATGGCCCAGCCAATCACAATCGTCTGTGTGTAAAAGGGCGCTTTGGTATGGACTATATCCATAATCCACAGCGCTTAACTAAGCCGCTAATTCGTAAGCCTGGCGTTCCTAAAGATGAGTCAATGCTCGAAGGGAAGCAAGATTGGTCTGACATTTTCCGTGAAGCGACTTGGGAAGAGGCGCTCGATTTTGCTGGTGGCAAATTAAAGGCTCTCAAAGATCAGTATGGCAATAAAGTGCTTGCTGGTTTTGGTTCTGCAAAAGGCAGCAACGAAGAAGCCTATTTATTCCAGAAATTAGTCCGTACTGGATTTGGTAGCAATAACGTTGATCACTGCACCCGTCTCTGCCACGCCTCATCCGTAGCGGCCTTGTTAGAGGGCGTGGGATCTGGTGCGGTAAGTAATCAGGTGAATGACGTTGAGCACTCTAGCTTGATTTTCTTGATTGGATCAAATCCAACAGCCAACCACCCAGTGGCTGCTACCTGGTTTAAGAACGCTGCTAAACGCGGCGCCAAGATTGTGTTGTGTGATCCGCGTAAGACTGAGATTAGTAAGCATGCTTGGCGTACGATGCAGTTCAAGCCAGACACTGATGTGGCAATGCTGAACGCCCTGATTTACACGATTATTGAAGAGGGCTTGGCGGATAAAGACTTTATAGCGAACCGCTCTAATAACTTCGAGGCTTTAAAAGAAAATATTAAAGGCTACAGTCCAGAAGCAATGGCACCGATCTGTGGCATTCCGGCAGAGACCTTGCGCGAAGTCGCCAGAGAATTTGCTACTACTAAGTCAGCGATGATTTTGTGGGGTATGGGTGTTAGCCAACACGTGCACGGTACTGATAATGCACGTTGCTTAATTGCCTTGGTCAGCATCACCGGTCAAATTGGTAAGCCTGGCTCAGGTTTGCATCCATTGCGTGGTCAAAACAATGTGCAGGGTGCCAGTGATGCTGGTTTGATTCCGATGATGTTCCCGAACTATCAACGCGTTGATAATCCAGAGGCGCATGCCTGGTTTGAAAAGTTCTGGGATACACCACTGGATAAGAAGCCTGGCTATACCGTGGTAGAGATCATGCATAAGATCACTGCACCCGATAGTGATCCAGACAAAATTCGCGGCATGTATGTTGAGGGTGAAAACCCAGCCATGAGCGATCCTGATTTAAATCATGCACGTCATGCTTTGGCGTCTTTAGAGCATTTAGTAGTGCAAGACATCTTCATGACCGAAACCGCACTACTGGCAGACGTTGTATTGCCAGCAAGTGCATGGCCAGAGAAGGTGGGAACAGCAAGCAACACCGACCGTATGGTGCAGATGGGCAAGAAGGCAATTAATCCTCCAGGTGATGCTAAGGCAGACCTGTGGATCATTCAAGAAATTGCCAAGCGTATGGGTTTGAACTGGAATTACCAGGGTTCTGATGATGGCGTTGCAGCCGTTTATGACGAAATGCGCCAAGCCATGCACGCTGCTATCAATGGCATTACTTGGGAGCGTCTTGAAAAAGAATCGAGTGTGACTTATCCATGCTTAAGTGCAGAAGATCCGGGTCGCCCGATCGTATTTGACGATAGTTTTGATACTCCGGATGGTAAGGTGAAACTGGTTCCTGCTGACATCATTCCAGCAAATGAGCGTCCAGATACTGAGTACCCATTTGTTCTCATTACAGGCCGTCAGCTTGAACACTGGCATACCGGCAGCATGACTCGTCGTGCAACCGTATTAGATGCTATTGAACCAATGGCTACTGTATCTATGCATGGTGAGGATATGACCCAGTTAGGCGTTACTGCTGGGGATGTCATTACCGTTCAATCTCGTCGTGGTGAGGTAGGTATTCATGTACGTAGAGATGACGGTACTCCAAGAGGTGTGATTTTCATTCCTTTTGCCTACTATGAAGCTGCAGCAAACTTGATTACTAATTCAGCTTTGGATCCATTTGGCAAGATCCCGGAGTTTAAGTACTGCGCAGTCAAACTCGCCAAAGGCGGTGATGCTGCAAAGATCATGGGATATGGCACCAATGCGCCAGGCGGGTCAAAGGTGATGTCAAACGTCTGAGTACTCATATAAACGCTTGGCTAGCAAATGAAAAAAGGCTCCATAAATGGAGCCTTTTTTCATCACCTTCATGAAAATCAATTGCCCTTTAGAATAAACCCTCTATGGCAAGTTCAACACCCACCCCTTCCCAAGCTCAAGCTGAGTTACCGGTCCTTATTATTGGGGCTGGATTGGCTGGCTTGACCGTTGCCCTGCATATGGCTGAGACCCAGCCAGTCATTTTGATGGCCAAGCGCGGCTTGGGTGAGGCAGCTACTGCATGGGCTCAAGGCGGTATTGTCGGGGTGGTCGACAAGGAGCATGACAGCATTGATTCCCATGTGGCCGATACTCTGGATGCTGGTGCGGGCCTCGTGGTTGAGTCCACTGCTCGTTACATCGCAGAAGAGAGTGCTGACGCTATTAAATGGCTGGTAGAGCAGGGTGTTCCGTTTACTGAAGATAAGTCTGGCCCAATGGGTTTGCACTTAACTCGAGAAGGTGGTCACAGTCACCGTCGTATTGCACACGCTGCTGATGCAACTGGTAAAGCGATTCACGAGGTTTTGCTAGATAAAGCCAAATCTCATAAAAATATTCGCATCTTGGAGCATTGGATTGCTCTAGATCTGATTACCAATCGTCAATTAGATGCGAAGACTCAACGCACCAAGCCTAATCGTTGCTATGGTGTGTATGCCTTAGATATTAAAAACAATCGGGTAGAAACGATTGAAGCCAAATCTGTAGTGCTTGCAACTGGTGGTGTTGGTAAGGTTTATCGCTACACCAGCAACCCTGATACTGCGACGGGTGATGGTATTGCTATGGCTTGGCGCGCAGGCTGTCGAGTGGGCAATATGGAATTTATCCAGTTTCATCCAACCTGCCTGTATCACCCTAGTGATCGCACCTTCTTGATTACTGAAGCAATGCGCGGTGAGGGTGGTCTATTAAAGCTGCCCGATGGCACACGCTTTATGCCCGATCATGATGAGCGTAATGAATTAGCGCCGCGCGATATTGTTGCCCGCGCTATCGACTTTGAGATGAAGAAGCATGGCTTGGACTATGTGCATCTTGATGCCACTCATCTTGGCGAGGCGTTTATCAAAGAACATTTCCCAATGATTTATGCGCGCTGCATAAGTCTTGGATTGGATATCACAAAAGAACCTATTCCGGTTGTACCGGCAGCTCACTATACCTGTGGTGGCGTAGTGACTGATCTCAAAGGTCGCACGGACCTTCCAGGTCTTTATGCGGTGGGTGAGGCAACTTATACCGGTTTACATGGCGCCAATCGCTTAGCAAGTAACTCATTATTAGAATGTGTGGTGATTGGTAAAGCTGCTGCTGAAGATATCTCGGCTTTAAAGACTCCAGTAATGCCACCGCTACCACTCTGGGATGAAAGTCAGGTAGATGATGCTGACGAGCAGGTAGTTATCGCGCATAACTGGGATGAGTTACGCTCACTCATGTGGAACTATGTTGGTATTGTGAGAACCAATCGTCGATTAGAACGAGCCTTGCACAGAATTAAGCTCCTTCGTTATGAAGTGCAAGAGTATTACGCGAACTTTAAGGTGACACGTGACCTTATTGAGTTGCGAAATCTTCTCGAATGCGCCGAACTGATTGTGCGATCAGCGTTGATGCGTAGAGAGAGTAGGGGCTTGCATTACAGTCGCGACTACCCAGGTACTTGGGCAGTCTCATACCCAACAATTTTGACACCGCAAGCTGAGGGCGTAGAAAATTCCAAAGAAGCCTAGGGATTAACTCAGAATTCTCATCGAGAAATCAACTGCATTTACATCTTTGGTTAATTTGCCCAGAGAGATACGATCAACACCAGTAGCCGCAATTGCACTCATCTGGTCTAAGTTAATGCCACCAGAGGCCTCTAACAACGCGCGGCCTGCAGTAATTGCTACTGCTTGTTTCATTTGATCAGTATTGAAGTTATCAATCAAAATACTCTTGGCGCCAGCAGCCAAAGCCTCTTCCAATTCAGCAAAGCTTTCAACTTCAATCTGTATATCCACTCCAGAGTTCAGTGCTTGGGCATTCTGAAGGGCGGCGGTTACGCTACCTGCAGCAGCAATATGATTTTCTTTAATCAGGATTCCGTGCCATAGAGCAAGACGTTGGTTTTGACCACTACCCACTCGTACTGCGTACTTTTGCGCCTGACGTAAACCGGGGATAGTCTTGCGGGTATCTAGTACGGCACAGCCTTTGGGGTTTGGACTAGCACCAGCAATCGCATCCACGTGCTGGCGAGTAATGCTGGCCGTCCAAGACAGGGTTTGCAAGAAATTAATGCAAGCTCGTTCTGCGGAGAGCAATGCTTGTGAGTCCGCCTGAATATCGCACACCTTGCTATCAGGCTTCATCAACTCACCCTCGATGTAATGCCAGGTGACTTTTGCGTTCGGATCGAGCTTCTTGAGTGTGCCTTCAAACCAGTCTACACCGCACAGTACTGCTTCTTGACGAACAATCAATTGTGCTTGAACGGGCTTGCTAGGCACGAGCTTAGCAGTCCAATCGCCAGTACCAATATCTTCCATAAGCGCATCATGAATATTTCGCTGGCGTGCTTGTTCTAAGGTTTCGTTGTAATCAAACATGAAAAACAATACTTATCTATAAAAGAAAAAACTTAATTAAGCAGCGCCAATATTCTTTACAAAGCCATGTTGGGCTTTAGCAAGAAGATCGGGGTGATTTTTTGTGAAATCAAGCATGCGCTCAATACAACCAAGAGCCTCAACACGAATCGGCTCATCAATGAAGATTTCACCACAAGCGTTTTCGAGGCAATCTAGGATTCCTTGAAGACCGTTCATCGCCATCCAAGGGCAGTGAGCACAACTCTTACAAGTCGCACTATTGCCTGCAGTAGGAGCCTCAATGAGTTTCTTGTTTGGGGCCAGCTGACGCATGCGGTGCAAGATGCCTTTATCAGTCGCCACAATATATTCAGTAGCGCTACCTTCAACAACGGCTTTGATCATGGCTGAAGTAGAGCCAACAACATCCGCTAGATCAACTACTGCTTGCGGGGACTCAGGGTGAACTAAGGTCATCGCATTAGGGTGGGCTGCTTTGAGTATTTCTAATTCTGCTGCTTTGAATTCGTCATGAACAATGCAAGCGCCATTCCATAGCAGCATATCTGCGCCAGTTTGTTCTTGGATGTATCGACCCAAGTGACGATCAGGTGCCCACAAAATCTTTTTGCCTTCAACTTTGAGTTGATGAACAATAGCTAAAGCACAAGAGCTAGTGACCATCCAATCGGCTTGCGCTTTGACTGCTGCCGATGTATTGGCATACACAACCACAACGCGATCAGGATGCGCGGCACGAAACTTGCCAAAGTCAGCAGCATCACATCCCAGATCTAAAGAGCAGGTTGCATCTAAGTCTGGCATGAAGACGCGTTTTTCAGGACTCAGTATCTTGGCAGATTCGCCCATGAATCGCACACCAGCAACAATCAAGTTCTTGGCAGGATGATTTTTCCCAAAGCGAGCCATCTCTAAAGAGTCGGCAACAAAACCACCAGTCTCCATCGCTAGGTCCTGGATATCGCCATCTACGTAGTAATGAGCTACCAAAGCAGCATTCTTTTCAATTAACAGCTGCTTAATGCGGGCGATTACTGCGTCTTTCTCAGGACCAGTAAGGTGTGGCGGCACTTTTGCCCAAGCTTGAGCGGTACAGGTCGCCCCAGCAGCGTCCTGCTGTGGGTAATCATAGGCAATTGGGGGGCTAACAGTTAAATTCATACGAAATATTAACCTGTCTGGGCAATTCATTCCATTAAGCTCTATACCGTTAAAATGATTGATCTTTTGAAGATTTGACTCAACCATTCAGACTCCTTATATGCTTGCAAGCCATAAAATCATTCGCAGGCGCTTAGCAGCAGTTTTTTTCACGACCTATTGTGGACTTTTTTCGATTGCATATGCCCAGGTTGATGCGGGGGCACTACAACGTGGACTTGAGCAGCAGTTACCTTTACCTTCTCCACTGGCTCTTCCTGAGCCTAGTGCTAAGGAGGCAGAGCCCGCCGCCAAAAGTAAAGCAGGAGAAGTGCGCTTTACAGTGAATTCTTTTCTGCTGGAGGGTGTAAAGATTCTGCCTGCAGCTGATATTCAAGAAGTATTAAAACCTTGGCTTGGTAAAGATATTGGTTTTGATGATTTGCAAAATGCTTGCAATGCAATTCAACAGTATTACCGCAAAAAAGGGTATACCGTTCAAGCGACATTACCACCCCAAAAAATTGCTGGCGGGGTAGTCAAGATTGTGGTGACAGAAGCTTCATTGGGGAAGGTTGTGGTTGAAAATCCGCAAGGCCCAACGCGCTTCAGTAAAGAGGATGCTGCGGCATATATTACTTACGCAAATCCTATTGGTGATCCACTGAGCATGCCTGCCATTGAACGCGCCATTATGATTCTCAACGAAACTCCTGGTGTGATTGTCTCTAGCCAGTTAGAGCAGGGAGCAAAAGACGGGGAAGCTAATTTGCGGCTGCAATTAACTCAGCCCAATCTAGTTCAGGGGCGGGTAGAGCTCAATAATTATGGCAGTAGAACTACAGGCGCTAATCAAGGCGTCTTTGCGTTAAATCTAAATAACCCGATTGGAATTGGTGAGCAATTTTCATTAAACGGTATTGCATCAGATGGCTCACAATATATTCAGGGTGCGGTTTCTGTACCCGCCTCACCGGATGGCTTGCGTTTAGGTCTATCAGGCACTTTCTTGAACTACAAAAACGTCAGCAACTATGTCTCCCTTGGTGGAGCAGGCGATGCCTGGACAACAGGCGTGAGCGCTGCCTATCCGTTGATACGTAGTCTTGGCGCCAATCTAAACGGTACTCTCAATTACGATATAAAAAGCTATAACAACCGAAATTTTTTAACAGATACCGTAGTTAGTGCATACAACATCAATAATATTTCAGCAGGCCTATCAGGCAATATGGTCGATGGGTTTGGATATGGCGCTGTCAGCACTGGTTCGGTGACCTTAATTTTTGGACACCTCGACATTTTGCCTACTAGCCCCTCTAGTTATGGGGCGTATACCATCCCAAATACTACGCCTACAGCATATGGCGTAGTCACTCCCGCTAATTACACCAAACTCAGTTTTGCAGCGAATCGGACTCAGCAATTAGTTCAGGATGGCACTACAACTCTGTATACGGCTCTCTCGGGACAATTTTCCTCTGCTAACCTAAATACTGCAGAGCAAATCTATATGGGTGGAAATTACGGGGTTCGTGCCTATCCAGTGGCGCAATCAGGCGGCGCTCAGGGGGGTATTTTTACGATTGAGTTGCGGCAGCAAATCCATGAAAAATTTACCTTATCAGGCTTCTTTGATGCCGGTGTAGTTCAGCAGTACAAAAATCTCTACCCGGATTGGCAGGGTATGACAAATGCTAATAATACGTATTCCTTAATGGGTGCTGGCTTTGGTGTGAAGTGGGATTATGAGAGCTGGGCCATTAGCGGAATGGTTGCTTGGAAAGTAGGTCAGAACCCTTTATATAGCTCTACAGGACAGGCCGTAAACACAGATAGCACTACGACCCAGCCGCGCGGATGGATCAGTGCCAGTTACAGTTTTTGATTGGGCTAGATTGCATGTAATCATGCCCAGCTAGTTAGCTGAAAAGATTCAAAACGGTAACTTAGCATCTGGCTTAACAGATAACAGTACAGATTTAAATTCTGACTGGATTCTCTTAATTGCTTCCTCGCTGTCTGCCTCAAAGCGCATCACCACTACCGGTGTCGTATTGGAGGGCCTGGCTAAACCAAAGCCATCAGCATACTCGACGCGTACACCATCTATTGTATTGATGGATTGAGAAGTCGGGAACCTTGCATTTGCTTTAATGGTCTCAAGTAAGGCAAACGGCTCACCCTCAGTACAAGCCAGTTGTAATTCGGGAGTGCAAATTGCATTAGGCAAATCATTTAGCGTTTTAGTAGGATCTTTTTCTTTCGAAAGAATTTCTAACAAACGTGCGCCGGTATAAAGGCCATCATCAAATCCAAACCAGCGGTCCTTAAAGAAAATATGGCCAGACATTTCACCGGCAAGAGGAGCGCCTGTCTCTTTGAGCTTGGCCTTGACTAAAGAGTGCCCTGTTTTCCACATCAAGGGTTCACCACCATGTTGTTTTACCCAACTTGCTAAGTTACGAGTGCATTTGACGTCATAAATGATTTGACTACCAGGGTTTCTGGAGAGAACATCTTTGGCAAATAGCATCATCTGACGGTCGGGGAAAATCACCTGACCATCTTTAGTCACCACGCCTAAACGATCAGCATCACCATCAAAGGCGAGACCTAGCTCATTATCAGTAGTCTGCAAGTTACGAATGAGATCCTGTAGGTTCTCAATATGTGCTGGATCAGGGTGGTGATTGGGGAAGTGGCCATCAACCTCGCAAAAGAGTTCTTGTACTTCACAGCCCAGGGCTCTAAAAAGCTTACCAGCAAATGCACCGCCAACTCCATTACCGCAATCAACCACAATCTTCATCGGGCGAGCCAACTTCACATCACTCACAATATGCTCTAAGTACATAGGGAAGATGTCAAACGTAGATCGAACACCTTGCCCAGTAGCAAATTTTTTGGCTTCAATGCGTTTACGCAGATCTTGAATCTGATCGCCATAAATTGCAGCACCACCGAGAACCATTTTGAAGCCGTTGTAGTTTGGAGGGTTGTGACTCCCGGTAATCATGATCCCGGACTTGGGTTTTTTGCCATCTAGTAGTTGATTGGCACCAAAGTAGACCATGGGTGTGGCAACCATGCCAAGGTCAATCACATTAATTCCAGTAGAGAGTAGGCCTTCTGTTAAGGCAGCAATTAAGCTAGGGCCTGACAAGCGACCATCACGGCCGATCACAATTTCAGATTCGCCCAGCTCACGCATCTCGGTACCAAATGCTTGACCAATCAACTTGGCAATCGAAGGATCTACTGTCTCATCAATGATGCCGCGAATGTCGTAAGCTTTAAAGATGGATGGAGAGAGTTGCATGAAATACCTCAGGATAAAAGGAAGCGCAGAGCGCTCAACACATCAGGAATTGAGAAAATTAATTCGTGCTGCGGTAATGGTATCAACACTATCGTCAGCCACGACATGATCAGACCCACTGGCTAATGCTTTCTCAATCGGCTTAGCTAATACCTTACCGTATTCAACACCCGGTTGATCAAAGCTGTTGATATTCCAAAGCGCACCCAGTGCAGCAGTACGGTTTTCATATAAAGCTAACAAAGCACCGAGGTAAAACGCATTGAGTTCAGGTAAAAGCAATAAGCTACTCGGTCTTTTGCCTGGATACACATTATTTGGATTGCTATCTGTCTTGCCATGCGCTAATGCTTGGGCTTGAGCTAGGCAGTTAGATAGCAAAATGCGATGATGTGCAACCGCTTCAGGGCGATCGCTCATCGGCTTGCGTACTGCAATGAAATCAATCGGAATGATCTCTGGCCCTTGATGGAAAAGCTGAAAGTAGGAGTGCTGTGCATTGCTACCCGCGCTTCCAAAGACAACTGGTGAGGAATATTTAATCGGCTTACCGTCTTTACCAACACTTTTGCCATTACTTTCCATATCCAGTTGTTGCAACCACTTAGGAAACCAATCTAAAGCATCTGCATATGGAATGGCAGCATAGGCTTTGATGCCATGGGCCTCCTGTTGATAGAGCAGAGCCAGGGCCATGATGACGGGAAGATTGCTCTCTAGAGGCGCATTCTTGAAATGCAAGTCCATGGCATGAGCGCCAGCTAAAAATTCTTCAAAGGTCTTAAATCCATATTGCAAAGCAATTGGAAGACCCACGGCTGACCAAACGGAGTAGCGACCTCCAACCCAATCCCAAAAAGGGAAGATCTGATCTTCCTCAATACCAAACTCTTTAGCAGCAGGTACATTGGCGGTAACGGCAAATAAAGCCTTAGCAATCTGACTCTTAGTGCAGCCAGAAGTCTTAAGCCAGGCGACAACCGCCTTGGCGTTCATCGTAGTCTCTAGAGTGGTAAAGGACTTAGAAACAATAATGACGCGGGTGCTATGAGGCTGCGCACGATCCAAAATACGAGCTAATTCAGCGGTATCAATATTGGCCAAGAAGTGCATGCGCATGCCGCGACTCTCAATATCGGGAACATGCGCTAATGCCTCAATAGCTAAACGCGGACCAAAGTCAGAGCCGCCAATGCCAATATGAATGACATCAGTCACGCCAACCCATTTATTGCAGAGTGCCTCAATGCGACGCCATACATCCGCGACAGCAGGCATGACATCTTGACCATCCAAGACAACTGGAGATCTAGAGAGGTTACGCAGTGCGGAATGAAGAGCAGGGCGATCTTCACTTTGATTGATATGTTTACCAGCAAACAGATCAGCGATAAATTCTGGAAGCTTAGAATCTCGAGCAGTCTGAAAGAGGGAGGACCAGCCATCCTCATCAATGCCTTGGTAAGCGGTATCCAGAACAACATCCACAGCAGAGTGGGCATCATTAGGTATGACGCCAGGGAGGCTGTGAATCGATTTTAGGTTGTCAGAAACTGGCTTAAAAGACATTTCTCGATTTTATCAAGAAGGGGGTCTAAATTCCCTAAAACACTGAAAATGTTAGGATTTCGGTATATTCAATGTCATTAAGTCGTCACAAATTGACAAATACGCAATAGAGACAAACAAAAATAGGCGGAGATAGATGGAGCAGGTTGATTGTGTCGTAGTAGGTGCTGGTGTCATTGGGCTTGCTGTCGCCCGCGAAATGGCACTCCAAGGACGCGAAACTATCTTGCTAGAACGCGAGAGTGCCTTTGGAACTGTCAGCAGCGCTCGCAATAGTGAAGTGATCCACGCTGGCATCTATTATCCCAAGGATTCGCTCAAGGCAAAACTCTGTGTAGAGGGTAATCGACTCCTTTACGAATACTGCCGCAGTCATCAAGTGGCAACGCAATCGTACGGCAAGTTAATCGTTGCCGCTGACGATACCCAGATCAATGACTTGCAAGCCATTTTGTATAAAGCCCAAAATAATGGGGTGCCTGACATCAAGATGATTTCAGGAGAAGAGGCAAAATCATTGGAGCCAAAACTTCAATGTGTCGCAGCTATTTTGTCTGCAACTACGGGCATTGTAGATAGTCATGGATACATGCTCTCTCTGCTCGGAGGCTTTGAAGATGCGGGTGGTATGGTGGCATATCAATCACCACTCATCAGCGCTAAGCCCATTGGACAAAATGCTGAAGATGGCTATGAGTTAAATGTCGGCGGGTCTGATGGTATGCAAATTCAGACAAAGTTACTTATTAATTGTGCAGGCATGAGTGCACCAGCGATTGCGCAAAAAATTGAAGGGTTAAAACAAGAGCAAATACCTAAAGCCTATTTTGCAAAAGGCAACTACTTTTCCCTTTCAGGAAAATCTCCGTTTAGGCATTTGATTTATCCAATACCAGAGCCGGGCGGTTTAGGCGTTCATCTCACGTTAGATATGGGTGGCCAAGCCAAGTTTGGGCCTGATGTAGAGTGGCTCGATATCAACAGTGAAGAGCAAATTGATTACACCGTCAATCCCAAACGAGGCGAGGGCTTTTATGAGGCAGTCAGGCGTTATTGGCCGGAACTCAAAGATAACTCTTTGCAGCCAGATTATTCGGGTGTCAGAGCCAAAATCGTCTCCCAAAACTCTCCAGCGGGCGACTTTTCCTTCAATGGCCCACAGGACCATGGGCTCCAAGGGCTCTACAACCTATATGGCTTTGAGTCCCCGGGCCTGACCTCTAGCCTTGCTATTGCCAAGCATTTAGAGGGGCAAATCAAAAGTTCCTTATAATCTAGGGCTGAAATCGCAAAGGAAGAGTGGCAGAGCGGTTGAATGCACCAGTCTTGAAAACTGGCGAGGATGAAAGTCCTCCGTGAGTTCGAATCTCACCTCTTCCGCCAATGCCGTTAGAACTGAACATACGCTCTTTTAGTCTCTCCCACATATCCTCCCCTCAAGTGTCATTTTTTTGTATGCCAAATAGGCTGTAGAACAAGTTGATGATGATTTGTCGATGCTCTTCAGTGCCCATCAATTCGCTCTCGTCGATATAGGGTTGTCTTAATGCGTAAACATAGGTTTTTGCAAGCAACTGGGATTCAGGGATCGACATCCTCCGAAACGTATTCGTTTGATCTCTCTCTGCGGTCTCGCGAAAAATAGCAACTAACTTTTCAACTGATTTATCAATTTCGAATGGATTATTCAACTCTTTTGATAAGGCCGTAAGGCAAAAAGTAAGCACCTTCGGATCAAATTCATTGTGGTTATAAATAACCTGGTCTGTCACTTTGGGCGCAAGCTCTGTGATAGGGCTTAGGGGATCATGTTCAGAAAAAAGTTGAGCAATCTTTTTCTGGGATATGGTTCGCTTTTCTACATAAATTTGAACAAACACATCAGCTATTTTTTCAAAGTGATGATAAATATTGCCAATGGAATAACCTGATTTCTCAGCAAGAGATCTAGCATTGAGCTGTTGATCTTTAGAGTTAATTAACTCTTTTCCTGCTAGCAAAATACTATCAACCGCCTTCAGTGATCGATGTTGCTTTACTGTCGTTTGTTTGGGTTTTGACGTTTTGGGTGTGTATGGCATGATTTAAGGCGATGGACTAATAAATTATTGATGTGCAGCTTCGCAGAACTTGAATTGGTACTAGTATCTTAGTTGAGTTTACTGTGATGAGCATTATCTTTACCGGGTTTGATGGTGAAGGTTGCCATGATTTTAGGAATGCGCGCAGGCTCTACAGGGCGACCTCAAGAGGTGCAAAGTGACTGGATATACCCCCGAAAGAACAAAAGAGGCGCTCTTAAAATTCTGGGATGAAGAGCTTAAAAAGCCGCTTACTTAAACCCAAGATAGTTCAAGGTCTTTTGCACTAATGCCGCCGGCAAAGACTGGGTGGTATTCAAAATAAGTTCTGGATTGCTTGGCGCCTCATATGGAGAGTCAATCCCGGTAAAGTTTCTGAGCCCATGAGCGCGTGCTTTGGCATACAGACCTTTTGTGTCGCGTTGCTCGCAGACTTCTAAAGGAGTCTCAATGTAGATTTCGAAAAAATCATCTTTTGCAAACAGGGAGCGGGCAAGCTGACGGTCTTTTTCAAAAGGGGATATGAATGCCACAATCACAATAAGGCCCGCGTCGACCATCAGTCTGGCCACATGTGCAATTCTGCGAATATTCTCTGTGCGATCTTCATCGCTAAATCCTAAATCTGCATTGAGAAATTGGCGAATGTTGTCCCCATCCAAAATATAAGTGCGCTTACCCAAGTCATGCAATTCCTGCTCAAGGAGATTGGCTAAAGTGGATTTTCCTGACCCTGAGAGACCTGTTAGCCATATACATTTGGCAACATGTTGGTTCAGTGACTGGCGCATCGTCCGATCAATTTTGAAAATTTGCTGAGTCGTAGCCATGAATAGAGTGAGTTAGCAGAGAAGATGGAGGCTTTTATTAAAGAATATTATCGCTGGAACTGACCTGCTGCTCACAGCGATGATTCCATTGGCATATTTATGGATCCGTTCAGGGATGAAAGATTGTTTGATTTCTTGTTATTTCTTGTATTTTCAATAAGATATAGGCAGTTTGAGCTCATTTTGACTCAAAAATCGATAGATCATGCAAGAAAGACTCCTGTGAATTCAACTGTACTCATCACCACTGCAACCGCTCCTCCGGAAGGTATTCCGCATTTGGCTATGACAGGGGTTGCTGCCCGTTTGGTTTCTGCTAAAGCAGCTATTTTCTTTTGGGCGTCCCAAGGGGTGCGCAATATAGTCATTACGGATGCAACGGATGTTGTTTTACTGAATCCAGAAGAAGTAAAACTACTAGAGCAGATGAATGTGCGAGTTGAGCAATTGCATTTTATGCAGGATCATGAACAACTAAGACTCAGGGGGAAGGGTTATGGTGAAGGCAAACTTATTGAGTTTGCGCTTGATCATTCTGCTATCTTAAAAGAGGTTGAGCATTTTTTTAAATGCACTGGCAAAGTATATTGTCGAAACTTTCATGCCATAGCGCAGATGATCGAAAGTTCGCAACTAGGTAATATTTTTTGGGGGCACTTTAGCGATCTACATGCTCTTCAGGCATGGGCCGATATGCGCTTCTTTTTCACTTCAAAGGAGTTTTGTAGGCGGCATATTCTTCCGGCCTATGCTCAGGCTGATGATTCTGCGGGCGTAGCTGCCGAGTTCTTTTGCTTACGTGCTATTACCCAAAACTTATCACCAATTTACTCCTTGAGGCCCTTATTATCAGGGTTTGCTGGCTCTACTGGTAATCAGTATCCAGATGAGAGTTTGGGTGCGCTGGATTATCGCTATCCCTCTTGGATCGGGAAGTGAAATGTCCGAAACTGGCTAACTAAACTGAGCTTTAAGTTGTAGCAAATCATTTTTGATTCGATCGATAACGCCTGCCCAATTTCCGGCTCGGTCCTGTCGATAGAGTTTATGTTTCGGATACCAGGGGGTATCTTCTCGATTGATAAGCCAGCGCCAATCTGGAATGTAGGGAAGCATGACCCATGTAGGGCAACCAATTGCACCAGCTAAATGAATGGGAGATGAATCTACTGAAACTAATAGATCTATCAGACACAAAATTGCAGCCGTATCTTCAAAATCCATAATTTCTGAATCCAGATTGAGTACGGGGCAATTTGGCGATAGTTCATTGATTTGTGCAGTGGCAGGACCCTTTTGAATAGAGATAAACGAGGCACCAGTTTCTAGAATTGGCTTCCAAGCATCGAGCTTCATGCTGCGATTGCCATCATTAAAGTGCGTTGGCCTGCCTGCCCAGCAAATTGCAACCCAGGGCCTAGGGAGTGATTGCAGGCGCGCAGCCCACTTTCTGACTCTCTCAGGATTGGCTAAAAGGTAAGGAATTTCTCCTGGTAAATCGCTCAGTTGCAAATGCAGGGCAAAAGGAAGGCTCATGAGTTCGCAGTGCATGTCAAACGGAGGGGGAATGGTTCCTTTTGGAAGAATTTGGTCGTAAACCCCTTTGAGGCTGCGCTCAACAAGCGGAAAGCTTTCATGATTTACCTCGAGGATGACCGTCGCTTGACTGCGCTCTTTAGCATGCTTGACTAAGCGCAGAAACTGAAAGGTATCACCATAACCCTGCTCGTCATGGATATACAAAGTCTTGCCCGGTATAGGGTTGCCATTCCAGCGCGGCATTTGGACTTTTCGATCAATGATTTTGGTGTGCTTGAGGCTATAGCGATAGCGATATTCCAGCCACCCTCGATCAAATTCACCCAAGAGTAATAATGTTTCTGATAAATCAAAGCGAGCTTCTAAGTCACCCGGAAAAGAGTCCACCAACATCTCTTGAATGAGTTTGGCCTCACCAATTTTTCCTTGAGGACGAATGCATTTTGCTAGCAAGCGCCACAGGGGGATGGGGCCAACACCCGAGCTTAAGTGCGGACGCAGAGCAGCTTCAGCGCCAGCCAGATCACCAGCATTAAATTTCTGCTGAACTTCGTTAATGATTGCTTCTAATTGCTGCGGTGTCACGATGATGTTTTCTTCGCTTTAGCTTTAGTCGTTTTGGCTGCCGGTTTGACAGCAGTTTTTTTTGTTTCCACCTGTACCATTTCGGTGGCTGCATCTGTTTCTGAGTAATTTAAGGCAAGGAGTAAATTCTGTAGCTGTTCAGCATGCTTACGCCAACGCCCACTTGAGCTCTTGTATAAAGGCTGGCGTACTTGATTGGCGCTAGCTGTTTTAACGGTGCGCTTTGTCTTGTGGAAGTCGATACACGCAGGCTCCCACTCTAGGCCAATAAAATCAAGCATCTTTCGGGCTTGCTCTTCAATATTTTCCACTACATCTTCATATTCGATTTCAATGAAGTTGCTTGTAGGTATTACTGCTTTCCAGTGGTCCATCATGTGTTCATAGGCAAGATAAAATTCGCCAAGCTCTTTGAGGTCATAGGCAAATAATTGCTCATCATTAAACAGCTTGCTATAAATAGATAGGCAGGTATCGACTGCATTGCGTTTGCAATGAATAATTTTTGCATGAGGCAAAATCGCATGGATTAAGCCAACATGTAGAAAATTCGCCGGCATCTTATCCACCACAATATTGAGATCGGGCGATAAGGCACTTATTTTTTCGATATATTGCTTACCCAATCGTGCAGAACGATCGGCATCTAGAGCAGGGTTGATACTAGGGTAGCTAGCAAAATCGTTCACCATGCTTTGAATCCATTTCAGCTCGCCAGCGCCGTAAATTTTGGAGTGTGAAGCCAAAATTTGCTCAATCAGGGAGGTGCCCGAACGCGGCATGCCGACAATAAAAATAGGGGCATCTTTGGGCTCACGCGGGCTGCGTGAAAGTGCATTAGTAATGTATTCCTTGTTGAAAGTACTCTCAATACCCTTGAGCCACTGCGCGCTGTCTTGAACGCTAAAAGGGAAGGTAGCCCGCTTCATTTGATTGCCCAAATTGAGGTGCTCAAAGGCTTTGGCAGAATTTCCAATATCAAGATAGGCTTTACCAAGAGCAAAATGCAACATCATCTTGTCGCTGTCGGTTGGAAATTCAAGTGATTGCAAAATCTCTTCCATCTGGATAATGCTTGGATCATCAGCAGTGAAAGTCATTAAATCGGAGCGCTGAAACCAAGCTTGTGCAGAAGTTGGATATGCTTTGACGAGCTCTTCAAAAGCAATTTGTGCTTTTTCATTGTCACCTTCTTGCATATGCAAAATCGCAAGATTAGTTAGGGCTTTCTCGTTTACTAAGCCGGGAATACTGGCAGCTGTTTTAAATGCTTCGATCGCTTCGGGCGTTTTACCCAAGGCCTGTAATACAAAGCCTTTGGTATTAATGACTTCAGGATTTTGAGGTGCAAATTCCAGTGCACGATTTACTGTTTCAAGAGCCTCATCGAGCCTATCCAAATGCATCAGCGTCAAGCTTTTAGATGCAAGGCCAATGGTGTTGTCCGGAGCAAAACTCAATAGGGCATCTAACCAACGTAGCGCATCATTGTGGCGATTGCGTGAAGTCTCAATGGCAGCTAAGTTAATGTAAGCATCTGATAAGTGGGGGTTCAGTTCTATGGCCTTGCGACCATATGCAATGGCCTCATCATGCTGTGACATTTGACCTAATAGGTAAGACAAATTGCTGTATGGATCTGGGTATTGTGGGTTAAGTTGTAGCGCTTTTAACCAGTGATCTTTCGCTAATACTTGTTTGCCTAAACGCTTGTAAGTGTTTGCAAGATTGTTATGGACCTGTGGATTATTGGGCTCCATTGACAACATTTTTTCAAGACAAAAACGCGCCTCTTCCAGCTTGCCCGATTCTTGTAGGATGATGCCTAAATTATTCCAAATTGCAGGTAGAGTTTTATCTGCATTTAATGCTCTGCGAGCATAGTCTTCAGCCTCTGTCAGATTCCCTTTTTGTCTAAGCATTTCTGCAAGGTTGCTCAAAAAGAGCGGGGGCACTCTTGGTACTAATGCAGCCTTGCGGAGATAGTCAATTGCCAGATCAATGTTGTTAAACGCATGAGCCATTAGGCCCATGAGATGCAAGGCATCCGCTTGGCCTGGCCAGATAGCCAAAATGCGTTGACAAAGCAGTTCAGCCTGATCGGCTTGGCCTGCATTCCAATGTGCATAGGCCTGACCCAGTGCTTCGGGAATCGATAATGCAGCACCTTGCATCGGTGAGAGATTAGGTTGTGCTGCATTTGGGTCAGAGTTTTGCATAATTTATAAGGCTAGAAGTGTGGAGGAGTGCAAGTGGGGCTTGTGTCAAAAAATATTGGAAAGAGGTAACTACCAAAGCCTTGCTAATTGGCTAATGTGCCATTTTATAACCTAAAAATCTTCACATCACCCATTCACACCAAACGAATGTTCGGTATTTTTGCACTCTAGATTGACCGACTTTGAGTCAAGAAAATTAATTCAAAGGCAATCATTTTGTTTTATTGGCAATTGCAGAACTAATCAAGTTGAGAGGCAAGCCCACTCAATTTCGAAATATACATTTTGTGTATTGATCAGACTGTCTTCATGAATGACGCTCATGATTGGCTCGGACTAGTCAGCCAAGAATTCAATATTCACTGTTTTGGTGCATAAAATTATAAATATAGCAGTAGCTCAATTTAGCCTATACAAACTGCTTATATTTGTGTGGATACTAAGACTTTATGAATGATTTAGCGGAATTAATGTCTATCAAAACCCGCTTGATTCTGTAGAAACCGAACACAAGTCATATCCATGCTTAATTCATTGATAGATATAGAGCTTTTGAGTGGTAAACCGAACGCTAAATATGACAAATTCGCTTAAAATTCCATGGTTTGGCAACTAAATCTAGTTTTTTTCTTCAATAAATGAAGCATCACCACGGCGAATCAATTTTTCACAATACGAAATGAAAAAACTACTACAAAATTTATTACTACTTGGGACTATTTTGATAATTTCTGAAAACGTACTCTCTCAATCCGCTGGTGCTCCAGTGGCCACCGTTAATGGCGTTGCAATTACCAACGGCCAGTTAAATGATTGGGTGAAGAGTGCCGTCATGGATGGGGCACAAGATACTCCGCAGCTAAGACAGTCCATTCTCAATGATTTGGTATTGCGCGAGCTGATCCTAAAGGACATCAAGAAAACTGGCTTACTTAAACAAGGTAATAACGAGTTCAAGGTAAAGCTGGCAGAGCAAAACGCTATTTTAGATGTTTGGTTTAATGCTTATCTCAAGAGTCATCCGGTGACTGAAGCTGAAGTGAAAGCCGAATACGATAGGCAAGTAGCTTTGAGCAAAGAGCCAGCAAATGCAAAAGAATATCAAGTGTCACAAATTGTCGTTGCCACTGAGGCTGAGGGCGTTGCGTTAATTAAGCAGATTCGTAGCCCAGCAAATTTTGCGACACTTGCAAAAGAAAAGTCTTTAGACAAGGCAACATCAGAGCAGGGCGGTCTTGTTGGTTGGGCGCTTCCCAGTCAGCTGATGGCGCCAATTAATCAAGTCGTCCTGACTTTAGGCAAAGGCCAGGTCTATGACAAGCCAATTCAAACTCAAGTGGGCTGGCACGTTATTGAAATCAATGACATTCGTCCAGTAGTAGTTCCCAGCTTTGATCAGGCCAAGGAAAACATTGCCCGCGCGCTGATACAGCAAAGACGTCAACAAGCAATCTCTGGTTTGTTGCAGACTAGCAAAGTAGTAAAGAACTGATTTAGTAATGCCCCAAAATTTGTAGATCAATTTCGCAACAGAGATTGTCTTCAGAGTTTGGGGGTTCTAGCTATTTATTTTGCTTATCACTCTTTACCGCCTCTTGTAGATGAATCGTATTCATAAGCTCATCTGGAGTAAGTCTCGAAAATGCATCGTTGCAGTTTCGGAGATTGCGGTCGGCCATACAAAAGATGGTGGTAAATCCTCCAAGGTAGGACACCAGCCATCATTTAATTTGATTGCGGTGTTTCCAGATCAACCCAGAGCACCCCCCTTTGATTTCAAGCAGCCAGATTATGCAAAAGTAGTTCAGGTGGTTGGTTTAGGTGTCGGGCTTTATGGTGCAATGTATCCAGCATTTGGTGCTGTTGGATATACCAATTCATCGACAATCGCCTCATATACCAATAGCGCCACGATTACAGCAGCAACCGGCATCTACAACACCAGCACAGGTCTCATTACTGGACTGCTATCCAATACCGGCACGGTGCTCTCGAGTAAATACGGAATCCGAAATGCTGGAACAATTTATACCCTAGGCAACTCAAATAGCATTAGCGCAACTGCTGCAGGGGCGGATGCAATCTTCAATACTGGTTTGATTAACACGATTACGAATACTGGCACGATCACTTCAGTTGGTGCCACAGCAATACTTAATAGTAGCATCGGATCAATTGGTACTCTGAGTAACGCTGGCATGATCTCCGTTTCCAGTGCGAATGGTATTAGTAACGCTGGCGTAATAGACTACCTTTTAAACTCGAATAGCATTATTGGCCCTAGTTATGGCGCTTATGCGATTTACAACTCTGGTTCGATTGGTACATTTAGTAATACGGGATCCATTAGCGGCACAAATGCCCCTGTCATTGACAATATTGGAACAATTAACTATTTTTTAAACTCAAGCTCGATCAATGCTAGTGGATCGAGTTCAGCGGCGATATTTAATAGTGGGTTAATTAATACGCTAACTAACACGGGATCTATGATTGGTCGGGTTGGTATACGAAATTTAGGAACCATTAATAATGTATTGAATTCGGGCTATCTGCAGGGTGGAAACTCCAGCACTTACATTGGCGGTATCAATAACTCTGGATTAATTATTGGATTGACTAACAGCGGATCCATTGCTGTTACAAATAGCTCAAACACCGGAATCTATAACTCTGGAAGAATTTCTGTTTTAACAAATAACTCAATCATTGGCACTATTGCAAATAGTGGAAATTACTATTTTGGTAGCAAAGGGGTGGCGAATACTGGAAGTATTTCTACCTTGAATAATGCTGGTACTGTAATAGCGCAATATTCACCAATCTATTCAACGGGTTTTATCGATACATTGACTAATGCTGGTGTATTGCTAAATGGAAATTACTACGGAAGCACCAGTGATATCTTCAATAGCGGTACCATCAATTCAATTGTCAATACCGGTAGAGTTTATGGTCAAGCTTTTTACACCACTAAGGGCGGAGTGCACGTTGCACTCCAAAATACTGGTTCAATTGGATACATCCTAAATTCAATCGGCGGTACCATGTCTGCCCAGTCCTATGGTGTTTCAAATAGTGGCACTATTAACAATCTGGCCAACATGGGAATTCTGACGGCTGGCAATACTGGCCGCGCTGGAAAAATCGGCGGTGTTGCAATAACAAACTCTGGGTATATCAATACTATCAACAATAGTGGCTTAATGGCCCAGGGGAGTTTTACAAACATTTCCGGTGGAAGCGGTAATGCTAGTATCAAAAGCTTTCTCAACACTGGTATTGCCAATAGCGGAACTATTGCTAACTTAATAAACTCCGGAATTATTTCTGCATACGCTCTTACATATTCAGGTGTTCAGAATGGGATTGTTAACTACTGGAGTGGATTTGCTGGTCAGAGCACGCAGACTCTGAATAATGCGACCGTTTCAACCACCATTCATTCGATTACCAACTCTGGAATTATTTCCTCGATTTATAACGCTCCTACAGGTACCATTGGTCTAAGTAACACAGTTACTGCCTCTCAATCAAACGTAATTAATAACTTCGTTGGAACTATTGGGACTCTTACCAATGCTGGTATCTTGTCTAGTGCTAATGGGTACGGAATTCAGAACTACAACAATCAGTTATGGGTTGGAACTATCAATACAGTATATGGTACTGTTTACGATGTTGGTCACGTTGGCAATGCTGGTAATTTAAAAAGTATCACTACCGTTGTTTCATACAATACCATTGCCGATACCGTTGCAGTAATTTCTGATTTAATCAATACCGGAACTATCTATGGTTCTGTGTATGCGATTAATAATGGTACCGGCGGTACGATAGGGACCTTTGCAAATAGTGGCGTTATCTCCGGCGGGGGTATTTATAACTCCGGGCTGATTTCAGGTATGTCCAACCTAGGTACTGTCGCTAGCATTACCGCTTTGATAAATGCGGGAACTATTGCTGGTACCAATACAGGCGTCATTAATACCGGAACCATTAATACCATTACCAATACCGGCGTGATATCCGGTGGTAATTACGGCATTAACAATAGTGGCGTCATTAAGACCCTCACCAATGCCCAATCTAATTTGACCTACTCCGGAAAGTTACCGCTCAACTACAACATCATTCTGAACAGTACGGGCAGCTTCGGTAAATTGGCTTTAAGCAATGTATCTGGCGCCTTAACTTTTGGTATTTCATCTAGCTCGTATAGCGGCTATGGCTCGACTGGATACACCTATGCTGCAGTGCTCAGTGGCTTTTCAAACATCAGTTACCTGAACAATGTCACTGGAACTATTTCAGGCGGAATCTATAGTTGGCAGCTGAGCCCAGAAACCAATAACCTGACCGTTTGGGATTTGATTGTTTCTTTGCCATCTTCAACGATCGTCGGCAATACCATTAACTTTACCAACTCTAGCTACTCTGGGGGAATTCTGAACCAGGGCACGGTAAGTGGAACACTAGCCAATACCAGTACCGTTGTGAGTGCAACTACAGGTATTCGCAATACCGGATCTATTACTTATCTGACGAATACTGGTAGTGTGTATGGAAACTCCTACGGTATCAATAACGTTAAAGATACCGTTACTAGCAATGGCGCCATCAATGGTATTAATAACTCTGGAACGATCGCCGCTACATCTCTGTATGCGATTCTGAATACTGGCTCGATTGGTTCAATCAACAACTCGGGCACCATCACCAGTTCAGCTTCCACCGGAATTCTGAACGCCAGCAAGATAGATACTGTCATTAATACCGGTAGGATTACTGCTTCTACTTACGGTCTCAATAACTATTCCGGTACGATTAAAACCATCGCTAATAATGCAGGAGTGATTAATGGGCTGTATAACGGCAACTTAATTACGTCTATTGGCAATGCAAGTTCAGCAACCATTACCAACTTGACCAATGGTACGGTAGGTACGGTATCTACCATAGTAGGCCTGAATAACATTGGCTTAATTAACACCATTACCAATCCTGGTTTTATTTCAAACATTACCAATAGTGGCAAGTTGCTAACGATTAGTAACAGTAATATTCTCAACACTTTAAGTAGTAGCGGCAGTATCAGTACCTTAAATAATGCTGGCGCTATTAGTAGCATTGCCAACACGGGAACTATTTCCGGTGCAGCAACCGGAATTTACAATGCCGGAACGATCAGCAATCTGCTCAGCAGCTCTGGCAAGATAGCAGGCTCTATCTACGGTATTGAGAACGTGGGCTCGATAACAGTATTGACACAGGGTGGGGCAGTGAGTGGCGCCTCTGCTGGAATCTATAACAATTCAGGCACGATCGATACACTCACTAACACCAATACTATCTATGCCACCGCAGGAACGGGGATTTTAAATAGTAGCCTCATCAGTACTTTAAGCAATACTGGGTCAATCACAGGCTCTAACTATGGCATCGAAAATACCAGTTCAATCACAACGATTAGCAATACTGGCGCAATTAATGGAACTCTCGGTGGTATCTACAACAATGCTGGCACCATCGATACGCTCACCAATACCAAAACAATTTATTCATCCGGGGGCAGTGGGGTCATCAACTCAGGATTAATAAGTACCTTTACCAACTCTGGCACCATTACTGGCGCCAATTACGGAATTAATAACACCAGCATTGGTTCCATTAGCACCTTAAGCAACTCAGGAACGATTGCAAGCGCAAGTAATAGCGGTACGATTGATAGTTTTATCAATACCAGTATTGTTGGCACGATTGTCAACACATCCACTGGATTGATCTCAGGATTATTTAATAGCAGCACAATCGGCAATATTGCTACAGTCTCTAATACCGGTAGCATCACAACGATCAGTAATGCAGGCTCTATCGGCAACCTCATTAATAGTGGAACGATCTTTGGTAATGCTAGTGCTATTAGCAATGCTGGCACGATTAGCACTTTAAGTAATGCTGGATACATTTCAGGTGTCACGGGGACCCCGGCGATTAGTAATACCAAGTCTATTGTGAGCTTGAGTAATAGTGGCGTGATCTCCAGCGTGACTACTGTCATTAAAAATACCAGCACCATTGGAGCGCTATCTAATACGGGAACTATCAACGCCAGTTCTAACACCGCTATTAAGAATAGCGGTCTGATGAATACGGTTACGAATAATGGAATTATTTACGGACCAACCGCTGGTATTAGCAATACCGGTTCAATCGCAACGCTGACGCAGGGTGGCACTTTAAATGGTGCAAATGCAGGTCTCTATAACAATGGGGGCACAATTGGCGCACTCAATAACACCAATACCATTTACGCTACTGCTGGAAGTGCGATTAAGAACACGGGTGTAATCAATACCTTCACGAACTCGGGTTCGATATCCAGCAGTGGATATGCGGTTGACAACTTTGGCGTGATTAATACCTTAAGCAACTCAGGCACTATTTTGGGTGGCAGCTACGGTTTATATAACGTCAGTGGAGCATCGATTGGTAGCTTAAGTAATACTGGCTCGATCCTCAGAGTGACCAATAACAGTTCGATTGCATCCCTCGCAAATAGTAAAACTATTAGTACGATCAATAACAGTATTTCTGGTGTTATTACGAGCTTAGATAACACCGGAACTATTGCTACGATTGCCAGAATTACGGATTCAGGGACTATTACTAGCATTAGTAATACCGCGAATATTGGATCCATCACCATTTTGAGTGGCGGCTACCTTGGAACAATTAATGATCTTTCTACAGGTACGATTGCCAACCTTAGCATCTCTGGCACTTTATCCAATGTGATCAACGCGGGATCTATCGCGATACTATCAAATAGCTCTATTGTTGGCTCAATCAATAACTCTGGCTCAATTTCATCTTTATTCGATGCCAGCTCAGCTGGAAAAATTACATCTGCTATCAACAGCGGCACTATTTCAACAATAGGTAATTTAGGTACTGTCACAAGTCTCAACAATACAGGTGTTATTAAAACGATTACCAATACCTTGACTGGTTTGATTAGCAGTCTTTCTAATAGCGCTACAACGGGCTCGATAGGCACTCTAAGCAATGCCGGCTCTATTACAGCTGATGCGAATTCTGGAACGATTACCAACCTCATCAATACTAAAACTATTAGCACATTGACCAATAATGCTGGTGGACTCATCGTCAATCTCAACAACAGTGGAACTAGCGCGTTAATCAATACGGTGAGTAATGCTGGCAGTATTGTCGCAACTAATAATAGCGGCACCATTAATACCATCACCAATGCAGGCACTATTGCTGGCTCTACTATCGGCATTAACAACTCTGGACTGATTAACAATCTCATTGATAGTAGCGGAAGCACTATTTCTGGAACTGCTAATGGCATCAAAAATACTGGCTCCATTACCACCTTAACGCAAGGTGGAACCATTAGCGGAGCAGCAGCAGGCATCTATAACAATGGCGGCACTATCGGATTGTTGAGTAATACCAATACGATTTTTGCCTCCGCAGGTTCTGGTATCAGTAATACTGGCCGCATTAATACTTTGTCTAACTCTGGCTCTATTAGTGGTAGTACCTACGGTATTGACAACACAGGCTCCATTACGACCTTAACCCAAGGCGGCACCGTCACTGGCGCCTCAGCTGGTATTTATAACAATGCGGGTACGATTGGCCTATTAAGTAACAGCAATACGATTTACGCTACGGCTGGAACAGGCCTCAGCAATTCCGGTCTGATCAATACTCTGACTAATTCAGGCTCTATTGGTGGTAGCGGCTATGGTATCTATAATGCAAGCGCCGGTTCAATCGCAACATTAACCAACAGCGCCAATCAAGTAATTGGTGGCAGTAATACAAATCTGTATAACGCTGGATCCATTGGAACAGTAAATAACTTAGGTTCAATTACTGGTGGATCAATAGCGATCAACAATGCCAGCAGCGGCATCATTAGCAATGTGATAAATGCAAGTGCGGGCTCAATTAGGTCTACCTCTGCAACTGCTATCAAGAATGCAGGCCTCATTTCCAATCTTAGTAACAGCGGCTCCATCGTTGGAAATACTTACGGTATCAATAACACTAGTACAGGCTCAATTTCTACCTTAAGCAATAGCGCCAATCAGGTGATCTCTGCTGGTCTAGAAATTATTCGTAACGCAGGCAAGATTGACGCTATCAACAATGCTGGTCAGATTGCTGCTGGCGGCAGTGCTGCCCTGAACAATATCAGCGGCGGCACTATTACTAATCTAGTAAATACGAATTCTGGAACGATTAGCTCGGCAATGACATCTGCCATCAAAAATGCAGGGCTGATCACCAATCTCACTAATAGTGGCTCTATAACAGGAGCTTTAGCTGGAATCTACAATTCAACATCAGGATCCATTGCGACAATCACCAATAGCAGTATAGGTATGATCAGCGGCGCACTAAATGATGTGTATAACGATGGCAAGATTGGGACTCTTAATAACTCAGGTGTGCTCAGTAGCACTTCCACGGCAATTATTAATAGTAGTGCTGCCACTATTAGCAATCTGATTAATGCCAGCTCCGGAACGATCAGTTCTTCAGTATCTTCAGCAATAAAGAACTCAGGGCTGATCACCAATCTCGCCAATAGCGGTTCTATCGTTGGTAACAGCTATGGAATTAATAACGCAAGTGCTGGCTCAATTGCAACCCTGACCAATAACAGTATTGGCGTTATCGCCGGTACGACAGCCGATATCTATAACGCAGGCAAGATCGGTACTGTCAACAACCTCGGAAAACTTACTGCTGGAACTGTTGCTATTAACAATATCAGCGGCGCCACGATCAGTAACCTCATCAATGCTTCAAGTGGAACCATTAGTTCAGCAGTGTCATCTGCGATTCAGAATGCCGGCCTGATCAGCAATTTGTCTAACGCGGGCTCTATCACTGGCTCACCTATAGCAATTAACAACACTGGCACGATTAGCACCTTATCCCAGGGGAATATAGTTACAGGTGCTTTGACTGGCCTTGTTAACAGCGGTCTGATCAACACTTTAAGTAATAGCGGCACAATCAGCGGGCTCTTCTTCGGCGCAGTTAATAGTGGCACGATCGGCTTGCTTTCTAACTCTAATCAGATTATTGCGACCGATGCGTTTGCTATTGGTAATACCGGAGTAATTAATACCTTAAGTAATAGTGGCTTGATTAATGGATTTGGGACGGGCCTTCGTAATACTGCAAATATTAATACGGTCACTAACAGTGGCACCATATCCGGTCAACAGGCTATTAATAACGCTGGCGGTACAATTTCGCTCCTCGATAATAGCAACACGATCTCTTCAAGTGTTGCAGTTGGTGTCCTGAACTCAGGTCTAATTAATACCTTAGCTAACTCCGGCTCAATTTATGGCTACACGATAGGCATCAACAATAGTAGTGGGGCTATTGGTCAGATTAATAACTCAGGAACCATTAGCTCAGGCACTACCGCCATCTATAACTCGTCTGGCAGTATTAGCTACATCAATAACACCGTTGGTGGCCTGATTACTGGCACCTACGGTGTGATCAATCGTGGCACCATCGATAATATTCTCAATGCTGCCACCATTGCTGGTTACTACAATGGTATCTATAGTGAACAAACCATCGGCACCATTAATAACGGTGGCGCCATCTCAGCAAGCAATGGCGTAGCAATTGAGAACAATACCGGCGCAACCATTGGTCTATTAAACAATAGCAACACAATTTTCTCTAATAGTTCTCCAGCAATTGCTAATGCTGGCACCATCACCAATTTAGTGAATAGCGGCTCTATCTCTGGCGTAACTTACGGCATTAATAACACCGGCTTGATTTCAGCCCTCAGCAATAGCGGCTCCATTACTGGTGCCTCCACAGGTATCTACAGCACTGGCTCGATTACTGCCTTGACCCAAGGCGGCAAGGTGAGCGGAGTAGCAGCTGGTATAAATAACTCTGGCGGCACGATTGATTTATTTAGTAATAGCGGTACGATCACTGCAAGTGTATCTGCGGGTGTTAATAATGCAGGACAGATAGGAACCCTGGTTAATACAGGCTCAATCTATGGCAACTTCTTTGGCATTGTTAACTCCGGTACGATCGGCTCACTTAACAATAGCAATAATATTTCCGGCAATAGTGCAGTAGGTCTATTTAATCAAAATTTAATTAATACGATTAGCAATTCAGGAACCATTACTGCTTTTGGTTCGGGCCTGAACAACAGCGGAACTATTGGTACCTTAATAAATAGCTCTGGTGGTTTCATTAAAAATGTTAATAACTCAGGCATCGCTAGTTTGCTTGGCATTTTGACAAACGCTGGCAGCATCAACACCTTGACAAACTTAGGCGTTATCAACTCAATCAACAACGCTGGAACTATTAGCGATCTAAACAATAGTTCCACTGGCGTCATCAATTCTGCAGCAACTATCGCGCTGGTGAACTCAGGATTGATCAATACCATTGCTAATGCGGGATCTATCTCGGGATCTTTCAACGGTATCTATAACGCTAGCGGTGGATCGATTGGTAATCTCATCAACACCAGCACTGGTACTATGACGGGTGCTGCCTATCAAATAAGTAACGCCGGCTCAATCGCTACCTTGGCGCAGGATGGCACCATTGGTGGCTCAAATATTGGAATTAACAATAGCGGCACGATAGGCTTACTTAGCAATACCAATACAATTTATTCAAGCTATGGCACTGCTATCAGTAATAGTGGCCTTATTAAAACCATTAGCAACTCAGGATCTATATCAGGGTTTTCTGCTGGTATTTATAACTACAGCAGCGGTTCGATCGCAACAATTGCTAATAATGCTAATCAAGTTATTTCTGCGAGTACAAGCAATATTGTTAATGCAGGAACTATCAATTTCCTGAGTAATGCAGGCACCATTAGTGGGGCCAGTGTTGGCGTCAATAATGCAAGTGGCACTATCAATAATTTACTCAACGCAAGTACTGGAACCATTACAGGTTCTGCCTATGGCATTGAGAATAGTGGTTCGATTACCACCCTCACTCAGGGCGGTACAGTGAGCGGGGCATCGGCCGGTGTTTATAACGTTGGTGGCGGTACGATTGATAGTCTGACTAACTCAAATTTAATTAAAGCTAATTCAACGGGAAGCAATAAAAATAGCGGCATCAGAAATGATGGTGTAATTTCTTCCCTCAGCAATGCAGGAACAATTTCTGCTAACGGTGCTGGTATCTTGAACTACAACAGCATTAATGTTTTAAATAATACGAGCACAATATACGCAACTTCTGGCAGCGGTATTTTTAATGCCAGTGTTATAGATACCCTAAGTAATTCAGGCTCAATTTCTGGTGGCAATCAAGGCATTGCAAACGGAAATACTGGATCTATTGGAACGTTAACGAATAATATCAATCAATATGTCAATGGAACAACTGCTGATATCTATAACGCGGGTTCTATTGACACAATCAATAACCAAGGCCAGCTGACGAGCGGTAGTATCGGTATTAAAAATAATATTAGCGGAACAATTAGTAACCTAATTAATGCCTCCACCGCCACTATTACCTCTTCAGCTTCTTCGGGTATTCAAAATTTTGGCCTCATCACAAACTTAAGCAATTCAGGGTCAATTACAGGTACCTTAGCTGGCTTGTCCAACTACGGCTCTATCGGCACAGTAAGCAACAACAGTTTAATTACTGGAAATATTGCAATTAATAATTCTGGCGGTGGCTCGATTGGCTATATTTATAACGGTGGCAGCATTGGATCTACTTATATTGGACTGGGTAATGGAACCTATTTAGCCAATGATGGCTCAAATATTGGTACTATTTTTAATGACACTACCGGTACATTTAGTGGAGAGGGCGGCATCGTCAACTTTGCCACTATTGATAACATTCGTAATAGCGGACTTATTACTAGCTCTACCTATGTCGGTTTAGAGAACTACTTTGGAAGCATCGCCTCCATTTTAAATAATTCGACTGGTGTAATTTCAGGCGGTAGCTACGGACTTCACAATCTTGGCGTTATAAATGCACTTTCCAACAGCGGGTCTATTATTGGCGGCTCTATTGGCTTGTTCAATGAAGCTACCCTTGGGTCTTTTGGGGGGACTATCGGATCGGTATACAACACCGGACTAATTAGCGGTGGCCTTGGAGGTTTAATTAATGGCAATACTTTCGGCAGCATTGGCTCTAATGCAACTATTATCTCGCTAGTAAATGATAGTATTTCAGGGTCGATAGGTACTATTACTGGAGCAATTGTTGGCGTGGCCAACACCGACTATATTGCTACAGTCAGTAATAGCGGCCTTATTTCTGGATCGATTACTGGTCTTGATAATTTAGGTGTAATGGGTTCGCTGTGGAATAACAACACAGGAACCATTGTCGCCAGCTCCTTTGGTGTCATTAATTACTTCGGCACAATTAGTGCACTCCAGAATAGCGGCTTAATTAACGGTGGTACTGTGGGTTTGTTTAATGCCGGCGGAATCATTGGCTCTTTACAGAACGACGGTACTATCAGTGGCGGATCGATTGGTATTGATAATAGTAGTGGAACTATCAATGCACTCACTAATGCTAATGTCATCTCTGGTGCTACCTATGGTATTAGTAATACCGGATCAATTGCCACGTTAAGCAACTCAGGCACCATTGGGGCGTTAGGATCTGCTGGTATTTATAACTACAACGGTACGATTGGTCTATTGAATAACACGAATACTATTTATGCTTCAGATGGTATTTATAACAATAGCGGTTTAATAAGCTCATTCGTCAATAGCGGATCAATTACTGGCTCTAATGTTGCTATCTTTAATAATGGCAGCATCATCTCATTTGTCAATGCCGGTAGTCTTGCTGGTAGTAACACTGCTTCTGCACTCTATAACAATAGTGGGGCGTTCATTGGAACGATTAATAATCTAGGTGGTCTCATTGGCTCATCGACTGGTGCTACTGGAGTATCAAACTACGGACAGATTAATACCCTCACCAATAGCGGCACGATTATGGGTAGCCAATGGCATGGTGTCTACAATACTGGTAACCTGACCAATCTCATTAATGATGGCACGATCTCAGGCAATAGTAGTGGCAAAGCTGGCGTCTGGAACAATGACAAATATAGCGGGGTGGTTTCGACGATCACGTCGTTCGTGAATAATGGACTCGTTACCGGTGGTTGGGGTCTACAAAACCTTGGCTTTATCGATACTATTGATAACCAGAGCTCAGGTAAAATCAACGGCTCTAATACTGGTATTTCAGGCTATGGGACTATTAATACTATCTCCAATACCGGCACGATTACTGGCGGCACTTACGGTATTAACAATAGCGGTGTAATCGGCACCTTAAGCAATAAACAGTCTAATCTGACCTATAACGGTACATTACCAAGCAACTACAACATCATCATTGGTAGTACAAGCAATTTTGGTAAGGTGACTTTTAGTACTTCAAGTGGTACGACCACTTTTGGTATTGATAGTTCTAGTGTGCTGGCCACTCACACCTATGTTGGTGTGATCACTGGTCTGAGTTCGGCGAATTTCACTAGCGGCACAACTCCTAGCGGCGTATTTAACTACGGTGGTTATGACTACGCTTGGTTATTGAAAGCAGAGGTCGGAAATTCAAGCATTTGGGATTTGGCTGCATACAACTCAACTACGACCTATCTAAATTCTGGATCGATAGACTCAGTTTCATTTCCGTTATCTGCATATACCAATGCGATCAATACAGGCACTATCTCTGGCAGTCTAACCAATAGCGGCTACCTATCAAGTGTAAGCAATAGCGGCGCGACAAGCACTATTGCTACTTTAAGCAATACGGGCAGTATTGGAACTGTAACCAATAGTGGTGGCATTTATAGCCTTAACAATAGTGGCTCGATTAACTCTATCGCTAATAGTAGTTCAGGCTCAATTACCAATTTAACAAGCACTAACTATATTGGCAGTGTCGGATCATCTAATGATGCGATCAATAATATGGGCACTATAGACACCATCATTGCCTCAGGTATGGTCTCGAGCGCCGGAAAGGGAATTAATAACTCAGGAACTATTTCTAGTATTTCCATCAATGGCGCACAGATTACAGGCGCTACTGCTATTGCCAACTCTAACTACATTGGCAGCCTGACAAATGATGGAAAAATTATCGCTACTAGTACCGGAATTCATAATGACGGCGTCTCTAGCTCTATTTCCGTTATTACAAACTTAGGTCGAATCACATCCAATTTTATTGGTATCAGTAATGCAAATAGTGCATACCTTGGGGCAATTGATAATGAAGGGATTATCGGAATTCAGGGTGGACCATCCGGTAGTTACGGAATTTATAACACTGGTTCTATCGCTACGATATTACAAAATGGTAGTGTGATGGCGAACTCAACCGCTATTCTTAATAGCGGAACAATTGATCTACTCATCAATACGAATACCATTTATGGTGACTATGGTGTTGCAAATACTTGGGTACTGGGCACTTTAACGAATAGTGGATCTATTTCTGGAAATATTACCGGTATTTTTAATAGCGGGGTTATTGGTACCCTAACTAATAGTGGATCTATTTCTGGAAATTACACTGGTATTTTTAATAATGGAGTGATTGGGACTCTAGCGAATAGCGGCTCTATTACTGGTGGTTCTTACGATATCAATAATGCTAGTTCAGGAACTATTGGGCTCCTATCTAATAGTGGAACTCTTACTAACGTAGTCAATAGTGGCCTCATTAATTTTGTCGGCAACACCGTGGGCGGGGCAATTGATACCTTTACTAATAGTGGCACCATCTCAGGATCCACATTTGGAATTTTCAACTCTGGAATTATTGGAACCTTAACTAACAATGGCTCCATTATCAATTCTTTAGTTGGTATTCGTAATGATGGCCTTATTGCTTATCTAAATCAGAACAGTGTAGTAAGTGGTTCAATAGTCGGTATTTATAACGGACTCCTCATGGGTTCTTTAGGTAACTCTGGATCCATTACAGGTGCTACTGCAATTGGTAATTCTGGGTGGATCGCGAACTTAACCAACAGCGGCTCAATTATTGGGTCGACGGCTGCTATTAGCAATACTATTTCTTTTGGCTCCGGAGTTGACATAGGTACCATAGATAACCTTGTAAATAACAATACAGTATTTGCAACAAATGGTATTGCAATACTAAATAATGGCCTGATCGGAACCCTTACTAATCTGGGATCAATTGGTGCTATTGGTACTCAATCTGGGCCTAGCTACTTTGGCGGAGTGGGTATTCAAAATAATGCTGATGGCACAATAGAATCTTTGGTGAATCAAGGCAATATTGCCGGCGCAGTTTCTGGCATAGTCAACCTCGGCACTATTATTTCGGCACTTAATACCGGCACTATTTCAGGCGGTATCAGCGATGCGTTTTATAACGGAGGTGTAATAACTTCGTTAGTCAATAGCGGGACCATTTCAGGAGTAACTGCTGGTTTCTACAACAGTGGGACTGTTAGTTCTCTTGTCAATAGTGGGGTTATCTCAGGTCGAACTGGTCTATACAACGGTTTGTGGTCTAGCGCTATTGGCACAATCGATAGCATCATTAATACCGGATCGATTGGTGGCTCTCAATATGGTGTCAATAACAATTCTGGTGTCATTGGGTTGCTTAACAATACCGGCACGATTACTGGCGGCACTTACGGTATTAACAATAGCGGTGTAATCGGCACCTTAAGCAATAAACAGTCTAATCTGACCTATAACGGTACATTACCAAGCAACTACAACATCATCATTGGTAGTACAAGCAATTTTGGTAAGGTGACTTTTAGTAATTATGGCTCTAGTAGCACTAATTTTGGTATTGATAACAGTAGCTCAATGAGCGCTCATACCTATTACGCGGTAATTTCTGGTTTGACCGCCAGTAATTTATCGGGTACCTCCGGTACTTTTAGCTTTTATACCTGGAATTTGGTAGCAGAATCAGACAATACTACTTGGGATTTGATTGCAATCAACCCAAATGCTACATATCTAAATTCTGGATCGATAGACTCAGTTTCATTTCCGTTATCCGCATATACCAATGCGATCAATACGGGCACTATCTCTGGCAGTCTAACCAATAGCGGCTACCTATCAAGTGTAAGCAATAGCGGCGCGACAAGCACTATTGCTACTTTAAGTAATACAGGCACTATCGGCGATGTCATTAATAGTGGTGGAATTGGCTATCTCGGAAATGATGGCGCTATTTCTTCGATTACTAATGCCTCAACTGGCTTAATTAGTGCTTTATCTAACAGTGCCACCACAAGTAGCATTGGGGTCCTTACTAATAGTGGAAGTATTACTAATTTAGGTAATAGCGGAACTATCACTGCCATCAGCAACTTCGGTACGATCGACATCGTAAATAATTCAGCATCCGGCACAATCAGCAGCTTATCCAACGGCACTTTGGGATCTGGTGCCTTCATTTCGAATGTATCGAATAGCGGCATTATCAGCAACTTCAGTAATTCTGGATCCATCACCTCCTTTGCAAATAATGGAGGCGGAACGCTTTCAGGCAGTACAGCATTTTTAAATACAGGCACAATCGATTCTCTTATAAATGCTGCAGGCAGCTCATCAAACGTAGGATCAATTATTGGCGACTCTACCGGCATCAACAATAGCGGCCTCATCGGCTCAATCACTCTTCAAGACTACGCTGTAGTAACAGGCGGCAGTGTTGGCCTCAATAATAGTGGCTCTATTGGCGTCATAGATAGTTACGGAACGATTTCTGGTCCCAACTACGGTATTGTCAATTCAGGCTATATCGGAAGCTTGACTAATGATAGAGATACTCCCGTAGGTGTTATTTATGGTGGTGTCAGTATCAGTAGTACTGGATCTATTTCTTCATTGATAAACTTTGGCACCATCGATAACGGTGGGGCACTCTCAACTAATAATGTTATTTTGAATCAAGGCACTATTGATTCGATTCTCAATGCAAGTTCAGGAATGCTTTTCAGTTACGGAAGCGGAATTCTCAATACAGGCACAATTACTGGCATTACTAATGCTGGATCCATCATAGGTGATGCATATGCAATCTCGAATACCAATACGATTGGAACTATTAGTAACTCATTGACTGGTGTGATGTCTGCGGTAGGTACGGCTATTCTGAATAGTGGATCTATTGGATCTATTTCAAATCAAGGAACAATCATTACCTCTCGTATCGGCATTAACAATACAGTGGGTGGATCTATTGGGCTTGTCAGCAATGCAACTGGTGCCTTGATTAATGCAATTAACGGCTTCACTGGAATTAAAAATAGCGGCTTCATTGGTACATTAAGTAATGCAGGATCAATTATTGGCGATTCTTATGAGATCAATAACACCAGCTCAGGAACAATTGGCTCTTTCTCAAATTCTGGTAGCTGGATTAATTTATTAAATAGTGGTGCCATCAATTTTGTATCAGTCTCTAGTACTGGATCAATCAGCAATTTAAACAACGCCTCAACTGGGACCATTGGTTCTGGAGTCTCTTCAGCCATTAGAAATGCCGGCCTCATCATAAATTTAAGTAATAATGGCTTAATTACCGGCAACCTCGCTATTCAGAATTTAGGCGCAATAGATTCTATTTATAACAGCGGCAGTATTGGATCTTCTTATGTTGCTTTGGGAAATGACTTTTTATTCTCGGGCAATGCCAATATTGGAACCATTTACAACGACAGCACTGGAACAATTAGTGGATATGCTGCCGGTATTGTTAATTTCACCTCCATCGGAACCATTATCAACAAAGGGTTAATTAATAGCCCTAGCTATGTTGGTATCGATAACTATTTAGGAAGTATCACTTCTCTACTAAATGACACTACTGGTGTTATCTCGGGATTAAGCTATGGCTTCCGTAATAGCGGCACCATCGATGCTCTAACAAACAAGGGTTCTATTGTTGGTGGAAGTATAGGCGTACTCAATACCAATACAACAGGTATGTTTGCAAGTATTGGAACCATGGGATCTTTGTATAACATTGGAACAATTTCTGGCAGTTTCGCAGGAATTTCAAATGGCACATTTACTTATGGAAGTTTTTCCTCTGGTGGCGCAAGCATCACCTCTCTTATCAACGATAGTCTTTCGGGATCTATTGGAACAATCTCAGGTTCAGTTGTAGGTCTATTAAATATCGGTAATATTGAAACTGTTAATAATAGCGGTCTTATATTTGGTACGGTTTACGGCGTTGCAAACGTATTAGGTACAGTTGGTTCCTTGGTTAATAATGTCTCGGCTAGTATTGCCGGCAATCAAATTGGCATTGTTAATGCAGGAACAATAAACAATTTAACCAATAACGGAGTGATTGGCAGTGGCGTCACTGGTATGCTTAATGGAGCACCATCCGGCTCACTAACTGGAAGCTATATTGGCTCTTTAGTTAATAGTGGATCTATCATCGGCGGGAATCTTGGCTTTGTAAATACCGGTTCACTTACAAGTTTTTCTCAAGATGGCATAGTAAGCGGAGCATCTGCTGGTATCTATAACAGTGGCACGATTGACCAACTCATTAATACCAATACGATCTATGCGACAGCAGGCACTGCTATTGTTAATACTGGCCTGATTAATGCTCTATCAAGCCAAGGCTCCATCTACGGTTCTTCTATCGGTATCTATAACAATAGCGGCACGATCGGTACTATTGCAAACTCAGGCACGATTAGTGCGGGAAATACTGGCATCTATAACTCCTCTGGCAGCATTAGTGCTATTAACAATACTGTTGGTGCTTTAGTTGGTGGTACTTATGGCGTCATTAATCGCGGCATCATCGATAACATCCTCAACTCAGGAACCATCTCTGGTTATTACAACGGGGTTTATAGCGAACAGACAATTGGTACTATTAACAACAGTGGAAGCATTTTTGCCACTAATGGTGTTGCAATTGAAAATAATCTGACCGCAACCATTGGATTGCTCAACAATAGCAACACGATCTACTCCAATGCTGATTCAGCAATTGCCAACGTCGGAACTATTAATAATCTGATCAATACTGGTTCGATCACTGGATTTATCTACGGTATCAATAATAATGGCTCGATTACCTCCTTAACTCAGGGCGGTACAGTCAGCGGGGCCTCTGCTGGTATCTATAACAATAATAGCGGTACGATTGATTCGCTAAATAACAGCGGACTCATTTCCGCTTCGGTCTATTCCGGTTTGATTAACTCTGGTTCTATTGGCTATCTCAGTAACTCAGGAATTATTACTGGCGCATCAAGTGGTGTATTAAATGCAGGCTCAATAGCTTCAATCAACAATAGTAGTCTTGGATATATCTCAGGTCTTATCAATAGTGGTAGCTCCAGCTCCATCGGAGCCCTAGTCAATAGCGGTAGTATCACTGGCATCATCAATCAAGGCACTATTGCCAGTGCTACAACTGCTATCAATAACAGCGGCACGATTGATCTGCTCACAAATAGCAATACGATCTATTCTGGCGCGGGCATTGCTTTTAATAATAGTGGCCTGATAGGTTCAATGACCAATAGCGGCTCTATTTCTGGATCTATTTACGGTATTTACAGCACCGGCTCAATCTCAACCTTGTCCCAATCTGGCTCCATCACTGGCGGACTGGACGGTATTTACGTTAATGGTGGCACACTAAGCTTGCTCAACAATTCAGGGCTTCTCTATGGCACAGTATCTGAAGGATTGCGTAATAAGGCTGCCATAGATAATTTGGTGAATACGAGTTCGGGTGTTATTGCTGGATCAGTAGGTATTGATAATACGGGCAATATTGCTACCATCAACAACCAAGGCGTAATTTACGGTTACTCTTCAGGCATCAATAATGGAGATACCATTGACCAACTCATTAACACCAATACCATCTACGCTACATCGGCTACAGGTGTTGCCAATAGTGGCCTCATCAATACCCTAAGCAACAGCGGCTCGATCACTGGCTCTATCTATGGCATCAATAACAGCGGCACAATAGGCCTTCTAAATAACACGATCGCCGGCTCTATCGTAGGTAATAGCACTGGTATTATAAATTCAGGATCAATTACCTCCTTAAGTCAATCAGGTACGGTTTCGGGTACAGGTATAGGTATTAATAATGCAGCAAGTATTGATAAATTAAGCAATAGCGGTTTAATCAATGGCGCCAGCTATGGCATCTTTAATACCGGCACAATCTCTACACTTGATAATACGATTGGTGGAGTGATTACATCACAGACAGCAGTCAACAACACTTCTACTATTGGATCCCTAAGCAACTCTGGCACATTGTCCGGTACTAACAGGGCTATTTACAATAGCGGACTAATTGGTACCCTTACTCAAGATGGGGCACTTAGTGGAGTAAATAGAGCTATCTGGAACGCTGGTGGCACGATTGACCAACTCATTAATACCAATACGATCTATGCGACAGCAGGCACTGCTATTGTTAATACTGGCCTGATTAATGCTCTATCAAGCCAAGGCTCCATCTACGGTTCTTCTATCGGTATCTATAACAATAGCGGCACGATCGGTACTATTGCAAACTCAGGCACGATTAGTGCGGGCGGCACAGCGATTCAAAACCAAGGTGTGATTGGATCAATCAACAACACCACCACCGGTTTACTCTCTGCTGGTTTAGCAATCCTGAACTACAGCTCAATCGGGACTTTAGACAACTACGGCACTATCGCAGGTACTGGTCACGCTCTCTTTAGTTATGGCAACATTGACACTATCAATAACTTTGGGACTATTACTGGTGGCAGTGAGGTCATATACAACCATAGTGGCGCTACGATTGGATTACTTAATAATGCCAATGTGATATCTGCTTCTACTGGTGTGGCCTTGGGTAACGCAGGTTCTATTGGTAATCTGATCAATGCTGGTTCGATTGCTGGAAATACCTACGGCATCAAGAATGATGGCTCTATTACGTCCTTAACTCAGGGTGGTACAGTCAGCGGGGCCTCTGCTGGTATCTATAACAATAGTGGCACGATTGATTCTTTGGACAACAGCGGACTCATAACTGCTTCAGTCAATACCGGTCTGATCAACTCCGGTTCTATTGGCTATCTCAGTAACTCAGGAATTATTACTGGCGCATCAAGTGGCGTATTGAATTCTGGCTCAATAGCTTCAATCAACAATAGTAGTCTTGGATATATCTCAGGTCTTATCAATAGTGGTAGCTCCAGCTCCATCGGAGCCCTAGTCAATAGCGGTAGTATCACTGGCATCATCAATCAAGGCACTATTGCCAGTGCTACAACTGCTATTAATAACAGCGGCACGATTGATCTGCTCACAAATAGCAATACGATCTATTCTGGCGCGGGCATTGCTATTAATAGTAGTGGACTGATTGGATCAATCTATAACAGCGGCAGTATCTATGGTGGGAATGTAGGATTATTTAACCTAGCCGGCGGATCCATTGGATCTTTAACTAATGACAGTATTATCTCCAGTAACTCCAATTCTGCTTTAGAAAATGTAGGAACTATTCAGTCAGCTCTGAATAATGGAAGCATCACCTCTACGAATAGCGTTGCATTCTTCAATTACGGTAGTATTACCAGTCTAACGAATAACGGAATCATTTCAGGATCAACCGGTATTCGTAATGACTTTATCAATGGGCTGTCTACTGGAATAATTGATACGATCATTAACAGCGGCTCAATTTCTGGCTCTATCTATGGTATTTACAATACCTCCGCCGCGACTATTGGCATTCTTAGCAACACCAATACCATCTACGCTACATCGGCTACAGGTGTTGCCAATAGTGGCCTAATCAATACCCTAAGCAACAGCGGCTCGATCACTGGCTCTATCTATGGCATCAATAACAGCGGCACAATAGGCCTTCTAAATAATACGATCGCCGGCTCTATTGCTGGAGGCAATACCGCGATTGTCAATAGCGTCTCAATTAGTTTGCTGACCAATAGCGGCAGTGTTGCAGGCACAACTTACGGTATCTATAACGCCGGCGGCACGATCGATGCTATTACTAACTCCGGATTGGTTTCTAGTACAGGATCAGGCTATGGTCTATTTAATACAGGAACGATTACCTCTTTAGACAATACAGTTGATGGAGTGATAACAGGACGAGTTGCGCTTACAAATTCAGCCAATATTGGTACTCTGAATAACTCTGGCACTATTTCGGGTACTGTCTACGGTATTTATAACGCTGGCTCTATTACCACCTTAACCCAAGGTGGTACCGTAAGTGGGGCATCTGCTGGTATTTATAACGCCGGCACGATCGATTTGCTCAGTAATAGCAATACGATTTATGCAGCTGCTGGCACAGCTATCAAGAACAGTGGTGTCATAGGCACACTTACAAACTCTGGTTCCATCTATGGTTCCTATGTCGGCATCTATAACAATAGTGGCACGATCGGTACTATTGCAAACTCAGGCACGATTAGTGCGGGCGGCACAGCGATTCAAAACCAAGGTGTGATTGGCCTGCTTAACAACACCATTACTGGTTTGATCGTAAGCAACAGCACTGGCATTATCAATTCAGGATCAATTACCTCATTAATTCAAGGCGGAACAGTTTTAGCTGGCAACACTGGCATTAAGAACTCCGGTAGCATTGATAAGATCACAAATAGCGGATTTGTTAATAGCACTGGTTCTAGCTCAGGTTATGGCATCCTCAATAGCGGCAATATTAACTCCATAGACAACACAATCGGCGGCGTCATTAATGCGAGTACAGCTATATTTAACACCGCCACTATTGGATCATTAAATAACTCAGGCACTCTTGCTGGATTAAGTTATGGTGTATACAACAGTGGCTTGATTGGCACATTTACTCAAAATACAGTACTAAGCGGGGGAGTCACAGGACTCTCAAACGATATCGCTGGCAGCATAGGATTATTAACCAATAAAGGCTCCATTAGTGGAGTTAACACCGGCGTTTTCAATTTAGGAACCATCAATTCGTTAGTAAATAATGGAGTAATTACTGGTGGGTTAAACGGTATCTACAATGGTGGCGTAATTGGCACCTTAAGCAATAGTCAGTCCAACTTAACTTATGCCGGTAAGCTGCCGACTAACTACAACATTATTGTTACTGGCCAATATAGCTTTGGTAAGGTTGCCTTTAGTACTCCAAGTGGTACCACCAACTTTGGCATTGATAGCTCAAGTACCTTAGGTGCTTATATCTATGCAGGAGTGATTACTGGCCTAAGTAGTGCGAGTTACTTTACCGGTGGCATTGCGCCAACTGGTACATTTACCAATGGTGGCAGCACCTACTCCTGGTCTTTGGGCCAAGAGGGCACTTCCAATATTTGGGATCTGATTATTGCTGGTGCAACCAACTACAACGTCACCATCAGCTCTGATACACCTAGCTACACCAACAGCACTTCGATTGCTAGCTTGGTCAATCTAGCCACGATCTCTGGTGAGCTCGCCAATAGCAGCATCATTGCTGGCAGTACTACTGCAGTCAAGAACAGTGGTCAGATCGGCACCCTAAGTAATAGCGGTGCGATCTCTGGCTCTAACTACGGTATTTACAACTCTGGTTCAATTGGAACCTTAAGCAATATCGGCACCATCAATGCACCAGGTGGATCTGCTGCTATTTACAACCACAACGGCACGATTGATCTACTCAGTAATAGCAATACGATTTATGCAGATTCAGGTTATGCCATTAATAACAATGGCGGCTTAATTAAATCTCTTGTCAATGATGGCTCTATAGCCGCTTCTTATTACGCTATTTATAGCAATGCTAGTATTGGAACCCTTGTTAACACTGGCAGTTTGTCCGGTGGCAATTCCACTGCAGCACTGTATAACGATCGTTATGGCGTCATTGGATCCATTAATAACTTAGGTGGCGTAATTGGCTCATCTGACGGCGCTACTGGCATATCTAACTTTGGTCGGATTGATACGCTTACTAACAGCGGTACGATTCTGGGTAATTATTGGTTCGGAGTCTATAACACCGGTAGCCTAACAAACCTCATCAATGATGGAACAATCTCCGGTAATAGTGGTCATTCAGGTGTTTGGAATAATGACCGAGCTAACGGGGTTAATGCAACTCTCGTATCACTCATTAATAATGGGCTCATAACTGGTGGTCAAGGCGTTACCAACCTTGGTTTTATCGAGACGATTGACAATCGCAGTACAGGCACAATCACTGGTTCCTATACTGGTATTTCAAATACTACAAATAGTACGATCAACTCAATTGTCAATACCGGTACCATTGCCGGAAACACTATTGGCATTAATAATGCTGGCCTGATTGGCACCATCACGCAAGATGGAATAGTACGCGGTTCATCAACGGGTATTTATAACTCTGCAAATATCAATTTGCTGAGCAACAGCAATACGATCTACGCCAGCTCAGGTAGTGCAGTACACAACTATGGCACGATCGACGCGTTAATCAATACCGGTGGTATTACAGGCTCTACCGATGGTATTGTCAATGAGGCCACCATTACCTCGATCGCCAATACTGGCTCAATTACGGGTGGTAGCTACGGTATTGTCAATAACTCTTACGGCGTAATTGGCACCTTAAGCAATAGTCAGTCCAACTTAACTTATGCCGGTAAGCTGCCGACTAACTACAACATTATTGTTACTGGCCAATATAGCTTTGGTAAGGTTGCCTTTAGTACTCCAAGTGGTACCACCAACTTTGGCATTGATAGCTCAAGTACCTTAGGTGCTTATATCTATGCAGGAGTGATTACTGGCCTAAGTAGTGCGAGTTACTTTACCGGTGGCATTGCGCCAACTGGTACATTTACCAATGGTGGCAGCACCTACTCCTGGTCTTTGGGCCAAGAGGGCACTTCCAATATTTGGGATCTGATTATTGCTGGTGCAACCAACTACAACGTCACCATCAGCTCTGATACACCTAGCTACACCAACAGCACTTCGATTGCTAGCTTGGTCAATCTAGCCACGATCTCTGGTGAGCTCGCCAATAGCAGCATCATTGCTGGCAGTACTACTGCAGTCAAGAACAGTGGTCAGATCGGCACCCTAAGTAATAGCGGTGCGATCTCTGGTGGCAGCTACGGTATCTATAACACTGGCTCAATTACTACCTTAACCCAAGGCGGTACCGTAAGTGGAGCAGCTGCGGGTATTTATAACAATGGCGGCACAATCAATGTGCTCAGTAATAGTAATACGATCAATTCTGCGTCGGGCTCTGGCATTAAAAACTCTGGTTTGATTAATGTCCTAACTAACTTAGGCTCTATCAATGGAAATGCATTTGGTATCAATAACACCGGCTCAATTGCTACCTTAACTCAAGGCGGTACAGTGACCGGAGCTGGTTCTGGTATTTATAACCATGGTGGAACTATTGATAACCTGATTAATACTGGAAAAATCGGCGGACAAGGCTCTGCAATTTGGAATACCGGCGTTATGCAGTCTGTAACCAATACTGGATTAATTACAGGTTTAAATGCTGGGGTATGGAATACCTATGGAGCAACCACCAGCTCATTTTTAAATGATGTTGGAGGTATCGTTACGAGTGCAAACTCTTATGGATTCTATAACGATGGCCTCGTTAGAGTACTCACAAATAATGGGTTGATTTCCGGTAATAGTGGTGGGGTTTTTAACTTTAGATCCATTAGTTCTCTTACAAACTCTGGATCAATTATTGGTTTAGGAATGGGTATCAATAATTATGGCCTCGGCTCTATCGGAGTCATTAGTAATAATGGCACTATTTATGGTGGATCCATTGGCATCTCCAGCACCGGTACCATTACCTCAATTTCTAATACTGGCGGGATTACCGGCGGTACATATGGTATTAGCAATAGCGGTGTAATCGGCACCTTAAGCAATAAACAGTCAAATCTGACCTTTAACGGTAAGTTACCAACTAACTACAACATTATTGTTACTGGCCAATATAGCTTTGGTAAGGTTGCCTTTAGTACTCCAAGCGGTACTACCAACTTTGGCATAGATGGCTCAAGTACGCTCGGAGCGTATACCTATGCAGGAGTCATTACTGGCTTAAGTAGTACTTCGTACTTCTTTACAGGCGGAATCAATCCAAGTGGCACGATTACCAATGGTGGAAGTACTTATACTTGGACATTGAGTCAAGAAACCATTGCTGGTACTGTATCTAGCATCTGGGACTTAATCTTATCTACAGGAACAAATTACCACGTCACTATTAGTAGTGATGTTGCTAGTTATGCAAATAACACTTCGATCGCTAGCTTACTAAATCTTGCGACGATCTCTGGCGCGCTGACCAACAACAGCATTATTGCTGGTAGCGCAACTGCAGTGAAGAGCACGGGTCAAATTGGCACTCTAAGCAATAACGGTACGATCTCTGGTTCTAACTATGGCATTAGAAATACAGGATCTATTACTACCTTAACCCAAGGTGGTACCGTCAGTGGGGCATCTGCTGGTATTTATAACGCCGGCACGATCGATTTGCTCAGTAATAGCAATACGATTTATGCATCAGCAGGTAGTGGCATTAGCAATAGCGGTTTAATTAATACCCTCACCAATTTTGGATCCATTTCAGGATCAGGTTCTGCTATCTATAACAGCATTTCTGGCACCATCGATATCATTGCTAACAGCAGCAATATCCGAGGTACTGACGGCATCATCAATGATGGCTTGATAAACAATCTTGTTAATTCAATCAGCGCAAGCATTCTTGGAAACGCTGATATTGGCATACAAAATAATGGCAGCATTGGTGCGCTGACCAATTTAGGGTATGTATATGGTCAATATGCCGGTATTTCGAATGGAGGCACCATCAATACCCTCACCAATGCTAGCGGCGCAATCATAAGCGGTGGTTCAGGCGCTACTCAAGGCACAGGATTATTGAATGGCGGCCTGATCAGTGTCCTCACAAACTATGGAACTATTACAGGAAGCAATGTTGGCATTACTAATAATGGAACGATTGTCACCCTGAATAACCTTCAGGGTGTAACCCCTAGTGGTGGATCTAGTACTGTTAGCTCGCCATTAACCTATGCTGGTAACTTACCGACCAACTACAACATTATTATTAACGGCACCCGCAATTACGGTCAGATCTCTTTTGTAGGCTCCCTCTACAACACCATGAATGTCGGTATTGCAAGTAGCTCAACACTGTCTGCGTATACCTATGCTGCAGTTATCAGTGGCCTGAATGTAACTTACTTTGCTGGTGGAGTAGCGCCCAGTGGCACTATTTCTAATGGTGGCAGTACTTATTCATGGTTGCTAGGTCAAGAAGGCACCTCTGGAATTTGGGATTTGCTGGTAACGGTTCCAGTTACCTACAATGTCACCATCAGTGCTGATACACCTAGCTACACCAACAGCACTTCGATTGCTAGCTTAGTCAATCTAGCTACGATCTCTGGCGCCTTATCGAACACCAGCATCATTGCTGGCAGTACTACTGCAGTCAAGAACAGTGGTCAGATTGGTACCCTAAGTAATAGCGGTACGATCTCTGGCTCATTGCTTGCTGTGAATAACACAATTGGTGGTTCGATTGGTGTGATTAATAACAGCATTGCTAGTCAGATTATTGGCGGCAACACCGGTATTTCTAATAGGGGAACCATTGGCCTCATCACCAATGCTGGAACTGTATTTGGTGCAAATGACTACGGTATTGGTAATGGCGGACTCATTCAAAGTATTGTTAACACTGGCTCAATCGCATCCAATGCTTACTACGGTATTACTAATGGTGGCTCAATCATCAATATTAACAACACAAGTATTGGTACTATAGCTGGCTTAACAGGAGTTTATAACGGTAGTCCTGCTTACATTGGCACCTTGACAAATACTGGTCAAGTGCTTGGAACTGGCGACGGCATCGCCAACCTTGGCAGGATTCAAAAGCTGGATAACGCTGTTAATGGCGTTATTGATGGTGCTGTGACTGGTATTTTCAACAGTGGAACAATTATTGCCTTAGGCAATGCAGGCACCATCTCTGGCTCTTACTTCGGCATTTATAACGCAGGTAGCCTTGGAGTTGTGAGCAATAGTATTCATGGTTTAATCAGCAGCCTTTCCAATAGCACAGTGACCAGTGCCATCGCTACCTTAAGTAATTCAGGTTCTATTACCAACGTTGCCAACAGCGGCATTATTACTTTTGTCAGCAATGCTGGCACTATTAATAATCTCGCGAATAATGCTACTGGCTCAATCGGTGGTGGTGACGTAGGCATTCTGAATACCGGCTCTATCACCACCTTAACGCAAGGCGGCACAGTCATTGGAGCTTCTGCTGGCATTTATAACAATGGTGGCACAGTTAATAGCCTCGTCAATGCATCAACGATCACCTCTACTGCAGGGACTGGTATTAAAAACTCGGGCTTGATTACAAGCCTATCAAATATTGGAAGCATCTCAGGTCTAAGCTATGGCATCAACAATACAGGATCGATTGGCACATTAAGTAACGCGCAAACTAACCTTACCTACAGTGGCGTTTTAGCAAGTAATTACTTAGCAAGCATCACCGGTACAAGCAGTGGTAGCTTCGGAACTGCTGCATTTAGCAATACTTCCGGCCACATGAATTTTGGGATTGCCAGCGGATCTTCACTCTCCGCGTATACCTATGTTGGTGTATTGAGTGGCCTTAGCGCTTCCTATCTATCCAACTCAAGTGGCTCTTATAGTTCATATAACTGGATATTGTCAGCAGAAACTGCGCAGAACACCACTTGGGATTTGATTGTTGCGGCAAGCTCATCAAGCAACTTTAATTCAGGAACGATTGCTAATCTCAGTATTACTGGATCTTCAACTTACTTAGTTATTAATACAGGAACTATTACCAATAGCCTCAGTAATTCAGGAACTATAGCTAGTATTGTTAACAGCGGCTCCATTACCAGCTTGACCAATAGCGGTACGACTAGCTCGATTGCTACATTATCTAATAGTGGTTCTATCACCACCGCAACTAATACTGGATCGATTGGCACTTTTACCAATACCGGAACGATCGCAACTGTTTCAAGCAGCGGCTCCATTACCAGCTTAACTAATAGCGGTACAACTAGCTCGATTGGTACTCTGATCAATAGCGGTTCTATCACGACCGCAACTAATGCTGGCACAGTTGGCGCATTTACCAATGCCGGAACAATTGCGACTGTTTCAAGTAGTAGCTCCATTACTAGCCTGACCAATAGCGGTACGACAAGCTCGATTGGCACTCTGATCAATAGCGGTTCAATCGCTACTGCAAGCAATGCCGGTACGATTGGCACAATAAGCAATGCTGGCACAATCGCTAGCGCTACCAATACCGGCTCCATCGCTAGCCTGACCAATAGCGGTACAACTAGCTCGATTGGTACTCTGATCAATAGCGGCTCAATCACTACTGCAAGCAATGAAGGTGCGATTGCCGGCGCCAATAATAGCGGATTGATCGCTAGCTTCAGTAATAACGGTGTAACCAGCTCAATTGGTACTTTGACCAATAGTGGTGCGATCACCACTGCAATAAACGTTGGCACGATTGGTGCTGTCATTAATACCGGCACCATTACTGTCGCCAATAACAGCGGTTTGATCTCTAGCTTAAGTAATAGCGGCACCACTAGCTCAATTGCTATATTGACCAATAGCGGTTCAATCACTTCTGCAATGAATGCTGGCACTATCAATACCGTAAGTAATACCGGTAAGATTACTGCCATTGCTAACAGCGGTTCAATTGCTAGTCTAACTAACAGCGCTATTAGCAGTTCGATTGGTGTGTTAACCAATAGCGGATCAATGGCCGTTGCAACGAATTCCGGCACGATTGCTAGTTTGAATAATAGCGGCACAATCGGCGCATCAGTTGGCAGTGGCATTAAAAATACTGGTTTAATTAGTAACTTAACCAATACTGGAACAATTACAGGTTCAATCGCCGGTATCAATAACACGGGCACTATTTCAACTCTGACTAATGCGCAGTCTAGCTTGACCTATAAAGGCACGCTACCAACTAATTACAGCATCATCATTAATAGCGCCAGCAGTTACGGATTGTTGTCTATTGTTGGAACAGCGACCGGTACCATGAATTTTGGAATTGCTGCTGGATCAAATGTCTTCAAGAATACTTATCTGCACGTATTGAGTGGCATTAGTGCAAGCAATTTATACAATCTAAGTGGTAGCTTTGGAAGCGATAGCTGGGTCTTGGTTGAAGATGGGGCCAATACTTGGGACTTATCTGTGACAGTCCCGACTAATTACACTATCTCTGCTAATACTATCGGCTATACCAATGACATTGCTATCAATAGCCTCTTAGTCAGCGCAACAGTATCTGGCTTGCTATCTAATATCAATACGATTTCAGGTGGCGCTACCGGAATTATTAATACCGGATCAATTGCCACGCTAAGCAATAGTGGAATAGTAAATGGTAGCGTCTATGGCGTACAAAATACGGCAAATATTGGTACTTTAATCAACAGTAATGTGGTTTCAGGCAGCTTGGCAGGTATCTTTAATAATGCGGGAACAATCGCCAGCCTAGCCAATACCAATACAATTTATTCTGCTGGTGGAACTGGTATTAAGAATACCGGTCTCATTACATCCCTGGTAAATACAGGCTCAATTTCAGGCTTGAATGCCGGTATTTACAACTCTGGCACGATTTCAACATTGACTAATGCGCAGTCTGGCTTGAGCTATAAGGGCATACTCCCAAGCAATTACAACGAGGTAGTAGGTGGTACGGTCAGCACTAATTTTGGTGGCTTGAATTATTCCTCAAGTGGAACACTTTCCGCTGGCATCATGAACTTTGCTATTGCTAGTGGTTCGACTATCGCTGCTTACAACTATGCTGGTGTTTTGACTGGCCTAAATACAAGTAATCTCCAGAATATTACGGGCATATATGCCAATGCAAATGGAGATTCATTTATCTGGAGTTTGGGTACAGTAGGGTCTTCATTAACGGGTGTTATGACGGTTGCCTCGGCATCGGCTACTACCATATCCTATGGAACAGCTATAACTTCAGCTCAGCTAGCTAGCAGTCCAAGCATCTCTATCGTGAGCCTTAATGGCGGAACCATTAATGCTTCAAGCTCAGTCTCTAGTATTGGTCAGTACATAGCGACCTCTACTATTGGCGGCGTCATTAATCAAAATGCTGTTCAAACGACCATTTCTAATCAAGTAAGTGGTTCTGGCATGATCACGATTACCAATACGCAGGGCGGCTCAATTAGCACAGCTGGTGTGGTTGCTTTGACTGCGAATAACAGCGGATTTAGCGGTGGTATCGAGGTCGATCCTGGTGCAACACTCCAAGTGGGTACTGCAAGCGCGTTGGGTAGCGGTACTATCAGCTTGGTTGGATCGGATACCACCGCTTCAACATTGGCAACCACTGCCGATATGACTGTCAGCAACCCAATTACTGTTTCAAAGGATCCTACATTTGATGTTTCCTCTGGTACTACGCTAACGGTAAGTGCCCCGATTTCTGATGGTGCAAGCTCTGGTGAAGTGGTTGTCACTGGTGGTGGTACATTGGATCTGACTGCTGCAAATACCTATACCGGCGGCACAACGATTACTACTGGATCTACCTTGGCATTATCTGGTGCAGGATCCATCTCCACCAGTAGTGGCGTTAATAACTACGGTACTTTTGATATCACCAATAGCAGTTACAACAATCAAAGTAATCCTGTTGTGGTTAGCAACTACATGCAATCCTCTTCAGGTGCATTGAAGATGAATATTGCACCAACTGCTATTGCCTCACAATTGCTACAGGCGACTGGTAGTGCGAATATTGGCGGCACCTTGAATCTCAATGCCAGCTCAGGGACTTATGTTGGTGGCACTAAGTACACCATTGTTAATGCAACTGGTGGTCTAACAGGGGGCTTTAGCAATCTAAGCTCTAACTTGTCTAGCTACACTCCATTGGCAACCAAGTTTAGCTACGATGCAAATAATGCTTATCTAGATCTACTCAATTTCTCTACGGCTAATACGCAGCAGTCATTAGTCAATAGTGCCAGTGCACTACAAAGTACGTACTCAATGTCAAATAGCGTACTGGTCAACAGCTTCTCTTATGACTGTAACGAGTTTGGAGAGTATGGCGCCTGCTTCTCAGTTGGTGGTAGGAGCACGAATTTATCTTCATTTGGAAATAACACTACTAGTGCTTTGATGATTGGTGGCTATCGTGTAAACGAACAAGTTCGTATTGGTGCCTACCTCGATCAAAATCTTTCTGCTAGTAATCCGACTGGAATAGTTCAGCTGGGTAATCACACACCAGTAATGGGTGCATTTGTTGCATGGAAGCAAAACGGTGATGGCACTGGTCCAGAAGTGAAGTTATCAGGCGCCTATAGTGAGCAAACTACGACGATTACACGACAAGTGGTAGGAAATACTGAACCTGGTAGTGGCTCATCCACTCTCTATGGCTTTGGCGGACAAGCCTCGGCTAAATACGGCTTTGCTGTTACGGATAACAGCTTAGTATCACCATATGTTGGCATTCGTTATAGCGCTAATAATATGCCTAGCTATACAGAAAATACGTCTAGCACTGTACAGTCGCCATTGACTTATCAGGCCTTAAATACAAATGCTAAAACTGTCATTGGTGGTTTAACAGCATCTCATAAGGTCACGCCTGATACTACTATTTTTGGTAGCGTAGGTTTTGAGCAAGATGTCTCAACGAATTACAGCAAGTACTCCGCTTCTGGTATTAATGGCTTGACACCAATTAATTTCAACTCAAGCCCGGTTAATACTAGAGCAACAGCGAGTGCCGGTGTGAGCTACCAAACTGAAAAAAATCAATGGATCACTTTATCTGGATCTTATCGTGAGGCGCCATATAAGTCCCTAAATAGCAGCAGTGCGATGGTCTATTACACCTTTGGTATGTAATGTCCTTGCAGTGTTGGTCGGAACCAGAGATGTTTGGGGTAATTGCCCTGAGTCATTTTTTGAATTATTCATGCGGGTCTTTGGGTCAGTCAGGAGGATTTCTGGTCAGCCCTTTGCCCTCTAATTCGCTGCAAGCGCTAAAGTGGCGTTTTGATTACAAATAATGACTAAATCCATGAAATTATTGTCTTTAATGCTGATTTTTGAGAGGTTTCGTGTCATAAAAGCCCCTATAATTCATGCTAATATATTTCTTTTAAGCCCCTCGTTCATCCACAGGCAACCATGAGTACGATCCAAAATCCTAACCGTCAATCCGAGCAAAATATTGATGAAGATAATGTCCTCTTGTTGGGCAAAAACTTTAATATTGTTGGAGATTTAATTGGCCAAGGTACTGTCATTGTTTCTGGAAAAATTGAAGGCAATATTATTTCAAATAGAACAGTCTCTGAAGCGGGCTCCTCGATCGTTGGAAACATTGAATGCAAGCAACTAGATGTCTCTGGGTCTATTAAAGGCTTAGTTCAAGCTGCTAATGTGATTATTCGCAAGGGCGCATTAGTTGAAGGTGAGGTTCATTACTCAACCCTTGCTATGGAGCAGGGTTGTGAAGTACTTGGAAAACTGAAAAAGATTTCTGATAAACGTATTTCTTCATCAGTCCAGTCAGGCACTATTGGTTCTAATGCTCAGGCAGAATCCATTCTTTTGAATTTCCCTGATGAGCTCAAGGCCCAATTACAAGATTTAAGCGTGCGAGCAGGGGCAACATTAACTTTGATCGACGGTAGTCAAGCTCCGCTCTGGATCAGCCTGACTCAGGACAAGCTTGGTATGTTGGTCAGCAGTGGGGAACTCCAATCCTTAAAAAATCGAAATGAAACCCTGCAACTCAGACTGAACGTGGGCGGTACTCATTTTGATTTCTCCTTGCCTCTGTAAAAGCTCATTTCTAGCATTTCTTTCGTAAAACAAAGCATGCAAATGCGCTTTAAGAAAATTGCTTATTTCTGCATAGGTTTACCAATTTTTTTTGGGGCCCAGCCTATTTGGGCTGCAAACTTGAATGAGGTTGATCTTGTTAATAGTACAAGCGTACCCACTATTGACGAGGAAATTAAAACCCTTAAGTTTCTAGTAAAAAAAGAAATTGCCTCACAAGCGCTTATCCAATCCGAAGTAAGGGCTGATGTTATCCAACTCAAGTCTGGTAATGAGGCTTTAGTTGCGTCACTTAAGCAGAATGCGCTCACACAGGATAGTCAATTTTCTCAATTACGCGACTATTTCCATCTTAATAACCTCATCCTCTCCATCTTTACTTTCGTGCTACTAATAGTGCTTTGGATGCTAAGAGGGGTTAATAAAAAACTTGCCAAAGGGATTGAAATTAGGCTTGGCGGGCTTTCGGATAGAGAGAATGAAAAAAAACCACTAGACTCGCCTGGTGGAGGCAATCAGCTTTTTGTCAAAGAGGGCGATGATGCATCTTCTGAAGGCTTTGGTGCCGTCAATCGGGGCGTTTCTGCTGAGGATTTGCACAGAATGTTAGGTCGCCAGCTCGGGCTAGAGGAGGGAGAGTCTGTTCGTACTCCTCCTGCTAAACAAGATGAAGCGCTGGCTAATGAGATACATTCGGTCATCAAAAAAAGAATGATGGGATTTATGCGGCCCACTCAGCCCCCAAAACTCTAGCAATTTTTCATCTTACTCTGACTATTCTACCCTAGGTTTATGAATATAAATATTCATAAAAACAATTACTTATGTAATTTTGTGCAAGTGATACATTACAGTTTGCCCCTATAAACTGCTGATCCAACTACAAACAAATCTATTGTCTTTCCTGCAGACTCAGCGAGGAGACCTTCTTTTATTGCTTATGAATCGACAATTACTGTCGGCCCATAAGGATGACTGTTATGAGTCTCATTTTTGCAAAATCAAAAGCCATAACTATTAATTTAAATCCACTTGCAGTTTTGCATCTTTCACCAACTTGGCCCACTGGTTGCGGTCCTTAACGATGAACTTGCTAAAGGCAGCAGGACTACCACCACCATCTTCTGCGCCCACCTCAGCCAATTTCGCTTGAATTTCTGGTTTACGTAAGATGGTGTTTACGTCCACATTAATCTTATCGACAATTTTAGGATCCAACTTAGCAGGTCCCATCAAGCCATACCAGGCAGTAGCTTCAAAGCCTACGTAGCCCAGCTGTTCCATGGTTGGTAAATTGGGGTAGGCAGCAGAACGCTTAGTGCGTGTCTGTGCAAGAGGAATCACTTTGCCACTTTGAATATGCGGTGTTGCAGCGCTCATAGTTTCAAAAGCATAGGTGATATGACCAGCCATCAGGTCAACCAAGACTGGGCCGCTACCTTTGTAGGGAATATGTAAAGCTTGTGTTCCTGCCATGTGCATAAAGAGTTCGTAAGCTAAATGCTGTGTACTACCATTGCCAGCGGAACCAAAACTCACCTTGCCTGGATTTTGTTTCATGTAAGCCACGAGATCTTTTACATTTTTAGCAGGGGCATCCACATTGGCAATTAAGATATTTGGCGTAATACCTAATAAAACAATTGGTGTGAAATCCGTATTGGCGTTATAGGACATTTTTTGTCCAAGCGCTGGAATGATGGAAAGAGCGTTAACATGAGCTAAGCCGAGGGTGTATCCATCTGGGGGCGATTTAGCAACTAGGTCAGCAGCAATCGTACCCGCTGCTCCGCCGCGATTATCAATCACAACCTGTTGACCCCACATTTGCGAAAGATTAATTGCAATGATGCGCGCAATAGCATCTGAGCCACCGCCAGGAGGAAAGCCAACAAATAGTTTTACTGGTTTATCGGGCCAATTCTTTGCTTGAGCATAAGCACCTTGAGAAAAAACGAGTGCACTGAGTGATAGGGCTAAGCAGCCCAATAAATGTGCTCGGCGTTTGCCTTGTCTATTGCTAAAAATCATTACTTGTCTCCGCGCGGGAATTTGGTATTTAGTAGGAGACTTACTTTAACTGAGAAATAGCTCTTGAAGATTATTGAGATAGCGTAAACCCTGATCTGTAGCCATCAGTTTGCTTGGGTTCTCATCAAGCAATCCTTTCTTGCAGGCCTCATCAATAGGCTTGCTAATGACATTCAAAGGCAGCCCCGTGCGCTCGCTAAACGTATTGGTATCTACACCATCACTAAGCCGCAAAGTATTGAGCATGAATTCAAAAGGTAGATCTTTGGGGTCGATCTCACGGGATTCAATTAAGGCATTACCTTTGCTCTCCATGGCAGCCATATAGGTCTCTGGATGACGTTCCCGAACTTGACGGGTGATTTTGTTTGGAAAGGAAATCTTGCCATGAGCACCGGCACCAATGCCGATGTAATCGCCAAAGCGCCAGTAGTTCAGGTTGTGTTTGCACTCCTGATCTTTCTTGGCGTAGGCAGAGACTTCATAACGCTGATAACCAGCTTTGGTGAGTAGATCTAAATTCTGTTCAAAGATGGCATCAATATCATCTTCATTAGGCAGCTTGGGTGGAAAGCTCGCAAAGTAGGTATTCGGTTCAAGCGTGAGGTTGTATAAAGACAGATGTGGTGTTTTAAATGACAGGGCAGTTTCTATATCTGCCTTGGCAGCCTCAAGACTTTGATTGGGTAATCCATACATCAGATCTAGGTTGACGGACTTAAAGTTGTCTAAAGCTATCTGGATGGCCCGCTTCGCTTCTTCACCATTGTGAATGCGCCCCAATGCCTTAAGCTGTTCATCTTGAAAGCTCTGCACTCCAATCGATACACGATTAATACCGCATTTGGCAAAGGCGGCAAACTTATCCGCCTCAATGGATCCCGGATTGGCTTCCATCGTGATCTCGGCGTTAGGCTCTAAATTGACCCGAGCGCGTACGGCAGAAAGGAGTTCATCCATACCCTCAGGTGATAACAAACTCGGTGTACCGCCCCCAATGAAAATGCTATGTACCTGTCGACCCCAAATATTGGGAAGCTCCGTTTCTAAATCAGCAATTAAGGCCTTGATATAGCGCTTCTCATCAAACCCACTTTTACCAACACCATCCTTTACTTGATGGGAATTGAAGTCGCAATAAGGACATTTCTTTTCACACCAAGGAAAGTGAATGTAGAGCGAAAGTGGGGGGAGTGCTGTTAAGGAAACAGCTTTCGCTGGCAAATTAGGCACGAGACTTCAATTGGGTAATTAATTCACGTAATGCCTGGCCGCGATGGCTAATGACATTCTTCTTTGTTGGCTCTAACTCTGCTGCAGTCAAACCTAATTCCGGCAAGAGGAAGTGAGGGTCATAGCCAAAGCCATTGCTTCCTTTGGCATGATCTATAAATTGACCATACCAGCGAGTTTGCACAATGAGAGGCTCAGGATCATCGGCACTATTTACAAATACGAGTGCACAAACATAATGCGCGCCTCGATCTGATTGATTTTTTAATTCCTCAATCAGCTTTTGGTTATTGGCAGCATCATTGGCTGGCTCTCCCGCAAAGCGCGCTGATAACACGCCAGGCTGTCCATTTAAGGCATGCGCACAAATACCGGAGTCATCCGCTAATGCAGGAAGACCGCTCGCTGCACTGGCATGACGTGCTTTAGCAAGGGCATTTTCAACAAAGGTGTGATGAGGCTCTTCTGCCGAGGGAATGCCTAATTCTCCTTGCGGAATTACTTGGAAATCCAAGGGCGCTAATAAAGCTTGAAACTCCCGTACCTTGCCAGCGTTATTAGAAGCGAGAACGAGCTTTTGCATAGGATTATTTCAGTGCTTCGATCTGTAATTGAGTGAGCTCTTGAATTCCTAACTCGGCCAAATCTAGCAGGGCAGTTAACTCACTTCTAGAGAAGGCGGCTCCTTCAGCTGTGCCTTGCACTTCAATCATGCCACCTTTACCAGTCATGACAACATTCATATCGGTGTCGCATGAAGAGTCTTCTGGATAATCTAAATCCAGTACTGGAACACCTTGATAGATACCCACAGAGATAGCTGCAACACTATCAATGATCGGATCTTGTGTGAGAGCGCCACTTTTCAGTAGTTGGTTAACGGCATCGCGTGCTGCAACATAAGCACCAGTAATGGAAGCGGTTCGTGTACCACCATCCGCTTGCAATACATCGCAATCTAAATGAATCGTGCGTTCACCCAAGATTTCTAAATTGAAGACGCTGCGCATTGCACGGCCAATGAGACGCTGAATTTCTTGAGTGCGACCCGATTGCTTGCCGCGAGCCGCTTCACGATCACTGCGGGTATGAGTGGAGCGGGGCAGCATGCCGTATTCCGCCGTAACCCACCCTTCGCCAGAACCGCGCTTGTGAGGAGGCACCTTATCGAGGATGCTGGCGGTACACAAAACCTTGGTATCACCAAAAGCAATCAAAACGGAGCCTTCAGCATGTTTAGTAAAGCTGCGAGAGATTGTAACGGGACGCAAGTCTTTTGGTTTGCGACCGCTTGGGCGGTTGACGGTGCTTGAATTTGGGCTGCTCATGGATTTGTCCTAAAGGGGCTATAAAGAATCTACAATGTCCCTATGATATCGAGCATGACTGGTTATGGCAGCGCTTCTCGTCAAGTCTCCCTAGGAGCTGGCGTAGTTGCTGATCTGCAGGTGGAATGTCGGGCTGTTAACAGCCGCTTTCTGGATTTAGGCTTTCGTCTGCCGGACGAATGTCGCGGGGCGGAGCCCGCCTTGCGAGAAATGGCTACCCAAAGCCTTTTCCGGGGTAAGGTAGAGTTTCGGGCGGCATGGCGGGTCAATAGTGGTGCCGCAGGGGCTGCCAAGAGCAATCCCCATGCCTTAGGGGCAATTAATAAAGATCGCCTAGATGCGCTCTATACCCTTCAAGAAAAAGCCCAAGAAGCCTTTCCAAAAGCGCAAGAGATGAGTATTGCTGAAGTCCTGCGTTGGCCCGGGATTGTTTCTGAGCCTCGTGGGGAAGAAGAGGGCTGGATTGCTGCAACGGTTGAAGCTGGACGTGCCGCCTTAGAGGCGCTCATGAGCAGTCGACATGCAGAAGGACAAGCTTTGGTTGGTGTATTGACCAACATTACTAAAAAGATGCGCGAGATCGTCAAAGCAATTGAGCCTAAGGTTCCTGAATATGTCGCGCAATATCAAGAAAAACTCACCGAACGCTTATCAGAAGCATTGGCTGCGCAAGAACAAGCTAAGGCCGGCACAGAACTCATGGAGCGTATTCGTCAGGAAGTGGTTCTCTATGCTGTGCGTATTGATGTGGCGGAAGAGTTTGCGCGCTTAAAGACCCATCTACAGGCTGTTGACACCGCATTAGCTGGTAAGGGACCGGTAGGTAAGCGCTTAGATTTTCTAATGCAAGAACTCAATCGCGAAGCTAATACCCTCAGCTCCAAATCGGTTTCTGAGGAATGCACGCAAGCAGCCCTTGAGTTGAAGCTGCTTATTGAGCAAATGCGTGAGCAAGTGCAAAATCTGGAATGATGAGTCATTCATAATCCGTACAATTGATCTATGACTAGTCCAAATTTGACCCCTTCTTATCAAGGCAGTATGTTGATGATTGTGGCGCCATCTGGTGCGGGTAAGTCTTCCCTAGTCAATGCGCTATTAAAAGAAGATGCTGGATTAAAACTATCCTTATCCACTACGACGCGTTCACCAAGACCCGGTGAAGTCGATGGCAAGGATTATCGGTTTGCCTCTAAAGAAGATTTCATTGTTGAAAGAGACCAAGGTCATTTTCTAGAATGGGCAGAAGTGCATGGTCATTTTTATGGCACTTCAAAACCTTGGATCGAATCTCAGATGCAAGCGGGTAGTGATGTGATGCTCGAGATCGATTGGCAGGGCGCACAACAAATTCGCAAACTCATTCCATCGGTGCAGTGGATCTTTATTTTCCCTCCCTCGATTGAAGCTTTAGAGGAGCGTTTGCGTAAACGTGGCCAGGATGATGAAGCCACCATTCAAAGACGTTTAGCTGCTGCCCATATCGAGTTGCAGCATGCCCATGAGGCCGATTACATCGTGGTGAACGATTCTTTTGATCAGGCTCTAGTCGACCTCAAGCATATTTTGGCTTCCAGCCGACTACGCTCTGGACCCAGTATGGCCCGAAATCCAGCTCTTTTAAGGCGCCTTGGGGTTTAATCAGTTATCCTATAGGTATTGAAGCTAAATTAAGTGAGTCCAGCATGGCCCGTATTACTGTAGAAGATTGCCTGAAAACCATTCCAAATCGTTTTGAACTCGTATTGGCTGCGACATATCGCGCTCGTCAATTGGTTCAAGGTCACTCCCCACGTGTTGAGTCCAGAGATAAAGCTACAGTAGTTGCTTTGCGCGAAGTAGCTGCTGGTGTTACTGACCGTGACATGTTGACCAAAGTTCCTTTGTAATTTAGGAGTTCCGGTGTGGAGCTCCCTTTAGGAACAACCAAGACATCGGAATTAGTAGGAGGGGTCTCGCCCAATGAGGCCTCCTTTGGGGTAGCTCAAAAAGATTTACTCGTTACCCCATCAGATACATCTCTAGGTAGTCATTCTCAAAACGGCAAGAAGTCGATCATTGCGACTTTGTTGGCTCAGTCGAGCCGTCATTTGTTTGGACCAACCTCTGCGCCTGCTTTACCTCTTAAACATCAGGTGGTTTCAATTGAGGGCTTGCTCTCGAAACTTACCTATCTCAAGCCTGAAGAGATCGTCCAAGTAAAAAAAGCCTTTCAGTTTTCTGATGCGGCTCACTTAGGTCAGTATCGCCACAGTGGCGAGCCTTACATCACCCATCCTGTAGCCGTTGCAGAACTCTGCGCTACCTGGCGCTTAGATGCCCCTTCAATCATGGCGGCGCTCTTGCATGATGTGATTGAGGATACGGGTTGCACTAAAGCCGATTTAGTAGAAAAGTTTGGCAATAAGGTGGCTGAGCTAGTTGAGGGTCTGACTAAGCTCGACAAATTGGAATTCCAAAGTCATGCAGAAGCTCAGGCTGAGAGTTTCCGCAAAATGTTTATGGCGATGGCGCGAGATGTTCGCGTCATTCTTGTGAAGCTAGCAGACCGCACTCACAATATGCGCACGCTTGATGCTGTGCCGATGGAAAAGCGCCGTAGGGTAGCTGCAGAAACCATTGAGATTTATGCCCCCATTGCGCATCGCCTTGGATTAAATATCATCTATCGTGATTTGCAGGATCTGAGTTTCCGTTACTCGATGCCAATGCGCTTTCGGGTCATTGAAGGAGCCGTAAAGCGGGCGCGTGGCAATCGTAAGGAGATGGTTGAAAAGATTTTGCAAGCCTCTCGTATGGCTTTTGCAAAAGCTAATCTAGAGGTCGATCTACGCGGTCGTGAAAAAACGCTTTATAGCATCTACAACAAGATGCGCGCTAAGCACGTCAGCTTTTCTCAAGTGTTAGATGTCTATGCATTCCGTGTCACGGTTGGCAGCATAGATGAATGCTATCGTTCCTTAGGTATCTTGCATTCTCTTTTTAAGCCGATGCCAGGTAAGTTTAAGGATTACATTGCGATTCCGAAACTCAACGGCTATCAATCCCTACACACCACTTTATTAGGGCCATCTGGTGTGCCGGTTGAGTTCCAGATTCGCACTACCGATATGCACGCCGTAGCAGAAGCGGGCGTTGCAGCGCATTGGGCTTATAAAGACGGATCGCCTGATATGAGCGAAGTACAAAACCGCGCTCATCAATGGCTCCAATCTTTGATTGATATTCAAGATAGCAGTGGCGACTCACAAGAATTCTTAGAGCACGTCAAAATCGATTTATTCCCGGATGCGGTTTATGTGTTTACGCCCAAGGGGCAAATTCGTGCACTTCCTAGGGGCGCTACCGCTCTTGACTTTGCTTATTCAATTCATAGTGACTTGGGTAACACCTGTGTCGCCGTCAAAGTAAATGGTCTGCAATTACCACTTCGCAGCGAGCTGAAGAATGGCGACATTATTGAAGTCGTGACTTCAGGTAATTCACAGCCGAATCCTGGCTGGCTGGCATTTGTACGAACAGGTAAAGCTCGTGCATCGATTCGCCATTCATTAAAGACGAAACATTACTCAGAATCACTACAGTTGGGTGAGCGATTGCTTGCCAATGGCCTGCGCCAGCAAGGCGTAGATGCTGCATTACTAACCCCCGAGATTTGGGAAAAACTCATGCACTGGACGGGTGATAAAACCCGCGAAGAGGCATGCGTCAATATCGCCCTTGGTCGCCGTTCTCCTCAAGAGCTGGCGATTCGTCTCAAGATCTTGATTGATGATGAGGGTGGGGGTGAGCAGATGCGTCTTGGTGCCGCAGATTGGGTTGCGCCAAACCAAGAATCACATCAGCATCAGCGTCAGGCTATCCTAGTCGATGGTCGAGAGGGCAATTCGATTCACTTCCAATCTTGCTGTCATCCAATTCCAGGCGACGGCATCATTGGTTACCTTGGAAAGGGTGAGGGCCTGCAAGTTCATATCCATGACTGCTCTGTTGCACTCCGAATGCTTTCTAAAGATAGCGATAAGTGGGTGGAGGTTGAGTGGGCTAAGGAGCTCAATCGAGAATTTGAAGTTGACCTAGCAATCGATACACGTCAAGGTAAGGGTGTCTTGGCACGCGTGGCTAGTAGCGTTACTTCTGCCGACTCCAATATTATGAATGTCTCGATGGAAGATCGCTTTAAAGAAGACTCCGTAACTATTCGCTTCACCATTCAAGTCTATGACCGCCTGCACTTATCTAAAGTGATGCGTAGCTTGCGTACGAACCCAGATGTCATGCGCGTGACTCGTACGCGCGCTCTTTGAATGAACTATAAATACTGAACATCTAGTATTTCTATTTCAGTAGGGCCCGTTGGCGTTTGAATCGTCACGCAATCACCCAATCTTGCTTTGATCAAAGCTTTGGCAATGGGCGATACCCAGCTCACGTGGTTTTTCTCTAAGTCGACCTCATCGACACCCACAATAGTGATGGTGGTCTCTTTTCCCGCATTCTTGCCCTCTAGAGGGGAGTAAGACACGGTAGCCCCAAAAAAGATCTGCTCAGCATCAGCATCACCGGTTTTTCTCGCCAAATTATCGACAACAACAGCAAATTCAAGGCGTTTATTGAGGAAGCGAATACGTCGATCAATCTCCCGAAGTCGCTTCTTTCCGTAGATATAGTCCCCATTTTCCGACCGGTCACCATTGCTGGCCGCCCAGTGCACAACCTTCACAACCTCAGGCCGATCAAGGTTTAGAAGCTGTAGGAGCTCGGTTTTAATCCGCTCGTGACCAGCGGGGGTGATGTAGTTCTTCTCTTCCATGGCATAATTATGGCTGTTGCGGCTGTAGCTCAGCTGGATAGAGTACTTGGCTACGAACCAAGGGGTCGTGGGTTCAATTCCTGCCAGCCGCACCAACTTATGCAGGGCCTAGTTGAAAAACTGGGCCCTTTTTCTTTTTTAGCATTTCACATAGGTTTCTTGTAGATACCTTATAGTCTCGATATGAGCGTTTCTGACACTATTTCCGCCGTTAATCCTTCTGCTAGTGCCCCAGTGGCAGTTTGGTCACTCATCGACGCCTCTAACGCCAAGGTCGGTTTGAGTGGAAAAGTGAATATCTACACCTTAGGTGGAATCTGGACTCAGATTCGTAATGCACAGGACGCTTGGTTAGCGCAAATTCCACAAGACAAGATTCAATCTGCATCCCTCACGTTTGATGCATCACAAGTATCTTCTTTGGATGGAGCAGGTATTGCATTTTTGATTGGCGTAGAAGAAGCGCAGCAGAAGGTGGGCGCGAATTTTTCTTTGATAGGGTTAGATTCTCGTTATGAGCCGATGCTCCACGAATTTGATCCAATCACCAATTTATTTCCAACGCCAGCAGTTAAACCCAAAAGAAGTTTTGTGGTTAGTACCGGCATGGCTGCGCAGAACCTGATTGATGACACACGTGGACTGATTACATTTACAGGACACTTAGCGGCAGATTTATTTTGGTCCATTCGTCACATTAAACAAGTGCGTTGGGGCGATTTTGTTAATGCAGCCGTAGAGGCTGGTATCGCTGCTTTACCTATCGTAGGCCTCGTGGCATTTCTGATCGGTGTGATCTTGTCCTTCCAGGCGGCTATTGGCATGAAGCAGTTCGGGGCCACCACTTTTGTAGGCCCCTTAGCTGCTCTAGGGATCGTACGTGAGATGGGACCTTTAATTACCGCAATCTTGCTCGCCGGTCGTTCATCTGCTGCTTTTGCTGCAGAAATTGGCACCATGACAGTCAATAACGAGGTTGATGCATTGGTAACGGGCGGTCTTAGTCCAATCCGTTTCTTAGTGGTTCCACGAGTGCTAGCTGGCATTTTGGTTGCGCCAATTCTGACGCTCTTTGCCGATATTGTGAGCATCATCGCTTCTATGTTCACGATGTTGATTTATGGCATCCCATTTATTAATTTTTATAACGGCATGCTCAATGCGGTGGACGTTGAAGATATTTGCTCAGGTCTTATTAAGGCTACCTTATTTGGTATTGTGATTTCAGCGATGGGTTGTCTACGTGGTATGCAAACCGGTACTGGTGCTGCAGCAGTAGGTATTTCTGCAACGCGCGCAGTAGTCAGTAGTATTGTGATGATCGTGTTGGTTGACGGTATCTTCGCCTTCATTTCTTATAAGACGGGTTTCTGATGAATACACCAGTGACCGCACCAAGCGCTCCATACGCAATCGAAGTTAAAGACCTGACCGTAGGTTATGGATCGAATATTTTGATGAAGGATCTGAACTTTACTGTTAATAACGGAGAAATCTTTGTTATTTTGGGAGGCTCAGGTTGCGGTAAGTCCAGTCTTCTCAAAAATATCTTTGGCCTTTATCAACCCTTGTCAGGGGACGTGTTGATTGAGGGTCAAAACATCACTGCATCACAGGGTGCAGAGCGCCAAAAAATCATGACGAGCTTTGGGGTGATGTATCAGCAGGGCGCACTGTTTGGTTCTATGAACCTACTCGATAATGTGACATTGTTCATGCAGGAATACACCCAACTCACTCAGAGCCAGATGAATCTGCTGGCCCGCTGCAAGCTCGACCTAGTTGGCTTGTTGCCTTATGAAACTTATATGCCGAGCGATATCAGTGGCGGTATGCAAAAGCGTGCAGCGATTGCAAGGGCGATGGCGCTGGATCCAAAAATTTTGTTCTTAGATGAGCCGTCTGCAGGTCTCGACCCTATTACCTCAGCAGATTTGGATCAAACCATTTTGGACTTATCTAAAAACCTCGGCATTACCTTTGTAATTGTTTCGCATGAGTTGGCCAGTATTTATACGATTGCCGATAAGGTGATTATGTTAGATAAAACCGCTAAGGGGATCATTGCAGAAGGTGACCCCAAAGTATTACGTGACACCAGCCCCGATCCTCGGGTGCGTCAATTCTTTAATCGCATTACGACTAAGGACGCAGCATGAGTACTAACTCCAATCCTAATTATTTCCGCCTTGGCGCTTTTGTGCTTGCCGCAATCGGTGTCTTGATCGCGGTAATTTTGATCTTTGGTTCAGGCCAGCTATTCAAAAAATCCTTCATGATCGAAACCTATATTAAGCAATCGGTCACGGGATTGGATACGGGTGCTACAGTCCGATTTAGAGGAGTCAAAATTGGTCAGGTGACCCAGATTGGCTTGTCGGGCGACATCTACGAGCAAGACGTACCTTTTCAAGATCGCCGTCAGTATGTAGTGGTGCGGATGCAGATTATGGGTGAAACTGTTAATGAAGACCTGATTAAAGAATTTGTTAAGAACAATCTTCGCGCACAGGTGAAGTCTCAAGGCATTACAGGTGTCAACTATATTGAATTTAACTTTACCCCTGTCGCGCAAACCTATCCACCTCTACCCTATGATTGGAAGTCAAAATATCCTGTTATTCCTTCCTTGCCTAATCAAGCCGACCAAATTATTGAAGGCATCCAGAAGCTGATCGATGGCTTAAACCAGGTCAATATAGATGGGACACAGAAAAAATTTGACACGCTGTTAACCAATCTCAATACGATGATGGCAGGCACAGGCAAGGATAACGATGGCTTGATTCAATCTGTTAAGCAGATGAATATCATCATGGAGCGCATCGCGAAAGTGACAGATAAAGATGAGCTCAATGTACTAATGCGTGAGTTGGTTGGTTCAATGGTCGCTTTACGCCAAACCATTACCAGTATGCAGGGCGATACCCAATTCACGGTTGAGAATCTGAAGCAGACCGCAGAGCAGTTAAATGAGTTCACTCGAATTGCTAGCCAATCACCGTCTAGCTTGATTTGGGGTGAGGTGCCAGCAAAAATTACGCTGCCTATGAATGGTATTCAAGCTCAGTCAGGAGCTGCTAAATGATCAAATTTGTTCTTGCATGCATTTTGGTAGTCGGTTTAGGCGCCTGTTCCTTACCAACTCGTGGCCCTGTAACGCCAACTAGCTGGGTCGTTGCTCCACAACGTACTGGAGCTCCACTGAAAGAGCGTTCCGATTTTTGGCTTAAGGTTGGTGCAGTGAGTGTTGCGTCACCCTATGATGGTAAGTCTTTGGTGTATCGCCTCACAGATCAGCGATACGAAAAGGATTTTTATAACATTTACTCAACGATTCCATCGGAGATGATCAGCAACTCTGAGCGTGAATGGTTCAATAAGGCCGGTATTTTTTCTGCAACAGTCGGTCAGAACACCAGCCTCTTTCCTTACTACACCCTACAAGCTACTGTGAATGAGTTTTACGGCGACTATCGCGTAAGGCCTGAAGCGGTTGTTAGTGTTGAGTTCTTTCTCACCGTTACCAACAGTGGAAAAAGCAATCCCTTGATTGGTGCAAATCGTTACACCAAACGCATTGCTCTCAAAGACAATACACCTGAGGCGCTTGTGTTGGGTCAGCAGCAAGCGCTTGCTGAAATCTTGAAGCAATATGAAGAGCAGCTTTACAAATATGCTGGCAATTTACCAAAACCAATGGGGCAGTAAGTTGAACAAACGTATTTCATTCAAATCTATTTTTAATCATTTTGTTCCTTTTGCTTTTTTGATATTAGGCTCGGGATTGAGCCTTTCAGTTCAAGCAGATGGCTTTCCCAATAAACCGATACGCTTGGTTGTACCATTTGCGCCGGGGGGAAGCACGGACATCATTGCCCGCGCAGTAGGGGATGCATTGGGTCGGCAGCTAGGTCAACCTGTCATTGTTGATAACAAGGCAGGTGGCGGGGGTTCTGTTGGTGCTTTAGAGGTGATGCGCGCTCCCAAGGATGGTTACACCATCGGCATGGCAACCGTCTCGACAACTGCTGCAAATCCTGCGATCAACCCTAAGATAGGCTACGACCCAATTACGGATTTCACGGCCATTAGTAATATTGCCGCCACTCCAAACATCATCGCTGTAAACCCGTCCTTTCCTGCAAAAGATTTCAAAACCTTTATGGCAGTGTTAAAGGCTAATCCCGGTAAGTATTCTTACTCAAGCTCCGGTACAGGGGGCATTGGCCATCTCCAAACAGAGCTATTTAAAAGCTTAACTGGTGTATTTATCGTCCACATTCCTTACCGTGGAGCAGGTCCTGCATTGGCCGATACCGTTGGCGGTCAAGTCTCGATGATTTTCGATAACTTGCCTTCTTCATTTCCATTTATCAAAGATGGCAAGCTTGTACCAATAGTGATTGCTGCGCCTAAGCGCTTAGCGCAACTTCCAAATGTGCCTACATTTACAGAGGTTGGTTTAGCTCCCGTTAACCGCATGGCTTACTACGGATTTTTAGGCCCCGCTGGCATGCCTAAAGATATCGTTGACAAATACTATGCTGCACTCAAGGTGGTGGTGAATGATCCCGCTGTCAAAAAGCGAATTGAAGACACGGGCTCTTTGATTAACGTGAATGGACCAGAGGCTTTTTCAAAAGAAATTAAAGCTGAATACGCGGTTTATAAAGAAGTGGTTGCTAAGCAAAAATTAGTTTTAGATTAATAAGCAACTCACGAATAGCCAAAGTAAAAATAAAACATTATTAGTGGGGGCAGTATGGATTTAGGTATCAAGGGTAAAGTGGCTTTAGTGTTGGCGTCTAGCCGAGGCTTGGGTCAAGCAATGGCGGTCTCTCTCGCGCGTGAGGGTGTCAAGGTTGCTGTTACTGGACGCAATCCAGAGGGTTTGCAAAAGTCCGTTGAGTTGATTCAAGCAGCAGGCGGCGTTGCGTTAGCGTTGAGCTGGGACTTATCGGATGCATCCGTTATTGATGGCCTAGTTTCTCAAGTTGAGAAAGAGCTGGGACCGATTGATATTCTGATTAACAATACAGGTGGACCTCCGCCGACTCCAGCAGCTGGACAAGATCCTGCTCTTTGGCAAAAGAGTTTTAATGACATGGTCTTATCCTTGATTGCCATTACAGATCGAGTTTTACCTGGCATGCGTCAACGTAAGTGGGGTCGCATTATTACGAGTACCACTTCTGGTGCGATTGCCCCGATTAAAAACTTAGCTATTTCGAATACATTGCGTGCCGCTTTATTGGCATGGTCAAAGACTCTGGCTGCAGAAGTTGCTGCTGAGGGCGTAACTGTGAACATCATCATGCCTGGTCGTGTCGCTACTGATCGTTTGCGTCAGCTAGATGAAGCCAGGGCTAAGCGTGAGAACACTAGCTACGAGGAAGTTGTGAAAGCGAGTTTGCGTCAAATCCCAGCAGGACGTTACGGCGATCCCCAGGAATACGGTGATGCCGCAGCGTTTTTAGCTAGTCAGAATGCTTCTTTTATCACTGGCACTGTCATGCGCATTGATGGCGGCCAGATACAGGCAATTTGATCCATCTTCTATCTAGCCTTATTCAAGGCTTGAAGCAAGACCTTCGCTCCAAGGAGTTAAGGTGGTTGTTGGTGGCGTTAATTTTATCGGTCAGCGCTTTAACCAGCGTGAGTTTTCTGGCTGATCGCATGCATCGGGCTTTTGAATTTGATGCGCGCCAACTTTTAGCTTCGGATCTTTTAATTGTTGCGGATCAGCCGATTCCTGAAGTTTTTCTTCAGGAGGCACAAAGCCAACAACTCCGGACTGCCCAAACAGTGGTATTTCCGAGTATGACTAGTAGTGGTGAACAGAGCAAGCTATCTTCAGTAAAGGCTGTTAGCTCTACCTATCCTTTAAGGGGCTCACTGCAGGTTGAGCCGCCACCGAATATTGCATCGGGACCTATTAGCGGCTCTGTCTGGGTCGATCCAGCGCTGTTAACAAATCTACATACCCATCTAGGCGACTCTTTACGGCTTGGCGATCATCAGTTTGTAATTTCTGGTGTTTTAATGCGCGAGCTTGATCGCGGCGCTGGTTTTATGAACTTTGCACCACGAGTCATGATGTCTTTAGATGACCTAGAGTCCACCGGTCTGATCGGTCCTGGGAGTCGGGTGACGTATCGATTGTTGTTGGCTGGTAGCGATGAGCAAATAAGGCTTTATCAGAAGTGGGCTGCAAACTATATTGATGCTCAAAAGTTACGCGGTGTGCGGATTGAGACTTTGGAAAATGCACAACCCATGATGCGCAAAACACTCGAACGGGCAGAGCAATTTTTATCGCTCATTGCATTGCTCACTGCCATGATTGCAGCTGTAGCGATATCTTTGTCGGCGCGACGCTATATGATCGGTCAAGCCGATTCCTGTGCGGCACTGAAGTGTTTCGGCGCTACAAGTGCTACGATTTTAAAAAAACAAATGAAAACGTTGTTGGCACTAGGACTATTTGCTGCGCTAGTGGGTTCTGGTTTGGGTTATTTAGTTCAAGAGCTGCTTACTAGGCTATTAGGCAGCTTGATGGTGGGTAATTTACCGGGCATTTCAGTACAGCCAGTGTTATGGAGTGTCCTGTTTACATGGTTCTTATTGCTGGGATTTGCTGGGGCGCCCATCATGGGCTTGGCTAAGGTTTCACCCATGCGCTTAATTCGGAAAGAGTTTGAAATTACGAAGCTTGCCTCTATGTGGGTTGCCATCCTTGGTTTGCTAAGCTGTGCGGTTCTTATTTGGGTTGCGGCGCGCGATGCAAAATTGGCGCTTTGGGTTGGTTTGAGCTTTGCAGGAGCTATTTTCATTTTCTCGATAGCTGCCCGTTTGGTTTTATGGCTTCTCTCAAATATCAATACCCAACACTTTGCACTGCGTTTTACGATTACGGCAATGGGCCGTAGATCTGCCTTTGCGGTAATGCAAATTACTGCCTTGGGAATTGCCTTAATGGCCATCCTGCTTATTCTTCTCTTGCGCCAGGATTTGCTCAGTACTTGGCAAGGCAATATTCCAGCTAATGCTCCGAATCGCTTCATGATTAATATTCAGGGCGATCAGAAGACGGCTATTGCGCAAGCGCTTGAAGCGGGCGGAGTATCTAAACCAGATTTTTATCCCATGGTGAGAGGGCGTCTTATTGCTGTGAATGGCTTAGATGTATCGCCGGCAGATTTTTCAGAAGAAAATGCCAAGCGCCTCATCGATCGTGAATTCAATTTGTCTTATACAGAGCAGTTGCCATTAGGTAATCGAATTGTGTCCGGCCAATGGATTGCCGGTGATAGCCCACAAATCTCCATGGAAACTGGGATTGCCAAAACCTTAAAACTCAAACTTGGCGATCAAATCACCTTTGAAGTGGCAGGTGAGAAGGTGGTTGCCCCTATTACTTCTTTGCGTAAGCTTGATTGGGGCTCAATGCGTGTGAACTTTTTTGTCATCATGCCGCCATCGCAATTAGCTGGAATGCCACAATCGTGGATTACTTCGTATTACCAAGACCCCGCAAAAGAATCTATGGATTTTCAGCTTAGCCAGGCCAATCCCAATCTAACAATCGTTGATGTATCGGCATCCTTGCAACAAATTCAGGAGGTACTGAATAAATTATCTGCCGCACTTGGCCTCTTATTTGCCTTTACTGTGATTGCAGCAATCTTGGTGTTGATTGCAGCAATTGCAGCAACTCAAGATGAGCGCTTCAGAAATGCTGCTCTTTTAAAAGCTATGGGTGCATCCCGTACAGTGTTATCGCAAATAGCCCGCACTGAGTTACTCATCATTGGCTTTGCTGCTGGCTTGTTAGCGGGTGTGGCAGCCGGCGCTGCTGCTTGGGCGCTCGGACGCTACGTTATGGATATTGAATTTAATGCCTTTGCGGAGGCTATCTTGATGGGTGTTACTTTCGGGGTAGTTGCATCTCTTACAGCGGGCTATCGCTTTCAGAATCGAATTCAAGGCGCTACGGCAGTTGAATGTTTGCGTGAGGCCTAAAAGCCTAAGAGAGTTTCACTAAGCTCTTAGGTAGCTCGACCAGTCTCGAGCCAGCAAGGCGGTCTGGCAAGCTTTGACGAAGCCCAGATTCTCTACGATCGAGATAAATGCTTAAGGGCCAAATAAACAGAGCGACAGTGAAGATCATCTCAATAATCTGCCACTTTTCTAAGTGAAAAATCCATTGCAATAGCACGCATGGCGCAAGCCAGAGCGAGCCATAGATATAACGCCTCATTGCTTGAGGTCTCGTCAAATTAAATCCATTGCTAGCAATCAAACGAATGCGCCACGTTTGCATGGCTAATGTTTGACCAGACTTAGTCCAATACCAAACAAAGTAAACGCCTAGGACAAGATAAAGATATAGGAAGGAGAGCCAGCTAGGCAGCGCTATTCCAAACATCATGCCTAATAGCAAGTTTGGCACTAAAAATGTGAGGGCAATAACACCGAGCAGAACCAGTTGTTCATAAAGGCAGCAAGAGACCCGACGCCAAAAATTTGGAGCAGGTAATACATTGAGTTCAGTAGGCGTCATTAATAAACTAGAACAACAACAGCTCAATACACTTCTGAGCTGGGGGGCGTAGGCGACGTAGGCTCAGGAACCACAGCCCTGGGTCTTGGCGCTGGAGGGGGTGGGGTGGTGTCTTGTTTAATAGTGTGTTGCTGAAGGGTGGGCGCATTGATGGCATTCGGTTTTTTCTTGGCCTCCATCTCGGCTAATTTTTTCTTCTGCTCGTCACTCAGCTTTTGATATGCACTCCAAGCCTCTGCCTTTTTCTCAGCAGGAAACTTGAGGCTAATTAAATAATTTTCACGTGCAATGCGACGATCTTTTTGAGAGAGATTAGACCAACTGGCCATGCGAGATTGCAGGCGCTCTTGATCGGTTGCGCTCATCTTCGGGTAGATGTTGGCGACATAGATCCATTTCTTGCGACTGTCTGGAAGCATGTAGTCCCAGTCACTCTCTAGGGGAGCGAGGACCTTTTGCTGCGAAGGGTTTAGGCCTTCCCAAGTCCCATCTGGCGTCTTGGCGGGTATGGCGGCGGACTTGCCGTGAGATCCGCTAGGCGCAGTTTGCGCCTTAGCTGTTGGAGCAAAAATTAAAAAGATGCCCACTACCATCGCCAAAAAGGCGCTAGAAGTAGAGGACATCATTTTTTGCTGCATTGATCGTTTTAAGTTATTTGCTTGGGGCCAAAGAAGAAGTGCTGTCTTGAGAATCCGAGAGTGGACCATTTTTCAAGAAAGCCATAAAGCCGCTATCAGCATACGCATCTGGAGGAACATCATCCGTGAGTAAAGCGGCATCTACTTCGGCAATATCGTTGATGCGAGATTCATCTTGCCATTGGGCAATGCCAATTAAGCCAAATACAAGTACTACCAAAGGAGCTACCCAACCAACGGTATCCCAAACACCGTTAGAGGAGCGAGGTGACCAATTACCAGCGAAACCAGCAAAAACAGGTTTTTGAACCAATATCTTTTCAGGTTTGCGGACAGCCAAAGCCTTCATACGGGCGGCATGTAAGCGGTCTTTGATGCCAGCAGGCAAACTTTGAGCGCTCTGACTTAACAGGGCGGCACTCGCTCGACCAAATTGGTCTGCTTCTAACTGGGTGAGGGTTTCATCTCGATGTTTCACAGGGTAATTCCTTTTAATTTCAATGCTTTAGCTAGAGTTTGGGTGGCTCTAGAACAATGCGTTTTGACACTGCCTTCGCTACAACTCATGGCTTTGGCAGTCTCAGTAATGCTTAACTCATCCCAATAACGCATTAGGAAGGCTTCTCGTTGACGTACAGGTAATTTAGCTATTTCTGACTCTAAAGCCTGTAAAAGCTGACTTTGTTCTAGTTTTTGAGACCCATCTTGGTGAATTTCGCTGTTATCTGGGGCTGAAAGGGACTCTAGGGGGTCAAAATCATCACTTTCATCGCTTTTTCTGCCCATACTCGAAAACAGGGTGACCCAAGTGTTTCTGACTTTTTGACGTCGAAAGTGGTCATGAATGCGGTTTTGTAAGATTCTAGTGAAGACCAATGGAAGTTCAGAAATAGGCCTATCACCGTATTTCTCAGCCAATTTGATCATTGCATCTTGAACAATATCCATAGCAGCATCATCATCACGCACGGCATATACCGCCTGCTTGAAGGCGCGCTGCTCGACACTACTTAGAAAGTCGGATAGTTCTTGGGCTGATGCCATGCAATCGATTACACCTGAATCGGTAAGAGTTGAGCTATTTTAGGGGATTGCTATAGAATATAGGGCTTACTACCTAGATTCTCATTTACGAAGTGGTTTTTCCGGTAGCAGCGCCGTTCGAACTCAGGCCATAAGCAGGAGATAGAACAGACCAAACAATTTTTTGCCGAAAATTGCAAAGGACGAAAGAAAATGAATACAAGCAGCGCCGAATTTTTAGCTACTAAAGCTAATCAAGACTCAACAAATACAAATCCCGTAACAGCTCCTCCAGAAATGATTGGTGCTGAAATGCTCGTGCATGCATTGCACAAAGAGGGTGTTGAATTCGTGTGGGGTTACCCAGGCGGTTCCGTTCTCTTCATCTACGACGAGATTTTTAAACAAGATAAGTTTGAACATATTTTGGTCCGTCATGAACAAGCAGCCGTTCATGCAGCCGATGGTTACGCACGCGCAACCGGTAAGGTTGGAGTTGCCCTAGTAACTTCGGGTCCAGGTGTGACCAATGCAGTTACCGGTATTGCTACTGCCTACACTGATTCGATCCCGATGGTGATCATCAGCGGTAACGTACCGACATACGCAATTGGTGAAGATGCATTCCAAGAGGCTGATACTGTTGGTATCACCCGCCCAGTGGTAAAGCACAACTTCCTTGTGAAGGATGTGAAAGATCTACCGCTGGTGTTGAAGAAGGCATTTCACATTGCACAAACAGGTCGTCCAGGCCCAGTATTGATTGATATCCCCAAGGATGTCTCTGCGGCTAAAGGCCCGTTTGTGTATCCAGAAACCTTGGAGATGCGCTCCTACAATCCGGTAGTGAAAGGCCATAGTGGGCAGATCCGCAAAGCGGTTGCTTTGCTGCAAGAAGCCGAGCGTCCCTATATCTACACCGGTGGTGGCGTCATTCTTTCGGATGCCGCTCCAGAGTTAAAAGAATTTGCTGAGCTCTTGGGTTATCCAGTGACCAATACCTTAATGGGTTTGGGTGGCTTCCCAGGTACCAGTCCGCAATTTTTAGGCATGCTCGGTATGCATGGAACCTACGAAGCCAATATGGCGATGCAGCACAGTGATGTGTTGATTGCCATTGGTGCTCGTTTTGATGATCGCGTCATTGGCAATACCCAGCACTTTGCAAGTCATCCGCGAAAAATCATCCATATCGATATCGATCCATCCGTTATCTCTAAGCGCGTCAGGGTGGATGTCCCCATCGTTGGCAATCTCAAAGAGGTGTTAGTTGAGATGACTGCGCAATTAAAGGCTGGTGGTGCGCGTAAGAACGGCGATAAAGTGGCGGCATGGTGGGATCAGATCAACGAGTGGCGCAAAAAAGATTGCTTGAAGTTTGATGAAGCCTCACAAATCGTGAAGCCGCAGTATGTAGTTCAAAAACTTTGGGAACTTACTGGTGGTGACGCCATTATTACTTCAGACGTTGGTCAACATCAGATGTGGGCTGCCCAGTTTTATAAGTTTGATAAGCCACGTCGCTGGATCAACTCTGGCGGTCTTGGCACCATGGGGGTTGGTTTACCTTATGCAATGGGTATTAAGAAAGCTTTCCCTGAGCAGGACGTCTTTGCCATCACAGGCGAAGGCTCTATTCAGATGTGTATTCAAGAGCTATCGACTTGCAAGCAGTACAACACACCTGTAAAGATTGTTTCTTTGAATAATCGTTACTTGGGAATGGTGCGTCAGTGGCAAGAGCTTACTTATAACAAGCGTTATTCGAGCTCCTACATGGATTCTTTGCCTGACTTTGTGAAGTTGGCCGAGGCTTATGGTCACGTTGGCATGCGCATTGAGAAAAAATCAGATGTGGAGGGTGCGCTCAAAGAGGCAATCCGTTTAAAAGATCGCACTGTATTTATGGATTTCCAGACAGACCCAGAAGAAAACGTTTGGCCTATGGTTCAAGCAGGCAAGGGTATTACTGAAATGCTTTTGGGTAGTGAGGATCTGTAATGCGACACATTATTTCTGTATTAATTGAGAACGAGCCGGGCGCATTGTCACGCGTAGTAGGTCTTTTCTCTGCTCGCGGTTACAACATTGATACCTTAAGTGTTGCGCCGACTGAAGATCCATCGCTCTCCCGGATGACGATTGTGACCTTTGGTTCTGATGATGTCATCGAGCAAATTACAAAGCACTTAAACCGTTTGGTTGAAGTGGTAAAAGTATTTGATCTGAGTGAAGGCCCTCATATTGAGCGTGAACTCATGATGATCAAAGTACGCGCTGTCGGTAAAGAACGTGAAGAACTCAAGCGTACAACCGATATCTTCCGCGGTCGCATTATTGATGTGACTGATAAGAGTTACACCATCGAGTTAACTGGTGATGGTGCCAAATTGGATGCCTTTATCGATTCGATTGACCGTGCATCAATCCTAGAGACTGTCCGCTCGGGTGGTTCTGGTATTGGGCGCGGTGAACGTATCCTCAAGGTTTAATTTTTTTAACTGATTACTGCATTAATTACATTTTCAAAACAAGGAAAGAGCATGAAAGTTTTTTACGATAAAGACGCCGATTTGTCCCTCATTAAGGGCAAGAAAGTCACCATCATTGGTTACGGTTCACAAGGTCACGCACACGCTTTGAACCTAAAAGATTCTGGCTGTAACGTTACTGTTGGTTTGCGTAAAGACGGCGCTTCCTGGAGCAAGGCTGCGAACGCAGGCTTGACAGTAAAAGAAGTTGGCGAAGCAGTTAAGGATGCCGATGTAGTGATGATGCTTTTGCCTGATGAGCAAATCGCTGATGTATACAGCAAAGAAGTACATGGCAATATCAAGCAAGGCGCTGCGCTTGCATTTGCTCACGGTTTTAATGTTCACTACGGTCAAGTTCAACCACGCGCTGACTTAGACGTCATCATGATTGCCCCTAAGGCTCCTGGCCATACTGTTCGTGGTACCTACGCACAGGGTGGTGGTGTTCCTCATTTGATCGCTGTGTACCAGGATAAATCGGGCTCTGCTCGTGATGTTGCCTTGTCATACGCAACAGCGAACGGTGGCGGTCGCGCTGGCATTATCGAAACCAATTTCCGCGAAGAAACTGAAACTGACTTGTTCGGTGAGCAAGCTGTTCTCTGTGGTGGCGCAGTTGAATTGATTAAAGCTGGTTTTGAAACTTTGGTTGAAGCTGGTTATGCACCAGAGATGGCTTACTTCGAGTGCTTGCATGAGCTCAAATTGATCGTAGATTTGATCTACGAAGGTGGTATCGCTAATATGAACTACTCAATTTCTAACAATGCTGAGTACGGTGAGTATGTAACTGGCCCACGCGTAGTGACCGAAGATACTAAGAATGCAATGCGTCAGTGCTTGAAAGATATTCAGACTGGCGAATATGCTAAGAGCTTCATCCTTGAAAACAAGGCAGGCGCTCCTACTTTGATCTCCCGTCGTCGCTTGAATGCTGAGCACGACATTGAGGTGGTTGGTGCAAAACTCCGTGCCATGATGCCTTGGATTGCTAAGAACAAATTGGTTGATCAGACTAAGAACTAAGCATTTCCATTTATAGAAGTACTTACAAAGGCTCAGAACAAAAATGATGTATCCACACCCCATTATTGCAAAAGAAGGTTGGCCCTATTTGGCGCTAGTGGGAGTGGTGACTTTGCTGGTTCACTATCTTGGTGGCATTGCATGGTCCTGGCCACTCTGGATCATCTTTATCTTTGTTCTGCAGTTCTTCCGCGATCCACAGCGCATTCCTGCGCTTGGCCGTGATCTTGTTTTATCTCCTGCTGATGGACGTATCGTTGTAGTAGAAGTTACAAATGATCCCTACGCAGGCCGTGAAGCGCTCAAAATCAGCGTGTTCATGAACGTATTTAACGTGCACTCCAATCGTAGCTCTGTAAATGGCTTGGTCAAAGAGATTCAGTACTTTCCAGGTAAATTTGTGAATGCTGACTTGGATAAAGCTTCTACTGAGAATGAGCGTAATGCAGTGGTAATTGATGCCAATGGTCAAATCGTGACTTTAGTTCAAGTTGCAGGTTTGATTGCGCGCCGTATTCTTTGCTACATCCACGTAGGTGATCGTCTTAAAGCGGGTGAACGCTACGGATTTATTCGCTTTGGCTCGCGTGTAGATGTGTATTTACCCTTAAACGCAGAACCATTGGTTTCTGTTGGTGATAAAGTATTTGCAACCAATACCGCTTTGGCACGTGTGCCAGGGCTAGATTGATTCGAAACTTTACCGGGATACTGCTTGACTACATTTCGCCGTCGCGGCCGTATTAATCGCAGTCGCTTAGCTCATCGCCGTACTGAGTCCATTCAAGACCAGTGGGCTGAAGATATGGGTGATGGGGTGGATTACGAAGTAGAGGAGCTCCATCCACCTAAACCACGCCTTCGTAGCAAAGGCATTTATTTACTTCCAAACGCATTTACTACTGCTGCATTGTTCAGTGGTTTCTTTGCGATTGTGAATGCAATGAACGATCAATTCCAGATCGCAGCTATTGCTATCTTTGCATCACTTGTTCTCGATGGTATGGATGGTCGTGTAGCCCGTATGACTAATACCCAAAGTGCATTTGGCGAACAATATGATTCCCTGGCTGATATGGTGTCTTTTGGAGTTGCACCTGCCTTAGTCGCATACGAGTGGGCTTTAAAAGATTTGGGTAAGTGGGGCTGGTTAGCAGCTTTTACTTACTGTGCGGGCGCTGCACTGCGTCTAGCTCGCTTTAACGTCAATACTGGTGTAGTTGATAAAAAATTCTTCCAAGGCTTACCTAGTCCTGCAGCAGGTTCCCTGATGGCTGGCTTTATCTGGCTAGCGGATGACAATAAGATTCCGGTGCGCGATACCGCTATTCCCTGGATCACATTCTTTATTGCTGTTTATGCAGGCTTGACCATGGTTTCTAACGCTCGCTTTTATAGCGGCAAAGCTCTGGATGTGCGTTACCGCGTGCCGTTCGGCGTCATGGTTCTCTTAATTCTGACCTTTGTCTTAATTTCATCTAATCCACCCTTGACGCTCTTTGGCTTGTTTGTGATTTATTCAATCTCGGGCTATGTGATTTGGGCTTGGGAGCATCTGAGCGGTAAGCGTTTTAGCTAATTCCCTATTTTTGGGGTATATTAATTCCATGTTGATGAATTTTTCACCTTTATCTGGCCTCCTTCTACTGGCACTAAGCATTACGCTTGGGGCGGGTAAGGCCTGAGTTAATGAGATAAAGAGATCCATTAACCACCAATACCAGCCCCAGCAAATTGCTGGGGTTTTTGTTTTAAAGACCGTAATACCGAATTATTAAAGAATTCAGTTAAGAAGCTAAATTAGTAATCCAAACCGGAGAGTAGTGATGAGCGACAAAGTAATCATTTTTGACACCACCTTGCGTGATGGCGAACAATCCCCTGGCGCGTCGATGACCAAGGACGAGAAGGTTCGTATTGCTCGTCAACTAGAGCGTCTTAAGGTAGATGTGATTGAAGCTGGTTTTGCTGCAAGCTCAGAAGGCGACTTTCAAGCAATTTCTGCGGTGGCTGCTACCATCAAAGATTCAATCGTCTGTTCATTAGCTAGAGCCAATGACAAAGACATCACCCGCGCAGCCGATGCCTTGCAGGCGGCGAATGCCAAGCGTATTCATGCCTTCTTAGCCACAAGTCCATTGCATATGGCGGTGAAGTTGCGCATGTCTCCGGAGGAAGTATTGGAGCAGGCAAAACGCTCAATTCGTTTCGCTAGAAACTTGGCTTCTGATATTGAATTTTCTGCAGAAGATGGTTATCGCTCTGAAATGGATTTCTTGTGCAGGGTGGTTGAAGCAGTTATTAATGAAGGTGCCTCAACTATCAATATCCCAGATACAGTAGGTTATGCAACGCCCGAGTTGTATGGCGAGTTTATTAAAACTCTCCGCACTCGCGTACCAAATTCAGACAAAGCCGTATGGTCAGTGCACTGTCACAACGACTTAGGTATGGCTGTAGCTAACTCATTGGCGGGTGTCAAGATCGGCGGAGCTCGTCAAATTGAGTGCACCATCAATGGCTTGGGTGAGCGTGCTGGCAATACAGCATTAGAAGAAATTGTGATGGCTTTGCGTACCCGCAAAGATTACTTCGATATGGTTTGTGGTATTGATGCTAGCCAAATTGTGCCAGCATCCAAGCTGGTTTCTCAAATCACTGGTTTTGTTGTGCAACCCAATAAGGCCGTAGTGGGTGCGAACGCTTTTGCACATGCCTCTGGAATTCATCAAGATGGTATTTTGAAGAACCGTGAGACCTACGAAATCATGCGTGCAGAAGATGTGGGTTGGTCAACCAATAAAATCGTATTAGGTAAATTGTCCGGTCGTAATGCCTTCAAACAACGTTTGCAAGAATTGGGTATTACGGTAGAGGCCGAGGCTGATTTAAATGATGCCTTTACTCGATTTAAGGCCTTAGCTGATCAAAAAGCAGAGATCTTTGATGAGGACATTATTGCAATCATGTCTGATACTGCCGCAGCTGAAGAGGGCGAGCATTACCATTTCATCTCATTAAGTCAGCATTCAGAAACGGGTGAGCGTCCAAAGTCTCGGGTTACTTTCCGGATGGGTGAGAAAGAGGTTAGCTCTGAAGCTGAAGGCAATGGCCCTGTAGATGCGAGCTTGAATGCCATCGAAGAGATTGCAAAAAGTGGGGCGGAGCAATTACTCTATTCAGTTAACGCCATTACTTCGGGCACCCAATCGCAGGGTGAGGTTACTGTGAGACTGTCTAAGGGTGGTCGGATTGTGAATGGTGTTGGAACCGATCCAGATATCATCGCTGCGTCTGCAAAGGCTTACCTATCAGCATTGAATAAATTACACGACCCAAGCCAAGCAAAACTCAATGCACAAATGACGCCTTAAAAACGTCATTTGTAGCGCATTGCTATTTGTTCAGGGTGCTGTCTTTGTAATACTTGGTGCCCTTGCCGGTGATTTCTGCGGCAAGGCCCGAGTCTGTTAGTTGGTACATTAAAACGCCAGGTGCTACTACAGTTGCGTCTTGGTAAGAAGTGCCATCTTTGTCATATTTCGCAGCAGCCGTTACTTGTCCCCCAAAAGTCCAGCCTGAGTTCACAAAATCATTGAGAGCCGCTTCAGATTGGAAGATGAAGATGTTCTGAAATGATTTAATCCCCAAGCCCAAACCTGCCTGGACTTCAGCCATATTCATATAGGTTGGCTTGGAACTCATCTTATTGATTACTACTCCAGAGCCAGAACCACCGCCGGCTATCAGGATCTTCATGCCAAAGTTGCTGAAGGTGGCATATCCAACCGATTTTTCAATCAGATCTTTTGCCTTTGGTTCTGCTGAATAGAGCTGCTTGAGAATTTGCTCATTCTTTTTAAGGATTTCTTGGCGCTGTTCAGCAACCGTCTTATCAGGTCCAAATGGGTTTGAAAATTGAGCAAAAGAAGGGTTGTTGAGGCAAAGGCAGAGGAGAAAAAGGGCGCCTAAAAAGCGATATATGGAGTTCATTATTTGTAAGTTATTGATTAATATAGATATTATTTTACTAATTGGGTATTTTCTTCTACAGAATACCAATTTTTGTAGGGCAATACCTGCTTTTGGGCTGCGGTCTGCTACAATTCGAGAGCTTTGATTTATAAAGCTTTTTTGTTTTATTTTGTTAATAACGCACGACACGGATTGGGTGAAAGCTCATGTGTTCGCAAGTAAGGAGTATTAAAAATGGCAGTTGCTGATATCAAAACGGCGGAAATCGTCAAAGAAAACGCGCGCAGCGCAAACGATACGGGTAGTCCTGAAGTTCAAGTTTCATTGCTTACAGCCCGCATCAATGAATTAACCCCCCATTTCAAGGCTAACGCCAAAGATCATCACAGCCGTCGCGGTTTGTTGAAGATGGTTTCACGTCGCCGTCGCCTCTTGGATTACCTCAAAGGCAAAGATCTGGATCGCTATCGCGCATTGATCGAGAAATTAGGTCTCCGTAAGTAATTCTTATCGGTATGCAATGCCATCTCACTTAAGGTTGTTTCTTCACCGAATCAGTCTTAAGAAGGTGGCATGTTTTTTTTGAGTGCTTTTAGATTATTTGTGTAGGGGATTGTGTCATTCCAATGAGCTTCTGAGTTCAGAGCCTCCCTGGAATGGCATCCCTTGTAATCCTAAATCACTCCAGTGTTGTCGTGACACTGCTTTATCCCACGACAAGCGCAATTCTCATGTGAGTCTTGCGTGAACAATTTGGAGAAGATCAGAATGACTATGTTTAAAAAAGCAGTAAAGAGTTTTCAGTGGGGCAACCATCAAGTAACTATGGAAACAGGCGAGATCGCTCGTCAAGCTGGTGGTGCCGTTATCGTTAATGTGGATGACACAGTAGTGATGGGTACGGTTGTTGCCTCTAAGTCTGCAAAGCCAGGCCAATCCTTTTTCCCATTGACAGTAGATTATTTAGAAAAAACATACGCTGCCGGCAAGATCCCCGGCGGTTTCTTCCGTCGTGAAGGCCGTCCATCTGAAGGTGAGACATTAATCTCCCGCTTGATCGACCGTCCATTGCGTCCTTTGTTTCCAGAAGGATTTTTGAATGAAGTTCAGGTAGTAGTTCATGTCTTGTCAATTAACCCAGATGTTCCTGCAGATATTCCTGCTTTGATCGCTGCTTCTGCAGCATTGGCTGTTTCTGGTATCCCCTTTGCTGGCCCAGTAGGCGCAGCACGTGTTGGTTACGCTAACGGACAATACCTCCTGAACCCAACTCGTACAGAACAAGTTACTAGTGAACTCGACTTGATCGTTGCTGGCACACAGGCTGCTGTATTGATGGTTGAATCAGAAGCCAATCAACTTTCTGAAGAAGTGATGCTCGGTGCAGTGGTATTTGGTCATGACCAAATGCAAACAGCTATTAATGCAATTAATGAATTGGTAAGCGAAGCTGGCAAGCCAGAGTGGGATTGGACTGCTGCTCCTAAAGATGAGCCGTTTATTGCGAAAGTCACTGCTTTGGCTGAAGCGCCATTGCGTGAGGCATATCAGATTCGCCAAAAAGGCGCTCGTTCAGATAAGCTCAAAGAGATTTCCAAAGAAGTGTTGGCTAAGTTATCTGAAGAAGGTGACGTTGATGCTGTTGCTGTTAGTGACATCATGTTCGAGATCGAAGCAAAGATTGTCCGTAGCCAGATTTTGAATGGCGAACCACGTATTGATGGTCGCGATACACGCACTGTTCGCCCAATTGAAATTCGTAATGGTGTACTGCCACGTACGCACGGTTCTGCATTGTTTACCCGTGGTGAAACTCAGGCTCTCGTTGTCGCTACCCTAGGTACCGCACGTGACGAGCAAATCATTGATGCGCTCGAAGGTGAATACCGTGATCGTTTCATGTTTCACTACAACATGCCTCCATTTGCAACAGGCGAAACTGGCCGAGTAGGTAGCCCTAAGCGCCGCGAAATTGGTCACGGTCGTTTGGCTAAGCGCGCTTTGATTCCAGTATTACCAAGCCCAGAAGACTTTGCATACAGCATTCGCGTTGTTTCAGAGATCACTGAGTCCAATGGTTCTTCATCCATGGCTTCTGTATGCGGCGGTTGTCTGGCAATGATGGATGCTGGTGTTCCAGTGAAGGCACACGTTGCTGGTGTAGCAATGGGCTTAATCCTGGACGGTAACCGTTTTGCTGTGTTGACCGATATCTTGGGTGACGAAGATCACTTGGGCGATATGGACTTCAAAGTAGCTGGTACTGCAAACGGTATTACTGCACTCCAGATGGATATTAAGGTTCAAGGTATTACTAAAGAAATTATGCAAGTTGCTTTAGCGCAAGCTAAAGAAGGACGCTTGCACATCTTGAGCAAAATGCAAGAAGCAATGGGTTCAGTTCGTACAGAATTGTCAGCTCATGCTCCACGCATGGTGTCTTTCAAGATTCATCCAGACAAGATTCGTGAAGTGATTGGTAAGGGCGGCGCAACTATCCAGGCCTTGACCAAAGAAACTGGTTGCAGCATCGACATTAAAGATGACGGCACTGTAACCATTGCCTCTACAAGCGCTGAAGGTATGGCTGAAGCAAAAGCGCGTATCGAAGGTATTACTGCCGAAGCTGAAGTTGGCAAGATCTACGAAGGTCCAGTAGTCAAGTTGCTCGAATTCGGTGCTTTGGTGAACATTCTGCCTGGTAAAGACGGCCTCTTGCATATCTCTGAAATTTCAAATGAGCGCGTCAAAGAAGTAAAAGATTATTTGGCGGAAGGCCAAGTAGTTCGTGTGAAATTGTTGGCTGCTGATGAGCGTGGTCGTTTACGTTTATCTTTGAAGGCTGCAATGGCTGATGAGGGTGGCACGATTGCTCCTTTGGCAGGCGCTACTACTGAAGCTGCTCCTGCAGCTGACGAAACAGCTTAATTCACTAGTCGACTATTCGGAGCTTTCAATGCGTGTAATTGAGATCAAAGAATTTGGTGTGCCAGAAATGCTGGTGCCTACCACTCGTCCAGATCCAGTAGCCCCGGCTGCTGGCACTGGCGAGGTGTTGATTCAGGTTCTTGCCGCAGGAATTAATCGCCCAGACGTATTGCAGCGCAAGGGCTTTTATCCTGTTCCAGCTGGAGCCTCCGATATTCCAGGCCTTGAAGTGGCTGGTCAAATTATTGGTGGTGACTTAGCGCACGCTGACAATGCTTTTGGTTTGAAGCTCGGAGATAAAGTTTGCGCATTAGTGCAAGGTGGTGGCTATGCAAATCTCTGTGTTGCCCCGATTGCACAATGCTTACCGTATCCAACTGGCTTTACAGATCAAGAAGCTGCTGCACTACCGGAGACTTTTTATACCGTATGGAGCAATGTGTTCATGCGCGGAGAATTGTCTGCTGGTGAAACCCTATTAGTCCAGGGAGGCTCCAGCGGTATCGGTGTTACAGCAATTTTGCTAGCGAAAGCCCTTGGTCATCAGGTGTTCGTTACTGCTGGCACCGACGAAAAATGTGCTGCTTGCTTAAAGTTGGGCGCTGATTTGGCCATTAACTACAAAACTCAAGACTTTGTAGAAGAGGTGAAGAAAGCTACTGACGGCAAGGGCGTTAATGTCATCCTCGATATGGTGACTGGCGAATACGTTCAGCGAGAAATCGATTGCCTAGCGGATGATGGTCGCATTGTGATTATCGCAATTCAAGGCGGATCTAAAGCCGAAGTGAGCACCAATCAAATTTTGCGTCGCCGTTTGACGATTACTGGCTCAACTTTGCGTCCTCGTCCAGTGTCATTTAAGAAGCAAATTACAAAGCAGCTTTTTGATCATGTCTGGCCATTACTGAATGCTGGCAAGTTAAAGCCGTCTATCTATAAAACATTTACGCTGGATCAAGCGGCAGATGCCCATCGATTGATGGAGTCCTCTGAGCACGTCGGCAAAATTGTTCTGACGGTTTAATTAGTCTTCAGCTTATGCGCCCACTCATCGTCATCGGCAACTGGAAAATGAACGGCAGTCTTGCAAGTAATCAAGATTGGGTGAAGACCGTTGCCCGTGGCATGGAGAGTGGCATGCCTGCTGGTCGTAAATTTGCTGTATGTCCTCCACTACCGTATTTAAAGCAATGTGGCGATTTGATTAAAGAGCATTCATTAGCCTTTCTCAGTCTTGGGGCTCAAGATGCCTCTGCTCAAAGCTCCGGTGCTTACACTGGTGAGGCAAGTGCTTCCATGCTTAAAGAATTGGGATGTCAGTACGTGATCGTGGGGCATTCAGAGCGCCGCCAAATGCATCATGAAGTAGACGAAGCTGTTGCCGCTAAGGCTCTCCAGGTTCTTGATAACGGCATGACGCCGGTGATCTGTGTTGGTGAAACAGCGGACGAGCGTAACTCAGGAAGGGCAGAGGAGGTTGTCTGCGGTCAGATCGCAAAACAAGTCTCTGTTCTGCAGGATCGCTTGGCTGATTGTCTGATTGCTTATGAACCCGTATGGGCGATTGGTACTGGTAAAGTTGCCAGCGCCCAGATCGCTCAAGATATGCATCGGCATATTCGTCTTCAGTTAGCTGAATTTGATGAGGATGTTGCCTCGCATGTAGGAATTTTGTACGGTGGCAGTGTCAAGCCTGATAATGCTGTTGAATTGTTTGCCATGCCTGATATTGATGGTGGATTAGTTGGAGGGGCTTCCTTGAACCCTGAAGATTTTTTGGCTATCTGTCAGGCATAGATTTTTTATTTGGAGATAAGCTGTGGAATGGTTTAAGACTTTATTAATCGTATTGCAGGTAGTTTCAGCTTTGGCTGTGATCTTGTTAGTTCTCTTGCAACAGGGCAAGGGCGCAGACATGGGTGCAGCATTTGGCTCAGGTGCCTCTGGAAGCTTGTTTGGTGCCAGTGGATCTGCAAACTTTCTCTCGCATACAACTGCCATCTTTGCGGCGGTATTTTTCATTTGTACTCTTGGTATTACTTGGGTAGGCAACAAGAAGGAAGTTAGTCCTGGCGTTCTATCTGGTACGGTTGCTCCTGTAGTGGCACCGGCTGCCCCAGCAGCTCCAGCCCAGGATCCAAGTAAACCAGCAGTTCCTAAGTAAATAGGTCAGTTTTTACATCATTAGCTGCCGTCTTTTTGGGGTGGTTGTGTGGTGCAATGCAGTAGAATTAACAGGCTTTACAAGATGCCGACGTGGTGAAATTGGTAGACACGCTATCTTGAGGGGGTAGTGGCTTAGGCTGTGCGAGTTCGAGTCTCGCCGTCGGCACCAATATGAAGTAGATGTGGAGTTTTTGCTCTAAATCAATAGAAGTTAGTAGTGGAATAATTAAAATTTGCTGTACTGAAGATTTATCAGACGAACGACTCAGGACTATTTTGAATCTCGCTAATTACTTTCCTGTTCTGCTTTTCATCCTCGTAGGTATTGGGGTGGGATTAGTCCCCATGTTCCTCGGAAAAATTCTGGCTCCTTCAAAGCCTGATGCTGAAAAACTCTCTCCATATGAGTGCGGTTTTGAAGCTTTTGAAGATGCGCGTATGAAGTTCGATGTGCGCTACTACCTGATTGCTATTCTCTTTATTTTGTTTGACCTTGAAACTGCATTCCTATTCCCATGGGGTGTCGCATTACGTGATCTTGGTTGGTTCGGCTACGCCTCTATGGTGATTTTCCTTTTGGAATTCATTGTGGGATTTGTATATATCTGGAAAAAGGGCGCTCTCGACTGGGAGTGATCGATATGGCATTAGAAGGCGTTCTCAAAGAAGGATTTGTAACCACTACAGCGGACCAGCTAATCAACTGGACCCGCAACGGTTCCTTATGGCCAATGACCTTTGGTCTAGCCTGTTGTGCGGTAGAAATGATGCATGCTGGCGCTTCCCGTTATGACTTAGACCGTTTCGGTGTGGTATTTCGCCCATCGCCACGTCAGTCAGATTTGATGATTGTTGCCGGCACGTTGACCAATAAGATGGCCCCTGCATTGCGCAAGGTTTATGACCAAATGCCAGAGCCACGCTGGGTTCTGTCTATGGGTTCCTGTGCCAATGGTGGCGGCTACTATCACAACTCTTATTCAGTAGTTCGCGGTTGCGATCGCATTGTGCCGGTTGATATTTATGTTCCTGGCTGCCCTCCAACTGCTGAAGCCTTGATCTATGGAATTATTCAGCTTCAATCCAAGATTGCTCGAACTAGCACTATTGCGCGGAAGGCTTAAGCAATGTCAGATCGTTTAAATCAATTAGTCGCCAACCTCGAAAAAGTACTTGGTAAGCGCGCGCAATCTATTGAAACAGCATTAGGTGAAGTCACTGTTGTTCTCAATGCAGATACCTATTTTGAATCCGCCTTATTGCTGCGCGATGATCCATTGCTAGGTTTTGAGCAGCTTATTGACCTATGTGGCGTGGACTACTTGGATTTGCACGAAGGCTCTTGGGCTGGTAAGCGCTTTGCAGCGGTAAGTCACTTGCTCTCTTTGCAGCATAACTGGCGTTTGCGTGTTCGAGTATTTGCTCCGGATGATAGTTATCCGCTAGTTGCATCTGTAACCCCTATCTGGAATTCTGCTAACTGGTTTGAGCGTGAAGCATTCGATCTCTACGGCATTATTTTTGAAGGTCATGATGATCTTCGTCGTATCTTGACCGACTATGGCTTTATTGGTCATCCATTCAGGAAAGATTTCCCAATTGCTGGAAACGTAGAAATGATCTACGACCCAGAGTTAAAACGTGTGATGTATCAGCCTGTAACGATTGAACCGCGTGAAATCACGCCAAGAATCGTTCGTGAAGAGCAGTACGGAGATCCGGTTTAAGTCATGGCAAAAATTAAGAACTACACCCTCAATTTTGGGCCACAGCACCCTGCGGCTCACGGCGTGCTTCGGATGGTGCTTGAGTTAGATGGTGAGGTTATTCAGCGCGCTGATCCCCATATTGGCTTGCTCCACCGCGCTACAGAAAAACTTGCTGAAACTCGAACTTGGATTCAAAACGTTCCTTACATGGATCGTTTGGACTATGTTTCGATGATGTCCAATGAGCATGCTTACGTTCTAGCCATTGAAAAATTATTGCAAGTAGATGTGCCTTTGCGTGCGCAATATATCCGCGTGATGTTTGATGAACTCACTCGTTTGCTGAATCACTTGTTGTGGATCGGTTGTCATGGCTTGGACGTTGGTGCCATGGCTGTATTCTTGTACGCCTTCCGTGATCGTGAAGATATTTTCGATATGTACGAAGCAGTATCGGGTGCACGTATGCATGCTGCCTACTATCGCCCAGGCGGGGTTTATCGGGATTTGCCAGACCAAATGGCGCAATACTCCAAGAACAAAATTCGTAGTGCATCTGCGATTAAACGTCTGAATGAAAATCGTAGCGGTACCTTGCTCGACTTTATTGAAGATTTCACAGGCCGTTTTGATGCCAACGTCGATGAGTACTGCAATCTCTTAACGGATAACCGTATTTGGAAACAACGCTTGGTCGGTATTGGCGTGGTCTCTCCTGAGCGTGCATTGCAGCTTGGCTTTACTGGCCCAATGCTCCGTGGCTCTGGGATTGAGTGGGACTTGCGCAAGAAGCAGCCCTACGAAACCTATGACAAGCTTGATTTTGACATTCCCGTTGGTGTGAATGGTGACTCATATGATCGTTACCTGATTCGTATGGAAGAAATGCGTCAATCGAACCGCATCATCAAGCAGTGCGTTGCTTGGCTGAAAGCAAATGATGGTCCTGTAATGAGCGATAACCATAAAGTGTCTCCGCCAAAGCGTGTAGACATGAAGTCAAATATGGAAGAACTCATTCACCATTTCAAACTCTTTACCGAAGGTTTGCATATTCCCAATGGCGAGGCTTACTCTGCTGTTGAGCATCCTAAAGGGGAGTTTGGCATCTACTTAATTTCGGATGGCGCAAACAAGCCTTATCGCTTGAAGATTCGTGCGCCAGGATTTGTACACCTGTCCGCAATGGATGAAATGTCACGTGGCCATATGTTGGCTGATGCGGTCACGATTATTGGTACGCAAGATATCGTATTCGGGGAGATTGACCGCTAATTGAGCGTGCCAAGGATTATTAATGACAACAACTCTTCAACTTTCCGACAAAACGCTGGCAGATATTGCCCGTAACGTTGCTAAATACCCAGCAGAGCAAAAGCAATCTGCTGTGATGGCTGCACTTATTGCTGCTCAAACTGAAGTGGGTTGGGTTTCACCAGAAGTGATTGCAGTAGTTGCCCAAATCTTAGAAATGCCAACCATTGCCGTAGAAGAAGTGGCAACCTTTTACAACATGTACAACACCAAACCAATTGGTAAGTACAAGTTGGTAATTTGCACTAATCTGCCTTGTCAATTAACGCATGGTGAAACCGCCGCGACTCACTTAAAAGAAACTTTGGGTATTGGCTTTAATGAAACCACACCTTGCGGTACCTTTACTCTCAAAGAGGGTGAGTGCATGGGCGCATGCGGTGACTCGCCCGTAATGCTCTTGAATGACAAGCGTATGTGTAGCTTTATGAGTAATGAAAAAATTGATGCTCTGCTAAATGAGCTTCGTGCAGAAGGGAAGTCAGCATGACTAGCTTGCACGATCGCCATATTAAGCCCTTGATCCTTGCTGGATTAAATGGCGACAACTGGCGCTTAAAGGATTACGAGAGCCGCGGTGGTTATCAACAACTACGTCGTTTAATCAATGACAAAGTTTCACCTGATGCCATCATTGCTGAATTAAAAGCTTCATCACTCCGTGGTCGTGGTGGTGCAGGCTTCCCAACGGGGCTGAAGTGGAGCTTCATGCCGCGACAGTTCCCCGGTCAAAAATATTTAGTTTGTAATAGTGACGAAGGTGAGCCAGGTACATTTAAAGACCGAGACATCATGCGTTATAACCCTCATGCTTTGATCGAAGGCATGATTATTGGTGCTTACACCATGGGTATCACTACCGGCTATAACTACATTCACGGAGAAATCTGGGAAGTCTACTCACGTTTTGAAGAGGCTTTAGAAGAAGCTCGTGCCGCAGGTTACTTAGGTGACAAAATTTTAGGTAGCGATTTTTCATTCCAACTACATGCATCACCAGGTTGGGGTGCTTATATCTGTGGTGAAGAAACTGCTTTACTGGAATCGCTGGAAGGTAAAAAAGGCCAACCACGCTTTAAGCCACCATTCCCAGCAAGCTTTGGTTTATATGGCAAGCCAACGACGATTAACAATACGGAAACATTTGCAGCCGTGCCTTTCATTTTGGCAATTGGTGGTCAAGCGTATTTGGATCTTGGCAAACCGAATAATGGCGGAACGAAGATTTTCTCTGTATCTGGCGATGTTGTGCATCCAGGCAATTATGAAATTCCCTTAGGAACACCTTTTGCAGAGCTCTTGAAGTTGGCTGGTGGTATGCGTGACGGTGTGGCATTGAAAGCTGTTATTCCTGGCGGATCATCTGCACCAGTAGTACCCGGTGCTCAGATGATGGACTTGACCATGGATTACGACAGTATTGCTAAAGCAGGATCAATGCTGGGTTCCGGTGCAGTCATTGTGATGAATGAAACTCGATGCATGGTTCGCGCCTTAGAGCGTCTCTCTTATTTCTATCACGAAGAGTCTTGCGGTCAATGCACCCCATGTCGTGAGGGTACTGGCTGGTTGTGGCGCATTGTGCATCGTATTGAACACGGCCAAGGCCGCCCAGAAGATTTAGATTTACTCAACGATGTAGCAGCAAATATTCAAGGTCGCACGATTTGCGCTTTGGGTGATGCAGCTGCAATGCCGGTACGCGGTATGTTGAAGCATTACATGGATGAATTTGCGTATCACGTAGAGCATAAGCGCTGCTTAGATTCTGCAAAACCTTTATAAGTTATTGAGCACGGGACATCTTAAAGTGAGCATGGTTGAAATCGAATTAGATGGTAAGGCAGTAGAAGTTCCGCAAGGTTCGATGGTGATGCACGCCGCGAATAAGCTCGGTACTTACGTTCCTCATTTCTGCTATCACAAGAAGTTATCTATCGCTGCTAACTGCCGTATGTGTTTGGTTGAAGTTGAAAAAGCACCAAAACCATTACCAGCTTGCGCTACTCCTGTAACGCAGGGCATGAAAGTATTCACGCATTCAGCTAAAGCAGTTGAAGCGCAACGCTCTGTTATGGAATTCTTGCTCATTAACCATCCTTTAGATTGCCCAATTTGCGATCAAGGTGGAGAGTGCCAGTTACAAGATTTGGCGGTAGGTTACGGAAAATCCAGCTCACGCTATGACGAAGAAAAGCGTGTGGTATTTCATAAGAATGTAGGCCCATTAATCTCTATGCAAGAGATGAGCCGCTGTATTCATTGCACGCGTTGTGTTCGTTTTGGCCAAGAAGTTGCTGGTGTGATGGAGCTTGGCATGATCAACCGTGGTGAGCATTCCGAGATCACGACATTTGTAGGTCAAACTGTCGATTCAGAGCTTTCTGGAAACATGATTGATCTGTGCCCGGTTGGCGCTTTAACGAGTAAGCCATTCCGCTACGGTGCTCGCACATGGGAAATGGGGCGCAAGCGCTCAGTCAGTCCTCATGACAGTTTAGGTGCCAATACAACCGTTCAAACTAAAGCCAATAAAGTGCTGCGAGTGGTTGCCTTAGAAAACGAAGCCATTAACGAATGTTGGATTAGCGATCGTGATCGCTTCTCTTATGAAGGTGTCAATAGTTCTGAGCGCATCACAAGCCCGATGGTGAAGCAGGGCGGTCAATGGTTAGAGACCGATTGGCAGTCTGCATTAGATTATGTTGCTCATTCATTGAAGACTATTTCTTCTGAGAGTGGTGCGCAATCCATCGGTGCATTAGCTCATCCCATTTCTAGTACAGAAGAATTGCATCTCCTGCAAAAGATCGTCCGTAGCTTGGGCTCTAATCAAGTCGAAACGCGTTTACGTCAAACTGATATCAGTGGTGCTGCATCAGCTCCTTGGTTGGGTATGCCGATTACTAAGCTTAGCGAGCTTGACCGCGTTTTAGTGATTGGAAGCTTCTTGCGTAAAGATCAGCCAATCTTGGCTGCACGGATTCGTACCGCTGCTAAACGTGCACTTCAGGTATCCCGTATTGACGCCGGCGGTGATGATTGGTTAATTCCTGCAACAGGAATCGCTGCCGCTCCTAGTGCTTGGTTAAATGCATTGAGTGAAGTTGCCTTGGCGATTTCAAAAGCGAAATCAGTTAATGCACCAGCTGGTACTTTTAATTTGCCAGTATCTGCACAAGCGCAACAGATTGCTGATAGCCTGCTTTCTGGAACAAGCTCTGCCGTCTTAATTGGCTCGGCAGCTCTTGCTCATCCTCATGCTTCTGATTTGCATGTTTTGGCTCAGTTTATTGCTCAGCAAACAGGAGCAACTCTGGGTTTCCTGCCTGTTGGTGGAAACGCTGTTGGTGCCTCTCTAGTCAATGCTAATGGTGCTGGCGTTGATTCAGTTCTGTCTGGCGATCGCCGTGCTGTGATCTTAATGAATATCGAGCCTGACTCCGATCTTCCAAACCCTATGCAAGCCCGTGCTGCTTTAGCAAAAGCGAATACCGTCATTGCGTTAAGTGCATTTAGATCGGCTGACCTGTTAGAGGTGGCCGATGTGATTTTGCCAATTACCCCATTTACCGAGACCGTTTCTACCTTTGTCAATGCAGAAGGTAGGGCACAAACCATTCAACCCGCTGTGAAACCTTTGGGTGATTCACGTCCGGCATGGAAAGTATTGCGTGTTTTGGGTGGGCTGCTCAACTTAGATGGATTCCTCTACAACGTGCCGGAAGAAGTCTTGGGTGAAGCATTAGGTGATAACTACTGTACCCGCTTGAAGAATCAATCGACTGCCAACTCAGTGATCAATGGTAATTTAGCCCCACTAAACGGTTTAGAGCGTTTAGCTGATGTCAATATTTACGCTGGTGATCCTATTGTTCGTCGTGCCCCTGCATTGCACTTAACACGCGATTCCAAACGCGGTAATCAGGCTGGCTTAAGCCAAAAACTGTTCTCGGAACTAGGCTTGAAAGAGGGCGATGCAGTGCGCGTTACTCAAGGCGACCAATCGGTTGATTTGCCTGCAACATTAGAAGCAAACTTAGCAGCAGGTGCTGTACGTATTTCAGCAGGCACTTTGGCTAGCGCTAAATTGGGATCGATGTTTGGTCCAGTAACCGTAAGTAAGGCATAAGGTACGAGATGGATAATTTCTTGAACCTCATTACTACACAGGGCGAATCTATTTTTGGCTCTTTTTGGCCATTGGTTTGGGCTTTAGTTCGCATTGTCATCATCGTTTTGCCAATGTTTGGTTGTGTTGCTTACTTAACTTTGTGGGAACGTAAGCTCATCGGTTGGATGCATATTCGTCTAGGCCCTAATCGTGTTGGTCCATTAGGTTTGTTGCAGCCGATTGCTGACGCATTGAAGTTATTAATGAAGGAGATTATTTCTCCTGCAAAAGCTAGTCTTGTTTTGTATTTCATTGCACCGGTAATGGTCATTGCTCCAGCGTTTGCTGCGTGGGCTGTGATTCCTTTCCAGGCGAAGATGGTGTTGGCCGATGTTAATGCGGGCCTTCTGTATGTCATGGCCATTTCATCTGTTGGCGTTTATGGCGTTATTTTGGCGGGCTGGTCATCCAACTCCAAATATCCGTTTTTAGGTGCGATGCGTGCGTCTGCACAAATGATCTCTTACGAAATCGCTATGGGCTTCGCCCTGGTGACGGTATTGCTAACTTCAGGCTCCTTAAATTTGAGTACGATCGTTGCCTCGCAAGAGCAAGGCTATTTCGCTAGCATGGGCCTAAACTTCCTATCATGGAACTGGTTGCCTTTATTGCCAATGTTCTTAATTTATTTCATCTCAGGCGTTGCCGAAACAAATCGTCATCCATTTGACGTTGTTGAAGGTGAATCTGAGATTGTTGCTGGTCATATGGTTGAGTACTCCGGAATGGCATTTGCCATGTTCTTCTTGGCCGAGTATGCCAACATGATATTGATCGCAGCATTAGCTTCAACCATGTTCTTGGGCGGCTGGTTGCCGATTGTTGATTTACCTATCTTGCGCGATATTCCAGGTTTCTTTTGGTTATTCGGTAAAACTTTCTTCTTGTTGTCCTGTGTTATTTGGTTGCGTGCCACATTGCCTCGCTACCGCTACGACCAAATCATGCGTTTGGGCTGGAAGATCTTTATCCCCATCTCCGTATTTTGGGTGGTTGTTATCGGCGCATGGGTGGTATCCCCATGGAATATTTGGAAATAAGTTGATTAATCATGTTTAAGAAAATTTCCCAGTTCCTCGATAGCTTAATGCTCAAAGAAATTTTGGTTGGTATGTCCATTACTGGCCGTTATCTCTTCAAACCAAAAATTACCATTCAGTACCCTGAAGAGAAGACGCCTTTATCTAATCGCTTCCGTGGATTACATGCATTACGTCGCTATGAAAGCGGAGAAGAGCGTTGCATTGGCTGTAAGTTATGCGAGGCAGTTTGTCCGGCCTATGCTATTACGATTGAAACCGCAGAGCGCGATGACGGCACACGTCGTACCACCCGTTATGACATTGACCTAACCAAATGCATTTTCTGCGGCTTTTGCGAAGAGGCTTGTCCAGTAGATGCCATTGTTGAAACCAATATCTTTGAATACTTTGGTGATAAGCGCGGCGACTTATATTTCACTAAAGACATGCTTTTGGCTGTTGGTGATAAGTATGAAAAAGAAATTGCTAGCAACCGCGTCATTGATGCACCTTACCGCTAATCGAATAGAGCCTATATAAAATGACATTCGATCCATCTACCTTATTTGCAGTCTTTTTCTACGGCTTTGCTGGCCTCTTAGTAATCTCAGCAATTCGTGTGATTACCGCTCGCAATCCAGTTCACGCTGCCTTATTCTTGGTTCTCGCATTCTTCTGCGCTTCCGGTCTATGGATGTTGCTCAAGGCGGAGTTCCTCAGTTTGGCCCTCATCTTGGTTTATGTTGGTGCCGTCATGGTCTTATTCCTATTCGTCGTGATGATGTTGGATCTTGATATCGAGCATCTTCGCCGTGACTTTAAAAAATTCCTCCCCGTTGCTTTCCTAATGGGTGCCGTGATTGTTCTAGAGCTCTCTATTGTGCTAATTCGTAGTTTCGTTGGCACGAATACGCCTGTCCAAGCAATGCCTGAAGAGGTAATGGCTAACAATACTCAAGCCTTGGGCATGTTGATTTTCGGCGACTATGTTTATGCATTTGAAGTTGCTGGTGTCATCTTATTAGTGGCAATCATTGCAGCAGTTGCTTTAACACTTCGCAATCGTAAAGATGTCAAATCTCAAAATATCCACGAACAAGTCAATGTAAAGGTGGCTGACCGCTGGAGAATGGTGAAGATGGATACTGATATGGCTGCAAAACAAGATACTCGGGGTGAGAAAAAATGAGCATTACTCTTGCCCACTATTTAGTGCTTAGCGCAATTCTATTTGCGACTAGCGTCATCGGTATCTTTTTGAATCGCAAGAACGTCATCGTTTTGCTTATGGCAATTGAGTTAATGTTGCTTTCAGTAAACATGAATTTTGTTGCTTTCTCTCATTATTTGGGAGATATGGCGGGTCAAGTATTCGTTTTCTTCATTTTGACTGTGGCGGCTGCTGAAGCAGCTATTGGCTTGGCAATTTTGGTTGTTCTCTTCCGCAAGGTCGACACCATTAATGCTGAAGATCTAGACCACCTTAAAGGCTAGTCATGCAATTGACCTTAAACATTCCTGTTCTCTGCGCAATTCCATTGGCGCCGCTAGTCGGCTCCATCATTGCTGGCTTTTTTGGAACTAAGTTAGGCGGTAATCGGATTGGTCACGGCGCCAGTCAGTTTGTCACTATCTTGGGTGTCACCATTGCTTTTATTCTGTCCTGCAATGTTTTATCGCAGGTAATGGATGGCTTTTACTTTAACGGCACCGTATACCGCTGGATGCAGTTAGGCGAACTCAATTTAGATATTGGCTTCCTTATTGATCCGTTAACGGCCACCATGATGTGTGTGGTGACCTTTGTATCTCTAATGGTGCACATCTATACCATTGGTTATATGCAAGGTGAAGAAGGTTATAACCGTTTCTTCTCCTATATTTCGCTCTTTACCTTTGCAATGTTGATGTTGGTAATGAGCAATAACCTCTTGCAACTCTTCTTTGGTTGGGAAGCAGTGGGTGTAGTGTCTTATCTTTTGATTGGTTTCTACTTTGAACGCCAATCCGCCGTGTTTGCCAATATGAAGGCCTTCTTGGTTAACCGCGTAGGCGATTTTGGTTTCATTCTTGGTATTGGCTTATTGCTGGCAAGTACTGGCTCCATGCAATATGACGTGATCTTCTCGCAAAATACTGCTTTAGCTGCGCAAACCTTGCCTGGCACAAGCTGGAACTTAGCAACCGTTGCCTGTATTTGTTTGTTTATTGGCGCCATGGGTAAATCGGCCCAATTTCCACTCCATGTTTGGTTGCCGGACTCTATGGAAGGCCCTACGCCAATTTCTGCATTGATTCACGCTGCAACTATGGTTACTGCGGGTATCTTCATGGTGTCACGCATGTCACCATTGTTTGAGCTCTCTGATGTAGCGTTAAGCTTTATCTTGGTGATTGGCTCGATCACAGCGCTGTTCATGGGTTTCTTGGGTATTGTGCAAAACGATATCAAGCGGGTCGTTGCCTATTCCACATTGTCACAGTTAGGTTATATGACTGTAGCTTTAGGTGTTTCAGCATATCCAGTAGCAATCTTCCACTTGATGACTCATGCATTCTTCAAGGCGCTGCTATTTCTTGCAGCCGGTAGCGTAATCTTAGGCATGCATCACGAGCAAGATATGCGCAAGATGGGTGGTTTATGGAAATACATGCCGATTACTTGCTTGATGATGTTGCTTGGTAATCTAGCTTTGATTGGAACCCCATTCTTCTCTGGCTTCTATTCAAAGGATTCCATTATTGAAGCTGTTGCAGCAAGTCATATTCCTGGCTCTGGATTCGCTTACTTTGCAGTTATGGCTAGCGTATTCGTAACAGCTTTGTATTCATTCCGTCTTTACTTCTGGGTATTCCATGGAAAAGCCCGTTGGGGTCATGCAGATTCGCATGATCACCATCATGATCATGCGGAGCAGGGTGACGATCACGCTCATCACGGTTTAGCTCCCGGTCAAAAACCACATGAATCTCCATTGGTGGTGACATTGCCACTGATTCTCTTGGCGATTCCATCAGTGATTATTGGTTTTTACACCATTTCACCACTTTTATTTGGAACTTACTTTGGCGATTCGATCTTTATCGACTTGGCTCGTCACCCAGTAATGAAGGAGTTAGCAGAAGAATTCCACGGTCCAGTAGAGATGGCGATTCATGCCTTTACTTCACCAGTATTGGGTCTTGTTGTACTTGGTGTGCTGACTGCTGCTATTGGTTATCTTTGGGCTCCCAAATTACCAGCTAAAGTGGCTGAAGCTTTTGCCCCGATTAAAAAATTGTTCGATAACAAATACTATTTGGATGATTTCAACCAAGCAGTATTTGCCAAAGGACTCATTTGGATTGGTGGCTTCTTGTGGCATCGTGGTGATCAAAAGATCATCGATGGTTTCTTGGTTAACGGTAGCGCATATTCAGTAGGGCGCTTCGCTGGTGTCATTCGCCATTTGCAATCCGGTTATGTGTATCACTATGCGTTTGCAATGATTGCAGGCCTGGCGGTATTGTTGGCCTGGGTTTTGTATGCTTACCTGCCTTTTGTTCGATAGGCCTTTGTTACTTAAGTAGCCACTATGATTCTTTCTTACGCAATCTGGACCCCAATCGTCTTTGGACTCATTATTTTGTTTTATGGGTCTGAGAAGCCATCTGCCGGTGTACGCTGGTTATCGCTTTTTGGGGCGGTAATTGGTTTTATTGCCACACTTCCATTGATATTGAACTTTGATGTTGCTAATGCCGGCATGCAGTTTGTAGAGAAGGTGAGCTGGATTCCTCGTTATGACATCAACTACCATCTTGGCATTGATGGTATTTCTGTATGGTTTATTGTTCTGACTGCATTTGTCAACATCATCGTTGTCATTGCAGCTTGGGAAGTAATTGATACTAAGGTTTCGCAATACATGGCTTCATTCATGATCCTGTCTGGATTGATGATTGGCGTATTTGCTGCGTTAGATGCTTTGTTGTTCTATGTATTCTTTGAAGCAACCTTGATTCCGATGTACATCATTATTGGTGTATGGGGCGGACATAACCGCATATATGCAGCGTTCAAATTCTTTTTGTATACCTTGCTTGGCTCATTGCTGACTTTAGTCGCAATGCTCTATCTATATAACGTTACCAACACCTTTGATATTTTGGCTTGGCAAAATGCCCGCCTAGATATCGTTGAACAAATCTTGTTGTTTGCTGCATTCTTTATGGCATTTGCCGTCAAGGTTCCAATGTGGCCTTTGCATACTTGGTTGCCAGACGTTCACGTAGAGGCGCCAACAGGCGGGTCCGTAGTTTTGGCCGCAATTATGTTGAAGTTGGGTGCTTATGGCTTTTTGCGCTTCTCTTTACCGATTGCTCCAGATGCCAGCCAATACTTAGGCCCATTTGTTATTTTCTTATCCTTGGTTGCTGTGATCTATGTTGGTGCAGTGGCTTTGGTTCAAAAAGATATGAAAAAGCTAGTGGCTTATTCATCAGTAGCTCATATGGGCTTTGTGACGCTCGGCTTCTTCCTCTTCAGTCCACTTGGTATCGAGGGTGGCATTGTCCAAATGATCTCCCATGGCTTTGTCGCTGGTGCCATGTTCTTGTCTATCGGCGTTCTTTATGACCGTATGCATACACGTCAAATCGCTGATTACGGTGGAGTGGTGCATCGCATGCCAGCATTCACTGCCTTTGCAGTGCTAATGGCAATGGCTAATTGCGGCTTACCTGCTACATCTGGTTTCGTTGGTGAGTTTATGGTGATCTTAGCCGCCGTTGATTACGACTTTGTGATTGGCATCTTGGCTGCCACGGCTTTGATTCTGGGCGCCGCTTATTCTTTGTGGATGGTAAAGCGGGTTTTCTTTGGCACCATCAATAATGAGCACGTAGAAGAACTCAAAGATCTCAATGCTCGCGAGTACTTCATGATGGCCGTTTTATCAATCTGTGTCATTGGTATGGGCGTTTATCCAAAACCATTTACAGACATTATTCATCCAGCCGTGATCAATCTGCTGCAGCATGTTGCTGTTAGCAAACTCTGAGTAAAAGCAAATGCAAGCATTCGACCTATACGCCATCCTGCCGGAACTCGTTCTCCTAATTGCTACTTGCTTATTGTTGGTGGCGAGTGTTTTTGTACCTGAAAAAGCCACTTCAACTCCTGGCGTTGAGCAAGATATCTTTCACACTCCCCGCGGTGTCGGTTTTGTGTATTTTTTCTCATTGATCTTGTTAATCTATCTGATCTTCGCATTCGTTGGCCGCTTAGGTGACGTATCCCTTGTTGCTATGAATGGTTTGTTTCAGTCAGACCCTTTGTCTAATTTGCTCAAGGCCTGTTCATGTGGAGCTGTCTTAATAAGCTTGATTTACTCCAAGCAGTATTTATCTGATCGGGGTCTATTCCGTCCAGACTTTATCGTCTTAATCTTGCTGGCTTTATTGGGCCAGATGGTTTTGATTTCTGGGGCAAATCTGCTAACGCTTTATCTTGGCTTGGAGTTGATGGCATTGCCGATGTATGCTCTGGTGGCTATGCGCCATAGCAGCGAGAAGAGTGTTGAAGCCGGTATTAAGTATTTCATCTTGGGCGCTTTAGCCTCAGGTTTCTTGTTGTACGGTATGTCGATGTTATACGGCGTTACTGGCTCTCTAGATTTAATTGAAATCTTCAAAACAGTTGCCGATCCCCGTGTAAATCACTTGGTGATGGCTTTTGGTTTGGTATTTATTGTTGCTGGCTTGGCATTCAAGTTGGGGGTTGTTCCTTTTCATATGTGGGTGCCGGATGTTTATCAAGGTGCGCCAACAGCAGTGACTTTGATGATCGCTGGCGCTCCAAAATTAGCGGCTTTTGCATTGTTATTCCGCTTACTGGTAAATACTTTGTTGCCATTGATGGGCGATTGGCAGCCGATGTTAGTCTTGTTAGCCATCCTATCATTAGTCGTTGGTAACGTTACTGCGATTGCCCAAACGAATATTAAGCGCATGCTTGCTTACTCAGCAATCGCACAAATGGGTTTTGTTCTCTTGGGCATGCTGTCTGTATTTGATGATCACGCCTTTAGCGCTTCGATGTTTTACGCCATTACTTATGTGCTCACTACATTAGGTAGCTTTGGATTGTTGATGGCTCTGTCACGCAAAGGATATGACTGTGAAACTCTGGATGGTCTTAAAGGATTGAATAAGAAACATCCTTGGTTTGCATTTATTGGTTTAGTAATGATGTTCTCCTTAGCTGGCATTCCTCCAACCGTAGGTTTTGCAGCTAAATTGGGTGTTTTGGAAGCCCTGGTAGATGCAGAGCATACGTTCTTGGCCATCATCGCCGTAATGGCGTCTTTGGTTGGTGCTTTCTACTACCTCAGAGTAGTGAAAGTGATGTATTTTGATGAGCCAAGCCATGAAGTGACTATTTCTGGCTCTGGTTTTGCTAAAGGTCTATTGAGTTTGAACACCATCTTGGTTTTGGCTATTGGCATTGTCCCGGCTGCATTAATGAGTGTTTGTCTCGATGCAATGCGCCGCACCTTATTGGGCTCATAAATTTACCGGTACTGTAAATAAGGGCTCCTCAGGGAGCCTTTATTGTTTAATGTTCAGTGATGACATTTAAATGACATGGATCTTTTGTACGATCTTCATTTAAATGAAGGTAACTAAATGGAAAGACTCTATGATCGAAAAATCATTTAAAGATATGCCGGCAGGGGATACCCACTTGCGCGAAGATCGCATTTCAGGTGAGGATATTTACGGCGGTATCTTCTTAAATATGAAGCGTGATCAAGTGCGCCTTCCTGATGGTCATATTGCTGCGCGAGAATATTTAACCCATCCCGGTGCTGTTGCTGTGCTAGCTCTCTTGGATGATGGCAGGGTGTTGCTTGAGCGTCAGTATCGGTATCCAATAGCCAAGGCGTGTATCGAAATTCCGGCGGGTAAGTTAGAAATCGGTGAAGATCCATTGATGTGCGCTCAGCGTGAGCTGGAAGAAGAAACTGGGTACACCGCTCAGAAGTGGAGTTTCATACGTCGAATTCACCCAGTGATTTCATATTCAACTGAATTTATTGATATCTACTTGGCGCAAGAGCTAACTCCCGGTCCGAACAAGCTAGATGATGAAGAGTTTTTGGACGTCTTTGCAGAGCCTTTGGAGCAATTAATTGCCTGGGTTGAGGTTGGCGAGATTACGGATGTTAAAACGACCATATCTGCCTATTGGTTGGATCGGTATAGACGTGGATTGGCGAGTCCTCACCCCCTCAATTAGGGTGTTTTGTAATTCCCATTAAAATAGACCTATTGAATTTGGCATTTTTGCCCTTATATAGGTCATATGAAAGTCTACAACCTCGCTTGCCCCTTAGATCATCACTTTGAGGGATGGTTTGCCTCTGAAGAGGATTGTCTTGCCCAGCAAGACAAAGGTATGCTCGCCTGCCCAGTGTGCGACAGCACCGAAATCACCCGCATGCCTTCTGCCCCCAGAATTGCAAAGTCAACCTCTTTAGCGATCGCTGCGCCCAATGAAAATATTGGCGCTACTAGTGGGGAGGTGGTTGCCTTAACGGGTAATGATCATTCACGCCTAGAGGCGCAAGTACAAGCAGCCTTCTTAAAAGGGATGCGTGAGTTGATGGGTAAATCCGAAGATGTCGGCGCTTCCTTTGCAGAAGAGGCTCGTAAGATTCATTACAAAGAAGCCCCCGAGCGCAGTATTCGTGGTCAGACTACCTTGGATGAGGCGGAGTCCCTGAGAGAAGAGGGTATTGATGTATTGGCTGTGCCACTCATGCCAGCATTCAAAAATACCTTGCAGTAAATTCTGAAGTAAACAGATAAAAAAATAGCGATCTGAAGATCGCTATTTTTACTTAGGCCCCAGCCTCTTACTTGGAGGTAGGCATAACAAACTCGGCACCCTTAGCAATACTCTCAGGCCAGCGTTGCATGACGCTCTTCTGCTTAGTGTAGAAGCGAACGCCTTCTTTGCCATATGCATGCATGTCACCAAATAGTGATTTCTTCCATCCGCCAAAGCCATGCCATGCCATCGGTACTGGAATTGGTACGTTAATACCAACCATGCCTACTTGTACACGGCGCGCAAATTCACGGGCAATATTGCCATCGCTAGTAAAGCAGGCTACGCCATTACCAAATTCGCAAGAGTTCACCAAATTCAGTGCTTCGGTAAAGTTTGCAACGCGTAAACAGGAAAGAACTGGTCCAAAGATTTCTTCGAGGTAAATCTTCATATCAGGAGTCACGTTATCAAACAAGGTGCCACCCAAGAAGAAGCCATTTTCATATCCAGCAACTTTATGACCGCGACCATCTACTAATAATTTTGCGCCGGAGGCAACGCCGCTATCGATGTAACCGGTAATACGGTCTAATGCAGCTTTGGTAACAATCGGGCCCATTTCAGCGTCAAGCTCCATACCGTTCTTAACTTTGAGCGTCTTAGTCCGCTCAATAAGTTTAGGCATGATCTTTTCAGCAACATCACCGACCAATACGGCAACTGAGATTGCCATGCAGCGCTCTCCAGCGGAGCCATAGGCAGCGCCAACAAGAGCATCAATTGCTTTATCAATATCGGCATCCGGCATGATAACCATATGGTTTTTAGCGCCACCCAGGGCTTGTGAACGTTTACCAAAGTGGGCACAACGCTCATAGATGTAGTTTGCAATCGGGGTTGAGCCGACAAAGCTGACTGCCTTAACATCTGGGTTCTCAATCAAGGCATCAACTGCCTCTTTATCGCCTTGCACCACGTTAAATACGCCATCTGGAAGACCGGCTTGTTTTAGTAATTTAGCCATAAACAGCGAAGCGGAGGGATCGGTTGGGCTCGGTTTGAGGATGAAAGTATTGCCGCAAGCAATGGCAACCGGGAACATCCACATAGGAACCATTACTGGAAAGTTAAATGGAGTAATACCAGCAACCACGCCCAAAGGTTGGCGCATGACCCAGTTATCAATATCAGTAGAAACTTGCTCGGTGTAATCACCTTTAAGTAATTCTGGGATGCCTGTTGCAAACTCGACAATTTCAATACCGCGAGTGACTTCACCTTGCGCATCAGTAAATACCTTGCCATGTTCAGCAGTAATGATGGCAGCCAATTCGTCGCGATTGGCATTGAGAAGCTCTAAGTACTTAAACATAATGCGAGCACGACGCAGTGGGCTAGTGAGACCCCATGTCTCAAAAGCTTTTTGTGCAACGGCTACGGCTGCATCAACCTCTGTTTTACTGGCTAAGGCAACCTTACGGGCTACCGCACCCTTGGTTGGGTTAAAGACATCGGCAAAGCGACCGTCTTTAGGATTGATAACAGAGCCGCCAACGAAGTGGCCGATATCTTCTTTTGATTCAAAGGCTTGGGGTGCGTTCATAGTCTTCAGTAGGGATGATGGTAGTTTTAGGGGTAATTAAAGTCGCTAGACCGTGGGTCTGCACGACTTCGCTGTCTCGTTTATTCTATTTTTGCTATTTTATCGCTTTAAGCTACGTATTGTGTTTTTATCCCCTTTTATGACTTTTAAGGCATTTCTATGAGCCTCCTGTTCTCACCCTACACCCTCAATTCCCCTCGTGGGCCATTAGAGCTCGCCAATCGCATCGTAGTGGCCCCGATGTGCCAATATTCCGCCGATAACGGGGAGGCAACTGATTGGCATCTGATGCACTGGGGAAATCTTCTGAATAGTGGGGCTGCTCTATTCATTATTGAGGCTACAGGCGTTACTCCTGAGGCTCGAATTACGCCTGCCTGTCTTGGTTTATGGGATGACCGCACTGAAGCGGCTCTCCAGGATAAATTAAGCCGTGCACGCAAATTAGCACCAGCTACCCCTGTGTTTATTCAGTTGGCGCATGCTGGTCGCAAGGCTTCAAGTGCAACACCATGGAATGGTGGTCAATTGCTGTCGGTTGATCAAGGTGGATGGGAAACTGCAGCGCCATCAGCAATTCCGCAACTTGAAGGCGAGCGCTTGCCGCATGAGCTCACCAAAGCAGAATTAAAAGATTTAATAGAAGCTTTTGTCATGGCGGCTAAACGCGCGGATCGTATTGGCTTGGATGGAATTGAGCTTCATGGTGCCCATGGCTACTTGCTGCATCAATTTTTATCGCCAATTGCAAATCAACGCACCGATGAATATGGCGGCTCATTTGAAAATCGAATTCGTTTCCCGCTGGAATTGTTTGCGGCAGTTAGAGCAGCATACAAGGGTGTACTCGGCATTCGTATTTCTGCAAGCGACTGGATGGAGGGTGGCTGGACGCCAGAGGAGACGGCTAACTTTGCTAAACAACTCAAACCCTTAGGTTGCGACTTTGTACATATCTCTTCTGGTGGAATTTCACCAAACCAGAAAATCGCCATTGGGCCTAACTACCAAGTTCCTTTCGCTAAGATTGTCAAAGATCAATCGGGCTTACCCACGATGGCGGTTGGCCTGATTACAGATCCACATCAGGCAGAGGCAATTTTGCAAGCAGGAGATGCAGACTTCATTGCCTTGGCCCGAGCTTTCCTGTACAAGCCACGCTGGGGTTGGGAGGCCGCTGCTGCACTTGATGGTACCGTGAAAGCCAATGAGCGCTACTGGCGCTGTTTGCCAAGAGAGGCGCAAGCTGTTTTTGGTAGCGTTAAAGTTGGACAGCGATAAAAATTCTATAAAAAGATTTGGAGATGAGGATGACTTTATTTCAGCGTGTATGCAGTGCTCTTATCCTATTTGGATTAGTTACATTATTGAATGTTGCGAATGCCGATAGCTTTCCGGATAGGCCGATTGTCCTAGTTGTCCCTAACCCACCCGGTGGCTTGGTCGATACCTCAGCGCGCTTATTAAGCGAGCCTTTAACTCGTGTTATCGGTCAAGCAATCGTAGTCGACAATAAGCCAGGCGCTAGCGGTAATACTGCTTACCAATACGTTGCCAAGGCAAAGCCAGATGGCTATACCTTATTGATTTCTTATTCGGGATATCACGTTGGTAATCCGGCTTTGATGGATAAACTGCCATGGGACCCAATTAAGGATTTTTCACCAATTGCTTTGCTGACAGTCTCTACTAATGTCATTGCAGTTCACCCTTCAGTTCCAGTTAACAACTTAAAAGAATTTATTGCCTATGCCAAGGCCAATCCAGGTAAATTAAATTACGCCTCACAAGGCAATGGCTCGGTTTCTCATATCGGTACTGAAATGTTTAAGCAGATTACTGGAGTGGATATGGTTCATGTTCCCTACAAAGGTTCTGGCCCAGCAATTCAGGATGTGCTGGCAGGGCAAGTACAGGTTTTTATCTCAACACCACCCTCAGTGATGCAGCACGTGCAAAGTGGCAAGCTCAAAGGTCTAGCAGTCACTGGTAAAAATCGTCACCCTGGTATGCCTAATGTGCCGACTACTGCAGAGGCAGGCTTACCTTCATTTCAATTGGAGTCTTGGGTAGGGCTATTTGCGCCTGCCGGAACACCAGCACCAATTGTTGCAAAATTAACGGACTCAGTGAAGAAGAGTTTGGCTATGCCTGAGGTAAAGGAGCGTGCCGATGCAGCAGGGGTCGAATTGCGTTACCAAAATCCAGCTGCAACCGAGGCATTAGTAAAGAAAGAATTGCCTTACTGGAATAAAGTGATTAAGTCCGCAAACATTACGCTCGACTAATTGGAGCAAGCAGTAAAAAATTAAGCCTGATCTCGCAAGACGGGATCAGGTAACGTTTTTGCAAGCGCTCTTGCAGCACTTAATAAGAAACGATCTTTGCCTGGACCCGCAATCAGTTGAATGCCTAGTGGCAAACCATTGGGTCCGCTTGCAATATTCAGATTGATGCAGGGCAGTCCCAATAGAGTCCAAATTCTGCAGAACACAGGGTCTCCTGTGCCATCCTTCAGAAGGGGGGCTTCACCAATTGCGCTGGGAGCAATGATGAGGTCCAGTTGATCTGCAAATAACCCAGACATATAGGTGCTCGCAGCCTTGGCTTCCAATAAATCAGCTACGTATTGTGAATAGTTGATTTGTGAGCCATCAATAATTTGCTGGTTAATTTGCGGGCTCATTTTTTTTGAAAAGTGCTCACGTTCAAATGCAAGGCTGCGAGACATTTCATTTAGCATGATGCGAGTTTGTATTTCTCTAAGCCCATTAAGATGAGGCGGTAAGTCTAAGTCGCTTATTTTTCCTTTGGCGATGGTCTCAGCACTAAAGCGGGCTAGGGCTAATGCGCCAGCAACTTCTTTGCTTGCTAATCCCCAGTCTGCAGTTTTGCAAATGGCAATGCGCGGCTTATTGTGCAAGTTCTCGATGGTGGCAAGATCCAAATCACCACTCATAGCGGCAACACCGAGTGCAACATCCTCGACGGTTCGTCCAAAGCACCCCAAGGTATCTAAGGACGGGGCCAAACTTTTTACTCCGGCGACACTGATCTTTCCATAGCTCGGCTTGTATCCCACAACCCCACAAAATGAGGCAGGACGAATAATGGAACCAGCAGTTTGACTGCCAGTGGCTAAGGGCACCATGAAATCAGCCACTGCGGCTGCAGAGCCGCTAGAAGAGCCCCCTGGCGTATGTTGATCGTCATGTGGATTGCTTGTTGGTCCACTCTTAAAGGAGGCAAACTCTGTGCTGACCGTCTTTCCCAGAATGATGCCTCCAGCTTGGCGCATGAGAGCTACCGAAACTGCATCGCTACTGGGGTAATGTTTTGCATAAATTGGGGAGCCATACCCCGTAGGAAGGTCATAGGTATCAAACAGATCTTTGATTCCGATAGGTAGACCATGCAGAATCCCCTTAATGGCGCCCTTATCAAGAGCTTTGGCGCGTGCGAGGGCATTTTCCTTACCCAGGCTTACCCAGGCCTTAACAATGCTCTCGCGCTGTCCAATTCGATCCAGGCAGGAGAGCAACAAATCACTCGCTTTGATCTCGCGTTGAGCGAGGGCTTTTGCTGCTTGGGATGCACTCAGGCTTTCCAGATCTTTCATCCGTCCATTCTACTTTTGGTGGCGTATGATCGCAATTTACCGTTTTTAATCTTTCTTATATCTGCATAAAAATGAAGCAACATTCTGTACGTGAAGCATGGCTGGAAGATGCCGTTAAACATCTTGAGCCGGTATTTTCAAAGGCAGGCTATGCCATTCCGCCTGTGAGGGTATCTTGTGGGTTTCCTGCATCAAGTAGCCCCAGAACAACTTTGGGCCAATGCTGGCCTAGGGAGCGCTCTGGGGGCGGTGTGAATGAGATTTTTATCTCACCCAAAATTGACGATCCCGTGCAATTACTGGATACATTGGTTCACGAGCTATGCCATGCAGTGGATGATTGCTTTAGTGGCCATGGTGAAGATTTCAAGGGTATTGCTCAGACAGTTGGTCTTGAAGGCCCCGCTCGAATGGCTCATGCGACTGAGGAGCTTACGGTAAGGCTCATGATGATTAGTCAAGAGCTTGGTCCATACCCGCATCAGGCAATTGTTTTTCCACCGCCTAGGCCAAGTAATGCCAGCAGAAGCAAAGCAAAATGTGCTCAATGTGGATATGAGGTCACTTTATTGAAAAAATGGGCTAGTTATGGGGCGCCGATCTGCCCAAAAGACAATACCCGCATGCAAGAGGATGCCCCGGAAACCATTGAAAACACCACCGAATACGACAGTGACTCCGTTGGTAAGGGGCAAAAAGTTGCTCCAGACCAGATTCGCAGAGCTATTAGCTGAGTATTCCTAGGTAAAATTACCCTTTAAGTCCATAAAAATAACTTCTTGAGACAAAAAATGAACGCCAAAAAAATATTTAAGAATCCCAAAATTGCCGTTATTCCTGGAGACGGTATTGGTAAAGAGGTTATGCCTGAAGGTGTACGCGCGCTAGAGGCAGCTAACCGTAAATTTGGTATCGGCATGCAATTTGATCACTTTGATTTTGCTAGCTGTGACTACTACCTCAAGCACGGCAAGATGATGCCGGATGATTGGTTTGATATCTTGATGCAATACGATGCGATTTTCTTTGGCGCTGTTGGCATGCCAGATATTTTGCCGGACCACGTTTCTTTATGGGGCAGCTTAATTCAGTTCCGTCGCGGTTTTGACCAGTATGTCAATTTACGTCCGGTGCGTTTGTTGCCAGGCGTTCCATGCCCATTGGCTAATCGCAAGCCTGGTGATATTGATTTCTTTGTAGTGCGCGAGAACACGGAAGGCGAATACTCTAGTGTTGGCGGCAAAATGTTCCCTGATACCGATCGCGAATTTGTGATTCAAGAATCAATCTTTACTCGACAGGGCGTTGACCGTATTTTGCAATACGCATTTGACTTAGCGCAAAGCCGCCCTAAGAAGCACCTCACATCGGCTACGAAGTCCAATGGTATTGCTATTACCATGCCTTATTGGGATGAGCGTGTAGAGGCGATGTCTAAGAAGTTCTCTGATGTAAGAACTGATAAATATCATATTGATATCTTGGCTGCTCATTTCGTCATGAATCCCGATCGTTTTGATGTTGTGGTTGCTAGCAATCTGTTTGGCGACATCCTGTCAGATTTGGGTCCCGCATGTACCGGTACGATTGCTGTTGCACCATCTGGAAGTATTAACCCAGAAGGGAAATTCCCATCATTATTTGAGCCAGTCCACGGCTCTGCACCAGACATCTACGGCAAGATGATTGCTAACCCAATTGGTCAAATCTGGAGTGGGGCGATGATGCTTGATCACCTTGGCTATCCAGAGGCTGGTAAGGCAATCTTTTCTGCCATTGAAAATGTACTTGCATCAGGCCCAGGCAATGCTCCACTAACGCCAGATCTCGGTGGTACCGCTAAGACGGACGACTTGGGTAAGGCTATTGCGGCGGCCATCTAAATAATCTACTGATCAAGGCATGGCTCAGCCATATGCACCATTACTCCAGCAGATGTTGCTGGAGTTTCAGAATCAACGTCTTGAATCAGCCGATCGGTTGGCTCGTGCAATATTAAAAGTAAATTCAAAGGATTTAATTGCTCTTCAAGTCCAGGGCTTATCCTTGGCAATGCAGGGCTTTAACTCTGAAGCTATTGAGCCGCTGAGCAAGGCTTCTAAACTTGATCCTAAAAATCTGGAGCTTCTGGCAAATTTGGCTAAGGCACAACATAGTGCAGCAAGTTATATTGATGCCGCTAAGTCTTTTGAGAGGCTCAATTTCTTATTGCCTGGTAATCCCCAGATTCTTACTGATATGGGGACATCCTATTCAAAAATTCGTCAGTACGAAAAGGCCGCTGTATGTTATCAAAAAGCCATTGAGATTGATCAAAAATATTTCTTAGCATGGTCCAACCGGGGCAATTTGCTGGCTGAGCAGGGCTTTCCAGTTGATGCAATGCCTTGCTTTGAGCAAGCCCTTCAGTTAAATCCTAGTTATAAAGAAGCGTGGACCAACTACGGTAATGCATTGTTTGATTTAGGTCGCTTTGACGATGCCTGTAAGGCGCATGATGAGGCGTTGAGTCTGGATACTGGGTATGCGGAAGCTTGGTTTAATAAGGGCAACGCGCTCACCGAGTTAAAACAAGATGAGTTGGCTCTCATTCATTATGAAAAAGCCTTTAGATTAAAACCTAATATCCCTTTTTTAATTGGGCAATTTATTAATGCATTAGCACTCCAATGTAAATGGGAAGCGAGTGGGGAGTTAATTGAATCCGCCTTAAAGTTGGTTGCAGAAAGAAAATCTGCAGTACCGCCGTTCATCTTGTTGCAAACCCCGGCCTCTCTAGAGTTGCAAATGTTGGCTGCACAAACTTATATTCGCAATCGCATAGCTTATGTAAGCGAGGATAACCTACCTGTTTTGCCTACAAGCCAAACAAAAAAAATCAAAGTTGGTTATTTTTCAACTGATTTCAAGGATCATCCGGTTGGCATTCTTATGGAGAATCTACTGAAGTTTCATGCTCGCTCACGTTTTGAGGTGATAGGATATTTTCTTAGCAAGCCATCTGAGGATCAGTTGGAAACTAGACTAAGACAATCTTTCGATACGTCTATTGATTTATTTGGCATGCATGATGCAGAGGCGCATAAATTGATTCTTGAATATGGGCTAGATATTGCCGTTGATTTAAATGGGCATACAGCTGGAGCAAGAACGGGGTTATTTGCACGAAAAATTGCGCCTGTGCAAATTAACTATTTAGGCTATGCGGGCACCTCAGGCGCTGATTTTTATGATTGTCTAATAGCGGATGAAGTGGCAATTCCAAGAGATCATCACGTGCATTACACCGAGAAAATTGCGTATTTACCAAATTCATTTTTTCCCGTAGATACCAGCATTTCTATTTCAGATTTGGGTAATCCCCCCTCAAGACATACTCAGGGTCTGCCTGAAACAGGTTTTGTATTCTCTTGCTTTAATAATTCATACAAAATTAGCCCTCAAATATTTGATGTGTGGATGAGATTGCTTAAGCAGGTCCCGGGGAGTGTTTTGTGGTTATCAAAAACTTCTGATAAGGCAATGCTGAACTTGCAAAACGAGGCGCGGTCTAGGGGGGTTGAAGTTGATCGACTGGTCTTTGCCAATCGCGTGCCTGCAAGAAAGGACCATTTGAGCCGTTTGCGTTTGGCAGACTTGTTCTTGGATACGCCAAATTACAATGCGCATGCAACGGCTGCTGATGCGTTATGGACGGGTGTTCCTGTTCTAACGCAGCTTGGGTCGACATTTGCAGGTAGGGTGGCTGCTAGCCAACTAAGCGCTCTTGGGTTAGATGAGCTCATCGTCAATTCGTCTGAGGAGTATTACTCGAAGGCGTTGTCATTTGCTAAAGACCCTGAGGTTTTGTCTGCAATACGCAATAAACTTGAGGAAGGAAGGGCGACTGCTCCTTTGTTCAATACGCAGCAATACGTCAAAGAGTTAGAAGCGCTCTACTGCCAGCTTATAGAGCAAAAGATTTAGCTCCCAGAGACGGCAGGGCTCCAAACAGAATCCTTCTTACTTGCTTTCATAATTTCAGACAATATCTTTTCATGCTGTTCAAGTTCATCTGAGTTTGCTGTCATGACCTTGAGATTGGTTGGCAACGGTTTGGTATGGCCAGACGAGTCAGTACCAACTGTGTAATCAATCAAATCAATTGACAGGTCCTCTTGACCTCTAGTCATGGCAATATAGACTTCAGCAAGTAGCTGGGCATCTAATAGCGCCCCGTGTAGGGTGCGATGTTCATTGCTAATTGAAAACCGCTCGCAGAGTGCATCTAAAGAATTGCGTTTACCAGGGAACATCTGGCGGGCATCTAATAAAGTATCGATTACCTTTGAAGCAAGACCGCGAAAGGGAGGGCGCTTCAGGAGGGCAAATTCATTATCCAAAAAGCCCAAGTCAAAGGCTGCGTTGTGAATTACGATTTCAGCGCCATCGACGAACTCAATCAGCTGTTCTACGATATTACCGAAGAGAGGTTTATCCGATAAAAACTCTCTAGAGAGTCCATGAACTGCAAAAGCGCCGGCATCAATGTCACGCTCAGGATTAACGTAATAGTGAAAGGTGCGGTCTGTTAGGCGACGGTCGATAACCTCAACGCAACCAATCTCAATGATGCGATCACCTGTAGCGGGATTTAAACCCGTTGTTTCCGTATCGAGAATAACTTGACGCATTAGGTTCCTTCAAGCACTGACGCTGGAATGTCCATTGGACCATTGCCGGCGTATTTATCGAGGTAAAGGTAAATCACCGGTGTGATGATTAAGGTCACAAATTGAGAGAAGATCAAGCCGCCAGCAACGCTAATGCCAAGTGGTTGGCGCAGTTCAGCGCCGGCACCAATACCGAATGCAATAGGTAGTGCGCCCATTAGGGCAGCAAAGGTCGTCATCATGATGGGTCGGAATCGCAAAATACAGGCTTCACGGATTGCCTTCTCAGGTGTCATGCCTTGATTTCGTTGTGCATCAAGTGCAAAGTCAATCATCAAAATCGCATTCTTTTTGACGATACCAATTAAGAGCAAGATGCCAATCGATGCGACGATTGTTAATTCAAATCCAAATAAGCGTAATGACAGAATCGCACCAATCGCCGCGGATGGTAAGCCGGCCAAAATGGTTAAGGGATGAATATAGCTTTCATATAGAACTCCCAAGAGGATATAGATCACTCCCAATGCCGCAAAAATCAGAATCAGTTGTCCAGATTGGTTGCTCTTAAATACAGCAGCATCCCCTCCATAGCTGGTAATGATTGAAGGGGGCAAATCAATTTGCTTGGTGTACTCCTCAATTTTCTTGGTGGCATCACCCAGGAAGACATCGGGAGCTAAGTTAAATGAGAGCGTAACCGCAGGAATTTGACCCTGATGATTTACTGCAGTGGGGCCTATTGTCCGGGTAAAGGTTGCAAGACTGGACAATGGGATTAACTTGTCGGTAGCGCGTCCTCGCACAAAGACTTTGTTCAGATCGGTTTCATATTGGCGGTCATCTTCTGAAGCCTCAAGAATGACGTAGTACGTATTTACTGGGGTGTAAATTGTGGAGACCTGTTTCTCACCATATGAGGTGTACAAGGCTGTACGAATATCTGCGATAGAAACACCGGCACTGGCAGCCTTTTCACGATTGATATCAATCTTGACGTTCAGGCCCTTAAGTTGAGAGTCACTGGTGACGTCTCGGAACATTGGATCGGCGCGCATTTTTTGCATGAGCTTATCCGCCCACTCATTAACACCTTCAAAACCAACGCTTTGCAAAATAAATTGGTAACGTGACTTACTATTTTTTCCGCCCAGCTGTAAGTTCTGAACGGGTCGCATGTAAACCTGAAGACCTGGTAACTCTTTGAACTTCGCACGAAGACCTTCCATTACCTTGGACATCTTTTGGCGATCGGCTTTATCTTTCAGAATAATGAAGATACGGCCTGTGTTGGTTCCAGAGCTTGCTCCTCCACCAACTACAGAGATAGAGCTAGCTACATTGGGATCTGTATTAACGAGTTCAGCTGCCTGATCTTGTAATGCCAGCATCGCTTTAAAGGAAATATCTTCGGATGCTTCAGTGGTAGCCTGAATTTGTCCAATATCCTCTTCAGGGAAGAAGCCCTTAGGGCTATTAATAAACAATACTACGGTAATTACAAAAGTAGATACCGCCCCCCACAATACTTTTTTCCGGTTACGTAGAGCTAAATCCAAATAGTGAATATACGTTTTGAGCATCCAATCAAATAGTCGATCAAATTTTTTATTGATTGCGTATTCTTTGGCATGTTGACCGGGCTTAGGTAGAAAGCGACTGCATAACATTGGAACAACCGTCAGAGAGACGATAGCCGAAACAAGAATAGACAAAGATACAACTACTGCGAACTCTCTGAAAAGAAGGCCGATTGGCCCTGCCATAAAGAAGAGGGGAATAAACACCGCAACTAATGAAATCGAGATTGAGATGATGGTGAAGCCAACCTCTTTGCTGCCCTTGAGGGAAGCTTTAAGAGGCTCCATTCCTTCCTCAATGTAGCGCATGATGTTTTCAAGGACCACAATAGCATCGTCAACTACCAAGCCGACTGCCAATGTAATGCCTAGTAGGGAAATGTTATCAAGGCTGTAGCCCAAGAAGTAGAGCAAGAAGAATGCCCCAATCAAGGAAATCGGCAAGCTGATAGAAGGAATAATCGTTGCTGAAATGTGTTTTAAGAAAAGGAAAATAACCAGAACCACCAGAAGCACAGTTAAGGCTAGTGTGTAGTTCACATCATGAATTGCTTCAATAATGGATAAAGATCGGTCATTTAGAAGTTGCAGTTTGACTGACTCAGGCATCTGCTTTTGCAATTGTGGAAGCAGCTCTTTAACGGATCTCACTACTTCAACAGTATTTGCGCTTGGCTGGCGCAAGATGGCAATTGCAATGGAACGCTCCCCATTAGCACTGGCTAGTGTTTTAACGTCTTCATAACTTTCACTGACATCAGCAATATCTTTTAAATAAATCGGTAGACCATTTTTTTGGCTAATGACTAAATTGCCAAATTCTTCTGGCCTCACTAATTGCGGATTAGCGTAAATCGTGATCGCCTGACGTGGGCCATCAAGGACGCCCACAGGACTATTGGCATTGGATTTATTAATGGCAGTAGCGACATCATCCATTGTGAGATTGCGGTTTGCAAGCGCATCTGGATGAACCCGGACACGCACGGCATAGCGCTTTGCACCATAGACGAGGACTTGAGCTACGCCACTAATAGTGGAAATGTTGGGCGACAGCAAGTTTTCTGCGTACGCATTTAGATCTGACAGGTTTACAGAGGGTGAACTCATACGCACTACCAAGACTGGCGTATCAGCAGGGTTGACTTTTCGATATGACGGCGGAATCGTCATTTCAATTGGCAAGCGCTTTTGTGCGCGCAGCAGAGCAGCTTGTACGTCTACTGCAGCCTTATCAATATCACGATCGTTATTAAATTCCAGCGTGATACTGGTGCTGCCCAAAAAGTTCGTTGAGCTAATGACGGTAATGCCGTCAATGGTAGAAAACTCTTTTTCTAGCGGCAGGGCTACTGAGGCAGCCATGTTCTCTGGTGAGGCACCGGGAAGCGATGCACTAACCGAGATGATTGGTGAGTTAAAGCTAGGAAGGGCAGCGACAGGAATTTTTAAATAAGCGACTGTGCCGGCAATGACGGTTGCTATTGAAAGCAATACCGTCATTACGGGACGCCGAATACATAACTCGGATAACGTCATTTTTTATCGCTAGTAGTTGTTGCAGCTGGAGTTGGGCTTGTTGCAGGGCTATTAACCGGCGCTGCACTTGATTTAGCTTCACGGGTTTTGCTACCTGGACGTAAATTCTGCTTTCCTTCAACTGCAATGCGATCACCCGCTTGAATTCCAGTAATGACAGAATTTCCCTGGTACTCATAAATCACCTTGATTGGCACTGAACTTGCCTTGCCATCCTTATCTAGGGTGTAAACAAATTTCCCGCGAGGATTAATCACAACCGCTTGTGACGGCACGGATAAGGCATCTTTCAGATCGCTAGCTACTAAAGAGACGCGCGCAAACTGACCCGGTAGCAGGGTCATTGAGTCATTGGGTATCTGCGCTTTAACTCGGACCGCTGCGATAGATGGGTCCACTTGGTTATCAACCACCAATACCGTGCCCTCATAAGTTTTCTTACTCGTATCACCAACAGTGACTTTGACCTTTAAGGGCTCACCATCAAGCTGATTCTCCAGGAGGGTGGGTATATCTTTCTCGGGAATAACAAATTGCACGTTGATTGGATTGAGTTGCGTGATCGTTACCATTGCGCCAACGCTGGAAGTTGCAGTCGAGCTGGTAGAGGTAGAAACTACGTTGCTGGCCTGAACCAGTGAGCCGGGGAATACATTCACAATGCCTGCACGCCCATCGATAGGCGAACGAATGTAATCAAATGACAGCTGTACTTCAGCAGCTTTAGCTGCTGCTAATGCTGCTTTCGCATTGGCAGAGGAGGTTTCTAAGCCTGCCTTGGAGATGAAGTTTTTGGCTACCAGCTCCTTAGCGCGTAAATACTGACTCTGAGCATCGTCTGCCAAAGCTTTGAGTTTTTCGTAGTTAGCCTTGTCGTTGCGATCGTCTAATTGGAACAGTAAATCGCCAGCCTTTACCTCTTGACCATCTTTCACCAATATCTTGGCGACAGTATTGGTAATCATTGGGCGGATATCCACAATGCTGTTAGAAACAATAGTTCCCGTAGCTTCAATAATGAGGGGGATATCTTTTTTCTCAACAATAACGGAGGTGACTGTTACAGGACCACCCGCTTTATCAGCTGCAGGGAAAAAATAATCGTAGACCTTTGAGCCGGCGTATAAAAGAATTAAAACCAAAAAAATGCGCCACTTAAATTTCAAAACAAATGCTTTTACTGTTGCGTAGTCAATTTTCTTAAGCTTATCTAATTGGGGTGAATATTTTTGCCACAACGAGCACAAGTGGGCTTTGCCAACTGTTTTAAGTTGGCCTAGTTTGATGACTAGCTGATCCAGAGAAGATTCTATTTTTGACACAGTCTCGTTTTTCTAGGTTTTTTATGGTTTAAATGCAGTTTCTAGCGATTTTAAGGCTCACCCATTCTCTCATAAGACCGAAGGAAAAGCCTTGTCAGAAGACCATAAGCACTAAGGTAAAAACTCCTCTACACCCTTATTGGCTAGCTGATCGGCCAACTCATTACCAGGGTGACCGTTATGTCCACGGACCCAATGCCACGAAATTTCATGATCTGGAATCAAAGCATCCAATTCTTGCCATAAATCAGAATTTTTGACTGGCTCTTTACTGACTGTCTTCCAGCCCCGTTTTTTCCAGCCCTCTAGCCATTCTGTAACCCCTTTTTGGACATATTGGGAGTCAGTCCAGAGTTCTATTGAGCTTCTTTGCTTTAAGGCGCGCAGAGCAAAAATAACAGCACTAATTTCCATGCGATTGTTGGTGGTGTGCTTTTCACCCCCATGTATATGCTTCTCATGATTTCCTGACCGCAATACAGCTCCCCAGCCACCAGGTCCTGGGTTCCCTTTGCAGGCACCATCGGTGTAGATCACGATATGGGGAGGGTGATGGGCTGGTTTGTGATGTGGCATAGCGCTAATTTACTTGTTCTTTAATCTATTGCGTTCTGCAGCAGGGGCTAATTGAGTGATTGCGGGTACACGAAGCGGTTGAACCTGACCAATTAGTCTCATTCCTTTTTGACGTTTAATTGCCGAAACCAAAAAGACAGCTCCGAATATGGGCCACCAGCGATTTCCCATGGGCTCTAAAAAATCCATGCGAGTCATTGATGCTTCACCCTGCAGCGGCAATTTATAACAACCAAAGTGGCCACGATCTAAGGAGAAATTTAATAATTGCAGCCAATCTTTAACCCGGATGAGGCTAATAAATTGACCATCTCTAGGCAAGTAGGGGTTGCCGATAAGCCTGCTGAGATATTGTCTTGCCCCCCAGAGGCTGGCAGGATTAAAGCCTGAGATAACTAGACGACCCTCGGGACGCAATACACGATCGACTTCACGCAGAATTTGATGGGGATCTGAAGCAAATTCCAGTACATGTGGCAGGACAATGAGGTCAATACTTTCATTGGCAAACGGCAGTTCAGTAGCATTACCTTCAATTGGGTGCCATCTAAAACGTGAGGCACTTTCTCGATTGTCATTGGTGTGCACCAAAAGTGCATGTAAAGGCATGCGATTCTCGCTAAGCGCATTCATTTGGGGCAAGCCAATTTGAACTGCATGAAAGCCAAAAACATCTGACACAATCTGATCAAAGCATTTTTGCTCCCAGCGGAGAACATACCTTCCAGGTGGTGATTGCAGCCATTTCTCCCATGAGCTCCATGGAGGTGCAGGCGTCTGCGAGGGGATGGGTGGGGTTGGTATCATCGGACTATGGATAAGAATACTTTATTGCAAGTTTGGCCCATTCCCGCTTTTGATGACAATTACATCTGGTGTATTCACGATGGACATTCTGCCTTAGTCGTTGATCCCGGTGATTCTGTCCCGGTTTTGGACTATCTTGCAAAGCACCAGCTCAAACTCAAGGGAATTGTGATTACCCACCACCATGCTGACCATACCGGGGGGATTCTCAACTTACTGCAAGCCATTGACGCCAATATTCCAGTTTATGGACCAGCGGGTGACAATATCCCAGGCCGGACTCAAATTGCAAAAGAGGGCGACAAGATTGAAATTGCCTCGCCCCGAATTAGCCTAAAAGTTTACGAAGTTCCAGGCCATACCTTAAGTCACATCGCCTACTTTGCAAATATGCAGGCAAATGTAGTTGAGCCCATGCTCTTTTGTGGCGACACTTTATTTGCCTCTGGTTGCGGAAGATTGTTTGAGGGTACGCCGACACAAATGACCCAATCCCTGGCGAAGTTTGCTGCATTGCCTAAAAACACCCTGGTGTATTGCACCCATGAATACACACTCTCGAATATTCGCTTTGCCCTTGCAGTAGAGCCTAATAATGTCAATCTGATCTCCTGGGCTGAGCAGGCAAAAGAACTCCGCGATAAAGGTTTGCCAACTTTACCAACAACAATTGGACAAGAGCTACAGGTCAACCCTTTTATGCGCAGCGATCAACCCGAGGTAATTGCCTCAGCAAAATCAATCTCTGGTCAAGCAAATTTGCCAACTGCTGCACATGTATTGGCCATCATTCGCGCTTGGAAAGATAAGTTCTGATGCGCTTGATGTATGTGGTACTTGCAGTTGCCACCTTAATATCGGGTTGTGCAAGTACTGGTGATTGGTCTTCAGATACGCCGGCTAGAGGTAACTCCAAGTCCTCAAAAGTGACTCGCGTCAATCTCAAAAATCAATCTGTGAGTAAGGTGTACGCACCTTCTGATAATTTATGGATTCGAATTCGCGATGGGTTCCAGATGGAGCCCATGAACAGTCCACTAGAGATTGAACAGGTCCGGTGGTTAAGTGCTCGACCAGATTATGTCAACCGTTCGATGACGCGCTCTTCACGTTATTTGTTCTACATTGTGCAAGAAGTAAATGCGCGCAATATGCCTACTGAAATTGCTTTGCTGCCTTTTGTTGAAAGTGCTTTCGTGACGAATGCTAAGTCCAATGCTAAGGCAGTTGGACTATGGCAATTCATGCCAGCTACAGGCAAAGACTTTCAGCTTACTCAAAATGTCTTTAGAGATGAGCGACGCGATGTGTTGCAATCAACGGATGCAGCCTTGGATTATTTGCAACGACTCAATAATCAGTTTGGCAGTTGGGAGCTTGCGCTAGCTGCCTATAACTGGGGTGCTGGCAATGTATCTAAGGCCCAGAAGCGAAATATAGCGGCAGGCTTGCCAACGGATTATGAAAGCTTAACGATGCCGCGTGAGACGCGGATGTATGTACCAAAACTCATGGCTTATCGTCAAATTGTGCTTGATCCACAGGCCTATGGAATTGTTTTGCCTGAGCTAGAAAATCACCCATACTTTGTCGCAGTGGATGTGGGTAACGATATTGATGTGGCCTTGGCTATTAAGTTAGCAGAAATTCCTCCGGATGAGTTTCATAGTCTCAATCCATCATTTAATAAGCCAGTGATTCTGAGTAATGCAAATCAACAGATCTTGTTGCCCTTTGGCCATGCCGAAATTTTTCAAGAGAATCTAAAGAAATACACCAAACCGCTTTCTTCATGGACTGCAGTAAAGGTCACCAAAACAGAAAGCGTTGATCAAACAGCAAAAACATTAGCCGTAGATGCTGATGCTCTAAGACAAGTTAACGGCATACCTAAAGGGATGCGAATTAAGGCCGGCTCTACTGTATTAATTCCTAAAACTGGCAATCGCTCGGGTGATGTTTCGTCGGCAATGGCAGATAACGCGAGTTTAAGTCTGGAAAAACCACCTCCACCACAACCGAAGTGTCCTAAACCGACAAAAGGCAGCAAAGGCGCTAAGACCGTGAAATGTGCTCCTCCTAAAACACTCAAAGTGGTTGAAGGGGCTTCAACTAAGGGTAATTCTTCTGGAAAAAATGCTGCATCTCAGCATAAATCCGCATCGACAGGGCTTGCAAAATCTGCGAAAAATGGTAGTTCGACGCCCTCAGCCAACAAAGCAGCTAATTAGAGGGATAGAAAAACCAGTAATTTCAGTAACTTTTCGATTAGGTTGACCATGTCCTATAAAGCACATCATGAACGCTCAATTAAAGACCCGGATGGATTTTGGGGTGAGCAGGCGAAATTAATACATTGGGAAAAACCATTCGATACAGTTCTGAATTACGACAACCCACCATTTGCAAAATGGTTTGAGGGTGGCCTTACCAATCTTTGCTACAACGCAGTAGATCGTCATGCAAAAGAGCGGCCTGATCAAATAGCGCTAGTCGCGGTTTCCACTGAGACCAATCTAGAAAAAGCCTATACCTATAAAGAGCTATATGAAGAAGTGAATCGCATGGCCGCCATCTACAAAGCCAATGGAATCAAAAAGGGCGATCGTGTTCTAATTTACATGCCGATGATTGCAGAAGCTTGTTTTGCCATGCTGGCTTGTACTCGTATTGGTGCAATCCATTCAGTCGTATTCGGTGGCTTTGCTTCACACAGCTTGGCTTCCCGTATTGATGATGCCCAACCCAAAATGATTGTGACTGCTGAAGCGGGTGCGCGTGGAGGCAAGGCCGTTCCTTATAAGCCATTGCTTGATGAGGCAATTACATTGGCAGCATATAAGCCGGAAAAAGTATTGATTGTGAATCGTGGCTTGACAGAGTTCACTACTGTCGCTGGGCGTGACTTGGATTACGCTACTGAACGTCAAAAACATCTAAACGATATTGTTCCCATTGAATGGGTTGATGCAACTCATCCTTCTTATATTTTGTATACCTCTGGTACTACTGGAAAACCAAAAGGCGTACAGCGCGATACGGGCGGCTATGCCGTAGCCTTAGCCGCCTCGATGAAACATATTTTTACCGGCAATGCTGGCGAGACAATGTTTTGTACCTCAGATATTGGTTGGGTAGTTGGTCATAGCTACATCATTTATGCGCCTTTGATCAGTGGAATGGCGACGATCATGTATGAAGGCACGCCGCTACGTCCTGACGCTGGCATTTGGTGGGAACTCGTTGCAAAGTACAACGTGTCAGTGATGTTCTCAGCTCCTACCGCTGTCCGCGTTCTCAAGAAACAGGATCCTGCATTCCTAACGAAACATGATCTCTCTAAATTGCGGGCTTTGTTTTTAGCGGGCGAACCCTTAGATGAGCCAACTGCAAGCTGGATTCATGACGCGATAAAAAAACCGATTGTGGATAACTACTGGCAGACAGAAACTGGCTGGCCGATGTTGGCTATTCAACGTGGTGTTGAAGTAATGCCACATAAGTTTGGTTCACCTGGCGTACCTTCGTTTGGTTACAACATGAAGCTACTGGACGATGCCACCTCGGAAGAGTTGGGCCCTGATCAAAAGGGCGTCATTGCGATCGAAGGACCATTACCTCCAGGTTGCATGCAAACGGTTTGGGGTGATGACAAGCGTTTTGTGAGCACCTACTGGGAAACGATTCCGGGCAAATTAATCTACTCTACTTTTGACTGGGGTATCAAAGACAAAGATGGTTACTTCTTCATCTTGGGACGTACAGACGATGTAATCAACGTTGCCGGTCATCGCCTTGGCACTCGTGAGATTGAAGAGAGTATTTCTAGTCACCCCAATATTTCTGAAGTAGCAGTAGTGGGTATTGAAGACAAACTCAAGGGTCAGGCTGCAATTGCTTTTGTGATTCCAAAGGATCCGTCAAGAGCAGACAATCTTGAAAAAGAGTGTATGAAGACAGTCGATAGCCAATTGGGTGCCATTGCTCGTCCAGGTCGTGTCTATGTGGTTAATGCTTTGCCCAAGACTCGTTCCGGCAAGATCGTCCGCCGTGCATTACAGGCGGTTGCTGAAGGGCGCGATCCTGGTGATATCAGTACGATGGAAGATCAGACAGTTTTAGCCCAAATCAAGACCATCATCGAGCAGGGCGCTCAAACCTAATCTTTAAGTCAGAAAAACTTCCTCAGGCTTTCAGTTTGAGGAAGGCAACCCCTTTCTAAGCCTGTTTGGCCGGGAATTCAAAGGTTTAAGGACCAAAACTGGTATCATTGCAAGGTTCGAAACTTATTAAATTACCCTAGCGCTTAAAGACACTCACCTCCCGCATAAATACACCCCGGGTTGGTCTTTTTGGGGGTTTTGAGCGTCGGATGGAGCAGGGACTGGAGATGGTTTGTCACCCTTGCTTCCTTCTTTTCCCCCCGCCGTGTTGGCTTTAGCTGACGGCACACTATTTCCCGGATTTAGCATTGGCGCCCCTGGCGATACTACCGGTGAAGTTGTCTTTAATACTGCATTAACTGGATACCAAGAGATCATTACTGATCCTAGCTATTCACGTCAAATTGTTACTTTGACTTATCCGCACATTGGAAATGTCGGAGTGAACTCCCAAGATGCAGAGTCAGACCAAATTCATTCTGCTGGCCTGGTGATCAAAGATTTACCAAAACGCGTGTCCAATTTCCGTTCAGAGGAAAGTTTAGATTCCTATCTCACCAAAGCAGGTGTTGTGAGTATTGCTGGAATCGACACCCGTAAGCTCACTCGCATCCTTCGCGATCAAGGGGCTCAATCCGGCGCTATCGTTGCAGGTAACTTGGGCGATAGTTATGAATCCCTCGGTAAGCAGGCTCTTGAATTAGCAAAAGCTTTCCCAGGCATGTCAGGTTTAGATTTGGCCAAGGTTGTTAGCACCAAGAAGTCCTATGAATGGCGTGAGGCTGAATGGGATTTGCATGGTCCTGATGGCAAACCTGCTTATAGATCTCTCAATAAATCAAAGCCGACAAAAAAAGTAGTTGCCTACGACTTTGGCGTAAAGCGTAATATTTTGCGCATGCTCACAGAGCGCGGTTGTGAACTCACAGTAGTTCCTGCGCAAACCAGCGCAGCAGAAGTATTGGCGATGAAACCAGATGGTGTGTTTTTCTCAAATGGGCCAGGAGATCCTGGTCCTTGTGATTACGCCATTACTGCTGCTAAAGTAATTATCGAAAAGGGTGTGCCTACTTTTGGCATCTGCTTGGGTCACCAAATTATGGGCTTGGCTGCAGGAGCTAAAACTCTCAAGATGAAGTTTGGTCATCATGGTGCCAACCATCCGGTGAAGGATTTGGATACTGGTCGTGTTGCCATTACTTCTCAGAACCACGGTTTTGCAGTCGATGCTAATACGCTGCCAGACAATATTCGCGTCACCCATGTCTCTTTATTTGATGGATCCCTGCAGGGTTTAGCTTGGAAAGATAAGCCAGCATTGTGCTTCCAGGGTCACCCGGAAGCATCGCCCGGGCCTCATGACATAGCCTATTTATTTGATCGTTTTGTGGAGCTAATGAATGCTGCCAATCAAGGAGGCAAATAATGCCTAAGCGTAGCGACATTAAGAGCATCCTCATTATTGGTGCTGGTCCGATTGTCATTGGACAGGCCTGTGAATTTGATTATTCAGGCGCACAAGCTTGTAAAGCATTGCGTGACGAAGGTTACAAAGTCATTTTGGTAAACAGCAATCCAGCAACCATCATGACTGACCCAGAAATGGCTGATGTCACTTATATCGAGCCAATTACCTGGGAAGTGGTTGAACGCATTATTGCAACTGAGAAGCCAGATGCGATCCTGCCAACGATGGGTGGTCAAACAGCCTTAAATTGCGCACTCGATTTACATCGTCATGGCGTATTGGAGAAATATGGCTGTGAATTAATTGGAGCTTCACCTGAAGCAATCGATAAAGCAGAAGATCGTCAGAAATTCAAAGATGCCATGACCAAAATTGGTTTGGGCTCTGCTAAATCTGGTATTGCGCATTCTATGGATGAGGCCCATGAGGTGCAGCAACGCATTCAAGGTGAGACAGGTAGCTCTGGTTTTCCAGTAGTTATTCGTCCCTCATTCACCATGGGTGGATCAGGTGGCGGTATTGCCTATAACCGTGAAGAGTTTGAAGAGATTTGCAAGCGAGGACTCGATTTATCACCAACACGTGAGCTCTTAATTGAAGAGTCTCTCCTTGGTTGGAAAGAATTTGAGATGGAAGTGGTGCGTGATCGTAACGACAACTGCATCATCGTTTGCTCGATTGAAAACTTGGACCCAATGGGTGTTCATACTGGTGACTCGATTACTGTTGCCCCAGCACAGACCTTGACCGATAAAGAGTACCAAATCATGCGGAATGCATCGATTGCAGTGCTCCGTGAAATCGGTGTGGATACCGGTGGTTCAAACGTGCAGTTTTCCATTAACCCGGTTGACGGTCGCATGATCGTGATTGAGATGAACCCACGTGTATCTCGCTCATCGGCATTAGCGTCAAAAGCAACTGGTTTCCCAATCGCCAAGATTGCTGCGAAGTTAGCAGTTGGCTATACCCTTGACGAGTTAAAAAACGACATTACTGGTGGCGCAACACCAGCATCCTTTGAGCCCTCAATTGATTATGTTGTTACAAAGATTCCACGCTTTGCGTTTGAGAAATTCCCGCAAGCAGACTCACGTTTAACGACCCAGATGAAGTCAGTTGGTGAGGTAATGGCGATTGGCCGCACTTTCCAAGAGTCTTTCCAAAAAGCCTTACGCGGTTTAGAGGTTGGTGTTGATGGTTTAGATGAAGTTTCCACTGACCTAGATGACATCATTAATGAAATCAATGAGCCAGGCCCAGACCGCATTTGGTACCTTGCAGATGCTTTCCGTATGGGCATGGGTTTAGATGAAATCTATAACGAGACGAAGGTAGATCCTTGGTTCTTAGAGCAGATCGAAGAGCTCATCACCATGGAGACGGAGCTTAAGCAACGCAAGATTGATAGCCTTTCTGCAGCTGAACTGCGTTTTGTGAAGCAGAAGGGATTCTCGGATCGCCGTCTTGCCAAATTACTTAGTGTAGATGCCACCTCTGTGCGTGCTGCGCGACATCGCCTAAAAGTAGTTCCGGTCTACAAGCGTGTAGATACTTGTGCTGCCGAGTTCTCAACGAATACCGCTTATATGTATTCCACTTATGAGGCTGAGCACGGTGAATGTGAATCTCGTCCAACAAGCAAAGAGAAGATCATGGTTTTGGGTGGTGGTCCAAACCGTATTGGTCAGGGTATTGAGTTTGACTATTGCTGTGTCCACGCAGCCTTAGCGATGCGTGATGATGGCTATGAAACCATCATGGTTAACTGCAATCCAGAAACCGTATCAACGGACTACGATACTTCAGACCGTTTGTATTTTGAGCCTTTGACCCTTGAAGATGTCTTAGAAATTGTTGCTAAAGAAAAGCCTAAAGGCGTGATCGTTCAGTATGGTGGTCAAACTCCTTTGAAGCTAGCTTTGGATCTTGAGCGTAACGGCGTTCCGATCATTGGTACTTCTCCAGACATGATCGATGCTGCAGAGGATCGTGAACGCTTTCAAAAACTTTTACAAGACTTAGGTTTACGTCAGCCGCCTAACCGTACTGCCCGTACTGAAGAAGAGGCGCTCAAGCTAGCCGAAGAAATTGGTTATCCATTAGTGGTTCGTCCATCATATGTTCTGGGTGGCCGTGCAATGGAAATCGTTCATGATGGTCGCGACTTAGAGCGCTATATGCGTGAAGCGGTCAAGGTTTCTCATGACTCTCCAGTATTGCTAGATCGCTTCTTAAACGATGCGATTGAGTGTGATGTAGATTGCATCAGCGATGGCAATAAGGTATTTATCGGTGGCGTTATGGAGCACATTGAGCAAGCCGGAGTTCACTCTGGAGACTCCGCTTGTTCATTGCCTCCATATTCTTTATCGGATGAAACGGTTGAAGAAATTAAGCGTCAAACCGCAGCCATGGCTAAGGGGCTAAATGTCATTGGATTAATGAACGTACAGTTTGCGATTCAGAATGTGGACGGCAAGGATGTTATCTATGTTCTGGAAGTTAATCCACGCGCTTCCCGTACTGTCCCATTTGTTTCCAAGGCCACTGGTTTGCAATTAGCAAAGATTGCTGCCCGTTGCATGGTTGGTCAAACATTGGAGCAACAAGGCATTAAGTCTGAAGTGAAGCCCCCATACTTCTCGGTTAAAGAGGCTGTTTTCCCATTTAATAAATTCCCAGGCATTGATCCGATTCTGGGGCCAGAAATGCGCTCGACCGGTGAAGTAATGGGTGTGGGTAAAACCTTTGGCGAAGCTTTGTTTAAGTCTCAGCTTGGCGCTGGCATTAAATTGCCTAAGAGTGGCACAGTGCTCCTGACTGTTAAAGATAGCGATAAGCCAAAAGCGATTGAGGTAGCTAAGTTATTGCATCAGCTTGGTTTCCCGATGGTTGCCACCAAAGGAACGGCTGCAGCAATTGAGGCTGCTGGCTTCCCGGTTAAAGTCGTGAACAAGGTTAAGGATGGTCGTCCTCATATTGTTGATTTCATCAAGAATGGCGAGATTTCCTTGGTGTTTACTACTGTGGATGAGACTCGAACTGCGATTGCAGATTCCAGGTCAATTCGTACCAGCGCACAAGCAAATGGTGTGACTTACTACACCACAATTAGTGCTGCTCGCGCGGTGATGGATGGCTTACTGGCATCTCAAAATGGCAGCAAGGAGTCGCTGGAAGTTTATTCTCTACAAAACTTACATCGGACACTCATTTAATCTAAAATTAACTTTTGTAGGTGCGTTTTGCGCCTGTTTTTAAGTTAGGTTAGTAGCATGAGCACAATTCCAATTACCAAGCGCGGTGCAGAACTTCTGAAAGAGGAGCTGCACCGTCTTAAGCATGTTGAGCGTCCATCCGTTATCAACGCTATCTCAGAAGCTCGCGCTCAAGGTGATCTTTCTGAGAATGCTGAGTACGATGCTGCTAAAGAGAAGCAAGGCTTCATTGAAGGCCGTATTCAGGAGCTCGAAGGCAAACTATCTGCAGCACAAATTATTGATCCAGCATCACTCGATGTATCTGGTCGAGTTGTGTTTGGTGCAACTGTAGATCTTGAAGATTTAGAAGATGGCACTAAGTTCACTTATCAAATCGTGGGGGACGATGAAGCGGACATTGCCTCTAATAAGATTTCAATTAGCTCACCAATTGCTCGCGCTTTAATTAGCAAAGAAGAGGGTGACGTGGTTGCTGTCCAGGCCCCTGGTGGTAATCGTGAAGTAGAAATTCTCGCAGTCAAATATATCTAATGAGCAATACCCGAACCCAGAGAGCTTTTACTGTCGTATCTGGGCTTTGGGTTGGTAGTTTCATTACCGTTGGATTTTTAGTTGTCCCTGTTTTATTTTCTACCCTAGGTGATCGTCAGGTCGCCGGCATGGTTGCAGCGAATCTATTTAAAACAACGGCACTGATCGGTGTGGCGCTCAGTATTCTTTTGATGTTAATGGCAAATCATCTTGTCAGATTGGACCATCAACAATTCCGCTTCATACGCTGGATCTTGTTAGCAATGTTGTCTTGTACTATTACAGCCGCCTTCATCATCATCCCTTGGATGAATTCTCTCCGAGATCAAGCGCTGTTTGCTGGACTCTCAGTTAGCGAATCGACTAATGCCATCTTATTTAATCGTCTGCATGGGGTTTCAAGTACCTTGTTCATGATTCAGTCAGTGCTTGGTTTGCTGCTAGTTTGGCGGGCAACAAAAAACGCCGACTAGCGGCGTTTCTTATTTATTTCAATCCAGATTAATTAAGAACCAAGTGATTTTTTCTTGGTGCTACTCATACGTACCTTACGTCTCTTAATTGGCGCAGGTGCAGCAGCAGCCTTGCGGTAGCCAGGTGACGACCAGCCAATCTTTGACTCAGCAGCTTCGGAGCGTAAAACACGCTTCTTAGGGGTTGCTGATTTAACGGCAGCGGCTCGTTCAAATGGTGATTTGTTAGAAGCGGAGCGACGATCAGATCTTTCGGATGTACTGGTACGAACCCCCGTTTTGGTAGGTGCGCGATTTGGTTGTCGTTTGGTGCGAGGCGCTTGCAATGATTTCTTGGTTTGTTTGCTGGAGCGGCCTAAGTTTGCATACGCCTCATCAACAATATCTTTTGGTTTCCAAAGAACAAGCAACTTGCCAATATGCTGAACCGGGGCGGCATTTAATTTGTCGCAAAGTTCTTCATAGATAGCGATGCGGGCTTCACGGTCATCACCAAAAACGCGAATCTTAATCAGACCATGATGATTGATTGCCAGTTTTGCTTCTTTAATTACGGCAGGCGTTAAACCATCCCCACCAACCATCACCACAGGACTTAGGTCATGGGCATCAGCTTTGAGGGATTTGCGTTGGGCGGGGGTAATGGTTAGTGCAGTCATGGCCTCGATGATAGAGCATTGAGGCCTAAATGAGCCCATTTAGAGAGTATTTGATTGGTTTTACGACGATTCCTTTTGCTTTAGGGGGCAGAAACTAGGAAAATGTAGGTCGAAAGTGGGTAAGTTGTGGCAAAGAATAAATTTAATAAAAGTTGGTTGCAGGATCATCTGACCGATCCCTATGTGAAGATGGCTCAAAAAGAGGGTTATCGCGCTAGGGCGGTTTATAAGCTTAGTGAAATTGACGAGCAGGATCACCTCATCAAAGCGGGTATGACCATTGTTGACTTGGGAAGCGCTCCAGGTAGCTGGTCTCAGTACGTTCGCAATCGCCTGACTGAACTAGGCAAAAGCAATCCTAAGATCGAATCTGGTAAGCCGGACGGTCAAATTATTGCTATTGATATCTTGCCAATGGAAGACATTGCGGATGTAAGCTTTATTCAAGGCGACTTTAGGGAGGATGAGGGTCTTGCTGCCTTAGAGGCGCTGCTGCCAAAAAGTGCTGAAGGTAAGGTTGACTTAGTGCTCTCGGATATGGCGCCAAATCTTTCTGGGGTTGGTGTGGCTGACGCTGCCAGAATGGCTTTTTTGGCAGAGATAGCTTTAGACTTTGCAAGTGCTCATCTAAAGCCAGAGGGCGCACTTTTGATTAAGTGCTTTAACGGTAGTGGCTATAGCCAAATCGTGGAATCCTTTAAAAAGGTCTTTAAAACGGTTGCCTCCCGCAAACCAAAAGCATCCAGAGCAAAATCTTCAGAGATCTTCCTTTTGGGAAGAAACCTGAAGCCTCCAAAATAATCATCTAAAAAGCATTAATTAAGCCTAATAACCCCCGATTTATAGGGGGTTTATGAAATAAATATGCCATTAGCCCTTGAAAAGGGGTGGTAGTAGAATCAAATACTTAGGTAGCGATTCGCTTTAACTCCTGGTTCACTCCAGAAAAGGACTCAATTTTGAACAGCAATATGTTCCAAAAAATCGGTGTGTGGCTCATTGTTGGATTAGTGCTTTTTACTGTTTTCAAACAGTTTGATAAGCCTAAAGAACAGAACCAGGTTACGTACTCCCAATTCATGGACGATGCCAAGGCTGGCAAAGTAAAACGTGTAGATGTGCAAGGCCGCACCTTGCAGGTTACCCCTTCAGACGGCAATAAGTATTCAATCATCTCCCCAGGCGATATCTGGATGGTTGGTGATTTAATTAAGTACGGTGTTCAAGTAACTGGCAAAGCAGAAGATGAGCCCAATATGTTGGTTTCTGCTCTGTATTACCTTGGACCGACTTTATTGATTATTGGTTTTTGGTTCTTCATGATGCGACAGATGCAGGGTGGCGGCAAAGGTGGCGCATTCTCCTTTGGCAAATCAAAAGCACGCTTGATTGACGAGAACAGCAATACCGTAACTTTTGCAGATGTTGCTGGTTGCGATGAAGCTAAAGAAGAAGTATCTGAACTAGTTGACTTCTTAAAAGATCCACAGAAGTTTCAGAAGCTTGGAGGGCGTATTCCGCATGGTGTCTTGCTAGTTGGCCCCCCAGGTACAGGTAAGACCCTCTTGGCACGAGCCATTGCAGGCGAAGCTAAAGTCCCTTTCTTCTCCATTTCTGGCTCAGATTTCGTTGAAATGTTTGTTGGTGTCGGTGCATCTCGTGTGCGCGATATGTTTGAGAACGCCAAGAAGAACTCTCCTTGCATCATTTTTATTGACGAGATTGATGCGGTTGGTCGTCATCGTGGTGCTGGTATGGGTGGTGGTAATGATGAGCGCGAACAAACCTTGAACCAAATGTTGGTTGAGATGGATGGTTTTGAAAGCAATAGCGGTGTAATCGTTGTTGCAGCAACCAACCGTTCGGACGTTCTAGACAAAGCGCTATTACGCCCAGGTCGCTTTGACCGTCAAGTGCACGTTGGATTGCCGGATATTCGTGGTCGCGAGCAAATCTTACAAGTGCATATGCGCAAAGTTCCTATCGATCCAGACGTGAATGCTGCCGTATTGGCACGCGGTACACCTGGATTCTCAGGAGCTGATTTAGCGAACTTAGTTAATGAAGCAGCTTTATTTGCCGCACGCCGTAATAAGCGCTCAGTTGACATGAAAGACTTCGAAGACGCTAAAGATAAGATCTACATGGGTCCTGAGCGTAAGTCTGCTGTTATGCGCGAAGAAGAGCGTCGTAATACGGCGTATCACGAGTCTGGCCATGCTGTTGTAGCTAAGGTTCTACCTAAAGCCGATCCTGTTCACAAAGTAACCATCATGCCGCGCGGTATGGCATTAGGCGTTACTTGGCAGCTTCCGGAATTTGATCGTGTCAATCTTTATAAAGATCGCATGTTGGAAGAGTTGGCAATTCTATTTGGTGGTCGTGCTGCTGAAGAGGTGTTTTTGCACTCCATGAGTACTGGCGCTTCCAATGATTTTGAACGTGCTACTAAGATGGCGCGTGACATGGTTACTCGTTATGGCATGAGCGATAGTCTGGGCACAATGGTTTATGTTGATACTGAATCTGAAAGTATTTTTGGTCGTAACAGCACCAAGACTGTCTCAGAGCTTACTCAGCAAAAGGTCGATGCAGAGATTCGCACTTTGATTGATAGTCAATATGCATTAGCAAGATCAATCTTGGAGCAAAATCGTGACAAGGTAGAGGCGATGGTTGCTGCCTTGCTTGAATGGGAAACTATTGATGCTGAGCAAATTACCGACATCATGGAAGGTCGATCACCACGTCCGCCAGCACCACCTCCAGCTACGCAGTTTGGTAACTCCGCTGGTACTCCTGGTCCAGCGGCTGGTAGTGCTCCAGCAACGGCTTAAAACCAACGGACTCCGTCTGGATGATTAAGACAGAGATTCAAGAGATGCCCACAACTTGGCGTTGTGGGCGTTTTCTTTTTGACTTTAGCAAACGTAAGCGCCCAATTGTCATGGGCATTTTGAACGCTACTCCTGATTCCTTTTCAGATGGTGGCCAATTTCAAGTGGCAAAGGATGCTATTACCCAAGCAGAGCACATGATTGCAAATGGTGTTGATCTGATCGACATCGGCGGAGAGTCTACAAGGCCTGGAGCAGAACCTGTTTCACTACAAGAAGAGCTTGATCGTGTACTGCCAGTGATTGAGGGATTAAAGGATTGTGGAGTACCGCTATCGATCGATACCTATAAGGCAGAAACCATGCGCCAAGCGCTCATGGCAGGCGTAGATTGTGTAAACGATATTTGGGCGCTCAGACAAGAGGGTGCCGTGAACGCAGTCCTGGAGAATATTAACTGCGGCGTTGTATTAATGCATATGCAGCGTGACCCTGTCACAATGCAATTTAATCCAGAATACCAAGATGTGATTGCTGAAGTGAAGCAGTTTCTAAAAGAGCGCGCCGATCTCCTTATTGCTCAAGGCATTGAACATGATCGAATTGCAATTGATCCTGGCTTTGGTTTTGGTAAGAGTCTCGAACACAACCTGAATATGCTCAGACACTTTCACAGTTTCTCTGAATTAGCTTTCCCTGTATTGGCCGGGATATCTCGTAAGTCAATGATTGGCAAAATTACTGGCAAAGACACCAATGAACGTGTCGCTCCAAGTGTTGCCGCTGCAATCATGGCAGCAGATCGTGGCGCCATGATTGTGAGGGTGCATGATGTACCAGAGACTATTGATGCCTTAAAGCTTTGGGAGGCAGTAAATACTTAGACTTGGATGCTAAAAGCCCTATTTCTAAGTTTTATAATGACATTCATGAAAAAACAATACTTTGGTACCGATGGCATTCGCGGTGAAGTGGGTCAATTCCCGATAGTTCCGGAATTTATGACACGCTTGGGTTACGCTGCCGGCAAAGTATTGAGTCGGGATGTAAAGCCAGGCGAGCGCTGCAAAATATTGATTGGAAAAGATACGCGCGTTTCAGGGTACCTTTTGGAGGCTGCTTTAGAGGCGGGATTTGCGGCGGCAGGTGTAGATGTCATGTTGTGCGGTCCAATCCCCACTCCAGGGGTTGCTTATCTTACTAAGGCATTACGTTTAACTGCTGGCATAGTGATTTCGGCATCGCACAATCCGTACCAAGACAATGGCATTAAATTTTTCTCCGCTAATGGAGATAAGTTATCTGATGATTTTGAGTTAGCTATTGAAGCTGAACTCGACAAGCCGATGGGGTGCGTCAATTCGAAAGAACTGGGCAAGGCCTTCCGTTTGGATGATGCGGCAGGACGGTATATAGAATTTTGTAAATCGACTTTTCCCGGAGACTTAAATCTCAAAGGAATCAAACTGGTGGTTGACTGCGCTAATGGGGCGGCTTACCACACTGCCCCTCATGTGTTTCATGAGCTTGGCGCAGATGTCATTTCCATTGGTGTTAACCCAGATGGACGAAATATTAATGATGGATGCGGTGCTACTGCACCAGCAGCATTGATTGCTAAGGTCAAAGAGCTTAACGCTGATATTGGCATTGCTTTGGATGGTGATGCAGATCGCCTCCAAATGGTCGATGGCACAGGGCGCTTATTTAATGGTGATGAGTTGCTCTATGTACTTGCAAAAGATCGCTTAGAGCGTGGTCATGACTTAGGTGGGGTGGTTGGCACTTTAATGACAAACTTGGCAGTAGAGAATGCTATAAAAGGCTTAGGTATTTCTTTTGAGCGCTCTCAGGTGGGTGATCGCTATGTACTTGAGCTATTAAAAGAAAAAGGGTGGTTACTTGGTGGTGAGGGATCGGGCCACTTGCTTTGCCTAGATGAGCATTCAACTGGAGATGGCACAATAGCGGCACTACAAGTTCTGGCAGCCATGCGTAAGCAAAACAAGAGCCTTGCCCAATTATTAGAATCGGTCAAAATCTTCCCCCAAGTGCTCTTGAATGTGAAATTCAAGCAAGGATATGACTGGAAGTCCGACCAAATACTCAGTAATCAAATCGCCAAAGTAGAGAATGATCTCCAAGCCATTGGAAGGGTGCTTATTCGTGCATCTGGCACTGAACCGTTGTTGCGGGTAATGGTAGAAACCAAAGATGCAGACCTAGCTATGAGGGCAGCTAAGAGTATTGCTGACTTAATTCCAACGGCTTAATTAGGATTTTTCTGTTTCCTTAAGTTATTGATTTATATAAATAAAATTAATTATGACATACATGTCATAAAAGCGTCATAGTCAAATCGTATCGTCCTCATATTGCATCAAATTCACTACTCATGAGGACTCCTTAAATGAATACAGTATTTAAAAAAGCTCTAGTTGCTGGCGCGGTTGTGGCCTCACTTAGTACAACTGCTTTTGCGGCTGAAATGACTGGCGCAGGCTCTTCTTTTATTTACCCAGTTCTTGCTAAATGGGCGGAAGCTTACAAGACAAAGACTGGCAATAGCTTGAACTATCAGTCAATTGGCTCTGGTGGTGGTATTAAACAAATTAAAGCAAAGACTGTAGATTTTGGTGCTACCGATGCGCCAATGAGCTTTGAAGATTTAGAAGCTGGTGGCATGGTGCAATTTCCGGCAATCATTGGTGGTGTTGTTCCAGTAGTGAACATTGAAGGTGTTAAGCCAGGTGAGTTAAAACTTTCTGGTGACTTGCTTTCTGATATTTTTATTGGCCAGGTAACTAACTGGGGTGACAAGCGCATTGCTTTGATGAACCCAGGTTTAAAGATCCCTGCAGGTGACATTACTGTTGTCACTCGTGCGGATGGCTCTGGTACAACAGCTATTTTTACCAACTACCTCTCTAAAGTGAACAAGAACTTTAAAGACACAGTAGGATTTGGCGCTTCGGTTAAGTGGCCTGCTGCATCTACCGTCAGCGGTAAGGGTAATGAAGGCGTAGCCGCCAACGTTAGCCGTGTTAAGAACTCAATCGGCTATGTTGAGTATGCATATGCAAAGAAGAATAACCTTAGCTATACCCAAATGAGAAACTCTAGCGACAAATTTGTAGAGCCTACTGGTGCATCATTTGCGGCGGCATCTGCTGGCACAGATTGGTCTAAATTTCCAGGTATGAATACCTTTATCACAAACGCACCTGGTGCAGCCGCATGGCCGATCACTGGAGCAACTTTTGTGGTTGTATACAAAAAACCTGAAAACAAAGCCAATGCAGCAGAAGTTCTGAAGTTCTTCGATTATGGATTTGTTAATGGTAAGCAAATGGCATCAGATTTAGACTATGTGCCAATGCCGGATGCAACAACAAGCTATATCCGTAAAAGTGTTTGGTCACAAGTTCAAACGAAGTAATCAAATAAATATTCAGAAAATTGGCCCTAAGATTGCTTAGGGCTATTTTTTCTTTTATTTACCTAGACTGAAATAACAATGACTTTTCAAAACCCTTCCGATCTAAGTAATCCCAGAGCTATTAAAGTTGCTCGCATACAGCGGGTACAGGATTTTTTATTTCAGGCTGTAACGCAATTCTTTTCATTAATTGTTTTATTTGCATTACTTGGCATCATTATTTCTTTATTTATTAATGCATGGCCTGCATTGAGTACTTTTGGTGTCGGCTTCTTTTTTACCCAAGAATGGGATATTGTGAATGGTGAGTTTGGTGGCTTGATTGCTATCTACGGAACTCTTGTTACTTCAATTATTGCTTTATTGATTGCCGTTCCTTTAAGCTTTGGAATCGCAGTATTTCTTACTGAACTGTGCCCAGGTTCTTTGCGACGCCCTCTAGGAACTGCTGTCGAATTACTTGCTGCAGTTCCATCAATCATCTATGGCATGTTTGGCCTATTTATTTTTGCGCCACTATTTGCAGAATATGTTGAGCCAGCACTTGCAGCTAGCTTAGGAAAAATACCGGGATTTGGAATATTGTTTTCTGGCGCCTTTAACGGTGTAGGTGTATTGTGTGCAGGCCTAATTCTTGCCATGATGATTCTTCCATTTATTGCATCAGTCATGCGCGACGTTTTTGCTATTGTTCCCCCGGTCCTCAAAGAGTCCGCATATGGTATCAGATGCACAACCTGGGAAGTAGTGAAGAATGTAGTGCTGCCTTATACCAAGGCAGGAGTTATTGGAGGCGTAATGCTTGGACTTGGTAGAGCGCTTGGTGAAACCATGGCCGTTACCTTTGTGATTGGCAATGCCCATCGTTTATCAGCCTCTTTATTTGCCCCCGGCACATCTATAGCCTCAACTTTGGCTAACGAATTTGGTGAAGCAGAGGCTGGCAACCATTTATCTTCTCTATTTGCTCTTGGCTTAACTCTTTTTATTATTACCTTTATTGTTCTCGCATGCGCTAAATGGATGCTAAACAATATGGAGAAGAAGCAAGGCTTGAAATCATGAACGGTACCAGTAACATTAATCCTGATGTTTTTGCCCGCCGCAAGCGTGCTAACAAGATCGGCTTGACTCTTTCCATGTGTGCTATGGCACTGGGAATGATTTTCTTACTCTGGATTCTGAGTGTTCTAGTCATCAAGGGTTTTTCCTCTATAAGCTTGGATCTCTTTACTCACAGTACTCCGGCGCCTGGATCGGATGGCGGCGGTCTTGCTAATGCCATAGTGGGTAGCTTGATGCTAATTGGCTGCTGTACCTTAATCAGCACCCCTATTGGTGTGTTGTCTGGTCTTTATCTATCTGAATATGGCGATAGAAGTAAGGTTGCTGCTATTACTCGATTTGTAACAGACATTATGTTGTCAGCCCCATCTATTGTGATTGGTTTGTTTGTCTATGCATTTGTAGTCGCGCAGGTAAGACATTTTTCTGGTTGGGCTGGCACGATCGCTCTGGCTTTGATTGCTATCCCAGTAGTTGTGAGAACAACGGAGAATATGCTCAGATTGGTTCCTGGAAGTTTGCGTGAGGCTGCTTATGCCTTAGGCACTCCAAAATGGAAAGTGGCTTTCATGATCACGCTTCGTGCAGCACAGAGTGGTGTGATGACAGGTATTTTGTTAGCACTTGCCCGTGTAAGTGGCGAGACAGCGCCTTTGTTATTTACCGCACTAAATAATCAGTTCTTTTCAACCAATATGAATGCGCCGATGGCGAATTTACCGGTTGTCATTTTCCAGTTTGCAATGAGTCCATACGATAACTGGGTTGACCTTGCTTGGGGCGGCGCTTTATTGATTACCTTTGCAGTACTTGGATTGAATATCCTTGCTCGAGTGGTATTCCGAGATAAGGTGCAGGCATGATGACTAATATGAAAACAATGTTTGACTTAAATCAGATTGATAGTCAAGGGGGTAGAGTGGATACAGCAAATCAAGAGCCGCAGAAGTCGGCAGTCAATGCCATTGAAGTGCGCGATCTTAATTTTTATTACGGTGCATTTCAGGGCTTAAAGAATATCAATTTAGATATTGAGCAAGGCAAGGTCACTGCCTTTATTGGACCTTCAGGTTGCGGTAAGTCGACCTTACTAAGAACCTTAAATCGCATGTATGACCTCTATCCAGGACAGCGTGCTGAGGGCGAGATTAATTTCTATGGCCAAAACATCCTCGAGCAAGGACAAGATTTAAACTTGCTGCGCTCACGTATTGGTATGGTTTTTCAGAAGCCAACCCCATTTCCAATGTCAATTTACGAGAACATTGCTTTTGGTGTGCGTTTATATGAAAAGCTCTCTCGTTCCGAAATGGATGAACGTGTTGAGTGGGCCTTGAATAAAGCAGCCTTGTGGAATGAGGTAAAAGATAAGCTAAACCAGAGTGGTCTATCCCTCTCTGGAGGACAGCAACAACGCCTTTGTATTGCTCGTGGAGTGGCAGTAAAGCCATCCGTGATCTTGTTGGATGAACCTACATCTGCTTTGGATCCTATTTCTACCGGCAAAGTAGAGGAATTGATTCATGAACTCAAAAATGACTATACGATTGCAATCGTGACTCATAATATGCAGCAAGCAGCTCGTGTTTCGGACTATACGGCTTATATGTATTTGGGTAGCTTGATTGAGTACGGAAAAACCGACGAAATATTTATTAAGCCTAAGCGTAAAGAAACAGAAGATTACATTACCGGTCGTTTCGGTTAAATGGAGAATTACATGCCAGATAAACACTTATCCTCGCAATTTGATGCGGATCTTAACTCCCTTTCTAGTCGCTTGCTCGAAATGGGCGGTCTTGTAGAGTCACAGATTGCCACTGCAATGCGTGCTTTCACACAGATGGATATCGAAACCTGCAATGTTGTGATAGAGAATGAAAAATCGGTTAATGATCTTGAGATTCAGATTGACTTAGCCTGCACAGAATTGATTGCACGTCGTCAACCTACTGCTCGTGACCTTCGTCTCGTGATGGCAGTTTCTAAGGCGATTACCAATTTAGAACGTGCTGGAGATGAAGCTGAGCGTGTAGCTAAGCGCACTAAACGTTTGATTGAAGCTGGCATGCCACACAATATTAATGTGGCTGAAATCCGTTTGTCGGGTCAAATGGCGATTTCATTGCTGCGTCGCAGCCTAGATGCCTTTGCCCGGTTGGATACGATTGCAGCTGCTGAGGTTGTTGAAGAAGATCGTCAGATTGATGAGGAATTTAGAGGCTTTGTTCGTAAGCTCATCACCTATATGTCTGAAGATCCGCATATGATTAGTACGGGTCTGGATATGTTAACTATTGCAAAAGCGATTGAACGTATTGGTGATCACGCAAAAAATATTGCTGAGTTCGTCATTTACATTGCGAAGGGGTCTGATGTTCGTCATATCCCGCACGAAGATTTAGTCCGCGAAGCTAATAGAGAATAAATAGGGCATTTCAAAATGACTCACCGCATACTCATAGTTGAGGATGAGCCATCAATTGCAGAATTGATTGCGATTAACCTATCCCACGCTGGCTTTGAAGTAGAAAAGGCGATGCAAACTGATCTTGCATTAACGATGATGAAAGATCAGTTGCCTAATCTAGTTATCCTCGATTGGATGTTACCTGGTAAATCAGGTGTTCAATTTGCAAAAGAGCTTCGTCAAAATGAGCGCACCAAGACATTGCCTATTTTGATGCTCACTGCAAAGAGCGAGGAATCCGATAAGGTTCTGGGGCTTGATTCAGGTGCAGACGATTATGTGACTAAGCCTTTTTCACCAAAGGAACTAGTTGCTAGGGTCAGGGCGATTTTACGTAGGCTGGCGCCTATTGAAGATACCGGCCTTCTAACAGTTGGTCCCTTAAAGCTGGATCCAAGCTCACATCGAGTCTTAGCTACATGGCCTAATCTCGAGCCAAAATCGATTGCTCTTGGCCCAACTGAATTTAGATTGTTACAGTTCTTTATGGCCAACCCTGAGCGCGTCCATTCTCGTAGTAGTCTATTGGATAAGGTTTGGGGTAACGAGGTCTACATTGAAGAGAGAACTGTGGACGTTCACATCAAGCGCTTAAGAGCTGCTTTGGCTCCTTTTGATTGTGATCGTTATATTGAGACAGTACGTGGTAGCGGCTACCGCGTTACCAAAACTCCTACAGAGACCTAAGTCTATATTTGACGTTTCGTAGCATTTCCTCCAGGGAATGGTGGAGATGTTCTAATATTGCATCATGTTCTCTGCACTAAGCCGTTTTTTTACCATCATCTCCGTTGCATTTATAGCGGCGTTTTCGGTCTTGTCCCTTTGGGGATCTCAGTGGGCTATTGCAGCAGGAATCTTCGTTCTCGCTATTCCCCTGGTCTATGCTTACATTAACTTAGCTAGGCTTCGTAAATATATCCTTGCTGATACCGTTGAAAATATGCCTCTGCCGAGCGGGTTTTGGGAGGAGGTATTTTTTCGCTTACAGCGCCTTGTCAGAAATCTAAAGCAACGCATTCGCAGCATTGAACAACAGCATGATCATTTTATTGAGGCATTTCAAGCCTCTCCAAATGGAATTGTCATGCTGGATGAAAGCGATCAAATTGAGTGGTGCAATAGCATCGCAGAGCGCTTCTTTGGATTGATATTTAAGCGTGATGTAATGCAACGTATCAATTTCTTAATAAGGCGCCCAGAATTTATTCAGTATCTTCATAAACGCTTATTTGAAGAGCCCTTGTTGCTTGAGCGTATGGGCCCAGATGGTAATTTGAGCTTGATGTTACAAGCATTTCCATTTGGTCAGAATAGACATCTTTTGCTAATACAAGATGTCACAGATTTACAAAAAGCAGATGCAATGCGTCGCGATTTCGTGGCCAATGTATCCCATGAAATGCGTACACCAATTACCGTATTAATGGGCTTTTTAGAAACAGTTCAGTCTCTTGACCTGAAAAAGGATCAACAAGATCAATACTTTGACATGATGATGTCTCAGGCCCAGAGAATGAAGAGCTTAGTTGAAGATTTGCTCACCTTAGCCAATCTAGAGTCCAACGCATTACCAGCCACAAACACAGTCATTAAGGTTGAAACCCTCATGGCTCTTCTGAAAAATGATGCAGAAGCTCTTTCTAGTGGAAAGCATACGTTTAAGTTTGATGTTCAATCGCCTTTGAATATTCTTGGTGATGAACGTGAGGTTCTCTCAGCATTTAGTAATTTGGTCTCCAATGCGATCCGCTACACCCCTGATGCTGGGTCAATTCAGGTTTCTTGGGATGTAAATGTCTTGGGGCAAGGCGAGTTCTCCGTTACCGATACCGGCCCCGGAATTGCATCAGAACATTTGTCGAGGTTGACGGAGCGTTTCTATCGAGTGGATAGAAGTCGATCAAGGGATACGGGTGGAACAGGATTGGGCTTGGCAATTGTGAAGCATATTGCTAGCAGACATCAGGCTCAATTGGTGATAGAAAGCACTCCAGGAAGGGGGAGCAAATTTTTGCTACGCTTCCCAAAAGACAGGGTTGAGGCCTGACCCTTATTCCTTTTTCTTCTTTTTCTTCTTTTTGGATTCTTTAGGCAGCTTCTCGGTTTTGCCGCTGGCGTAGAGACACCAGACTTTAATTTCTTCAAATAGCTCTACGAGATCCTCGTGGGGTAGATTTTTAAGATCAACAAGCCCAATACTGCCTGATTCTTGCAGCTGTTTTACGGCATCTTCATATTGATATTTGCTCATCTTGATTCAACCCATTTATTAAGTTAGACGCAATCCTAGCAAACTAATATGACAAAAGTGGCTTTTTAGAGCCTTAAAGTGGGTTTATTCAGGCTCCCCAGATACCTCCGAGGTCCTTTTGACCCCAGTACAGCTGGCAACCAGCTTCTCTAGAGGGCCTCCAATAATTAGGGTCAGCAATATAGCCCCAAGACTAAGTCCTCCCAATGCAAATTGACCTGCCCCAAAAGCGGCGCCTATTAAGGCGCAAGACCAAATACTCGCAGCCGTAGTTAGACCGAAGATCTTTTGGGATCGTTGCTCGCGAATAATTACACCTGCACCCAAAAACCCAAGACCGGTAATTAAGCCTTGCAGGACACGGCTTACTGATTGCGCATCATCCCGCACAAAGTCTGAGATGAGTAAAACTGCGGTAGCGGAACCAATCGAGACCAAAGCGTGGGTTCGTATTCCGGCCGATTTGTGATGTAACCAGCGGTTTAAGCCTAATATGGCCCCAACAAGAAGGGCTAAACCCAGCCTCAGGGCAATAGTCCCGTACAGATCCCATTGAGTCATCTAGATTCCTTTGGTAAGTAAGCTTTTTCTCGACTAAGTGTATATCAGTCACTTTATTTCGTCATAAATAAGCCATCACATTGACATCATGCCCGAGCACAATCAATTTGAATTTCTTATTTACACCTCAAAAGGGTGTCATTCAACAAATCTTTAACCATAAGGATGGCGCAATGAAAAAATTATTCATATTGGTATGGCAGGCATGGTACGAAGCTCGGCTTGCCTACGCTAAACGCTACGTTTCCCATAGACTTGGAAGTTAGATTCATCAGGGGCCTTAACAAAACTGCCATATACAAAACGTATGATCAGGATTATTGTTATTAATAGGATCTAATAATTCATGAATAAGGCCCTAACGGATTATCTTTCTTCCGTATTGAGAAACGAATCCAGCATTGAGCCAGCCCCTATTGGTTTCGATGAAAAGTCGAAGAACCATAGTAGTTTGCTTGATTCGAGCAAGAATCCGTTTTTAGTCGATACGCGATATTCTCTAAGACTAGACGAAGTGGTTTAATCGAAATAGACTTTGAATTATGGATAAAAAATACAATATTCTTTTTTTGTGTACTGGAAACTCCGCCAGATCCATTCTAGGTGAAGTCTTAGCAACCACTTTAAGCCATGGAAAGTTGATCGGCTATTCAGCAGGCTCAAGACCCGCAGGATTTGTTCACCCAATCGCCTTAAGGATTGCTAAGGAGCTAGATTATCCCCTTGACCTTTTGCGCAGCAAGAGTTGGGATGAGTATGGACAAGAGGGTGCTCCTCGCATGGATTTTATTATTACCGTGTGTGATTCTGCGGCAGGAGAAGAGTGTCCATATTGGCCAGGGCATCCTGCTAGTGCCCACTGGGGGTTCGCTGACCCAGCAGCTGTTGATTCGGGTGACTCAGCGATGCTTGATGCCTTTAAACAAGTGGAAATGGGCCTACGTAATCGCATTGAGCTTTTAATGGATTTGCCCATGGATAAATTAGAGCATGCTCAAATCAGGGATGAGTTACAGTCAATTCATCACCGCATTAAATTCAGATAGACAATCTCCTTGATTAAAGGGGTAAGATTAAAGCTGATCGCCCTTAAGGAAGTCAATGTCTACAGCAAAGAAGTCAAACTTTGCCACCCTGAGATCGGTGGAGTCCTTCGCCAATCCACGGCCTAGCATCAAAAAGCGGATGGCCGATGGTAAGGCTCTTCGTAAATCCGTCAGCATTGCGCAGCAGGGTGTTTATACCCCTCCTAAACACAGAGTGGATCCGATTACCATTCTTGAAAATCAAGCAAAGTCCCGGATTGAATCACTGATACCAATTCGATATGAACGTATGTTGCAATCCCCCTTTGCCTTTTATCGGGGTGGAGCAGCAATCATGGCACAGGATTTAGCAAACCAGCCAAGCACGAATATTACTGTTCAGTTATGTGGCGATATGCATGTTTCCAACTTCGGCTTGTTTGGAACTGCTGAGCATCGTTTAGTTTTTGGAATCAACGACTTTGATGAGACCTTGCCAGGTAGCTGGGAATGGGATCTGAAGCGCCTTGTCGCTAGCGCTCTAATAGCCTGTGAAAGTATTGGCGGAGATAAGTCTTTAAGTAAAAAGTTGGTTTACAGAATCTGTTCTGAGTATCAAAAGCGCATGAACCAATACGCAAAAATGCCTTATCTTGACCTCGCCCAAGAATTTATTGGTGAGGAGGATATTCGTAAGCACTTTTGTAAAGAACATCAGAAGAAAATTGATGCAACCCTTAAAGCAACTAAGGGGCAGGGAAACATTCAGGTCCTTCAGAAATTAACAACCTTGGTTGGTAAAGATCGGAAGATCATTAATAAGCCACCATTAATTGAGCATTTTAAAAAGAAGGCGTATGGAGTTCCTTTAGAGAAATTAATTGATAAGGCTTTATTAAATTATGCGAGTACCTTGCTAGCGGATCGCAAAATTCTTTTTCAGCGCTATGGTTTAAAAGACTATGCCCGCAAAGTTGTGGGTGTTGGCAGTGTTGGTACAAATTGCTTGGTTCTCTATTTTGAGGGTGATAGTGAAAATGACCCGCTCTTTTTGCAATATAAGGAAGCGCAAAAATCAGTCTTGAGCCCTTATATCGGCGAATCTATTTACCGAGATATGGGGCAGCGCGTTGTTGCTGGTCAACGCTTACTGCAGGGGGCTCCTGATATCTTTTTAAACTACGGATCCGTACAATTTGATATTGATCGAAGCCAGGGTTTTTATCTCCGTCAATTACGTGATATGAAGGGTGGCATGGAAGTTGGCCCTGGCGGGGTTTCTTTAAAAAACTTTCCTGACTACGCTAGATTATTTGGTTGGGCTTTAGCTCTTGGTCATGCGCGCTCAGGTGATGCAGCCATGATTTCAGGGTATTGCGGTGAGTCAGATGATTTTTCTGTGGCCTTTTATGCATTCGCGCGATCCTATGCAAAGCAAAATGAACAGGATTTTGAACTCTTCAAGAAGGCAGTAAAAAGTAAGAAATTAAAGACTGCTTCAAAGAAAACGGCTCTCTAAGGGCGCATTTTTAGCGTCATGACGATGTCATCTTCTTGGTAGATATTGTAGTTTGACCCTATTTTTGCACCCAATGAACCCATGAAAATTTCTCGTTACCTCCAAGCTTTAGCGCTGGCTTTGTTAGCATCTTGCGCTGGATTATTGCAAGCAGCTGCTATCTATCCAATTAATCAGGCTACTATATTGGCTGGCTCCAAGTTCGACATTAAGGTTGAATTTAATTCTGTGGTCAATCCAGCTGATGTGATTATCGAGCTCAATGGCGCATCACTGAATACCTTCACCAAGAACAAGCCAGAATTTATTGCCAATGAAAACGGCAAAGGTAGCTCAGTTTACATTCGGGATGTGCAATTACCCAAAGCGGGAAAATATCAAGTTACAGCCAAAGCACAACAAGAGCAGTTACAAGTGTCATGGGATGTATATGCAAGCGGACCACGTCGCGTAAAGAATGTGATTCTCTTTATTGGTGATGGCATGACCATCGCTAACCGTACCACTGCCAGAGTCTTATCTAAGGGAATTCAGGAGGGCAAGTATCAGGGAAGATTGGCGTTTGACGATATGCCTAGTACTGCGATGATAGGTACTTCAGGGTCAGACTCTTTAATTACAGACTCTGCTAATTCTATGAGCGCCTACACAACAGGTCATAAAACAGCGGTTAACGCCATGGGCGTCTATGTATCTCGTGCCAGTGATAATCTTTCGCATCCTAAAGTTGAAACCATAGCTGAACTAGTAAAACGCAATACCAAAATGTCCGTCGGAATTGTGTCTGATGCCGAGCTTGAGGATGCTACTCCTGGGGCAATGGTTTCACATACAAGACGTAGAGCAGATAAACAATACATTGCGGACCAACTTCTAGCTAGTGGTGCGGAAGTTATCTTGGGTGGGGGCTCTGCTTATTTTTATCCTCAGTCAGCCAAAGGCTCAAAGCGTAAAGATGAGAAAAATTTGGTGGAAAGTTTTAAGTCAAATGGCTATCAAGTAGCATTTACCAAACAAGAGCTCATTTCTGCCGCTCAGAGCAAAAATACAAAAAAATTATTTGGCGTATTTCATCCAGACAATATGGATGGCTCTTTAGACCGCCTTTATCTCAAAAAGAATACGGTAGAGCAATATCCTAACCAACCTGATCTCACAGAGATGACGCAATCGGCTATTGATGTTTTATCTAGAAATCCTAACGGCTTCTTCCTTATGGTGGAAGCTGCTCTGATTGATAAGTTCAACCATCCCTTAGATTGGGAGCGAGCAGCGTTCGATACCATCATGCTTAGCAATGCAGTGCAAATTGCTAGAGACTTTGCTAAAACCCACCCGGATACCTTGATTATTGTCACGCCTGATCATACCCATAGCGGCTCAATCAGCGGGGTGGTGCATGACGATAAACCTGGGCCACTTCGTGAGAAGGTTGGCATTTATGCGGATGCAGGGTATCCAAATTATCCAAAAGCCGATATTCAGGGTTATCCAAATAAGATTGATGTATCCAAACGCATCGCTTTCTTCTATGGAAATTACCCCGATCATTACGAGACCCTTCATCCAAAGTTGGATGGTACTTTTGTTCCGGCGATTAAGTCTGAGGATGGCAAGTATGTAGCAAACCCACAATACCTTCAATTACAAGAGGATGCGATTCATGTAGGGGGTAATTTACCCTCTCATCAAGAGTCCGGAGTTCATACGGCAGATGATGCCGTTCTTAACGCCCAAGGCCCTGGATCAGAAAAGTTCAAGGGATTCATGGATAACACTGAGGTATTTAAAGTGATGGTAGAGTCCTTAGGATTGGGATCTAAATAGGTGGGTTGTCATGGAGTTCATTAACAACATTAACTATGCCTCATTAATCGATACATCCGTTAGCCTTGGTGCTGCCTTCCTATTCGGTGGATTAATCGGTTTAGAGCGTCAATATCGTCAACGCACAGCAGGATTAAGAACTAATATCCTCGTCGCTATTGGTGCTGCAATTTTCGTTGATGCTGGCAATCGTTTAACTGGACATGATGGCGCTGTCCATGTCATGGCTTATGTCGTCTCAGGTATTGGTTTTTTAGGTGCCGGCGTGATCATGCGCGAAGAGGGCAATGTCCGGGGAATTAATACGGCTGCAACCTTATGGGCGTCCGGTGCAGTTGGTGCTTGCGCTGGTGCCGATCTGATACTGGAAGCAGGTTTAGCTACCGCATTTGTACTTGCCGCCAACACTTTGCTTAGACCAGTGGTGAGCTTTATCAATAGACAGCCCTTGGATACAGTTTCAGTAGAGGTAACCAATTCCGTCTACATTATTACTCCTAAACATGCTCAGAAGCATGCCCTTAAGCAGTTCATCAAAACCTTAGAGGCTGCCGGTTATCAGACTCAAGATATTGAGGTTCATCAATTTGGTAGTGATGATGTTGAAATCCAGGCTGTATTAACTGCATCTGCCGTTGATGGGGACGAGATGGATCAATTGATTGCCAAGATTGCTGATCAAGAATTTGTCAATCAGGCTTTCTGGAGCCCAAGCACCACGGATTAAGTATTCATCCTTTGACTTATAAATGAAATATTTGTAGTGCAATATCCGGATGTGAATTCGAATACCAACTACCTAGAATCAACTGTTACTTGCCCTCATTGCCAAGCATCAGCGACCTTAATTCTTGAGTCTGGGTCAACCCACCACTTTTATCGTTGTAAAGCTTGTAGCGCAATACTGAAGCCTAAATCAGGTGATTGCTGTATTTTGTGCAGCTTTGGTAATCGAGATTGCTCTAGTTCCGAGCAAAATTTAGCGGCCTAATTTAGTCTGCCAGTCCCAGCCACAAAGGGCTGCTGTGTTTTTCATCAATGTGTCATGGTTTTTACATAAAATAGACATAATTGATACAGCAATCCATTTTTGGGGAATATATTGGCCAGCAATCCCGTAGATCTTTCATCTCATTCGGAAAACTTAGTTGCTGCCGTAGATTTGGGATCCAATAGCTTTCGGATGCTTGTTGCTCAGGCTGTAAATACGCCTTCTGGCACGCAATTACGTCCCATTGACACATTACGTGAGTCCGTTCGTTTAGCTGCCGGTCTAACTGACAATAAATTATTGGGTAATGACGCCTATCAGCGCGGACTTACTGCGATAAGGCGTTTTGGTGAACGTATAAGAGGATTTGATCCATCAAATGTACGTGCTGTTGCCACCAATACTCTACGAGTTGCTAAGAATGCTCAGCAGTTTGTAGATGATGCTCAACAGGCTTTGGGATTTCCAATTGATGTGATTGCAGGGGTAGAAGAAGCACGTCTCATTTATATTGGCGCAGCACACGAAGTTCAGGCCGTTCAAGGCAACCGCTTGGTTGTGGATATTGGTGGTGGTTCTACTGAATTCATCATCGGCAAAGGGTATGAGCCTAAGCTCATGGAGAGTCTCTATATTGGGTGTGTCTCCCACAGCATGCGATTCTTCCCCAAAGGGAATATTGATGCCCATGCTTTTAAAGAGGCTGAGCTAGCAGCAAGACGTGAGATTCAGGTGATCGCTGGCGCATATCTCAAAAGCGGCTGGAAGCAGGCTATTGGCTCATCTGGTACAGCTAGAGCTCTAGCTGACTTAATTGCTGCTAATGATTTTAATGGCCAGGGTGACGGGCTTACCATGGGTCGCGTAAATGCTACTAGCGGCTTAATTACGCGTGATGGTTTGAGAGCCCTAAAAAAACATTTATTGAAATACGAGCACGTCAGTCAAGTTGAATTGATTGGTCTGAAAGACGATAGGCGCTCTGTATGGCCTGGTGGTTTAGCCATTATGTTGGCAGTATTTGATGAGCTTGGCATTGAAGAAATGGAAGTAACGGATGCAGCCTTGCGTAGTGGTGTTTTATACGACCTGCTAGGACGTTCTCAACATCACGATATGCGTTATGTGACGGTTGAGCAATTTATGCAGCGGTATTCTGTTGATCGAGAACAGGCAGATAGAGTTGGCAAATTAGCCGCTGATTTTTTGCAGCAACTACCCAAGCCAGAAGCAGAAAATAGAGCGGATAATGTAGCGCTCTTACAGTGGGCGGCTAATTTACATGAAATTGGTCTCTCCATTTCACATAATGGATACCATAAGCATTCGGCCTATATTGCTGGCAATGCAGACATGCCGGGTTTCTCAAAAAATGATCAGGCAAGGCTGGCTGCTTTATTGATAGGGCATGCTGGTAAGTTGGGAAAATTAGCCAATAACCATAGCTTCGAAGACTGGCGTATGCTCTTTTGCCTTCGACTTGCCCAGGTTCTCTGTAGGGGGCGAAATGACACAAGCCTTCCAAAGGTCAAGGTTTCGGAGCATGCCGGCTCCTATCTTGTGAGCCTTTCCAAGGAGTGGGCAGCTGAACATCCGCTCACAGAATTTAGCCTCCTAAAAGAAGCTGCAGAATGGGATCGCGTAGGGCGCTCCTATCAGGTAAGTCTGAAGTAAGTCGCCATCACTGAACTAAAAAAGCCGCTTGAATTCAAGCGGCTTTTTATTTGTTTGATGATCTAGCTAGAATTTACATCCCCAGGAAATGCTTTGCGTAACGTGGGTTGATATCAGATAAGCGCAACATGGTGAGCAGGTCTGCGGTGTTGAAATCTGGATCCCATGCAGGAGCGCTACAAATTTTTGCACCTAACTTCAAATAACCTTTAATCAACGGAGGTGCGTCTACATCAAGGCCGCCATTCAGTTTATCTAATGGCAAGGGTAGGCGAGGGAATGCATGAAACTCCGTTGGAGCCATTTGATCATTCCCCAATGAGTTATAGAGACTTGCTGCAAAGTGGCCACCATCAGCCATTGGAATACTTGCGCAACCGAGCATGATTTCATAGCCATTCTTGAGCATGTATTGAGCCAGGCCACTCCACAAAGCCATAATGACAGCACCAGAGCGATAGTCTTGGTGAACACATGATCTACCGAGCTCTACTAACTTAGGGCGCAAGTGATTAAGGCGGGTAAGGTCGAATTCAGAGTCTGAATACAAACGTCCAATTTCTTGTGCTTTATGCGGAGGTAGAACACGATAAGTGCCGACAACCTTTAAGGTATCTTGATCACGAATCAAAAGGTGATCGCAATAAGCATCAAAATCATCAATATCTAGACCTTCAGCATTTTGAGAGAGATTTGCACCCATCTCTTCTGCAAAGACTTTATAGCGTAAACGTTGAGCTTCTTTAACTTCGCTAGGGCTAGTGGCCCACTCAATATTGAAGGCAGGCCTTTTTGCTTTTGTCGCCTGTGGGACAACCGCTACTTCAACAGACTCTACTAACTGTTTGCGGGTTTTTGTAGCAAATTTCTTACCAAAAAGCTTTTTAGCCAATTTCTTTGAAAGCTTCTTAATAGGGTTCAGTTTCGAAGCGCTCGGATCCTTCTTCTTTTTGGGAGCAAAGAATTCAAAGGCGCCAATTGGGTTTGGAATATCAGACATAGTTAGCCTTGTGCAATGTTTTTGTAATCGTAGAGTCCATTTATTACGGCTTCAAGACAAGCGGAATGCAGACTGCAGACCACATCAAAACAGCAATAAACAGGGCAAGCATGACAGCAGCAGAGCCAAAATCCTTGGCCCTTTTGGAAAGATCGTGATGCTCAAACGAGATACGATCGATAGCGGCCTCAACACTAGAATTGAGTAACTCAACAACCAGCACCATAATTAGGGAGCTAATTAAAAGCGCCTTTTCAAGATGGCTAATGGGTAATAGAAAGGCTACAGGCGTAAGTAGTACAAATAATGTGAGCTCTTGTCTAAAAGCACTTTCTTCCTGAAATGCATAAACCAATCCGCACCAAGAGTTCTTGGCAGCGTGCCATGCACGAGCAAGACCGCGATTACCTTTGTGCGGATTTTGATCGATGTGATATGGAGAAGACAAAGCTAACCCTTCTTATGCAATTGCGGTGACATGTACATCGGGGGTAGGAACGGGCTTGAGATGTCTGGCAAACTCTTCAGAAGCGGCTCTCCAAGAGAACTTTTCTGCATGGGCACGGGCTACTTCACGAGGTATCTTGAGAGCCTCAATACAAGCGACACGAAGATCTTCATTCATAGCGCCAGCTTTAGAGCTTCCCAACACATCAATCGGTCCAGTAACAGGATAGGCGGCTACCGGTGTGCCACAGGCCATTGCCTCAAGCAATACCAAGCCAAAGGTATCCGTTTTGCTAGGAAATACAAACACATCTGCTGCTGCATATACCTTGGCGAGCTCATGTTGCTGTAATACGCCTAGATAGTTGATATCTGGGTATTTTTCTTTAATGCCAGCCATAGCTGGACCGTCTCCTACCACCCATTTTGAGCCTGGTAAGTCAATCTCTAAAAAGGCATTGATATTCTTTTCAACAGCAACGCGGCCAACATACAAGAAGATGGGGTGAGCAGTATTTAGTGCTTTGGATTCTTGCATCTTAAAGATATCCAAATCAACACCACGCGACCACAGCACTACATTGTTTAGGCCATATTTCTCAAGATCATCTTTAACCACAATCGTAGGCGCCATAACGGCCATTGAAGGACCATGAAACCAACGAATAAAGGCATAAGTAATGGCAAGTGGAATACCAGTTCTAGCTTTAACGTATTCAGGGAAGCGAGTGTGATACGCGGTAGAAAAGGGTAAATCGTTTTTAACCGCATAGGCTCTTGCGGAAAGCCCTAAAGGTCCTTCTGTTGCTATATGCATCGCATCTGGAGCAAATTCCTTAATACGGCGAGCTACTTCTTTTCCCGGAAATAGTGAAAGAGCAATATCTGGGTAGGTAGGACATGGGATTGACTTAAACCCTTGTGGTGTAATCATTTCAACTTGATGTCCCATTGCTGTCAGTTCCGCACGGGTTTGCTTCAATGTACGCACCACACCATTGACTTGTGGGTCCCATGCGTCGGTAATGATCATAATTTTCATAACACAGCCTCTTTTAGGAGTGATTCAACAGCAGGTTGGAAAGTTACTTCAGGAGTTTCAATAGGCTCACCAAGGATGTGCGGCCAATGAACAATTTTGAGTTCGCCTGTATGGGTTTCAACGAGAGCAGTCAAGCTTTCTACCCAATCACCATCATTGCAATACAGTAAACCGTCAATTTCACGTATTTCAGCTTTATGAATATGGCCACAGACCACGCCGTCACAACCACGAAGGCGTGCTTCCCTAGCCATGATGTGTTCAAAGTCAGCGATATAACTCACTGCGTTTTTAACTTGATGCTTGAGATATTGAGAGAGAGACCAGTACTGAAGGCCCATTTTGACCCGCAGCATATTGAAATATCGATTGATATACAGGATGAAGGAGTAAAGCGTGTCCCCTACATATGCCAACCATTTTGCGTATTGCATTACTCCGTCAAAAAGATCTCCGTGGGTAACCCAGAGTTTCTTGCCATCTAATGTAGTGTGAATCACTTCTTCGACTACTTTGACATCACCAAAAGAGAGACCGAAGAATTGACGGGCACTTTCATCATGGTTTCCTGGAACGTAGATTACTTCAGCACCTTTACGAGCCTTACGCAAGAGCTTTTGAACTACGTCGTTATGCGCTTGCGGCCAGTAGAATGATTTCTTTAGACGCCAACCATCAATGATGTCACCAACAAGGTAAAACTTATCGGCTTCATTATGTTTGAGGAAATCGAGGAGGTAGTTTGCCTGACACCCTGATGTTCCTAGGTGTACGTCTGAAATCCAGATGGCTCTGTAATGCATCATGAGACTGTATTAAGCCAATACAGTATGAAAGCATCATGACATTTTTAAGTCAGTTTCATGACGGTCATTAAAATATGGATGTTGCATTATATTGATATCAAATATGAATAAAGACTCATCCAACCAAACCCAAACTCCATTTATTACCCGCTTTTTTCTGTGGGCAGCAATATGGATTCATGTTCTTTGTGGCGTGGCAACCCTGATTGTTGTATTCCCATTTGCCACTACTATGACAAAGCATCGTCACATTCAACAGTGGTCCGTGCGCTTATTGACCATTTTTGGAATTCATCTGTCAGTAAAGAATGCACATATTCTTCCGCTAAATTCCTATCTACTTTCTTCAAATCACATCTCCTGGATGGATATTCACGCTATCAATGCATTCCAACCGATTCGTTTTGTGGCTAAGTCAGAGGTAGAGAAATGGCCTATTTTTGGATGGATGGCAAAACAACTTGGAACTGTCTTTATTAAGAGGGATAGTTCTAGGCATGCTCATTTTGTTGTGGGGGAGATGAGTGGGGCGCTTAAGTTAGATTCTATTTGCATCTTTCCAGAAGGCACCTCAACCAATGGGGAATCCGTACGTCCCTTTAAGCCTAATTTATTTGAAGCGGCTGTCATTGCAAAGGTTCCGGTCTATACCCTGGCAATACGTTATATATCGAGAGCAACCGGCTTACGGTCTGATGTAGCTGCATTTATCGGAGATATGGGCCTTCTGGAGTCTATAAGCAATATGCTTAAAAACCGTAATTTAGAGGTTGAATTGACCTTCTTTCCTCCTGCAGGATCAGCGCCTGAGCAGCCATCCGATCGGAAGTGGCTAGCACTTCATAGCTACGAGCAGATTAGCCAATATTTAGCGAAAACCAATAGCCTATAGCTTGTAACGAAAGTGTCATCAGTTCGGGCGTAAACTAAGAGAAATATCAGTGGAAAACCTATGACCTCTAAGCATAAAGAGATGGCGGAGTGGTATCAGCGCGCTCAAGAAGAAATACTTGACAGCATGGATGAAGAGCTCGAAATGGAGCTCGACGATGATCGCCTTTCGCTAGATGGTGATGCTGGCTCTCAGGTTCCGCGTAATGTGTACTTTAAAGAGCTCTTTAGACTTCAGGGTGAATTAGTAAAGCTCCAAGACTGGGTAGTGGCTAATAAGGTCAAGGTTGCGGTTCTTTTTGAAGGTCGTGATTCAGCGGGTAAGGGTGGCGCGATTAAGCGTATTACTCAACGATTGAATCCGCGGGTATGTAAAGTTGTTGCATTACCTGCACCAAACGAACGTGAAAAAACCCAATGGTACTTCCAACGCTACATCTCACATTTACCTGCTGGCGGTGAAATTGTGTTGTTTGACCGTAGTTGGTACAACCGTGCTGGTGTTGAAAAAGTCATGGGGTTTTGTACTGATGATGAGTATGAGGAATTTCTCAGAACAGTTCCAGATTTAGAGCGCATGATGATTCGCTCAGGAGTGATTCTCATCAAGTATTGGTTCTCAATCTCCGATGATGAGCAGTACAACCGCTTCATGATGCGTATTCATGATCCATTAAAACAATGGAAATTAAGTCCTATGGACTTAGAGGCCCGTCGTATGTGGGAAGCCTATACCAAGGCGAAAGAAACAATGCTAGAGCGCACTCATATTCCTGAGGCGCCATGGTGGGTAGTGGCTGCTAACGACAAGAAAAAGGCTCGCCTCAATTGCATCACCCACCTTTTAAATCAAATTCCGTACCAGGAAATTGATCATCCTGTGATCAGCCTTCCAGAACGAGTACATAACCCGGATTATTTGCGTGGCCCTGTTCCACCTGAGATGTACGTACCTGAAGTTTACTAATTTGGCCGGTATGGTGATAATCTCTTAATAAATAGAAGAGGTTATTTTGAAAAAGATTCATCCGCTCATTACCAATAGAGAATTCAAGCTGCTGATTAAGCCGCAAGGTTTAGATCGCCATAGCAAAATCACCGCATTGAGTGATCAAATTCTGAAGTTCTGCAAAACCAATAATGTGGACTTCTTTCATCTGGATAATGCCACTACTGGTTTGCGTAACATTTACTTTTACGACACACCTGGTCAAGATTTTCGCCAAAACAATATTATTTTGCGCGTTAGGGAATCAAGACAAAATGTCTGGGTTGATGACTATGCTGAAGTCACCTTAAAGTGTCGTGCCCATGATTTGGACCAAGCATCAAGCTTTAATCCTAGTCCCAAAAAGAAGATTAAATCTCGCATTCGTTTTAAAGAAGAAATATTGCGTGGTGATGAGCTAGGATCTCAGCGTCAAATTTATTCAAATAACGCAATCCTCGATGCGGTACCTATTGATGATTTATTTGATAGGTCCTTGGAAAGTGTTGCCCAATTCTTCCCTGGCCTTGCAAAGCTTTCAATTGATAAAGATGCGCCTTTGCGTATTGTTGGTGGTAATACCAATAAAATTTTAGAAGCCTGCTTACCAATAGGTAACTTGGTATTTGGGGATGGAGTCCAAGCCCATTGTGAAATTGCCATTTGGATGAAAAGCGTGGGCGATCCGATGGTAGGCGAATTGGCCTTCTCCTATCGCGTGAATGATGAGAATAGAGCTCAGGCGAAAGCCCACAAACGAGCTGATAAGTTTTTCAAAAAACTGCAGATAGAGCTGACTGACTGGTTAGAGATTGGAAGCACTAAAACAGCATTGGTATACGGTAAGCCAGAATGACCTCTCAAGACCTCTGCTTAAAAGAGGGTCGAGTTTCCCTAAAAGAGCTTTTCACTCAATTTCTCATAATTGGTGCGGTGAGCTTTGGCGGAGGAATCATTGCTTATGAGCGAATCTTGCTGATTGAGAAGAAACAATGGCTTACCGCAGATGAATTCATGGGTTACCTTGCAATTAGTCAAACAATGCCAGGTCTCAATTCAGTCAACTTAGCGGTTCTTGCTGGCGATCACCTTAGGGGCTTTTGGGGTTCAGTTGCAGCCACTTTGGGGCTAATCATTCCTGGATCTCTATTTGTATTAATTATTGGTGTCGCCTATACCAATAACAATGATCATCCATTGGCCAATCTCATTTTGACCGGGATTGCCGCAGGTGCTTGCGGATTGTTGGCAGCTATTACCTATCGCATTGGCGGCCAACACTGGAAGCATTTCAAATCCCTCATCATCATTGCATGCACTTTTGCTTTGATGAGCATTGCCAAATTATCATTGCCTTTAGTGCTTTTGATCATGGCGCCGATATCTATTTATCTTTACAGGCCAAATTCAAAAATATGAATTTGCTTATTCAGCTAGCGCTTAGTTTTGGGCTCCTATCCATCCTGGCTGTAGGTGGAGGAACCGCTGTTCTTCCTGAGATGCAAACTCTATTGGCGCACCAGTTTGATATTGGCCATACTCAATTTGTCCATATTTATAGTATTGGACAAGTTGCTCCAGGGCCCAATATGCTGATGGTCTTAATCATTGGCTTTCAGGTGGCGGGTTTATTGGGGGCCTTAGTCGTACTACTTGCTTTTTTTATTCCCTCAAGCGTGCTCTGTTTTTATGCAGGGCGTTTGTGGAATTATTTTGGCGAAAACCCTTGGCGCCGATCTATTCAGAATGCTCTAGAGCCAATTTCTATCGGATTAATGGCTTCCGGGGTCTATGCTGTTGCCAAAGCCTCCATCATTAGTCCTATTACATTGTTGCTGGCCTTAGTCACGCTATTCTTGATTCTCAGAACAAAGATTAATCCGGTTTACATCATTTTGGCATCAGGACTCATCGGATTCATTTATCTTCGATTTTTCTAGTAGCCCTAAAACGCTGCTCTCACACCAACCATGAGACTCCTCCCTGGCTGAGGCGCGTAGAGTCTGACCGCCATTGGTGTAGTGGAGTAGCGAATATCTTCATTCAATAAGTTCTTCAGGGACATATACCCAGTCCAATTAATTTTCCCTATTCGCTCTGTATAGGAAAGGTTGGCGTTTAAGAGCATATAGCTTGGCGTTGGGCCGGTTTCCCAACTAGCTAATCTATTTTGTTGGTAGCTATAGATGTAGGTGGCACTAGTAAGCCAACCTTCACGTTGATAGGCCAGCTCAGTTCCTAAGCGCGGGGCAGGTTGCAAGGGGAGATTTCCTCCAGCATTAAAACTTCCTTGCGAAATATCCCCAAAGAGGCGACCCCCTATGCCGGTTTGGTTCCAGTTATAGGTAAGTTCACCTTCTGCGCCACGTATATTTGCATTGGCTTGTGATGCCTGAACTACAGAGAAGTTCTCATTAGCAGTGCTGTAAGAACCTGTATAAAAGCCATAGATGTAATTGCTAAATTGATTTCGATAGACACTTACTTTGCTGCGAACTAAACCTAAAGTTTTCTGAAAGCTAAGCTCGAGGTTATGTGAGGTTTCGGTAGCAAGATTTGAGTTACCAATATCAAATGTAGCAGTAGAGTCGTGTGGACCATAAGAATAGAGTTCCTGTGGTGTAGGCGCTCTTTGCGACACTGTGTATGCAAGTCCAAGACCGTAACCACGTGCAACATCAAATACTCCACCAGCAGAATACGACATCAAATTGAACTCTCGATTCTGAATTGTGGGAGGACCATACGTATTGGGCGTAAACCCCTGCGCGCCTTGACTTGGAAATTGTGTAGCAGAGTTTGGGTTTTGGGCTGCATAGTTATAACGCGCACCCAAGTTGGTTTTCAAAGGACCGTATCGACCCTCTTCAACCCAAAATAGAGCTGTAGAGTTCGATTTGGTTTGCGGAACTATTGCATAACTATTGGTCGTCAAATCAACTGCATTCAATGTGGAGCCAGTAATTTGGGCGCCAATGACGCCTTTTGAGCCAAGAACTTCTTTATGCGTTAAATCTAAGCGTGCTTCCGAAGAAGTATTGTTCCATTGGGTTGATGCAAGCCCATTATTTGTAAATTCAGTATGTTGATAATTGCTATTGGCAGCGCTAATTTTTACAGAAGAGAATCCATCAAATGGATCATTGGTTTGGTGCGCAAAGTCATAACGATTTTGTGACTGTTGAATAAACCCGCCTTCATAAGTTGGTATGCCGTAGTTATGATTCATGCGTTCTAGAGAAATTCCGGTATAGCCATCGGAATGTAAATACGATGCGCCAAGCCCCAAGCTATTTTGATTGCTATACGAGAAGGGTAGTTTGCCGCTATAGGGAATATTGATTGGGTTGCCAGGATTGATGGACCAATTGGCATTTGGCCCACCTTGTTCTGCATACCCAGGGATCTGATAGTTATTTGAATTGCTAATACTGGAGTCAACGTGCAGTGCCAATGGTCCAGCTGGTGCATCAAGCTCAATATTCCCAGTCTTACCTTGGTTTACTGTTTCGTAGCTGGTATTGATGGCGCCTGATAATGCGTCTGGCATTGAAGTCACAATGCGGTCATTCACTACATTGACTAAGCCACCACTCGAGCCTGAACCGTACATCAAGGCAGAAGCACCCCGCAGGATCTCAATTTGATGGGTATTTTGCATCGGATTGGCAACAGCATGATCTGCAGAAATACTAGAGACATCGCCCACCGATAAACCGTTTTGTAATATCTGTACACGTGCGCCTTCTAGCCCCCGAATAACAGGTCTAGAGGCGCCGGCTCCAAAACCCGTTGCCGATACTCCTAGCTCATTAGCCAGTGTTGCCCCAAGCGTCCCGCTCAGTTTATTTTGAAGTTCATCACCGGAAAGAGATTTACTGGGAGATAAAAAACCTTGGCCATCATCTCGTGATCCACTTACATTAATTTGTAAAGAAGAATCAACATCGCTTTGGGCCAAAGAATGGCTGCTAGTAAGCATGATGACTAACAATAAAGGAGCAGACTTCAAGAATGGGTAATGCCAGTAATTCATATTTCATCCGAGCTCACCAAAGAGATTGGTGATTAATTAAAACGAAGAATTGCCAACCGCAGAGGGCGGGCACAGAGTTTTAAAGAATGAAAGTAGGGGGTGCTCGAGAATGGTATCCAAATACTGCAGCTTGAGAAAACGCAAGATCGAGTGCAGTAGTTAGATTAAGGGAGGCGGGTTGAGCTGCAGATGTATGCTGATATGCATTGGGTATAAAACCAGCCAAGGTGAGCGCATCAAATAGATGACACGCATCTGAGCTATGGCTAAAAGTGGGGGCGTGATCGCTTGCTGAAGCCTGATCAATGGTTTGCTGTTGAACAATCCCATGTGAAATGCTGTGGGCAAAGCCGAACCAGTTCGTACCTACCATGCAAATCAAGAGCAAAGTTATGGCTATCAGTGCTCGCACATGCTTAGATAATTTGCTAGAAAAATAGGCAACCATGCACTGAATCTTACAGGATTTGCCTCTAATGGCGCTGTCGGTGTAGAATATCGATTCCGTCGGAGTGTAGCGCAGCCTGGTAGCGCACCTGCTTTGGGAGCAGGGGGTCCAAGGTTCGAATCCTTGTACTCCGACCACTTTCCCTTATTGTTCTAGAGATACCCAGCACATAACTGCCCATAGCTCAGCTGGATAGAGCAACGCCCTTCTAAGGCGTAGGTCGCACGTTCGAATCGTGCTGGGCAGGCCAGCTTCTTTCTCTCTTCTTCTCTTTTCATTAATTTGTTAATCATTTATCTGGGTATTAACCCCAAATATAGGCTTTTTTAAGCAAGTTAGACCTATAAATTTGCTATAAATACAGATGTAACTATTTATCAATGAATAAATAGAAGTAAAAACAGGAGAAACCCCATGAAAAGCATTTCTTTAATTAAAGCAGGCTTGGTTGCAGCAGGTCTATTGATAGGCACTTTTAACGCACAAGCTGCCAGCCAAACAATGGATAAAATTAAATCAACCGGTGCTGTCACCATGGGTGTTCGTGAATCCTCCATCCCTATGTCATACACCACTGGTGATAGTCGTTTTGATGGGTACCATGTTGAAATCTGCCGCATGATCCTGGGTGATATCAAGGATAAGTTAGGCATGAGTACTTTGCGCATTAACTATCAACCCGTGACATCGCAAAACCGCGTACCTTTAGTACAAAATGGAACAGTCGATATTGAGTGCGGCACAACGACGAATAATGTCAATCGCGCAAAAGATGTAGGTTTTGCTAACACCTTATACGTTGAGGAAGTTCGTATTGCTGTTAAAGCCAATTCAGGTATCACTTCAATCTCTCAATTAGCTGGTAAGAAGGTTGCCACGACAACCGGCACTACCTCCGTCCAATTGCTCCGTAAGCATGAAAAAGCCAACGGCGTGAACTTTGATGAAGTTTATGGAAAAGACCATGCAGATAGCTTTCTGCTGCTTGAGTCTGGCCGAGCAGACGCATTTGTAATGGATGGTTCTATCTTGGCGGGTAATATCGCCAACTCCAAGAATCCTAAGGACTACAAAATTGTTGGTGAGGTTTTGAGTACAGAGCCGATTGCAATTATGGTCCGCAAAGATGATCCAGAATTTAAAGCTGCCGTAGATGCGGCAATCGCCAAGATTGTTGCCAACGGCAAAATGCCTGGTTTATGGAACAAATGGTTCTTGGCACCAATTCCACCGAAAAATATTGTCGTTGGTCTTCAGTTATCCCCAGCAACTAAAAATGCTTGGGCCAACTTGAATGACAAGCCTGCAGAAGACTACAACAAGAAATAATTCAAATCGCTCATAAATACTTGAATAAGTTAATGCCTACGCGATCGGTTTTATGGATTTAGGAATCTTTTGTAAAAGTACTCTAGATGGAGAGGTGGTTGACCACTGCTTCTCCGCCTTGTTGGGTATTGGCAAAAATGCAGACCCCAGCTATTTAGATTGGCTGATGAGGGCTTGGGGCTGGACCTTAGCAGTAGCTGGGCTTGGTTTATTGATTGCGCTTTCCTTGGGCGCCATCATGGGCACCTTAAGAACCTTGCCCCCAGAAAATCCAGCTAACCGTTTTTTAGTCAGACTATCTACTGCGTGGGTGGAGTTGTTTAGGAATATTCCAATCTTGGTGCAAGTATTTCTTTGGTACCACGTCATCCCTGCATTCATACCCCCTTTAAAAGCTTTCCCATCTTATTTGCTAGTTAGCCTCGCATTGGGATTCTTTACCTCAGCTCGTATTGCTGAGCAGGTTAGGGCGGGTATTCAGTCATTACCTTCTGGTCAGAAAGCAGCCGCAATAGCGCTGGGCTTAACGACTTATCAGAGTTATCGCTATATTATTTTGCCCATGGCGTTGCGCATCGTGATCCCACCGCTTACGTCTGAGAGCATGAATCTGATTAAAAACTCATCAGTTGCTTTTGCGGTCTCTGTCCCTGAACTTACCTTGTTTGCAATGCAAGCTCAGGAAGAAACATCACATGGTGTTGAGATCTACCTAGCAGTAACGATTTTGTATGCCTTATCTGCGTTCGCTGTCAATAGGGCGATGGCGCATATTGAGAAGCGCTCCCGTATTCCTGGGTTTATTGTCGCCAATACAGAAGTGGCAGCCCATTAATCATGACGAATACTCAACCTAGCAATATATTGGTGAACACATGTTTAGCATAGACCTCAGTTTTTATAACTGGGAACTCTTCACGAACTACATACTGAAAGGCTTGCTATTTAGCTTACAGCTAACAGTTATAGCTACCGTTGGTGGAATTGTGTTTGGCACCTTTTTAGCTCTGATGCGTCTTTCTGGTAGAGCAAGTCTAGTTTATCCAGCAACTATCTATGTCAACACAATGCGCTCCATTCCTTTGGTGATGGTGATCTTATGGTTCTTCTTGTTGATTCCAATGTTGATTGGGCGTCCTATTGGCGCTGACTTATCGGCAACGATTACTTTCATTGCTTTTGAGGGTGCGTTCTTTTCTGAGATTGTGCGCGCAGGCATTCAATCGGTTCCAAAAGGCCAAGGTTTTGCAGCGCAAGCATTAGGTATGACCTACGGTCAAAATATGCGTTTTATTGTGTTGCCACAGGCTTTTAGAAACATGATTCCGGTCTTCATGACTCAAACTATTATTTTGTTTCAAGATACTTCATTGGTCTATGCCATTGGTGCCTATGACTTGTTAAAAGGTTTTGAAATTGCCGGTAAAAATTATGGCCGCCCAATTGAAACTTATATCTTGGCTGCATTTACCTATTTCATTATTTGTTTCACGCTTTCTAAAGTGGTTCGTAGAATTCAAGCCAAAGTAGCGATCATTCGCTAATTTATTCTTAATGCTCACTATTTCTAAATCATCATGATTGAACTTCAAAATGTATCGAAGTGGTACGGCGACTTTCAGGTCTTAACTGATTGCAGTACTGCGATCCAAAAGGGCGAAGTAGTAGTTATCTGCGGTCCATCTGGCTCCGGAAAGTCAACCCTGATCAAAACCATTAATGCGTTAGAGCCGTTTCAGGCTGGCGAAATCACCGTTGATGGCGTGAGCTTGCATGATTCCAAAACAAATTTGCCTAAGCTGAGATCTAGAGTGGGTATGGTATTTCAGTCGTTTGAGCTGTTTCCCCATCTGAGCATTACTGAAAACCTCACCCTTGCCCAAATGAAAGTGCTTGGTCGTTCTGCTGATGAGGCTAAAGCTCATGGCTTGAAATACTTAGAACGGGTTGGCTTGATTGCACAAAAGGATAAGTTCCCTGGCCAACTATCTGGCGGCCAACAGCAACGGGTGGCGATAGCACGCGCCTTGAGTATGGACCCCATCATTATGTTGTTTGATGAACCTACCTCTGCACTAGACCCAGAAATGGTTGGTGAAGTATTGGACGTGATGGTGAAATTAGCAAATGAAGGTATGACAATGTGCTGCGTTACCCATGAGATGGGTTTTGCCCGCAAGGTCAGTAATCGTGTGATTTTTATGGACCAAGGACGCATCATTGAAGATTGCACCAAAGATGAGTTCTTTAATAATCCAGAAGCAAGATCTCTTCGTGCTAAAGATTTTTTATCTAAAATTTTGGCTCATTAAGCTCCGAATGAATTTGACTCCTCATTCATTAACCAAACTTTTTATTCTCTCTGCGATTAGTGTCTGTGTGCTTGCAGCATGCTCTGTGGCCAAGATCGAGGCCCGAATTGAGGCAAATCCACAGTGCAAGGATGTAATTAACCCAAAGACTGGTGCAGTCATGCCTTGCCCGGGAACGGACAAAGCCTTCTATAGATCGGTTGGATTAGAGTCTGCAAAAGTCGTGTTACCAGTTGCTGCAGTAAGCGCTGCTGCTCCAGTAACAACAGACACAGCGACAGCAGCCGGACCAAGCGTTAACACTGTAAAACCATCTGCAACGGTGGTTGCACCGCAGGCTCATTGCAAGCCGCAGATTCACAAAAAAACGGGTGGCATTTTGCCTTGCCCGGCAGCAGACTAAACAGGTCTTCTGATATCAATTTTAAGGAATCAAGATGCGTAAATTCAATGTAGTTGTTGCTTCATTTTCAGTTGCCATTCTTCTAGCAGCCTGTAGCAATACTCCAAAATTGGCTTCAGAGCCAATGCCTAGATCAGGCTTCTTACCCAATTACTCCGTATTAGTGCCCATGGCAACTAGTCAATCTGATGTTCGGATATGGAGATACCGAGTTTCTGGTGTTAATCCCTCTAGCTACACTGCTGTGATTTTGGACCCAATCTATTTAAATCAAAGCGCCACTAAAGAAGTGAGTGCAGAGGCAATCTCTCAAGCACAAATTACCCTGCAGGATTCAATGATTGATGCCGTAAATTCACGTGGCAATATTCGTATTGTTACTAGCCCTGGTCCTGGCGTAGCCCGAATTACCGTTGGTATCACTGGCGCAGAAAGTATGGCCGATAGTCTCCAGCCTTGGAATTTCACCCCAATCGGATTGGCTGCGAATGCCGCAGCTTATGCTGGTGGCGTGAACTCAAAGACTCCTGCTTTATTGGTAGAGAGCAAAATTACGGATAGCCAATCCAAGCAGTTACTTGGGGAAGGCTTAGTAACCATTCAAGGCGAATCATTCAGAACAGGCTCAGGCTCTGTAAGTTCATTTATTGAAATGGCTAAAAAAGTAGTTCGCGTTGCAATGGAAACTTCTGCCAATCCAACTCCAACAGGTCAATAAGTTATGACAAGATCTTTTACCTCTACATTGCTTTGCATAAGCATCTTGGCCATCACTCCAGTATTAAGTTATGCAGACGATGCATCAAAAAATCGTGAAATTGCAGAACGCTTTGCAAAGTGCGATGTGAATCATGATGGAAAGCTAACTAAAGCAGAGGCAAAAGGTTGTATGCCACGTATTTACGATCACTTCAGCTATCTGGATTCCGGTAACAAAGGCTATCTTACTGTTGCCGAAATACAGGCAGTTGCTGATCGTTAAAACACCTCAAGAGTTATTGAATTTATGTCCTTAGCATTTCCAGGTTTCGAACAAAAGTCTATTACTGTTTCATCTGAGGATGGGCCGATAGAGATTGCTTGCCAAATTGGCGGAAGCGGCCCAGCACTTTTATTGCTGCATGGATTTCCACAAACTAAAGCGATTTGGCATCAGGTTGCTCCCGAGTTAGCAAAACACTACACGGTAGTTGCTTCGGATCTACGGGGTTACGGCGCCTCATCTAAGCCCCATGGGAAACCGGATCATTCGTCTTATTCAAAGCGATCTATGGCGACTGATCAATATTCCCTGATGAAAGCCTTGGGCCATGATCATTTTTTCTTGCTTGGGCATGATCGCGGAGGCAGAGTTTCTCACCGTCTAGCTATGGATTTTCCAGAGAGTGTTAAAAAGTTCATGGTCTTGGATATCTCTCCAACCTTGACCATGTATGAAAACACCACCATGGAATTTGCTAAGGGTTATTGGCATTGGTTCTTTTTGATTCAAGCTGAACCGGTGCCTGAAACCATGATTGGAGCTAATCCAGAGTATTGGCTAAAAAATCATATGGGTCGTCATGCCGGTACTGGCATCTTCAGCCCCGAGCGTTGGGCAGAGTATCTAGCGGGAGCAAGCAATTCACAAAGTATGCATGCCATGTGTGAAGACTATCGGGCCGCAGCAACTATTGATTTAGTTCATGATCGCGCAGACCGTGAGCATGGTAAGAAATTGCAAATGCCTCTCAAGGTTCTTTGGGGTGAGCATGGCTTGGTAAATAAATGTTTTAAACCCTTGGATGACTGGAAGAAAGTTAGCTCCAGCGAGGTTTCGGGCAGACCCGTTCCCTGCGGACATTACATTCCAGAGGAGTTACCTCAAGAAGTCATCACTGAAGCACGCAACTTCTTTATTTAAACCTTCTACGGTGCAACCTTAGGAGGTTTTTTGCCTAAAGGCGGGCAGGGGCTCACAATATTTGGGTCTAACTTCAGAATTGTCTTATCTTTGCCTGGGTAGTTAATTCTAGAAAGTAGATCCCTGATCAAATTGAGATGGGTCAATTTTTTATTATTCGCATCAATCACGGTCCAGGGTGCGTCTGCCGAGCTAGTCTTTTTGAGCATCAGATCTCGAGCAATGCTATAGGCCTTCCATTTCTTTTGAGCCTGCTGATCAATTGGACTCACTTTCCATTGCTTCAGGGGATCGGTCTTGCGACTCTCCATGCGACGTGCTTGTTCTTTCTTGTCTATATCAAGATAGTATTTAATCAGTTGAATGCCCGACCCAACCAATAGACTCTCGAATTCATTTACCGTATCCATAAATTTCTGATACTGAATATCGGTACAAAATCCCATCGCTTTTTCTACTCCAGCTCGGTTGTACCAGCTACGGTTAAAAAGAATAATTTCTCCTGCAGATGGGAGTTCTGCTACGTAGCGTTGAAAGTACCACTCACCAGATTCACGTGATGTAGGGATGCCCAGCGCTACGACATGTGTTTCACGAGGGCTAAGATGTTCAGTAATGCACTTGATGGTTCCGTCTTTGCCAGCGGTGTCGCGCCCCTCGAGGATGATCAAAAGCTTACTATTACTAGAAATAATTTGCCGTTGAACCTTTACCAACTCAATCTGTAAAAGCCTGAGCTCAGCATCATAGCTGACATCATTTCCCTCAAGCTTCTTCAATTTACCCATGCTTAGCTAGTCGCTTCAGAGCTAGTAGTTTTGGTTGCGGCAACCTTTTTTGTAGGTGCACGCTTTTTAACAACCTTCTTTGCTACTGATTTCTTAACAGCTGTTTTCTTGGCTGGAACTTTCTTGGTAGCAGTTTTCTTGCTTGCAACCTTAGCTATCTCTTTCTTTTCAAGCTTATCTAATGCTTTAGCAAGCTTATCGATAATTTTTTCACGCTCCGATTCAAGGCGATCAAGCTTTTTCATCAACTGCTTTACTAATTTCTTTTGACTCATGATGTTCCTATTGATTCATTAAGTAGTTATGGATCTTTTGATCCTACGTTGTAAGAGGCCCAGTTACAAGGCTTTATGACACACTGCAGACTATTTTTAAGTTGTGCAGCGATACTTTTCTCTAAGCTAGGGGATTTAAATGCCTATTAACGCAATATCGTAGGATGTGGCCTAGGATAATTCAGGCGGGCATAAAAAAACCTAAATAATTCAGATATTTAGGTTTTTTAAGGGAATTTGCTTTTACTCTGGATGAAAGTTATTGCTGGCCATGAAGCTAATGGTGCGTTCAAAGCCTAGGATGCGGATATAGCGCCAGGCAATATCACGGTATTTGCTATCTAGGTAGCCAATAGCCACTTCTGGCGTACTCTTTGACAGGTCGATTTCTTGAATAGCGCGGGCCCAACGTTTGAGTCTTGTTGACATATTTGTCACCTCCATGGGCATACAACGCCTCATAAAGGGGGTGAGATGACAAAAAATACAAAATATTTCAAAAAAGTTCCAAGAAAACCCGAAAACTTCTAAATCGAGACGACTTTATGGGGATTCAGGATGTTTTGAGGGTCTAGGGCCAGTTTCAGGGTCTTCATAAGGTCATGAGCTACATCTCCCTTGTGAGACCTTAAATCACCTAATTTAAGCTGTCCAACACCATGTTCTGCAGAGATAGAGCCCTGGCAACGCTCAACCTGAGCATAAATCAGCTCATGAATTGGCTTCTCATTGGTCAAATTGAAGGCTCTGGGGTCCGTACCAAGTGGGGGAGCGATGTTGTAGTGGAGATTACCGTCGCCAAGGTGCCCAAAGTTGATAATTCGGACGCCAGGGTAATTGGCCCTCATTAAAGCGTCAGTTTTTTGGATAAAGCTTTCTAGGGAAGATAGGGGGATGGTGATGTCGTGCTTGAGATTAGCCCCTTCTTCGGCTTGAGCCAGAGTAATGTGCTCACGCATATGCCAAAAAGCATTGGCTTGGGAGAGATTATTGGCAATTACGGCATCAGTAATTAAGCCAGCCTCAAAGGCCTCTTCAAGAATCGTCTCAAGTAACTCCCTGACATGAGCTTCACTTTCATGGTCGGATAGTTCTATCAAGACCGTATAGGCGGGGTTTCCTTTTAAAGGGTTTGCCATTTGCGGAAAATGTTTTTCATTGAGAGCTAATGATTCCTGCGTCATCATTTCGAAACCAGTGAGCAGAGAAGTTGCACGCTTCTGAAAGAGATTTAAGAGTTTAATAGTGGCGGCAACGGTGTCGACGGCGACCAATGTTGTCCATTGAGATATAGGGAGCGGATAAAGCTTCATGACAGCCGCAGTGATGATTCCCAGGGTTCCTTCTGAACCAATAAATAAGTCGCGCAAGTCATAGCCAGTGTTGTCCTTGCGCAATCCTTTGAGGCCATTCCAAATTTCACCTTTGGCAGTTACCACTTCTAGACCTAAGCAAAGATCACGAGTATTACCATAGCGCAGAACATTGGTGCCACCGGCATTGGTTGCCAAATTACCACCAATCATGCAACTACCTTCGGCACCAAGACTCAAGGGAAATAAAAAATCTTGCTCAGCCGCTTTCTCTTGAATGGTTTGCAGAATGCAGCCTGCCTCAACGGTAATAGTTTGATTCGCCACATCAATCTCACGAATGGTATTCATTCGCTTGAGATTAAGCACAATCTGCTTACCACTGTCATCCGGTGTAGCGCCGCCACAAAATCCAGTATGTCCACCTTGAGGCACTAGGGCAACCTCATTTGCGGCACAGAGTTTCACAATCTCAGAAATCTCTTGTGTGGTGCGAGGCAAAACGATTGCTAAGGCCTTGCCGGTGAAACGCTTACGCCAATCAGTTAGGTAGGGAGCTTTATCTTTATCCTCGGTCAGAATATATTTTTTCTCGAGGACCTTGCTCAATTCTTGAAGAAAACTTTCCATCACTGATCAGCTTGTAATTTTTGCTTTGCTAAGCTCTTAGCCTCTTGCTTGATTGGCTTTAAGACTATTAATAGACAGACAAACCCAGTTGTAGCCAAAATGATTTCTAGTAAAGCCATCCAAAAATTAGTACCTGTTTCCAAAATACGAACCAAACCCTCTGTGATGTAGAGCAGTATTAGCATCGATGCCCACTGCATTGTGTAGACATTACCTTTCCATAAGCCCGGAATTGCAAATAGCAAGGGAACGCCTTTTAGGATGAGCCAAGAGCCGCCTGGACGCAGGGGGGAGATGAACCATTCCCAAGCGATGCATAGGATAAATAGATCAATGAATGCTGCGGTAGCCAATAGCTGATAAGGATTCTTTGCGAGAATTTTTAGCATATTCTTAGTCGCCAATGAGCTTAAGCGCTGCTTGTGCAAGACGCTTTCCCTGAGCTTTTGCTAAACGTTGTTCTTCAGCGCTAATCGGAGCTCTGCCATCGGCGTGAGCAAGGTGCGTTACGCCGTATGGGCTTCCACCTGTTGCTGATGACATGAGATCTGGTTCGCTGTAAGGTAAACCCACAATCATCATGCCGTGGTGCAGCAAGGGAATCATCATGGTGAGCAATGTGCTTTCTTGACCGCCATGAAGACTTCCGGTGCTAGTAAACACGCAAGCTGGCTTGCCAATCAGGGCACCATTGAGCCATTGAGAGGAGCTGCCATCCCAGAAATATTTCATGGGGGCGGCCATATTGCCAAAACGAGTAGGGGAACCTAAGGCCAAACCTATACATTCTTGTAGATCTGAATACTCTACATATGGGGCACCTTCTGACGGTACGCTAGGCTCCGATGCCTCACAAACAGTAGATATAGCAGGGACGGTTCGAAGACGTGCGTTGACGCCAGGAACGCTTTCAATTCCCTCGACAATCAGGCGCGCCAATTCCCTTGTTGCCCCATGGCGTGAGTAGTACAGAACTAATATATCGTGTTGGCTCATATTCTCTTATGATACGGCGATGCGCTTATTTCGTAACCCCCAATTATGGCTCTCTCTTGCAAAAGAGATCTGGGAGGGCAATCGCGACCAAAAACTCAATCAAATTGCTGCAAGCCTGGCCTACACCACGACACTTTCTTTAGTGCCTATGGTGACCATTGCAACCATCTTGATTGCATACCTCCCTAGTGTGATTCAGATCAGAAACGCCTTTAGGAACTGGCTACTAGATACCTACATGCCAGGGGGGATTAACCAGCAGGTCTTTATTTATTTAGAGCAATTTTCCGTCCAGGCCCGTGGATTAACGCTTGTGGGTATTGCTGGTTTATTTGTCACCGCCATCATGACGCTTTCGGTGATTGAAGGTGCCTTTAATCAAATTTTTAAAGTTGAAAAGCGTAGACCTCTTCATAAAAAGATAGTTATCTATGCTGCAGCAACTATCTTAGGACCAATACTCCTGGGTATTGGAATTTACCTCAGCGGGGTGCTTTTTAGTGCTGCACAAGGCTGGACAGATGGCATATCCTCTGGGTTTAGATTTATAGCCACTGTAGCGCCTATCTTTTTAGCTGCGATGGTCTATACGGTGGTTTACAAAATCCTTCCTTATTCACAGATCCAATGGTCGGACGCTCTCTTTGGCGCCTTTTTTGCTGCACTCAGTTTTGAGCTGATGAAGTTTGGGTTTGCCATCTTTTTGACCCACACTCACTTCTACAAAACCGTCTATGGTGCGTTTTCTATCTTCCCTTTGGCGCTTTTGTGGATCTACTTAACGTGGTGGATAACCTTGGCTGGGGCAGTGCTTGTAGCTAATCTACCCAACATCCGCAGTGGGGTTATTAGGGTTATTCGTTACTAAAAGGGTGCTTTAAGCCCTTGATTGAAGGGGGGCTTGGGGCTATATTGAAGCAATAAATTCATTGCATTTGGAGACTACATGAAAGTTCGCGACATATTGCGTGTAAAAGGAAGCACCTTATTTACGGTTGCTCCTGAGACTGCACTACAAACTGCTGTATTGGTTATGAGCGAACATGACATCGGCTCTTTAGTGGTGATGGAGTATGACAAGCTTGTAGGCATTCTGACTTTCCGCGAGGTGATTGCCGCTTTAGCAAAACACCATGGCAAATTAGATGGGTTACAAGTTCTCTCCGTCATGAACCAAAACCCCCTAACTTGCAATATGGAAACTGAGATCGATGAAGTCCGTCGCATGATGTTGGTGGATCATGCTCGCTACTTGCCTGTGGTTGATCAAAAAATGCTCATGGGAGTGATCTCCTTTTATGATGTTGCCAAATCGGTGGTTGAAGCTCAAGACTTTGAAAATACGATGCTCAAGGCCTATATTCGTGACTGGCCAGAAGACGCAGAAAAGACCGCTAATTAAGCTGTTTTAGCCTAATATTCATGACAAATGACATAATGTCGATATGTCAGGAAATACTTTAGGCCTTCTTTTTACTGTTACCACTTTTGGTGAATCCCATGGTCCAGCTATCGGAGCTGTAGTTGATGGCTGCCCTCCAGGCATGTCGCTCACTGAAGCTGACCTCCAAATCGATCTTGACCGCCGGAAACCAGGAACCTCACGTCATGTAACTCAGCGCAAAGAAGAAGATCGGGTTGAAATTCTGTCCGGTATCTTCGAAGGGAAGACAACAGGCGCTCCAATCGCTTTACTGATTCGTAATACTGATCAACGTAGCCAAGACTACGGTGATATTTTGCAAACCTTCCGTCCAGGTCACGCCGATTACGCTTACCATCATAAATATGGTCTACGCGACCCTCGCGGTGGTGGCCGTTCATCAGCACGTTTAACGGCGCCTGTAGTAGCTGCTGCTGCGATTGCCAAAAAATGGTTGAATCAGCAGTACGGAACAGAGTTTTATGGCTATATGAGTCAGCTTGGTGAAATTGAGATTCCATTTCAAGACGCACAGCAGATTGACCAAAATCCATTCTTTGCTGCTAACGCACAGATTATTCCGCAACTAGAAGGCTACATGGATGATCTGCGCAAAGCAGGTGATTCTTGTGGAGCCCGCATTGAGGTTCGCGCTCGCAATGTGCCCATTGGGCTGGGCGAGCCTCTATTCGATAAGCTCGATGCTGACATTGCGCATGCCATGATGGGCATCAATGCCGTTAAGGGCGTTGAGATTGGTGCCGGATTTAAATCCGTTGCTCAGCGTGGAAGCGAACATGGCGATGAACTACATCCTGATGGCTTTGCCTCAAATAATGCAGGTGGCACTTTAGGCGGCATTAGTACCGGTCAAGATCTGCGTGTTTCTATTGCCATTAAGCCGACCTCTAGCATCATGAGCCCAAAACAATCAATCGATCTCGACGGTAAGCCTATTACCGTGCAAACTAAGGGACGTCATGATCCTTGTGTTGGTATCAGGGCAACCCCAATTGCTGAGGCGATGTTGGCATTGGTGATCATGGATCATGCCTTGCGCCACCGCGCACAATGCGCTGACGTGAAGCTTGCTGTCACACCTATACCGGCTGCTCGACCTGGCTCAAAAATCGATTAGCTAATTTTTCTAAGATGACGCCTGTGCTTCGTTGGGCCTTCGGGTCCTTTTTCTTTTTATATTTTGCCTACGTTGGCTTGGTTTCCCCCTATGCCAGCCTTTTCTTTTTAGATCGCGGCTTTAATGTCATCGAGATTGCAGTCTTGATGTCGATGCTGCAAATCACTCGCATAGTTGGACCTTTTAGTTGGGGCTGGCTCTCTGATTATTTATCTAATCGCATTGGGATTATCCGCGTATGCGCATGCTTGGCTGCAGTGGTTTTCTTATGCATCTTTTTTCTACACAGTTATTACAGCTTCTTTATTTGGATGTTTGTTCTTCACACCATCCTTAGCAGTCAAATGCCATTAGGTGAGACGGCAACTATCCATGCTTTGTATAAAGACAATTCATTTGATAAACGCTACGGTCGTTTACGTCTTTGGGGTTCAATCGGTTTTATAGCAATGGTATTGGTGGCTGGAGAACTATTCCAGCGTAAGGGTATTGAGCTTTACCCAATCGTGGGTGCCATCGTGCTCTTTGCATTAGCTTTAGTGACTTTCTGCCTGCATGAACCAAAGATGGAGCGGCGCAGAATGGTTAAGGGTGAGCTACTGGTGGTGCTGTTTAATCCCGATGTACGCTGGTTCTTAATCTCCGGCTTCTTCATGGTCTTTGCACATGCTGCTTTATATGTTTTCTATTCCCTGTACCTGGCAAACTTAGGCTACGATAAATTACAAATTGGCCTATTTTGGGCTTTGGGCGTTGCTGCAGAAGTTATTTTCTTTTACTTCCAAAATAAAGTATTGAGTCGCTTAGACGCGGAAGTAGTTTTACAGGGTGCATTCGGCATAGGAGTAGTTCGCTTTATTCTGATTGCTTTTTTACCAATCACTTCAGTTTTAATTTTGGCGCAATTAATGCATGCAGCAACATTTGCTGCCCATCATAGTGCGGCTACTAAACTCTTACAACGCTGGTTCACGGGGCCGCTGCAGGCAAGAGGTCAAGCCATTATGGCGACGGTCTCTTACGGTTTGGGTGGAACGATTGGCGGCTTATGTGCCGGATGGATTTGGGATCTCTCTCAGCCCAGAGATGTTTTTGTCATGTCCGCATTTGCCTGCGGCCTGGCGGGTATGGCGATACAAAAGATGAGGCCTCGCCACTACCCGGTCAGAAAAGACTGATACAGCCTTTGGGTACTTATTGAATCTTGGCTTTAGCGCGTAGTTTTTGCATCATTTCTGAAAACTTTGCTTTCTGCCAATTTTGGTCTGATGAAATCATTTGTTTCAGTTGATCTTTGAGTTCATCAAAGCTAGGCGCTTTCATATCGCGAGTGTCTACAACTTTAATGATGTGCCAGCCATATTGTGATTTCACAGGCTTATCGCTAATCTGTCCAGGCTTGATTTGAACCATTGCCTTAGAAAATTCTGGAACTAGTGATTTTTCGGTGACCCAAGCCAAATCGCCGCCGTTAGGCGCGGAGCCGGGATCTTTTGATTTGGCTTTAGCAATATCCTCAAAATTAGCGCCAGCCTTTACTTGCAAAATGATGGCTTTGGCATCGGATTCTTTTTCAACCAAAATATGTTCAACATGGTATTCCTTGCCTGTGTATTGGGCTTTTACTGACTCATAAGCGGTCTTAAGCTCGGCCTCTGTAACACCTTCTTTTTGCACATAATCTTCGAATACTGCCGCAACTAGAATGCCAACACGAGATTGCTCGAGCTGTTCGCGCACAGATTCATTTTGGATAACGCCACGTTTATCAGCCTCCTGGAGAATCAATTCTTTAGTGACCAACATTTCGCGAGCTTGGTCTCGAACTTGGGGATTATCAGGTTGACCTGATTTTTGCACCAACTTATCAAGCTGCGCCTTTGGAATAGCTTTGCCGTTCACGATCACAGCATTTTGTGCAAAGGCATATCCAGAAAATAGAGTCGTTGCAATAGCAAAGGAAATTAAATTGCGAGAATTTAGCATGTTATTAATCTAGTAAAAAATTGGAATAGAGAGAGTGTAAATCAGCTTAAAAGGTCTGCTCTTCGGGGCTTGAGGCAGATATTGTTAAGGCATGTATTTCAGTCGGTATATGGTTATTTAGGGCTTCGTATACCGCCCGGTGACGTGCAATTCGGCTAAGCCCCTGAAATTGAGGGGCAACAATGATGACCTTAAAGTGACCGCCACCTGTAGCAGCACCAGCATGACCTGCATGTAAATGGCTCTCATCCTCGATCACCAGCTTTTGAATATCAAATGCCTTTGCCAGATCCTCTTTGAAGCGTGCAATTCGTGCTTGGTTAATGCTCATTGCTCAGGATGCTCCATGTGACGAGATAACCAAACGCCTTGAATAATTACAAAGCCCACTAACAAGCCAGTACTACCGAAGAGTTTGAAATTAACCCAGGTCTCCTCGGAATATTCAAAGGCAATATACAGATTGAGAGCACCCATAAAGAAAAAGAAGGCTGACCACGCCAAGTTCAAATGCTGCCATACCTTATGAGAGCTCTTGGGTTTTAGTGTAATTTGTTTGCCCATCAATACTTGTATCCAATTTTTATTGAAAAATTGGGCGCTGATCAATAAGGCGCCACAAAAGAGCCAATAGAGCGCAGTGGGCTTTAATTGGATAAAAGTTTTGTTATGCAAGAAGATGGTCAAACTACCGAAGACCAAGATCATCGCCAGACTTACCCATTGCATTGCATCGATCTTGCGATGACGGTAATACACCCAAAGAATCTGCCCGATGGTTGCAACCATAGCGACTATGGTTGCCGTATAGATATCGCCAAATTTAAAGGCAATAAAGAAGAGGATGATGGGGAAGAGGTCGAATAAGAATTTCATATCAGAATTATCCCGCTATTTGGCTTTAGGGATCTCAATCCTTTAAGGAAGGCTGGGCATTGTTACTGGGTTCAAAATTTAAGGACGCAGAATTAATGCAATACCGCAGTCCAGTCGGCATGGGGCCATCCTCAAATACATGCCCCAAATGTGCATCACAATTGGCGCAGCGAACTTCAGTGCGAATCATGCCATGGCTAGTATCTTTAATTTCTGTGATGGCGGATGCTTCTTCGGGGGCGTTATAGCTTGGCCAGCCGCACCCGGCATCAAACTTGGTATCAGATAAAAAGAGGGGGGTACCGCAACAGATACACGTGTATTTACCCTGATCCCAGTGATCCCAATACTTCCCAGTAAATGGATGCTCGGTTGCCGCTTCTCGTGTCACACGATACTCAATCTCGCTTAGTGTTTCTTTGTACTCTTGATCTGTTTTTTTCATATATTCCTCTAAATTTTGCATTACTCATTTAAGGCATTTAAGACGAGCAGCTCACTTCCACCTTATCCAAATCAGCGGGTGGGGGTAGGGCATAGGTATCGAATTCTGCCTGCTCGTCATAAGGCTTACTTAATAAATTCAGTAAAACCTTGATCTCCGAAAAATCGTGCTGCTGCGCTTTATCAATAGCAGCTTGCGCCAAATGATTACGTAAGATGTATTTAGGATTAATACCATTCATCAACTGAGCTCTTGTGAAATCATTGCTAGATTCGGCTTTAAGGCGAGCTAGATAATCCGCAAACCATTGATCAATAAGAGATCGATCAATGAAGTGATCTCTAAGGGAGATTGAATCAATAGCCTGTCCTTGTTCAATCTGACTGAGCTGCCTAAAGAAGCTGGTGAAATCAACCTTAGAGTCGTGCATAGCTTGCAAGAGCCGCTCAATGAGAGCTACATCCTGCTCATCCTGTGTTTGCAATCCGAGTTTTTGCCTAAACAAAGCCTGCCAAGATTGGGCGTAGGCAACTGGAAATTCTTCCAGAGCTTGACGCAACATAGTCTGGGCTTTGCTTTCACCATGAGTCATCTCAATTAGCGGTAAAAATCCACTAGCAAGACAAGCCATATTCCAGTGCATGATCTGCGGTTGTCGATGATAGGCATAGCGACCGCCTTGATCGCTATGGTTGCAAATGTGATCAATCTCAAATTGATCCAAGAAGCCAAATGGTCCGTAGTCCATTGTTAAACCAAGGGCGCTAATGTTGTCGCTGTTAAGCACTCCATGACAAAAGCCAACAGCTTGCCATTGCGCTACTAGCTTTGCATTGCGAACGCAAATTTGCTTGAATAGCTCCAAGTAAGGGTCTGGATGCTGAAGACAGTCGTAGTAATGGTCTCGAATCAGTAGGTCGGCCAATTCCTTTAGGCGAGCAATATTTTGCAAAGAAGCAAAGTGCTCGAAATGACCAATACGAATAAAGCTAGGGGCTATCCGACTACACACAGCAGCAGTCTCCAACGTTTCACGCCGCACAGCTAACTCCGAACCGACAATGGCCAATGCTCTTGTAGTTGGAATCCCCAAGGAAAACATTGCTTCACTACATAAAAATTCTCGAATAGAGGAGCGCAGAACTGCACGTCCATCGCCCATACGGGAATAAATGGTTTTGCCTGCGCCCTTGAGTTGTAGTTCCTGCCCATTAATCTCGCCTAAAAGGATTGCCCTGCCATCCCCCAATTGACCAGCCCAAACCCCAAATTGATGACCGCTATAGGCAGTTGCAATGGGATTTGAAAAGTTGTGAGTAGACGTAGCAAGGGAATTGCCGGCAAGAAGTTCTAGCCAGGCGGGGTCTGATGGCAATCCAGAAGGAGCAAGATTGAGTTGAATCAGTTTGGCTGCAGAGGGAGAAAAGGCCACCCAATAAGGATGCGGAATAGGGCTGGGGTGGGTTATCTGACAGGCGTCATCGCCGCTTAAGGTAAAGGCCATATAGGTATTCTAGGTGTATTTCCAAAATGGCGTACTAGCCTCTAAAATCGAGTAATGAATAAACATGTCCAAATCAATCCACAGACACAACTCGCTAATTTAGGTGAGGAATTAAATGTTCCATTTCTGAAGCTTTTAGGCGTTCGCTTCTTAAGTGCTGAGATGGGTAAAGGAGAAATTCTTCTTGCGCTCAAACCGGAGCATACCAATACCTGGGCGGTGGCGCATGGCGGTGTTTTATTGACATTGATGGATGTAGCAATGGCAGTAGCGGCTCGTTCGGGAGACCCAAGCGATCGCAGCGTAGTAACGATTGAATTAAAGAATAATTTTATGCAAGCGGCCAATGGCGTTTTGCGAGTGAAGGCTGATACTGTACGTAGAACAGCAACTATGGCATTTTGTGAGGCAAAGCTCTATAACGACCAAGGTGAGATCTGTTGTATGGCAACGGGAACCTTCCAGTTCATTAAGCGCTTACCAACACGTGATGCTAGTGGTGAGCGGGTTGTGAACGAGGATCTTCGCTCTAAATAAACTGAGCAGCTTATTAAACCGAGAGATTTGAGCCTGAAGCAGCACTGAGGGCGCCCGTGATTACATCATGGCCAACAGCACCATTTGCATCAAAGCGCCGCTCAACCATTTCAAAATGGCCATCTTTACGAACCCGCAGCACTGTACTTGAGCGTGTTCCATAGGATGGAGTTTTAATAAAAGCAGGCGATAAAGCCTTTTCCCATTCCTTGCTCACGCCAGTGCTCGGTAGCTCATGATCGCTAGCATGATGTGTATCCGCTAACACCTTAAGATATTGGTCTGCACTTTTCAGCTGGCCATGATCCATGGCCAATACTTGTGCAAAAGCTGCCACTCGATGATTCACCTTAGGCCATGGTGTATCAAGCATTGCATTAGATAATCCATAGACACCAGCGGCTAAAGGTGCGGGTGGGTAAATTTTACGAGGGCGAATGTTTTGCCCCATCAACATGCGATTACTGATCCAATGCATTTCCGCATTTGCAGGATCACTTAGATCAGCCATCAACATATTGAAACCGTTATAAAGGCCAAACCGTTTTGAATTTTCTTGGACAAATTCAGCAGGTTTATCTTTACTAGTTAGGTACATTAAGGAAAGCTCGCCACGGGTTCTGGCATCCGGATTTTTTTCGCTGGGCGCACGAACATTGGTCAAAGCAGCAAACTTTCCGGTCTTAGTAAAACCTAACCAAGTGCCGGGACTGCCTAATACATCTGCGCGATCTCTACCGGCAAGCACATGCGGGTGTTCTGGCCAATAGGCAACACCTTCAGTATCACGCTCATAAAACTCGTCACGATTAGCTGCTACTACTAAAGAGTAGTCGGGGTGTGAGTTCCATGCGAAAAGAATGAGGCACATAAATAGGGATTTGCTTAAATTTCGATCAATGGATAAGGCAATGAATCTATTTTTAACACAGGTCCTTGAGCGCTCCCCAAATGAACCTCTCCACTTTCAATAGCCTCTAATTTGCATTCAATTTGAAGGTCAACTCTATTGGGCTGGCTTGGGTTTGAGGCTGATAAAACAACCATCCCCGCCGGTTGAGCAGCGTCAGCGCTATGGAAAATTTCTGTGCCAGGCTGAGCTAATAACGGATCTAGATCAACATCAGAGGTGTGCGCTAAAAATAGACGTCTTTTTATGGCCCCACGATATTGACTACGAGCCACAATTTCTTGTCCAGGGTAACAACCTTTTTTGAAATCTACACCAGCTACAGATTCAAAGTTAATCATTTGCGGCACAAATTGTTCTTGAGTTGCTAAAACGATGCGGGGAATTCCGCTTAGTACCTCAAGGTCATTGAACATATCGAAGGCTGAATTTTCATGAGCTACCAATTCAGTAGTTTTCTGTTGGGCGATTAGTACACGACCATAGGAGAGATCATGAACGAGAACATTGGGTAAACGCAAAGCAATCTGTTGGTCATGTACAGCTAAGGTATCAATTTCAACATCAGCGCCATAAAAGGATGATATTTCCCACTGCTCAGTTACATCAATAACCTTGACCTTAGATCGCAAGACATACATGGATAGCCGTTTTGCAGTGCTAGCGGCAATATCCTTAGAAATAAATAATGCAAAACGATCATCGGCAGACTGTTCCGTAGGCACCAGAGCCAGCCAAGCGCTTGCAAGCAATCTGCCTTTAGGGCTGCAATAGCCAACGAGCCTAACTGAAGTGCTTCCTTGTGCAATCTGAGGTGAAAAGGTTCGCTTCAAGCCCTGGACTGAATTAGTCAGTTGATTTTGCAGAAAACTTGCTGCATCAGGACCCTCCACAAGGATCAAGCCCCACTGGGGTAAAAGGCTGAGTCCAGAAGAGGGGATTGCCCCTTGAATTGGCGTATTTTGCTTAGTCTGTGTCATGTCCCTTTTATCATAGCCTGATGCGCAGAAAAATTCAGGGGAGATCCCTTTTCACAAAGAAAAAAGCTAAGGGCCTTGGACTGTTTTCCTACTTATTGGGGGCCATTGTCTTTTTGCTGGTCTTTTATGCAGCGATTTTTCTGTTGCCAGTAGTACCGATTAAATCGAATACACAAGATTTAACTACTTATAAAGTGAAGATTGCCGCCCAATCTGGTCTGGCAAGTATTGCCCAACAACTGCAAGAGCAGGGCTTGTCTACTTATATGATTCCATTTCAGATCAGCGCCCGAATTCTATTTGTGGGTTCGAAATTAAAGCCAGGAACATATTTACTTCCTACAGGTTCAAGCCTAGGAAAAATTTTGCTCCAAATTGCCCGCGGTGATCGCGTACGAGAAAATATTGCCATTATTCCTGGAATGACGATTTGGCAACTGAGAGCTGTGGTTGACTCTCATCCTGCGTTAGTTCACCAAACAAGGGGGATGAGTTCTAGAGCACTCCTGCAAAGTTTGAATCTCAATTATCCAAGCGATGAGGGAATTTTCCTCCCAGATACCTATGTATTTGATCCCGATGAGCCCGATATCAATATCTACCGTCGAGCATCCCAGGCAATGCAAAAGCAGCTATCTCAGGCATGGGGGGAGAGACAAGCCTCATTACCCCTCAAATCCCCGTACGAATTGCTTATTTTGGCTTCCGTTATTGAAAAAGAGACCGGGCACCCAAGTGACCGCCCCCTTATAGCTGCCGTCTTTTTAAACCGTATAGCTAAAGGCATGATGCTGCAGACAGATCCAACCGTTATTTATGGCTTAGGACCTAAATTTGACGGTAATTTACGCAAGGCAGATCTTCGCAAAGATAGTCCCTACAATACCTATATGCACAAAGGATTGCCACCGACCCCAATATCAATGCCTGGCAAAGAATCAATTCAGGCAGCTATTCATCCAGCACAAAGCAATGCTTTATTTTTTGTAGCAAGAGGTGATGGCAGTAGTCACTTTTCTGCAACCTTAAGCGAGCATGAATCCGCAGTGGATCGATATCAACGTAAATTAGCACCGAAATCCAACTAATATGAGCTCAACTCCAGGTTATTTCATTAGCTTTGAAGGTATTGATGGTGCAGGTAAGAGCACTCATATCGACTCCTTTTGCAAATTGATGCAATCTCGTTTTCCAGAGCGTGGGGTAGTTATGACGCGCGAACCTGGTGGCACACCATTAGGTGAGCAATTGCGTGGTTTGTTATTAGACGCCCCCATGAATTTAGAAACAGAAGCCTTACTCATGTTTGCTGCTCGGCGCGAACATATAGCGCAAGTGATAGATCCTGCATTGCAAACAGGAAAGATCGTTATCTCTGACCGCTTTACTGACGCGAGCTTTGCTTACCAAGGGGGCGGGCGGGGATTAAGTATTTCCAAATTAAATGAACTAGAAAAATGGGTACAAGGGCGAACGGATGGAACGTTACTGCAGCCGAATTTGACGATTCTGTTTGACTTACCCAGTGAAATTGCAGAAGCGCGGAGATCTAAAGTTCGCACCCCGGATAAATTTGAAAAAATGGATTTGAATTTTTTTGAAAAGGTGCGTCAAGAGTATTTGCGCCGTGCCAAAGCTGATCCAAATCGCTTTTATTTAGTTGACGCAACCAAAACTCCCGATGAGATTTGGGGCGGCCTACAAGACATCGATATCAAACTCTAAATGATGGATTTGACGCTAACTCCTGAACAAAAAAGTCCTGTTGCGCCTTGGCTTAAACCCTTATGGGATAGCTTGGACTTTGATCAGATCCCCAATGCAATTTTGCTGCATGGTCAATCTGGGATTGGTAAATTTGCCTTTGCTCTTGAACTGGCCAAGGCCTTGGTTTGCGAGACAACCCCTGGTTCAGCAAAGCCATGCAACCGCTGCGAAGCTTGTCATTGGTTTAACACCGCAAATCATCCAGACTTCATAGCTCTCATCCCCGAAACCCATCGTAAATTCTTGCCACAGGCTGATTACGAGGCAGATGAAGTACCAAAAAAAGGCAAGACTGCGCGAGATGACTCCGAAGGGGAAGCCAGCGAGAGAAAAGAAAAGAAAAATATCTCCATCGAAGAAACACGCAATGCCATTGAAAGTCTCTCAATAGGGTCTCATCGAGGTGGAAATCGTGTGATCTTGATTTACCCACTGGAGATGCTGCGCTCAGATTCAGCAAATACATTGCTTAAATCACTAGAAGAGCCTCCTGCAAATACCATTTTCATTCTTTTAGCAGATCGTGTTGATCGTGTTTTACCTACTATTCGTTCACGCTGCCGATTATTGACAGCACCGCGCCCAGACCGTGAGCAAGGTTTAGCTTGGCTGAAATCACAATTACACTCCATAGCAGGTATTAAGGTTACCGATGCTGATGTTGAAACAATTTATGACGAGCAGGGTGGGGCCCCGTATTCCGTATTAGATTCTTTAATCGCCAGGCACAACAAGGACGATAAAGACGAATTAACAATCTCTATTGCTGCCTCACGTTACTTGCTTCAATCTATGGCTCAGGGTGGTCGCATCTCTTGGTTAGATGCGGCCGAGAAAATTCATAAAGCGCAATATTCATTCCTGTTGGCCACAATGCAACGCTGGACTTCAGACCTTCAAGTTGTATCTCAAGGTGGTAGCCCTCGTTATTACCCTAAGCATATTTCAACACTCAAAGGTCTCTCACAAACAGCTCGGATTCAAAAACTTCTGCAATTTTGGACGTCCCTTATCCAGGCGCGACGAACTGAAAATCATCCCTTAGCTAGCCGCATACAGCTAGAGGCATTACTTGCTCAGTATCAGCAGGTTTTTGAAAGCTAGCCATGTTTATTGACTCACACTGCCACCTTGATTTCCCAGAATTTCAATCACGTCTCCCTGAAGTTTTGGCAAATATGAAATCCTGCAAAGTAAGTCATGCACTTTGTGTTTCCGTAGATCTTCCAGACTTTCCTAATGTTCTTAAATTAGCCCAAGACTACGATCATCTTTACGCATCCGTGGGCGTACATCCAGATTACGAAGACACCCCCGAACCAAGCCTCGAATTCTTGGTTGATACCGCAACTAAGCACCCTAAGATCATTGCGATCGGCGAGACTGGCTTGGATTACTTCCGCATGGGTGAGCGCAGCTATGAATCCATGGAATGGCAAAGAGAGCGCTTCAGGGTACATATTCGCGCTGCGCTTGCGAGTAAAAAGCCACTCATTATTCATACTCGGTCAGCATCAGAAGACACCATCAAAATTCTCCAAGAGGAGGGCGCTGCTGCCATTGGTGGGGTGATGCATTGCTTTACCGAAAGTTTGGATGTCGCTCGTAAAGCGATGGATTTGGGCTTTTACATCTCTTTCTCAGGAATCGTAACCTTCAAGAGCGCTAAAGATCTTCAGGAAACCTGTAAGCAAGTCCCACTTGATCGAATGTTAATTGAGACGGATTCACCCTATTTAGCCCCCATTCCGTATCGCGGCAAAACCAATGAACCAGCCTGGGTTTCCAAGGTTGGAGAATTCATTTCCAATCTAAAGGATGTTTCAGTTGAGGAATTAGCCTCTATAACAACAAGCAATTTTCATCAATGTTTTCAATTAGATAGAAAGTATTCATAATGCAATATATGAATATAAAACATTGTATTTTGGTCCTTGTGGCCTCTGTTTCAATACCTGTATTTGCCCAAACAGCAGCTCAGATTGCTGGTTTCACAAAAGCGGCAAAGTTTGATGACTTATCTGAGGTTAAGAACCTGGTTTCTAAGGGTGTTAGCCCCAATACAGTTGATCCCACAGGTGATCCTATGTTGGTAGTGGCTATTAGGGATAAATCAATGAGAGTTACTGAATATCTCCTGAATAGTAAAAATATTGACGTTGATTTATCCAATAAATATGGTGAAACGCCTCTAATGATTGCCTCAATCAATGGCGATTTACCTATAGTAAAGGCCTTAGTTCTTGAAAAAAATGCTCGTGTAGACCACATTGCATGGACTCCGTTGCATTACGCCTGTACAAAAGGTCATTTAGAGGTGGCTCAGTTTCTGGTTGCCAATGGTGCATCCGTTGATTCCGCAAGCCTAAACGGCACAACACCATTAATGATGGCAGTTCAGTCAGGAAACGAAGAGTTAATTAAGTTTCTTTTAGATAAAGGCGCAGACCTACGTATTCGTAATTCAAATGGTTTATCGGCCATTGATGTAGCACTTATCTATGAAAAGCCATGGATAGCAACCGCCTTGAAATCACGCTGGCAAAAGCTATATAAAGAACCGTATCCAGGGGCTAAAGGTCCCATTCCTACAAAAGCCTCATAAATACTATTTGCGTATAATCATTATTATGTCAAATAAGATATTGATCCAATCCTTATTCATTTCATAAGATACCCTCATGCCTCTATTTGATCTATTCCGTAATGCTGACCTACCCAGCTTCTCAACACTAGTTGGTGAGATTAATGCCGATATGGGAAATGGACAGATTTGGGTCATGGTTGTTTCTGCTTGCCTAATGTTGGCGATCCACGCTGTAGCGGTATTGGCTATTGCTGGAGCATTTCACGTCATTGACGGCGCAATGACAAGACGCCGCATCATTGGTGGTAGCTTCCTGTCTTATTTCATTGCAATCCTATTGGTAATTGCTATCCACTTATCCGAAATTGTAGTTTGGGCCTATATTTGTGTTGCCCTTAAGGTATTCCCAACAAACCCACAGACTTTTTACTTTGCTGGCGAAATGTACACCACGGTTGGTTATGGTGATTACAAGCTATCTGAACAATGGCGAATATTGCCAATCATTATTTCTTTTTCAGGTATTTTTGCAGTCTCAATGTCTGGAGCAGCGCTTTATACAATGATGGGAGCTTTATTGAACCACCCAAACCAAAACCCTAAATCAGGGACAGGTTTCTAGGATTTAGACTCTATTGGCAATGGGTTCTTTTGCTTAAAAACCAACTCCAGCACTCGTCCATTCGATTCTAGAGACCGAATTCTGCCAGGGAGCCATTCGAGATCCTTGGAAAGCCAAATATCAACCTGGCGCTTATATGGATCGTTTTCTCGCTGCATTAAAGCGTAATGTCGATTTATAGCCACCCCAAGACTAGGCACGTCTTCATTAAGGGCTTCACCATAACTTTTAAATTGCCACATTTCTAAGGTGTTGTAATCAACTACTGGGATGGCACGTATGCTGCCAGCCTCATCAATCTTGCTGTCGCCATTCAATAAGGAAGCTAGCTGAAACATGAGGCTAAAGCGATCTTGAGTCCCGGGAATGATGTTAGGAGTAAAGTCCGGCTTTTCGGAAAAAAACATCTGCCCTGCTCCACTTCCATCACGATCAAATCGTGAATAACGTGGTGCTTTGGTACCGCGTTGCGACCAATAAATAGCGGGTGCCATTCCGTAGGCATCAACCGTTCCCCTGGATTCAAAAACAAAAGGACCAACAAATGCATATGGAATGTTCACATAGAGTCGATAGTTATTGCCTTCAACAATCCAATCAATCTCTCCGGTTTGATACTTTTGACCATCTACATAAGAGTCGTAATACAAAATTCCTGATTGAGGAAGCCTAAATGGAGCACCCTGTTGATTTCCTGGGGTGCCCTGCTCCGCTCCCGCATCTTGATCTTTAGTTTTTGATGCGTTGTGAGATTCACTTTCAATGAGGATTTTTTTCTTGCGTGTATTTGCCATTTGAATCTTCTTTGGCGGGTCAATCTTGAGCTCGGTCCTAATGATCAGATCCTCAGGTAATTCTGGATTACTGCCAAATGAAAAAAAGGGGATGCCAAAAAAAAGTATTAAATGCCCCAGCACCGATAGTAGCAAGGCGAAGAAAATAATCCGCAATGAATGCATGCGGATTATTGGGGCAAAGGTATGCGGCTTCAAAGAGGTCTTCAGGTATACACCTCAAGTAAGCGACTATTCTTGGGAAGATTGGCCGCCAAAAAATCCATCTGATCTGCCAAGATATTGCGGCCCCGCAAAATCATGTCTTCATAAAGACTAGGCATGTAAGGAGCATATAAAAGACCCATACCTGCTTGTTCAGGGGTGCGATTTCCCTTGCGTTGATTACAAGGCCTACATGAAATAACCAAGTTCATCCAAGAATATTGACCGCCACGGCTATTGGGAATGATGTGTTCTGCTTCCGCATGATTTTCATGAATGCTATCTCCACAGTAAGCGCAAAGTCCTCGATCACGTTTGAACAGTTTGTGCTTTGTAATTACTGGAACGACATCAAAGAGATTAATTCTAGATGTACCTTTAACAGCAATAATCGAATGCAACTCAATCAGGGATTGCATACCGCTTGCACGAGAAATGCCACCGCGCATTTTCATGATGGGATCGCCCAACGTCCATAGAACACTTCTATCGGCATACTGTTTAGTCGCCTCTTCAGCGTTAACCCAGCCCTGAGGGATTCCACCTGCGTCTAATTTCAAGATGCTCAGCACAAACTCTCCTTTCTAGATCGTTATCAACTGATATCGATCGTTTGGATCATCTTACAGAAGAAGCTTGAAGCAATCAATCAGGCATTAGGGAGTGGAAATAAACTCAATCACCTTAGGCAAATGATCTGCATAGTCGGCAATTCCATGATCGCTTCCCTCGAGCACTAGTTGGGCTCCACCTAAATAGAATTCAACCATTTCACGCCAGTCTAAAAGTTCATCACCTTTAGCTGCTATCAAAAAATATCGGTTTGGCTGCGATATTTTCTCTATTTGAAGCTCCTTCAGTTCATCGATATATTCTGGCTTGAAATCAAACGGTTCATCGCTATCGTAGGATGTCATTATGCCAACATGCGGGGCAAGCTCTCTCGCAGCGCGAACTGCTGGATTCAATACAACGCCTTTGCAGCCATATTTTTCAACTAGGTAGTTTGTATAAAAACCACCCAATGAAGAGCCGATGATGATCATTCGATCAGCCTTGGAGCGATCAATGTGAGCTGTCACCATATCCATACTTTCTTTTGGAGATGCTAGCAGCTGAGGGCAAAACCATTCGATTGGGTTTTCAGGTGTGGATAGCAGTTTAATAGCCTCACCTGTCATCACTGCCTTGCTTGAGCGAGGAGATGAACGAAAGCCATGCAGATAAACGAGAAGCGTTTTGGACATGATCAATAAGTGCCCTTAGGACTTCTGACCTACCTCAAAATTTGCCATCATTTCTAGAGCCTTGACCATGGCAGAGTGATCCCAGGATTTGCCGCCATGAGCAGAACAGGAGTTGAATAATTCTTGAGCAGTTGCCGTGTTAGGAAGTGATACACCCAAGGCTTTGGCGCTATTCAGAGCTAAATTCAAATCCTTCTGATGTAACTCAATCCGAAAGCCTGGGTCGAATGTGCGCTTGACCATACGCTCCCCATGAACCTCTAGTATTTTGGAGCCTGCAAAACCACCCATGAGTGCTTGACGCACTTTTGCTGGATCAGCTCCTGCTTTTGATGCAAAAAGGAGCGCTTCAGCTACAGCTTCAATATTTAAAGCAACAATAATTTGATTGGCCACCTTAGCCGTTTGCCCGTCACCGTTACCGCCAACTAAATTAATGTTTTTACCCATTAAATCAAGTACTGGCTTTACTTTATTAAATATAGCCTCATCTCCACCAACCATGATCGAGAGTGTGGCATTTTTGGCGCCGACTTCACCACCAGACACCGGAGCGTCTAAGTAATCGCAGCCTAAAGCATTAATTTTTTTAGCAAATTCTTTTGTAGCTATTGGAGAGATCGAGCTCATATCCACCACTACTTTTCCCTTGATAAGCCCCGCTGCAACCCCATTCTCACCAAACAAGACTTTTTCAACATCAGGTGTATCCGGTACCATCATAAAAATGATGTCAGCATTTTTTGCAACCTCACTAGATGTTACACACTGAACGGCTTTAGAGCTCGCCAGGTCAGCTGGCACTTTGCTACGAGTATTAATAAAAACCTGATGTCCGGCATTGATTAAATGGGTGGCCATGGGTGCGCCCATGATTCCCAATCCAATAAATCCCAGTTTTAAGTTGCTACTCATGTTGTCTCCAATATATAAATGATTTATGAATTAAGTTGCTTGATCCAGCCAAGGCCTGCTTCAGTATTTTCGGTAGGTTTGTATTCGCAACCAATCCAACCATGGTAGCCAATACGATCTAAAAACTTGAAAAGAAAGTGGTAGTTAATTTCACCTGTGCCTGGCTCATTACGTCCAGGGTTGTCTGCTAATTGAATATGGCCAATCTTCGACAAATTCTTTTCTATCGTATTAGCAAGCTCACCCTCCATACGTTGGGCGTGATAAATGTCATATTGCACAAGAAGATTATCAGCCCCTACCTCTGACAAAATATCAACTGCCTGTTTGGTGGTGTTCAAGTAGAAGCCGGGAATATCAAACGTATTAATTGGTTCGATCAGAAGTCGTAAGTTTGCTTTTTTGAGCTCTGACGCTGCATAGCGAAGATTCTCAACAAAAGTGGTATGCAATATTTTGCTCTCAACGCCTGTTGGGGCTTTACCGGCCAAACAATTGAGCTGATGAACGCCCAGTACTTTGGCGTACTCAATAGCCTTACTGACTCCCTGACGAAACTCATCAACACGGTCAGGGTGGGAAGCTATGCCGCGTTCCCCGGCATCCCAATCTCCAGCGGGAAGATTATGAAGCACGAGCTTGAGTTGATTTTGATCAAGCGCCTGCTTGATCTCGGCGGAAGAAAAAGGATAAGGAAACAAAAATTCAACTGCTTTGAATCCAGCTTTACCTGCCCGTTCAAAACGCTCCATAAATGGAACTTCATTAAACAGCATTGTTAAGTTAGCGGCAAATTGCGGCATTAGAAACCTCTATAAACTCAAAGAATTAAGGAGAATGTTAACAAATATGCCAATCCTCTCCTTGTTTGATCATTGAGCCGATGATGGTCAAAAATCAATAAAAGTAGGCTAATATAAGAAATAGCTACTTTTATAAATAAGGACCATGATGACCATCCAATTTACCAAACTCACCTTGGCTTTTGCAGCCAGCATCGTATGCGCATCTGCAGTGTTTGCTCAAGTAAACCCAACTCCCGCAACAAATAAGCCGATGGTGATTGATGCAGCGGCCGTAGACAATAGTTACCTGCTTTATGAGGGTGATGTTGTGAAGGTTGATAAAAAGACTCGTACCATTACTTTTAAGAATAAAGAAGGTGAATCCAAATTTGTTGCGGGTGCCGAAATCACTAATTTCGATCATATTAAAAAAGGTGACCACCTTAGCGTGACTTACCAGTTGGCCGTTGCAATTGAATTGGTTAAAACAAAGAGTGATGGTATCCGCTCTAAAGTTGAAACTAATACGGTAACGAAATCAAAATCTAGCGAAAAGCCATCTGAAACCATTGCTAATAAAACAACTATTACCGCAGATATCGTAGAAGTAAATCTAGATAAGAAATTGGTTTCTGTTAAGGGACCTAGTGGCAAGATCACAACTGTAGTGGTAAAAAACCCTGCACTATTATCTGATGTCAAAGTGGGTGAGCAGGTAAAGGTGATTTATTACGATGCTATGGCAGCCTCTATTACATCACCAAAAAAATAAGCGTATTTGATGGGTTTTACAGTAGCTTGCCTTAAGGTATTCATTAGTCTTTCGCTCTTAACACTGCTCTTGGCCTGCGCTAATACCACCAGATCAGGAGCAGTAGGCGTTAATAGATCGCAATTCATGTTGGCTTCCTCTTCAGAGGTTGACCGCCTTGCTGACATAAGCTTTAACGAGCAGAATCAAAAAGCTAAAGAGAAGAATGCACTAATCACCTCAGGACCTACATACGATCGATTGAAGATCATTTCTAATCGATTGATTTCACAAACTGGCATATTTCGAGACGATACTCGTCAATGGAATTGGCAATTGGTTTTGATTAATGCCAAAACCCTTAATGCCACATGCGCTCCTGGAGGGAAGATCACTTTCTACTCGGGGCTAATTGAACAGTTAGACCTGACTGACGATGAAATTGCTGCCATCATGGGCCATGAGATTGCGCATGCCCTTCGTGAACATGGTCGAGAGAGACTCTCTCAATCTATGGCTCAAAGCGCCATTACCAATATTGCAATGATGGCAGTTGGCGGATACGGCTTTGCAATCAGCGCAGCCAATCAGGCAGCTCAATACGTTTTGGTCTTACCTAATTCAAGGCAAAACGAGTCAGAGGCAGATGCAATCGGGTTAGAACTCGCAGCTAGGGCTGGTTACAACCCACAGGCTGCCATCAGCGTATGGCAAAAAATGATAAAAACCAATCAAGGTAAAGGCCCGCCAGAATTTCTATCTACTCACCCTTCTGGTGAAACCAGAATTGAGCAGTTGACGGAACTTATGCCAGCTGTTGAACCGCTTTATCAGGTAGCCCAAAAAACAAAAGCTAAATAAGATTGATAATCTCATTCAATCAAATACAGGCTACTAACTATTTGATTGATTCAATTTATTGGGGGCATTATTAACTAATTCACGAATTTTATTGTCACCCTCTACCATTAACTTAAAGCGTGATTCGCTGACCAAAAAAGCCATCTTTGCACTATATTGTTCTCGACGTAACCATTCAACTAAAAAACATACCAATAATGTGTAAGTTGCATATACAAAAAGAACCGAAATATCCCTGGTATCAATCACAGTAAATTCACCAAAGGGGGCTAAGAAGAAATACGAGATTAGAGGGATGCTAAGGGCTACCGACAATAAGGCAGGACCAGTGCCAAAGAAAAAGGCAATCACAATCGTATTAATTTGAAAAAAGAACAGGGGCAAAGCCTCATCGAATTGGGGGTGTAACGCAAACCGAACACCAAAAGCAAAAAAGACTCCAATAACAGCATTTAAGTAGCCTGCCGGTTTGTTGGAGCACCATCTATAGGCATTAAGATTATGTTTCATTGATTCCCTAGTCAGTGTATGCTTTAGAGATAAATACTATATTTGAGACAGTTTAAGAGATGCCATTTAGAAATACAAATGAAGACCTTAAAGAAAGCGTGACCATTCTACTACCGGGCCTAAATGGTGGCGGATTGGAGCTTGGGCAACTACCTACATTTCTGAACTCGAATGGATTCAATACTGTTATTCCAGATATTCAGGGCTATTTGCATGGATCCCCTGCTGGTGACTTCGAAAGCTGGATTAGCCAAGTTCATAATGTAATTGACCCACTAAGAAAACAGTACAAGACCATCAATTTAGCTGGTATTAGCATGGGATCCACTCTAGCACTTGCAGTTGCTTCTCAAAGAACGGACATCTCTTCCATTGCACTGCTTTCACCAGTACTCCGTTACGATGGATGGACTGTTCCATGGTATAGATTCTTATTGGATATCGCCTGTAATCTAGGGATTAGAAGCTGGGAATACTCTGAACGCGAACCTTTTGGCATCAAAAATCCCGATTTGCGCAGAAGAGTAAGGGATAAATTTAAAGCCCATGAACTTTCAGAGGTTGGTGCCCCGCTGATCACTGCGCAACATCTTTATGAGGCAAAAGGTCTCATGGCCTATGTCAGGAAAAATCTCGATACCATTACATCTAGGTTGTTAATTATTCAGTCTGTGGAGGACGATACATGCTCTGTTTGGTCTGCAGAACAGATATTGTCTAATGTTAAGTCTGATCTACGAAGGGCGATTTGGCTCGGCAATAGCTACCATATTGTTACGATTGATAATGAGCGTGAAATAGTTTTGAATGAAGTTTTGCGCTTTTTTGCTAGAGGTGCTGGAGGTAACCGAGGCATTGATAGCTATTACAACGATCTAAATCCAAAAGCCCTTCGTGAAAGATTGCTTTAATCTCAGGTAAAGAAAAGCCTCCCTGTTGGGAGGCTTTTTGATATTTGGCGGAACGGACGGGACTCGAACCCGCGACCCTCTGCGTGACAGGCAGATATTCTAACCAACTGAACTACCGCTCCAAATTACATCGAGTAAAACACTTTTACTGCAACCAAAATTATTGGCGTCCCCAGGGGGATTCGAACCCCCGTACTCACCGTGAAAGGGTGATGTCCTAGGCCTCTAGACGATGGGGACCTGGATACTACAAAACTGCTTTATTTTAAATGCTTGGTGGAGATAAGCGGGATCGAACCGCTGACCTCTTGCATGCCATGCAAGCGCTCTCCCAGCTGAGCTATACCCCCGAAATCTCGCAATAAAACTACAAGACACTCAAAACAATCCAAGATTTTATCCTATTTTTGTACAACTAAGCAAATTGGCTATGCGACCACCTTAGAAAGCCTGTTTACGGCCTCCTCTTTACCTATCACTACCAATACAGAATCAATGGCTGGGGTCTGTGTTGTTGCAAATAATGCATAGCGAACTGGCATGGCTAGCGCTGGCATTTTGATTTGATGGGCAGCTAAAACTTGCTTAAATGATGCCGCATAAGCTTCTTTAGTGGGTTCAGCGTTACGAATGGCTTCAATTAAATCTTTTAATGCAGGAATGATTGTCTGCGGAATATTTGCAGCAATCTGTTCCGCGTTTAATGTGGGTGCAGGCAAATAAAATAGCTTGGCTCCCTCTGCAATCTCAATCAAGGTATTCGCACGATCTTTTAGCAAGGCTACTACTTGAGTAAAGTTTGGGCCATTCTCAGTGTCAATGCCTAACTCATGAGCGAATGGCTTTGTAGCTTCAGCTAATTTGACAGGGTCTGCATTCTGAATGTATTGGTGATTTAGCCAAAGCAGCTTTTCGGGATTATGTTGAGCTGGTGATCTTCCTAGGCTGTCTAAATCAAACCAGTCTACAAACTGCTCTTTGGTAAATACTTCCGCATCACCATGTGACCAACCGAGACGAGCTAAATAATTCAAGATGGCTTCTGGTAGGTAACCTGATTTTTGATAGTCGCGCACACTCATTGCGCCATTGCGCTTACTCATCTTTTCACCAGCATCATTGAGAACTGTAGGAAGATGGGCGTATATAGGCGGCGTACCGCCTAAGGCCTTCATAATATTAATTTGTCGAGGAGTATTGTTCACATGATCATCCCCACGAATTACATGGCTGATTTGCATGTCTACATCATCTACGACAACGCAAAAGTTATAGGTTGGAGTGCCGTCTGGCCTTGCAATAACCAAGTCATCCAACTCATCATTTGAAATTTCTATACGACCTTTAACAGCATCCTCCCACACAACTGAGCCACCAATTGGATTCTTAAAACGAATCACCGGCAATACTCCCTCGGGAACGGGTGGCAATGCTTTGCCTGGCTCGGGTCTCCATAGTCCGTTATATCGCGGCTTTTCTTTATTAGCCATCTGTTGATCGCGGAGCTTATTCAGTTCATCCTCGCTCATGTAGCATGGGTATGCGAGACCGGAATCTAGCATTTGCTTGATTACCTCGCGATAACGATCAATCCGCTGCATTTGGTAGATTGGGCCTTCATCAATATCCATACCCAACCAAGCCATGCCTTCAATAATGACATCAACAGCCTCTTGAGTGGATCTCTCCACATCGGTATCCTCAATACGCAAGATAAAGTCGCCTTGATTATGCCGAGCAAAAGCCCAGGGATAAAGAGCGCTGCGTAGATTTCCCAGATGTATAAAGCCCGTGGGACTTGGGGCGAAACGTGTACGAATATGCATAGAAACTATTATCTCAGGTCAGGCAAATCGACAGTAAATTCAAAAAAAGTGGATACTTTCAACTATGAATGAATTACTTGTATTTGTGTGTGATGGCGCCCCGGTTCGCGGGGAAATTGTCTCCATTGGTTCCGCCTGGCAGGCTGTTTTGGAGCGTCGCAATGACCCCCCTGCTGTGAGGAAGATCCTGGGTGATTTTGTCGGTGCAGCGACCCTTTTAAGTGCCAGCCTTAAGTTTGATGGGACTTTAATCATTCAAGCTCAAAGCAAAGGCCCAATCCAACTACTCGTCGTGGAATGCAAATCCGATTTATCGATGCGAGCTACGGTAAAGCTCTCTGTAGATCAATCTGAAATCGCTGATAACGCCTCTTTAGGCGAGCTTCTGGATGCCAGTAACTCGGGCAGGCTCGTAATCACCTTAGACCCAGCAGATCGCGAACCAGGGCAACCGCCCTACCAGGGGATAGTTGCCCTTCAAGATCACCAAGGGGGGCTTATTAAACCCGTATCCAGTGCTGCCGAAGCCATTGCACTTTATATGCAAAATTCAGAGCAACTTGATACCCGGATTTGGCTTGCATCGAACGATAAAAACGTTGGCGGTTTATTGCTTCAGCGCCTTCCAAATTCCGGCGGGCATTCTCAGTTGGACCCTCAAGTTGCCGCTGAAGGCTGGTCGCGAATTCGAACCCTTGGCGAAACGATTACTGATGATGAGTTATTAACCTTGCCGCCAGATACCATTCTGCGTCGCTTATTTCTGGAAGAATCTACTCAGAATGGTGTTCGTAGCTTTCCGGCACGCCCTATTCGCTTTGCCTGCAGTTGCTCACGCAAAAAAGTTGCCGATGTTCTCAGAATGTTAGGTGAAGAAGAGGTTCAAAGTATCTTGGCAGAGCAAGGTGCCGTTGAAACGATCTGTGATTTCTGCGCCAAACCTTATCGATTTGATGCGGTTGATTGTCTGCAAGTATTTAAAACGGATTTATTAAGTGACGCTACCAGACCCCCATCTAGTGGCCACTGAGCAATTTACTGCTTTGTAGCAGGCGTTGTAGTAGATTTTTCTGCGGGCAATATTTGCACAAAGAATTCCCCCTCCTTGATTAGGCCGTGCTCAACACGAGCACGCTCCTCAATTGCTCGCGTACCGTCCTTTAAATCTTTTACATCACCCTCTAGCTTGGCATTTCGAAGCGCCAAGAGGCTATTCTTTGCCTCTTGGAGCTCTACCTGCTTCTCCATTTCATAGACCTTAAGCCACCCACCCTTACCCAACCAAAGTGGGTACTGGATTGCAATCAGCAATACCAGCATGGAGTAAATGACAATGCGCATAGCTCTTTAAGATGCTTACTTAACGCTTGAGGTTGTAAAAGACAGATTTACCTGGATAGGTAGCAACATCACCCAAATCTTCCTCAATTCGTAATAATTGATTGTATTTAGCAATTCGATCAGAGCGTGAAAGTGATCCAGTCTTAATTTGACCTGCATTTGTACCAACAGCGATATCAGCAATAGTGCTGTCTTCTGTTTCACCAGAGCGATGGGAAATTACCGCTGTGTAATTAGCGCGCTTTGCCATCTCAATAGCAGCAAAGGTTTCGGTCAAGGTGCCGATCTGATTAATCTTAATCAAGATGGAATTGGCAATACCTTTTTCAATGCCCTCTTTAAGAATGCGAGTGTTGGTCACAAATAGATCATCGCCTACCAATTGGATCTTCTTGCCTAACTTCTGAGTAATGTCAGCCCAACCATCCCAATCACTTTCGTGCATACCGTCTTCAATAGAGACGATCGGGAATTGATCGGCTAAATTGCCAAGATAGTCTGAGAATTCACTTGAGGATAGTTGTAAGCCTTCGCCAGAAAGATGGTATTTGCCGTCTTTATAGAACTCGCTAGCAGCGCAATCAAGAGCTAAGATAACGTCCTCGCCAGCTTGATATCCAGCGCCTTCAATCGCCTTCATGATCGTTTGTAAACACTCGTGATTACTCTTGAAGTTTGGCGCAAAGCCCCCTTCATCACCAACAGTCGTTGGCATTCCTTGCGCTCCAAGAATCTTTTTGAGTTCATGAAAGATTTCAGCGCCGCAACGCAAGGCATCGCGGAAGTTTTGAGCGCCAACCGGCATCACCATAAATTCTTGAATGTCTAAGCTGTTATTGGCATGAGCACCACCATTGACGATGTTCATCATTGGGACTGGTAGCTGCATACCACCAGAGCCGCCAAAGTAGCGATACAAAGGCAAACCCGCCTCTTCAGCTGCAGCCCTCGCAACGGCCATAGACACTGCCAAGGTAGCGTTCGCACCTAATCTTGCCTTGTTATGTGTGCCATCGAGCTCAATTAAGGTGTGATCTAAGAAAGCTTGTTCACTAGCATCTAAACCCAGAATTGTTTCAGCAATCTCTACATTGATGTTTTGAACGGCCTTCAAAACACCTTTACCTAAGTAGCGAGATTTATCCCCGTCACGTAATTCAATGGCTTCGCGTGAACCCGTCGAGGCACCGGATGGAACTGCGGCACGACCCATTACGCCTGATTCGAGCAATACGTCGCACTCTACAGTTGGATTTCCGCGTGAATCTAAAACTTCTCTACCGATGATGTCAACAATGGCGCTCATGCACCTTCTCCTTAAAACAATATGAAATGGGGTCTAACTCAAAACTGAATTATTTAAAACTATTTTCCAGAAAAGAACCGCTCGACTTAACGACTGAATCAATTGCTGCGAGAGATTCCAACAACTCCTTCATCCGATTCAGGGGTACAGCATTAGGCCCATCGGACAATGCTTTCGCTGGATCGGGATGCGTTTCCATAAATAAGCCGCTAATACCAACTGCCACTGCCGCTCTGGCTAAAACAGGAACAAACTCACGTTGGCCTCCGCTAGCAGTGCCTTGACCACCAGGCAATTGAACGGAATGGGTCGCATCAAATACCACTGGAGCATTAGACTCACGCAGGATAGCTAGGCTACGCATATCAGAAACTAAATTGTTATAACCAAATGAAGCTCCACGCTCACAAACCATAAACTGGTCTGGCAAATTTTTTTCTACTGCAGCGGCTCTTGCCTTATCGATAACGTTAAGCATTTCATGTGGCGACAGAAACTGTCCTTTTTTGAAATTCACTGGCTTGCCACTTTGGGCGCAAGCGCGAATAAAGTCAGTTTGCCTGCATAAGAACGCTGGTGTTTGTAAGACATCAACAACTTCAGATACTGCAGAAATTTCACTAATGTCATGCACATCCGTTAAAACCGAAACACCCACTTGTCTTCTAACCTTAGCCAAAATCTCAAGACCCTTTTCTATTCCGAGCCCACGAAATGACGTTCCAGATGAGCGATTGGCCTTATCAAAGGAAGATTTGTAGATAAAAGGGATCTTCAATGCGGCGGTAATTTCCTTTAATTCACCCGCAATATCAATTGCGGACTGCTCAGATTCGATAACGCAAGGACCTGCTATCAGAAAAAAGCGATGTTCTAGGCCAACATCAAAACCACATAGCTTAAACGTGCTCATAACCTCTCCTTAAGCAACCTGCTTTAACGCTGCATCTTGATGGGCAAGTGCCGCGCTGATAAAGGCGGAGAACAATGGATGACCGTCACGCGGTGTAGATGTGAACTCTGGGTGAAATTGCACTCCAAAAAACCAAGGATGCATTGACTCAGGAAGCTCCATCATCTCCGGCAAAGATTCATTGGGCGTTCTTGCGGAAATAATTAGGCCGGACTGCTCAAGCTTTGGCACATAAAGATTGTTTACTTCATAGCGATGACGATGGCGTTCATTTACATCTGCACCATAAATTCGGTGAGCCAAGGTATTTGCCTTTACTGGGCAGCGCTGTGATCCCAAGCGCATCGTTCCACCCATATCAGAGTCATTGCTACGTTTCTCAACGCGACCTTCTCTATCTAGCCACTCCGTAATCAACGCAACGACTGGACTTTCAGTTTCAGGATCAAATTCAGTACTGTTAGCTTGTGCAATATTCGCTACATGGCGTGCAAATTCAATGACAGCAAGCTGCATGCCTAAGCAAATACCTAAGTAAGGCACTTGATTTTCGCGAGCATATCGAATGGCGGCAATCTTACCCTCAGTACCGCGTTTACCAAAACCACCAGGAACCAAAATAGCATCGAGCTTTTCAAGGCAAGCTACGCCGTCTTTTTCGATTACTTCTGAATCGATGTAATTAATGTTAACGCGAGTATGCGTATGAATACCCGCATGACGCAATGCTTCAATTAATGATTTATAAGACTCAGTTAGCTCAACATACTTGCCAACCATTCCTATCGTGACTTCATGTTTTGGGTTGGCTAACTCATAAACTAACTTAGCCCATACAGAAAGATCAGCGGGCTTGGCATTAATTTGCAATTCACGGCAAATCAAATCATCCATGCCTTGCGCTTGGAGCATTTCTGGAATCTTATAGATAGTGTCAACATCCCAAACAGAAATAACTGCTTCTTCGCGAACATTAGAAAAGAGAGAAATCTTCGCACGTTCATCATCCGGTATTGGGCGATCAGCACGGCATAGCAATACGGTCGGCATGATACCGATCTCGCGTAACTTTTGAACTGAGTGTTGTGTTGGCTTTGTCTTCAGCTCACCGGCGCTACTGATAAATGGCACCAAAGTCAGGTGCACGAAGGCACAACTGTGCTGAGGAAGGCGCAAACTCATCTGGCGCGCAGCCTCTAAAAATGGGAGGGACTCGATATCACCCACTGTTCCACCAATTTCACAAATAGCAATGTCAGCATCACCATCGTGACTGGCTTTTGCGCCACGTTCAACAAACGCCTGGATTTCATTCGTGATGTGCGGGATGACTTGCACAGTTTTTCCAAGGTATTCCCCGCGACGCTCTTTGCTGATAACAGATTCATAAATCTGTCCAGTAGTGAAGTTATTACTTTTGCGCATCTTCGCAGAAACGAAGCGCTCATAGTGACCCAAATCCAAATCGGTCTCGGCTCCATCTTCAGTAACAAATACTTCGCCGTGCTGAAGGGGGCTCATTGTGCCCGGGTCAACGTTGATATAGGGGTCTAATTTTAGGAGGGTGACTTTCAGGCCGCGGGATTCAAGAATCGCGGCAAGCGAGGCAGCTGCGATTCCTTTCCCTAAAGAAGAAACCACACCGCCAGTGACAAAAACGTATTTGGTCATCGCTTAAGCTCTGTTGGAAAAAGTAATTATAACGATAGCCATAGCTAGCAAAGCAAAACAAAAAGGGTAATATTGTTTAAATATATGAAAAAACCGCTACTTTTCCTATTTACCGCCAGCTTTTTAAGCCTAGCTTCACAAGTAGCCTCATCTCAAAGCATGGACTCCATTGCGGGTACATGGAAGACATTTGATGACGATACCAATCAACCAGCGGCAATTATTCTGATAACAGAAAAAAATGGTCTTTTTTCAGGTGTTATTACCAAATTATTGGATCCAAACGCTCTGGAAACCTGTGAAAAGTGCACCGATTCCCGCAAGGGAAAGTCCGTTCTTGGCATGGAGATCCTTACAGGACTTAAAAAGACTGGTGACAGTTACGCTGGCGGCCAAATATTGGATCCCGATGACGGCGAAATCTATCGAGCCGAGATGAAATTGAAAGATCAGGGCAGTAAATTAGATCTAAGGGCCTATATCGGCATACCCTTGCTGGGCAGGACTCAAACCTGGATTCGTGAAAGGTAAGTAAATGCGTCTGTTTTTTTCTGTCCTCATCACCATGCTGTCCCTTTTTTACTTTCTCCCATTTGCCATTGCCTATAACAAGAAGCGTAGTAATACCGGGGCTATATTCGCGTTAAACCTCTTTTTGGGCTGGTCTCTCATTGGCTGGGTTGTTGCGCTTGTTTGGGCGCTCAAGGAAGAACAAGTCATCTAGGTCAACAATGCCCCCTTTTATCCCCCCGTTGATTGAACTTGCCTAATTTATAGGCAAGTTATTTGTATAAATTACCCTTAGGGTTTAAACTCTTATATAAGACTTAATTTAGTAACTATAATTGAGCAAATCGGGTGAAAATGCCCTTTTGGCCTTTTTATTGATCACTTTTACCTCATAGGAAACACCATGTTAGAAGCCTATAACGCCCAAGTTGCAGAACGTGCAGCTCTCGGCATCCCAGCCCTTCCTTTAACCAAGGATCAAACCGCTGAATTAGTAAAGTTACTAAAAAGCCCGCCTGCAGGCAAAGAGGCTGAATTGGTTGAACTCATCACCAATCGCGTTCCAGCCGGCGTAGATGAAGCGGCCAAGGTAAAAGCAGAATTTTTAGATGCGGTTGCAAAAGGAACAGAAAAGTCTCCTTTAATTTCCCGCATTAAAGCAACCGAATTACTGGGCACTATGCTCGGTGGATACAACATCAAACCGTTAGTTGAGTTATTAACTGATGCCGAGTGCGGCTCAGTTGCAGCAGAAGCACTCAAGAAAACTCTTCTGATGTTTGATTATTTCAATGATGTTCATGAGTTGGCAGAAAAAGGCAATGCCAATGCTAAAGCTGTAATGAAGAGCTGGGCTGACGCAGAGTGGTTTACAAGCCGCCCTGCTGTCCCTGAGAGCATGAAGCTCACTGTATTTAAGGTGACAGGCGAAACCAATACTGATGACCTCTCACCTGCACCAGATGCATGGAGTCGTCCTGATATTCCATTGCATGCAACGATCATGCTCAAGAACCCACGTCCTGGTATCGAACCAGATGAATCTGGTGTTCGTGGTCCCATGAAACAAATTGCTGCACTACAGAAAAAAGGCAATCAAATTGCTTACGTCGGTGATGTTGTTGGCACAGGCTCTTCACGTAAGTCTGCTACTAACTCTGTGCTTTGGTGGACTGGTCAAGATATTCCCTTTGTTCCTAACAAGCGCTTTGGTGGCGTCTGTCTTGGCGGAAACATTGCACCAATCTTCTTTAATACCATGGAAGATTCGGGCGCATTGCCAATTGAATTAGATGTATCCCAAATGAATATGGGCGATGAAATTGAGCTACGTCCATACGAAGGTAAAGTATTTAAGAATGGTCAAGAGATCACCACCTTCTCACTGAAATCTCCTGTAATTTTGGATGAAGTGCGTGCCGGTGGTCGCATTCCTTTGATCGTGGGTCGCGGCTTAACTGCAAAGGCTCGTGCAGCACTAGGCTTACCTGCTTCTACAGAGTTCCGCCTACCGGTTAGCCCTCCAGATAACAAAAAAGGTTTCAGCTTGGCGCAAAAGATTGTTGGTCGCGCCTGTGGATTACCAGAGGGTCAAGGTGTTCGTCCGGGAACTTACTGCGAACCACGCATGACTACCGTTGGTTCACAAGATACTACCGGTCCTATGACTCGTGATGAATTGAAAGACCTCGCTTGCTTGGGCTTCTCTTCTGATCTAGTAATGCAGTCTTTCTGTCACACCTCTGCTTATCCAAAGCCTGTAGATATCCGCACCCAACATGAATTACCACCATTCATGACTAATCGTGGTGGTGTGGCATTGCGTCCGGGTGATGGTGTTATCCATAGCTGGCTAAATCGCTTACTCCTCCCAGATACTTGTGGTACAGGTGGCGATAGTCATACACGCTTCCCTATTGGCATCTCTTTCCCTGCTGGTTCAGGTCTAGTTGCCTTTGCAGCAGCTACTGGCGTTATGCCACTAGATATGCCTGAGTCAGTATTGATTCGCTTTAAAGGCAAAATGCAACCTGGCATCACTTTGCGTGACTTAGTCAATGCCATTCCGCTGTATGCCATCAAGCGCGGCTTGTTAACTGTTGAGAAACAAGGCAAGAAGAATATTTTCTCAGGCCGCATTCTTGAAATCGAAGGCTTGCCTGATCTCAAAGTTGAGCAAGCATTTGAATTATCTGATGCATCTGCTGAGCGTTCTGCTGGTGGCTGTACAGTTCACCTGAATAAAGAGCCAATTATTGAGTACATGCAATCCAATATCACTTTGATGAAGTGGATGATTGCTAATGGCTATGAAGATAAGCGCACCCTTGGTCGTCGTATCAAAGCCATGGAAGCTTGGATTGCAAACCCACAATTGCTCCAGCCAGATGCAAATGCTGACTATGCGGAAATCATTGAAATCAATATCGATGAAATCAAAGAACCTATTCTGGCCTGCCCTAACGATCCAGATGATGTGAAAGTATTGTCTGAAGTTGCTGGGGACAAGATTGATGAGGTGTTTATCGGCTCTTGCATGACAAATATCGGTCACTTCCGTGCTGCCGGTCAGGTGTTGCAAGGCAAAAAAGATATGCCAACCCGTCTATGGGTGGCTCCTCCAACCAAGATGGATGCTATGGTCTTGATGGAAGAAGGCTACTACGGCATGTTGGGCGCAGCTGGTGCTCGTATGGAGAGTCCAGGTTGCTCACTCTGCATGGGTAACCAAGCGCAGATCCGCAAAGGTTCAACAGCTGTATCTACCTCAACACGTAACTTCCCTAATCGCTTAGGAATTGATACACGCGTATATCTAGCTTCTGCTGAATTGGCCTCTGTAGCAGCTCTTTTGGGCCGTCTACCAACCCCTGCTGAATACTTGGAGCAAGTGAAAGCGCTCGATGCTAAGTCTGGTGAAGTTTATAAATACATGAGCTTTGACAAACTCAAGTCATTTAGCGATGTTGCCGATACTGTAACGGTGTAAAGCAAAAGATTTACCATTTCATCAGCGGAGTGGGCAACAAAAAAGGCGATCAATTGGTCGCCTTTTTCTTTATCTGCTTGTTCGAAGAACTAAATAGAGAGTTTATTTTCTTGTCGGGCATTTTCACGACTAATGCCCGATACCCATTTATTAGTTGGCAGGCCAGTCTTATCGGAAATCAATTTAGCACGCTTAACTACATCTTTCCATTCAGCCTCTAATTTAGGGCCCTTGAAAGCAATTGCAACAACGTTACAGTCATGAGATTCTGGAAATAGCAGTACACGATTGCCAAAGGCTTCGCAGATATTCTGAAGATTGATATCAAAGCTCTTGTGACGTGAAAATAGGTTTACCGTCATGACGCCTGGACCCTTCAGAATGTCATAGCAGCCCTTATAAAATTCTAAAGAACTGGCAACTGGGCCATCACAAATCGCATCATACAAGTCGACTTGTACAGCATCATATTGGTTCTTATTTTTGACTGACTTCACAAAAGTTTTTGCATCGATCTGCAAGGTTTCGAGCCTACGATCATCATCAGGGGTGAAGAACATCGATCTAGCAGCAACTATTACTGCGGGATTTAGCTCAACAACCGTTGTTTTTACAGCCGGGCAATAGCGATGCTGAAATTTTGTTAGCGCGCCAGTGCCCAGACCCAGCTGGGCGATTTTCATGCCGGGCTTCGTTTCAAGGAACAAAAGCCAAGCCATCATTTGCTGGTTATATTCGAGGTAGATTTCATCAGGGTCACGAATGCGCATTGCCCCTTGGATTAATTCACTACCGAAGTGAAGATATCGAATACCACCGCTTTCAGAAAACGTTACTGGTTCAATTGCAAACAGCATTATTTAGCCCAGCGACGCGCATTACGGAATAAGCGCAACCAAGGACTTGCACCATCTGGCGTATCTAACCATTCCGGTGGACACCAGCTCATCTGAGTCGCCCGGAAAACGCGCTCTGGATGCGGCATCATGACCGTAAAACGGCCATCGGGTGTTGTAACCCCAGTTAAACCGCCTGGAGAGCCATTAGGATTTAATGGATAGATCTCAGTCGGGTTGCCCTGATGATCAACAAAGCGCAAAGCAGATAAACCTTGCTGCTCGATCTGCGCCAAATTACCTTGTTGACTGAAGTTTGCAAAGCCTTCACCATGCGCAATGGCAATTGGTAACTGGCTGCCTTCCATGCCTTGAGTAAAGATCGATGGTGAAGCAAGAACCTCAGCCATTACTAAGCGTGCCTCGTATTGCTCTGATTGATTGCGGGTAAATTTAGGCCATGCATCAGCGCCAGGAATAATTCCTGAGAGATTGCTCATCATCTGGCAACCATTGCAAACACCTAATGCAAAGCTGTCTAGACGATTGAAGAAGCTAGAGAATTGATCGCGCAATTGTTGATTAAACAAAATTGTCTTAGCCCAACCCTCCCCGGCTCCGAGAACATCACCATAACTAAAGCCACCACACGCAATCAAGCCACGGAAGTCATCAAGCTTAGCTTTACCGCTTAACAAGTCGGACATATGAACGTCGTAGCTGTCAAATCCAGCCCAATTAACAGCATAGGCCATCTCAACATGAGAGTTAACGCCTTGCTCTCGCAAAATAGCCACTTTGGGCCGAACATTTTTTGATATAAATGGGGCCGCTACATCTTCTGCAGGATCAAAGGTCAACTTAGGCGACATTCCTGCATCAGATAAATTATCCAAAAGACCGAATTCAGAGTCAGCACATGCCGGGTTATCGCGTAAACGGGCAATTTGATAACTCGTATTAGTCCACATCTTTTGCAATAGTTCACGAGGTTCTGCAAAAATGCTTTTCGCATCGCGCCAAATTTCGATGCGACCATTCGTATTAGGCTTACCAATCACATGGCTAAATGCGCTAAGACCTAATTTACGCAAGATCGCAAATACGGCATCGCGGTCCTCTCTGCGAACTTGTATTACCGCTCCAAGCTCTTCGCTAAAGAGAGCGCGCATTGTTTGCTCATGGCGTCGACCAGAAACTTGCTGAGCCCAGTTCTTTGCATCTCCATAGTCAGCCTCTTGGCCAACATCAGCCGCGATCATATCTACATTGATAGATACGCCGGTATGTGAAGCAAATGCCATTTCTGAAACGCAAGCGAATAAGCCACCATCAGAACGATCATGGTAAGCCAGCAATTTATTTTCTTTTCGTAATTCGATAATGGCAGCAGCTAGTGCCTTGAGATCCTCTGGATTATCGAGATTGGGGGCTGTTTTTCCTGATTGGTTTAAAACTTGGGCCAAGATACTGCCAGCCATACGATTTTTGCCTCGACCCAGGTCAATTAAGATCAATTCAGTTTCTAAGGCTGAGCCATCATTATTTTTTAGCTTCAATAATGGAGTGGCTGTTTTACGCACATCTTGCACGGATGCAAAGGCGGAAATAATTAAAGAGACTGGTGAAACAACCTTCTTAGCTTGACTACCATCGCGCCATTCAGTTGCCATCGATAAAGAGTCTTTTCCTACCGGAATCGAAATTCCTAGGGCTGGACACAATTCCATACCAACTGCTTTCACAGAATCGTATAACTTAGCATCTTCACCTGGAGCGCCGCAGGCAGCCATCCAGTTTGCTGAGAGTTTTACATCTTCAAGGCGGCGTATATCGGCAGCAAGCAAGTTCGTAATGGCTTCACCAACCGCCATTCGCGCTGCTGCAGGGGCATCAATCACGGCAACTGGGGTACGCTCACCCATAGTCATCACTTCACCGCGATAGCCTTTGTAATCCATTAGCGTTACTGCACAATCTGCGACAGGCACTTGCCAAGGGCCAACGAACTGATCGCGAGCATTCAGCCCCCCAACCGTTCTATCCCCAATCGTGATCAAGAATGATTTGCTGGCAACAGTTGGCTGTTGCAATACCCAGGCAATTGATTGCGCTAAATCAGCATCGGTAACATCTAGTTCAGTAAATTCTTGTGACACACGTTTTACATCACGATGCATCCGCGGCGGCTTACCCAGCAATACCTCCATCGGCATATCGATAGGTAATGCAGCGTCTGTTCCAGCATCTTGCTTTGAGTCGGCTAGTTGTAACTGACGCTCTGTTGTCGCCTCTCCAACTACTGCGAACGGACAACGCTCACGCTCACAGAAAGACTTGAATAAATCTAAATGCTTAGACTCAATAGCCAGCACATAACGTTCTTGAGATTCGTTACACCAAATCTCTGCGGGGCTCATGCCACTCTCTTCAAGAGGAATGCTGCGCAGCTTGAACTTAGCACCCAAACCCGCTCCATCAGCCAACTCCGGGAATGCATTAGACAGACCGCCCGCACCAACATCATGGATTGATACGATTGGATTATTGTCTCCTAGTGCTCGGCAAGCATTGATGACCTCTTGTGCTCGACGCTCCATCTCTGGATTACCACGTTGAACAGAATCAAAATCTAAGTCAGCAGTGTTGGTACCAGTGGCAACAGAACTACCTGTTGCACCACCCATGCCAATACGCATACCAGGACCGCCCAATTGAATTAAGAGGTGGCCGGATTGAATTGCCTTTTTCTCAGTATGAATAGAGTCAATACTACCGATACCGCCCGCAATCATGATGGGTTTGTGATAACCGCGCCGTGTGCCTTCTAATGTTTGCTCAAAGACACGGAAGTAACCACCCAAAATTGGGCGCCCGAATTCGTTATTAAATGCAGCACCACCAAGCGGGCCATCAATCATGATTTGCAAAGGTGTGGCAATTCGCTCAGGCTTACCATACTGCTCACTCTCCCATGGAAGATCAGTGCCAGGAATATTGAGGTTTGAAACTGAGAAGCCTGTTAAACCCGCCTTAGGACGCCCGCCAATACCAGTGGCACCCTCATCTCGAATTTCTCCACCCGCTCCAGTAGAGGCGCCTGGAAAAGGGGCTATCGCTGTTGGGTGATTATGAGTTTCAACCTTCATCAAGGTATGGACTAAACGCGTATCTTTTTCATAGCGATGATCAGCTCCCTGGGGAACCCAAGTTTCTGATTCGCAACCCACCATCACCGCTGAGTTATCGGAATAGGCAACAATCGTACCTTCTGGCTGCAGTTGATGGGTATTTCGAATCATGGCAAATAAAGAACGCTCTTGATCATCTCCATCAATGGTCCAGCTGGAATTAAAAATCTTATGGCGACAATGTTCGCTATTAGCTTGCGCAAACATGATCAGCTCTACATCACTGGGGTTGCGTTTCAAGCGAATGAAGTTCTCAGTAAGGTAGGCAACTTCATCATCAGAGAGTGCGAGACCTAATTCTTGATTGGCTTTGTCTAAAGCACCCCTACCCTCTGTTAAGACGGGTATGCGCGTTAATGGACGATCATCTAAAGTCTGATAGAGCGCATTGGCAGCATCCACTGAGTCGATAACAGCTTCTGTCATTCGATCATGAATCGCACTTAATACCAATTGAGTTTGGGCTGGGCTTAACGCTTTTTTACTCTTCCATGAAAATTGAACGCCGCGCTCAACCCTCAATACATTTAATCCGCACTGCTGGGCAATATCTGTTGCTTTACTTGCCCATGGAGATACGGTTCCAAGGCGAGGAATAACAATTGCTCCCTGTATATCGCCAGAACCTTTGCCAAACCAAGATCTACCTTGGCTTATATTAGAGGCAAAAGCTTGGCCATAAGTCAAAAGGCTTTCAAGCACCTCTTGATTTTGTGTGCTCAGCTGCTGCTCAGACCAAATGAAATGTAAGTACTGAGCCTCGATAGACTCTAGAGCCACGCCTTGCGACGCTAAAGAGGCTAAAAGTCGCTGTTGACGAAAGGAGGAAAGCGCATCTGCGCCGGGCAAAAAATGGAAAAAAGACATCCCTAGATTATAAGGTTTTGCCTACAGCAGCCGCCCACCCTGAAGATGTAATTGCCGTTGACACCGACTGGCCAAGGCAGAATCGTGGGTGACCAAGACTAAAGTGGATTGACTGGCCTGATTTAACTCAAAAAGGAGCTTAATAACCCGCTCACCACTAGCCTCATCTAGGCTACCCGTCGGCTCATCAGCAAAAAGGATTTGAGGTTTAGTAATAAAGGCTCTTGCCAAGGCAACGCGTTGCTGCTCTCCTCCAGAAAGGGTTTTGGGGAAATGATTGAGACGCCCCAGTAGCCCAACACGCTCCAGCCAGACTCTAGCATCCTCTTTTACGTCTTTTCGACCAAGCAGTTGAGCTGGGAGCATGACATTTTCAAGCGCTGTTAAATGGGATAGCAGTTGGAAGGATTGAAATACAAAACTCACATGGGCTGCGCGTAGCTTTGCCCGACCATCCTCGTCTAGTTGATTTAGATCATGCCCCATCAATATGACATTGCCAGAGCTTGGCAAATCTAAACCAGCCAATAGGCCGAGTAAGGTGCTTTTTCCCGACCCAGAGGCACCAGTAATGGCAACGCTCTCGCCTTGTGCAATATCAAAACCAATGTCGTGCAAAATAGTTAAAGCACCATCGCTTGATAGAACTTGTTGGCCAAGATGATTCGCACTTAATACGCTTGCTGGAATACTCATAAATGAATTGTTACCGCTTGACCCTTTTAATTAAGGAATTGCTACTTACAGGCTTATTTTGCCTGTTAATTCCATTTACTCCTGTAGTCCATGCCAATCCTGTCATCCTAGTGATGGGTGATAGCCTTTCGGCAGAATACGGACTCCCGAGAGGCGCTGGTTGGGTCAAATTGTTAGAAGTACAGCTGCAAAAGCAAGCTAGCCCATGGAGCGTCTTTAATGCCAGTATTAGCGGTGAAACTAGTTCAGGCGGCCTCAACCGACTACCTGCTTTATTGGAATCCAAAAAGCCTGGCATTGTTTTATTAGAGCTAGGAGCAAATGATGCTTTACGAGGCTTATCTCTGGGGCAAACCACCATGAATCTGCGCAGAATGATTGAATTAAGCAAGGACTCTGGGGCTAAGGTTCTATTGTTCGGCATGCAAATACCGCCTAATTACGGACAACAATATACAAAGCAATTTAAGGAGTTGTACCCTGCTCTAGCCAGTAAAGAGGGAGTTGCGCTACTGCCTTTTTTTCTTGCAGGCGTTGCTTCAAATGCAGAATTGTTTCAGGCAGACAATATTCACCCAAACACAGCAGCACAAAGCATTCTCTTTAAAAACGTATGGGGCGCTCTGGCCCCATATCAAAAACTACTTCAAGTGCAGTAAATAACCCTAGTTAACTTCCGGAACCACTGGAAAGTGGCTTTAAGGGATTAATTACCTTAACGCCCGCAGCATCTCGCCAGTAGGCCATAAAACTTGCAAACTCTGATTGAGCCCCTAATGCTTGAATTTGCTGGGCCTGAGCCTTATGGATCTTGGCGTCTACACCAGTAGGCTGACGCACTTGATCAACTCGATACAAGGTGGTCCCTACCCCTGGGTTATTTACAGAAACCACCGCAGGGAATTTCTCCGTATTGATAGACATCACATCATCTAATGCGGGGCCAATCAAATTCGCAGGCTTATTGCGTGATACCCAAATTGGATTACCAAAGCCCGCGGAACTTTTGGGATCCTTTTCCAATACGTTGTAACGTTCAGCTGCAGCAGCAACCGCTAATTTCTCGGCGGCTCGTTGACTAACTTGACGTTTTACTTCAGCAGCAACATCTTTGTAAGGCATGATCTGAGCAGGATGGAAAGTAATCACACGTGCAGAAACAAAAACGCCTGGTGCTGTTTGCACTGCCTCGGTATTTCGTTTGTTTTTAATAGCCTCATCACTAAACAAGGATTGCATAACCTTTGGGTTGGAGAGCGGATGATCTTTGGCTACGCCTGTTACACCACCGCGTGTTAAGCCTTTTTGAGACTGAATGCTGAGTCTTAATTTATCAGCAGCAGGCTTCAGACTGTCAGACTGGTCATAAGTAATGTTGGCAAACTGGTCAGCCTTATCGCTAAATACCTTAGCGTCCTCTCTAGGGTCGGCTTTGAGAACGATGTACTCAACGTCGACATACTCCGGGCTTTCGAACAACTTGGCATTTGCGTTATAAAAGGCTTGCAGCTCGTCCTGACTTGGATTGACCTTATTGAGGTAGTCTTTGGCATCAAATGCCAAAGATTGAACCTGACGCTCAGTTTCATAAAGAGTGGAAACAATTTCCGAGAGCTTTGGTGTAGCCAATTCAGTACGGGCAACAGAATTCACAAACTGACCGATCTTGAGATCAAAAGCCTGACTTGCATAGAACTGCTCTTCATTTAAACCATTGCTTGCAAGTAATTGTTTAAAACGGGCGTCATCAAAACTGCCATCTTGGCGATACAAAGCACGAATTTGTGGGATACCCTGCAAACTCTTAATCAAAGCTTCTTTACCAACCTGAAGGCGAAGATTAATTACAGCAAAACCCAAAATACGTTGCTGAAGTAATTCATTCAGGATGGCCTGTCTAAATTGGAGGCTTTGAGCAATCTGCATATTGCCGCCAACTCTTTCAGCTTGGCGCTTAGCAGCGTTATCTACTTCTTGGGCGGTAATAGGTTTACCGTTCACCTTAACTAAGTCGGTTTCTTTATCCATGAAGCCTGAGTAGCTTGAAATCCCAAACATTACAAAGGATGGAACGATGAATAACATCAGCACAAGCTGGAGTAATTTTTGATGCTTACGGACGGTATCGAACATGAATAAATTCGCTAGTAAATATTAGTAATGGCGCAGTAAAAAGCGCGGAACAGCATGAGTTTACTAGGCGGAGGGTATTTACTGCCAGAAAGCCAAGAAAAGGCCTCAAGATAAATACTTTGGTGGGCGCTGAGAGGCTCGAACTCCCGACATTCTGCGTGTAAGGCAGACGCTCTACCAACTGAGCTAAGCGCCCCAAAATATTACAGGTGAGATTGTAACCCAAGCAAAGATTTCTGGATGAAATACCGCCAAACGGACCCTGGATTAGAGGATTCATTTGGCGGGTTTAGATCCGCCCTCTAATTAGCTCAGTGCTTGAGAACATCCCCGGAAGGAACATTTCCGCTTGCTTTACTGGCTTCTGACGCCTTCTTTGCCAACTCCTCAGGGGTAGGCTCAGGCAAGGCCTCTGGCATCCGCTCTAGAGCAAGTTCAAGCACTTTATCTATCCAGCGTACAGGAACAATCTCTATCGCATTCTTGACGTTATCCGGAATCTCGATCAAATCCTTTACATTCTCTTCCGGAATTAATGCCAACTTAATGCCACCACGATGTGCTGCCAATAACTTCTCTTTCAAGCCGCCAATTGGCAGAACTTCACCGCGTAGGGTAATTTCACCAGTCATCGCAACATCTGAGCGAATAGGAATTCCGGTAAACACCGAAACCAAAGCGGTAGTGATCGCAATGCCAGCAGATGGACCATCTTTTGGAGTTGCGCCATCAGGGAAGTGAATATGAATATCTTTCTTCTCAAAAGCTTCATCAGCAATACCAAGACGCTTCGCCCTAGATCTAACAACTGTACGAGCTGCCTCAACTGATTCTTTCATTACATCACCAATAGAGCCAGTACGAGTGATAACGCCTTTGCCGGGCATTGTTGCAGCCTCAATGGTCAACAGATCGCCGCCAACTTCAGTCCACGCTAGGCCTGTAACTTGCCCTACTTGATTCTCCTTACCAGCTAAACCGAAGTCATACATACGCACAGATAAAAACTTCTCTAAATTATCTGCATTGACAACAACTGGTGCAGCCTCTTTTTTCAAGAGCAAGAGCTTAACTACCTTGCGGCAAATCTTGCTAATTTCTCGTTCTAGAGAGCGTACGCCAGCCTCACGGGTGTAGTAACGAATCATGTTACGCACAGCGCTTTCTTCAATCTTTAATTCATCCTTTTTCAAACCATTATTTTTGATTTGTTTTGGGATCAGATAATTGACAGCAATACTAGTCTTCTCATCCTCTGTGTATCCAGCCAAGCGAATGATCTCTAGGCGATCAAGTAATGGTCCAGGAATATTCAAAGAGTTCGAGGTTGCCACGAACATGACATCAGATAGATCAAAATCTACTTCGACATAGTGATCCTGAAAGGTGTGATTCTGCTCTGGATCCAATACCTCAAGTAAGGCGCTGGCAGGATCGCCACGGAAGTCCATACCCATCTTATCCACCTCATCCAACAGGAATAATGGATTGCGAACGCCTACTTTAGTGAGGCTTGAGAGGATCTTGCCTGGCATAGAGCCAATATAAGTACGACGATGGCCACGAATTTCAGATTCATCACGAACGCCGCCCAAAGCCATACGAACAAATTTTCTATTCGTAGCGCGGGCAATCGATTGACCGAGAGAGGTTTTGCCAACACCAGGAGGGCCAACCAAGCAAAGAATCGGGGCCTTCACTCGATCAACACGCTGTTGAACTGCGAGGTACTCCAAAATACGTTCTTTGACTTTATCTAAGCCATAGTGATCTTCATCCAATACTTTCTCAGCATTAGACAGATCATTATTGATCTTGGTTTTTTTCTTCCAAGGGAGATTAACCAAGGTATCAATGAAGTTACGTATGACAGTAGCCTCAGCTGACATCGGTGACATCAACTTGAGTTTCTTCAACTCTGACTCAGCCTTTTTCAAAGCTTCCTTAGGCATGCGAGCGGCTTTAATGCGCTTTTCGAGCTCCTCGAGATCGGCACCCTCTTCGCCCTCTCCTAATTCTTTTTGAATCGCTTTGACTTGTTCGTTCAAGTAATACTCGCGCTGACTCTTTTCCATCTGACGCTTAACGCGACCACGGATACGTTTTTCTACTTGAAGAATATCGATTTCGCTTTCGAGATCAGCTAATAAACTTTCAAGACGCTGAACAACATCAGTCATCTCGAGTAAGCGCTGCTTTTGTTCGAGCTTAACTGGTAAGTGTGCACAGATAGTATCGGCTAAACGGCTTGGATCATCGATACCGCCAAGCGATGAAAGAATTTCTTGTGGGACTTTTTTATTTAGTTTTACGTACTGATCAAACTGCGCCATGATCGCGCGACGAAGTGCTTCCGTCTCATGAGCGTCAATTACATTCATTGCAGTAGGTGTTGCCTCACAATTGAAATAGCCAAGACTGTCTTCAATTTGACTCACTTCAGCACGCTGAATACCCTCAACAAGCACCTTCACCGTGCCATCGGGCAGTTTTAGCATCTGGAGAATATTGGCAATACAGCCCACCTCATAGAGATCTTCTATGCCAGGCTCATCCTTAGCAGCTGTCTTTTGAGCCACTAAAAGAACGTTTTTACCGGTTTCCATGGCTGCTTCAAGCGCTTTGATGGATTTGGGGCGACCCACAAACAAGGGGATCACCATATGAGGAAACACAACTACGTCCCTTAAAGGGAGCAAAGGTAGTTGAATCGGTTCAGAGGGTAGTAATAAGTGGCCAGGCATAGGGCAATTCCTCCAAAGTAGTCAATCCTCAATAGTCTTTTTCTAGGGTGATTTAATTAAATCACCACTAAATACAGACATTATTCTTGAGTAGCATACTACCTATATGGGTAGCACTCTGAGAAATTCAAGGGGGAAAAGTGCGAAAAGGGGGCAAAAATGCCCCCAAAATAGCGAAAACCCTGATAAATCAGGCTTTTTTGCTTAAATCCGCTTGATCGAGATCTTGTTTGTAAACCAGCAAGGGCTTTCCACCCTCAGCAATGCTTGATTCATCGATCACCACCTTCTGGACATTCTTAAGTGAAGGCAGGTCATACATCACATCCATCAAAGAGCCCTCGAGGATAGATCTAAGGCCGCGAGCACCTGTTTTGCGAGCAATTGCCTTCTTAGCAATCGCTGAAAGAGCTTCTCGGCGTACTTCAAGCTCAGAGCCCTCCATTGTGAGAAGTGCTTGGTATTGCTTAACGAGAGCATTTTTAGGCTCAGTCAAAATCTGGATTAGAGCCTCTTCATCTAACTGCGCCAAAGTCGCCACAACAGGTAAGCGGCCAATCAATTCTGGGATCAAACCAAACTTAATGAGGTCTTCTGGCTCAACTTCAATGAGTAGATCACTGACACCGCGATCATCCTTACCTGGAACAGCAGCATTAAAGCCAATACCTGTTTTTGCTGTGCGTTGCTGAATGACTTTCTCCAAGCCATCAAATGCGCCGCCGCAGATGAACAAAATATTAGTCGTATCAACCTGCAGGAAATCTTGGTTAGGATGTTTGCGACCACCTTGAGGTGGCACGGAAGCCATGGTGCCTTCAACTAGCTTGAGTAAGGCCTGTTGGACACCCTCACCCGATACGTCACGAGTAATTGATGGGTTATCAGACTTACGAGAAATCTTATCGATCTCATCAATATAGACAATGCCACGTTGGGCTTTTTCTACGTTGTAATCACAAGCCTGTAGAAGCTTTTGGATAATATTCTCTACGTCTTCACCAACATAGCCAGCTTCAGTCAAGGTGGTTGCATCAGCCATGACAAAGGGCACATCAAGCATCCGCGCAAGAGTTTGAGCAAGCAAAGTCTTGCCAGAGCCTGTTGGGCCAATGAGCAAAATATTACTTTTTGCTAATTCAACTCCATCCACTATCGCCTTGGCTGGCGCTTTAGTTTCTTTTTTATCTAACGCTTCAACAGGCTTGCCATCCTTATCCAACTTTTCCTTCTTAGGTTTTGGCAAATACTGCAAGCGCTTGTAATGGTTGTATACGGCAACTGCCAAGGTTTTCTTAGCATGGTCTTGACCAATCACATACTGATCGAGGTTCTCACGAATCTGATGCGGCGTAGGCAGCGAATCACCGCCCTCTTCCTTAGGAAGTTTTGCGATTTCTTCTTGAATGATGTCTGTACAAAGATCAATACACTCATCGCAAATAAATACCGATGGGCCAGCGATTAACTTCTTCACCTCATGCTGACTCTTGCCGCAGAAAGAGCAATACAAAATTTTGTCAGCTGAATTGGAAGTGGTGTCGCTCAAAATATTCGCTCAATTAGTAAAGTGGGGTCTAAGGCTTAGGGGCGTTTTTCAATGACTTTATCGATCAAGCCATATTCACGTGCCTGCTCGGCAGACATAAAGTTGTCACGATCAGTGTCTTTTGCAATGGTTTCAATTGATTGACCTGTGCGATCAGCCAAAATCTTATTTAATCGCTCACGCAAGTACAAAATCTCACGAGCCTGAATTTCAATATCAGAGGCTTGACCACGGGCACCGCCCAATGGTTGATGGATCATTACGCGAGAATTTGGCAGCGCATACCGCTTACCCTTCTCGCCAGCGCATAACAAAAATGCACCCATACTAGCTGCCATACCCATGCAAAGAGTGCTTACGTGGGGTTTAATGAATTGCATGGTGTCGTAGATTGCCAAACCTGCAGAGACAGAACCACCAGGAGAATTAATATAAAGGGAGATATCTTTGTCTGGATTTTCACTCTCAAGGAATAACAGCTGAGCAATGACTAGATTCGCTGTTTGATCATTCACTTCTCCCACCAAGAAAACAACACGCTCTCTTAATAAGCGAGAGTAAATGTCGTAAGCGCGCTCACCTCGTCCAGAGGTTTCAATCACCATCGGAACCAGACCCAATCCTTTTGGTTCTAAATTTTCAGATTGAAAATGGTTCTGATTCATGTGTACGCCCTTTAAGATAGATGGATGGACTTAGTTTAGCTTGCTTAATTCTTCAAAGCTGATCGCTTTATCGTTCACTTTGGCCTGTGAGGTGAAATGCTTAATTACGTTGTCTTCTAAGACCAAGTTTTCGATATCTTTGAGGCGGCTTGGATTGCTATAGAACCAACGAACCACTTCTTTTGGATCTTCGTAAGTTGCAGCCTGCTCGTCGATCTCAGCTTTAATTTGATCAGCTGTAGCAGCAAGGTTATTTTTCTTGACCAAGTCACCCAAGATCAAACCAAGACGAACGCGTTTTTGGGCTTGCTCAGCAAAAATCTCTGGGGGAATTGGAGCATCTTTAGCATTAGGAACGCCGCGCTGCATGAGGTCTTGACGAGCCCCTTCAACTAAACGCTCTTGCTCAGATGCAACCAGAGATTTTGGAACATCCAACTCACATAAGTCATTGATCTTATCCATTACTTCGTTTTTCAACAATGAAGTAATACGACGCTTAACTTCGCGATCTAAATTTTGTTTAACTTCTTCACGCATCTTTGCAACGCCGCCTTCAGTGACACCTAAGGAGAGCGCAAATGCATCATCAACTGCTGGCAAGTGTGCCCAGTTCACCGACTTTACAGTGATAGTGAACTCAGCAGTTTTGCCCGCAACATCTTTACCATGGTAATCAGCTGGAAAGCTTAATGGGAAGGATTTGCTTTCACCTGCTTTTAGACCCAATGTAGCCGCTTCAAATTCAGGAAGCATGCGACCTTCGCCTAGAACGTATTCAAAGTTTTCTGCTTTGCCGCCAGCAAACTCAACGCCATCAATCTTGCCCACAAAATCGATTACTACTTGATCCCCATTTTGTGCCGCTGTGTTTGCACCGCCATCACCATGCGGACCCGCTTCGCCGCGTGGATGGTAGTGAACTTGCTGTTTGCGTAAAACGTCAAGCGCACGATCAATCTCAGCTTCGCCAATTTCTGTAGTGTGTTTAGTTACCTCAGCTTTGCTGAAATCTCCAATCTTTACTTCAGGCAACACCTCAAAAAATGCATCGAAAACAATGTTGTCTGCATCGAGTTCACTTTTAGGCTCAAGACGTGGTTGACCAGCAAGAGCAATTCCTTCTTTTTGGCTTTGCTCATAAAAGAGCTCAGAGGCTTTGTCAAATTGCAGTTCGAAATCGACTTGCATGCCGTATTGTTTTTCAACCATGTTCTTAGGCACTTTACCTGGACGAAAGCCAGCCACCTTCATAGTCTTGCCAATTTTGGCCAAACGAGCTTCACGCGCTTTTGCCAAATCGGCACGAGCGAATTCCAAAGTCATTTTGCGGTCTAACGAACCTAAATTTTCTATCTGCACAGCCATTCTCGTCTCTTAATTGAAGATCTGGAAATGTGAAGTCCAAGCCAAGTAGCAATCTTGTGGTGCGAGGAGGGGGACTCGAACCCCCACACCATTTCTGGCGTCAGGACCTAAACCTGGTGCGTCTACCAATTTCGCCATCCTCGCGAATATCCGCAAACACTGCCACGCTTAAACTTCACTCTAAAGACCATAATTCTACAATGCTTAGGGCTCTAGAGGATCTTGCAGGCCTCATCAAAGGATGGGCGGGGTTGACGTGGCAACAAGCTAGAGCTGTCCCCGTATCCAATATTGAGTAAAAAGTTCACTTTTACCCTGCCATTGGGGAAAAACTCAGCATTTACCTTTTCTGCATCAAAACCACTCATAGCACCACAATCTAGCCCCAAAGCTCTTATTGCTAAGATCAAGTAGGCACCTTGAAGGCTTGAATTTCTAAAGGCAGTTATTTGAATGAAGTCCTCTTTTCCCACAAACCAGCTCTTCGCATCTGCATGGGGAAACAATGTAGGCAGAGCCTCATAAAAATCGAGATCCATACCAACAATCGCTGTCACCGGGGCATTTCTCGTTTTATCGACATTACCAGGGTTAACGCAAGCAACTAAGCGCTCTTTTTCTGCCGAACTCTTTACGAAGACAATACGGGCCGGATTGCAATTGACTGAGGTTGGAGCGTATTTAAACAGATCGTATATCTGCTTCAGCTGATCATCGCTTACGGATTTTTGTTGCCACGCATTGTGCGTGCGAGCATCTATAAATAATTGTTTAAGCGCAACTTGATCAATGGAATTACCCATGCATGACTCCAATAAATATTTAAATTAGTAATTAGGCTTTATAGAGCAAGGCAACAGCATGAACAGCAATGCCCTCTCCTCTACCGAGATGCCCAAGGGATTCATTTGTCTTTGCTTTCAGGTTTACATGGCTCGATGTGACAGCCAGATCTGCAGCAATATTACGCACCATCTCGGGCAAGTAATTAGCTAACTTAGGCCTCTGACAAATAATTGTGGCATCCACGTTTCCAACATGGTAGCCAGCTGCTTGAACCTTTTGTAAGGCCGCTCTGAGCAAAATGCGGCTATCCATATCCTTAAATTGAGGATCCGTATCTGGAAATAATTGGCCAATGTCATTTAAGCCTGCTGCTCCCAAGAGCGCATCTGTTAATGCATGTAATAAAGCATCCGCATCAGAGTGTCCTAGCAAGCCCTTCTCATAAGGGACATGAACACCACCAAGAATTAATTGACGATCAGCCACCAGGGCATGCACGTCATAACCTTGACCAATACGGAATTGCGGGATGTGAGAATTGCTTTGGGTCATATTATTTTTTTGTGTGAACTTAATAAGCGCTCCATCAAATCCCAATCCGCAGGATTTGTTACCTTGAAGTTGCGGGATGCACCTTCAATCAATAGCGGTTTGATGCCGGCCAATTCCATGGCACTTGCCTCATCAGTAATATCAGCCTCTAGACGTATGGCCTCTTCAATCGCAGAGTGTAATTTCTTCAAGCCAAACATTTGCGGAGTTTGAGCTTGCCAAAGATGCTCTCGAGGAATTGTTTTTTCAACATGAGGTAGATTGCCTGCGACCACTGAATCTAAATCTGCTTGCTTTAAAGTGTCCGCCAGAGGAACTGCCAGCAGCCCTCCTGATTCAGACTGTTGTACAGCAGTGATTAGTTTCTCAATTAACTCGGGGGTAATGCCAGGCCTAGCAGCATCATGAACCATTACCCAATCCTGCTCCGCTAGGCCAGACTTTAGTAAAGCAGCCAAGGTATTGCGAACAGTCTCTTGTCGAGTAGGACCACCCGTTGGCAAGAAATGAATTGGTTTATTCCCTTTGGCAAGATTTTTGAGGCTCGGGTTATCAATAAACGCTGGAGATACCCCGATCCAGATGGATTCAATATGAGGGCATTGCATAAATGCCTCAAGGGCATGAGCCAACATCGGTTTACCAGCGAGTTGCTGAAACTGCTTAGGAAGCTCTCCGCCTAAGCGCGAGCCTGTACCTGCTGTAGGCAAGAGTGCGTGACATTTCGGGAGGGTTGGGATTCCTGAACTCATACCTGATTCTATAATGAGCGTAGATGTCTGACGCATTAAATCCAGCACCCCCCATACCCGCGCCACGGGCTGGGCAGCGCTTTACCTTTTCAGGCCTAGTTGGATCGGCAGATGCAGCTCTTTTGGCTCAAGCTGCCCTGCGCTACCGCAATGATTTCTCTGTCATGGTGGTTTTTTGTGCGCAGGCACAGGAAGCCCAAAGACTCCTAGAAGAAATCCCTAGTTTTGCGCCCCAACTTAGAGTTCGCCTACTGCCAGACTGGGAAATTCTTCCATATGATCATTTCTCACCACACCAAGATTTAGTCTCAGAGCGCCTAGCCACCCTATATGAGTTACTAAACGGTAGCTGTGATGTTGTTTTGGTGCCTGTAACCACAGCACTGCAACGCTTAGGCCCTCCACAGTTTTTATCTGGTCATACCTTCTTCTTTAGACAGGGCGACAAACTCAATGAAGCGGCATTAAAACTGCAGTTACAGCAGGCTGGCTACGATCCTGTCAGTGCCGTGATGCGCCCAGGGGAATATAGTATTCGCGGCGGTTTAATTGATTTATTTCCAATGGGGTCCACCCTACCTTACCGCTTAGATTTGTTTGGCGATGAAATTGAACAAATTCGATCTTTTGACCCTGATACCCAACGCAGCCTGTATCCAGTTAAAGAAGTTCGCTTGCTTCCGGGGCATGAGTTTCCCTTTAATGATGCAGCCCGGACGTCCTTCAGGGGCCGCTGGCGAGAAGTTTTTGAGGGTGATCCAACCCGCTGCTCAATTTATAAAGATGCTAATTTAGGCATCCCAAGTGCGGGCATCGAATCCTACCTACCACTATTTTTTGAAGAACAGTCCAATCTATTTGATTACTTTCCAAGATCGGGTGATCCAGTTTGGCTGGTGAGTATTGGTAATGTAGAAGAAGCGATACGCAGTTTCTGGAAAGACACCCTTTCAAGGTATGAATTCCTCAAGCATGATTTAGATCGCCCTATTCTTCAGCCCAAGGAACTTTTTCTAGACGTGGATGAATTCTTTACTACCTCCAAATCCTTCGCACGCTTGGTTTTAGACAATGAAGAAAATAATGCGAATCAGTTTCTTCCCGTTCCCGATATCGCAGTACACCGCCGCGATGCAGATCCAATTTCTCGTTTACGAGAAGTGGTTAAAAAAGAGAAGCTTCGCGTACTAATCTGTAGCGATAGTGCCGGCCGTAAGGAATCAATCCGTCAACTATTAGAAGAGAGTAATTCCGTCACTGGGCAGGATGGCAAGGCGCTCTATCCATTGAGACCTGAAAGCTTCGAGGGAATTGCTGATTTTGTAAAGAGCGACTCTCTCTTTGGACTTGTCACCGCCCCGCTATTTAATGGTTTTCTCTGGCAAGCTGAAAATCTATTGGTTCTTACAGAGGCGGAGCTATTCACCTCTACCGCAAGACAAAGACGTAAGAGCAAAGGATCTGAAAGTGCCGATCCAGATATGCTCTTCAAGGATTTATCTGAGCTAAAGATCGGCGATCCAGTAGTTCATGCAGAGCATGGCATAGGACGCTATCAAGGTCTAGTGCTACTGAATCTTGCGCCATCCAAAGAGGCCCCCATCTTTGAAGAGTTTTTGCACCTTCAATATGCTGGGCAAGCCACCTTGTATGTGCCTGTTCAACAACTACAGATGGTGACTCGCTATGCAGGCTCAGATCCAGACTCGGCACCGCTACATCAGTTAGGATCGGGTCAATGGGATAAGGCTAAACGCAAAGCTGCGCAACAAATACGAGATACTGCAGCCGAACTTCTGGGGCTCTATGCTGCCAGAGCAATACGGAAAGGCCATGCATTTGAATTTTCAGCACATGACTATGCAGCATTTGCAGAAAGTTTTGGCTTTGAGGAAACGCCCGATCAAGCCAATGCAATTGCAGCTGTCATTGGTGACATGACCAGCGGCACCCCGATGGATCGCTTAGTTTGTGGGGATGTTGGTTTTGGTAAAACTGAAGTTGCACTACGAGCAAGCTTTGTTGCTGTAATGGGAGGTAAGCAAGTTGCCATCTTGGCCCCGACTACCCTACTAGCAGAGCAGCATGTAGCCACCTGGAAGGATCGCTTCGCAGATTGGCCGGTTCGCATTGTGGAGTTATCCCGGTTTAAAACCACTAAAGAAATTAATGCTGCTTTAGAAGCGATTGCTAAGGGCGACGCTGACATCATTATTGGAACTCACAAGCTACTTTCTAAGGAAACGCAATTTGCAAACTTAGGACTAGTCATTGTGGACGAGGAGCATCGCTTTGGTGTTCGCCAAAAAGATGCTTTGAAGGCTTTGCGTGCTGAAGTAGATATATTGACATTGACAGCGACCCCCATTCCCAGAACATTAGGGATGGCAATGGAAGGCTTGCGTGAGTTTTCAATTATTGCGACTGCACCACAAAAGCGTTTGGCTATCAAAACCTTTGTGAGACGCGAAGGCGATGGGGTAATTCGGGAAGCTGTATTGCGAGAAATTAAACGAGGTGGTCAAGTCTATTTCCTCCATAACGAAGTAGAAACTATTGAAAACCGAAAGCACGCATTACAAGAGCTAATACCTGAGGCACGTATTAGCGTAGCCCACGGCCAAATGCATGAACGAGAACTAGAATCAGTCATGCGTGAATTTGTTACACAGCGAACCAATATTTTGCTGTGTACCACCATTATTGAAACTGGTATTGATGTACCAACTGCTAATACCATCATCATGCATCGCGCTGACAAATTTGGCTTGGCACAATTGCACCAGTTAAGAGGTCGCGTGGGCCGATCCCACCATCAAGCCTATGCTTATTTACTAGTTCCCGATCCTGAAGCCCTCAGCAAACAAGCGCAATTGCGATTAAATGCCATTCAGGCGATGGAAGAGTTAGGTTCAGGCTTCTACTTAGCTATGCATGACCTAGAGATTCGGGGTGCTGGTGAAGTTTTGGGAGACAAACAATCTGGTGAGATTCATGAGATAGGCTTTCAGCTATATACCGAGATGCTCAATCGCGCGGTGAAATCTCTGCGTAGTGGCAAAGAGCCAGACTTGCTATCTCCATTACAAGCAACTACTGATGTTAACTTAGGCGTGCCCGCCTTACTTCCCGATGACTACTGTCCTGATGTCCATGAACGTTTATCTCTGTATAAACGCTTTGCAGGCTGTAACGACTTCTCTGAACTCATGGGCTTAAGAGAAGAGCTAGTAGATCGTTTTGGCGACTTACCTGATCAAGCTAAATCTTTCTATGAAACACACCGCTTAAGACTAGAAATGACTGGCTTTGGCATTAAAAAAATTGATGCGACACCAGCATCTATTCAAATTCAATTTATCCCCAACCCGCCAATCGATCCATTGAAGATCATTCAGCTAATTCAATCATCAAAGCATATCCAACTTAATGGGCAAGACAAGCTCAAAGTATTGCCTCAAAAAGACCGTGAATTTGAGAAGTTAGAACAGCGTCTTGATGCCATTCGCCAAGTTTTGCGCCGTTTAAATGAATCTGCTGTGCTTAGCCCCGCCAAAGCCAGCTAAACAAGTCTTTTTATATCCACTATTATTTAGATATGCTGAACCATCAAACGCTAGTAGCTCTTTCTAGAGATCCCATCTCCGAAAAGCTTGTCTTCGAGCTGAAAGATCGCGCTTTACAATTCGGTGTTAGCTTGCATAGCGTTGGTAACCAAACTGCCAATGGCTCATATCATTTAGAGCGCTGGAGTAGCAATCAACATCTCGATATAGCTCAAAGAGAATCTTTGCGATCTATTGCTACTGGGTATAAAACAGATCTCTGCTTTCTGAGATCAGATTTGATTCCTCAAGATATATGCGTTTTGGCGATGGATATGGATTCCACGCTGATCAATATTGAATGTATCGATGAGATTGCCGATTTCACAGGCAAGAAATCCGCTGTTGCGGAAATTACAGAAGCTACTATGCGGGGCGAAATTAAAGATTTCAAAGAGAGTTTGCGAAGACGGGTTGCGCTTTTAGAAGGCGTTCATGCTGATGCACTGGAATCTGTCTACCGTGAACGTCTGAAGCCTAACCCAGGTGCAATTGAATTACTGGCTGGCGCCAATCAGCGCGGTCTTTATACTCTTCTGGTTTCGGGTGGCTTTACCTTTTTTACCGAGAAATTGCATCAGCAATTAGGATTTAAGCAGACACAGGCCAATACACTAGAAATTATCGACGGCAAGCTTACCGGGAGGGTGTTAGGCAACATCGTCGATGGCTCCGCTAAAGCGGCCTATTTAGATGAAGCATGCCGTGTACTTGGCTGTACTAAGGCACGCGCCATCACCATGGGCGATGGCGCCAATGATCTCATCATGATGAATGGTTCTGGCATTAGTGTTGCCTATCAGGCTAAGCCTGTCGTTAAAGAAAAAGCCGACGCGGCTTTTGACCACGTCGGCTTGGATGCTGCATTACTGCTAATAGCTTAAGCCATCAGCAGTAAATTGCTTGCTTATAAGCGTTCGAAAATAGTTGCAATACCTTGACCGCCACCGATACACATAGTCACCAAAGCATATTTGCCTTGAACACGTTGCAACTCATGGATCGCCTTTGTCGCAATCGCTGCACCTGAACAGCCAATGGGGTGACCTAATGCAATTGCACCGCCGTTGACGTTTGTTTTAGCAGGGTCCAAGCCCAGGCCTTTAGTAACAGCTAAGGCTTGAGCAGCAAATGCTTCGTTAGACTCAATCACATCTATTTGATCCAACTTGAGACCAGCGCGCTCTAGCGCCAGCTTAGTGGCAGGAATCGGGCCTTCTCCCATGATGTGGTTTGGAACACCAGCAACGGCATAAGAAACCAAGCGAGCGATTGGCTTATGACCAGCCTTCTTAGCAGTTTCTGCATCGGCTAAGACGAAGAATGCTGCACCATCGTTAATTCCAGAAGCATTACCGGCTGTTACCGACCCACCCTCTTTTTTGAAAACCGCTTTCATCTTGCCCAGAGTTTCCATGGTGGTATCTGGCTTGCAATGCTCATCTGTATCAAACACGACGTCACCCTTGCGAGTTTTAATCGTGATTGGAACAATTTGGGATTTGAAGCGACCCTCTTTAATCGCATTTGCAGCACGGCGATGAGATTCAACAGCCAATGCATCCTGCTCTTCGCGGGTTAGCTTCCATTTTTCAACCAGGTTTTCTGCAGTAACGCCCATATGACCAACGCCAAATGGGTCTGTCAATACAGCTACCATTAAGTCAATCATCTTGGTGTCACCCATGCGAGCACCACTGCGCATCGCCGGTGAACCATACATGCCGCGTGACATCACCTCGACACCACCACCAACACCGTAATCACAATCGCCCAACATAATTTGCTGAGCAGTAGTCACAATCGCTTGCAAACCCGAACTACATAAGCGGTTCAGCGCCATGGCAACAGACTCCATTGGCAAACCTGCCTGAATGGCTGCAACACGTGCAACATAGGCATAACGACTATCTGTCGGAATCGTATTGCCAACGGTTACGTAGTTAATCAGCGCAGGATCAACACCAGAGCGAGATACCGCTTCTTTCATGACGATTCCGCCGAGCTCTGAAGGTTCAAAGCTGCTTAAAGAACCATTGAAGGCACCAATTGCAGAACGAACTGCACTTAAGACAACGACATCACGACTCATATCAATCCCCTTAGCTATACCCAATGAATGGGCTGAATTTGTACTGACTTAATGACACAAACAGTATTTTTATAACAATCGTCAAGTTTCGGCAATTAGGTCATGCCCTTGGGAGCTAATGACAGTGGCACGAATAATTTCACCGGCACGGTAGCGCTTGGAAGGCTTGCTTGGAGGCAAAACCCTCACTAAACCATCAATTTCAGGGGCATCTCCGATTGTTCTTCCTATGCCGCCTGACTCATCAACCCGGTCTATCAGGACTTGAATTCGCTTGCCAACTTTTTTAGAAAGGCGTTTGATAGAGATTTCCTCTGCCTTAGCCATAAACCTAGCTCTACGTTCTTCACGAATGGCATCCGGTACGGGATTATCCAATTGGTTAGCTGTTGCACCATCTACCGGAGAATAAGCGAAGCAACCCGCACGATCAATTTGAGCCTCATCTAAGAAGTTCAGTAAATACTCAAACTCTGATTCAGTCTCACCCGGAAAGCCGGCAATAAAAGTGCTTCGAATCACGAGATCTGGGCAGGCCTCACGCCATGCCAAAATACGCTCCAAATTCTTCTCACCACTGGCTGGGCGTTTCATTCGTTTTAAAACATCTGGATGTGCATGTTGCAGCGGAATGTCTAAATAAGGTAAAACACCACAACCATGCTCGGAGAACTCCGCCATCAAAGGCAAGATGTCGTCAACATGGGGATATGGGTAAACATAATGTAAGCGAACCCACGCTTGATGCTCTCTAGCAATTTGATTCAATGCGTTAACTAAATCAAACATCCTAGTTTTGACTGGCTTGCCATCCCAAAAACCTGTGCGATATTGAACATCAACACCATAAGCACTGGTATCTTGAGAAACTACCAATAATTCTTTTACGCCAGATTCAAAGAGGCGCTTTGCTTCAAGCAACACCTCACCAATAGGACGCGATACTAAGTCGCCACGCATACTAGGAATAATGCAAAACGTGCAGCGATGATTACAACCTTCAGAAATCTTTAAATAGGCGTAATGCTTAGGCGTTAGTTTGACACCAGCAGGCGGAACTAAATCGGTAAACGGGTCATGCGGTTTAGGCAAGTGCAAATGAATGGCCTGCATTACCTCGTCGGTAGCGTGTGGGCCAGTAACAGCCAGAACTTTAGGGTGAATGCTTTGAATGAGATCACTCCCATCAGCATTCTTTCTGGCGCCTAAGCAACCCGTCACGATAACCTTGCCGTTTTCTGCCAGGGCTTCGCCAATTGCCGAGAGACTTTCTTCAACAGCAGAATCGATAAAGCCGCAGGTATTCACCACTACAAGATCTGCACCAGAATAATCTTTTGCAGTCTCATAACCCTCAGCACTCAATTGAGTAAGAATTAACTCAGAATCTACCAATGCCTTGGGGCAGCCCAAGGAAACAAATCCAATTTTCCCCGCCACAACTATTCTTTTTCTGCTTTATTTGGCTGGGGCGTAAATGGAAAGCTACCAAACATATTGTGAGAGCCTTGCATTTGTTCTTGCATTTTGACAAATAAGTCTTTGCTTTGCTCCATATAATTTCCCATTAACCCTTGCATCAAAGGGTTCTGGAGATTCAGCATTTGAGACCAGGCCTCTGGAGTGCTGCCAGCGCCAAGACCTTTGGTTTGGTCGCCTAATTTATTGTGGATGTCTACGAAAGACTGCATTGTCTTCTCGAGATAATTACCCATCAAACCTTGCATCGAGTTTCCATAGAAGCGAATGATTTGAGAAAGCATCTGGGTTGAAAATACTGGTGCACCACCAGCCTCTTCTTCCAAAATAATTTGTAGCAGGATATTGCGCGTGAGATCTTCGTCCGTCTTGGCATCAACCACTTTAAAGTTTTCACTGGTCATCACAAGACCTTTGATATCAGACAAAGTGACATAGGTGCTTGTTTGTGTGTCATAGAGACGACGATTGGGGTACTTCTTGATGAGGCGATCTTCACCAGCTCTTTTATTTCGGGTAGCCATTTTTATCCTAACTAATTACTGCAACGCAACATCAGCATAGTTTATCCATAAGTTTGACCAAAAGGTAAATTAGCCGTGTTGCAGCGCAGCAATACTGCACTATTGGCTAAATTAGCCGGTATGAATACCACCATTAAGGGAGAAGTCTGCTCCAGTAGCGTAACCACCATCTTCAGATGCAATCCAACAGCAAATTGAAGCAATCTCATCGGGCGTCCCTAAACGCTTGACCGGAATACCCGAAACAATTTTTTCCAATACATCCTCACGGATGGCCTTGACCATATCCGTACCAATATAGCCTGGAGATACTGTATTGACCGTTACACCCTTAGTAGCAACCTCTTGAGCCAAAGCCATAGTAAAACCATGAAGACCGGCTTTAGCAGTGGAATAGTTGCATTGACCAAATTGACCCTTTTGACCATTCACAGAGGAGATATTAATAATCCGGCCCCAATTATTATCAACCATGCCATCAATTACTTGCTTGGTTACATTGAATAATGAATTGAGGTTCGTATCAATAACCGCTTTCCAGGCATCAGGAGTCATTTTGCGGAACACGCTGTCTCGGGTAATTCCGGCGTTATTGACCAGGACATCTACACGACCTACTTCCGCTTTCACCTTTTCAAACGCAGCGACCGTACTATCCCAGTCAGAAACATTGCCTTCTGAGGCAATGAAGTCATAGCCTAGGGCTTTTTGCTCGCCAATCCAACGATCTTTACGTGGTGAATTTGGGCCACAGCCGGCAATAACTTTAAAACCATCTTTTGCCAAGCGTTGGCAAATAGCGGTACCGATTCCACCCATACCACCAGTTACATATGCGACTTTTTGTGACATTACTTTCCCCTTGTAAAAATTTTCATTAATAATTCAATTTATTAAGCTGCTTTTTCTTTTACATAAACACCCGGTGCAGCTTCCAGCTTTTTATATTTGGCATTACCAAATGTTTTGCTTGCTGGTTTTTGTTCCCCTCCAAATTGCTCAAGCCATTTTGTATAGTTAGGCCACCAACTTCCAGGAATCTGCTTAGCTCCTTCAAGCCATTCCGCTGCAGTTGGGGCAATCTTATTGTTTTCAAAGTAATAACGCTTGTTCTTCGCCGGCGGATTAATCACGCCTGCAATATGTCCAGATGCCCCTAGAACAAAACGATTCTTTCCCTTCAGAATATGAGTCGATTCATAGGCCGACTGCCAAGGGACAATATGATCTTCTTGGGATGCATATAAATAAGCTGGGCAGTTAATTTTGCCCAAATCTATCTTCTCACCACAAATCGTGACTTTGCCTGGCTTAATCAAATCATTTTGCAAATAGGTATGACGCAAATACCAGCAATACATATTGCCCGGTAGATTGGTGGAATCGCCATTCCAGTACAACAGATCAAATGGAGGCGGAGAATTACCCTTAAGGTAATTCTCGACAACGTAATTCCAAACTAAATCATTCGGGCGCAAAAATGAAAATGTGTTGCCTAGGTCTAATCCCGACATCATTCCGTACTTACCGCCCTTACCGCCAATAGATTTTTCGCGGAGCTCTACCATGCCCTCATCAATAAAGACATCTAAGATGCCGGTATTGGTGAAATCAAGCAAGGTGGTGAAGAGCGTAAGACTTGCCGCAGGATGTTGATTGCGGGCCGCCAAGACTGCAAGCGCCGATGAAGTAAGTGTTCCACCAACACAGAATCCCAAAATATTGATTTGCTTAGATGCGCCGATATCCTGGGCAACTTCTATCGCTTTCATAACGCCCTTGCCTACGTAGTCTTCCCAACTGACTTCGGCCATAGAGGCATCAGGATTTTTCCAGGATACTAAAAAGACCGTATGGCCTTGCGCCACCATATGACGCACCACGGAATTATCTGGCTGCAGATCAAGGATGTAGTACTTATTAATACACGGGGGCACCATTAAGTACGGGCGCTCAAATACCGTTTCAGTTAATGGTGCGTATTGAATCAGTTCAAATAACTCATTACGAAACACCACATGACCTTCAGTGGTAGCAATATTTTTTCCAACTTCAAAAGCGGTCTCATCAGTAATCGATACTTTGCCCTTTTTCATATCGCCGAGCAAGTTGACAATACCCTTTTGAATGGACTGTCCTTGGGTGCTAATAATATTTTCAAGAACTTCTGGATTCGTTGCGATGAAATTCGATGGCGAGAGCGCATCAATCATTTGTTCAGTTGTGAACAATATCTTCTGACGCGTTTTCTCATCTGTGTCTACAGCCTTAGCAAGAGACAGCAGATGTTTTGAATTCAGTAGGTAGGTTGCTGCAATAACCTTACTCCAAGAGGAATGCCAAGCCTTACCGGCAAAGCGACGATCTTTGACTTCAATCGCTTCTGGGTTGGTAGCAATGTGTGCAAGTTCAGTGAAATATTCTTTTTGAATTTCAGCTAAACGCTCTTGGGGGATTAGTGCCATATGGTGCGGTGCCAAAGAAGGCGTTGCACCAGTATTCATACCTGCAAACATAGTAGTCTCGCGTATTAAGTAAGGACATTCTCCATCCATAAGAGACATAGAGTTATACGCAATAACCCTAGCCTTATGAATAAGCTAGTAATTACCCTCATCTTAAAACGATCAGATGACAATTAATTGAATTAGGAAATCCAAATCAGATTAGTAAATCTACCCGTTACACCATCGCGACGATAAGAAAAAAATTGATCTGCTTGGGTAACCGTGCAATGGTTGCCGCCATAAACCTCATCAACACCGACTGACTTGAGATGACCGCGGGCTAATTCGTAAAGATCTGCTAAATACTTTCCAGGCTTGCTAGCAATGGCCTTAAACACATCCTCTGAATAAACGATTCCAGTGGCTTGAAATGCATCCACTACATCTTGACCTACCTCAAAAGCATTGGGTCCTATGGAGGGCCCAAGCCAAGCAACGATGTTGTCATCATCATCCTTAGTCAGTTTCTTCATTTCTTTGACAGTGTTTTCAAGCACTCCGGCGCTAAGCCCTCTCCAGCCAGCATGGGCAGCGCCAATGACAGAGCCAGCATTATTTGAAAATAAAACGGGTAAGCAATCCGCAGTCATGATGGCCAAAACTTCATTTGGAATATTGGTGACAATGGCATCCGCCACCAAAACACGATCCTTGGGTGTGCTGACTATAGTTCCGTGCACTTGCTTTAACCAAATGGGTTCCGTCGGGAGATGCTCTTTTAATAATGCCCTGTTGGCTTTAACGTGATCCAATAAATCACCGACATGATCTCCAAGGTTGAGCGAGCTATAAGGAGATTCACTAACGCCACCGAATCGGGTTGTAACTAAAGACTGAACTTGCTCTGGACATGGCCATTGCGGCCTTAGAAACTCTAAACCCATTGTTATGAGCGAGACTCGTTTTGAATAGAGGCCAACACAAGGGATTCTTGCGGAAGGTCAGATTCAGATAAATTAACCTCAGTCAGCAGGCCCATTAAATCAGGAGGCGGTAGACGGAAGCAGCTTATTAGGTCGTGGCTTACAGGGTGCTGCAGGCTTAAAGCAAATGCATGCAAAGCTTGGCGCTCAAAAGGCAATAACTTGGCAACACCTGGTGTCTTTTTGCGATAAACAGGATCACCTAATAATGGAAACCCAAGAGACTCTAGATGCACCCGAATTTGATGGGTGCGTCCAGTTTCCAATCGGCACTCGAGTAAGGCAACAGACATTTCCCTAAACGTTCCTTTGGCTAAGCGACGAAATAATGTTGCAGCAGGCTTACCTTGTGGGCTACCTGCAGCCATTTTGAGTCGATCACGTTGATCCCGGCCAACCGAGGCAAGGACCTTACCTTGACTGGGTGCTTCACCCCAAACCAAAGCTAAATATCTACGGCCAACCGTTCTTTCCTGTAGTTGCCTCACAAGTGAAGTTTGGGCTTGGGATGTTCTAGCAACCACCATTAATCCCGAGGTATCTTTATCCAATCTATGGACAATACCTGCCCGCGGTAAAGACTTCAGCTCCGGATATTTAAATAAGAGGCCATTTAATAAGGTGCCCGACCAATTCCCGGCCGCCGGATGCACCACCAGACCAGGGGGTTTATTGATCACAATGATCGCATCGTCCTCGTAAACGACATCCAAAGAAATATCTTCAGGACTAAAGGCGTACTGCTCAGGCATTTCTTGGGGAAATACCCTAATACTCTCCCCGCCTCTGAGTAAATAACGGGCTTTAGTGACCTTGCCATCGACCATGACAGCCCCCGCCTCTACCCATGTCTTAAGCCGGTTTCGGGAATAATCAGGCAAGGAGCCTGCTAGCACCTTGTCTAGGCGTTCACCAGCCATCTCCATGGGAATATCCAGGGAGATGAAATCCTCTTCATCGATATAATCAATGGGATTCGAATCAGGAGTTTGCGGCAATGCCACGCTTAAAGAGCCTTTCAGTTATGTCCGACGTAATATCAGACGCCAGTTTAAGGCTTGCTGGGTCTTCAGCTCCTCAAAAACACTTTTCTCGCCTTGGCATTGCTCCAGCTGCCCTACTGCTTGCATTTATTTGCACCTTACTCCTGCTGGGCGGATGTGCAGGTAGCGATGGTCAAAAAGATGACACCGATATCTGGTCTGAATCAAAGTTGTATTCAGAGGCAACGGATAAATTAAATGATGGTGATTTTGCTAAGTGCGGTAAATACTTTGATAAGTTAGAGGCCCGTTTCCCATTCGGACCTTATTCGCAGCAGGCGCAAATCAATGCGGCCTATTGTTACTGGAAAGCACAAGAACAAGCTCAAGCTCTGGTTGCAATTGATCGCTTCATTAAGTTACATCAGGGTAGTCCAACTTTAGATTACGCGTACTACCTCAAAGGTCTGATTACCTTTAACGATGACTTAGGTTGGCTCGGTAAATTTACTGGACAAGACTTAAGCGAGCGAGATCCAAAAGCAGCCAAGGAAGCTTTTGAATCCTTCAAGACAGTCGTAGAGCGATTCCCAGACAGCAAGTACGCACCAGACTCGCTGGATCGGATGCGATATATCGTCAACTCATTGGCTGAGGCTGATGTCATTGTTGCCCGCTTCTACTACCAGCGTGGTGCCTACCTTGCATCGGCCAATAGGGCTCAGCTCGTGATTCGTGATTACGATCGCGCACCAGCGGTTGAAGAAGCGCTCTATATCCTGACAAAGTCTTATGAAAAATTGGGTATGACTCAATTAAGTAACGATACTGCCCGCGTATTCAAGCTGAATTTCCCCGATAGTCAAATGCTAGAAACTGGTCAGCGCGTTCAAAAGGAACGTAAGTGGTGGCAGATCTGGAATAAGTAATTACGGGGTGAAATTACAAACACCAAATAAAAAATCCTCTTTCGTAGAGGATTTTTTATTTGGTGAAGTGAATTGGAATTACTTAATTGCCACAGGCACCCTCGGTGCAACAGCGCAAAGCAACTCATAGCCTATGGTGTCGCTCATTCTGGCAACCTCATCTACCGGCACTCGATCACCCCATAATTCAACAACACTACCAATCTTTGCGTGAGGAATATTCCGCAGGTCTACTGCCAACATGTCCATTGAAACGCGACCTACGAGCGGACAGATTGCTCCATGAATATCATTCCCATCATTGCCAACCCAAACGGGGGTACCGTCTTTGGCGTGACGTGGGTAGCCATCCGCATATCCACAGGCAACAATACCAACACGCATTGCCTCTGGAGCCTGATAACGACCACCATATCCAATTCGATCACCTGACTGAAGTTCTTGAATATCAATGATTTCACTATGCAGCTGCATCACCGCTTTCAGGTGTGCATGCTCAATATCTTGATATAAACCAGTTGGTGATGCGCCATACAGCATGATGCCGGGACGAACCCAGTCTCCCAAGGAGTTCCGATGCCAAAGGATCGCCGCTGAATTAGCTAAAGATGTAGGACCCTCTAAGCCTTCAATAGACCGATTAAATATCTCTTGCTGATCATCAACTGTAGGCTGCCGATCAATTTGATCCGCATTAGCAAAATGGGTCATGTGATGCATCCGAAAGCCAGCAGAATGGAGGCGATGAAATGCCGTTCTATAGGCAGCAGGCTTGAGCCCCAAGCGATTCATCCCGGTATTCATTTTGAGAAAAACACTAATAGGCTTGTGGACTTTATCTGCGTAATGTTCAAGCCACTCAACCTGGCCTTCACAATGCACCACTAAGTCGCAATGCAGTTCTTGAGCAAGATCTAATTCATTTTCATGAAATAAGCCCTCTAAGAGCAAAATTCGCCCCTGCCAGCCATGCTCCCTCAACCAAACAGCATCCTGAACATCCAACAAGGCAAACCCATCGGTCGAACCAAGACCTTTGAGGGCGGCCTCAAATCCATGACCATAAGAACGGGCTTTAATGACCGACCAGATCTTGGAGCTAGGAGCAAGCTCCCGAACACGGTTTAAGTTATGCTGAAAGGCCTGAGTATGAATAGATGCCAAAATTGGTCTATTAATCAGGCTATTAGCTGAAGCACCCATATCCACCCCTCCTTTCATGTTTTAATTGCATCAATGACTAGATTGTACGAATGAACCGCAGTTTTTACATCATTATGGCGGCGCAATTTTTTTCGTCGCTTGCTGATAATGCCCTGCTCATAGCAGCAATTGCCCTCTTGGCCCAGCTCAATGCTCCGGCCTGGATGACCCCTTTACTCAAATTATTCTTCGTATTGTCCTATGTTCTGCTCGCTGCCTTTGTGGGTGCTTTTGCAGATTCCCGTCCCAAAGGCAATGTCATGTTCATTACCAACACAATCAAGTTTGCTGGTTGCGTAGTGATGCTTTTAGGCAGTCATCCACTATTCGCCTATGCGATAGTCGGTCTTGGTGCTGCCGCATACTCCCCTGCAAAATACGGAATTTTGACCGAATTGCTACCCCCTGAGAAATTAGTAGCTGCCAATGGTTGGATCGAGGGACTTACCGTCGGCTCGATTATTTTGGGCACCGTATTGGGTGGCGTTTTAATCAGCAGCACGGTCTCTCAGAGCCTGCTGGCTTTCGACATGCCAAGCTTTGATACCGGTGTTGATACCCCAGCTGAATCAGCGATTCTCATCATCATGATGATTTATATCGTGGCCGCTTTAATCAACCTCAAGATTCCAGATACAGGCGCACGCTATGTATCCCAAAAGACTAACCCCGTCGCCTTGATTAAAGACTTTGCAATTTGCTTTAAAACCCTCTGGGATGATCGTCTAGGGCAAATCTCCTTGGCAGTAACCACTTTGTTTTGGGGTGCTGGTGCTACCTTGCAATTTATTGTGATTAAGTGGGCGCAGGTTGCACTACATATGAATCTCTCACAAGGGGCGATTCTGCAGGCAATCTCTGCTGTAGGCGTAGCTGGCGGTGCCGTATGGGCGGCATGGCGAGTACCATTGCGTAAGTCACTAAACGTCCTACCATATGGAATTGCAATGGGGCTAGTGGTCTGCGTCATGGCGATCTACAACTCTGACATGTTGCCAAATACGCCCTTATTAAGTTTTGGCAAATTACAAGTCACCCTGAATTTGTTACCTGCTTATTTATTGCTGATTTTGGTTGGTTGGCTAGCCGGTTATTTTGTGGTGCCCATGAATGCGCTACTCCAGCATCGCGGTCACGTATTAATGTCAGCAGGTCACTCTATCGCCGTGCAAAACTTTAACGAAAATATTTCTGTTTTGGCGATGCTTGCAATGTACTCACTACTGATTTGGCTGGATTTGCCAGTGCAATACGTGATCATCGGTTTTGGCGTAGTGGTCAGCTTGATTATGTGGATGGTGATTAAGAGACACGCCCGTAATCAAGCAGAATATGATTCTATGCACCTCATCGGCGAGCACAAGCACTAAAAGCCGATTGGGCTCAAATATTTTGGAGTACTGATTTAGCCAGCAAGAGATCTTGCCACAGGAGTGACTTATCTTTTGGTTGGGCAGCCAATTGTGCCAAATCAAAGGAAGCAATAACGGGAATCTCTTCATCGCTACCGGTATTTAAGGCTAAGATAGTTTCACGCAACTGCGGCAATGGATCTCGTTCACCAGTAATTTTTTGAGCCGCAGGTCCGCCAAAGGCAAAAGCAACTACTGGCATCCCATTATCTGGTAAATGGATCTGTGAAAGACTGTCGCTGGGACTCTTCCAGGACCACTCATTACTATCAAGACCTAAGACACGAATAACATTTTGAAATAGGATTTGTGCATCACCTTGAGGCTTGCTGCCAAAGAACCACCAATATGCCCTTGGCTCAGCTTGAATAGCCTCATGATGGGCTTGAGCGGGAGCATGGGTTATGGCGGCTTCTTTTGTGACCTCTAAACCCTGAGGTGAACCCTCTCGTGAAGTCCACTCAGTTATTCCCATTTCCTTCAGAAAGCCTGAATTTAAGTTGCTCATTCCTGTAGCTTAATCGATTTAGCCATCACGATGGCATCCTCGCGATTTCCAGTCTGTTCACTAGTTGGATAATAGTTTTTACGAATACCGATTTGCTCGTACCCCAACTTTTGATACAAGGCTACTGCAGATGAATTGGTAGGCCTGACCTCTAAGATGATTCGCGGCATTTTTTGCTGTAATGCGACACCCTCAATGGCTGCCATCATCCGCGAACCAAGGCCTAATTGCCTTAGTTTGGGTGATACCGTAATGTTCAAAAGGTGCAATTCATCTACAGCAGGAAATAAGATGCAGTAGGCCCATAAAACACTTGGATCTAAAAAAGTGCCCTCAACTCCACTAGCTTGATCTGCCTGAGGTCGAATACAGTAAGCCCAATGACCTGCATTTAAGGAATCTGTGAAATTTCCTTTTGTCCATGGATGGATATGGGAGACAGATTCGATAGCAAGAACTTCATCTAGATCAGCCATCTGCATTGGCATGAATGAAAGCTCAGCAGCACTCTCTTGCGCTGCCATTACGGACGACCCTTCTTGAAGACTACTTCACGCTCTTCAGTTGTTAAGGCAACCTTATTGCGGATATAGAGTGGCTCCAAATCATGGACGTTTATTTGCAAGCCAAGCTGGAGCATGCTCTTGGCAACCTCCATTACACCTAATGCTGAAATCATTATTTCTGAATCTAGTGCGCTTGAGGAGAGAGAATGCTCGGAAAACAAGCGATCGCCGTAGGCTTCAATTGCGCTACCCGCAAGATAGGAAATATCTCTGAGATCAATCTCCTCAGGCTTTGACAGGTGAATTTCGCCGATTCTTTTAGGCAAACTCTGCAAGTCCTTCTGTTCGTACTTCGCCCAATAGATCTCATCCATGCGTGCATCAATCGCAATAGCAAAGTATTTTGGAGCGATGTTTTTATATTGTGTTGTCTTCACAACTTCTGCTGCTATAGCATCCAAACTGGCTACCGGGAGAACGAGTAAGTTAGCAGATGTGGCAAGTCCCTGAACGACAGCGACGCCCAAGCGAACACCCGTAAAGGCGCCTGGCCCTACCCCAATAGCAATAGCATCCAAGTTAGATAAGCGCTCGTTCGCCTGACTCAAAAGATCTTCTATCCATGGAAGCAAAAGCTGACTGGCCCCAGCCGATACCAATTCGTGTCGGAGTTCAGGAGTAGAGTCACCTAAGGATAAAGCCACCGAGCACCATGCTGATGAGGTGTCGATAGCTAATAAGCGCGTCAATTCAAGCTCGATTCATTAGGATGTAAACCTAAATTATGAACGCAATCCTGCTATCACTTCAGGAGGAGCTTGCACAAGCTCAATAAGTACGCCTTCACCACTAAAGGGAAACTCGTCATTGCTCTTGGGATGAACAAAAGTAATTTCATGACCACCAGCCCCCATGCGTATTCCACCTGGTGCAAAACGCAAGCCATTGGCCGATAGCCACTCCACAGCCTTTGGTAGGTCATCAACCCAAAGGCCGATGTGATTTAACGGTGTTTGATGTACCGCAGGTTTTTTCTCAATATCCAATGGTTGCATGAGATCAACTTCAATCTCATGAATGCCCGACCCAATCGCGCAAATATCTTCATCAACGTTTTCACGTTCAGAGACAAATGTGCTCTTGTACTCAAAACCCAATAAATCAACCCAAAGCTTTTTGAGGCGATCTTTATTTTCACCACCAATAGCAATTTGCTGAATACCCAAAATTTTAAATGGCTTAGTTGTCATGAATCTATTTACCTCTCTTATTCAAAGCGAATGATAAGTTGATCAACCGCCAAACTTTCGCCCTCTTTGGCACAGATTTCAGCAACCACACCATCTTGAATCGCTGAAAGTGTGTTCTCCATTTTCATCGCTTCAATAGAGGCTAATTTCTGACCTGCGGTAACCGCTTCACCGACTTTGACGGCAATTTTTGTGAGTAGCCCAGGCATTGGAGACATTACTAGCTTGGAAGTGTCTGGTGGAAGCTTTACCGGCATACGGCTTTGTAGCTCAGCGCCTAGTGGACTTAAGACCATACACTCGTAATGTGCACCATCTAGTACGAGGTAAAACTTAACGCCCTTTCTTTCCACTTGAGCAGTGACTTTACTGGTGCGATTAATGGTTGCGTGCAAAGTAATTTGCCCAGGACGCCAACTGCTCTCGATGTCATAACGACTAACACCATCTTCATCATCAATGTAAACAGAATAAATACCATCTTTGAGCTCAATACGGACCGGCTCTTCATGAGGATCAAGCATCGAACCTGTTTTTTTACCGGTTACTACGACAAATTTCTTCGCAATTACCATCTCATGACCGGCCAACTGACCGTCAATCATCTTAATGTGCTCGAGATAGCGATAACGCATAAAGGCAGCCAATGCTGCAAGGCGTTTGGGGTCTGCCGGCTGTACGGAGTCCTTTTTGAAGCCCTCTGGATATTCTTCAGCAATAAAGCCAGTTGTGAAGTCACCATTAACAAAGCGTGGGTGCTGCAATAAAGCAGCTTGAAATGGGATATTGGAATGAATGCCGCGTATAACAAAATCATTCAATGCAGCGCGCATCTTCTCAATTGCCTCTGTACGATCTTTACCATGAACAATTAATTTTGCGATCATGGAGTCGTAATACATCGGGATCTCACCCCCTTCATAGACGCCGGTATCAACACGGACACCATTAATAGATTCTGGTGGACGATATTTCACAAGGCGGCCTGTAGAAGGCAAGAAATTTCGGAACGGATCATCCGCATTAATACGGCACTCCATAGACCAGCCATCCAGTTTGACGTCTTCTTGTTTAAATGCCAGTTTTTCACCTGCAGCAACACGAATCATCTGTTCGACTAAGTCAAGTCCAGTGATACTTTCTGTTACTGGATGCTCAACTTGTAAACGAGTATTCATCTCCAAGAAATAGAAAGATTTGTCCTTGCCAACCACAAACTCCACTGTTCCAGCTGATTGATAGTCCACCGCTTTGGCCAAGGCCACTGCTTGCTCGCCCATGGCTTTACGGGTGGCCGGATCGATAAATGGTGAGGGTGCCTCCTCTATAACCTTTTGATGACGACGTTGGATAGAGCAATCCCGCTCATTTAAATACACTACATTGCCATGAGAGTCTCCTAGCACCTGAATCTCAATGTGGCGAGGACCTTCAACGAACTTCTCAATAAAGATGCGGTCATCACCAAAGCTATTCATTGCCTCGGTCTTACAAGCAGCAAATCCTTCGGCAGCTTCCTTATCATTAAATGCAACGCGCAAGCCTTTGCCGCCTCCACCAGCTGAAGCCTTAATCATCACCGGATAACCAATCCCTTGTGCAATCTTGACAGCCTCTTCTGTGGTATCAATAGCTTCGTTGTAACCTGGAATGGTGTTGACTTTTGCATCCAGCGCGAGTTTCTTGGATGCAATCTTGTCACCCATTGCCGCAATGGATTGATGTTTGGGTCCAATAAAGACAATACCCTCTTCTTCACAGCGCTTAGCAAATTGTTCATTCTCAGATAAGAAGCCATAGCCCGGATGAACAGCCTCAGCACCGGTATCTTTGCAGGCCTGAATGATTCGATCCATCACGAGGTAGGACTCTCGAGAAGGTGCAGGCCCGATGCAGATAGCCTCATCAGCCAGTTGGACGTGACGCGCCTCTTTATCCGCCTCAGAGTAGACAGCTACAGTCTTGATGCCCATCTTTTTGGCAGTGTTCATCACACGGCATGCAATTTCGCCGCGATTCGCAATCAAAATTTTCTTAAACATTTTCGTAGTCATATTATGTCGGCGCCTTTACAGAGGAATATTGCCGTGTTTACGCGCGGGGTTCTTCAAGTCTTTGTCTTTGAGCATTGCTAGTGAACGCGCAATCCGCTTGCGGGTTTCATGAGGGAGGATGACGTCATCAATATAACCACGACGCCCAGCCACGAATGGGTTCGCAAACTTTGCCTTGTACTCTGCTTCTCGAGCAGAAATTTTTGCTGGGTCTGATTTCTCTTCGCGGAAAATAATTTCTACAGCACCTTTAGGGCCCATCACAGCAATTTCAGCCGAAGGCCATGCAAAGTTCACGTCACCACGTAAATGCTTTGAAGCCATCACGTCATAAGCACCGCCATAGGCTTTGCGAGTAATCAAAGTTACTTTAGGAACTGTGCAGTCTGCATAAGCGTAAAGTAACTTGGCACCATGCTTGATAATGCCGCCGTATTCTTGTGCTGTACCTGGCATAAAGCCTGGAACATCCACTAGGGTCACGACTGGAATATTGAATGCGTCACAGAAGCGCACGAAGCGAGCTGCCTTAATTGAAGCTTTAATATCCAAGCAACCTGCCAGCACCAATGGTTGGTTGGCTACGATTCCGATAGAGCGACCTTCCATACGGGCAAAACCAATCACAATATTCTTAGCGTAATCAGGTTGAAGCTCAAAGAACTCACCATCATCCACAATCTTTTCAATCAACTCTTTCATATCGTAAGGTTGATTTGGATTAGATGGAACAAGAGTATCTAACGAGAAATCTGGCTCTTCATTACGATTAGCGCCTTTGATTAGCGGTGTTTTTTCACGGTTTGATAGTGGCAAGTAGTTAAAGAAGCGGCGCAACATCATGATCGCATCAACATCATTCTCAAACGCTAAGTCGCAAACACCCGAAACTGTTGAATGCGTTACCGCACCACCTAACTCTTCGGCAGTAACATCTTCATGGGTTACGGTCTTAACCACCTCGGGACCAGTAACAAACATGTAAGAGCTATCTTTGACCATAAAGATAAAGTCGGTCAATGCTGGTGAATACACAGCACCACCGGCTGATGGACCCATAATCAGGGAAATTTGAGGAATTACGCCAGAAGCGGTGACATTACGCTGGAAAATTTCCGCATAGCCCCCTAATGAAGCTACGCCTTCCTGAATTCGAGCACCCCCAGAATCATTCAAACCAATTACTGGAGCGCCAACCTTGAGAGCCTGATCCATGATCTTGCAAATCTTTTCAGCATGGGCTTCAGACAATGAACCGCCAAGCACGGTGAAGTCTTGTGAAAATACAAATACCAGACGGCCGTTGATCATTCCATAGCCAGTTACTACACCATCACCTGGCACGGTTTGATCGACCATTCCAAAGTCGTAGCAACGATGCTCAACGAACATATCCCACTCTTCAAATGTACCCGCATCAAGCAAGAGCTCAATACGCTCACGAGCAGTTAACTTCCCTTTAGCATGCTGAGCTTGAATACGTTTTTGCCCACCACCTAGACGGGCCAGCTCACGCTTCGCCTCCAGTTGTTGAATGATTTCCTTCATTACCGACTCCTTAGAAAAATTCATGTCCCATGGACTCCAATAGACGTCTAGCCGCTACTGATGGCGCCATGGTTCCCTGATTTACTTGTGCCACTAAGCTTGGTAGAAGCGCTTGAACCGCCTCATTACTACGAAATGCGTTTTTAAGTCCTGCATCAATGCGATCCCACATCCAAGCGCCCGCTTGTTGCTTGCGACGTGAATCAAATTTTCCATTCGCTCTTTGGAGGCGTTGAAAATGGGCAATCTTGTCCCATAGCTCGGGAATACCTTTACCCTCAAGCGCACTCAAGGTCATCACCGTTGGATGCCAAAATGCTTCGTTATGCGAAGCGTGATCAGGATTGCCCTGAAAGCCTAATAAGCGCAGAGAGCTTGTGATAAATAGCTGGGCGCGCATTGCAGCATCTGGATCAAGATCCACTTTATTGATCACGATCAGATCGGCAATTTCCATCACACCTTTTTTAATGGCTTGGAGATCGTCGCCCGCATTAGGTAGCTGAAGAAGTAAAAATAGATCAGTCATGCCTGCTACCGCAATTTCACTTTGGCCAACGCCAACGGTTTCTACGATGATGATGTCAAAGCCTGCTGCCTCAGCTACCAGCATAGCTTCTCGTGTTTTTTCAGCTACGCCACCCAAAGTGAGGGAGGATGGGCTAGGCCTAATAAAAGCATTCTCCAGAACTGATAGGCGCTCCATGCGGGTTTTATCACCCAAGATCGATCCACCTGACAAACTAGATGATGGATCTATTGCCAGCACTGCAACGCGATGGCCCTTTTCAATTAAATAGAGTCCGAGCGTTTCTATTAGAGTAGATTTACCAACCCCTGGAACTCCAGAGATGCCCAAACGAAAAGACTTTCCAGTTTTCGGCAGCAGCGTATTGAGGACGTCATCAGCTCGTTTGCGATGATCCAGGCGTGTTGATTCAAGTAGCGTGATGACCTTCGCTAATGCACGTCGCTGTTTAAGCGATGGCGCACCAGTGAGATCACTCACCAAAGCAAGATCAGCAGATTCGAGCATACGCAGCAGTCCCTTAGGTTTTATTAAACCGGTTTGACTGATTTACGAATTTGCTCCAACACATCCTTAGCGGAAGCCGGGATCGGGGTACCTGGTCCATAAATACCCTTTACGCCTGCTTCATAAAGGAACTCATAGTCTTGCCTTGGAATGACTCCACCAACGAAAACGATGATGTCATCAGAGCCCTGTTTCTTCAGCTCAGCAATGATTGCCGGCACCAAAGTCTTGTGACCAGCAGCTAGAGTGGATACACCAAGCGCATGTACGTCATTCTCAATCGCCTGACGGGCACACTCTTCGGGCGTTTGAAACAAGGGACCAATGTCAACGTCAAAGCCCAAGTCTGCATAGGCGGTAGCAACGACCTTAGCGCCGCGATCGTGACCATCTTGACCTAACTTAGCAATCATCACACGTGGGCGACGTCCAAAATCTTTAGCAAAGTCAGCGATTTCAGTTTGTAATTTTGCCCAGCCATCCGCTGAGTCATAAGCAGCTGCATACACTCCGGTCACCTTTTGAGTATCGGCGCGATGGCGCCCGTAAACTTTTTCCAATGCATCTGAGACTTCACCAACAGTGGCGCGTAAACGAATCGCATTTACAGATAATTCCAATAAGTTACCAGTGTTCTCTTCCGCAGCTTTTGTCAGCGCTTCTAATGCAGCTTCTACATTTTTACTATCGCGTTTCTGTTTTATATCTTTTAAGCGAGCCACCTGACCTTCACGAACTTTATCGTTATCGATCATCAAGACATCGACCAGATCTTCTTTGCCCAACTTGTACTTGTTCACACCAACGATGACGTCAGAGCCAGAATCAATTTTGGCTTGCTTTTCAGCAGCTGCAGCTTCGATCTTTAACTTGGCCCAGCCACTTTCCACCGCCTTAGTCATGCCACCCATGGCATCAACTTCTTGAATGATTTCCCAGGCTTTATCTGCCATCTCTTGAGTCAAGTTTTCCATCATGTAAGAACCAGCCCATGGATCAATCACGCTAGTGATATGTGTTTCCTCTTGCAGGATTAACTGGGTATTGCGAGCAATGCGGCTTGAAAATTCTGAAGGCAATGCAATTGCTTCATCTAACGAATTGGTGTGCAGAGATTGTGTGCCACCAAATACAGCAGCCATCGCCTCTACGGTAGTTCTGACCACGTTGTTGTATGGGTCTTGTTCAGTCAATGACCAACCAGAAGTTTGACAGTGCGTACGCAACATCAATGACTTTGGATTTTTTGGCTCAAATGATTTCATAATCCGCCACCACAGCAATCGCGCTGCGCGCAGCTTAGCAACTTCTAAGTAAAAGTTCATGCCAATCGCAAAGAAGAACGAGAGTCGCCCCGCAAAGCCATCCACATCTAGACCTTTTGCTAGGGCTGTTTTGACATACTCTTTACCGTCGGCCAACGTAAAGGCTAGTTCTAATACCTGATTCGCACCCGCTTCTTGCATGTGATAACCCGAAATCGAAATCGAGTTAAATTTCGGCATATGCTTTGCGGTGTACTCAATAATGTCGCCAATAATGCGCATTGAGGGTTCTGGTGGATAAATATACGTATTACGCACCATAAACTCTTTCAGAATATCGTTCTGAATTGTTCCCGATAAGAGCTCTTGCTTAACGCCCTGCTCTTCGCCAGCTACGATATAACCTGCTAAGACAGGTAATACAGCGCCGTTCATAGTCATGGATACGGATACTTTATCGAGCGGAATGCCATCAAACAATATCTTCATATCCTCTACTGAATCAATCGCTACCCCTGCCTTACCAACGTCACCAGTGACGCGCGGATGATCGGAGTCATAGCCGCGATGCGTTGCTAAGTCAAAAGCTACAGAAACTCCTTGACCGCCCGCATCCAATGCTTTGCGATAAAAGGCATTGGATTCTTCAGCAGTTGAAAAGCCTGCGTATTGACGAATCGTCCAAGGGCGAACGGAATACATTGTTGCCTGAGGACCGCGCACAAAAGGTTCAAAACCAGGAAGAGTATCTTTGTAATTGAGTCCTTCAGTATCTGAAGATGTGTATAGGGCTTTTAAATGAATACCATCTGGCGTATTCCAACCTAGTTTGTCTACATCCCCATTGGGAGCTGATTTCTGCGCTGATTTTTTCCACGCATCCAAATTGGACTCTGGAAATGATGGCCACGCCTTACTAGATGAATTTTTCTTTTCCGAACTCACTAAGCACCCCCTGAATAGATTTGTTGCATTGCATATAAGATTTGCTAATTCTGCTTGACTATTTGTAATTTGTCTAGCTATCATGTATACATAATTATGAATACAAAACTGAATAATCGACCGCTTTACGAAGATGTAGCCGATCGACTTCGTGAGCAGATATTTAGCAAGCAAATAGCTCCTGGAAGCTGGCTAGATGAACAAGGCCTGGCTGAACAATTCGGGATTAGTCGCACACCCATGCGTGAGGCAATCAAAGTATTGGCATCGGAAGGTCTGGTAACGATCAAAATGCGCCGCGGTGCATATGTAACCGAAGTAGCCAGAAAAGATTTAGAGCAGATTTTTACAATCCTCTCCCTGCTTGAAGGTGAAGCAGCTAGGGAAACGGCGACTAAAGCTACAGAGGAAGAGTTAAACCAGCTCGACTATTGGCATCACCGCCTTGAAAAAGCAGCGGCAGATAGAGATATAGAGCAATTCTTTGAAATTAATGGCAAATTTCATGAATTAATACAAGAAATTGCTGGAAATCGATGGATGAATGGCGTTATTGCCGATTTGCGAAAAGTACTAAAACTGCATCGCAGGGATTCTCTCACCAGTACCGGAAGACTGCAAAATTCTCTTATCGAGCATCGTGAAATTCTGAATGCCCTATTAAAACGAGATCAAGTGGTAGCTGAAAAGGCTATGCGAAATCATCTAGCTAGAGGTCTTGAAGCACTTCGCTAAAATAAAAACTCTATAAATAATAAAGGCTTAGAAGATTATTCTAAGCCTTTATTTTATGTACTACTTAACCGAAATTACTTTTTGATAACAAAGTTTCCTGGCAAGGAAGCAACATAAGCTGCAATATCGTGTAAGTCCGCATCAGAGAATGCTTGAACTTGTGCGCCCATTACGGCATTGTTGCGGCCATATTTAGCGTTACCGTCACCTACTTTGTATGCCTTTAAGGCGTAGTAGATGTAATCAGGATATTGACCAGCTAATTTAGGGTAAACGGGCATGATGGGTGCATTTAAACCAGCACCATGACATGCTGCGCAATTGGCCTTTTCAACCAATGCCTGACCTTTATCAACGCTGGATGCACTGGCCACGTTAACGAGTCCAATGCTTGAGAGTAAAACTGCTGTAACTAGTGCAAATTTCATAAACGTGCCTCTATCACTTCAATGGGTTGCTAGGTGAGCTGGCAGTTTGCGCAGCATAGTATTCGCCGATGTCTGCCATATCTTGGTCAGAAAGGCTAGCGGCAATAGAACGCATCGTAGGATGCTTTCTTTCGCCCTTTTTATATTCAGCCAAAGCTGTAGCAATGTAAGCAGCATTTTGGCCGCCTAGCATCGGAACTCGATAAACCAAGGGATAGTCAGCACGGTAGTCAGGAATGGAGTGGCAACCAGTACAAAGCCAAACTTTGCCATTTCCAGCAGCAGCGCTACCTTTAACCTCGTCAGCCTGTGCGGCAAATCCAGCAAACACCAAACCGGCGCAGATGAGCAATTTAGAAATAATTGAGAGTTTTTTCATAGAAATCAGTTTAATAAGTTTGATTTGAATCAATCCCGGAGAGTATAGCGGAGAGCTGCCCCCTTAAGCAGTATTTGCCCATTCCGGACCCCAAAAACAGCAGAAATACTGAAAAATAGGGGCTATTTACCTATACTTGAACATCCATTAATTGACCTTTTGATTGCCACTAAATGACAAGACCTTCACCCAATCCTTCAAGCCGCTTTGACGGCAGTCAAAGCTATGTCGCTACAGATGACTTAAAACTGGCTGTCAATGCTGCCATTGCACTCCAGCGGCCACTACTCATTAAAGGGGAGCCAGGAACAGGCAAAACGATGTTGGCTGAAGAGGTGGCTGCAGCTCTCCAAATGCCCCTTTTGCAGTGGCACATTAAATCGACTACCAAAGCACAACAAGGGTTATATGAATACGATGCGGTGAGTCGCTTACGTGACTCCCAGCTTGGCGATGAAAAAGTCAAAGATATTCGCAACTACATTGTCAAAGGCGTCTTATGGCAAGCCTTTGAAGCGGATGAGCCCACTGTCCTACTAATTGATGAGATCGATAAAGCAGATATCGAGTTTCCAAATGACCTCTTACGTGAAATTGACCGGATGGAGTTTTATGTCTACGAAACTCGTGAGTTAATTAAGGCAAAGCATCGTCCCCTCGTTATCATCACCTCCAATAATGAAAAAGAATTGCCAGATGCCTTTTTGCGTCGTTGCTTCTTTCATTACATCACCTTTCCCGATGCCAACACCATGCAAAGCATCGTTGATGTTCATCATCCCAACATCAAACAAGATCTGTTGGAAGCTGCGCTGAAAGCTTTTTATCAAATACGCTCTCTGCCAGGGATCAAGAAAAAACCCTCTACTTCTGAATTAATAGACTGGCTCAAGCTATTGCTCGCAGAGGATATTCCCCCAGAGGCGCTTTATAGCCAAGATGAAAAGATCGTGGTTCCACCATTGCATGGTGCTTTGCTAAAAAATGAGCAGGATATCCATTTGTTTGAGCGCTTAGTGATGATGAATCGCAATCACCGCTAATACAGACTCCTAAGCGCACTCGATGTTAATTCCATTTTTCCTGAATCTGAAAGAGGCCAAAGTGCCTGTTTCGGTGAGGGAGTTTTTAACGCTCTTAGAAGCATTAAAGTCTGGAGTGATCAATCCCTCCATAGATGAGTTTTATCAACTCTCCAGAATGACCTTAGTTAAAGATGAGCAACACTTTGATCGCTTTGATCAGGTATTTGGCAGCTACTTTAATGGCGTAGAAAAAGTCATCGCCCTCTCTCCCGATATTCCAATGGACTGGCTAGAAAAGAAATTACAGCGAGTGCTAACGGATGAAGAAAAGGCAGCACTCCAAAAACTGGGTGGCCCAGAAGCACTTCAGAAACGTCTTGAGGAGTTGTTAAAAGAGCAAAAAGAATGGCATGGGGGTGGGAATAAATGGATTGGTGCTGGAGGCTCCTCAGCATTTGGCCATAGTGGCTATCACCCTGAAGGAATTCGGATTGGCGGTGAAAGCGCCGGCAATCGGACCGCCATTAAAGTCTGGCAAGCCCGAGAATTTAAAGATTACGACAGCGATCTTGCACTAGGCACGCGCAATATCAAAGTAGCCTTACGTCGTTTACGTCGCTTTGCGCGAGAAGGATCTGTTTTAGAGCTGGATTTAGATAAAACAATTCACTCTACTGCCGCCAATGCAGGAATGCTAGATATCAAGATGCGACCTGAACGCCATAATCAAGTCAAAGTTCTGCTTCTAATGGATGTTGGTGGATCGATGGATGACCATATCAAGCAGATTGGCGAATTGTTCTCCGCTGCCAAGGCAGAATTTAAACATCTTGAGTCTTACTATTTCCATAACTGCGTGTACGAGAATTTATGGCAAAGCAATCGCCGCCGCAGAGATCAGGTAACTGCAACTCAAGACATCATTCATAAATATGGTCCCGACTACAAGCTGATCTTCGTAGGGGATGCCACGATGTCGCCCTATGAAATTCTGAGCCCCAATGGCTCAGTTGAATATAACAACCAGGAAGCTGGTGCCGTTTGGATAAACCGACTGCTAGACCACTTTCCTCATTTTGCATGGCTCAATCCAGAGCCAGAGTCTATTTGGGAATACCGTCAATCTATCGACATTATGAAAAACCTCATGAAAGACCGCATGTATCCTGTGACTCTAAGTGGTCTTGAGGGTGCCATGCGTCAACTATCGAAATAATTTGCCAGTAAGATTCTAATATTCACATTTTTCTATTGATTGAAACAACACTATGAGCAATATTAGCGAGCGCCTTAAGACCCTTGGCATTGATTTACCGCCACCCGGACCTCCTGCGGCAGCCTATGTCATGGCAGCAACTACTGGTAATACCGTTTTTTTGTCAGGCCACATTGCTAAACGTGATGGTAAGCCCTGGGTGGGAAAGCTCGGCAAGGATATGGATACCGACACTGGTAAAGCAGCTGCGCGCGCTATCGCGATTGATTTGCTCTCAACACTACAAAATCATTTAGGCTCTTTGGAAAATGTAAAGCGCATTGTCAAAGTGATGGGGCTGGTGAACTCTACTGGCGAATACACAGAACAACATCTTGTAGTGAATGGTTGCTCTGAATTGTTATTTGAAGTCTTTGGTGATGCCGGCAAACATGCTCGTAGTGCCTTTGGCGTAGCTCAGATCCCTTTGGGAGCATGTGTAGAAATTGAATTGATTGCTGAGATTTAAGCCATTAATTATTTGCTTATCCCAAGCTTCTGGATGTCCACCTCCGTATCAACATCCAGAATAAATGCATCATGTGTTGTCTCGAAGATATGAATCAAGTTGGGATTTTGATCCATAAACGTGCGACACGTCATCCCCGGCTTCGATAGTATTGCCTCAACTACATTTCTTGAGAACAAGACCGGATTGCCCCGCTGCCCACCCACTTGTGGCATGACCATTTCATAGCCGGTCTTTCGATTAGTAAAGCGCTCAAGTAAAAGCATGAGCTCTCTAGAGCGGATATTCGGTTGATCGCAAAGACATACTGCTAAAACATCAAAGTGACTTTGCAATGACTCAAGACCAAGTCGCACCGAGGATCCTTGACCTCTATCCGGATTTGGATTGTGAATCACACGTATTGACTGACTTAACAGCGCGCTTTGTTTGGCTAACTCAGCATTAATAGCCTGATTATGAAAACCAGTCACAACCACTAACTCAATCGGATTTAAATCTCTTACTTCAGAAAAAAAGTTTTCTAAAAGCGTTTTTCCATCCATTTTTAGCAGGGCTTTAGGTATAGACCCCATACGACTTCCCTCGCCTGCCGCCAAAAGAATAATGGCTAGACGAAGATCTGATTTCGGGGATGCACCTATATTGCTCATTAAGGTGATAATAAATAAGAAATTCAAAAGAGAACAAATAAAAGACTTAGCATGAATAGCACCGACCTCAGCGTCCTCAAATCCGCAGTGAGCTGGCTTAAATCCGGCCATCAAGTAGCCATTGCTACCGTAGTACAAACTTGGGGTTCAGCTCCTCGCCCCATTGGTTCATGGCTTGCAATCCGTCAAGATGGTCAAGTAGCGGGATCCGTATCTGGCGGGTGTGTTGAGGACGACCTAATTAATCGCGTACAAGCTGAAATTCTGACTCGCAGCAATCCTGAGATGGTGGTTTATGGTGTGAGCCAAGAAGAAGCAGCTCGCTTCGGCCTTCCCTGCGGCGGAACTTTGCGTTTGCTGGTAGAGCCTAAACCTGAATTAGCCATACTGGAAAAATTACTGGACTCTATTAGCTCCCATCAAGTGATGAGGCGTACCGTCACCATTGCGAATGGCAAATCGAGTTTAAGAGCCGGTAATCGCAGTGACGAGTTTTCCTGCTCAGATACCGAGATGCAAACAACTTATGGCCCACGTTGGCGCATGGTCATCATCGGTGCAGGTCAACTTTCTTTGTATACCGCCGACTTTGCCCTGGCCTCCGACTTTGAAGTGATCGTGATCGATCCGCGTGATGAGTATGCAGAAGGACTAAACCGCACTGATGTGACCTTCATCAAAGGCATGCCTGATGACGTATTACTTGAGATTGGTGTTGATCCTCATACAGCGGTGGTAGCCCTCACCCATGATCCAAAGTTGGATGATATGGCCCTCATGGAGGCACTAAAGTCTTCTGCCTTTTATGTTGGCGCCCTGGGGAGCCGAAAAAATACCCAAAAGCGTAAAGAACGACTACTAGAGTTTGATGTCAGCAGAGACGAAGTGGAAAAACTGCATGGCCCAGTTGGACTCTCTATCGGCGCACTCACTCCACCAGAAATCGCAGTATCGATTCTGGCGGAAGTGATTGCCGTTAAATATGGTGTTGCTGTAGCAAAGAAAATCTAATTAGTTTGCTTTGAGCTTGCCGTCTTTTAGGCGTGGCTCTACAAAGTGGCCTTTGCGTGCTCGATTACCCGCAAATGACTTCAATGTTTTTGCATCCAAACTCAATTCCGTTGGCTTCCCTGCGCGACCCGCCCCTGAATAGGTGGCGCCATTAGGGCCTACAGCGATAGCGGAGGCTAAGGACTCCTTCTCATCTAAGCCCATTAAAATCACGCCTTTGCCGCCAGTAGGCAAACGCTTAAGCTCATCTAATGGGAAAACAAGTAATTTAGAGGCTTCAGACAGACAAGCTACTTGCTTCATACCAACCTGCACCTTGCTTGCACCTAAAGGTGCATCACCAGGATGTTTTGCATCAACACTGATAAACGATTTACCAGCTTTATTGCGAGTGCTCATGTCCGATACATTCGCTAAGAAGCCATAACCTGCTTTAGTAGATAGCAAGACCAGATCATCTGGTTGGCCAGCGTAATACGCCACCATTTGCGATCCAGCAGCTAAATTGACAAAGCTAGTTAATGGTGAGCCATCACCGCGGGCGCCAGGTAGCTCGCTGACAGGTACCGTATAAACACGTCCATCACTTCCAAAGCCCTGAATAACGTCAACGGTGCGAACCTCAAAGGTTGCATACATCGCATCACCCGCTTTGAAGCTAAATTGAGTTGCATCGTGCTCATGACCTTGACGAACACGTACCCAACCCTTTTGTGAAACGATGACAGTCACTGGTTCATCAATGACTTTAGTTTCTGCAACAGCACGCTTATCTTCCTGAATCAAGGTGCGACGATCATCGCCAAAATCCTTGATGTCGGATTCAATTTCTTTAATGATGCGTTTACGTAAAACGGCGTCACTTTGCAGTAAGCCTTCAAGATCATCACGCTCCGTCTGGAGCGATTTAAGCTCTTGCTCAATCTTGATACCTTCTAAACGAGCCAATTGGCGCAAGCGAATATCCAGAATGTCTTCAGCCTGACGATCTGTGAGCTTAAACTCTTTGATCAAATCGACTTTGGGCTCATCGCTATTGCGAATAATCTTAATTACCTTATCAATATTGAGAAGAACGGTTAAACGCCCCTCCAAAATATGCATCCGGTCTTTTACTTTGCCGAGGCGGAACTGGGTACGACGTGTCACCGTAGCAACTCTGAACTCAACCCACTCAGAAATAATTTCCTTTAAGCCCTTTTGACGCGGACGACCGTCATTACCAATCATCACCAAATTCATTGGCGCATTTGACTCAAGCGAGGTATGAGCCAACAAGAGATTTACAAACTCATTGACATCAATGTTCTTACTCTTTGGCTCAAACACCAACCGTACAGCAGCATCCTTACTGGATTCATCACGCACACCATCGAGCACATTCAAGATAGTCGATTTGAGATTATTTTGCTCTGGGGTTAAGGTCTTCTTACCAACTCTTACCTTAGGATTGGTGATCTCTTCGATCTCTTGTAAAACCCGTTGTGATGAGGTTGCTGGTGGCAGCTCATTGACAACAATTTGCCATTGACCACGTGCTAATTCCTCTACAGACCAACGGGCACGAACTTTGAGGCTACCTCGCCCTGTTTCATAAATTTGGGCAATTTCCGCTGAAGAGGAAATAATTTGGCCGCCACCCGGATAGTCAGGACCGGGCATGATTTCCAGTAAATCTGCCGTGGATAGCTTTGGCGATTTCATCAAAGCGATTGCAGCAGAAGCTACTTCACGCAAGTTATGTGAAGGAATCTCGGTAGCCATTCCGACAGCAATACCTGAAGCGCCGTTGAGCAGCACAAAGGGCAAGCGAGCCGGTAATAACTTTGGCTCTTGAAATGAGCCGTCATAGTTCGGAGCAAAATCGACCGTACCTTCATCAATTTCGCTGAGAAGTAATCCAGCGATCTTTGTTAAGCGTGCTTCGGTATAACGCATTGCAGCTGCACCATCACCATCACGGGAACCGAAGTTTCCTTGCCCGTCAATTAAGGGGTAGCGTAGTGAGAAACTTTGTGCCAAGCGCACCAAGGCGTCATAAGCAGATTGGTCGCCATGGGGATGAAATTTACCTAAAACGTCACCAACAACACGAGCACTTTTTACTGGTTTAGCATCTGCACGTAAACCCATTTCACTCATGGAATATAAAATTCGGCGTTGAACTGGTTTTTGACCATCAGCTACTTCAGGCAATGCACGACCCTTCACTACGCTGATGGCGTAATCTAGATAAGCGCGCTCTGCATAAACAGCGAGGGTCAAGCTATCTTTATTGTCTTCATTCAACTCCATCGTCTTAGGATCATGGGGATCATTTGGACCTTGGGGGGAGATTGAGGAACCCTGTTTTGCTTGGGCAGGCACCTCATCTACCTCAACAATTTCGATCTCATCGACTGGAGATGCAAATAAATCTGCTTGCTCAGCAGCGGTTTTATTACCGGGTGTCTTTTTACTAGCCATTAGATATCCGCCTCAACTTCATTGCCGCGCTCTTCTAACCAATCACGACGAGCGCCGGACTCTGATTTACCCATCAACATGTCCATGGTTTTAAATGTTTCATCTTCAGTCCAAGTACCAAGCGTCACTGGTAGTAAACGACGTGTATCTGGATTTAGGGTTGTATCCCAGAGCTGCTCTGCACTCATCTCTCCCAAGCCTTTAAATCGAGAGATTTGCCAAGCGGTTTCTTTAACACCATCTTTACGCAACTTATCCTCAATTGCTTGCAATTCATTTGCATCCAAGGCGTAAATTTTTTGTGCTGGTTTTTTACCACGCGCAGGAGCATCAACTCTAAACAATGGTGGCCTAGAAATATGGACATGCCCCAACTCAATCAGTTTAGGGAAATGCTTATAGAACAGCGTGAGGAGCAATACTTGTATATGTGCCCCATCCACGTCCGCATCTGACAAGATGCAAACCTTGCCGTAGCGAAGATTAGATAAATCTGGATTGTCATTAGCTCCATGAGGATCAACCCCAATTGCCACCGCAATATCATGCACTTCATTGTTGGCAAATAAGCGGTCGCGCTCCGCCTCCCAGGTATTTAAGACCTTGCCGCGTAGGGGCAAAATCGCTTGATATTCCTTGTTGCGACCCATTTTGGCCGAGCCACCAGCAGAATCACCCTCAACCAAGAAAATTTCATTCTGAGCGATGTCTTCACTCTCGCAATCGGTCAACTTACCAGGTAAAACCGCAACACCCGAAGATTTTTTCTTCTCAACTTTTTGCCCAGCGCGTGTTCTTGCTTGTGCCTGCTTGATCACTAAGTCAGCTAATTTACGACCGTAATCAACATGCTGGTTCAGCCAAAGTTCCAGCGCAGATTTTGCATAGCCAGAAACTAAACGCACGGCATCACGTGAATTTAAACGCTCTTTGATCTGTCCCTGGAACTGAGGGTCCAATACTTTGGCTGACAAAATAAAAGAGGCCCGCGCAAATACGTCTTCAGGCATCAGCTTCACGCCTTTAGGTTGCAATGCATGCATCTCAATAAAGCCTTTTACAGCATTAAATAGTCCTTCACGTAAACCGCTTTCGTGTGTACCGCCAGCAGGAGTCGGAATCAAGTTCACATAACTCTCACGCACTGGAGCACCGTCTTCGGTCCAACTCACTACCCATGCAGCACCTTCGCCTTCAGCAAAGGAATCATCTTCGCCAGTGCCTGTAGCGTATTGCTCGCCCTCAAATGGTGGAATCACTTCTGGACCATGTCCTGCCTGGGCGATAGCCTCATTCAGGTAGCCACGCAAGCCTTGGGCATATTGCCAAGTTTGACTATCGCCTGATTTCTCTTGGATGAGTGTTACTTTGACGCCAGGCAGCAAAACTGCTTTGGAGCGTAGAAGACGAATGAGATCGGCCATCGGAATGGCTGAGCTATCAAAATACTTACCGTCTGGCCATGCCCTTACACGGGTGCCATGGGACTTATCCTCTTTTAAAGACGGTTTCGATTTCAGCTTTTCAATTACCTTGCCATCAGCAAAGGTTAAAGTTGAAACCTGTCCTTCACGCCAGACCGTTACTTCCAGTCGCTTAGAAAGTGCATTGGTAACTGAAACGCCCACACCATGCAAACCGCCTGAGAATGCATAGGCACCACCGGTACCCTTTTCAAATTTGCCACCAGCATGAAGTTGCGTAAACACAATCTCCACTACGGGCAATTTCTCAGTTGGATGCATACCCACCGGAATACCGCGTCCATCATCCTCAACGCTCACGCTGCCATCAGCATGCAAAGTCACAATAATTTGCTTACCAAAACCGCCCAATGCTTCATCAGAAGCGTTGTCCAAGACTTCTTGGATGATATGTAAGGGATTATCAGTGCGGGTGTACATACCAGGCCGTTGACGGACTGGTTCCAGTCCTTTTAGGACCTGAATCGACGATTCGCTGTATTCAGAAGTTTTACGGGTAGCCATGCGCGCAAATTGTAGTCATGTCTGAGGCTAAGGCGGAACTTTTCAGGAAATCCCCTGTCATCCATGCCAAAATTAGGGCATGGGAGCCTTAAGTCATATTCGCGTTTTAGACCTCAGCCGCGTGCTGGCAGGTCCTTGGTGCGCTCAAAACCTAGCGGATTTGGGTGCTGATGTTATTAAAGTCGAGCGTCCAGGCGCTGGGGACGATACCCGCCATTGGGGCCCTCCCTTCGTTAAGGATGCGAATGGCAAGGATACGGAAGAAACTGCCTATTTTATTTGCATCAATCGTAATAAGCGTTCCATTACTGTTGATATCAGCAAACCCGAAGGTCAAGAGATTATTCGCCAATTGGCGGCTCAATCCGATGTAGTTATTGAAAACTACAAAGTTGGTGATCTTGCTAAATACGGCTTGGATTACGAAAGCTTAAAAAAGGTGAAAGCAGATTTGATCTACTGCTCCATTACTGGATTTGGGCAAACTGGTCCTTATGCTCATCGCCCAGGCTATGACTTCATCATTCAAGGCATGGGTGGCTTCATGAGTGTGACTGGCGAAGCCGATGAGTTTGAGGGCGCTAGCCCACAAAAATCAGGGGTTGCAATCGCCGATATTTTCACTGGGATGTATGCCTCTACAGCTATCTTAGCCGCGGTAGTCCATCGCGACCATACTGGCGAGGGCCAATACATCGATATGTCTTTACTCGATACACAGATCGCTGTCATGGCTAATGTATCAAGCGCTTACCTCAGTTCTGGAGAAATTCCAGGGCGCTGGGGAAATGCCTCACCGATCATTGTTCCGTACCAAACCTTCCCCACATCGGATGGCTGGATGATTGTGGCAGCCGGCAATGATGGCCAATATCGCCACTTTGTTACTGCTGGTGGTGAAGCTCACTTGGCCGATAACCCATTATTTTTGACCAATCCTTTGCGCGTGCAGAATCGCAAAAAACTCATTCCACTTTTAGAGGTGATGACTCGCAAGAAGACTAAAGGTGAATGGATTGCGCTTTTAGAGCAGGCAAATGTCCCCTGCGGCCCTATCAATAACTTCAAGGAAGTTTTTGAAAATGAGCAAGTGCTTGCCAGAAATGTGCAAATTAATGTCCCTCACCCAAGCACTGGCAATATGAAACTGGTTGCTAGCCCGATGAAACTTTCTAAGACGCCGACTGAAGTCCGTATGGCGCCACCCACGCTAGGACAACACACCAATGAAGTGCTTCATGAGCAATTACAGTTAAGCGACCAAGCGATTGCGGACTTGCGTCAAAAGGGAATTATCTAATGAGCCAAGCTCAATCAAAGGCTTCCCTAACGATGAAGGAAGTGTTGATTTATGGTGGCTTAATGGTGACCCTATCCATGGGTATACGCCATGGTTTTGGCTTGTTCAATTTGCCAATCACCATGGCCAACGGCTGGGGTCGTGAAACCTTTGCCCTGACGATTGCATTGCAAAACCTCATTTGGGGCGCTGTACAACCCATTACTGGTGCCCTTGCAGATCGATATGGCGCATTCAAGATCATGATTGCTGGTGGCGTTTTATACGCACTGGGTTTAGCTGGCATGGCCATCTCCACAGACGCTCTCAATTTCACCATTGCTGGCGGCTTATTCATCGGTCTTGCACAAACTGCCACTACGTATAGCGTGGTTTACGGAATCTTAGGGCGTAACGTTCCTGCTGATAAGCGTGTTTGGGCGATGGGCATTGCTGCTGCTGCAGGCTCGTTTGGACAGTTCCTCATGATTCCAGCTGAGCAAGGATTATTAAGTGCATTTGGCGCACAAGATGCATTGTTACTGCTCGGCCTTATGGCCAGCTTAATGATTCCAACGGCATTCATGTTGCGTGAGAAAAATTTTGTACACCAACACAGCCTTGGTGATCAAACAATTAAAGAGGCACTTAAAGAAGCTATTAATAATCCAAGCTTTCGTTTGCTAACCTTGGGATATTTTGTTTGTGGGTTTCAGGTAGTATTTATTGCAGTACATTTAGCCCCCTATCTGAAAGACCTTTCTTCGATCTATCCATCAGTGGGAACCCCTGTTGTTGCTACCACGGCATTGGCCTTGATTGGACTCTTTAATATCTTTGGCACCTATAGCGCCGGTATCCTTGGGCAACGCTTTCCGAAACGCTATCTTTTATCTAGTATTTACCTAGGTCGCTCTATCGCCATCGCTGCTTTTGTATTACTGCCATTGAGTCCAACATCTACTTATATTTTTGCAGCGGTCATGGGCTTCCTGTGGTTATCGACCATTCCATTAACTAATGGCATTGTTGCCCAAATTTTTGGTGTGAAATATCTCACGATGCTTTCTGGTTTGGTTTTCTTCTCGCATCAGCTTGGTAGTTTTTGTGGCGCATTTTTAGGCGGCTATTTATTTGATCGGACAGGCTCGTACCTGATTGTTTGGCAAATTGCTATTGCACTGGGCATGTTTGCGTTTTTAGTGAACCTACCCGTACAAGAACGTGCTATTCACCGAGCAGTCAATGCTTAAGCATCGCAAGCTTGGATTTTGGAAGCTTATTTTTTACGGCTTCGCTTTATTTGCTTTATTGTTTGTGTTTTCCGCCTATTACGCACCCGATATGATGATCGCCGTTACCAATCAAGTCTGGGCTTTATGTGGGTGGTAATTTATCGGTGTCACAAACATACCTAACATACTTTTAAAAATGTTCTTACTCGCCGTAGCACAATGGATAGTGCACATGCCTCCTAAGCGTGGGATACAGGTTCGATTCCTGTCGGCGGGACCAGCAAACAAAATAAACTTATCCACAGGGATTGTGGATAAATCTACAAAAGTTTTCGTAAGTCACAGATTTGTATAGAGCGACCTAGCCTGCTTAAATAATTAGCAGTCCCAGCTTATCTATTTTTTGCAAGTGCATATGAATATTGGGTCTAAACCTTGTGCTTTAGATCATTGACAAGAGGCTGCACCTTATGTGAAGTTCCCTTACACTTGCCAAAATGACAGTCCTATCTACCAGCACTATCGCCGCCCTTGAGGAGATGCTCCAAAATACAGCGCGTTCGGCTCCCGCCGATTACATGCCCATCTATTTGTTGCGCGGCGGTACTGATCAAGAAATGATTGGTCACCTTAATCCCGATTTCATTCCATACCTACAAGAATCATTAGTTAAGGAACCTATCGCACTGGTATCGATGGGAAATGATCGTCTGAACATTCAAATGGGTCGACCAAAAGATGTCTCAGTAAGTCTTCATCAGCTAGCAAATCGCATGCGCTTAGGCGGCTTTATTCCCGGCTGGCGGAATGAAGACTTTGCATGGGTAGATCAACACGGGCATAAATCCTTTCACTTGGAGCGTGCCGCGTTTCGCACCTTTGGATTTCGCAGCATGGCTACGCATATCAATGGCTACACCAAACAAAAAACAATATGGTTGGGTCGAAGAAGTGAAAATAAGGCAACCGATCCCGGAAGATTGGATAACATTGCTGCTGGTGGTATCGCTGCCGACGAAACTCCCTGGGTCTGCGCAAAACGCGAGCTTTGGGAAGAAGCTGGAGTGCCTCCACAAATCGCTGATGAAATTGAACCAATTGGTCGCATCCATATGCGTCGCCCCATTTCCGGGCGTGGATTTCATGATGAGCAGCTTTATGTCTACGACTTGGAGTTATTAGACAACTTCATCCCCACAAATCATGATGGGGAAGTGAGTGGTTTTATTGAAGTTTCTTATGCAGAAGCTGCCGCCCGAATCCTTGCAGATGAATTTACGAGTGATGCCGCTTTTGTAACCGCAGATTTCCTATTGCGCCGCAATAGATAAGGTTTGCTGGTGCTTCCTGCTCAATTTTTGCTCCTGGAGCAGAAATTGACGTTCATCATGCCTAGTAGCCCCAATTCGTGGTTAAATCTATCTTAAGGATGAAACAGGGGTGCCCTTGAAAGCAGAGTTTGCTTAGAGGCGCTGAGAAAGACCCTAGAACCCGATCCAGGTAATGCTGGCGTGGGGAGTTACATCAGACCGACACCCGGTTTCGTCCATCTAAAACAGCTAGGAGATGGACGTGAGTAAAGATAACCAAAAAACCAAACATGAAATCCCAAGTTTAAAAAGCTTGGAACGCGACTTCGGACAAAAGTTCGCTTATCCAGCATCGACAAAAACTTACTTACAAGGTTCTCGCGCAGATATCAAAGCGCCGATTCGGATGATTGAACAATTACCAACACGCGTTGGTGAAGAGTTAGTTGCCAATCCCCCCGTTCCTGTATACGACACCTCTGGTCCATACAGCGATCCAGAAATCGTAATTAATCTTGAAAAAGGTTTACCAAGATTACGTGAAGAGTGGATTAAAGAGCGCAATGACACTGAGCAACTCTCTGGTCCAAGTTCTGAGTATGGCGTTGCTCGCTCTCAAGATGAAGCTACCCAGAGTTTACGTTTTGCGCATATTAGCGCACCACGAGTTGCAAAGGCAGGCAACAACGTCAGTCAAATGTACTATGCTCGCAAAGGCATCGTTACGCCTGAAATGGAATACGTGGCTTTACGTGAATCAATGGGTTTAGAGCAACTGCGTAAAGATCCTGCTTACAAGCAATTACTCAAGCAGCATCCAGGCAAAGGCTATGGCGCCAATCTTCCTGACATCGTTACTGGTGAATTCGTGCGCTCTGAGATTGCCGCTGGCCGCGCAATTATTCCAGCAAACATTAATCACCCTGAGCTTGAGCCGATGATTATTGGCCGTAACTTCCGCGTGAAGATTAATGGCAACCTCGGAAATTCTGCTGTGACTTCTTCAATCAATGAAGAGGTAGAGAAAATGGTTTGGTCCATTCGTTGGGGTGCCGACACCATCATGGATCTTTCCACAGGCAAACATATTCATGAAACTCGTGAATGGATTATTCGTAATTCACCAGTTCCTATTGGTACCGTTCCAATTTATCAAGCACTCGATAAAACTGGTGGCATTGCAGAAGATCTCACTTGGGAAATGTTCCGCGATACCCTAGTTGAGCAGGCCGAGCAAGGTGTTGATTACTTCACAATTCATGCTGGCGTATTGCTACGTTATGTACCGCTGACGGCAGATCGCATTACCGGCATCGTGTCACGTGGCGGCTCAATCATGGCTAAATGGTGCTTAGCTCATCATAAAGAAAACTTCCTCTACACCAAGTTTGATGAGATTTGCGAAATCATGAAGGCGTATGACGTTTCTTTTAGCTTAGGCGACGGTTTGCGTCCTGGTTGTATTGCTGACTCTAATGATGCAGCGCAATTTGGCGAACTCCACACACTCGGCGAACTCACCGCCAAAGCTTGGAAGCATGATGTGCAAGTAATGATCGAAGGGCCTGGCCATGTTCCAATGCAGCGCATTGAAGAAAACATGACTGAAGAGCTCAAGCATTGCTTAGAAGCACCCTTCTACACTCTTGGACCTTTGATTACAGATATTGCGCCTGGCTATGACCACATCACCAGCGGTATTGGTGCAGCTCAAATTGGTTGGTACGGCACTGCGATGCTTTGCTATGTGACACCTAAAGAGCATTTAGGCTTGCCAGACAAAGAAGATGTTCGCGAAGGAATCATCACGTACAAGATCGCCGCTCATGGCGCTGACTTAGCTAAAGGTTTGCCTGGTGCTCAGGTACGCGATAACGCACTCTCTAAGGCTCGCTTTGAGTTCCGCTGGGAAGATCAGTTCAATTTGGGCTTAGATCCTGAGCGCGCTCGTGAATATCATGATGCAACGTTGCCTGCTGAAGGTGCCAAGATTGCCCACTTCTGCTCAATGTGTGGTCCTAAGTTCTGCTCCATGAAAATCACTCAAGAAGTGCGAGACTATGCTGCAACCCTGGATGCTGACGGTAATCCAAAAGATGGCAAGAAAGTAATTCCGATTACTGAGGTTGCTGATGCAACAAAAGGCATGGAAGAAATGTCTGCTGAGTTCCGTAAGCGCGGTAGCGAGATCTATCAATAAGCAATAGCAATGAATCAACCCATCTTCACGAACAGTAAATACGCGATCGTCGGTGCCGGCCTAATGGGTCGTCTCCTAGCGGTAGCACTTGCTCAGCGTGGGGCTCAGGTTGATTTATTTGATAAAGGCGATTCTGCTGCAAGCGGCGCTGCTGCACGTATCGCTGCCGCTATGCTTGCGCCTCTGGCAGAGTCTGCGATCACCGAAGACTCTGTAGTGCGAATGGGCATCCATAGTTTGCCTCGTTGGAAAGATTTAATTAGCGCACTATCCAAGCCTGTTTTTTTTCAGCAAGATGGCACTCTCATTTTGTGGCATAGACAAGATGCAAGCGAGGCTGAACGCTTTTCCAATCACTTGGAAAAGAATTGTCGCCATAACCCTCAGCTAACTGCCCCAATAAAACTGAACGCTTCTGATTTAGCACAAATTGAACCAGGAGTTGCCGATCGCTTCATGCAGGCTTTGTATTTACCAAATGAAGGTCAGCTCGATAATCGTCAGCTACTCGATGCACTTCTCCATGAGTTAATTACCCTAAAAGTGAATTGCCATTGGAATACTGCAGCAGAGCCAGAACAACTGCGCAAGAATGGCCCTTATCAGAGCGTGATTGATTGCCGGGGTCATGGTGCGAAGGAGGCTTGGTTGTCTACTTCCAATAAGCTACGGGGAGTGCGCGGCGAGGTTGTGCGTTTATATGCTCCAGAAGTGAAGCTCCGTAGACCTACTCGCTTAATTCATCCTCGTTATCCGATCTACATTGCCCCCAAGGAGAACGACATCTATGTCGTGGGTGCAACTGAAATCGAGTCAGATGATCTTTCGGAGATGAGTCTGCGCTCTGCAATGGAATTGCTCAGTGCCGTCTATACCGTACACAGCGGATTTGCAGAAGCCCGCATTTTGGAGATGGCAACCCAGTGCCGCCCTACTCTCAAAAATAATCTACCTGAAATACGCATCCAAAAAGATAAAGGTTTATCGGATTTGATTATGGTCAACGGTCTATATCGCCATGGTTTTATGATTTCACCAGCGATTCTGGATTCCTCCCTAGAGGTTTTAGAGTTTGGCCAAAGCAATACCGCCTTGGAATTAGGGCTAAGCATCACTAGCAATCTTGGAACCACCAACAATCACGAGGCAAGTCTATGCGCGTAATTGTTAATCAGGTTGAATATGAACTGCCAAATCAAAGCATGATTTCAGATGCGCTTTCTTTGATCAATGCCAAGCCGCCTTTTGCTGTAGCTGTTAATTTGAACTTTGTACCCAAAACTCAATACGAACAATTTACATTAAATGAGAATGATCAAATTGAAGTGATAGCCCCAGTAACCGGCGGCTGATTTTGACTAATTTACTTATGACTGCACCGTTACCAAACAATCTCAATAGCGCAGATGCACTATTTCTCTATGGCGAGAGCTTTGCTAGTCGTTTGCTATTAGGAACCTCTCGCTATCCATCACCGCAAGTATTGGAAAATGCTGTTAATGCATCTAACCCAGCGATGATCACGGTCAGCTTGCGTCGCCAGGGATCTAGTACAACTGAGGCACACAGTGGCTTCTGGGATCTCCTGAAGAAGATGGCAGTGCCTGTGTTGCCAAACACTGCTGGTTGCCACAGCCCTCAAGAAGTGATTACTACAGCACAGATGGCACGTGAAGTCTTTGAGAGTGACTGGATTAAGTTGGAACTGATTGGCGATGATTACACTTTACAGCCCGACACTTTGCGTCTAGTCCAAACGGCAGAGTCCTTGATTAAAGAAGGTTTTAAAGTACTGCCGTATTGCACGGAAGATTTAATCTTGTGCCAACGTTTAGTAGATGTTGGCTGCCAGGCAATCATGCCATGGGCTGCTCCAATTGGCACTGGCCAAGGTCCCCTCAACCCATATGCCATGAAGTTGTTGCGAGACCGCATCAAGGTGCCCATGATTGTGGATGCCGGGCTTGGCTTACCCTCCCATGCCTGCACTGTGATGGAATGGGGTTTTGATGCTGTACTACTCAATACCGCCGTCGCCCTCTCGAATGATCCAGTTGCTATGGCTAACTCTTTTGCTATGGCAGTCGATGCTGGTCGTACCGCCTACTTATCTGGAGCCATGAAACCCCAAGAATCTGCGCAAGCGAGCACACCCCTTGTGGGCACTCCTTTTTGGCATCAAGCCTAAGTTGTACGAATGTGTGTTTAGATAGAGCTATATGAGCCTGATACGTGATCTTGCCGACCAAATTATTGCCGCCCATCGCAATGATGATCTATGTATTGCGATTCCATCCTTTTCAATCAGCTCACCTCCCCCCCGAATTGATAATGAAGCGGCTGCCGATCATTACGAACTTGCTGGCGCTTTAGCGGCAATCGAGATGGGCTTTATTGAATCTGATGCCAAGGTTCTAGGCAAAGCGTGGTCTCGCATGACCCTGCATGATGGCGGCTTTAATCCCTTTAAATGGCCAAATAGACCAGAGCAATTCGATCTACTGCCGTGGACTCGTAATATGAACCCCAATGCATTTAAGGAGTGCCCTAAACGCCTTGGTTTGTATGGTGTTATGCCGGACGCCGATTGGGTAAAGCGAATGGTTGAGGCTGAAATTCCGACAGTGCAATTACGCTTTAAGTCTGAAGACCGATACAAAATTCGCAAACAGATAAAAGAGTCTGTAAAGGCGGTCGAAGGCAGTAAGACTTTGCTTTTTATCAATGACTATTGGGAAGAAGCGATTGATGCAGAGGCTTATGGCGTCCATCTAGGTCAAGAAGATATGGAGACTGCTAATTTAGAAAAGATTAGGGAAGCAGGCTTACGTCTTGGTTTAAGCACACATGGATATGCAGAGCTTGCTTATGCCGATCGTTTTTGCCCTAGCTATATTGCGATGGGCGCAGTCTTTCCCACTAACCTCAAAAAAATGCCTACCGCACCTCAGGGCCTAGGACGACTTTATCAATATGCGAAATTGATGAGCCACTACCCTCTGGTTGCTATCGGTGGGATTGATCAAGATAGCATTCATGCGGTAGCCAAAAGTGGTGTTGGTTCGATTGCGGTAGTACGGGCAATTACACAAGCCAAGGACCCAAAGCTAGCAGTAAGGCACTTACAAGATTTAATGCAGGCTTAGTCTTTGGGACAATGATCAATTTGCCTGCTGACGGCAAATCATGTCATCTTTATGGCACGCAGGATTGATAGAAATCTGGCTAACTACTTTCCTTGAAAGCCGTGCAATAACTCAGCAGTATCTTTAAGCCAAGTCAGGCCATGTTTTGTAGGCAACACAAATTTGCGTCTTGCATCCCTCTTACAGACTTCAGTCTTAATCATCTTCTTTGAGATTAAACCCTTCATAATTGAATGAAGGGTAGCTTGCGAGGCAATTTCATTGAGCAAAATGAGATCTAGCACTGCAAATTCGACTTTATCAAGGTAAGCACCAAATACCGCCTCGAGAACTAACAGCTCCTTGCAATCATTGATCTTATAGCGCTTGTTTACTCGTTGAGCCGACTTAGAAAAATGGATGTAATTAGAAAGGATTTGGGACATCCTCTAATCCTATTCTCCTTACGGCTATTAGACGAGTAATATCGAAAGTAACTTTTATATCTAATTTTTATAAAAATTGATAAAAGTGTTGCGGATAGGTTTAAATATCCTCTTCCTTTGTTAAGGCAGTCGGGTAAAAGTCATGCATATGCCATAGAGGTCCAGGGCCCTCACCAATACTCAAGAACCGTCCAGCCTCAAGCCCAGCCTCAACATAAGCGATCGCCTTAGCAACAGCATGCGATAAATCGTGGCCACCTGCTAGATAGACGGCAATTGCTGAGGCGAGTGAACAGCCTGTGCCATGAGTATTGATAGTTTTAACGCGATAGTGTTTGAATTCTTTTGTTTGGACAACTTCTAGGCCATCTTCAAGCGTGCGCCACATGAGGTAGTCGGTAATTTGGGTATGCGTGGAATCTAAATGGCCGCCTTTAATCAGTACAGCCTGAGGACCCATATCAAGCAATTCTTGTGCTGCCAGTTTGAAATCGTTTGGGCCTGCAATATCTCGACCAAGCAATAAAGATGCCTCGTCCATATTTGGCGTGATGAGTGTTGCTATTGGAAATAGCTCTGTGATCATAGCTTGTGCAGTGTCGTCGCCACCCAAACTTGCGCCAGAAGTCGCGCGTAGCACTGGATCCAAAACTATTCTCTGCACGCCGTGCTTACGCAATGATTTAGCGACAACGCGAACTATTTCTGGACTCGCTAACATGCCAATCTTGACGATATCCGCGCCAATATCCAACAAAACGGCATCAATTTGAGCCTCAACCACATCAAGATCAATATCTTGAATGCGTGTGACGCCCAAGGTATTTTGGGCGGTGATTGCCGTAATCACAGACATGCCATAAGCCCCAAGGGCTGTGATCACCTTGAGATCAGCCTGAAGCCCAGCCCCACCTCCACTATCCGAGCCAGCAATAGTCAGTACTTTGGGGATCTGCACAGAAGTGGGAAGGAGTGATTGCATCTTGCTATAATATCGGCTTATTCCTCGATAGCTCAGTCGGTAGAGCGCCGGACTGTTAATCCGTAGGTCCCTGGTTCGAGCCCAGGTCGAGGAGCCAAATACGAAAAACCACCTTTTTAGGTGGTTTTTTCATTCCAGCATCCTAAGTGCCGAACGGCCACCCAGAATATGCCTTGCCACACTAAAATAGGCCTATGAATAAAACTCCTGAACTCCTTGCCCCTGCGGGCAGCCTCCAAATGCTTGAGACCGCTTTTGATTTTGGAGCGGATGCCATCTATGCAGGTCAACCGCGATATTCCCTACGCGTTCGTAACAATGACTTTGGCAAGATCGAAGTTCTTAAACAAGGGATTGATACTGCGCATGATTTAGGCAAGAAGTTTTATTTGGTTTCGAACTTGCTGCCTCATGGCGGTAAGACACGAACCTATGTCAAAGATATGAACCCTGTGATTGCATTAAAGCCTGATGCTTTAATCATGTCCGATCCTGGTTTGATCATGATGGCTAGAGAGGCTTGGCCTGATATGCCTATTCATTTGTCAGTGCAAGCCAATACCGTAAACGGCGCTTCAGCCAAATTTTGGCGCTCGGTAGGTATTAGTCGCGTTATTCTCTCGCGTGAACTTTCTTTTGATGAAATCGAAGAAGTACGTCAAGACTGTCCGGAGATGGAGCTTGAGGTTTTTGTTCATGGTGCTTTATGTATCGCCTACTCTGGCCGTTGCCTGCTTTCGGGATACATGTCTCACCGGGACTCAAACCAAGGCGCCTGTACCAATGCCTGTCGCTGGGATTACAAGGTGAAGCCTGGGCAGCAGAACCAAAGCGGTGATGTGGTATTACTTCAGGAGGCCAGAAGGCCTGATGAACTAATGCCGATGGAAGAAGATGAACACGGCACATACATCATGAACTCTAAAGACTTGCGTGCTGTAGAGCATATTGAAAGACTGACCAAAATGGGTGTTGACTCTTTCAAAATTGAGGGTCGCACCAAGTCACCCTACTACGTTTCTCGTACTGTTCAATCCTATCGCACTGCAATTAATGATGCGGTGGCTGGTAAACCATTTGATACCAAGTTACTTGGCAATCTTGAGGGCCTAGCCAATCGCGGTTATACCGATGGTTTTTATGAACGTCATCACGACAAAGAATATCAACTCTATATGAGAGGTCATTCACTCTCTGGCAGAAGTCTTTATGTTGGCGAAACTTTAGATGTAGATCAAGTCAATGGGCGCATCAAGGTAGATGTCAAAAACCGTTTTTCAGTGGGCGACAAACTCGAGATCATCGAACCGCAGGGTAATCAAGATATTGTTTTAGATGCGATGTGGAATATGAGTGGCGAACCTATAACGGTTGCACCAGGCTCCGGACATTTTGTCTGGATCAAGCTAGCCTTGAAGAGCAAGAAAGCTTATATCGCCCGCTATACCAAGGAGCCTGCGCCGGTAGAGGCAAACTCTTCATGCTCTAGTGGCGAATCTTGTTGCAACGCCTAAACAGCTTCATACAGAAACTAAACTATGTCCATTAATAGCGGCTCAACCTCAAATCACGGACCGAAGAACTTTGAGGCAAAGGTAATTGAAGAGGCTAAGGCGGCCCTAGTACTGACAATTTACTTTGGACTTTGGTTCTGCTCCCTGACTTTTCTGGCTATGGCAATACTCGATGAGCGCCCCATTCCTTTGACGCCATTTGGAATGGCTTTGATTAAAGCAGCACTATGCGCGAAATTCATGCTGATTGCCGAGGCTATTTTTCCCATTAAGCTGGATAAAAATCATGGAATTATTAAATCCGTGTTTGTTGAATCACTGCTATACCTCGCAATTGTGATTGCTTTAAATTATCTTGAAGCTGGAGTCGATGGCTTAATACATGGAAAAGAATTCTTTATCTCCATGACCAGTTTTGGGCAACGTAACCCCATACATGTCATCGCCATGTCGATGGTTTACTGGCTCATTGTTTGGCCTTACTTAGTGATTAAAGGAATGCGAATGACTCTTGGTGCACCAACGACTGCAGTCATTTTATTTGGCACAAAAAAATAAGAGTGACAGCAAATGTCATGACAGCTAGGATTCCTAGACTGTTTGCGTCTAAACCAATTTGGCTATATGGGTTTATAGGCCTCATTTCTATTTTTTCTGGCTCACTCCACGCCCAAGAGATTGAGGCGCGTGCGTACTCGAATGCGCCCATTGGAATGAGCTTTGTCACCGGTGGAATTGCTCAAGCTAAAAGCGGCTCTTACACCCTCAATACCCAAGCAGTGAGCCTTACTCATGTTATTGATGTCGCCGGTCAATCTGGGCGTCTGACTTTAACAATGCCCTATTCAGAACTCTCTGGCACAGGTCATGTTGGTGGTCAAACAATTAATGCATCCGCCGAAGGTCTCTCCGATCCCATGATTAAAGCTTCCTTTAATTTATATGGGGCACCGGCTCTATCGAATAGCGAATTCAAAAACTATCAACAAGATCTCATTATAGGTGCGAGTATTGCCGCCACCATTCCCTGGGGTGAGTACAACAGCAATCAAATCGTGAATGTCGGCGGAAATCGCTCTCTAATCCAGCCAGCCATGGGCTTGTCTCAAGCGGCAGGCCCCTGGAGATTAGAGCTTGCTGGTATGGCTACGATTTATACCAGCAATACAAGCTACATGGGTAGTAATACTCTTTCTCAAAACCCAGTCTACTCTGGTGAAACCCATGTCATTTATTACTTCCCTAGTACCGCCTGGATATCAGCCGATGCCACTTATTTCACTGGAGGACAAACCTATGTAAATGGCATACCGGCCAATGGTACTCAAGAAAATTGGCGCTTTGGAACAACCCTTTCATATCCCATAGACAAGCAGAACTCAATTCGCCTCTCAGGAAGCAAGGGAGTTTATTCCAGAACAGATACAAGCTACAACGCCGTTGGAATCTCCTGGCAATACCGCTGGGGCGGCAACCCCTAAGTCATATAGCTACAATGATTGCAACAGCCTATTAATAAACATAACGTAGAGACAAACATGAGTACAAAGCCAAAAGATTCGAATAACCCGCCCGAGACCGGCCTTCGCAAAGGTCTAACGAGTTATGGTGACAAAGGTTTTTCTTTATTTTTGCGTAAAGCTTTTATTAAAGGCGCTGGCTATACCAACAGCGCATTAGATCGCCCAGTGATTGGCATCATCAATACAGGAAGTGCATACAACCCCTGCCACGGCAACATGCCACAACTGCTAGAGGCGGTTAAACGAGGTGTGATGTTGGCTGGCGGCCTACCTATGGAATTTCCGACAATCTCAATTCATGAAAGCTTCGCTGCCCCAACCAGCATGTATCTACGCAACCTCATGTCGATGGACACCGAAGAGATGCTGCGCGCTCAGCCTATGGATGCAGTGGTGATGATCGGGGGTTGCGATAAAACAGTTCCCGCCCAAATGATGGGCGCCGCTTCTGCTGGTTTACCTGCTATTCAACTGATTACGGGTTCTATGCTTACTGGATCACATCGCAGTGAACGTGTTGGGGCCTGCACCGACTGTCGTCGTTACTGGGGTAAATTTCGCGCTGGAGAAATTGATGAAGTTGAAAAGGATGAGGTTAATGATCAACTCGTTGCCAGCGTAGGTACCTGCTCTGTAATGGGTACCGCTAGCACCATGGCGTGTATCTCTGAAGCATTGGGCATGACAGTGCCAGGTGGCGCAACTCCGCCCGCCGTTACAGCAGATCGCATTCGCGTAGCCGAAGAAACTGGGGCATGTGCAGTACAAATGGCCAAAGATGGCTTAACCATAGACAAGATTCTGACTGCTGATGCATTTGAGAATGCAATGCGGGTATTGCTTGCGATTGGCGGCTCAACTAATGGCATTGTTCACCTGGCTGCTATTGCTGGACGAATGGGTCTAGAGATTGATTTAGATGCCTTAGACAAAATGGGAAATGAAACACCTGTATTGGTTGACCTAAAGCCATCAGGCGATCATTACATGGAAAATTTTCATGATGCTGGTGGCATGACCACGCTTTTGAGAGAGCTTAAACCACTCCTCAAACTCAACACAATGACTGTCTCCGGTAGAACACTTGGTGAAGAAATTGATGCGGGTCCACCAAGCTTTAAACAAGATGTAGTGCGCAAGATCGATAACCCTATTTATCCACGTGGCAGCATTGCCGTTCTCCACGGTAATCTTGCCCCTGGTGGAGCCATCATCAAGCAGTCTGCTGCCGATGAAAAACTCATGGAACATGAAGGCCGCGCCGTTGTATTTGAAAACTCCGAAGACTTAGCCAACAGAATTGATAGTCCCGACTTAGATGTCACGCCCCAGGACATCATTGTGCTTAAAAATATTGGTCCCAAGGGTGCGCCAGGCATGCCAGAGGCAGGCTATATCCCCATTCCTATGAAGCTAGCTCGTGCTGGTGTTAAGGATATCGTCCGCATCTCCGATGGCCGTATGAGTGGAACTGCTTTTGGCACAATTGTGTTGCACGTGACCCCTGAATCCGCTATCGGCGGCCCCTTAGCTCATGTACGCAATGGTGATCGCATTCGCTTGAGTGTAAAGAATCGTGAAATCAGCTTACTTATTTCTGATGAAGAGTTGTCAAAGAGAGCAAAAGATAATCCTATCACTCCCCCGACAGCTGAGCGTGGCTATAAGAAGTTGTTTCTAGATACGGTTACTCAGGCAGATAAGGGTGTTGACTTTGATTTCTTGCGTGCGGCCAAGATGGTAGGCAAGACGCCTAGTAAATAAAATAGTGCTTAGTTGTTTCTGAGTTCACGACGCAATATCTTCCCAACGTTAGATTTAGGAAGCTCGTGAATAAAAACTACCTTACGTGGGCGCTTATAACTAGTCAGATGTTCTTTGCAATACTTAAGAACATCTGCTTCGGATGTATGGTGGTTAGACTTAACAATATAAGCCTTCACGATCTCGCCTAGCTTGCGATGTGGAACCCCTATTACTGCGCACTCCTTGACGCCTGGCATTTGGGATAAAACGTCTTCAACATCATTTGGGAAGACCTTAAAGCCGGCAACCACAATCATGTCTTTTTTACGATCTACGATATGAATATTGCCATCTTCAGTAATAAAGCCGATATCACCTGATTTAAAGTAACCATCGGCCGTCATGCAATGGGCGGTTTCTTCTGGCTTATTCCAATATCCCGGCATGACCTGGGGGCCTTTAATGCATATTTCTCCAGGTGTGCCTTGAGGCAATTGAACTTCATCATCATCCAGAATCACCACGTCAGTACTTGGCATTGGCATGCCGATATGGCCTGTGAAATGTTTCTCTAGTGGACTATTAACGCAAACAACAGGTGAAGTTTCCGATAAGCCATATCCTTGGGCAATAGGACAAGCTGTGAGTGCCTGCCAGTGATCAGCGGTTTTCTTATGGACCGCCATTCCGCCACCAATCGTTACCAATAGATTAGGAAGTTTTACAGCTTTGAATTCAGGACGATGGATAAGCGCATGAAACAGGGTATTCACACCCGGAAAGATATTGATCTGAGAATGCTTCTTTAATAGTTTAATAAAGCCATCGATATCTCGTGGGTTAGCTACCAAAATTAATAGCCCTCCTTTAGCAATACCCAAAAGAGCGCAAGCCGTTAGAGCAAATATATGCGTCATGGGTAAGGCGCACAAGAATTGAAGTTGCTGATCAGATTTGTGTTTTATGCCCGGGCTTAGCCATGCCTCAATTTGCATCACATTAGCAAGGATATTCCGATGAAGCAATACAGCACCTTTAGAGATACCTGTGGTGCCGCCTGTGTATTGAAGAAAAGCAATGTCATCTAGGCTGATGATTGGCTTATGAAAATGATGATTGCCGCCAATTACTAAGGCCTGTTTAAATGAAATATGCTTTACATCCCAAGCAGGTATGAGCTTTTTGATATTGCGTGCCACCCAGTTTACGAGATGCCCCTTCAGACCCAACAACTCTCCAGGGCTACTCACAATTACCTTTTGGACCGGGACTTCGGCAACGATCTGTTGATAGGTGCTGGCAAAATTTTCCATCATCACCAATACACAAGCGCCGCTATCTTTTAACTGTGCCTCAAGCTCACGAGAGGTATAGAGAGGATTGATATTAACGACTACATACCCCGCTCTTAATGTTCCTAACATCGCAATTACATATTCAATAACATTTGGGTACATTAATGCAATGCGCGCACCCGGCTCTAAATGCAAGGTTTGAAGATAGGATGCAAAGTTTAAAGATAGACGACCAATTTCGCGATAGGTAAAAAACTTACCCATGGACTCTACTGCCTTACGACTTGCAAATAGGGAAAAGCACTCCTCTAAAAATTCCGTGAGCGAGGAATATGCAGGCTCACCAATATCATGCGGAACGCCCTCAGGATAATTTTTTAGCCAAGGCTTGGAGAGGTTCATACTTAAAGGCTTATCAACTAACTTAGCAACTGCTTAAGTTTGTCTAAAAATAGATCTTGGCCATGATGTACTTTTGCTTGCCAATCACTACCAGAGTTTTCATTAGCGTCATCCGTGATGTATTTATAGGATTGCCAAGAAATTTGATGTTCATAAGCAGCAGCCGCAATAGCAAATAACTCCATATCCACCACATCCACACTTTGAGCGTGCAACCAAGGGTCATGTGCAGTGACAAAGCTATCGCCAGTCCCGCAGGTAAATTCTCCTGATGATAGGTATTCAAAAGGTTTATTACAAAAGGGAGTTTTACCACGTGGGGCAAGAGGCTCTGTAGACATATCGCGCTGAATCACTTTGCCTATTTTCAATAAACCATTTAGCTGTGGATTGACTTTGCCAGCAGTCCCAAAGTTAATTATCATTTGCGGTGCATATTGATGTATTGCCTTAAGGCTAGCGCTGACTGCATTAATTTTACCGATACCCGAATAAACAATCTCCACGCCAGCTGGCAGCACAGCTCGCTTGAGCTCACTTTCCAATGCGGTGATAATGAGGTAATTAGTTTTCATGCCTGCCATAAATGAATTTATTAGATTATCTACCCTGTGTTCCTGATTTTCCCAAGCCTGGAATCTTATTCAGAGATATCTCCCCTTTACTAGCTAATCCAGCGGCCTTCAAAGAGGCGATTGTCTTACTAGAAGAATTGGCTCGAACTTTTGATTACACCCATATTTTAGGCATTGAATCTCGAGGCTTTATCTTTGGCTCTGCACTTGCTTACCATGCCCACAAAGGCTTAGCCCTCGCCAGAAAGCCAAATAAGCTGCCTCTGGCCACCCATCGTGAGTTCTATGGACTGGAATACGGCTCGGATTCACTGGAAATTCAGCAATCGACGCTCCCAAAAGACGCCAGGGTGCTGCTAATGGATGATGTTCTAGCAACCGGGGGAACTCTCATTGCGGCCGATAAATTACTGCGTAATGCGGGATTTGCAGTTTGCGGTGCAATTACATTGCTGGAAATAGGCGCACTCAATGGCAGCACTATTCTGAATCAAAACGGCATCCCCAATAAATCCGTTTTAGTTAGCTAAATTCTTTAAACGAGCTTCTTGGCGCTCTTCAGTAGCTTCATAGCACCCCAACCTACCGCTAGGACCTTGCTAGCTAATTTTGGCTTGTAATGTGCCAGCGCTGCAAAGGCGCTCGTCCATAACAGGGGATTATTTTTTAGAAAATGAAAAGTATCAATTCCTTTATCAGCCCATGACAGGGGCTTCTCCCAGGGCTCAAAGTTGGCAGCAAAATCATTGCGCTCTTGTTTTGCTTTTTCTTGAAGCTTGAGACGACGAAGTTCTAAAGACTTTAATTTCTCATTCATAGAAATCTAGCGTGAGAGCGCTTCTTTATCCTTCGCCAATTCCGCTATAGATGCTTCAAATAACTGAGGCATCTTGCGCAAGGATTGGATAATCAATAAGGCCAATATCAAGCCAATCGAAAGAAATGTGCCTGTTAGTAGACTTAATGCGAGCATGCGATCTGATTCCCAGCTGTAGATCACAATAAGTAATGCAAGCATTACCAAGCCAAAGAATAAAAAGAACAGAGCACTAACAATCATCACTATGAGACTGATTAATTTGCTGCGCGCAATTTGGACGTCAACTGATAAAAGCTCTAAGCGCGTTTGGGCAATAGAGGCACCATTAGCAGCTAAATGTTTAATTGAGGAAAGTAAATTTTCTTGAGACATATATTCTTAACGACGACGAATAAAAAGGCCAATTAATAGACCTAAGCCTGCGGCAACACCAACTGCTTCCCAAGGATTACGATGTACAAAATCATCAGCACCCTCAGCAAGCACTTTAGCCTTTTCTGTCAAGGTGCCCTCAAGGTTGGAAAGACTTTCTTTAGCACCAGAAATAGTTTCCAGAGCTTTATTACGAATGGAATGAACCACATCGCCAGGATGATCTTCTGTTGCCTTGATCAATGCCTCAGCATCTGCCATCAGAGATTTGAACTCACCAATCAACTGATCAGCACTGGAAGCGGCTGCCTCTTGTGTCACTGTGTGATCTGATTTCTTAGTTGTCATGAAAGCCCCTTGTGTACCTGTCTATTCTAAGCACTTCTCCGGCCTGAGCCCAGCAATAAAACAGTCATCCCCGCATTACCAGCCTTAAAGTGCTTCAAATAGTCCTTTAGACCTGGGCGCTGCTTTAATAAATCATAGTAAGTTGTGCTGGCAAATGGGACATCTTCACCAAAGAAATACTCCTCTACCCGATCGGCATAGCGGTTATTTTCTAGGGCGTCATGAATGGCCCATTTAATACGACCACCCTCGCCGGACGATCCATATCCATGAATTAAAACGATTGCCTTTAGACCAAGCTGGCAAGCCATTCTGAGGTACTCCGTCAAATGATCTAGCGCCTCTTCAACGGTTGGAAAGCCCTGCTTGATATTGAGCTCAATCGTATCCACAAATACATTGGGCAACTCTACACTTCCGCAATATTGGCATCCCCCCATTAAGACTCTTGGGTTACCACATTCCGCACAGTCAAAAGCCTGGGTCATCAAATTTCCTGCTATAAATAAAGAATAATAAAAGGAGACAGCATGTATTTATCCATTATCAGGGTTATAGCGCTAGGACTTGCGCTGACCACATTCAATGCTCTGGCACACAAACCCACTGAGCCAGCACACCAGACCTATGCTGAAGGCAACTTTCAGCTTGAAAATGGCTCCGTTATACAAGACTTTAATCTGTCTTATACAACTCAAGGCACTCTGAATGCTGATAAGAGCAATTCCATCTTGATGGTTACGGCCATTGGCGGCAATCACCATCGCATTGATTATCTAATTGGTCCTGGCAAGGCTTTAGATACTGATAAGTATTTTGTAATCTGTACCGATGCGATTGGTAACGGTCTAAGTACGTCACCATCTAATAGCAAAACCCAGCCGAATATTAGCTTTCCCGAGTTCAATATTCGAGATATGGTCAATACCCAACATCAACTTGTTGTTGATCACTTTGGCATCAAGAAATTAGTTGCCGTGATTGGTGCTTCTATGGGCGGTATGCAAGCCCTTCAATGGGGCGTCTCGTACCCTAACGCAATGCAAGCCATCATCCCCATCATTCCTTTGGCAAAGACGCCTGCGTGGACCACGGGTGTCTTAGAAATGCTGCGCCAAAGCATCATGACCGATCCAGGCTATCAGGGGGGCAAATACGACAAACCTGTGGAACAAGGCATGCGCCTATGGGCTGGCTGGTTAAGCGGGGTCATTGTTCGAACTCCAGCATATCAAGAGCAGTTAAATCCAACCCCCACAGCTGAAATTGAATACCTCAAGAAAGTTCAAGATAGCGGCTGGAAGAGAATGGATGCCAATGACTGGATCTGGCAATCCCGCGCATATGATCGTCACGATGTTGGCCAAACAAAGGGTTTTGATAACAACACATCTGCTGCCCTCAAATCAATCAAGGCGAAGACTTTAATACTGGCAGGTACGGGCGACCTATTAAATCCAGAATCAGATGCCAAGTCTTCCGCCAAATTAATACCGGGTGCAAAGTACATTGCCATCAATGAGCGACTACCGATGGGCCACCTCTCTGGAGCAGGCGCCACCCAAGAGGAGAATGAATTACAAAATAAGGTGATTAAGGCATTTCTCTCAACACTAAAGAATTGATTGCTACTGACAATTTTAGAGTCAAGTATTCATACCCCGCCCTGAGCGGGATTTTTTCTTTACTGCCCTAAGAAATACTTAGGAGCAGTACTTAAGCTCTAGAGCCCCAGCATCAGCAGACTTATCGTCGACCATTAAATTCAATTTCTTATGTGCAACATCTCTGTTCTCTTGAGTCTTGAGATGGCGGTCAATTAGATTAGCTACGTCTTTACGAATTGAAGTATTGCCATATTGCAATCCCTTCAAGGTAGATACAGCTTCAGCAGAAATCTTGCACTGTTGAGTTACCAATGCCGATGAATCTGATGAGGTGTTCGCATATGCAAATGCAGCAACAGAAATTGTTACAGCAGCTAATAGAGTCTTTTTCATCTTAGTTCCTTATTTTGTGACCACACGTAGGACAACAACCCATATCTTTTGCCTTCGTTTTTCTGAGGGCGGCATACACACTGGATTCTGAAATTTCCATCTTTCGAGCGGCCTGAGCTGCGCTCATGCCCTTCCCTATCCACTCCAAGGCTTGATGTGTTTTCGGTATTTGTCTCTTCATTTCTTCTCCCAGTCATCACACTATATCACAACTTCATAACTTGTGAAGTTGTGAAGTATAGTAATTTAGTAATGACAAACCCTAGGTTTAAAAAATGGGGATCCCGGGGTTAGCAATTAAGGAAAGAAATACCCCGTTTGCGAATAAAGCCAAGATTTGGGCGGACGATAGTATGATTTGGTGATCTAAGGAGCCCAATATGTACCGTTTTGCGTTATTACTAGTTGTTAGTCTCGGACTTGTCGCCTGTGCCAACAACGATAAAAAAATCAGTTCGTGGGAAGTAAACGATGTTTATCAATCTACGATCGCCACCCCTAATAGTTCTGGCGGGAAAACCTATGTTGGCCCATCGATCAATACGATGGATGAATCCAATACTTATGAGATGTTTAATCTTCGTAGCGAGCAATTGTCGCAAGGCATCAAGACTTATGAACTCCAGGTTCATCTGACTTATTTCTCACAAATGCGTAACTACGATGCAGCTAATCTAGAAAATGCGCCTGCGAGCACATTTAAAGTAATCTCTCGTGAGGCCGGCTTATGTGAAGCAAGAGGCTGCATGTTCAAAGAGTTACTCTCAATCAAATTGACAGATGCCTTTTTGAAAGATCACATGAAGAATGGTTTCCAGCTAGATATTTCATCCAAGTCCGGAATCAGTACAGTGTTGTTTGTTCCGCCCCAGTACATTAAAGGCTACCTGAAGGCTGTTGACGGTACTGCTTACTGAAGCCCTGCAGGTCCTTCTCTATAGGCCTTAGGCCTAAAGCAATAGACAACAAAAAACCGCCCGAGGGCGGTTTTTTTATTGAAACAAGTAAGGCTGATTAAGCAGCTTTACGTGTTTTAGCAGCTGGCTTAGCTACAGCGTACTGGCCTTGAATGTTAGCCAATGCAGCGTCAACACTCTTCTCAAAGTTTGCGAATGCATCAGTTGCAGTTGCGCGAACTTGGTCAAACTGTTGGAGTGAAGCGTCAAATGCAGTTTTGAAAGCAGATACAAATGCCTCAGAACCAGCAGGAGCAGTTTTAGTAGCTTCTTTAACAAACTTAACCAAGTCATCACGTGCGTCATCAATAGAAGCGTCAACAACTTGAGCAACTTCTTTGTTACCGTTACGAACAACTTTGCTTACTTTAGCTTGATAAGCAGCAGCGTACTTAGCAGCTTCTTGAGCAGTTTCAGGTTGAGCCAATTTAGCCAACTGTTGTGGATCTTTGATTGTCAACAACTGTGAGCTTGCATCTTGTGCAGCAGCCAATGCATCTTTAGCAGCAGCTTGGTTGATTTCTGCCAATTCTTGAGCACTTTCAACTGCAACTTGTGCCAAATGTTTAGCGTTTTCAACAGCTTTAGCTTGAGCTTGAGCGATTTGATCGTTTAATTGATTCTGGAACATGGTTAATCCTTTATTTAGTAGTTGGTTACAAATTTTGTTGCGATGCACCATTCTAATAAAGAATTTGTTGTGTTGCAACATTTATTTGCGGCGATGCAACATAAACCCTAAAACTGTTGTGGTTTTTATATAAAATAGGCAACAAAAAACCCAGTAACTCATTGAATTTACTGGGTTTAATGAAAGTACTGGCGGAGACGAGAGGATTCGAACCTCCGATCAGAGTTTTAGCCCCGATGCTCCCTTAGCAGGGGAGTGCCTTCGACCAGCTCGGCCACGTCTCCGTACTTTTACTACCTTCTTACTACTAATCCGCCCCACAGTTTAACGGATAACCGTTCCTGAAGGGTTTTAATGCCCTTTTGAAGAATTATTTCTGGTCTAGCTCAAATGCCTTATGCAAAGCACGAACCGCCAATTCCATATATTTCTCGTCGATCACTACAGAGATCTTAATTTCACTAGTAGAGATCATGAGGATGTTAATGCCCTCTTCTGACAATGTACGAAACATTTTGCTGGCGATACCAACGTGTGAACGCATACCTACGCCAACTACTGAAACTTTAGAAACCTTAGGATCCCCTGAGATTTCTTTTGCTTCAATGTGCGCCTGCACAGTGTTCTTCAAAATATCTAAAGCCTTTTGATAGTCACCGCGCGGAACAGTAAAGGTGAAGTCTGTCTTGCCTTCTACTGATTGGTTTTGAATGATGATATCCACATCAATATTGGCATCAGCAATTGGGCCAAGAATTTGATAGGCAATACCTGGACGATCAGGAACTCCTAAAACGGTAATCTTCGCTTCATCACGCGCAAAGGCGATGCCGGAAATAACTGCGGCTTCCATAGTGCTGTCCTCTTCAAATGTAATCAATGTGCCCGACTTCATCTCTTGGTCTAAAGGCATCAATGGGTCTGTCAACGAAGACAGAACGCGGGTTTTAACTTTGTACTTACCTGCAAACTCGACAGAACGAATTTGTAACACCTTAGAACCTAAGCTAGCCATTTCCAGCATTTCTTCAAAGGTGATTTTGTCTAGGCGACGTGCATCCTCACAAACGCGTGGGTCTGTTGTATAGACACCATCCACATCGGTATAGATCAAACACTCGTCTGCCTTCAAGGCAGCAGCCATTGCAACTGCAGAAGTATCTGAGCCACCACGACCTAAGGTGGTAATGTTTCCTTCTGGATCTACGCCTTGGAAACCAGTAACCACGACGGCACGACCAGCGTTCAAGTCTTTGAGAATCTTATCGCTCTCAATACTTTTAATACGAGCTTTAGTGAATGCTGAATCTGTATGTACTGTTACCTGCCAACCAGCGTAACTCACCGCATCAATACCTTCACGCATCAATGCTAAGGCTAGCAAACCAGAACTGACCTGCTCACCAGTAGAGGCGATTTGATCTAGCTCACGTGGGCTTGCATCTGGGTTGATTTCTTTTGCCAAGCCAAGCAAGCGGTTAGTTTCACCTGACATGGCAGAAGGAACTACCACCACTTGATGGCCGGCACGCATCCACTTGGCAACGCGTTTAGCGACATTCGCAATGCGCTCAACTGAGCCCATTGAGGTGCCACCATATTTATGAACGATAAGAGCCATAAAAACTGTCTATTAACTATCTATAAGCGGGAAATACTTACCCGAGGATCTAAAAAGGGCTTATTTTACAGGGTTTTAAACCTACAAAGCCTTCTCTTGCCACTCGGGCCACACTCTAGATCCGGTCAGTACGAGATGCGGGTAACTGACGCCTACTCCCGCTACTGCAATAAGCTCATGATCAATATATAAAAGTGGGGCATTGCGCTGCCACGGAGGAATATCACCCTCCTGAAAGAGATTTTTGAGGGTTTTACGTGGACTATTTGGTTTGATTTGGAGTTTTTCAGACCCCGACCTTGCTTTAGTTGTAATGCGGCCTTCTTTCTGAGCCTTTTTTACCCAAGCAGCTGGCAGTCCTGCATTTTTACTTCCAGTGGGAATTGTTTTGAAGATCCACTGGCCGCCTGACTGTGGGGCGAGCTGTAATTGATCGCGCCATAGCCGAATAGCCTTGCCATCATGAGTCCACTCTAGCTGTGAATCCACCTTCACAGCAACAAGATCGCGCCACCAAGAGTTCAGGCGCTCTTGAGATGGCATCACGAGTTCATTCATCTTGAGCCAATAGCGCAGGACATTATTCGCCGCAGGCAAGTCTGACTTATAAAGTACTAGCAATGGTTTTAACTGAAGACAATCTTTTATTAAAATGCCTTTTCCATCTTGTAATGCCAAACGATCTAGTAATGCCTGTGCATCACTTAGCAAGGATGCGCTGCGAGCTAAATTGGCAACTGCTTCAGGCTGAATCTTTTCTAGTTTTGGAATGACATCTTTTCGAATCGCATTGCGTCTATATTTGCGGTCTTGATTACTAGGGTCAACAATCCACTTGAGTTTATGTTGTTTGGCGTAAGCCTCTAGCTCAGCCCTACTTTGATCGAGCAATGGACGCTTCAGCATTAAGGGGCTAGGGCCTGCCTGAATATGTTTGTGAACAGACATGCCTGATAAGCCTGCCACACCAGCCCCGCGGAGCAACTGGATCAATACGGTTTCTGCTTGATCGTTCTGGTGGTGAGCTAATAGTAGATCTTCAATGCCATATTCCTCGCAGAGATCTGCCAAGGCCTCATAGCGGGCTGCTCTTGCCCTGGCCTCAACGTTACCCTCTCCGGTATTCAGATGAAGCAAGCGAAAATCAAAGTGGATCTTATATTTTTTAGCAAGCCTCTCACAAAATATCAACCAATCATCCGCCGGCTTTTGCAAACCATGGTGAATGTGAAAGGCGTAAATCTCTCTATTCTGATTTGCTGCTTGCGATTTGCAAATCGTATCTAGCAAAACAACCGAATCGAGGCCGCCACTTAAGGCAACCGCAATTCGTTTTGCAGACTTAGGACTTGACTGTGATTTCCTTGAACTTGCCATAACTCATTAGACGCTCATGACGACGCTCAAGCAATGCATCAGTCTTCATACCCTCAAAAGTTTTCATTGACTCGGCAAGGGCTTTGCGCATGTTACTCATCATGACATCGTAATCGCGGTGAGCACCACCAATAGGTTCGGCAACAATCTTGTCGATTAAACCTAATGCCTTAATACGCTGGGCTGTTAGACCCAATTGCTCAGCAGCTTCAGAGGCTTTATCTGCAGTTTTCCATAAGATAGAAGCGCAGCCCTCTGGGGAGATCACGGAATAGGTCGAGTTCTGCAACATCAACACCACATCCCCCATCGCAATCGCTAAGGCGCCACCTGATCCACCCTCGCCAATAATCGTAGCAATGATCGGGACTTCTAGCTCAGCTTGCACATACAGGTTGCGGCCGATTGCTTCAGATTGGTTACGCTCTTCCGCATCAATCCCTGGAAATGCACCCGGAGTGTCAACAAAGGTAAATACTGGAATGCCAAATTTCTCGGCAAGGCGCATGAGGCGCATTGCTTTGCGATAACCCTCTGGACGACTCATGCCAAAGTTGCGAAGAGCACGCTCTTTGGTGTCACGACCTTTTTGGTGACCAATCACCATGCAGGGCTGATCATCAAAACGGGCTAGGCCACCGATGATGGATTGATCATCCGCAAAAGTGCGATCGCCATGGAGCTCATGAAAATCGGTAAATAAGGCACCAACATAATCTAATGTGTAAGGGCGCTGTGGGTGACGCGCAACTTGAGACACCTGCCATGGTGTGAGATTGGCGTAAATATCTTTAGTGAGCTGAACGCTCTTTTCAGAGAGAGTTTTGATCTCATCGGAAATATCTACCGATGACTCGTCTTGTACAAAACGGAGCTCTTCAATCTTTGACTCTAATTCGGCGATTTGCTGCTCAAAATCCAGGAAAGTCGTTTTCATAGTCTGATTTTAATGTTCAACTGGGATGGGGTCGATACTTCTCCACATGTACCAGGTGGCAACCGTGCGCCATGGGGCCCAATTAGCTGCCACCTCCCTCGCCTCATGGCGGCTAACAGGCTCACCACTGAAGTAATTGAGGGAAATAGCCTTAATTAGACCAACATCGTCTAGCGGAAGGATATTAGGGCGAACCATATTAAAAATGAGGAACATTTCAGCCGTCCAGCGCCCAATTCCCCGAATAGAGCTTAATTCTTTGATGACGCTCTCATCATCCATATCTTTCCATTGATCGGCATGTAAACGCCCAGAATCAAAGTGATCGGCCAGATCGCGGATATATTCAACCTTGCGCCCTGATAAACCTGCAGCTCGCAATTCTTCAACTGTGAGCGCTAATATATTTTTAGGGTTTACTTTTTTCTTGCTGGCAATGAGCACTCTACCCCAAACTGTTTGCGCAGCAGCAACTGAGATTTGCTGGCCAACGATCGCTCTTGCTAAAGTTGTAAATGCGTCACCACGGGTAACTAAAAAACCAGAGCCGTACTTAGGGATCAGCTTTTTCATAATGCGGTCATGCTTCATAAGTTCAGCACAAGCCTGCTCCCAGTACGCAGGAGCGATTTCTTCGATAATCGATTCCTCTTTTACTGGTGACACTAAGCTCTTCGCCATTCAGTAATGCCGCCGGGCTTGTCTTCTAGAACAACGCCCTGCTCTAATAAAGTTTTACGTATTAAGTCAGCCAATGTAAAATCTTTTGCTTGTTTAGCTGAAACCCGGGCAGCGATCTGCTCTTCGATCTGCGCTGGACTTAAACCACTCTCGTCTCTAGATCCCCCTTGCAAGAATGCAGTTGGATCTCTTTGCAGGAAATTGAGAGTGGCACCTAATGCCTTCATCGTAGATGCAAGCATCTGTTTTTCATCACCTTGCGCACGATTGACTTCGCTTGCCAAATCAAACAACACTGCAATTGCTTCAGGCGTATTAAAGTCATCGTTCATGGCATCGGCAAAACGTTGAGCCCATGGGTTTTTTGGATCAATCGAACTATTCTGGGCAATTGGCGCTTGGGCTAAGGCGGTGTATAGACGAACTAAACCAGCGCGAGCTTCTTCAAGCTGAGCATCGCTGTAATTTATAGGGCTACGGTAATGCGCTTTAAGCATAAAGAATCGCAAGACCTCTGGATCAAAACTTTTTAAGACGTCCCGAATTAAGAAGAAGTTACCCAAGGATTTAGACATCTTCTCTTCATTAACGCGAATATGTCCGTTGTGCATCCAATAATTGACAAACGGCGCGTCATCCTCTTTGCGACCTTGTCCATACAGAGCACCCTCGCTTTGAGCGATTTCATTTTCGTGATGAGGGAATTGAAGGTCTGCGCCACCACCATGAATATCAAAGTGCTCGCCAAGCAAGTCACAAGCCATCGCTGAGCATTCTATATGCCAACCTGGACGACCTTCACCCCAAGGTGAGCTCCAGCGGGTATCTGATGGCTCCTCTGGTTTAGCGCTCTTCCACAAAACAAAATCGAGTGGGTCACGCTTACCACCCCCTACTGCAACACGTTCACCCGCATGGAGTTCATCAAGAGTCTTGCCAGAGAGTTGGCCGTAACGTGGCAACAAACGTACAGCGAAGTTGACATCACCATCTTCGCCTTGGTAAGCCAATTCATTTTCAATCAGCTTGCCAATCATGCCTTGCATCTGCTTGATGTAATCCGTAGCACGAGGTTCTTGATCGGGATGTATGAGACCTAACTCATCAGAATCAGCATGCATGGCATCAATAAATCGGTTCGTTAGCGCAGCAATCGGCTCACCATTCTCAATGGCGCGGTTGATAATTTTGTCGTCAATATCAGTGATATTGCGCACGTAAAGAACCTCATAACCACTAGCCCTGAGCCAGCGAACCACCATATCAAATACGATCATGACCCTAGCATGGCCAATATGACAAAAATCGTAGACTGTCATGCCGCAGACATACATCTTCACCTTGCCCGGTAGGATGGGCTTAAAGACCTGTTTAGAACGGCTGAGGGTGTTATAGATTTGCAGCATAGGGCTATAAAGGTGAGGCAAGTAGCGCCAATTTGTTAGACTGAGCGCTGAGTATATCGAATGAGCCAGTTTTTCACCCCTTCCCCTATGTTTGCAACCCTCAAAGCGCCTATTTCCACCCCTTTTCAGGTTTTTGCCGTCCTTGCTAGCTTTTTGCTCGTAACTGGGTGTAGCACCCCCGCCCAACAACAAGCCAACGCTGAAATTGCAGCCGTTAATCAGCTAGAGGCGAATTCGCCTGAGGCTAAAACCCAAGCTTATTTAGGTGGCTATGGACCAATTGACCCCCCAAGACTCTCAACTGATGCTCCGTATGATCCGCTCAACCCCGAGCTATCTGAAACTGTTGCCGTTCCTTTTTTATCTTTCTTAATTATTGAACCAGACCCAGTTACTAAGAACGCCGTGCCATCCGATGTTGAGAGATTGGTGAAAGCACGTAAATATCAAGATGCAATTGATTTAATCAACGTCAAACTCAAAATGACACCCCGCAATGTCCAACTGCGCTATGTAAAAGCACGTTTGCAACTAGAGATGCGCGATTTTGCCGGTGCCAAGAAAACCTTAATTGAGATTACACAGCAATTTCCTGAGCTGCCAGAGCCCTATAACAACCTTGCAGCAATCGCAGCCACTCAAGACAAATGGATTGAGGCTCGTGACTATTTAGAGCTCGCATTAAAGCTTCGCCCCAGCTACAGTACTGCTGCCGCGAATTTAGGCGAGGTCTACGTCAGACTGGGTGCCAAGGCCTATGAAGATGCGGCGGCCAATACCCAGCTTAACCAACGCCTGTACGCCAATCGGGCCAAATATTTATTGAACCTATTGAAACCCCAAACCAGAGGCAACAATAGCTCTAACAGCACCTTAAGCAATCCATCCACTAACTCACCAGAAAGTAAATCAAACAATGGCGAAAGTACTCCTAAAAACTAATAAGGGTGATATCACCCTCACCCTTGATGCAATTAAGGCACCCAAGAGCGTTGCTAACTTTTTACAATATGTCAAAAGTGGTCATTACGATGGCACGATCTTTCACCGTGTGATTAATAATTTCATGATTCAAGGTGGCGGCATGACTGCTGGCATGAAACAAAAGCCTACTGGCGCTGAAATTGAAAATGAAGCCAATAATGGCCTAAAGAATGAGCGGGGCACTGTTGCAATGGCTCGCACTAGCGATCCTCACTCTGCTACTGCGCAATTTTTCATTAACGTGAATGACAATGATTTTTTGAATCACACTGCTCCTAACGCTCAAGGCTGGGGCTATGCAGTATTTGGCAAAGTGACTGATGGCTTAGATGTTGTTGACACAATTCGCAAGGTCAAAACAGGAAATGCCGGCTTTCATCAGGATGTTCCTGCAGAAGATGTTGTGATTGAGAAGGCCACCGTTCTCGAGGAATGATCCCGCAATACGCGAGCGCGATGCTCATCTCAGACTTACATCTGACGCCGTCAATGCCCTTGACGGCGCAACGTTTTTTTGACTTCTGTGAAAAAGATGCCTCACAAGCTGAGGCGGTTTTTATTCTGGGCGATCTTTTTGAATACTGGGTTGGTGATGATGCTTCATCCCAATCCCCCTTTCAGCAGGAAGTAAAGCGCGCCCTCGCTAATTTATCCACTAAGACCAAAACCTACTACCTTCACGGGAACCGTGACTTCCTAGTGGGGCCTGCTTTTTTAAAGAAGACGGGCATGACATTGTTGCCAGATCCATCCATGGTTGAAATTGCTGGAAAGCGGTATTTACTTGCCCATGGGGATGCGTTGTGTACTGCTGATCTTGGCTACCAAGTGTTTCGCCGCTGGGTCAGAAAAACTTGGGTTCAAAAGCTTTTTTTGTCTTTGCCATTGGGGTGGCGTCGCTCTATCGCAAATCATTTGCGTAGCAATAGTCATGCGCAATATCAACACAAGACTAAATCCTCCCAGCCACAAAATCTAATGAAGATGAATGTGACCCTTGAGGCATGTGCAGCGACATTACGTTCGCATACAGGTGATAAGTTAATCCATGGGCATACCCACTTACCTGCGCATCATGTAGAGCAGTTGGGTGAACAATCTTGGCAACGTTGGGTCTTATCAGATTGGGACCTAGATCACCCAGAAGTAGGCAATCCCAGAGCAAACACACTCCTGATTAATGACCAAGGCGAGCACTTTATTGACCTAGTTAAATCCTAAGCAGATCAATGCCGATTGTTTTTTGCTTAAGAAACTGAGTATTTAGAGAGGCATTGAACCATCTGGGCAAATATGCGCGGATTAGCAGCCATCACTTCGCCACTCTTTAGAAAACCCTCTTCACCGCGATAATTACCAATCAAGCCACCAGACTCAGTAATGAGTAAAGCGCCTGCTGCCATATCCCATGGCTTGAGATCGCTCTCAAAAAAACCATCGTAGCGGCCGGCTGCCACATAAGCCAAGTCTAAAGAGGCTGCACCAGGGCGACGTAAGCCAGCGCACTGACGAGACATCTCTGCAAAAATCTTGAGATACTTTTCTAAGTCTTGATCTTCGCGATACGGAAAGCCAGTTCCAATTAAAGAGTTTGCTAAACGGTCTTGTGAAGCAACCCGTAAACGCCGACGATCTAAATAAGCACCTGCACCACGAGTGGCGGTAAATAATTCATCGCGGGTTGGGTCGTAAACCACAGCTTGTTGAGTAACGCCATTTACGGCTAAGGCGATTGAAACCGCATACTGTGGAAAGCCATGAATAAAGTTGGTTGTGCCATCTAATGGATCAATGATCCATACATTCTCTGCATCAACATTGTGTTCGCCTGTCTCTTCAGCCAAAAATCCATGGGTCGGATAGGCTTCGCTCAAGGTCTCAATGATGGCCGCTTCCGCGGCTTTGTCCACCTCAGTCACAAAATCATTGTGCTGCTTGCGATCAACCTGGAGGCGCTCTAAATTCAGAGAGGCACGATTTATAACGGTTCCAGCACGACGGGCGGCCTTTATGGCCACATTTAACATGGGATGCATAGTATTTTGATGGACAAATTAAATAAGAACGAGCCTGTGATATTGCCTAAAGTGCATGACAATAAGAAGCTAATACCCTGATTCTAAACGATTTGCATTCTTTACCCTCAACGTACCCAATTTAAGAAGCCCATGGATAAGCACCAAGCTCAGCTAGTACGCTGGGTTCTCGTAGAAACAAGTCACCCTGGCAATGTGGGCTCAGCAGCGCGAGCTCTCAAAACCATGGGGTTTAAAGACCTATGCTTGATTGATCCCAAAATCAAAGGAATTGCTCAGCAGCCAGAGGCGATTGCCCTCGCTAGCGGAGCGTCTGACCTTCTTGAGTCTGCAGAAGAATTGGGCTCCCTTGATGATGCTGTCCAGGGCTGCTCATTAGTTTTAGGCCTTACAAGCCGTGAACGTGAATTCGGGCCGCCCGCTTTGGCTTGGGAATCCGCAAGAGAGCTCATCACTCAAATAGTATGCAATCAAGGTCGCGTTGCCTTGGTATTTGGTCCAGAGAGAACGGGGCTCGAGAACCACCACCTGTCTTTATGCACCCATCGCGTTTGGCTGGAGGCCAACCCCGACTACCCCTCATTAAATCTGGCTCAAGCCCTCATGGTATGCGCCTACACCCTCAGAGAGGCCCTTAAAGAGCTTGTTTCAAAGGATTTAGCTGGCAATACAGAATTATCAAATTATGCCGATCCAGCCGCTGTAGCCGCCATGCTGGAACACTGGCGCGATGGTCTGGAGGCTATTGGCTACCTTGACCCTGCAAATCCCAAGAAATTGATGCCCCGCTTAGAGGCTTTATTTGCTCGCAGTCGTCTGCGTAAGGAAGAAATTGATCTACTACGTGGCATCGCAAAACAGATGCTCCTGAGAAAATAAGCCAGCCCCGTTAAAATCTAGACATGTTTAATTCCCTCTTCGACCAAGTCGACTCCATCATCGTTCGTGATCCTGCCGCAAGAAACCGCCTTGAGGTGATTACTTGCTACCAAGGCTTGCATGCCGTTTGGTTTCATCGTATTTCTCATGCGCTATGGAATATCGGTCTCAAGTGGATTGCGCGGGTTCTCTCAATGGTGTCACGCTTCATTACCGGCATTGAAATTCATCCGGGAGCGAAGATTGGGCAACGTGTGTTTTTAGATCACGGTCTTGGGATTGTGATTGGCGAGACTACCGAAATAGGTGATGACTGCACAATCTACCAAGGTGTTACGCTGGGTGGTACTTCTCTTTATAAGGGAGTAAAGCGTCACCCCACCCTGGGTAAAGGGGTTGTTGTTAGTGCTGGTGCAAAAGTACTCGGTGGCTTTACAGTTGGAGATGGGGCACGTATTGGCTCTAATGCAGTCGTTCTCAAAGAAATTCCAGCAGGTGCAACTGCAGTAGGTATTCCTGCGCGGGTTTTGCATCCCGATCTACCGCAGAGCGTAGACAGCAAAACTAAAGAATATTTTTCTGCATATGGTGTCACACCCAATGTAGATGATCCAGTATCAATGGCACTCAAGGGTTTAATAGATGCCACGATTGAACAAGAAGCCAAAATTGCTCAGCTTGAAAAAGCCTTAGCAAAACTCAGCAACACACCAACCGATGCTACAGCTAGCAGCGATACCAAGCGGGATCTTGGCGCCATGAAAGAATGGCTAAAGGAGTAATACTCCTTTAGCCCATTAATGCAGGGTACGCGGCGCCTGACCTTGTAAACCCAATGCTTGCTCTAGGAAATCTTCTTCATCATCTGCATCGTCATTGGGCATGCCGAAGGTAAAGTTTTCACCACCCTCAGGATGGCGATTTTCGATCTCATCTTCAGTAGCAGCACGTACGTCTTTCACTTGAACCCAAAAACGCAAGGCCATACCCGCCAATGGATGATTACCATCAAGCACTACTTGGCTATCGGCAACATCTGTAACGGTATAGATTAGTGGCTCATCATCAGAATCATCGGCGCTCGCACTTGGATTATCTGGCTCATTATCTAAAGAAGTATCTGCATCAGGTACACCCTCAAATTGCATGCCAACTTCTAGTGGTTCTGGAAAACGGGCGCGTGGCTCTATCTTGAGTAATTCAGGGTCGTACTCACCAAATGCTTCATTTGGTTCCAGCTGAATTGTGGCTTCATAGCCAATATCTTGACCATCGAGCAAAGACTCAATTTTTGGAAAGGTACCGTCGTAGCCACCGTGCAGGTATACCATCGGAGAGTCTGGCTCCTCGATGACATTATTTTGAGCATCAGTTAATTTATATCGAAGGGATACGATAGTATTTTTTTCAATCTTCATGCGTAATTTGTCGTACATTCGTTTTTAATCAGTTAACTCTAGCCAACATCAGCCATTTACTGCCAGCCTCTATTTATGACTTCATTTTACTTGAGCAAGCCCTATGAACCACCGCAAGCACCCCAAAACCTGCCTTTAAATACACCCTGGGCCTTATTTGGCGGAATTAGCCCTGACCAATTTATGAAGCAATACTGGCATAAAAAGCCTCTATTAGTACGTGGCGCCATCCCCGCTTTTGCCCTCTGTTCTCAAAATCAAGAATCGTTGGATAGCCCAATTTCGTATGAGGAGCTCGTTCGATTTGCCAACAAAGAGGAGGTGGAGTCACGCCTCATCCGATCTTCACCTTGGCGTTTTGATCAGGGGCCCTTTGAGAAAAATGTGATCCCAGCACTTAATAAGCCTAATTGGACTTTATTGCTACAAGGCATGGATGCGCACCACCCTGCGGCCAAGAAGATTCTCTCCTGGTTTCGATTTATTCCAGATGCACGCTTAGATGACTTAATGGTGAGTGTGGCTGGGATTGGTGGTGGTGTTGGACCCCACTTCGACTCTTATGACGTTTTTTTAATTCAGATGTCTGGACGCAGAAAGTGGCGCATCTCCGCACAAAAGAACTTGAGTCTAAATCCCAATCTACCCTTGAAAATTTTGCAGAAGTTTAAATATGAACAAGAGTGGATATTAGAGCCAGGCGATATGTTGTATCTTCCCCCGCATATTGCTCATGATGGGATTGCACTAGATGCAGGCTGTCAAACTTGGTCTGTCGGTTTTCGCTCTCCCAGTTTTAAGGAGCTGCTTCAAGAGGGATTGTGGCGACTTGCTGAATCTCTTGAAGATCTCCCAGAACTGGATCGTAAATTTGCTGACCCCAAACAAAATGCCACCAATGTTGCCGAGCAATTGCCAGCTGAGCTTATTGAACAGTTAAAACAGCAATTGAGTAGGCTAAAACTAGACCAAATTGATCGCTTTTTGCCAGGCATCACCGCATACCTATCCGAACCAAAGCAACAAGCTTTATTTGATTCTCCAGCGCCGCCATTAAGCCCGAAGAGTTTTCTAAGTAAGCTTGGGACTTTAGGCATCTCCGCCCATCCTCAAACCCGTATTTTGAGCCTTGGGCAGAGGGTATTTTGCAATGGTGATGAGATGACGAAAGACCAGCCTTCTGAGATCACCAAGGCTTGGGTAAGTCTTTCAGCCAACAAGTATTTAAAGGTCAAAAATCTTAAAAAGATCGACAAATCAAGTCTCTACGAAGCCTACCTAGCCGGCTGGCTGATTTTTGAGAAAGAGCCAGCGAGATGGATATAATTAATACAGGAAATTACCTAGGGATTTGCCCTTGGTAGATCCCACAACAATTATCGATAATTGGTGTTTAATTTTTTAAGAGGAAATTACAAATGAAGAAGTCACTCGTATTCGTTGCAATGTTAGCTATCGCTTTGGCCGCTTGCGGTAAAAAAGAAGAAGCAAAACCTGCTGAAGCTCCTGCTGCTGCTCCAGCTGCTCCTGCTGCTGAAGCTCCTGCTGCTGCTCCAGCTGCTCCTGCTGCTGACGCTAAGAAGTAATCTTCTTCTTGAAGAAAAAAAGCCGCTGCAAAGCGGCTTTTTTATTGCACTCGAATTTCTGCGAATGAGTGCGTAATTCAATATCTCTTATTTAGTAAGCTGATCAGTCAACAACGTTAATAACTGGAATCCAGCTGGTGTGTTTTCAGGCTTACCATCTGCATCTTGAACATAGACGTTCGCTGAATTCTCACCGGTACTCTTAACGATAACTTGATACTTTTTAGCCTGAAGCTTTGAATCATCCTTGCTACTAAATAAATTCGAGAAGAAGCCCTTGGTATCGCCAACATCTTTCGCGTTTACATAGCGCACAAAGTAGACGCCCTCTGTACGATTACGATCTTCAACCGTAAAGTTTGAGCGATCCAATGCTAGGCCTACATCGCGCCAAGAACGGTCAAAGCCTGAACTGAGCTCGATATAACCTTTGTTATTGCCTTCTTGAACAAACTTGGCCTTAGGTATCTTAGGCCCTAAAGGAGCGGCAACCATTGCCTTAGCTTGCTCTTGTGTCATACCAAGACGCTCCATCAAGCGCGCCAAGAATGCAGCTTCTAACTCTGGGTCGTTAGGTCGAGAGGTCCAAATAGTTGAGTTACATGCAGTTGTAGTGCTGTCGGTGACGCATTTTTCAATGGCGCCCTTTTGGGTAATGTATATCTCCGTTTCACCGGGCTTACTCACCTCTAAACGTGTTTTATACTTATCACGTTCGCCAGTATCGTAAATAGAGTCTAATGCGCCTCCGATAGTTGATCGTAGCCAATCTTGTGCAATCTTGGCACGATTCTCAGCCCAGTCAGTTTCCATAATGCCAGTAGATGGTGAATCCACTACCAGTAAGAAACCGTTTTCTTGCCAGAAATCTTTTACTTGGGGATAAAGTTCAGGCGCTGGTTTCTCAACCACTAACCATCTACGATCACCATCCCTAGCAATACGCATACCCGGAATACCAGTCATGACATTGCTGCGCATTTGTACTGATTTTTTAACGGCCGCGTTGTACTCAGACATCGTCGCTGTGCCATCTTGCACAATATATCGACGATCTGCTTGGGATGTGATGAGATCAGGTGGATAAGATAAGTTAGGGCCACGCACAGCACCAGAGCTTTTGTAGTCAACCGTGTCGTTGCTGGTTACTGACTTACACGAGGATAGGGCAAATGCAGCTGCGAGTAGCAGCAAAGCTGATACAAAACGACGGGATAATAAAAGCAAATTCATCATAGTAAGTTGGCCTGTTTTAGTGCTGCCTTCAAAGGCTCTCTTAATGAGTTACTCAAAGGGGTTAATGGCAAGCGAATACCGGCGGTAATCTTGCCCATTTCATGAAGAGCCCATTTCACAGGGATTGGATTGGCCTCCGTAAACATGGCCTTATGAACAGCAATCAATTGGTACTGAATCTCGCGCGTTCTGTTGACATCATCCGCCATGGCTGCAACACAGAGCTCATGCATTAGACGGGGCGCTACGTTGGCGGTAACAGAAATATTACCTTTGCCACCCATCAGCATCAACATTGCAGCAGTGAGATCATCACCCGAGAACACCGAGAAATCAGCATGGCCCGCACGCTTGAGGTCATTCATTAATAAAGTGCCACGTTCTAAACTACCGGTTGCATCCTTGATGCCAATGATGCCTGGCACTGCAGCCAAACGGACTACAGTATCGCCAGCCAAATCTGCCACGGTACGACCGGGAACGTTATACAAAATGACTGGCAAATCTACAGACTCAGCAATCTTTTTAAAATGTGCGTACATGCCTTCTTGAGTCGGCTTGTTGTAGTAAGGCACTACTTGTAGACTGGCATCCGCGCCAACCTTTTTTGCAAACTGCGTTAACTCAATTGCTTCTGCTGTGGAATTTCCACCAGTCCCAGCGATGACTGGAATGCGCCCTGCTATGTGCTCTACCGTAGTGCGAATGAGTTCACAATGCTCTTCTACGGATACTGTTGGAGACTCTCCACTGGTGCCCACAATCACAATTCCATCAGTGCCCTCAGCAACGTGCCAATCCAGCAATGATTTAAGGCCAGCAAAATCTAAACTGCCGTCGTCGAACATCGGCGTAACGATAGCTGGCATGCTGCCAGAAATGGCTTTTTTACTTCCTTGGGAATGAGCTGTATTTGTCACCGAATGTATACCGATTGTGAGCTGTCTTAACCTTGAAATTGTAACGGAATGTGCCCTTTTTACCCTTCTTTTAGGGCGCAAAGGCGCTGAACCATAGCTGGTTTGGGTTCATCTACGTAAATATCCTCATAAGCAAACACTTTAAGACCATGTCGAGCCGCTAAAGCCAGTAATTCCCCTGCATTTAGGAGGAAATTTGGGCTTGAGGGTTTGCCAAATTGGGCGTTACCCTGGGCAAACGTTTCATAGATTAATACGCCACCTTTAGTGAGCATGCCAGGTAACCGGTCTAAATGCGGACGAAAGAGGTAGTTTGTCACCACTATCCCCTCAAATGTCTGCCCTTCTAATGGCCATTCATCTAACTCTAAATTGAGGGCTTGACTCTGAATCAGTGGGCCCCGGTTTTGCTCAATCACAGTGACATCTTGATCCACTGCCAAAACCGAATATCCCAAATTTGCTAAAAGATTCGCATGACGACCTCCGCCACAAGCCAGATCTAATACCAAACCATCTTTAGGAATCTGAGAAGCAAAACGCCTCACCCAAGGTGAAGCGTCTAGCTGAGAACTATGCAAAGTAGTCAAGTTAAAAACGGGAATATTTAATCGTACGCCAAGCCCATTGCTTCACGGACCTCACGCATTGTTTCTTGAGCAACCTTACGCGCTTTGTCGCAACCATCTGCAATGATTGAGCGCAATAGACTTGGGTCGTCAAGATACTTTTGTGCACGCTCAAACATGGGCTGTTGCTCAGCCAAGATAGCATCAATAACTGGCTGCTTGCATTCTAAACATCCAATGCCAGCTGATTTACAGCCCTTATCTACCCACTGTTTCGTTTCCTCATTGGAGTAAACGGAATGCAATTGCCATACTGGACAACGCGCTGGATCACCAGCATCAGTTCTGCGAACGCGCGCAGGGTCCGTTGGCATTGTTCTGATTTTCTTGATTACGTCTTCTGGCTGTTCACGAATACTAATGGTGTTGCCATAAGACTTAGACATTTTTTGACCGTCAATGCCAGGCATACGTGATGCAGATGTCAATAGAGCTTGTGGCTCAGGAAGAATAATTTTGCGAGCGCCCTCCAAGAAACCAAAAAGACGTTCACGATCAGCCATCGATAAACTTTGCGCCTCTTGCAATAGTGCCTTGGCCTGCTCTAAAGCCTCATCATCGCCACGCTCTTGGAATGCAACACGCAATTCCAAATACATCTTGGCGCGTTTGCTACCTAATTTTTTAACTGCCTCTAATGCTTTCTCTTCAAAGCCAGGCTCACGACCATAAAGATAGTTAAAGCGACGCGCTACTTCACGCGTCATTTCAATGTGAGGAACCTGATCCTCACCTACTGGAACATGCTGGGCACGATAAATCAAAATATCGGCAGCCTGTAGGAGTGGGTAACCCAGGAAACCATAAGTTTGCAGGTCTTTTTCCTTGAGTTTTTCAATCTGGTCTTTGTAGGTTGGAACGCGCTCTAGCCATCCTAAAGGAGTGCCCATCGAAAGCAGCAGGAAAAGTTCTGCATGCTCGGGCACCTTGCTCTGAATAAATAGAGTTGCCTGATTTGGATCTACACCAGCCGCCAACCAATCAACCACCATATCCCAGACGGATTGCTCAATCACATCGGGAGTTTCATAATGAGTTGTTAAAGCATGCCAATCAGCAACAAAAAAGAAGCAGGGATATTCCGATTGCAAGCGTACCCAATTCTTTAATACCCCATGGTAATGACCAAGATGTAAATTGCCCGTAGGCCGCATACCAGAGAGAACACGTTCAGCAAACATCGTTTTTCTTTATCTTTATTGTGAAATTGTATTAATGAAATGCAGACCAGACAGGGGTCAGATGATCGGGTAAATGGGGAAGCGTTCCTAAATCAACATGACTCTCATCCGGGTCATGAAAATCAGACCCCCGCGAGGCAAGAAAACCATAATGCTGGGCAATCTTTCCATAAGTTTTGTATTGGTCCGGGCTGTGACTACCAGTGATAACTTCAATCCCCAGGCCGCCAATATCTTTGAAGTGCTGGTAGAGCTCACCCATCTGTAATGCTGTGAGCTTATAGCGGCCAGGGTGGGCAATTACCGCCACGCCACCAGCCCCCTTAATCCACGCAACTGCATTGTCCAGCGTTGCCCATTGATGTGGAACATAACCAGGCTTATCTTCAACCAAATATTTTTTGAAAACTTCTTCTGTGTCGCGACAAACGCCCTGCTCCACCAGATAACGAGCAAAGTGTGTTCTGGAGATAAGATCATGGTTACCGGCAAAATGAAGTGCACCTTCATAGGCTCCGGGAATACCTACTTTGAGTAGTTGCTCAGCCATCAACTTTGCGCGATTCGCTCGACCATCACGAGTTTGGCGCAAGCCTTCAATAATTCCAGCATGATTGGCATCAATCCCAAGACCAACAATATGAATTGTTTGACCCATCCAGGTTACGGAGATTTCTACGCCTGATACATAATCCATTTTGAGAGCGTTCGCCGCAGCTCTCGCGCGCTCTTGGCCACCAAGCTCGTCATGATCAGTCAATGCCCATAGATGTACGCCATTTGCCTGAGCACGCTCCGCCAATACTTCAGGCGTCAATGTGCCATCAGAGACCACGGAGTGGCAATGCAAATCGGCATTTAGGGTGGGAAAGCTACTCATGACCCTATTTTAGGTCAAGCTGGTATCAATTACCCGCCGCGGCGCATCAAGGTAGTCACGGGACTGCATCTCAATCAAGCGGGACACTGTTCTAGAGAATTCGGCAGTAATTTGACCTTCTGTATACAGATCAGGAGCCGGCACCTCGGCAGACATGATTAGCTTTATTTTATGGTCGTATAAAACGTCAATCAGCCATATAAAACGGCGTGCCTCATTGGTCATCCTAGGGGGCATATAGGGCACCCCGGACAAAATTACCGTATGAAATTGATTGGCAATTTCTAAATAATCATTTTGTGAGCGAGGCCCGCAGCATAGCGTTTGAAAATCAAACCAGACTACCCCGTCACCCATATGCAAGGGTTTAAGTTCACGGGATTCTATATTTAATACTGGATTGAACCGCTCCTGCTGGTTACCAATCAGACCTGAGAACATTTCTAATAAACGTTGGTCGGTCTTCTCATTTAGCGGCGTTAAGTATGCCTCCACCTGAGCCATCTGCACCCGACGGTAATCATTACCAGCATCCACATTCAGAACATCCAGTTTTTCTTCTAGCAATTTAATTGCTGGAAGGAGGCGATCGCGATGCAAGCCATTTGGATAGAGTTGATCAGGACGGTAATTAGATGTCATTACAAACTGGACGCGATCCTCAAATAGCGCGCTAAGTAAGCGATACAGGATCATGGCATCAGCGATGTCATTAATATGAAACTCATCAAAACAAATCAGGCGGTAGCGCTTTGATATCCGCTTGGCAAGCTCATCTAAAGGATCGGATAGGCCAGACAGCTCATGCAATTCACGATGTACTTCACGCATGAATTCATGGAAATGAATGCGAACCTTTTTTTCCAATGGTGAGGCAGCATAAAAACAATCCATCAGAAAGGATTTGCCACGGCCTACCCCACCCCATAGGTAAAGGCCACGGGGTAGATTCGGCTTAAATATTTTTTTCTTGAGACTATTACTGCGAATTTCTTTATACGCAATCCATTCGTCTTCACACTGCTGCAAACGCTCAACAGCACGAAGCTGCGCGGGATCACTTTGATACCCGCGCGTTTTTAACTCTTGTTGGTAAAACTCAATGGTTTTCAATTACATATTTAATGCACGTTGATCTGTCGCTAAAGCCGCTTCGCGCATTACTTCTGACAAACTAGGATGCGGATGACAGATGCGTGCAATATCTTCAGCTGCCGCTTTAAATTCCATTGCTACAGCAGCTTCAGCAATTAAGTCAGAAGCATTTGGTCCAATGATATGTACGCCGAGAATTTCATCGGTTTTAGCATCAGCCAATACTTTGACGAAACCATCAGAGCGACCCATGCCTAAGGCGCGACCATTGGCTGCAAACGGGAATTGACCGGCTTTGTAAGCAATGCCAGCCTCTTTGAGCGCCTGCTCTGTTTTCCCAACCCACGCAATTTCTGGATCGGTATAGATGACCCAAGGAATGCAGTTGTAATCAATATGCGGTTTTTGACCAGCAATCACTTCGGCAACCAAAACACCTTCGTCTTCTGCTTTGTGCGCCAACATTGGTCCACGCACTACATCACCCACAGCATAAACACCAGGAGCTGAAGTTGCACAAGTATGGTCGTCAATCGGAATGAAGCCGCGCTCATCTACCTTGAGGCCAATTTTGTCTAAACCCAATTTATCCGTATTAGGTACGCGGCCAACTGAAACGATTAATCGATCGCATTCTAATTGAGCTGCTTTACCAGCGCTATCGGTGTAATTTACAACTACACCTTTCTTGTCCGCTTTTACATCCCCAATCTTGACACCCATATTGATGTTCAAACCTTGTTTGACAAAAAGCTTTTGCGCTTCTTTAGCAATACTCACATCGCAAGCCGCCAAGAATGAAGGTAAGGCCTCAAGCACAGTCACTTCTGATCCTAGGCGACGCCATACAGAACCGAGCTCTAAACCGATCACGCCAGCACCAATGACGCCCAATTTCTTGGGTACTGAATCAAACTTCAAGGCACCTTCGTTATCGCAGATCAAGACGTTATCTACTGTCAGGCCAGGCAAATGACGTGCCTTAGATCCGGTTGCAATGATGACATTCTTAGCAGTAACAGTCTCTTTATCTTTGCCATCAATCTTGACTTGATAGCCGTCAGCGCCTTTGCCCTCAAAAGAAGCGTGGCCTTTTAATAAAGTGATCTTGTTCTTACGAAACAGATACTGGATGCCACCAGTCATCTTGGTAACGATGTCATCTTTACGTGAAACCATCTTTTTAGAATCGATGCTGACAGAGCCAACCTTAATTCCATGATCAGCAGCATGATGGCCAATCTTCTCGAATTCCTCAGAGGAAGCCAATAAGGCCTTCGATGGAATACAGCCGACGTTCAAGCAAGTTCCGCCTAAGCGTGGCTCACCTTTAGGATCATCATAGCTATTGGATTCAGCGCAGGCAACTTTAAAACCGAGTTGTGCTGCACGAATTGCGGCAATGTAACCACCAGGGCCACCGCCAATTACAACTACATCAAAAACTTGGCTCATGATCTTTCCTTCTTACAAATCAAGGAGGAGACGTGAAGGATCTTCCAAAGCATCCTTCATGGCGACTAGACCAAGCACAGCTTCACGGCCGTCAATGATGCGGTGATCATATGACAAGGCAAGGTAGTTAATTGGGCGAACAACTACTTGACCATTCTCAACTACAGCGCGATCTTTAGTTGCATGAATTCCCAAAATGGCTGATTGCGGAGGATTGATGATTGGTGTTGAGAGCATAGAACCAAATACACCACCGTTAGAGATGGAGAATGTGCCACCAGTCAATTCTTCAATTGACAACTTACCCTCACGAGCTTTGTTACCAAACTCAGCAATTTTCTTCTCGATATCAGCCAAGTTCATTTGGTCCACATCACGCAGAATTGGAACTACCAAACCGCGTGGCGAGCTTACAGCGATACCAATATCAAAGTAACCGTGATAAACAATGTCATTACCATCAACAGAAGCATTCAAGAGTGGGAACTTCTTCAAAGCATGTGTCGCAGCTTTAACAAAGAAAGACATGAAGCCCAACTTCACGCCATGGACCTTTTCAAACTGGTCCTTGTATTTATTACGCAGCGCAATTACAGGACCCATATTGACTTCATTAAAGGTGGTCAAGATGGCGTTATTCGCCTGGGACTCAAGTAAACGCTCTGCAATACGAGCACGCAAACGACTCATTGGAACTCGCTCTTCTGGGCGATCACCGGTTGGAATTGGAGCGCTTGGTAACGCAGCAGACTTCGTGCTGCCGGCTGAAGCATTCAATGCATCACCTTTGGTAATGCGGCCATCACGTCCAGAACCGGAAACTTGACCTGCATCGATATTTTTCTCTGCCAGAATTTTTGCCGCTGAAGGAGCTGCGACTGCACTCGTAGCCTTGGCAGGAGCTGCTGCGGCCGCAGGTGCAGCAGCCGGAGTAGCCGCAGGTGCTGGAGCTGCTGCAGCCGCAGGAGCGGCAGCTGCAACAGCAGTGCTATCGATTTTTGCAATCAACTGCTCAGCAACAACCGTGCCACCGTCTGCAACAACGATTTCTGTCAAAACACCGGCGGAAGGAGCCGGAACTTCGAGAACAACCTTATCGGTTTCGATTTCGATCAAGATCTCGTCTTGACCAACTGCATCGCCGACTTTCTTTTTCCATTGCAATAAAGTTGCTTCAGCAACTGACTCAGAGAGTTGGGGTACTTTAACTTCGAAAATAGCCATGATTAATCCTGTTTATTTATATGTATGTTGAGTAATGAAGACGATTATTTCGTGATCACGTAACCTTTTAATTTGGCAAACGCCGCATTGAGAAGAGATTTCTGCTGTTCTTGGTGGAGATGCGCATATCCGCAAGCAGGCGAAGCAGATGCAGGGCGACCTGCATAAGACAGCTTCATACCTTCAGACATGTTTTCCAAAATATTGTGTTGAACAAAGAACCATGCGCCTTGGTTTTGTGGCTCATCTTGACACCAAACTACCTCTTCCAATTTTGGATATTTCTTCAATTCGGCAGTCAATGCTTTGTGCGGGAATGGATAGAGCTGCTCCAAACGAATGATTGCGACATCATCAATTTTCTTCTCAGCACGTTGCTTAACTAGGTCGTAATAAACCTTACCAGAGCAGATCACCAAGCGAGTCACTTTCTTGGCATCAATCGTGTCATCACGCTCACCCAATATAGTTTGGAAACCACCCTTTGTGAACTCTGATAAAGGTGAAGCAGCTTCTTTATTACGCAACAATGATTTAGGAGTCATCAAGATCAGCGGTTTGCGGAACTGACGAATCATTTGACGACGCAACACATGGAATATCTGCGAAGCAGTGGTTGGCTGAATGACTTGCATATTGGTGTCAGCACACAACTGCATAAAGCGCTCAAGACGTGCAGAGGAATGCTCTGGGCCTTGACCTTCATAGCCGTGTGGCAACATCATGACTAAACCGTTAGCACGACCCCACTTCACTTCACCAGAGGCGATGAACTGGTCGATGACTACTTGAGCACCATTGGCAAAGTCGCCAAATTGCGCCTCCCAAATTGTTAGCGTGTTGGGTTCAGCCGCAGCATAGCCATACTCAAAACCAAGAACTGCCTCTTCTGAAAGAATAGAGTCAATGACGACAAATGGGGCCTGATCTTTAGTGACGTGTTGTAAAGCAATATAAGTACCGGTGTCCCATTTCTCACGATTTTGCTCATGCAAGACTGCATGGCGATGAGTAAAGGTACCGCGCCCGCTATCCTCACCAGACAAACGCACTGGGTAGCCACTGGCAACCAAGGATGCGAAAGCCATATGCTCGCCCATACCCCAGTCAATATTCACCTCACCACGCCCCATGGCTGCACGGTCGTTATAGACCTTAGCTACCAATGGATGTGCTTTGAAGTTTTCTGGAATGGTTGAAATCTTTTCAGCCAAACGCTTCCACTCTGTTAATGGAATAGCAGTGTCAGCTTCATCGGTCCATTTCTTATTCAAGAAAGGAGACCAATCTACCGCAAACTTCCCTTTAAAGTTGCTTAAAACTGGATCTGAAGTTTGCTTACCCTCGTCCATTGCGGCGCGATACTCTTTGACCATCAAGTCACCGCTACCAGCAGGCAATGCGCCTTGGGTTTCCAACTTATCCGCGTACAGCTTACGAGTACCAGGATGCGCAGCGATGATTTTGTACATCAATGGCTGGGTCATCGCAGGAGTATCTTGCTCATTGTGTCCAAGCTTACGGAAGCAAACGATATCAATCGCAACATCCTTATGGAATTTCATACGGAACTCAAGCGCCAACTTGGTAGCCAAAACTACCGCCTCAGGATCATCCCCATTCACATGCAATACAGGAGCATCAACAATCTTCATGATGTCTGTACAGTACAAACTAGAGCGCAAATCACGCGGATCAGATGTGGTGAAACCAATTTGGTTGTTAATCACAATGTGAACCGTTCCACCAGTGGAATAGCCGCGCACTTCAGACATCGCTAAGGTTTCTTGCATCACGCCCTGACCTGCAATCGCAGCATCACCGTGAACTAAAACTGGCATTACTTGCTCACCCAACATATCGCCACGACGTTCCATACGGGCACGTGCAGAACCCTCTACTACTGGGTTAACGATTTCTAAATGGGATGGGTTGAATGCTAAGGAGAGGTGAACTGGACCACCTGGGGTAGAAATATCGCTTGAGAAGCCTTGGTGGTACTTCACATCTCCAGCCGGCAATGTCTCAGGACCCTTATGCTCAAACTCTGCAAATAAGTCCTTTGGCATTTTGCCTAAGGTATTGACCAATACGTTCAGACGACCACGGTGGGCCATACCAATCACAATCTCTTGTACCCCTTTATTACCAGCATCGCGGATCAACTCATCCATGCAAGCAATAAAGCTCTCGCCACCCTCAAGGGAGAAGCGTTTCTGGCCTACATACTTCGCTTGAAGGTAACGCTCCAAGCCTTCAGCAGCAGTCAAGCGATCCAAAATTTGACGCTTCTCGTCCACGTTAAATCGTGGGGTTGAGCGAATGGACTCCAACTTCTCTTGCCACCACTTCTTAATCTTTTGATCGGCAATGAACATATACTCAACACCGATAGTGCCGCAGTATGTTTCACGTAAGGCTTGCAACAAATCACGCAAGCTCATTTCGGTTTTACCGAAGAAGGTATTGCTTGTATTGAAGACGATATCCATATCGCCATCAGTAAATCCATAGAAAGCGGGATCTAACTCAGGAATATCCTGGCGCTCTGTCCGCTTCAAGGGGTCAATATTGGCCCAGCGGTTACCGACGTTACGATACGCCGCAATTAACTGCTGAACAGCAACGCGTTTGCGCCCCATCTCTGAGTCAGCCGAATCAGAAATCGTTCTGATAGGACCCTGCTTAGCGCGCTCAGCAAATGACGCAACAATCGGTCCATGCGCAATGTCGGTTCGAGAAGAACCATCCACAGCCGGAACTTGTTTCACGTTATCAAAATAATCTCGCCAATGATCAGCTACTGAAGCTGGATCGTGCAAGTAGGATTCGTAGAGTTCTTCTACATAGGGGGCGTTTCCGCCGAAGAGATAGGAGTTATCTCTTTGGTCCTGCATCATGATGCTCACCTTTCATCGGGTTTCCCGAATAAAAACTGTGGTTATAACCATTCGCTTCTCGGCTCTACCGTTCCACGAATTGATCTGTGCAAATACTGGTACTACCTCTGTAATTTAACACGAGTGACCACAGACACATAAAGGGCTTTCCCTGATTTAAGAGGTTTCAGGGGTATTTCCCTATTAATCAAAAATGAATAAGAACTTTCCTACCCAGCTTTCAATATGGACGGACAGATTCAAATCCATTTGATTTTTATTCTCTAAATCTTCAAGTGAATTAATAAAATTAAAGGGAAATATGAAAGCAATTACGCCAGATATGGAATATCTCAGTACCCGCCAAAGCGCCAAAGTTCTCCAGGTCTCACTAGGAACTGTGCAGAAAATGGTTGAATTGGGTGAATTAATCGCTTGGAAGACTCGCGGCGGCCATCGCCGTATATTGGCCAGCTCCTTAGAGCAGCAGCTACAACGCAGAAAACGAGCTATGCGACAGAAAACCACCCAAAATTGTATTGCCATGGGCATTTTCAGAAGAACCGAGAATAGCCAAGAATTATTGCAATCCATTCAAGATTGGCAGCTTAAGGTTGAACTAGAAGTTGCTGTCGACAGCCTAGAGGGCTTAATGAAGGCGGTATCGATCGCACCTGATTTGATCTTTTTGGATGCCCTGATACCCCCAGTAGAACAGGTTCATTTAATCCATTATCTTAGCAAAAACAAGGACACGCAGCGCATTCCTATACTAGTAGATGAAGGTTTTATTAAGCTTCACCCTGGCGTAGTTGCCTTGGCGGATGAGAATCATGGCAATCGCCCTCACTTAACGGAGTGCATTAAGCAAGAGCTTGAAAATGGGTTAATTGACCTAAACCCGCTGATTATTGGTTACCCCGCCACCAATCCTGAGCTTGATGCCTCCCTAGATCAGGGTAGTCGCCACGAGCTCTTGGAGCCTCTATTTCTGGAAGCCCTGGCTAGGAAATGCGCTTAGAGCTAAGAAGTAATAAAAAGGCCGCAGATGCGGCCTTTTTAGTTAAATCAGATACTTAGATCAGGTAGCTACTACGATCCTTACCCTCGATCCACTTAGGAGCCTTACCTCGCCCTGTCCAAGTTTCACCAGTTGATGGGTTACGGTACTTGGGGGCCACTTTGCCACCAGTACTTTTACCGCCTGCTTTACGACTAAATAAGTCAGAGACTAGCAAGTTATATTGTTCAATGATTAATTTTGCTTTAGCGATACCATCAGACTTCTCGCGGGCAATTGCCTCTTTAATCTGTTTATCTAATTGCTCACGTTGAGCTAATAGTTCTTTATAAGAAGACACGTATTTTTTCTCCGAATAATAAGTTATAGGAAATATCTAATAAAGATGTATTTCGTAGTCTTATTATATAGATAATTTAATCATTCATTCAATATGGTATTTATTAATATAAACCTATATTTATCAATGGTTTATATAAAAATTAATGATTAAATATTAATAATTATTATAAATAATAATATCAATACTAGGGCTACTCACCTTCTTAACATAAAGGTTCCGCTGGCCTTTGCAGTAATTTCTCCAGCCTCATTTAAGGCAACAGCCTCACAGTAGTTAATAGATTTACCAGCCTTCAATAAAGTACCCTCAACCACTATTTTGCCCAAACCTGGGCGCAAGAAGCTTGTAGTCATGTCGATGGTAATAGCGCCTAAGTCATGATTGGAACCACTTCGGGCGGCTGCACCCATAGCAAAATCCAAGAGCGTCATCATGACCCCGCCCTGTGCAACCTGAAAGCTATTGGTATGTTCGGGCTTGACGGTATAGCTAATTCGTACCTTCCCATTTGCTGCGTATTCGGGAACAACACCCAAAACATCCAAAAATGGAATTTTGAGACCGAAGTAATCAACTGCTTGTGCATTGGGGGTGTTTTCAGACCCGAGATGTATGCTCATTTTTTAAATATCCGTATGTTTAGAAAACTGTATAGCGATAATTTTGCCTTATGTGTGTATTATATTCCTAATGAGTAAAGAAATTTAAACTTTATTCGGATATTTTAATAAACAACCGTGGATGGAGACAAGATGAGCATTAAGCCAGAAAAACCATATAAGGACATCATCTTAGAAGTGAAAGATCAAGTGGCCTGGATTACGATCAATCGCCCTAGGGTCCTGAACGCCTTTAGAGAGCAAACCCTAGATGAAATGATTGATGCCGTAAAGCTAACGCGCGAAGACCCTTCAATAGCTTGTATTGTTTTTACCGGGGCTGGCGATAAAGCGTTTTCAGCAGGCGGTGATTTTTATGCCATGAAGAGACTCACTTTCACAAATGGGTCAATGTGGAATGATCGCATGCTCGGATTAGCAATGGCCATTCGTGGCGTGCCTATTCCGGTCATCGCGATGGTTAATGGATGGTGCGTTGGTGGCGGTCATGAGCTAGCCCTTTGGTGCGACCTGGTGATTGGGTCAGAGAAGTCTGTATTTGGACAAACAGGCGCAAAAGTTGGAGCCTGCCCTACAGTTGGTGCAACACAATACTTGCCTCGCATTGTCGGGGAGCGTATCGCCCGCGAAATGATCTTTTTAGCAAAACGCTTTGAAGCTAAAGAAGCGGAAAGAATTGGCCTCATCAACAAATGCGTTGCAGAAAAAGATCTTCTTACTGAAACATTGGCCTGGTGCGAAAACATCAAGAGCAATAGTTCGCAAACTATCCGCATGACCAAGAAGAGTCTGAACTTTGAATCCGACCAACTCTATGCTTCTTGGCAGCATGGCATGGAATTACTTGCCTATGTTTGGGGATCTGAAGAAAGTCTCGAAGGTATGAATGCCTTCTTGGAGGGACGCAAGCCAGACTTCCAGCAATTCCGCATGAAGAATAAGGCGGCATTAGAAGATTACTTGGATGGCTTCCATAAGAATCTCAATGCTCCACCAGATATGCGCGACTAAGCAGCAGCCAGATGAGTGCAGAAAACATCAAGACAGCCAAAGCGCAAAGCAATGCAGATGCTTTGGCTGGTCTAAAAATATTGGATTTAAGTCGTGTCTTGGCAGGCCCTTGGTGTGGCCAATTGCTCGGAGACCTCGGCGCAGAGGTTATCAAAGTCGAGTCCTTGAATAGCGGAGACGATACGCGTGCCTGGGGCCCTCCATTTTTGGAAGGTGAATCTGCATACTTCTTAGGTTGCAATCGCAATAAACGAGGTATCACGATTGATTTTTCAAGTGCGGATGGAAAGTCTCTGCTAGCGCAATTGATTCCAAAGTTTGATGTCGTACTTGAGAACTTTAAAACGGGGACCTTAGAAAAATGGGGTTTTAATCAAGCCTGGTTTGAAACTCACGCGCCAATGGTTGTACGCTGCTCAATTACCGGCTACGGGAGTGAAGGTCCTCAAGCAGGATTGCCCGGATATGATTTCATCTTGCAAGCAGAGTCCGGATTAATGAGTATCTCTGGATCTGAAAATGGTGAGCCCTCTAAATACGGCGTTGCTATCGTAGACTTGGCTACAGGCATGATGGCTGCAAATGCGATTCAAGCTGCATTGCTGGCACGGTATCGAACTGGCAAAGGTCAACTAGTAGAAGTTTCTCTATTTGATACAGCAACCGCTTTATTGGCTAATGTTGGTAATAGCCACTTAGCAACAGGCAAGGACTCAGGTAGATATGGCAACGGTCACCCCACCATTGTTCCCTATACAACCTATCGCTGCTCTGATGGCATGATTGCTTTAGCAGTAGGCAATGATGGTCAGTTTGCAAAACTCGCAGCGTATCTAGGTAACCCTGAATGGGCAAATGATGAGCGCTTCAAAACAAACGCTGCGAGAGTGAACAATCGTGCCGTATTGGATGAGCACATTAAAAATAAAATCAGTCGCTACTCTAGTAATGAGTTAATTAACGAATTAAGAAAACTGGGTATTCCCATTGGCAATGTCAATACCGTCAAACAAGCTCTTGCGTCACAACAAACACAAGCCAAAAATATGGTGCTAAATGTTCAGCATCAAAAAATTGGCTCTTTCAAGACTCTGGGCACACCACTCAGGATGCATGGTACGCCAAGCTCTATTCGGTATGCACCTCCACTGCTTGGAGAACATACCGATGAAATTCTCAGTGAGTACCTCAACTTAAATACAGAAGATTTAAGTGAATTAAAAAATAAAAAAGTGATTGCCTAAATTCATATGGGAGACAGAAAGTGAAATATTCCATTTCCAGAGTCATCATTAATATCGCCTTAGGAATTAACTTGATTTGCTGTTTCCAAGGTGACCTTTGGGCGCAAGCTGATAGCTACCCTAGTAGACCCATTAGATTAATCATCACTTGGCCAGTAGGCGGATTTGCCGATACTCTTGGAAGAACTGTTGCTAACCAATTAACCACAAGTCTCGGCCAACAAGTAGTTGTTGAAAACCGCGGAGGCGCAAATGGGATGATTGGAGCTGATGCAGTAGCTAAAGCAGCCCCAGATGGCTATACGCTCATGTTTCAGTCAATTACCTCCCATGCCATTAATCCAACGATGTACGGAAAGACGCCTTACTCAACTGAGAAGGATATTGTTCCATTGGCGGTCATTGCATCTGTGCCTTTATTGTTGGTAGAAAACCCCAACTTTCCACCAAAAAATATTGCTGAGTTAATTACCTTAGCGAAAAAAGATCCGGATGCAATTGCATACGCTAGTTTTGGCAATGGAAGCGCAAGCCATCTTGCTGGAGCGCTATTTACCAATCAGGCTGGCATCAAGATGATTCACATTCCCTACAAAGGTGGTGGCCCCGCTATCACAGACACCTTAAGTGGCCAAACTCCACTTAGTTTTTCTGCATTTGGTGTCGCCTTGCCGCATGTACGTTCAGGCAAGCTCAATGCACTCGCTACAACCGGCCCTACTAGATCAAAGTTATTGCCTGACGTCCCCACCATTGAAGAAGCAGGCAATTTAAAAGGTTATGAAATGTCGATTGTTTACGCGGTGTGGGCTCCAGCTGGGATTCCAACACCAATACTGAACAAAATTTCGAAAGCGCTCGACCAAGTGACAGCCTCAAGCGCCTTCAAGGAGAAAGTAGCAAGTGATGGCGGAGAAGTGATGAATATCAATACACCAGCAGACAGTCAAGCGTATTTTCAAAAAGAAATGCAACGCTTAAGCAAGATTGTGAAAGACGGAAACATCAAGGCCGACTAATATGAACAAGCAACTCCTTAAAGCATCTATAGCAACCTGTATTTTAGCTATGACTATTAGCCCAGGTTTTGCGCAAAGCAGAGATGCGAACGCTTACCCGAATAAACCCATTCGCATCATCAACCCATTAGCAACAGGTGGCGCTGTAGATACTATGGCGAGACTTTTGGCGCCATCTCTGCAAGAAATTTTGGGGCAGCCAATTATTATTGAAAGCAAACCAGGCGCAGGCGGCACTATTGGAAGTAATTTTGTAGCTAAGTCGCCTCCCGATGGATACACCATCTTGATGGTTTACGATACATTTGCAGTTAACCCCCATGTCTATAAAAATCTCCCGTTTGACTCCTTTAAGGACCTCACTCCAGTTACAGAATTAGTCAAAATACCTCTAGTGGTTGTTGGAGGAAACAAATTACCTGCCAACAATCTCAAAGAATTGAGTGAATTAGCAAAGACCAAGCCCAATGGCATTACATTCTCCAGCGGTGGACCCGGAAGTTCCGGGCACCTTGCTGCAGAATTACTGAAAAATAGCCTAGGCATTGAAATGACGCATATTCCCTATAAAGGTGGTGGACCAGCACTCACCGCCACGATTAGCGGGGAGACTGACATCACAATTTTGGGTGCCGTTATTACGGTACCCCAGATTAAAGGTGGAAATTTGAAACCATTGGCAGTATTGGGTAAAAAGCGCACACCCGCCCTCCCTCAAACACTTACCGCCAACGAACAAGGCCTTATAAATTTTGATGTTAGCTCTTGGGTGGGCGTTCTCGTACCCGCAGGCACACCTTCAAGCATTGTGGATAAAATCAACAGCGCGTTTACTCAGGCTCTCAAGAATCCGGCTGTGCAGGCAAGAATGGCCGAGCAAGGTAATGAGATTGTGGCAAGTTCTCCAGCTCAGTTTGGCGCCTTCTTAAACATAGAATCTACCAAGTGGTCAAAAGTAATTAAAGACAGCAATATTCAACTGGAATAAATCACATTGAAGCAAACGCTTTATCAGAAAATTAGCGGCACTTTAGCCGAACGTATATTGAGCGGTGAGTATCCCCTAGGAACCTATTTACCAACAGAAGAAGCTCTCTGCAAGGAATTTGATGCTAGTCACCATTCTGTACGTGATGCGCTCAAAATATTAATCGGAAAAGGATTGATTACTCGACGCGCTGGCGCTGGAACTAAAGTCATAGCAGCTACCGAGCCCACCGTATTTGCCAATGTTGCAGGCGATCTACGTCATCTATTTAGCTATCCACAAAATACTATTAGAAAAAATTTAATTGAGGAGCATGTCACTTGTGATGCCATTCTTTCCCATGTGTTGGACTGTCCTGTTGGCACACCATGGTTTCGAATTGGCGCTCTTAGAAGGCTAAATGAAAACGCTCAACCCTTATGCTGGACCGATTTCTATCTACTACCCCGTTACTCGGAAGTCGTAAAGCTGAAGGAGCATTTTTCAACCCCAGTTCATGAGCAAATTGAAAAAAGTTATGGTCAGCGGGTTGATAGCGCTACAGTTGGAATTACCTTATGCAGACTTGGCAAGGAAGTAGCTGATGCATTGGATGTAGAAGTCAATTCACCCGCCCTAAGAATCATTCGGCGATACTTTGATGCTCAAAAAAATGCTTTTGAGATAACTGTGAGCTATCACCCAGAGGGTGATTACAACTGTGAACTCAACTTTCATCGCGAATTAAGGCCGCGATAGCTACAGATATATGGTCGGGGCGAGAGGATTTGAACCTCCGACCACATGCACCCCATGCATGTACGCTACCAGGCTGCGCTACGCCCCGACGGAAACAAAATTGTATCAGTATCTATTTAGAGAGAATTTGCAGCACTGCTTGCAATTCATCGCGCAAACGGAGCTCACCGCGCGCTTCGTCAAGGCGGTTTCTGGCGCCGCTGATGGTAAAACCTTCCTCATAAAGTAATGCCCGAATCTTTCGAATCAACACAACTTCGTGATGCTGGTAATAACGACGGTTACCGCGACGTTTCTGAGGGCTGAGCTGGGCGAATTCTTGCTCCCAATAACGCAGGACGTGCGAACGAACGCCACAAAGATCAGCTACCTCACCAATAGTGAAGTAACGTTTAGCAGGGATAGGCGGGAGTTGAGAGCTCGGGAGTGCCGAGCTAGCATCAAACTCGGTTTTCTCGAGCATGTGACTCCACTACATCTTTAAGCTTCTGACTTGCATGAAAAGTAACTACGCGTCTAGCTGCTATAGGAATCATTTGACCTGTCTTTGGATTTCGGCCAGGACGAGCCGATTTATTGCGCAACTGAAAATTACCAAACCCGGAGATTTTTACTTCAGTACCAGCTTCAAGAGAATGGCCAATACGATCAAAGAATGCATCGATCATATCTTTCGCTTCACGCTTATTTAGCCCAACTTGATCAAAAAGAGCTTCGGATAGCTCGTTCTTAGTAACGGTGTCATTAGAAATCAATTCAGTCATTGCTTGTCTCTTTGGTAACAAATTAATTATTTGATTTATATCTAATACTAAACCTAGCGCAAACGCGCTGCGCACTTTTTCTCAACCGAGCCCAATAATGCTGCCATAACTGCATCAATTTGGGGATCTTGCAATGTTTCTTGAGGATTTAAAAGGGTGACTCTAAAAGCCAAACTTTTTTCATCATCAGCCATACTGCTTGAACCAGCCTTTGGCTTAAATTCATCAAACAACTCAATATTGCGAACAAAATTCTGTTTTGACGCTGTCATCGCATCTAGCAAGGCCTGCGCTGATACGCTTTGCTTAACAACCACCGCTAAATCGCGCTGTACAGCAGGTAGCTTACTCAGTTCCTCTGGAACAGGCAAGCCTATATTACGAATTGAATCTAAATCTAATTCAAATAGTACCGGTGCCTGCGGGAGCTCATAAGCTTGCTGCAATCCTGGATGTAATTCACCTATCATGCCGACTTCAATTCGATTCTTGTCTGCAATCAAGAATACCTTTGCGCTACGTCCGGGATGCAAAGCAGGATGTTGTGCTGCCTCAGTTACAAAATGCAAAGGATCCAAGACACGCTCTAGGTCGCCCTTCACATCAAAGAAATCAACTGCTCTTGTAGCATTTGCCCATTGCTCGGGAACAAAAGAACCGTAGGCTAATCCACCAATCTTTTGAGGTTGATGGAAACCGGCTACCTTGCCAGCCTCTTCTTGAATTTCCGCATTACGGCTAAAGACGCGACCAGTCTCAAACAGACGCGCCCGCCCTGCTCCACGATTCAGGTTTGACTTTAAATTGGAAAGTAAGCCGCCCCAAAGAGTGCTGCGCATGACGCCATATTGACTCGCAATTGGGTTGAGAACTGCAATGACATCTTTTTCTGTTGCACCAGTTAAGCGTTGCTCGCTTTCAAAATCGGTGAAACCAAAATTAACGGCCTCCTGATAGCCTTGCAAAGCTAAACGCTGACGAAGTAAATGGATGCCACGCTTTGCTTCCGCTTTGGCGCTCATCTTGAGTGAGGCTACTGGAGGCAGATCAGGAATATTTTCAAAGCCGTACATACGAGCAACTTCTTCAATCAAATCCTCTTCGATCTCAATATCGAAACGATAGCTTGGAGGAGTTACAACATATACATCACCTTCTTGCTTAATTTCAAAACCCAGACGCTTAAAGACATCGGTAACCACTTCATTAGTCAGCGGGATACCAATCACTTTTTCCGCTCTAGCCAAACGCATTTTGACTGGCTTGCGCTCGGGTATATTCAGAACCTGGTCATCTATTGGACCCGCTTGACCGCCACAAACCTCAAGAATGAGTGAAGACAGGTAATCAAGGCAATTGACGGTATTTTGAGGATCTACACCACGCTCAAATCGATGCGCAGCATCAGTACTAAAGTTAAAGCGACGGGCACGGCCTTGAATAGCTGAAGGCAACCAATAAGCTGCCTCCACATAGATATTTTTAGTGTCATCACTCACAGCGCAATGATTGCCGCCCATGATGCCGGCAAGCGCTACTGGGCCAGATTGATCTGCAACCACGCCAGCGTCTTGCAACTTACCAGCAGAGTCAGGGCCTTGCAAAGTGACTGTTTGTCCATTTAACAGCTCAAGAGTTTCACCGGCTTTAGCCCACCGAACTGTGATGTCACCATTTAATTTATCAATATCAAACACGTGGGTTGGCTGCCCCATCTCCAACATCACATAGTTAGAAAGGTCTACCAAAGCTGAAATACTTCTTTGACCAGCGCGCGATAAACGTTTTACGATCCAATCAGGCGTTTTGGCTTGTGGATTTACACCACGAATTACTCGACCAGCAAAACGGCCACAAAGCCCTTTGCTCTCTACCGTTACCTTGCGTTTTTCATCAACCAATACCGCAGGTGCATTCCACTTAGGCGTACAAAGAGCAGCGCCAGTAATCGCTGAAACTTCTCTTGCCATACCAACCAGGGAGAGGCAGTCCGCTTTGTTTGGAGTTAATTTGATAACAAAGACTTGATCATCTAGATCAAGATACTTGCGAATATCCTCACCAATAGGGGCATCTGCTGGCAATTCCAGAATACCCTCGTGATCATCACCAAGACCCAGTTCGCGGCCAGAACACAACATGCCTTGGCTCTCAACGCCACGCAGCTTACCCACTTTGATCATGAAAGGCTTGCCACCTACTTCTGCAGGAGGTAATTCAGCACCAACCATGGCGCATGGAATCTTAATACCGGCTCGTGCGTTTGGTGCACCACAAACAATTTGCAACTCTTGGCCAGTTCCAGCATCAACTTTACATACGCGCAAACGATCTGCATCTGGATGTTGTTCTGCAGAGAGGATCTGAGCAATCACAATCTTAGTAAATGCTGGCGCTACAGAGTGCTGCTCTTCAACCTCTAAGCCAGCCATTGTCATGGCATGACCAAGCGCATCGCTATCTAGAGCTGGATTTACATACTGACGGAGCCAAGATTCAGAAAATTGCATAGCGGTTTCTAGTAATCATTTTGTTATGCAGGGAATTGCGCTAAGAAACGCAAGTCATTCTCAAAGAACAGTCGCAAGTCATCTACGCCGTAACGCAACATCGTTAAGCGCTCTAAACCAGATCCAAAGGCAAAACCGGTATAGCGCTCTGGATCAATACCCATATTGCGCAATACATTCGGATGCACCTGTCCCGCTCCTGAAATCTCCAACCAACGGCCAGCAAGCTTGCCACCACCAAAAGCCATATCGATTTCAGCAGAAGGCTCTGTGAAGGGAAAATAGGATGGGCGGAAACGTACTTGCAATTCATTAGTTTCAAAGAAGGTTCTCAAGAAGTCTGTATAGACTCCTTTGAGATCTGCAAATGAAACACTTTCAGCAATCCATAAGCCCTCGACTTGATGGAACATCGGTGAATGAGTTGCATCACTGTCAACGCGATATGTTCTGCCTGGTGCAATCACTTTGATAGGAGGCATCACATCTGCGTTGGCATATTTCTTAACATGCTCACTCGCATAGCGGACTTGAATCGGACTAGTATGGGTACGCAATAGCAAAGGCTTCTCATAAGCATCTTTGCCATCAATATAGAAGGTGTCCTGCATTGAGCGTGCAGGATGATTTTCTGGGCTATTGAGGGCTGTGAAATTAAACCAATCGGTTTCAATCTCAGGGCCATCAGCCACATCAAAACCAATGGAGCGGAAGATTTCTTCAACACGCTCCCAGGTACGCATCACAGGATGCAAGCTACCAACCGCCTGACCGCGACCCGGCAAGGACACGTCAATCGACTCAGCAGCTAAACGCTGCAGCAATACGGCATCAGCCAATGCTTGGCGACGCTCTTGTAAGGCAGCTTCTACTTGGGTTTTGATTTGATTAATTTGGGCGCCAGCACTCTTGCGCTCCTCAGGCGACATTCCACCAAGCGCTTTTAAACGCTCAGTGAGAACACCTGATTTACCGAGATACTTGGCTTTCGCGTCCTCAAGAGCCGCCGAATCGGCAGCTCCCAAGAAATCACGTTTAGCATCCTCGACAATTTGGTCGAGAGAAACCATTGCAGCTTAGTTTAGAAAACTAAGATTAAGCTGCAGCGTTTACTACGGATTTGATCCGAGTAACCAAAGCAGCAAAAGCCGCTTTGTCAGCAATGGCCATATCAGAAAGTACTTTGCGGTCGAGTTCGATCGCAGCCTTCTTCATACCATTCATGAATACGCTATAGGTCATGTCATGCTGACGAACTGCCGCGTTGATACGAGCAATCCACAAAGCGCGGAATACACGTTTCTTATTGCGACGGTCACGATATGCATATTGACCAGCACGCATAACCGCTTGCTTAGCAATACGGAATACGTTCTTACGACGACCGCGGTAACCTGTTGCGGCATCGGTAATTTTCTTATGACGGGCTCTTGCTGTAACCCCACGTTTGACTCTTGGCATTTATTTCTCCTAATCTAGTCTGAGGTTAAGCGTATGGAAGCATGGAGCGAATTGACTTAACGTCAGCTTTCGCAACTTCTGTGGAACCACGTAAGTGACGCTTATTCTTTGTGGTCTTCTTGGTGAGGATGTGGCGTTTGAAAGCCTGACCTCGTTTAATCGTTCCGCCTGCGCGAACCGTGAAGCGCTTTTTAGCGCTACTCTTGCTCTTCATCTTGGGCATAAAGCACCCCTTCAATTACTTGTGCAACATAGGTGGTAACCGACGGTTACTCTTCCTGTACCCAGAAGCACTTCAAACTACCAGCATCCTCAGTGATTCACTGCAGATACCTCCCTACATAAGAACCAGGTAGAACCTAGTTACTTAGCCTTGCGGATGGGGGCCAATACCATCACCATCTGGCGGCCTTCCATCTTTGGAAACTGCTCAACTTGGCCAAACTCTTGTAAGTCCAACTTCAAACGTTCCAACATTCTGACTCCGATTTCTTGGTGGGCCATTTCACGACCCCGAAACCGCAGCGTAATCTTTGTCTTATCGCCATCTTCCAAAAAGCGGATTAAATTGCGTAGCTTCACACCGTAGTCACCATCATCAGTGCCAGGGCGGAATTTAACTTCCTTCACCTGAATCACTTTTTGCTTCAGCTTAGCTTCATGCATCCGCTTCGCTTCTTGGTACTTGAATTTGCCAAAGTCCATGATGCGGACTACAGGCGGCACAGCTGTTGGAGCAATTTCAACCAGATCGGTCTCTTTCTCTTCTGCCGCAGCCAAGGCTTCACTCAACTTAACTACACCGATGGGCTCTCCATCAATTCCAATCAAACGCACTTCAGGAGCAGTAATTTCCCGGTTAATGCGCTGCAATTTTTCAGTAGCGATCTTCTTAATTCCTTTAAAAAAACAATAAAAACCGTTCTAACCCTAGCTAGGCTCGGGTCCGACTTTCTGGGATATATCCTGCTGGAGTCGGGCAACGAAGGCATCAAGAGGCATTACACCTAAATCCACTCCGCCACGGGCACGAACGGCCACCGTATTACTTTCTGATTCTTTATCACCAACAACTAGCAAAAATGGGATCTTCTGTAATGCGTGCTCGCGTATTTTATACGTAATCTTCTCGTTTCGCAAATCCGCCTCGACTCTAAACCCTTGTTTTTTCAGCAATTGCTGCACTTGTTGTGCATATGCAGCAGAATTTCCGGAAATATTGAGGACTACAGCCTGGGTTGGAGCAAGCCAAACAGGCATATTTCCAGCGTGGTTTTCGATCAAAATGCCGATAAAACGCTCTAAAGAGCCCACAATTGCCCTATGGAGCATGACTGGGGTCTTGCGGCTGTTATCTTCAGCCACATATTCCGCCCCGAGACGGGCTGGCATAGAGAAATCGACCTGAATCGTGCCGCACTGCCATGTCCGCCCAATAGAGTCTTTTAGGTGATATTCGATCTTGGGGCCATAAAAAGCGCCCTCACCTGGTAACTCTTCCCACTCTTGGCCGGAGGCTTTGAGGGCACCACGGAGAGCCTCTTCCGCTTTATCCCAAATTGCATCATCGCCAACACGCTTAGCAGGACGCAAAGCCAACTTCACCGCAACCTCAGTAAAGCCAAAATCTTGGTACACAGCGCGTACTGCTTTATCGAACTGGGCCACTTCAGATTGAATCTGATCTTCGGTGCAGAAAATATGACCGTCATCTTGCGTAAAGCCACGCACACGCATCAAACCATGCAATGCTCCCGATGGTTCATTACGGTGACATTGGCCAAACTCACCAAAACGTAATGGCAATTCGCGATAGCTATGTAAACCTGAGTTATAAATTTGTACGTGTCCAGGGCAGTTCATCGGCTTTAATGCATAAGCGCGATTCTCTGACTCAGTCGTGAACATATTTTCTTTATAGTTTTCCCAGTGCCCCGATTTTTCCCAAAGGGCACGATCCAAAATCTGCGGGGCTTTGACTTCTTGATAGCCTTCTTGCCGATACACGCGACGCATGTACTGCTCAACTTCCTGCCAAATTGACCAGCCTTTTGGATGCCAGAAAATAAGGCCAGGGGCCTCTTCTTGAAAATGAAATAAATCGAGTTGTTTGCCTAAGCGGCGATGATCTCGCTTCTCAGACTCTTCAAGCATATGCAGATACGCATCTTGATCTTCTTTGCGCAGCCAAGCGGTACCGTAGATTCGCTGCAACATCTCATTTTTACTATCGCCACGCCAATAAGCACCAGCAAGCTTCATTAGCTTAAACACTTTTAATTTACCGGTGGATGGCACATGGGGTCCACGGCATAAATCGGTGAACTTACCTTCAGCATATAAAGAAACATCTTCGCCCTGTGGAATACTGGCAATCAATTCTGCTTTGTAGTTTTCGCCCTGCTTCTTGAAAAACTCAACCGCATCATCGCGCGCCATTACAGTGCGAGTAACAGGCTCATCTTTCTTAGCGAGCTCAGTCATTTTCTTTTCTAAAGCAACTAAGTCGTCTGGCGTAAATGGACGATGATAAGAAAAGTCGTAGTAGAAACCGTTATCAATTACTGGGCCAATCGTGACCTGCGCTTCTGGAAATAATTCTTTCACAGCGTAGGCTAATAAGTGCGCTGTGGAGTGACGGACAATCTCTAAAGCCTCGGGACTTTTATCAGTGATGATGGCGAGCTGACTATCTTTATCAATCACAAAACTGGTATCGACCATCTTACCATCAACAATGCCACCTAAGGCAGCTTTAGCGAGACCACTGCCGATGCTTTGGGCAACATCCGCTACACGAACGGGAGCTTCAAACTCTCGTTTTGATCCATCGGGCAGAGTAACTACTGGCATAACAACTCCATCTTATTAACTGAACTTCAGTTTCACTTCATTGACCTAAAAAGAAAGCGCGGTAGCTTTAGGGCATCCGCGCCTCTTGGGTGGCCTTTGGGCCTCCCTTTTTGGGTCATTATTCGTTGGTAGGCTCGATTGGACTCGAACCAACGACCCCCACCATGTCAAGGTGGTGCTCTAACCAGCTGAGCTACGAGCCTATACAGCCATAGAGTTTATCACCGGCGACGCACTTGGGTGACCCCTTTGACCTCTTCCAAGCTGTTTTGAACCACTCTTAACACTTCAGAATCCTTAACCTCAACCGTTAAAAGGATCTGAGTCAGGCCTTTTTTGGCGGATTTGCGCAAATCAGTCACATGCACCCCTTGGCGAGTCAGAATCTCAAACAACTCTCTCATGAGTTCAGGTCGATCAAGGCCGGTTACCACCAAATCGGCTGGGAATACCCTTTTTTGCTCAGAACTGACTATTGGATTTGCCGCTGAAGCAGTCCATGCGGTTTGAATCACACGCTCAGGCGCGCGATCGAGAAGACCTCTAAATGTTTTACAGGATCGGCGATGAATCGATACACCCCTACCTTGCGTTACAAAGCCCGCAATCGAATCTGGTGGAACAGGTCTGCAACAACGCGCTAGTTGAGTCAATAAAGAATCAACCCCAACAACCAAGACATCACCACCCTGACCTGTTTTGCGACTACTGTCACGCAATATGATCTCTGGGTTTATTGGTTTAGCCTCAGCGCTGATCTCTGGCTTAGCCTCTGGAGCTTTTACAACTTGCCCTGTCTCTTCATCATCAAGCGCATTAAACCAAGCGCGCACTCGTTGACGCGCTCGTTGTGAGCGCAAATAATTTTTATCGGGACTAATCCAATCCCGTGATGGACCGCCATGTTTGACAGCGATAATTTCAACGGTTTGCCCATTTTGCAAAGCCGTCTCAAGCGGAACCATGGCGCCATCAACACGCGCACCACGACAGCGATGACCGAGGTTGGTATGCACTGCATAAGCAAAATCAATGGGTGTCGATCCCTTCTCTAAAGAGATCACTTTCCCCAAGGGGGTAAGGACATAGATGTGGTCATCAATCTCATGGTGCTTGAGTTGTTCCCAGGCATCCTCTTTCCAGGAGATCAGTTGCCTCGCCCAAGCTATCTGGCGCTCGTAAGCTACTTCAGCGCTATGAGTACCCTGCTGATGACCAACGCTTGGCTTATTGGACTTAGCTGGATTGGGTGGCGTGGCCATGCCAAGATAAGCGCCCTCTTTATAGCGCCAGTGTGCAGCTAAACCATACTCAGCTTGTTGATGCATTTCATGGGTACGTACTTGAATTTCAAATGCCGTACCGTCTTCATTCATAACAACGGTATGAAGCGATTGATAGCCGTTGGGTTTAGGTCTTGCAATGTAATCATCAAACTCACGTGGCACTGGCTGCCACACGTTGTGGACGATTCCCAACACGGCATAACAAGTTTTAACGTCCTCCACTAAAACCCGAAATGCTCTTACGTCATACAAGTTAGCAAAGTCGAGGGACTTACCCTGCATCTTTTTCCAGATGCTATAAATATGCTTTGGTCGTCCTAATACGTCACCACCAATATGTGCCGTCTTTAATTCTGCTTCGAGCTCTCGAACGATGCGCTCAATAAAAGCTTGGCGCTCAATACGCTTGGCATCGAGCATCTGCGCAATATCGCGATAAAGCACTGGTGACAGCACTCGAAAAGCTAAATCCTCCATCTCCCACTTCATCTGCCAGATGCCCAGGCGATTAGCCAAAGAGGCATCGATATCCAGAATCTCTTGTGCCCATGCTGCGGGCATCTCCATTTTTTCTTGGGTCACCCAACGCAAGGTTTGCAGACGTGATGCCAGATAAATCAGAACAACACGCAGGTCATCACCAAACGCTAAGAGCATCTTACGCAGCATCTCTTCTTGACCAGATACGCTCAGACCTCCATCCTCACGCACTAGCTTTGCTTGAGCTTGTCTTAGGCCGCGATAACCAATTAAAAGCTTGGCTGGCTCTTCACCAATGAGTTTAATCAGAGCTTCTTTGCCATGAGTTCGAGCAATATTTTTAGCTGCAACTAGAGTGGCTTCATCCAGATTAAGGGATTGCAGAACCTGAGCAACCCCGGCAGCATGTGATTCGGCTGGTTCGCCATACCAAGCATCCGCAAAGATCGCGGGTTTTTCTGACGCTGCTGATTTGCTGGGTGTATTTGCCATTGGCAAAATTAACTTTTGAAATTAACTAAAGAATTCTTTTGCTAAAGCGATTTGCTCTGGTTTCACAAAAGCAGGTGCATGCCCTACTTTCGGAATTTCAATGCTACGTGCATAAGGATTGACTTTGCACATCTCCGCTACTGTTGCTGCAGACAATAAATCCGAATCACCTCCGCGCACAATCAGCATGGGAATATGAATTTGTTTAAAGGCATGCCACATCGCCATCTCACCGGCCTTAGCCATGATGGGGTTAACAGCAGCAAATGGCACTGAGATATTCGGGTCGTAATGCATGACCCACGCTCCATCACGCTGAACTAACATGGGACCGTTATAAATTTCCCACTCCTCGGGCGTATGTTCGCCAAAGGTAGCGCAGATTTGATTAAGGCGAGTAAGTGCATCAGCTCGATTGGCAAAGGTAAAGGGCTGGCCTACATAAGAGCCTAAGCGCTTGATTGCTTCAGGTTCAATTGTTGGACCCACATCATTAATCAGCATTCTGCGAATGGGAGAATTTGGCATAGCTGCATAGACCATACCAATCAATCCACCCATCGAGGTGCCAAACCAGTCGATCTGCGACACACCCAACTGTTTTACAAGCCCTGCAATATCCGCAACGTATTGTGGAACTGCATACTGCATTGGATTGCTCAAGCGATCAGAATCTCCCCGACCCACTACGTCTGGACATACAACGTAATAATCTTTACACAAGGCTTTTGCCAGAGTCATGAAATCGCTGCCGCGACGGGTTAAACCATGAACACAGAACAATACTTTTGCATTATTAGGATTACCCCAAGCGTGATAGGCCATCCGATGAACAGTCTTGCCACTCGAGCATTGCACATAAAACGTATCACCATCATGCATCACATCGGCAGGCTCTACATCATCACAAGACTCATTATGCTCATGTGCGTCGCCAACCTCTTCTGGCTGCAAAGTAACATGATCAATTCCATGCTTATCAAGCAGCATGCTATTGATCTTAGCCATGATTCCTGGCCATTCTTGAATATCCGCAATTTCAATATGGCCGATTAATGCAGGAAAACTCGGTGTCATCTCCCAGACATGCAGATCATGAACTGCTAAAACACCTGGAATGCTTTTGAGATCTTTACCCACTTCTAAATAATCAATATGGAGTGGGACGCCTTCCATCAAAAAGTGATAGGACTCATGCAGGATCGAGATAGTCGACTTCAAGATGAGCAAAGAGACCAAAATAGAAAGGATGGCATCGATTGGCATCCAGCCAGTGAGCTGAATCACCACACCCGCAATCAAAGCAGCAACTGATCCTAATAAATCACCCATCACATGCACTAAGGCTGCACGGGTATTGACACTCTTCTTATCGCGTGAGAGCACATAGGCAACCACGATGTTCATTAACAGACCAATCGCCGCTACGATCGTGACAGTGAGGCCATCTACTTTGTGCGGATTAGCAAAGCGGCTAATAGCCTCAATCACAATCCACAACACCAGCCCAAGCATTGCAATACTATTGACAAATGCCGCCAACGCTTCAGCTCTTCCGAATCCAAATGAATGTTTAGGTGATGGTGGGCGGCGAGAAATAATTTGCGCTAAGAGTGCCAATCCAAGTGCAGCAGCATCAGTGACCATATGACCAGCATCGGAGATCAGCGCTAAGGAATTAGCGAAGTAGGCTGCCGCACCTTCAACCCCAGAAAATCCTAGGGTGAGCACTAATGCAATTAATAGCAAGTTCTGATTTGAGACTTCTTTGCTATGGGAGTGCTTTGCATCCCCTTTTTTGTGGGCATGCAGTGAATGATCTGCTCCAGAGTGATTCTGGGGCTTTGATGGCTTTGAATGAGAATGGAAATGATGGGAGCCCGACATGGTGAACCCATTATTCCATTAATTGATGACGCTGGTTAGAAACCCGTTGTATCAACAGGGGCGCCTGTTTTGGCGACTACTTCTTCTTTGCTTACGCCAGGAGCCAATTCGACCAACTTCAAGCCCTTAGGAGTGATGTCAAGAACGCAAAGATCAGTAATGATCTGACTAATGACACCTACACCAGTGAGTGGCAATGTGCACTTGGGCAAAATTTTGAGCTCTTCTGTGCCATCCTTTTTCTTGGCTACATGCTCCATCAACACCACGACGTGTTTTACGCCAGCAACCAGATCCATTGCTCCGCCCATACCCTTCACCATTTTTCCTGGAATCATCCAGTTGGCTAGGTCGCCATGTTCGCTTACTTGCATTGCGCCCAAAATAGCAATGTTGATTTTTCCACCGCGAATCATTCCAAAAGAATCGGCAGATGAAAAAATAGAAGAGCCAGGTAATGTCGTGATGGTTTGTTTACCAGCATTAATTAAGTCAGCATCAATGGTTTCTTCGGTGGGAAATGGGCCAATGCCCAGCAAACCATTTTCAGATTGAAGCCACACTTCCATATCTTTTGGTACATGGTTGGCTACCAGAGTAGGCATACCAATACCAAGATTGACGTAATAGCCATCTTTTAATTCTTTAGCAGCACGTGCTGCCATCTCATCTCTTGTCCAAGGCATATCGATCTTCCTAAATTAAGCTTTTGCAGTCATAGTGCGCTGTTCAATGCGCTTCTCTGGCGTTTTGTGAAGCACCAGGCGATGTACATAAATGCCCGGAGTATGAATTTCGTCTGGATGGAGTTGACCGTTTTCCACAATCTCTTCCACCTCGGCAACTGTAATCTTGCCAGCCATTGCCACAACAGGATTGAAGTTACGTGCAGTGTAGCGATAGACTAAGTTTCCTGACTTATCTGCTTTCCATGCTTTCACTAAAGAAATATCGGAAACAATAGAGCGCTCCATGATGTATTTTTCACCATCGAATTCTTTTACCTCTTTACCTTCAGCTACCAATGTTCCAACACCAGTCTTGGTATAGAACGCTGGAATGCCGCAGCCTCCAGCGCGTAATTTTTCAGCCAAGGTGCCTTGTGGTGTGAATTCCAATTCCAACTCACCTGCTAAAAACTGGCGCTCAAATTCTTTGTTCTCACCTACATATGAGGCAATCATCTTTTTGACTTGACGGGAATTCAATAAAAGCCCCAAGCCAAATCCATCTACACCAGCGTTATTCGCAATAGCAGTCAAATTCTGTGCGCCGAGATCTTTCACCGCCTGAATGAGCGCCTCAGGAATACCACAAAGACCAAAACCGCCGACAGCCAGTTTTTGTCCGTCTTTTAAGATGTCCCGCAGGGCATCGACTGCCGATGGGTAAGTTTTATTCATAACTTTTGTCCTAAGATTGCCAAAAAAAGGTAAAAAAGTAATCATAACGCCTTAGATCCTATAGCCTAGGGTGTCTCGGCACTAAATTGGTTTTTGGGAGTTAGAACTAAACTATCAAGGCTGAAATACCCTCTTTTTTAAGAAATCTCGGAGAAATTGCATGAATCAGGAGCGGCTACTAGAACAATTTGGACCCAGGGAATCCATGGATTACGACCTGGTCATTGTTGGGGGTGGACCTGCTGGCCTCGCTGCTGCCATCAAGGCCAAACAACTTGCTCATGATTCAGGCAAAGAAATCAGCGTTTGTGTTTTAGAAAAGGGTTCAGAAATCGGCGCCCATATTCTGTCTGGCGCTGTCATGGACCCTAAAGCACTCACCGAGCTTTTTCCGAACTGGCAAGAAATGGGCGCCCCACTGAATACTGAAGTGACACAAGATCAATTTCTGTTTTTAACTTCCGATAATTCTTATCAAGTTCCTAATTGGATGCTGCCACACTGTTTTAAGAATGAGGGCAACTTTATTGTGAGCTTGGCCAATGTGACTCGTTGGTTGGGTGAACAAGCCGAAGCACTTGGCGTAGAAATTTTTCCAGGCTTCCCTGCAGCAGATATTTTGTATAACGAGCAAGGCGCAGTTAGCGGTGTTATCACTGGGTCTATGGGCTTGGATAAAGAGGGGAATCCTACCGATCAATTTCAATTGGGTATGGAGTTACGCGGTAAGTACACCCTCTTTGCCGAAGGCTCTCGCGGACATCTAGGTAAGCAGCTCATTGCTAAGTTTGGCTTAGATAAAGATGCCGATCCACAAAGCTACGCTATTGGGATCAAAGAGTTGTGGGAGGTAGAGCCCTCTAAGAGTAAGCCTGGCCTGGTGGTTCATACCGCTGGCTGGCCCTTAGAGAGCGATACTTATGGCGGCTCATTCTTGTATCACCTTGGCGATAACAAGGTTGCTGTGGGCTTGGTTGTTGGACTGTCTTATAAGAATCCCTACCTTTCTCCTTTTGAAGAATTCCAACGCTATAAGTTGCACCCAAAAATTCGTGAAACTTTTGAAGGTGGCAAACGTATTGCATATGGCGCACGTGCGCTCACCGCGGGCGGATTAAATAGTCTTCCAAAAATGGCGTTTCCAGGAGGTGCATTGATTGGTTGTGATGCTGGCTTCTTAAATGCTTCACGTATTAAAGGCAGTCATGCCGCCATTAAAACTGGCATGCTAGCTGCAGAAGCAGCAGTATCGGCCCTCAATGACAATCGCTCTGCCGATGTCTTGGCCGGCTACCCAACTGCTTTCCAAAATAGCTGGTTACATACCGAACTAAATCAAGCGCGCAATTTCAAGCCGTGGATGTCTAAAGGTTTATATATCGGCACCCTGATGGTTGGATTGGAGCAAAAGGTATTGGGTGGCAATATGCCTTGGACAGTACACCTCAAGCATGCTGATCACGAGTGCCTGGAGCCCGCAGCCCAGCACAAACCGATTGACTATCCCAAACCCGACGGTAAGATCAGCTTTGATCGCCTGTCTTCCGTGTTTATCTCTAATACGAACCATGCCGAGAATCAACCGATTCATCTCACTCTAAAAGATGCGGCAATCCCAGTTAGCTTGAATCTCAAAACCTATGCAGGGCCTGAGCAACGCTACTGCCCTGCTGGTGTTTATGAGTACGTTGAAGCAGATGGTCAGCCACGTTTACAAATCAATTCACAAAACTGCGTCCATTGCAAAACCTGTGACATTAAAGATCCAAGCCAGAATATTGTTTGGGTGACGCCTGAAGGCAGTGGTGGCCCCAACTATGGTGCAATGTAAGCCATGATGATGCTACACACAATGTTGCGCGTTGGAGATCTCCAGCGCTCGATTGATTTTTACACCAAAGTGCTCGGTATGAATCTTTTGCGCACTACCGAGCGCCCAGAGCAAAAATATTCCTTAGCCTTTGTTGGCTTTGGCAAAGGTAATGCCGATGGGCAAGCAGAGATTGAGTTGACCTATAACCATGGAGTTCATTCTTACGATTTAGGTACCGCCTATGGTCATATCGCCATCGGTGTTTCTGATGCTTATGCGGCCTGCGACAAAATTAAAGCATCCGGCGGAAATGTCACGCGTGAAGCAGGCCCGGTTGCGGGTGGCGACACCATCATTGCCTTTGTAACCGACCCAGACGGTTACAAAATTGAATTAATTCAGCGCTAAAGTGACAAGCTCAGATACGTTTCATCTAGAAATTCTCGATAGCCTATCGGATGTATCTGCTTCAGATTGGAATACCCTGCTCACCTGTGACGCGGGCCCTTTTCTCACACATGAGTTCTTAAGCTCTCTTGAGGAGACCGGGTGTGTTGGCGGCAATACAGGATGGCAAGTGGCACATCTCGTTCTGAGGCAAGGCAAGCAGTTGGTAGGCGCAATGCCTCTGTACTTAAAACAACATTCCTATGGTGAGTTTGTCTTTGACTGGTCTTGGGCACAAGCCTACGAGCAGCAAGGCATGAATTATTACCCAAAGATACTATGCGCCATTCCGTTTACGCCTGTACAGGGTTCGCGTATTTTGAGCGCACCACAATGCAATGCGCTCGAGATTCAGAAAGCACTCCTCGGCGGACTGAAATCCTTGATGACAGATAACGATCTCTCTTCTGCACATATTTTGTTTCCTATGACGGATGAAGCGGAATTTCTCAGGGAACAAGGCCTCTTGCTAAGAGATTCTGTGCAGTTTCATTGGCACAACCAAAATTTTCAGAGCTTTGAACAGTTTCTATCAATATTAACGATGAAGCGTCGCAAGAATATTCGTCGTGAACGAGAACAGGTTGCAAGGGAAGCAATTTCATTTAGGCATGTTCCCGGAGGAGACTCCAAAGATCAAGATTGGGAATTCTTTTTCGATTGCTATCAAAATACTTACCTAGAGCATCAATCAAGCCCATATCTAAATGCGTCATTCTTCAAGCTATTAGCCAAAAGAATTCCAAACAATTTGCACCTCATTATTGCTGAGCGTAACGGGATATCTATTGCCGCCTCCCTACTGTTGGTGGATAAACAATCATCTAAGGTTTATGGCAGATATTGGGGTGCGCTAGAACATGTGCCCTGTTTACACTTTGAAACTGCTTACTACCAAGCGATTGAATACTGCATTAAAGAAGGCATTCAAACCTTTGAAGGCGGTGCGCAAGGTGAACACAAAATGGCGCGAGGATTCTTGCCAACCACAATCCGATCTGCCCATTTAATTAAAGACCCTAGGTTTTCAAAGGCGATTGCTCATTTCCTAGAACGTGAGCACCAAGGCATTGGGGCTTATGTTGATGAGCTCGCCGAGCATAGTCCGCTGAAATCGACTAAAGTACTCCCATGAATTCTGGAAGCAATAACAATCAAGCATCACAAAACGGCTCACTCTCACTCTCTACTGGAGATGACGAATCTGATTCTCCTTGTATTGGCGTCTGCACGACTCTATACGATGAGGTTTGCCAAGGCTGTGGCCGTACTTTAAATGAGGTGAGCAATTGGGTCTTTTTCTCGGACGAAGAAAAGGCTTCTGTTTGGAAGCGTATTCGCGAGGATGGAACGGCAACCCGTTTTCAGCGACAAGCTAAAGAAAATAAGCCCATTTGATGGGCTTATTTTTTAACTCACTTCACTGCATTAACTGATTTATCCAGCCAAAGCCTGGCTTCTTAAGTATTCCTCATAAGTTCCAGAATAATCAACGATAGTGCCATCCATCTTGACTTCCAAGATGCGATTAGCCAAAGCAGAAACAAACTCACGGTCGTGAGAAACAAAGATGAGAGTGCCGTCGAACTTTTCAAGAGCGATTTGCAAGCTCTCAATCGACTCCATATCCATGTGATTGGTTGGCTCGTCCATTGCTAGGACGTTATATTTCTGGAGCATTAACTTGCCCCAAATCATGCGACCCTTTTCACCACCGGAGAGAACCTTAACGGACTTACCAATGTCATCACCGGAGAACAAAAGGCGTCCTAAGGTACCACGGATTACTTGATCGTCATCGCCAGTGTTGCGCCAGTTATTCATCCAATCCATGAGCAATTCGTCTTTTGCGAACATCTCAGTATTGTCTTGTGGCATAACACCAACGTTAGCATTCTCAGCCCACTTCACATCGCCACTATCAGCAGCGATACCGTCAAAGCGCTTACTCAGAATAGTTTTAAGAAGTGTTGTCTTACCAGCACCGTTCTGACCAATGATGGCAATTTTTTCACCAGCACGAACACCGAGCTTGAAGTTTTTAAAGATCACACGGTCATAGGCTTTGGTAAGCGCATTGCACTCTACTGCCATGTTATGCAATTTTTTCTCAGTATCAAAACGAATAAATGGGTTTTGACGTGATGAAGGTTTTACTTCTACGATTTCAATCTTCTCTAACTGACGTTGGCGTGAAGTTGCTTGACGCGCCTTAGAAGCATTTGCCGAGAAGCGGGCTACGAAAGCAGCCAATTCAGCAATTTTTTCTTTGGCCTTCACGTTAGAACTAAGTTGTTGCGTTCTTGCCTGTACAGAGGCAAGCATGTAGGAGTCGTAGTTGCCTGGATAGACCTTGAGTGTTCCGTAGTCCATATCAGCCATATGCGTACAGACTTCATTCAAGAAGTGGCGATCATGGGAAATGATAATGATGGTGCTTTTAATCTGATTCAGAATGTCTTCTAACCAATGGATAGAGTGAATATCCAAGTTATTGGTTGGCTCGTCTAAGAGCAAAACATCTGGATCTGAAAACAAGGCTTGAGCAAGCAATACGCGGAGCTTCCAACCAGGGGCAACATTGCTCATCAGACCATTGTGCTGTTCGATTGGAATACCAATTCCTAATAACAACTCGCCTGCTTTTGCTTCTGCGGTATAGCCACCGTACTCGGCATACTTACCTTCGAGCTCTGCAGCCTTCATATAGTCTTCGTCAGTCGCTTCTGGATTTGCATAGATCGCATCGCGCTCAGCAGCAGCTTTCCACATTTCTTCGTGACCCATCATTACTACATCCAGAACACGCACATCTTCGTATGCGAATTGATCTTGACGTAATTTACCTAGACGAACACCTGGGTCTAGACTGATGTTGCCGCTGGTGGGCTCTAATTCGCCACCCAGAATTTTCATGAAGGTAGATTTACCGCAACCGTTTGCTCCAATGAGGCCATAACGATTACCGCCACCAAACTTCACGGAGATATTTTCAAACAGAGGCTTTGCCCCAAACTGCATGGTGATATTAGATGCGGACAGCACGGATGTTTTCTAGCTTTCTGAAATTCAATTCAATAGATACCCCCTAGACTGGGGGCAAAGACCGTTATTTTAACGGTTTAGGGCGGGGAAAGCCTGAAATCAGGAACTGATTAGAGTTTGACCCGAAATGGCGTGAAATTCGTATGAATATCGTAATAATCCTCATTTTCTTTACGCTTGAGGAAATTCACAACCCAGTAGGTCAAGGGCGTAGCTAGGATCTCCCAGGCTGTTTTCAGGACGTATTGAGCTAAAGCCACCTGAATAACCTCATGGGTAGGCCATAGACCGTAGAAAGCGAGCATATAAAAGAATGAGGAGTCCACCAACTCCCCTACTGCGGTTGATCCAATAGTGCGCATCCATAAGAAGCGGCCTTGAGTCCATATCTTCATCTTCGCCAATACAAAGCTATTGGCAAAACTGCCGCACCAGAAAGAAAACATTGAGGCCAGGGCAATACGCCAAGAGTTTCCAAAAACAGTCTCTAGGCCTTGTTGATAGTTCGCCATATAGGCCCCAGGCGCAACCGGTAAGGCAATCACAATTTGCGCCATGATCGCCGCAAATGCCAAGGCTGCAAAACCAGCCCATACGGCTCGACGGTCATACGCGTAGCCATAGACCTCAGTCAGGATGTCGCCAAAGAAATAAGAGATGGGAAAGAACAAGATACCGCCACCAAAAGGTACCTGTCCAAAATAAGGCAGGTCGACTACGGCAGCCTTCCCTGCCCCAATAAAGTTCGAGCACAGGAGAACAACCACAAAGGCAGCCAGAATCAGGTCGTAATAGCGATGGTGACGTCTTGGTGAGTCCATAAGTCTAGAAAAATGGATAATAGAAAGAAGAATATCTGCATTCCTGAAATTACGCAGGATGCAGGCAAAATTTATGACAGGATGAGCAAAAACCATGAGTAAAGCCAGCTTCAATTGGGAAGACCCACTTCTCCTCGATACACAGTTAACCGAAGACGAGCGCATGATTCGTGATGCAGCTGCAGAATATGCCCAAGGCCGTTTAATGCCGCGTATTCAAGATGCCTATCGTAATGAAACTACCGACCCAGCCATCTTTCGCGAAATGGGTGAGCTTGGCCTTTTAGGCATCACCATCCCCGAGCAATACGGTGGCTCAAATTTAAATTATGTTTCTTATGGATTGGTTGCCCGTGAAATCGAGCGCGTAGATTCCGGTTATCGCTCCATGATGAGCGTGCAATCCTCATTGGTCATGGTTCCAATTAACGAATTTGGCACAGAAGCGCAAAAACAAAAGTACCTGCCTAAATTGGCCAGTGGCGAGTGGATCGGATGCTTTGGCTTGACTGAGCCAAACTATGGCTCTGATGCTGGCGGCATGATTACTCGCGCTAAGACAGTTCCCGGCGGCTTTTCTTTGACGGGTTCAAAGATGTGGATCTCAAATTCTCCAATTGCCGACGTATTTGTAGTGTGGGCTAAAAATGATGAAGGAGTCATTCGTGGCTATATCCTTGAAAAGGGTATGAAAGGCTTAAGCGCCCCAAAAATCAGTGGCAAGATGGGTCTGCGCGCCTCCATCACCGGTGAAATCGTGATGGATGAAGTATTCGTCCCCGCCGAAAACGAATTCCCCGAAGTTTCCGGCTTAAAGGGTCCGTTCACTTGTTTGAACTCTGCTCGCTACGGAATTTCATGGGGCACATTAGGTGCTGCTGAGTGGTGCTGGCATGCAGCACGTCAATACACCTTAGATCGTAAACAGTTTGGTAGGCCATTAGCCGCCAATCAACTCATTCAAAAGAAGTTAGCTGATATGCAAACTGAGATCACCATGGCATTGCAAGGATGCCTGCGCTTAGGTCGCATGAAAGATGAAGGCATTGCTGCTCCTGAAATTACCTCCATCATGAAACGTAATTCTTGCGGAAAATCTTTAGACATTGCCCGTATGGCGCGTGATATGCACGGCGGCAACGGCATCTCTGACGAGTATGGTGTCGTTCGGCACATGATGAACTTAGAGGTTGTAAACACCTACGAGGGCACTCATGATATTCACGCCCTGATTTTGGGTCGTGCACAAACAGGAATACAGGCTTTTAGCTGATTAAGCTTTTAGCTTATCGACAATAGCCTTTGCCGCCTTGGCAAAGGCGTTGTCACTATCATCCTCTAGCAGGACAAAGTGCTCAATCTTGTATTGAGGAAAATTACGCACAATCGAAGACTGGTAGGATGGGTCATAGTGCTTGACCAATAACTCTTCCACTAGTTCTGGAAACCTACCTGCATCAATGGCATCATTCCATTTGGCAATTTGGACTTTTCCATAATGCGCTGTTAGCAAAGCAAGCTTGCTTTTAAAGTTATCAGCATCGCTCAAGAAGTGATGATATTCACGCATGAGCCATGACACTCGCGTTTGAGTGCTTGACCTCAACTCAATACAAGCGCCATTGCGAATCTTTTCCATCAAGGCATCGGGGATATGAACACCGCCTACCTTCTTACTTTCTGACTCCACGAGTACAGGCTTAGAGGGATCCAAAGAGCGCAGAGTATTCCAAAGCTCAGTCTCAAAACCTTTTTGCGAAGGTTGTTCGATGTTAGGCTCATTACCCAACACGGAACCACGGTGAATGGCTAAAGCCTCTAAATCCAAGACTTGGGCGCCTAGCTTTTGGGCCTCTTGAAGAATTCTGGTTTTGCCACTTCCGGTCATGCCGCAAACTACCTGGAAGGAAAACTGCTGAGCAGCCTCCTCAAGACCATCAATCACAGTGCGCCTGAATCCTTGGTAACCACCTTCTAGTTGCATGGCTTTCCAGCCAATGCGGTTGAGGATGTGTGTAAACGCCCCGCTTCGCTCGCCACCACGCCAGCAATAAATGAGAGGTCGCCATTCACGCGGCAGCTCGAGAAAATTATTTTCAAGATGGTTCGCAATGTTACGAGAAACCAAAGCAGCGCCTAATTTCTTTGCAGCAAATGGTGAAACTTGTTTGTATAGTGTGCCGATCTTCGCGCGCTCTTCATTATCGAGAACGGGGAAATTCACTGCACCCGGTATATGGTCTAGAGCGAACTCAGCAGGAGACCTCACATCAATAATGAGATCAAAGCGATCTAACTCTGATAGAAATTGATCTAGCTTAAGAATGTGTGGATTGCTAGGTTGCATACCGCAGGGTTAGACAATCTTCTGCAAAATATGCTCGGGCCAAGGTGCGGATTTATTGGTAGTCAGATCTACCCACACCATAGTTGCACCACCAATTGCCACCTCTTCATCAGGCGTAGCCACCAAAGCCATGCTGGTGTAGACATCCATACTGGTTCTACCAATAACACCAATCGAGGTTTTCAGAATCAACTCTCCAGGATAAGGGAGCTGTTTATAGAAATTGCAGAAGCCATTCATCATCAACATGGATTCACGACCGGGAGCTACGTCATAACCCATAGAGGTAATCCATTCAACACGCGCTTGCTCCATATACCGAAAGTACACGGTGTTATTGACATGACAGTATGCATCCATATCACCCCAACGAATTGGCATGATCATTTCATGAACTAGCTTACGTTCTTCAGGAATGGTGATGCGCATTACGATTGAGTGCTGGTGCTTTATTTCACTTGCAATGCAAGTTGATACAGATTGCTTGAGCGCGCACCAGAGCGACAAAATGCCAGCACTGGACCAGGCATCGTTTTTAATAAACGCGCCATTTCTCGTACCTGCTCAACTGTCATAGCACTAGGCACAACTGGTAAATAGGCATAGTTCAAACCTAACTTCTCTGCCTCAGCTTGAATGCTGGCACTGCTTGGTTGATCGGGGCCACCCTCACCATCGGGACGATTATTAATAACGCTTTTATAGCCCTGCTGAGCAATTTCAGCTAAATGACTGGGATCAATCTGGCCAAGAGTGCCGAAATGATCGTTATGACAAGTAATAGGAAGACTCATTGCACCCTCTTCAGCTAGGAATTAATCAAAATTTAGGTTTGATTCTAAATCAGGCCGAACTAGGCAGTATTTTTATGCGCACTTAAGAAGCGGTCGCAGAACTCCATGCCAGCCAACATGGCAATCAGAAATACCAGCGCCTTGAGCTGTCCTGCACCCAAAGCAACAATCGCCGGGCCTGGGCAAAAGCCAGCAATACCCCAGCCAGCACCGAATATAAGACTGCCAATCACCAGAGGTTTAGTGATGTCACGTCGCCTAGGTATGTGCAAAGCACCACCAAAAAAGGTCTCTGTTCTTTTGCTGACAACATAAAAGCCAGCGAGACCAACAATGACCGCGCCGACCATGACAAATATCAGGGATGGATCCCAAAGACCTGCTAGATCAAGGAATCCCAAAATCTTCTGGGGATTTGTCATCCCAGAAATAATCAATCCCCAGGCAAAAAGTACGCCAATTGCATACTGACTCAAGAGGCCAAAATGTTTTCTCATCTTATGCCCCGATCACATGACGCAAGACATATACAGTCAGAAATCCAGCACCCATAAATGACAGCGTTGCTATCAGTGAGCGTGGTGATAGCCTAGATAAACCACAAATTCCATGGCCACTTGTGCAACCCGATCCATACTGAGCGCCTAAACCTACCAAAAACCCAGCAACTAAAATTGCAAACCAATCAGCATCTACTTCAATAATGGGGCGGATATCAAAGAACAAAGCGGCGATGACTGGCCCAGAGAGAAGACCTAAGACAAGAGCACTTCGCCAAGCTCGATCACCTTGCTGGGGTTTGAGCAAGCCAGAAACAATTCCGCTGATACCTAAAATACGTCCATGCAATAGCACATAAAGAGCGGCTGCAACACCTAAAATCATTCCACCTAATAAAGAAGGAATGGGAGTAAATGAGAGCCAGTCAATTTGCATGAGTTATTCCAGAGTTATCAAGCACAGGGGTTAGGAGCTAAGCGCAGTTGAAGGTAGCGAACACCAAGGTATCCACCCAATATAAAACCAGGCAAAGCCAATATGGAGCCAAGAGCAAGGGTGGATATGCCACTGAGCCCCTGCCCTACAGTGCAACCCAAGGCAGTAACACCACCAAAACCCATGAGCGCAGCACCCAACAAGTGGTTAGCCGTATCTTCGGTATTACGAAATGACTCCCAACGAAAAGTTTTGGTAAGGAGAGAGACTGTTGCGGATCCCAAAATCATTCCCACTAACGCAACAATACCAATCGTCAGAACCTTAGAAGTATCGCTGTACATCATTAACCAATCTAATGAGTAAGCATATGGCGCAACAAAAGAAAGGCTTTCCATCTTGCCAGAATTTGTTAATAGAAATACTTCTTCAAGCGTATTAGGATCCTCCGCCACATGACCAAGGCTGCCAGATACCCACCAAACAGCAGTAATTGCTAAGCCAACGGCAATGCCAGCGAAAAGATTTTCTGCAGTTCTAAAAGTTTTACTGGAAACAGCATAAGCGATGAACGCACAACCAATAATCAGACCAAGGATTAAATGCAGATTTGCCCTTTCAATCCCAAGAGGAGTGGCCAGCAAACTTGGCAGGTCTTGTGATGTAGCAAATGTAATAAATACTGTGTCTAGAGTGTTGATGCGAATAACCCCTAAAAATCCGCGCAAGGTCATATAAGCTGTTAAACCCAAGACCATAAAGACAATGACAGACTTTAAATTTCCACCACCAATACGAACCAAGGTCTTACTGCCACAGCCTGATGCCAGCACCATTCCAAAACCAAACATGATGCTACCAACCAAAGTAGAGAGCCAAAGAAACTTATTGCTGGTATAGATGGTCTTAAGAGAATCAATTAACCCAAAATGAGACAGGAATGTAAACCCTAAAATAGCCACTCCAATTGCCAAAAACCACTGCCTTAATCGATTCCAGCTGGAAACAATGAATACATCAGATATGGCGCCCATGCTACAAAATCCAGTTTTCTGCATCACCGCGCCAAGAGTAAAAGTAATGGCAAAAGTGGCCCAAAGGACGGACCTACCTAACGAGTGAATATCAACGACTTCCATGGGGCCCATATCCAATAATTAAGGTTTGAATTTATAAAACTGATGATTAAGATAGGCTGCAACATCGACCTCATCTTCTGGGAAAAGATCTAAACGCAGTTCAGTGTTGCAAAGCCCAACCATTTTCTTCAAATTAGCCATTGACCTCACCTTGCTATCGCCACGGGTATAAATCATGTCGCCATTACCAAACCCTGATTTCTTTGCGTGGCAGGAATAACACTTAGTCTGGTCAATGTCTTTACCATTTTCGAGATTTAGACTCGCAAAAACGTTTGCGCTTAAGCCAAAAATGGCCAAGGCAAGAGGTTTACGAATCAATGCGGCGAATTTCATTGCAAATCAGTGCTTTAAGACATAAACCACCATTTTAGAGCCAAGTTACTAATTTCGCCCCTATTCAGCCTGAATCGATAGGTAGACATTGTAGGCATTCATGCGATTAGCAGCTCTGAATAAAGGCATTCCCTCATATTCAGACCAGTCTGTATGCTGATACGCATCCTCAAAGGGGTCCATATTGAGCGCCGCAGCTGACATGGATTCGCGTAAATATTTGAGATAGGCTCTAGTAAAGGTTATATCTTCAGTTGGCTTTGCCGAATATGCTCCATGACCAGGAATCACAACACTAGGATTGAGTTTCTCAATTTCATCCAAGGCAAGCAACCACCCCTTACTGTCTGCGTTACCTACAAAGGGGATGCGCCCCCTAAAAACTAAATCACCCGCAAACAATACCTTTTCCGAGGGCACATAAACCATTAAATCCTCTGGGGCATGGGCAGGGCCTACGCGATTAATTAAAAACTCTACACCCCCTATATTGAGTTTACTTTTTTGGTCAATCCAAACGTCTGCAGGAATCAACTTGGTTTCTTCATTAACCCAAGGGGCAAAATCTACACGGGAGGCTATCAATCGCTGTTTAGCAGTTTCTGATGATAGGTAATTTCTGCCCTCACCTTGTGCGTAAATCTTAGCGCCAATCTTCTTAAACTCTTGCAGTCCATAAACATGATCTGCGTGATAGTGACTCACAATTACCGCAACAATCTTTTGATTTGTAATTTTCTTAATTTCAGAAATTAGTTTTTGCGCAAGAATAGGCGACCCTAACGCATCAACTAGAACCACACCACCAGAAGTAACGACAAAACCTGCATTGGAAATGAAGTTTTGGTTGGCGCTACTCCCCATTTCTGGACGACCTTGAACAAAATAAGTATGCGGCGCTACTTGAACTGGCTTTATAAGAACATTGTCAGGTAATGAAGCTGCCTGAGAATAGCTGATGCCCGAAAAGATAAGGGACCCCATAAGGATCCCCAGAAAATTTCTCACAAAACGAATCATTTCAATCAATCGCTATGGCTTGATATAGGCAAAGCCATCTTTATATTGAAGATCAGCCACCCGAACTACGCCTGATGGCGTAAAGTCCGCATCTAGAATGAATTGATCTTTCTTGAGGTTGCGATTCTTCAGAGTAATTTCACATACCTCAAACTTTACGCCACGAGACTTTAATGCTCCAATTAATGGAGCATACTCAACATTATTTTTTTTATCCCTACTACCTTCCATCAGCATATCAACGCCATTGGCATGAGTGACAACGATGATCGTTGTATCGGGCGAGGTATCTAAGTGATTACGAATATTACGCAATCCCTTGAGACCTTGAGTTTCAGCATCATCGATGTGATAAACAACTTTTGTTGCCCCCGATTTTTGCGCAAGAACACCCGAACTAAAGCCGATGGCAAGCAAAGTTACAAATATTAAGCTAAGGACTCTTTTCATCTCAATCACTTTCTATTAAAGATTTAGATTGGCGCCATACCAGGGTTATTGGACACGCCTTTTATCACCGGCTCATTTAGTTTGACGGCTTTCACAACCTTTACATCTTTGAGATGACGTTCAATCACATCCCATATAGGTTCACCACCAGCATTCTTGGCCTCCTCACTAACGGGCGCCCATCCCGCCACCTTGTAAGTCTTGCTAGCTTCAATCGATTTACCATTTAAGCGCATATCAGAAATGCGATTACCAGCGCCCTGAACAGGATCAATGGTGTATTGCATACCACCTACACGGACCATGTCACCACCTTGCTGATAATAAGGATCGGGATTAAATAAATTATCTGCGACGTCTTCTAATATGGTTTTGATAGTCTCACCCGTCATACTAGTCACGGTAGTGTAAGGATAGGTAATTGCTGTCTGATCAAGCAAATTTTCGCGAGTAATGGCTTGACCTGGCAGCAAACTTGTCCCCCAGCGGAAGCCTGGCGAAAAGGCAATCTCAGCATTCTTTTGAGACATTAGCCCATCTAAAATTAATTGATCAAAGCTACCGTTGAAATTGCCTCGGCGATAAAGCAAGCCATCAGTAGTGGCTAATTTTTCATTTAACTTTGCCTCGTATGGAGCACGTACCTTAGCGATCAACTTTGACATCGTTGGATCAGCGGGAATCATATTCGAGAAAATTGGCAAGAGCTTATAACGGAAGTCGACTGGCTTTCCGCCTTTTACATCGAAGTCTAAAACGCCCAAAAATTTGCCGTTTGAACCCGCATTGGTTACCAAGGTCATGCCACCGCGGTTCTTCACTTGTACGGGAACTGGAACGCCGTCATGGGTATGGCCACCTAAAATAGCATGCAAACCACTGACACGTGATGCCATCTTCAAATCCACATCCATACCATTATGTGATAAAAGTACCACCACTTTGGCACCCTTAGTCTTCACTTCATCAATGGTCTTTTGAAGATTTTCTTCCTGAATTCCAAAGGTCCAATCCGGGGTGAAGTAACGAGGATTGGCAATCGGTGTATATGGGAAAGCTTGACCAATGATGGCAACTTGTACGCCATTCATATTCTTCATCACATAGGGGTTAAAAACCATATCCCCGAAATCTGAAGTTTTAATATTCTGAGCAATAAATGAAACCTTGCCCTTAAAGTCACCATTCACAATTTCCATAACACGCTTTTCACCAAGAGTCATCTCCCAGTGAGGCGTCATGACATCAACACCTAAAGTCAATGCTGCATCAACCATATCTTGACCATTGGTCCATAGTGCGGTACCAGAACCCTGCCAAGTGTCTCCCCCATCTAGCAGTTGTGCGCCTGGACGCCCGGCCTTTAATTGCTTTATTAGCGTTGCCATATGAGCAAATCCGCCCATCTTGCCGTAGTTCTGAGCTGCGGCTACATAATCTAAATAGGTAAAAGCGTGAGCATCGCGACTGCCCGGCGCTATACCATTTGCCTTGAGGAAATATTCACCAACCAAGTGAGGAGTCTTTCCCTCTTGTGCGCCAATACCCAAATTTACATTAGGCTCTCGGAAATAAATTGGCAACAATTGAGCATGACAGTCAGTAAAATGCAAGAGATGCACATTACCAAACTTTGGTAAATCATAAAACTTTTGGGCGGCAACTTGTGCGCCTGCAAAATTAGATTGTAAAGCCATGCCGCCAGCTGAAGCAAAAGCAAGCGCCTGCAAAAAATCACGACGACTTAAAGACATAAAGATTCCCCTTGTGAAAACAGGCCTGTCGGCCCGTCTTTCATTTATTGATTAACTGGCGAGGCTGGATCTAATAACAACGCCATCAGATCTTGAATTTGCTGCTCGTTCAAGAGTTTGAAGTGAGCAAATCGAGGCATATTGCTGCAGGCGTTATAAGCCTTAGAGTTATTAATTCGGTTCCAGGTGTACACAATCAACTCTTGGGAGTTGCCGCGCATCTTTCCGTAATTCCATAGTGAGGGGCCAATAGTTCCATAAGAGATTTCTTTCTTATCAATTTGGTGACAGTTGTAACATCCACCGCCAATTGGGGTGTCAGCCTTATCGGTCCAGGTTGCTCCACGGCCACTTTGAGCAATTGCTTCACCCTTCTTCCAGTCGCCAATGTATTTGCCATCAGAAGGCTGCTTAATGCTATCCATATTGATTTTTTGTATCTTTTCACGCATTGCCTGCCCTTTAACACTGCCTGCAAATACCGGGTCCGAGCAAAACTTTTGTGTTTCATCTTGTTGAATACGATCTAAACCAGCAATACCTTCTGCTCTAAAACCGTCCTTCATCATCTTATTAAACTTAGGATCATTTTGTTGTTGTGCAACAGCGCTACCAACAGGTAGAGCAAATACCAACATCAGACCTGTGCAGGCTAAGAGGGAATTAATGTTCTTGATTTTCATTTTCTCTGTCTCTTATCTATTAGCGCTTTAATCCAGGAGTCTCGACGGTGCCGCCATTGGCATTCTTTGCCATATACATAGATAAAGCAATAGTTAAGTCAGATGCATATATGGGAAAAGGAAAGCGCTGTTGACGATAACAATCGTTGAGACGTTGCTGCATGGTCCAAAATTGACCGCTAGAAACACGATACGCAGGCCAGTACCCCCAACCCAATGCGGCACCCTTTTGAGTGGTGATGTTCGGCAAATCTTGCAAACGAATACGCTTGCCATCCTCACCATGGCAGGAAGCGCATGAGAAATCCATTGGACCACCCTGGAAATAAAACGCCCGCTTACCAAGCTCATACATCTCTTTCTCTTTTGGATGATTTGTGCTGACTTTAATCTTCTCACCCTTGGATGCAGTTACTACGTAAGCAACAATTGCCTCCATGTCTTTCTTTGGCCCAACCTGAAATGGAGCATCTATCATCTCTTTTGAGTTTCGACCTTGCAAAGTTTGCATGCAAGTCATTAAGCGTGATTCAAGATCCTGAACCTTGTTTGTATCCTTAAAGTAACGTGGCAATTGGGCTGCTGCGCCCTTCACCACCCCTGGACCAAGACCTAAATCGCACTTCTCTAACGTAGCATTTTTTGGGCCCGCTGGTTTTTTCCAAAGGTCCTCACCTGCTGCCTCATAAAGCTCTGAAGGGTTTCCATCTGCAATCATTTCGCGATATTTTGCAATTTCATCTGTTGCTGTTTGAGCAAACAAAGAGGATGACATTGACAGACTTGCCACCAATACTCCCAAGGCCAGGCCATAGGTGAATTTACGCTGCATTTGCTTTCCTTTCAGAACAATAAGGCATTGATTGATAACGATAATTAAGAAGCGGTCGCTTCATCAGTGCGTTTATCGCCTTTGTTATCTACCCAGCTAACAACGATCTTGTCACCCTTTGCACCTTTGTATTTGAAATTCAAAAACGGATCCTTTGAGACCGCTGGACCAAATTGACCATTCAAAACATCTTTGCCATTGGCTTTGACATTGATTGTCGTAATGTGCCATGCAGGAACAACTTTCCCTGAGGCGTCTTTACGCTGACCCGACTCCATATCGTGCTTCATCAAAATTTTTACATCAACAATTCCACCGTTTTCAGCTGCTCTAACGCGCATTGGATCAGACATATTTTCCTCTTGTAATCTAGTGACTAATAAATTGATTCGTTCGGGCTATTTGCGCTTAACCGCCGCAACCACCTAAAGTGACTTTAACTTCTTTGACGGCCATACTCCACTTTCCGTCAGCCTTCACCAGCGCATAAACATTTGAGGTTTGACCCATCTTGATACGTGTAGTCACAAATGGCTCTGTTCCGGCGGGAATAAAAAATTGAGCAGCGAGAGAGCTTGGATTCTTTTCGACTAAGATCGCCATTTGCTCAGCCTTTAAGGTCGTCGTGATTCCAACGGGAACCACAGCACCATTTTCCGCAATATCAGGTGCGTTTAAAGTAACAGCGCTTGACTTATCTGGACTGCCAGCTCCCAAGATTTTAAATACATCATCCAAGCCTTTTCCTTCGAAAGCAGCCTTATTCCACTCTTGCGCTTGCGCAACGCTAATAAGCCCTGCTGACGCCATCAATCCAAAGACGGCTGAATATTTCAATAAACTACGTCGCTGTTGATTCATAAAAACTCCTTTATTAAGCTTTCTACGTGAATATATTATCTACTTTCTGATAACTCATTAACTTTAAATTGAGAGACCTATTTACCTCCGGAAAGCACCCAAGTAACCAATGTCTTACGGTCCTCATCCGACAACTGAGTTTGTGCAGGCATTGGTATAGCCCCCCAAACACCAGACCCCCCGTTTTTCACCTTAGTCATTAGCTTATCCAAGGCGCCACTTTGCCCTTGGTATTTAGCTGCAATATCGGTAATGGATGGTCCAACAAGCTTCGCATTTTGTGCGTGACATGCTGAGCAGTTTTCATTCTTAAACAGAGCCTCCGGCCCTTTAGAATTTGCAGCATGCGTCTCAGATGCATGGGCTAAGCCTTCACCAGAAGCACCGGGCAGCTTAGTCAGGGGCGGTTTTGTGGAGTCAGATCCTCGGAATGGGCCATATTGACGATTTTGTTCAGCAATATTCCCGTGAGCATTACGGGCATAGTCCGGCAACTCAGAGCCAATTTGCACAAATTGGACGCAATTATTCATACAAGCGGTTGCATGCACATCTGGGGCGCCCTTTGCACTCCACATTCCATGCTTTAAAGTCATGCCGTTTCGATTTGGCATACGTTTTTGTACTTCCGCAATATTGGTATTGCTCAGAACAAAATCATCAGGCACGACCTCAGCCATACTGAGTAAATAAGCTACCAGCGCAAATGTATCGTCCGGTGTGAGCGAACGAGGAGCATTCCATGGCATTGCTCGGTAAATGTAATCCCACAATGAAGATACCGTAGCCACCTTCATAATAGTAGTTCTTTGAGGCTGCTTTCTATCCGATAAGGAGGCCACTCTTCCAGTTTTAATATCGTCAGCTGTTGTGCCGCCGATGATCGGAGTAAAGATCTCATTAGACTCACCAAATGTTCCATGACAAACTGAACATTTTGCTTCCCATATTTGCTGACCTTTTTCTACCGAACCAGAGCCTTTAGGCAAACCTTTAAAGTCTGGCCGAACATCGATATCCCAAGCTGCAACCTCTGCAGGTGTTGCATCTCTTCCAATGCCAGGAAAGCGTGCGCTTGAATTTTGCGCGCACACAGAACCAACCACTAAAAACGTTGCGCCTACTAACAAGGCAGAGTTTGCAAATTTAGCCAACTTGAACATTGCTAACCTCCCCGTTTGCGCCCACTTTCCATGATTGGATAGCATTATTGTGATAAATGGATCGAGTGCCACGAACATCTCTGAGCATCTTAATAGGCGGCTGAACATATCCCGTGTCATCGATAGCACGCGACTGCAAAATAGCTGGCGAGCCGTCCCACACCCAATCCATATTGAATCGAGTAAGTGCTTTGCTTAAAACAGGAGTTTCAAGACGAGCAGTTTTCCAATTATTGCCCCCATCAAATGAGACATCAACTCGCTTAATCTTCCCTCTTCCTGACCAAGCTAATCCGCTAACGTTATAAAAACCTTTGTCGAGTAATTGCTGACCGCCAGATGGAGTTGTAATAACTGATTTGCATTCCTGAATTGATGTGTACTGACGCGCCATACCATCTGGCATCAAATCGTTATAGTGCACAGCCTCATCCTTTGTTGCATATGGCATGTCACCGACCTCTAGGCGACGGAGCCATTTAACCCAGCTAACGCCCTGTACTCCTGGAACAACCAAACGTAATGGGAAGCCATTTTCGGGGCGCAACATCTCACCGTTCATGCCCCAAGCAACGATCGCTTCATTTAAGACATCTTCTAGATTAATCGTGCGAGTCATGCCTGAACCGTCGCCACCCTCTGCCAAGAGATATTTACCTTTTTTGAGGTCGGCGCCACACTCCTCCAAAAGGACCGCTAAAGGCACACCGGTAAATTCGCAGCAAGATAGCATGCCATGGGTGTATTGCACGGTTGGGACTGCAACGTTACCCCACTCCAAACCTGTGTTAGCACCGCACTCAATAAAGTGAATGCGCGACACCGATGGCAAGCGCATTAAATCATTCATAGTGAAAACGCGGTTGTGTTTAACTAAACCATTCACCATTAAGCGATGCTTTTCAGGATCAATGTTGTACCAGCCCTGATGCTGTCTTTCAAAATGTAGCCCATTAGGTGTAATGATTCCGAATAAGCCCTGCAATGGCGTGAACGCAACAGATGCCGCCGATACCCTTGTGAGACCAGGAGATTCGCGGCGAATTAAATTTGCCTCATAGATCGATGGCGTTCCATAGGGCATCGTAGCGACATTTTTTCCGAGTGTTGTTTGCCATACTTGCTTCTCTAAAATGGCAGGGTCTCCCTCACCAGCAGCCAATACATTTAGAGATGAACCCAAACCAACTGCCCCACCAATTGCAGCCATAAAGCCTGAGCGCATAAAGCCACGCCGGGTATCATCCATACCATTTTGATTAAGGTCAGCAATGAGATCATGAGAAACAAAGTTCTCAGGCGCTTGCTTAATTTGACCTCTACGTTTTTGATCTGCCATTACAACGACACTCCTTCAATTGAATTCTTGCTTAAATTCTTAAACTGCATTCACCGGGATCTTCAGATATGCAATTCCGTTTTCTTCTTTTGGCGGAAACTCACCAGCGCGAATATTGACCTGAATCGCAGGAAGAATCAGAACGGGCATTTCTAAGGTGGCATCACGTTTTGTGCGCATTTCGATGAATTGCTCTTCAGTAATTCCATCGTGCATATGAATGTTGGATTTTTTCTGTTCCGCAACGGTAGTTTCAAATTGAACGGGACGATTATTGGGAGGATAGTCGTGGCACATGAATAAACGAGTTTGCGACGGAAAACTCAAAATTTTCTTCATCGATTGGTAGAGGACATGGGCATCACCGCCAGGGAAATCACAGCGTGCTGTTCCGACGTCTGGCATAAACATTGTGTCACCCACAAAAATTGCATCGCCGACTTGATATGCCATACAGGCTGGGGTGTGGCCGGGCACAAAGATCGCCTTGAAACTCAAATTGCCAAAATGAACCTCCTCGCCATCTTTGAGAAGATGATCAAATTGAGATCCATCTGTTGGAAATGCGTTTTCTAAGTTGAAAATACTCTTGAAAACGCCCTGCACTAATGAAATGTGGTCGCCAATGGCAACTTTGCCACCTAAATTAGTTTTTAGATAAGGCGCCGCAGTAACGTGATCTGCATGAGCATGAGTTTCTAGAATCCACTCGGTTTTTAGATCATTCTGTTTTACAAACTCAACGACCTGATCCGCCATCTTGGTATGGGTTCGCCCTGACTTGGGGTCATAGCTCAATACAGAATCGATGATGATGCATTTAGAACCCGCTTTCTCGTAAACAACGTAAGTAACCGTCCAAGTATCTGGATCAAAAAAGCCTTTTACGACTGGGTTCATCTCTCATTCACCTAAGTAATTTTTCTAGGTGCAATTATTTAATAATGCTGGTAAAAATACACTTATTACTAACCCTTATATGTGTATTACTTTTAGTTATATAGAAAAGTCAGCTATATAACCATTGAATAGAAAGAGAGAAAAGATGAGTCATCAGCCACAGAATGCAGTCTTTGATGTCCTGATCGCTGGAGGCGGAGCGGCAGGATTAGGGCTTGCTGCAAGCTTGAAAAATCGTGATCAAGCGCTAAAAATCGGCGTCATAGAGCCATCTGAAGTTCACTACTATCAGCCGTCCTGGACCTTGGTCGGTGGGGGCGCATTTAATGTCAAAGATAGCAAGAGAAATACTAAAGACGTTATACCCAAAGGCGTCACCTGGATTAAGGACAAAATCACTGGCTTTAATCCAGATGCTAATGAAGTAAATGTTGCACGTGGCGAGCCCGTCAAATACAAATATCTCGCTGTAGCAACTGGATTGAAAACAAATTGGGATGCTATCCCTGGCTTGATAGACACTATTGGAAAAAATGGTGTGACATCAAACTACAGTTATGACTACTCTCCCTATACATGGGAGCTAGTCAAGAACATGAAATCTGGCAAAGCAATCTTTACTCAACCACCAATGCCAATTAAATGTCCGGGTGCACCACAAAAAGCAATGTATCTATCTTGCTATGAGTGGGAACAACAAGGCAATCTCAAAAATATAGAAGTTGAACTCAATAATGCTGGTGCAGCTTTATTTGGTGTAGTAGATTTTGTACCGCCGCTGATGGAGTACGTTAAAAAATATAACGCCACATTGAATTTCAATTGCAATCTCATCTCAGTTGATGGGCCAAACAAGAAGGCAACATTTGCGGTAAAAGATGCTGAGGGAAATTCCACACAAGTAGAAAAATCATTCGATATGCTTCATGTAGTTCCGCCACAGGGGCCACAAGACTGCGTCAAGGGAAGCCCAATAGCCGACTCATCAGGTTGGGTTGAGGTTGATCAATTTACACTACAACACACTCGCTATCCGAATGTATTTGGCCTAGGTGATTGCTGCTCATCACCTAATTCAAAAACAGCTGCCGCTGCTCGAAAACAAGTTGTTGTAGTTGCCGAAAACTTATTAGCCCACAAAAATCAACTAGCAATGCCTCTCAAATATGACGGTTATGGCTCCTGCCCCCTCACTGTTGAGAGAGGAAAAATTGTGCTTGCGGAATTCGGCTTTGGAGGCAAACTTTTGCCTACCTTCCCATGGTTAATAAATCCTTTAAAGGCGACCAAGCTTGCGTGGATCTTGAAAAAAGATGTGCTTCCTTGGCTCTACTGGAATGCCATGCTCAAGGGTAGAGAATGGTTAGCAAGACCATTTGAAAACTAAGTGATGGAGCATTTTTTTCTCGCACCAGCCTTAGGCATTTTTATTGGTGTCTTGATGGGGTTAACCGGCGCAGGCGGTGGAATACTTTCTGTTCCATTGCTGGTATTTGCTTTTCATATGCCAATTTCTGAAGCAGGGCCAATTGCTCTCAGTGCGATTGCCCTGTCAGCGGGCGTCGGAGCCCTGATTGGCTTAAAAGAAAAGGTATTGCGCTATAAAGCAGCAATGTTTATGGCCGTATTTGGCCTGATTCTTTCCCCTCTTGGATTATGGGTTGCGCAACGTGCGCCCAATACGCCAATGCTATTGATGTTTAGCGCGGTGCTGATTTATGTTTCTACAAGAATGTTTATACAAGCAATGCAAATGATTGCTGGAACTACACCTTTTTTGAGAAAACCGCCTCCATGTCAATTAGACATGTCAATCGGTAAATTAATCTGGACTGTCCCCTGCGCTAGATCCCTTATGTTTGCTGGCGCATGCGCAGGATTCTTATCTGGATTGTTAGGAGTCGGGGGAGGCTTCATTATCGTTCCTTCGCTTAAAAAATTTACCGATCTACCGATGAAGGCGATAGTTGCAACATCATTAGGCGTTCTTGCCATAGTCTCAGCTGGAGGCGCATTTGTATCTTTAGCTACGGGCATATTAGATTTGTCGATTGCACTCCCCTTTGCTATCGGCTCACTTGTAGGTTTGTTAATTGGCAAAGTTCTTGAAAAAAAGATTAGCGGCCCAAGAATTCAGCAAATTTTTTCTATCTTTACATTTTTAGTTGCACTCAGTCTTATTTATAAATGCTTTACTTAATCCGGAGAAATATATGAAACCAACCCGTCGTCAATTTATGATTTTGTCTGCTGCTGGCGCCTGCACCTTAGCCTTGAACGGTAAAGTACAAGCTCAAGCAATAGTTGCTGAAACTGATCCACAAGCTGCTGGATTGGGATATAAGTCTGATGCCACCAAGGTAGATAAAGCAAAGTATGCCAAGTACGCTGCTGGTCAACAGTGCAGTAACTGCGCATTATTCCAGGGCAAATCTGATGCTGCCGCTGGTGGTTGCCCATTGTTTGCTGGCAAGCAAGTATCCGCTAAAGGTTGGTGCTCTGCTTATGCTAAAAAAGCGTAATTTAGCTCGTTTTAAATGCTAAGGCTGCTTCGGCAGCCTTTCTTTTTAGAGGCAACTAAAGGCCACGTTCCGAAAAAGTACGCAGCGCATCAATGCTCGGAATTTGGACAGAAAGCTTGCTAACATTTGAGATAAGGCCTTGCTCGGACATGGATGCCAGTGCCCTGCTAATCGTTTCAAATTTAACATCCATCATAAGTCCCATATCTTCACGCCTAAATAAGGGAGCAACAGCAAAGGACCCAGACTCTCTAGCAAGCTTCAATAGGAAGCGAGCTAGCCGGACCTCAATTCTTCCAGTATTTATTTCAGAGAACCATGACTCAGATTGAGATAAGGCCTCCCCCCATTTCTTAACTATTTGTCGATGAAGTCTTGGAGACTCTTCACCCAATGAAGAGATGATGGATTTGGGGATTTGGCATAAATGCACATTCGTAAGGGCAACTGCAGAATGCTCGTAACGCTCACCCAATAGAGCCTCCATTCCGAACAAGTTTCCAGGTAGCACCACCCGAATTATTCGACTTGATCCATCTGAATTAACGTGAAGTAATTTAATGTATCCCTCACGTAAGGTATATAAGGATTGGGCTGAGTCTCCTTGAGCATATATATTTGCATGAGCTTCAAAGCTCAAATCATCTATTGGGCTATGAATCTTAGAAAAGTCTTCCTCATTGAGCTCGGCAAATAAAGCAGAACTCCTAATAGAGCATGCTTCGCAATTACTATTGCCATTCCAGGCTTTTTTGATTTCTATAGTTTTCATGCGCTTCTAATTAGGCGGGACTCTAAGGATATATTGGCATCTAATAATAGCAATACAATGCAATTGTGATTGATATCGATGCCCTTTTTCTATCTCTAAAGCTAGCACTATGGACCCTAGTCCTCATTATTCCATTTGGGATGTGGGTAGCCCACACACTTCAAAGGATGCGCAAAGGCAGATCTTGGATTGAGGGCTTGCTTGCACTTCCCCTGGTTCTACCCCCAACCGTCTTGGGTTACTACCTTCTAATAGGCTTCGGTGGAAAGAGCTTCTTTGGAATTCCACTAGCATTCTCTTTTACCGGAATACTAATAGCCTCCCTCATTGTTAACTTGCCTTTTGCCATTCAGCCAATACAAAGAGCGTTTGAGTCAATTCAGCCTGAAATCCTAGAGTCAGCACAAGTCAGTGGGCTGTCTAATTGGCAAATCTTTCGCCTCATTGAATTGCCGTTGGCGTGGCGCGGCATCACTAGTGCAGCTGTTCTCACCTTTGCACATACCCTTGGTGAATTCGGTGTGATTCTCATGGTTGGGGGTGCCATCCCGGGAGAAACTAAAACGGTATCGATAGCAATCTATGACAAGGTGCAAAGTTTTGATACTGCTGGTGCTGGTCTACTGTCCTTAATATTGCTTGGAACATCGCTAGTAGCTATTGCCCTTTCTTATGGTGTCTTTGGGCGCCATCCTTCACCCCCCAAGAGATGGGAGGGCTAATGCTTAAGGTCAAGATTTCTCAGATGATCCCCAATCCCTTGCAGCTCAATATTGGGTGCGCTCCAGGAGAGTTGCACGCTTTAGTCGGCCCCTCAGGTAGCGGCAAGACAACCGCCTTGCGTACGATTGCCGGCTTAAACAATGCTCATACTGGCAAAATTGAATGCGATGGACAGTTATGGTTTGAAGCAAACGAGATTGGTGGAGTTAGCGCATCACTGAGCCCTGCCGAGCGCTCCTGTGGATTTTTATTTCAGCAATACGCGCTATTTCCACACTTAACTGCACTTGAGAATGTCTGCATTCCTTTGTATAACTCTCTACTAGAAGTTTCTGAGCGTAAGAAGCTAGCTCAACAGTGGTTGGAGCGCATGGGTATCGGCGAACTCGCCAATCGAATGCCCAACCAACTCTCTGGTGGTCAACAGCAACGGGTTGCTTTAGCAAGAGCATTGGCACGCTCCCCGAAAATACTATTGCTTGATGAACCCTTCTCGGCGATTGATGCGCCAACACGTCAAAGTCTTTACAAAACACTGGCGGAGTTACGGAAAGATTTAAATATTCCGATTCTGCTAGTCACGCATGATCTGCGTGAAGCGGATTTATTGGCCGACAAAATTACTGTGATCGATCAAGGCGTTGGTCTACAAACTGCACCGCCACAAGTCTTATTTGAGCGTCCTCGTAACTCCCGCGTCGCAGAGCTCGTTGGCATTAACAATAAGTTTGAAGGCATATTTACGGCAGGCAAGCTTACCTGGAATGGTTCTCAGCAGATTTTTAATGTTGTCGATAAAGGTAAAATCCCACCAAACACTCCTGTAGCCTGGGTGATTACTGCAGAGGGATTGAGTCTGCATGCCGATAAGAGCGCACTCTCGGTAGAGGTCATAGTTGAACAAATGAGCGCCCTAGGGCAAATTGCCGTTATTCAGTTGCGCACCCTTGAGGGTCGACATCCTGTGGTTTGGGAAGCATCCGCTGCTGAAGTAAAGCGCTTGTCATTACAGGTAGGTGAGATTGCCCACCTAGAAATTGATAGCGGCAAAATTCACATTATGCCGCTTAGACCAATCAATGACCCACGAAGATTCAGAGAAGCAAGTTAATAGCTTTAAATTAGTATTTAAGAAGGTGGCCTAGGCTTTTTCTTCATTTGTACCTCCCTATTGACGAGAAACTTATTTGCAGCATCCGCCACCGCTACAACCAGTACTGCAGGAATTAATTCCCAGAATGGGATACAAAGGGCAGAATCTAAATAGTCCTGTAGCCAATGGAATGATTCCAATCCAGCCCCATAATCCAATAATATTGCTCGCCGCCAATCCTATTAGGACCAAGCCGACTGCAATACGTAATACACGATCAATCCCGCCGACATTGCATTTCATTTGCATTACCCCCGTATAAAAGATCCTCAAATAAGCCATTACCTCAGGATCATTATTAGGCTAAATAACTAAAATGCATTTGATTTAGATCATACGAACATCTACATTTCATGGGCCCTCAAAGAATGAGGCAAAAAAAAGTCCCAGGAAAACACCTAAATCACTACTTTGAAATAAAGAAACAACTATTTCATCAAGGGAGGCTCTCTATTCCATACCCCTTATTTTTTCCATCAGAGCCGTTTTAACTAAAAATCGTTCCGGCGAACCCACCTATTCAGAACCCAGTCCAGTGGTTCGAAAATAAAATGATGGTTAGATTGGTTTTCTAATAAGCTTATTGGCCAATTGATCAACAAGCTCAGACCATTCTGAATCCTCTTCTTTGGCCTCAATTAGAAATGCCTTTTGTTCTGGAGCCCAATAGATGGCATCCGATAAAACAGACCCAGGTTTTAGTTGATGTCTTTCTATAAATCGCTCAATGTGAATTTTTTGAGACGAGAGTCCTAACTGTTCAAATAACTCTTCTATAGTTCTGTTATCTCTAGTCATTAAATTCTCCTTTACCAATATTTAAAGGGTCTCTCAGCATCAACATCCCCACCCAAAGCCCTCATCTTCATTTGGCAATGTGGGCAAGTAAGTCCGTCCCATTCTGACAAGTGGCTGCTTGAGTGGCACGAAGTGCAAATTGGCGGCATACTGATTTCAGTATTGATACTGCCTGAGTAGGCTACCGTATATGTATCGATAGTCGCACAAGATTTACAGACCATGGCCACTCTAGACGAATGTAGTCCAAGCTCTCTACCGATGCCGCTAATGCATTCAAACTTGCAAGAGCGGCATTGAAATTTATACCTAGCCATGGCTTTTAGCTCTTTTTAGACTGAAGGGCTAAACGTCTCATGTGAGCATCTTGGATGAGTAGCTGCCTTTCTTGATTGGCTACCCCTATTGAGATCTTTTTAGCAATGAGGTCTGCATAGACGGCGTCAATTTTCTTGAAAAATTCGTTATAAAGGGATGTCATTTCAGGCGTTAACCCCTCTAGCGCAATAGGACGACATGCATTAGCTTCAGACAAATAATTCGCTAATGCCTTGGCCTGCTGATCTGTCAACTTATCAGTCGAACTAAAGAGTGCTTTTGCGTAGGGATTATTTCTAGTAACAGATATGATCTGACTATCAACCAATAAAGCATCTGCACTTTGGTTGCTTTTAATAATACAGTCGTTTAGTCGCTTTGCTACATCCGCAGAATGCACTGGGACTCCTTTTGAAATTAGCGCAGATCCATTGACAACTTGTACGGAGTTTAGGGGGGCATTATTTGCGGCACAACCACCCAAGAGGGTAATAAACAATAGGCTTAATTTAAATATATTTTTCATAGTTTTAACCGATTCATTTATTGATAGACAAAATCAGCGCGGCGATTTTCTTTAAAAGCCGCTTCGGTTTGCGCTGAATTGACTGGCTTTTCTTTCCCAAAGCTGACTGCCTCAATTTGAAGCTCACTCACCCCTTGGGCTAACAATGCCTTCTTAACAGCCTCTGAGCGTTTCTGACCTAAAGCCAAGTTGTACTCGGCCGTCCCGCGATCATCGGTATTGCCTTGAATAATCATCGATATTTTTTGCTTGGGCGAAGACTTTAAATATGAAGCGTGAGCAGAGATAGTAGAAACGTACTTCGGATCAACGGTATAGCTATCAAACTCAAAATAAATTGAACGCTTGCCATACACGCTAGACTTAGGATCGCTAATCGGATCATAAGAGGAAGAGCTATTAGCGTTGACAGTGGCTACATTATTAGCATCATCTAATTTAACGCTACTGCATGCTGAAACAAATAGAATAAGAATTGCCAATGGCAATGCCTTTAGAAACTGATACATGGTATGACTCCCTATATATGACTGCGATTGCAGCCAATAAGCAAAAAAGAGGACGCTATCAAGACGTCTCTTACCTAATAAAATTAGGCTTAAGCTTTGGGAGGTTTAAATGCTGAATCCGGGAAGTTTTGAGTAAACAAAACTTGACTTGTTACTAGAAATTTAAACTCTGATATTGATGGTAAATGAACAGTAATACCAATATCGTTGATATTCGCAGTGACATGACTCATTAAAAATAGGGTATGAGACTGCTGCTCCCCATCTGCAGGCTCATTACTTTGATGACCTTGATCGGAGACATGACTAGCAAATGAACTGTGATGCATTTGGATGCGCTCAATAGCAGCATCAATAAAGATGCTGCCAGCCGCTACTTTAAAAGATATCAAGAAGAGGCAAATAAGAATCGTGAGGGATCTTTTGCGAGATTGCATAAACAACATTCTATACCCAAATATTAGGCTAAATGTAGGTATGCTTTAAGGCTGCTTTTGAGCCACCAAGCCCAATAAAGCAGACATTCCAGTATGTCTTGGGCCTTCGGATAATTCTTTCTCATAAGAGCAAAGCTCTAGGATCTGCAAGTCTTTCACTAGATCAGATATGAGCTCTTCTGTATAGAGATGCTCAATAAGAGATGGGCCACCCGTCTTGTATTCGATTTGCTTAGGTGTGTATCCCTGCAGAATAAAGATCCCACCGGGTTTAAGCGTCTCGTAAACTTTTTGAAAAATGCGTTCACGCATTGGTGCATCGGCAAACTGGATAAAGATAGCTGCGACTGCATCATAGGTATTCGCATGCCAAGCAAAGCTGTCTGTGTCTGAGAATGAATACTCAACTTTGACCTGATTCTCTCTGGCAAACTGATTTGCCTTGGATAAGGCAATATCAGACGCATCAAAACCAATGACTTGCATTCCCTGCTTCGCTAACCAAACACCATTGCGCCCTTCGCCGTCGGCGATACAAAGAACTTTATTGTTTGGCTTGAGATATTGATGGGTTTTCTCAACCAAATATTCATTGGGCTCTTTTCCAAAAATGAACTCTTCTTTATTGAAGCGTTCATTCCAGAATTGAGTAGCGTCCGCGAAACCCATGGGCTTATCCTGGTGGACTTGATTATTTTTTGAGTCCGCCAACCAGGTCGCTCTTCAAATCGATGATATTTTCAAGACCAACTGCAATACGCACTAGGCCGTCAGTGATTCCGGCAGCTTGGCGAGCTTCAGGTGTTACACGACAATGCGTTGTGGTTGCGGGATGGGTAATCGTTGTGCGCGTATCACCCAAGTTTGCGGTAATAGAACAAAGTTTGGTTTGATTGATGAGTTTGAATGCAGCTCTCTTTCCACCCTTTAGGGTGAAAGACAGGATGGCACCCCCCGCCTTTTGCTGACGCATTGCCAAAGCGTGTTGTGGGTGTGATTTGAGGCCAGGATGATACACACGCTCCACGCCCGGCTGCTTCTCAAGCCATTGCGCCAAGGCAAGCGCATTAGCACTCTGCTGCTTCATGCGCAGCTCTAAAGTCTCTAGGCCTTTTAGAAATACCCAGGCATTAAATGCTGAGAGTGTTGGTCCTGCAGTGCGCACGTATGGGAACACTTTACCCATGACAAAATCATTGCTACCCACAATTGCACCGCCAACTACTCTGCCCTGACCATCCAAATACTTCGTTGCCGAATGAATGACTACATCAGCACCCAGTGCTAATGGCTTTTGTAAGGCTGGGGTGCAGAAGCAGTTATCCACAGCAAATAATGCACCTGCTTTTTTGGCAATCTTCGAAATTGCTTTGATATCTGCAATCTCGGTCAAGGGGTTGGATGGCGTTTCCAAATAAAAGAGTTTGGTGTTCGGCTGGACAGCAGCCTGCCATGACTTAGTATCAGCCAAATCCACATAGGTCGTAGTTATTCCAAACCGACCCAAGATATTAGTAAACAATTGAATCGTTGCACCAAATACCGAGCGCGAGCAAACGACATGATCGCCCGCTTGTAAATGGGCCATCGCCATTGTCATAATGGCTGACATTCCAGAGGCAGTAGCAATACAAGCTTCGCCACCCTCAAGTGCAGCCAAGCGATCTTGAAACATGCTGACCGTTGGATTGGTAAAGCGTGAATAGATGAAACCTTGATCTGCATGGGCAAAGCCATCGGCAGCCAATTCAGCACTATCAAAGCAAAAGCTAGACGTGAGAAACATTGCCTCTGAATGTTCTTGATATTCAGCGGTACGACGAGTACCAGCGCGAACCGCTAAGGTCTCAAGCGCTAGTTTAGAGAAATCAGGCTTTTTACGTGTGGTTTTACTCTTCATACTGCTATTTTGACACCGAATTGTGGAATTGCCTCGAGTGAGGCAATTTCCTGTCGCTTTTTAGTCTTCAGTAGCCAAATGCAGATGGAGCTGGGAACGGGCGAAATCACTGGAATCACGCTGACGATCAGCCTTGGCCGCAGAAGAATTGCGCTGCGCCTCTAAGGCATCCAAATAAGATTCATTAATATCGCCAGTGATGTAATGGCCATCAAAACAAGAAGCTTCAAAGTTCTGAATATTAGGATTGATATCCCTCACTGCCTGCTTCATATCTTCGACACTTTGATAGATTAACTGATCTGCACCAATCATCTTATTAATCTCTTCATCGGTACGGCCATAAGCGACCAACTCACTGCGCGTTGGCATGTCGATGCCATATACATTCGGGAAGCGAACTGGTGGCGCGGCAGATGCAAAGATCACCTTCTTGGCACCAGACTCGCGTGCCATTTGTACGATCTCAAATGAGGTTGTACCGCGCACAATTGAGTCATCAATGATCAAAACTGTTTTGTCTTTAAATTCAACATGCATAGCATTGAGTTTCTGACGAACAGACTTCTTACGCATCGCTTGACCAGGCATGATAAAGGTGCGACCGATATAACGGTTCTTAAAAAAGCCTTCGCGATAATCGACGCCTAAGTTCTTGGCTACCTGCATCGCAGCAGGACGGCTCGAATCCGGAATTGGCATGACTACATCAATCTCAGAAACGTCAGTCTCTTTGCGAATCTTTTCAGCTAAGTAATCACCCATCCGCATGCGTACGTTGTAAACAGTAACACCATCAATAGTGGAGTCTGGTCTAGCCATGTAGACGTATTCAAAGATGCAAGGCGTCAGAACAGCATTCGCTACGCACTGACGGGTGTAGAAGTTGCCATCTAAATCAATGTAGATCGCTTCGCCAGGATTCACGTCACGAACAAAGGTAAAGCCAAGACCCTCTAGGGCCACGGACTCAGATGCCACCATCCACTCCGGACCTTGCGGTGTATCAATACGACCAATACACAGTGGACGAATACCAAACGGATCGCGGAAGGCTAATAAGCCGTATCCCGCAATCAAAGAAACTACTGCATAGGAGCCCTTAACACGACTAGCTACACCAGTAACTGCATTAAACATGGCAGCTTCATCTAAAGCGGCGCTGTTGGTCTCTTTTTGGAGTTCATCAGCCAATACGTTTAACAGTACCTCAGTATCCGAGCTGGTATTAATATGGCGACGGTCACGGTAAGCCATCTCTACGCGCAGACTTGGCGCATTCGTGAGATTGCCGTTGTGTGCCAAGATAATTCCGTAAGGAGCGCTAACGTAAAACGGCTGCGCCTCTTCTTCGCTACTAGCGGAACCAGCTGTTGGGTAGCGCACTTGACCGATGCCAGCATTACCTACCAAGCTGCGCATATTACGAGTTCTAAAAACATCTCGTACCAAGCCATTCGCTTTATGCATCGTGAACGAATTACCATTCATGGTGGCGATACCAGCCGCATCTTGACCGCGATGTTGCAAGAGCAACAAAGCATCGTAGAGAAGTTGATTTACTGGGGAGTGGGAAACAGTTCCGACGACGCCGCACATATCTCTAGATTCCTATTGTTAATTTAGGAGTAATGGTAGGGGTAACTTTGGGCACTGCATCACTCAATTGCTTTGCCCAATCAGCTGGTAACCAGCCTTTAATTAATCCAGTAGCCACATCAATGGCTGGTCTGGTGATGGCATTTTTCCACGCCATGCTTTGCGGGATAGGTGTTAAGGCAGCAAGAGTAGCAAGCACCACCACAATCAAACCACCGCGCAACAATCCAAATACCAAACCTAAAAATCGATCGGTCAAGCTCAAGCCCGCTGACAATATGATCTTTTGCACGACTCCACCGAACAATCCACAGATGACTAGCGTTAATACAAATAGAATCAACCAACTTAAACCAAGACTCAATAACTCATCGAGATGGAAAGTTGAGAGCCACTCAGTTGAGAGATAGTTGCTGTAGTGATATGCAACCCAAGCGGCAACAAACCATGATGCTAGTGCGAGAACTTCCTTAAACAGGCCACGCGAGATACCCACCAATGCAGATACCAAGAGTACGACTAGGGTGAAGTAATCCACCGATGTTAACTTTAGGGTGGATAAGTATTCCATTACTGCTTACCAGTCTCGACAAGATTTGGGGTCAAGCCCATTGCTTTAATTTTCTTTTGTGCCGCTTCACCCGCATCCTTGTCTGTGAATGGGCCAGCACGGAGGAGAAAAAGCTTAGTTCCATCGGGACGTGTTTTATTTAAAACGTAACTTGGAATCTTTTGGCTTTTAAGCTTTGCCACTAATGCTTTTACGTTATCTTCTGAAGCGAATGCACCAATCTGAACTACGTATTTACCGGAACCATTTGAGCTAGTACTAGGCGCACTTGGTTTGCTCACATCATCTACTTTGGGTTTTGCAGCAGAAGCAGCAACTACTTCCTCGCCAGCAGCCAATCCCAAAGCAGGCGGTTTGCTGACTGCAGGTGCAGACTTAGCTTCTACTTTTGATTCTGGCTTGGGCTCAGGCTTTAGTTCGGCCTTAGTTTCTGCTTTAGCCTCTGGGGCAGGTGCAACTACCTTAGGAGCCTCAGCTGGAACATCCGCTTTAGGCTTTTCTTCCGCCTTTGCTTCTGGTTTTGTTTCGGCTCCCGGCATTGGTAGGCTCGTTACGATATTGACAGCAATATCGTTTGGCGCTGGCTTTGGCTTGCTATCCAAAATACGGGGCAATCCCACCACTGCAATGAGAACTAATACAGCAGCGCCAATTAAACGATGGCGTGCTCTTTGTTGTTCTGGATCTTCTGTGAGAGCGAGCTCTTCAGCCTCGACTGCGCGTTGGAAACTGCGAGGGGCTGGACGTTTGCTTGCGCGACGCCCTACTGAACCTAATTCAAGGTCATCAGTCTGTGTTTTTCGCTTAAAAAAGCTCGGTAAACGAATCATGGATCAATGCGCCTGGTTGTTTCGATAAGCCATTACGCCGGCAACGGTATAGAAGGATCCGAAGATGACAATTCTATCACCCTCACCGGCCGCAGATAGCGCTTTTTGATACGCTGAGGCAGGATTTTCAAAGATTTCTATGCCACCGTCAGCGCCATTCTTGGGCTTAACCCCCAAGGCTTCAAGCTTCTCAGCCAAAGCCTTTCCTGAGGCTGCTCTTGGGGTTGGTAAATCGGTGCAAAACCAGAAATCCACGATATTGATGAGGGGCTTAATCACCCCCTCAATATCCTTATCGGCCATAGCCCCAAAAATGGCATACGTGTAGGGGTGGTAACCCATTTTGTCTAGACCTTGGCCAAGGGTAGCTGCTGCGTGGGGATTATGGGCAACATCCAACACCACTGTAGGCTGGCCTGGAAGCACCTGAAAGCGCCCCGGCAATTCCACTAGGGCAAAGCCATTACGAATATCTTGCGCACTTACTGGGAGGCGCTGGTGTAAAGCCATTAGGGCAGCAATAACTGCTGATGCATTCAGAATCTGATTGGCGCCACGCAATGCGGGGTAGCCGAGTCCGCTAAAGCGTTTTTTTCGCCCTGCCCAACCCCATTGTTGTTTATCACCCTGGAAGTTATAGTCCCGCCCTTGCAACCAGAGATCACATCCGAGCTTTTCTGCATAGTCAATAAGTGATTGCGGCGGCATGGGATCACCACAGACAGCAATATGGCCAGGGCGGAAGATACCGGCTTTTTCTAAGCCAATTGCTTCACGTGTACCTCCTAGAAAGTCGGCATGATCAATATCGATACTAGTCACAATCGCGCAGTCTGCATCGACGATATTGACGGCGTCTAATCGCCCACCCATTCCAACCTCAAGCACTACTGCATCTAAATTCGATGTTGCAAACAAATGCATGATTGCTAAAGTAGTGAACTCAAAATACGTTAACGTGGGGGCATCAACCAGACTCACACGGGCTTTTTCTACTGCAGCAAAGTGCTCTAGCAAAGCAGCATCTTTCACCTCTTCACCATTCACACGAGCGCGCTCATTAAAGCTCAGTAAGTGTGGCGATGTATGACAACCTACCCGATAGCCAGACGAAAGCAAGATGCTTTCTAAGAAGGCACAGGTTGAGCCTTTGCCATTAGTTCCAGCAACGGTGATAACAGGACAGTCGAAGTGAAGATCTAGCGCTGCTTTGACACGATTGATACGCTCAAGCCCCATATCGATGCCCACAGGGTGGGCTGTTTCGAGGTGACTAAGCCAGGCCTCGAGGCTAGTAAACAGAATTGGGGCTTGGTGTGCAGTGCTCAAGCGCTTAAACGGCTGAGCTACCCGCGATTGCAGGTTCAGGAAGTTTTTGCAGCAATGCAAGTAAACGCGCAATTTCAGCACGCATTTGGCGACGATCCACAATCATGTCGATACCACCCTTTTGCATCAAGAATTCTGAGCGCTGGAAACCTTCTGGCAATTTTTCACGTACAGTTTGTTCGATCACGCGTGGACCAGCAAAACCGATCAAGGCTTTTGGTTCTGCCATCACGACATCACCCATAAAAGCAAAGCTGGCAGAAATACCGCCCATGGTGGGGTCGGTTAGAACACTGATATAAGGCAAGCCTTTTTTAGACAGCAAGGTCAACATAGAATTGGTCTTAGCCATCTGGAATAAAGACAATAAGCTCTCTTGCATACGTGCGCCACCAGTAGCGGTGACGCAGATAAACGCGCATTTCTTGTTAATGGCTTCTTGAACTCCCCGAGCAAAACGCTCGCCCACCACTGAACCCATTGAGCCGCCCATGTACTGAAATTCAAAGCAGGCAGCAACTACGGGAATGGTTTCAATTTTTCCACCCATCACAATCAAGGCTTCTGATTCACCTGAAGCATCATTCGCTTCTTTAATGCGATCTGGATATTTCTTGGAGTCTTTAAATTTCAGGGGATCGGTTGGATAAATATCCGCACCGATTTCATAGCGACCTTTTGGATCCAACAAACTATCCAAACGTTGACGCGCACCGATACGCATGTGATGACTGCATTTTGGACAAACTGATAAATTAGCTTCGATGTCAGTGCTGTAGAGAACAGTTTCACAACTTGGGCATTTAACCCACAAACCCTCCGGTACTGATTTGCGATTGGCAGGATCAGTATGTTGAATTTGGGGTGGGAGTAATTTATCTATCCAGCTCATTAGTTTTCACTATCCAATGCGTCGCGAATCTCACGAATGAAGGTTTCCAATGATTGTACTGCCTGCCCTGGGGGTGCATCCTCCAAAAGACGAATGATTCGACTACCAATCACTACTGCATCAGCACTGGCAGATACCGCCTTGGCGCTGGCAGCATCACTAATACCAAAGCCTACAGCAATCGGGATATCGGTCTCCTCGCGGATTTTAGGAATGATGCTTGCCACATCCTGCGTGTTGAGATGGGATGCCCCGGTGACTCCTCGCATGGAGACGTAATAGATATAACCAGAAGCAATTTTGGCAGCCTCTTTAATGCGCTCATTTGATGAAGTTGGTGCCAATAAGAAAATAGGATCAATTCCGGCAACCCGCATATGAGCAGCAAAATCAACGCACTCCTCTGGGGGGTAATCTACGATTAAAACTCCGTCTACACCTGCTGCCTTAGCTTCTGTTGCAAAGCGCTCTGCTCCCATTTGTTCAACTGGATTTGCATAACCCATGAGCACTACTGGAGTGCTTGTATCTTGTTTGCGAAACTCTTTAACCATCTCCAAACAAGAGTGCAATGTGACGCCATGAGTCAATGCACGCTCGGATGATCTCTGAATAACCGGGCCATCAGCCATCGGATCAGAGAATGGCACACCTAACTCAATCACACTTGATCCGCCACGAACTAAAGCGTGCATCAATTCAACAGTCTGCTTTGGATCAGGGTCACCCGCAGTAATAAAAGGAATTAATCCTTTTTTACCTGTAGCTTTTAACTCTTTAAAGAGTGCAGTAATTTTTGACATACGATTTCTTAACCTTCTGATCCTGTTGCTTGTGCAACGGTATGCATGTCTTTATCTCCACGGCCCGAGAGGTTAACCAAGATGGTCTTGTCTTTGGGTAAGGTCTTAGCAAGCTTGCAGGCATAAGCGATGGCATGCGAAGACTCCAATGCAGGAATGATGCCCTCAATCTGGCAGCAGTCATGGAATGCCTTAAGAGCCTCTTCGTCAGTAATCGCAACATAGTCAGCACGGCCAGAATCTTTTAACCAGGCATGCTCAGGGCCAACACCGGGGTAGTCCATACCAGCAGAAACAGAATGGGTTTCTGAGATCTGACCATTCTCATCTTGCAATAAGTAGGTGCGATTGCCATGCAGTACGCCTGGCTTACCAACGCACAGTGCCGCAGAATGTAAACCGCTACCAAGACCATGTCCGGCAGCTTCAACACCGACCAATTTCACTTCTGGGAAATCAATGTATGGATAGAAGATACCCATCGCGTTTGAGCCACCACCAACGCAAGCCAACACAAAGTCTGGTTGACGGCCTGTCATCTCTGGCATTTGCACTTTGCACTCTTCACCAATCACGCTTTGAAAATCTCTCACCATCATCGGATAAGGATGTGGTCCTGCGACAGTACCAATAATGTAAAAAGTGTTATCCACGTTGGTTACCCAATCGCGCATCGCTTCATTCAAGGCATCTTTTAATGTCTTAGTGCCAGACTCGACGGGAACCACTTTAGCGCCCAGCAATTTCATACGAAATACGTTTTGCGCCTGACGGGCCACATCCACAGAGCCTTGATAGACCGTGCAATCTAGACCGAAACGAGCGCAAATGGTTGCTGTGGCAACGCCGTGCTGACCCGCTCCTGTCTCCGCAATAATGCGTGGTTTACCCATCCGCTTAGCCAGCATCGCCTGGCCAATCACGTTATTAATCTTATGTGCACCCGTATGATTTAAATCTTCGCGCTTGAGATAGATCTGCGCACCGCCGAGCTTTTCACTCCAACGCTTAGCGTGATACACCGGTGATGGACGTCCAACGAAGTGCTTGAGCTCGTAATGAAACTCTTCAATAAATTCTGGATCATGCTGATATTTTGCATAGGCTTCTTTGAGCTCATCTAATGCATACATCAGCGTCTCAGAAACAAACACGCCGCCGTAAGGACCGAAGTGTCCTCGTGCATCTGGCTTGTCGTACATAGCTACCTCTTTTGATTTATTAACAGCAAATTATTAGGATGATGCTTTGGCATCTGCCGCGCGCACTGCTTTTACAAAGTCAGCCATAAGCGCAGGATCTTTAACACCCCTGCTGCTTTCGACGCCACTAGAGACGTCAACCGCGCAAGGATGCAGACGAGCAATAGCCTCGCCCACGTTGTGCGCGTTCAATCCACCACTCAAAACGACCCGAGGCGCGTTTTCGCTTACCCATGTCTGCGGAATTCCTTGCCAATCAAAAGGAACGCCTCCGCCACCGTATCCCTCAACGAGGGCATCCAGCAGAAAAGCGTTTGCATCCCTATATTGTAGGGAAAATTCATCAAAAGCGAAGTCCGAACCAACGCGTGCAGCCTTCATCCAAGGCTCGCCTTGGGCTAATTGAGCGCATCTTTCAGGGGTCTCATCCCCATGAAACTGCCACAAAGTAATCGAAGCGGCCCTACGGATGGCAGCAAACTCCTCATCGGTTGGATTAACAACCAGCCCAACGGCATCCACCCCTGCTGGTAGCCTAGAAATAAGTTGGGCAGCGATATTGGGGGTTACGGCCCGAACGCTGGGAGGATAAAAGACAAACCCAACAGCATCGACCCCAGCCAAAACGGCTGCATCTACGTCTGCCGAGGTCTTTAAACCGCAGATTTTGACTCGGGTTCGCCCTTTAGAGTGTGTCAGTAAGCCCATAAATGAATGATAAAGCTTTAGGGATTCATGATCTTGGCAGGGAGCCAAGAGTTCTCTAGCCATGGGTCAGGGATAGCAAACTCCTCGGGATAATCGATTTTGGCCAAATATAAGCCATCCGGCATAAAAGTAGGCGCAGCAAGTTTGCGATCTTTAGCAGCCAATAGTTCCGCCATCCACTCGGGCTTTTGTTTTTCCCGTCCGATCTGCAAAAAGCAGCCCACGAGATTGCGCACCATGTGATGCAAGAATGCATTGCCCCGAAACCGAAAATATAACCAAGGCTCAGCAGAGATGATGTCAATGCCATACATGGTTTTGACTGGCGTCTTACTTTGGCACTCTGAGGATCTAAAGGCAGAGAAGTCGCGCTCCCCAATCAGACATTGGGCAGCTTGTTTCATGGCATCGATATCAAACCATTGATCCGGTGGCAGCATGACATAACCTGCGCGGGTGCTGGCCATTGGCGAACGGCATGGACCTGCATGCAATGCATAAATATAGGTTCGTTCAAATGCAGAAAAGCGAGCGCTAAATTCATCAGAAACTGGTTTAGCCCAATTCACCACAATTGAATCAGGCAAAAAAGAGTTCACTCCCCTCACCCAAGAAAAATCTTCACGTTCAACATTGGTATCGAAATGAATTACTTGGCCTAAGGCATGAACACCAGTATCCGTCCTACCAGCAGTGATAGTGTGTACTGGAGAGCTTTTAGCTTCTTCTCCAATAAATGCAGTGATGGCTTTTTCCAGCTCTGCTTGAACGGTATTGTGATTATGCTGAACCTGCCAACCAGCATAGGGACTACCGTCGTATTGAAGGCCGAGCGCTATACGCATCGCTTAACCTTAAGCCTGTCGATGGGAGAGCTCGGACAATAAGGCTTGTGCTTCAACTGTAATTGTCGGATCTACTGAGTGACTAACGCGAATGACTTCTTCCAACGATTTTTTAGCCGCTGAGAAGTCTTCAATCGTAATGTAAGCACGCGCCAAGTTTAGTTTTACACGCAGGGTGTCAGCCAACGGGTTGCTCTCGGTAGCAGGAATCAATTGAGCAACTGCTGCAGGAACTTCTTTGGCGGGTTTTGAAAGATCCAAATCGATGCCGGCAAAAAGTGCTTTGGTGCGCTCCGGGATTTCAAATGCACTGGCTGATGATGAAGTCGTAGCTTTAGCCGCTGCTGGCGCCGACCCCTCAAACACAGAAGCTTCTGAGCGACGCGCATTGCGGGCTAATGCCCATAGCAACAAACCAGTTAAGGTAATCAGCCCAATAGCCAATAGGGCCGGTCCAAATCCACCCAAGCCAAAATTGTTATCAACTGATTTTTTCTCTTTGGTTTTATTTAAGAGGCTTTGCAAGTCAGCAATATTCTTTTCAAGCTCAGCAACGCGCGCTTTAGCTTGCTCTAATTCTTTTTCTTGAGCTACTAAGTTTTCGGTAAAGCGGCGTTCTTGCTCATTGCCTTCTGCGCTAGAGCCAATCTTGAGGCGATCCTTTGCGCTTGACTCGGTAGCTGGAGAAGCACCAGATTTAGACGGATTAGCATTTTGACCTTTGTCAGCTTTTCCACCCTGCTCAGAGCGCCATTGTTCATTCGCTTCAGCGACAAACTGATTGGCCTCCGCTGGGCTAATCGAACGCAACAGCGCTTGACTAGGTCTATTCAATTCTGCGCCAGCAGCTAAACGGTTAATGCTGCCACTTGCAAAGGCATCAGGATTCGCCCTGTATAGCGCCATGATGGTTTGATCGAGTGTTGCCCCCTCTAGCTGAGGAGTCATGAGCGCCGCAATCTCAGATAAGGTCTGACCAGGTTTGACCACTACCTTCTGAGCATCGCCAATTAATAAGGTAAAGGTTTTGGTGGTACTGCCACTAGACCAATTTAGATTTACCAACACATCCAAAAAAGGATCATCGCTTAGGGGCACTGCGTTCACGGTCTCAACCAGAACCATCAATTGCTCAGCACGATTACGATAGACCATCGCCTGCGGATTGAGATCTAGAATCTTTTGCGAAACACCAAGGCGTTCATAAGAAGACTTATTTGGTAAAGAAACTTTGAGCGACTCTAGTGCACTCTGCTCATCTGCTGCAATGCGGATTGGAATTTCTAAATGCAGGGGTTCGCCAGGGCGCGACTGCAGCTGAGGTGAGCCCAAAGATACCGCCCATGCAGAGCAAGCCCAACTAAGCCAGATAAAGCAAAGTGCTTTGCAGAAGCCAAATTGGGCTGTACGTGACATCAAAGTGATTTAGTTTTCGAGCAAGATGCGAAGCATACGACGAAGTGGTTCAGCTGCGCCCCACAGCAACTGATCACCAACCGTAAATGCGCCAAGGTACTCAGGGCCCATCGCTAATTTATGTAGGCGGCCAATAGGCACTGTCAAAGTTCCGCTCACCGCTGCAGGTGACAAGTCACGCTCAGTTGTTTCGCGGTCATTTGGAACTACTTTGACCCACTGGTTATCGTTTGCCAAGATCGCCTCAATTTCCTTGAGGGGAATATCCTTCTTAAGCTTTACGGTCAGGCCTTGTGAATGGCAGCGCATCGCACCAACGCGCACGCACAATCCATCCACTGGAATGCTGCCTGGCGTACGGAATGCTGGACGACCCAAGATCTTATTGAACTCAGCACCACCCTTCCACTCTTCTTTCGTTTGACCATTCTCCACCGGTACGTCAATCCATGGAATCAAACTACCGGCCAACGGAGTGTTACGGAAATTCTTTTTTGGGAAATCAGGCGAGCGCAATGTTTCAGTCACTTTACGATCGATATCCAAAATCCATGAGGAAGGATCTGCCAATTCAGTGGCGACGCTATCACGCAAAGCGCCCATTTGCAGGAGCAACTCACGCATATTCTGTGCGCCAGCACCAGATGCAGCCTGATAAGTCATGGCGCTAATCCACTCAACCATGTCGGCCTTTACCAGGCCGCCCATCGCAATCATCATCAAGCTGACAGTGCAGTTACTACCGATCCAGTTCTTGCCACCAGCAGCCAAGGCTTTATCAATTACCGGACGGTTCACAGGGTCCAGAATTAATACGGCGTCCTCTTTCATGCGTAAGGCGCTTGCCGCATCAATCCAGTGACCATTCCAACCAGCTGCGCGCAACTTAGGGAAGATGTCATTGGTGTAGTCGCCACCTTGGCAAGTCAGAATAATATCGCAACGGGACAATGCTTTGATGTCATTCGCATCCTGTAAGTTGCTTTCGCTTTTGCTTACTTTCTGACCATTGAGCAAAGGCACTTCACCACCTGCTTGGCTGGTACTAAAAAATACAGGCTCGATTAAATCGAAATCCTTTTCAGCAAGCATGCGCTCCATCAGCACGCTACCAACCATGCCGCGCCAACCGACTAAACCTACCAATGGTGTTTTTGTATTTGCCATGATTTAACTATCTAGTGAATTTTGAACTATGTAATATTTCTATAAATTTTTTACGCAAGGGCTGCTACTACCGCATCACCCATTTGTACCGTGGTGACCTTTTTCGTTCCTTCGGTATAAATGTCAGCCGTACGCAAGCCTTGTGTCAATACTTTTTGCACAGCCTTTTCAATACGATCAGCCTCTGCAGGCATTCCCAATGAATAACGTAGCATCATTGCCGCCGATAAGATAGTAGCCAAAGGATTCGCAATCCCCTTACCAGCGATGTCTGGTGCTGAACCATGGCTTGGCTCATACAAGCCTTTATTGTTCTTATCCAATGAGGCTGAAGGTAACATGCCAATCGAGCCTGTAAGCATTGCTGCTTCGTCGGACAAAATATCGCCAAAGAGGTTCCCAGTAACAACTACGTCAAAAGCCTTAGGTGCCTTCACCAATTGCATCGCAGCGTTATCCACATACATATGGGATAACTCCACATCTGGATAGTCTTTAGATACGCGAATCATCACTTCACGCCATAACTGGGAGGTTTCTAATACGTTAGCTTTATCAACGCTACATACTTTTTTGCCACGCTTACGTGCCGCTTCAAACGCAACATGCGCAATGCGTTCTACTTCCGGCTCGCTGTAGTGCATTGTGTCAAAGCCTTCTCGTGCACCTTTGAATAGCGGTAACTCAGAGGTACGAATTCCACGTGGCTGACCAAAGTAAATATCTCCGTTCAGTTCACGTACGATCAAAATATCTAAGCCGCCAATAATTTCAGGCTTTAAGCTTGAAGCTGCAGTGAGCTCTGGATAGCAAATTGCTGGACGGAAGTTTGCAAATAGCTCTAAGTGTTTACGCAAACCTAAGATAGCTTGTTCTGGACGTAGTTCACGAGCAAGCGTGTCATATTTCCAATCACCTACTGCACCAAACAAAATAGCATCGGCCTTTTTAGCCAACTCCAAAGTTGCTGGCGGTAATGGGTGACCAGCTACATCGTATGCAGCACCGCCCACTGGGGCTTCCTCTAAATCAAACTTTGGGCCCAAGGCCTGAAGCACGCGAACGGCTTGAGCAACGATTTCCGGGCCGATTCCATCGCCCGGGAGAACTGCAATTTTCATGAAAGGCCCTTAAATCAACAAATTACGGCAATTGTGTCGTAAGCCAAGGCATTTTGAGGATGCGCTCGGCTTCATAAGCCTTAATTTTATCTGCATGGCGCAGAGTTAAGCCAATATCGTCCAAGCCATTCAGGAGGCAATACTTCCTAAAAGGGGCTACATCGAAGCTATAAGCAGTGCCTTCAGGGGTAATAACTTGTTGTGCATCCAGATCAACCGTCAACTGATACCCACTAAATGCCATGGTTTCGTTAAAAAGGTGATCTACCTGCAATTCCGTCAAAACGATCGGTAAAACACCGTTTTTGAAACAGTTGTTATAGAAAATATCGGCAAAACTAGGGGCAATCACCGCTCTAAAGCCGAACTGATCTAAGGCCCAAGGAGCATGCTCACGTGAACTACCACAGCCAAAATTCTTGCGGGCTAAGAGAATGCCTGCACCTTTATAGCGAGGCTGATTGAGTACAAAGTCAGGGTTAATGGGTCGAGTACTGCAATCTTGACCAGGCTCGCCGTGGTCTAAGTAGCGCCACTCATCAAACAAGTTTTGACCAAATCCTGTTTTCTTGATCGACTTCAAAAATTGCTTAGGGATGATGGCGTCGGTATCCACGTTCTCGCGATTAAGCGGAGCAACCAAACCTTTGTATACCGTAAATTTTTCCATGATTCTGAACTCTATTTTTATTTCACAGGAGTAACAACAACGTCTTTACCCTTGGTTTGAGATTGATTCTGCTGAGTAGAATTCGCTCCCGATCCACCCATCGCGTTACCCATGGTCTGCAAGTCTTTACCCATGCCTTCCATAGTGCTACTGCAAGCAGCAATCATCAAACCTGCAACACCAACAATAGTTAATTTTGCAATTAAAGATACTGAAGAAAATTTCATCTTGCTTACCTTTAAGAAATCTTACGAACGTCAACAAAGTGGCCTTCAATCGCAGCAGCAGCAGCCATCGCTGGACTTACTAAGTGCGTGCGACCACCATTACCTTGGCGACCTTCAAAGTTACGATTAGAAGTTGAAGCGCAACGCTCGCCTGGCTCCAAACGATCAGCATTCATTGCCAGACACATTGAGCAACCCGGCTCACGCCATTCAAAGCCTGCAGCCTTAAAGATGCGATCTAGGCCCTCTCGCTCTGCTTGGGCTTTAACTAAACCAGAGCCAGGAACCACCAATGCCAATTTGACATTAGCTGCAACCCTTTTACCAATGCGATCTACCACTTTCGCTGCCGCGCGAATATCTTCAATCCGACTATTAGTACAGGAACCAATAAATACTTTGTCTACCGAGATGCTGCTAAGCGGGGTATTCGGGGTGAGGTTCATATATTCCAGAGCCCGCTCCATTGCTGAACGTTTATTGGGATCACGCTCTTTTTCTGGATCAGGTACACGATCACTGATCGAGAGCACCATCTCTGGTGAAGTACCCCAAGTCACTTGAGGTGCGATTTCTTCTGCACGCAATTCCACTACGGCATCAAATTTGGCATCTGCATCAGAATGCAATGTTCTCCAATACTGCAAAGCCTGCAATAGTGCTGGGCCCTTAGGTGCATATGGACGACCTTGGATATACTCAATAGTAGTTTCATCTACAGCAACCAATCCTGCGCGAGCACCCGCTTCAATCGCCATATTGCAGAGGGTCATGCGACCTTCCATGGTGAGATTCCGAATGGCCTCACCAGCGAACTCAATGGTGTAGCCAGTACCACCCGCCGTACCAATCTTACCGATCACAGCCAAGACAATATCTTTTGCTGTAGAACCTGGTTGCAAACGACCATCTACCCGTACCAACATGTTCTTGCTCTTTTTCATGAGCAAAGTTTGCGTTGCTAATACGTGCTCAACCTCAGAGGTACCAATACCAAATGCCAAGGCGCCAAATGCACCATGGGTGCTGGTGTGAGAGTCTCCACAAACCACGGTCATACCAGGAAGAGTTGCGCCCTGCTCTGGGCCTATGACATGAACGATTCCTTGACGGGTATCGTTCATTTTGTATTGCGTAATACCAAAGGCATCGCAATTTTGATCCAAGGTATCTACTTGCAACTTGGAGATAGGATCAGCAATACCTTCAGAGCGATCCGTTGTAGGGACGTTATGGTCAGATACCGCCAAGTTAGCAGAGATACGCCAAACTGGACGGCCAGCCAAATTCAAACCTTCAAATGCTTGAGGGCTGGTTACCTCATGCAACAACTGACGGTCAATATAGATTGTGGCTGTGCCATCCTCTTCGGAGTAAACAACGTGGTCATCCCACAATTTGTCATAAAGCGTACGAGACATGAGTGACCTTAAAACCTTTATTTACGAACGGTGATGTTAGGAACCTTGCGTGAAGTCTCGCCAACATATAACTGGCGTGGACGACCAATCTTGTACTCTGGATCAGTAATCATTTCTTCCCACTGAGCAATCCAGCCTACTGTTCTTGCCAAAGCAAAAATACAAGTGAACATTTCTGTTGGGATACCCAATGCACGTTGCACGATACCTGAGTAGAAGTCTACGTTTGGATAAAGCTTACGGCTAACAAAGTACTCGTCTTCCAAGGCAATCTTTTCAAGTGTCATTGCTAACTTGAACAGCGGGTCATCTTGCAAACCGAGTTCATTCAATACTTCATAGCAAGTCTCACGCATCAGCTTGGCGCGTGGGTCAAAGTTTTTGTAAACGCGGTGACCAAAGCCCATCAAGCGAACGCTAGAGTTCTTGTCTTTTACTTGAGCAATGAATTCATGAATCTTATCTACGCCGCCATTAGCCTGAATCTCATTCAACATCTGTAAGCAAGCTTCGTTTGCACCACCGTGCGCTGGGCCCCAGAGGCAAGCAATACCAGCGGAGATAGCAGCAAATGGGTTAGTACCTGATGAGCCACACAAACGCACAGTAGAGGTAGAAGCATTTTGCTCATGATCTGCATGCAAAATAAAGATGCGATCTAAAGCACGGACCAATACTGGGTTGACTTTGTACTCTTCGCATGGAGTAGCAAACATCATACGCATAAAGTTCGCGGTATAAGACAAAGAATTATCTGGGTAGATAAATGGTTGTCCTACTGAGTACTTGTAAGCCATGGCAACCAAGGTTGGCATCTTCGCGATCAAACGAATCTGCGCTACTTCACGTGCCTTAGGCTCGCTGTAATCAATTTCATCATGATAGAACGCAGCCATTGCGCCAACTAGACCCGTTAACACAGACATCGGATGCGCGTCACGGCGGAAGCCGCGCAGGAAAAATTGCATTTGCTCATGAACCATGGTGTGATGGATCACCATCTCATCAAATTCTTTTTTCTGAGTCGCGTTTGGCAGCTCACCATTGATCAGCAGATAACAAACTTCCAAGAAGTCACAGTTAGCAGCCAAATCTTCGATTGGGTAGCCGCGATAGAGCAACTCACCCTTATCGCCGTCGATGTAAGTAATTTTGCTATTGCATGAGGCAGTAGAAAGAAAGCCGGAGTCGTAGGTGAACTTGCCTGTCTGACCATAGAGCTTACGAATATCGATTACATCAGGGCCAACTGTCCCTTTATAAATTGGCAGATCAATATCTGGTGTTCCATCCGAAAACGAAAGTTTTGCCTTGATGTCCGATTCAATCATTTCTAATCCTTAGTCATTCAAAATTATGATTAATACACTATTCGATTACACGCTTAAGCCACTACTGCACCAAAATGCTGAATTACTTCTCTCTCAGCTTTTGTAAAACTGTTTTAAAGGAGTCAGACTGAGACTCCTCTTCCAAGCTAGCTACCGAATCTTTGCGGCCAATTAACAAGTCCATCAGATCGTTGTCTTCTAGAGCCAGTAACTGGCTTAATACTTTTCCATCTTCTACGCTTAACTGGGCGCCGTAACGCTCAAAGAAACGTTGCAGAATTAAATCGTTCTCTAGCAAACCCCTACGGGCATCACTTTTTAAACGATATAACTCTGCATTGCCGAGGGTCATACCGCCCTACGAACCATTAACTCCTTGATCTTGCCAATCGCTTTGGTTGGATTCAAGTGCTTAGGACATACGTCCACGCAATTCATGATTGTGTGGCAACGGAATAAACGATATGGGTCCTCTAGGTTGTCCAAACGTTGCGCTGTATCTTCATCACGACTATCGGCAATGAAGCGATATGCCTGCAACAAACCTGCTGGACCAACGAACTTATCTGGATTCCACCAGAAAGACGGGCACGAAGTAGAGCAAGACGCGCACAAGATGCACTCGTAGAGGCCATTCAACTCTTCACGCTCTTCAGGACTCTGGAGACGCTCTTTCTCTGGGGCTGGATTGTCATTCACTAAGTAAGGCTTGATAGACAAGTACTGCTTGAAGAACAAAGTCATGTCAACGATCAAGTCACGCACAACTGGCAAGCCAGGCAATGGGCGCAAGGTGATGACCTTAGGCAGAGTCAACATATTGGTCAAACAAGCTAAGCCATTTTTACCGTTAATGTTCATCGCATCGGAACCGCACACACCTTCACGGCATGAGCGACGATAAGAAATACTGTCGTCTTGTTTCTTTAAGGAAATCAAAGCGTCCAACAACATACGCTCACCAGTGAGCTCCAGCTCATAACGCTGCATGCGTGGTGCAGCATCAACATCTGGATCGTAGCGGTAAATTTCAAATATACGGATATCACTCATTTTCTATTTCTCTTCGCTTAGAAAGTACGTTCTTTAGGAGGGAAGGACTCAACGGTCAAAGGCTTCAGCACAACTGGTTTGTAAGTGAGCTTATTTCCTTCGCTATACCAAAGGGTATGCTTCATCCAGTTCTCATCATCGCGCTCTTGATGGTCATCATGTGAATGTGCGCCACGACTTTCTTTACGAGCTGCCGCAGAGATCATGGTTGCGTTTGCGGTCTCAACCAAGTTAGCTACTTCCAAAGCCTCAATACGGGCAGTATTGAAAATCTCGGATTTATCTTTGACCCACAAATGTTTGGCACGCTCAGTCAACTTCGCCATTTGACGAACACCTTCATCCATCAATTCTTGATTGCGGAACACACCAGCATATTTCTGCATGCACTTACGAATATCGTTAGCAACATCTTGGGCATATTCGCCAGAAGTAGAGTTATCTAACTTTGCAATGCGCTCCAATGTTTGCTGACCAGCATTTGCAGGCAATGGCTTGAACTCACGATTCTTCAGATTCAAGCCAACAATATGATTACCCGCGGCGCGACCGAACACTAAGAGGTCGAGCAAAGAGTTGGTTCCTAAACGGTTTGCACCGTGGACTGAAACGCATGAGCACTCGCCGATGGCATACAAACCATTAACGATTTCATTGTGAATGCCATTAGCCGGCACAACCACTTGACCGTTGATATTAGTAGGAATGCCACCCATCTGATAGTGAATTGTTGGCACAACTGGAATTGGCTCTTTGGTCACGTCAACGTTAGCAAAGTTAATGCCGATTTCATAAACAGAAGGCAAACGCTTCATGATGGTCTCGGCGCCAATATGTGTCAGATCGAGCACAACATAGTCGCCATTAGGACCACAACCGCGCCCTTCTTTGATCTCTTGGTCCATGCAACGAGAAACGAAGTCGCGTGGTGCTAAATCTTTATAGGTTGGCGCATAACGCTCCATGAAACGTTCGCCGTCTTTATTGCGCAAGATACCGCCTTCACCACGGCAACCTTCTGTCAATAACACCCCTGCACCAGCTACGCCAGTTGGGTGGAATTGCCAGAACTCCATGTCTTCTAATGGAATATTTGCGCGAGCTGCAAGACCCATACCGTCACCAGTATTAATAAATGCGTTAGTAGACGCATCCCAAATACGGCCTGCACCGCCAGTAGCCAACATAACGACCTTGGCCTCCAAGATGTAAACCTGACCTGTTTCCATTTCGAGAGCAGTTACACCAACAACATCACCCTCGTCATCGCGGATCAAATCGAGCGCCAACCATTCAACAAAGAAATTGGTTTTTGCACGTACGTTACGCTGATACAAGGTATGCAACATGGCATGACCGGTACGGTCAGCTGCAGCGCAAGCGCGTTGCACAGCTTTTTCACCATAGTTTGCAGTGTGTCCACCGAATGGGCGCTGATAGATCGTGCCGTCTGGGTTACGGTCAAACGGCATACCAAAGTGCTCTAACTCGTAAACAACTTTCGGAGCTTCGCGACACATGAATTCGATCACGTCCTGGTCACCCAACCAATCAGATCCTTTGATGGTGTCGTAAAAATGATAGTGCCAATTATCTTCACTCATATTGCCTAGTGAAGCGCCGATACCACCTTGCGCAGCCACTGTATGTGAACGTGTTGGGAAAACTTTTGTAAGTACAGCAACATTCAAGCCGGCTTCTGCCAACTGCAATGAAGCCCGCATACCAGAACCGCCCGCACCAACAATCACCGCATCAAAGCGGCGACGTGGCAATGATTTTTGAATTGCAGTCATCGAATTACACTTTCCACAAAATTTGTACGGCGTATGCCGCACAGGCTACTAAATACAGAACAGTTAATACTTGCAGCGTTAAACGAATGCTGACAGGCTTGATGTAGTCCATCCAGATATCGCGCACACCAATCCAAGCATGATAGAAAAGGCTGAACAAGGCCAGGAGGGTAAGAAGCTTCATCAACTGGTTGCTGAATAAGCCAGACCAACCTTCGTAGGTCGCACTGCCGGTGATGCAATAGTCAATCAAAAGAACAACCGTAAATACCACCATCACAATCGCAGTAATACGTTGAATGATCCACTCTTTAAGGCCGTAATGAGCGCCTACAACTAAGCGCTTTGGTCCAATTTGATAAATAGGCATGAAATTTCCTTAAGTGATGTGCTTAGTACAAGCCGAATAATTTAAGACCTACTGCTGCAGTCAGAGCGATACCCACAATCAATACGATGATTGCTGAACGGTTGGACTCTGACTTCTCTACGCCGATTTCTAAATCGAGCAAGAGGTAGCGAATACCGGCACAGAAGTGGTGCAAGAAACACCAGATCAAACCTAGACAAATAATTTTGATCAGCACATGGCCGGTCAAAGCCTGAAACTTTTGATAACTCAGTTCAGAAGCCAAGCTCTGATCTAAAAGATACAAAATGAATGGCAACAAGAGGAACAAAACTGCTCCGCTGATACGGTGAAGAATCGAAACTTTACCGGCCCAAGGAAGGCGGTATTTCACCAACTGGGCTAGACCAATGTTTTTGTAGACCGGTCTGTCTTTTTTTACGTTTTGCTGTGCATCAACCATGGGCAATCTCTATGTTTAGGTGGAGGTTCAGTGTGACTTTGTTGTGTCGCAACATATTCTATTGGAAACCTTGGGGGTGGTGGGGGTTTTTAAGGGTTTATAGGGGTTAAAAGGGGTTTTGCAGATAAGTTCAGTTCAATTTATTTTCGTAATGCTGCTCGGAAGTGTCATATCTTGCATGCCTAATTTCTACTGGTTTATTCCCGTAGGTGAACGCTACGCGCTCTACCGATAGGAGTGGCGCGCCCACGGACAACTTGAGATGATTTGCCAGCAATTCATCTGCTGCTATTGCCTTGATCTTTTCTTCAGCTCTCACCATGTGGGTGGCGTATTGGCTTTCATACAAGGCATAGACTGGGGCATGCCACTCATTAAGAGTCTCAAGATCCAAGCCTTTAAAGCGGGCCCCTGGAAGCCAAATCTCTTCAAAAACAACGGGTTGGCCAGCAAAACTCTGCACCCGATCAATGTAAACAACCGGATCACCTGCCTTTAATTTAAGCAAATTGGCAATATAAGCGGTGGCTTTTGTGGTTTGGCACACTAAAAAACGGCTGGTGAGGTGGAATTTCTCACCTGAATCAGGGGCTAAACGCAAGAAGCGGTACTGCCAATCATCTTCTTGATGGGTTGCTACAAAAGTACCCTTCCCCTGCCTTCTGACCAGTAGGCTTTGAGCAGCAAGCTCGTCAATCGCCTTCCGAACCGTGCCCTGGCTGACTGCATATCGCGCAGCCAATTCCATTTCACTAGGAATAGCTTCGCCCGGCAGCCACTCTGAGGCTTGCAGACTAGCCAAAATCATTGCCTTGATCTGTTCATACAGAGGGCTAAATGAGGCAACAGGCAAATTAACTTCTGACAAATTCACTCCATGAGGACATCAATTGGATAAAATTCTGAGTAATTCTAGTCTTATATAAGACGTCATTGACAGTTTAAAGGGAAACTCCCTACACTTGAATGGATAATAGAAAAGTTTTCATTAATCAACCTACTTAACCTTCCTTTGGAGTAATTAGTAATGGCAAAAGCCCCAATGCGTGTCGCCGTAACCGGTGCAGCCGGTCAAATCGGATATTCCCTCCTATTCCGCATCGCCAATGGCGACCTTTTGGGCAAGGATCAGCCCGTGATCCTGCAATTACTTGAAATTCCAGACGAAAAGGCGCAGAAAGCCTTAGGCGGCGTGATTATGGAGCTCGAAGACTGTGCATTCCCTCTATTGGCAGGCGTTACAGCGCACTCCGACCCATTGACTGCATTTAAAGATATCGACGTTGCCCTTCTAGTTGGCGCGCGTCCACGCGGTCCTGGCATGGAACGCAAAGATTTACTCTCTGCTAACGCTCAAATCTTCACTGCACAAGGCAAGGCATTGAATGCAGTTGCGAAGAAGACTGTCAAAGTATTGGTTGTTGGCAACCCAGCAAATACAAACGCTTACATCGCCATGAAATCTGCTCCAGATATTCCTGCAAAAAACTTTACAGCGATGTTACGTCTCGATCACAACCGCGCACTCTCACAATTGGCTAACAAATTAAACAAGCCTGTTGCTGGCATTGAAAAGTTGGTTGTATGGGGTAACCATAGTCCAACGATGTACCCCGACTATCGCTTTGCAACAATTGATGGCAAGTCAGTGAAAGATTCAATCAACGATGCAGCCTGGAACAAAGATGTGTTCATTCCAACTGTTGGTAAACGCGGTGCAGCCATCATTGATGCACGCGGCCTATCATCTGCAGCCTCTGCAGCGAACGCAGCAATTGATCACGTTCATGACTGGGTTCTCGGAACGAATGGCAAATGGGTCACCATGGGCATTCCTTCCAAAGGCGAATATGAGATTCCAGCTGAAGTCATTTATGGCTTCCCAGTGACATGTGAAAACGGTGAGTACAAAATGATCGAAGGTTTAGAGATCGACGAGTTCTCACGTGAACGTATGACTCACACATTGAATGAATTGCTTGAAGAGCAGGCTGGCGTTAAGCATTTGCTCCCTTAATTTTTCTAGGAAAGCTACATGAAAAAATCCCTTCTCAGCATTAGCCTTGCAATTGCTTGCCTCACTGGGGCCGCCAATGTCAGCGCGGCTAGTGAAGAAGTTTTCACTTGGACCTGTAGCGAGAGCAAGCAGTTCAAAACCTCGGGCACTACCGAGAAAGTGAATCTCGTTTGGGAATCAAGAACTTATGAATTAGATCGCCAAACTTCATTGCCTGGTAGCCTGCGCTACAAGAATCCCAATACTGGCCACGACCTGGTTGTGTTGGGCAATAAAGCCATGTTGTTTAACATCAAGACTGGTAATCGTCTTGCTGATTTCTGCCAAACAGCTGAAATGAAAGCCGGTAAATTACCTCACTTGTTTGCGGGCGCTGAGCCATTCGTACAAAACTAAGTTTTTAGTAGCATTGAACAAAAAAGCCGAGAGATCCTCGGCTTTTTTCTTATGCATCTCGTCACTGCTAATGAAAGAGTGGCTGTTGTGTTGGCGTATCTTCAGGCATCTCTGCGTGTACCGCTTCCCCAGATCGATCTGGAAACAAAGGGGCCCCGCAGTCATCACATAGTTCTGGATCAAATAACATCGCGTGACGGAAAACATCCTCTACGCCAGCATCGTGTAATGCGTCACAGATTTTCTTAATTGGGCTTTCATCATCCGATAAATCATTAAGAGCATCGCTAGCCACGCTTTCACGATCGTATAAAGGCCAAATAACACCATACATAATTTCAGGCGAGCCTTTAGCGCTAAAGGAAATGCGATATTCATCCGCCTGCTCTTCACCAAATGCGCCAACCACACAAGATAAGCCTGCCGGCAGAATGCCCAGCGTGCTCTCAAGGAAATTAACAGCAGCACGAATGCTTAACGGACGCACGTGTTTGTCAGCTAAGCGACAGTTAGTGAAATAAGCCTCAGGCAGTAAGAGCTCAAACTCGCAACCAGGCAACATCGAGGCAATCGGCTCTTGCATGGCATTTTGCCAACCGATCAAACTTACACCCCGCTCTTGTCTTGTGGGTGATTCTTCTTGCCACTTAAAGATCGGTGATCCACTAGGTGCGCTGAGGGCGGCAATAATAAAACGCGGATCAGCCAATACAGCAATGGTCTCTGACATATCGCGTAACTCAAGCTTGACATCGCTACCCAAGATCGCAGCAGTAGCCAAGGACTCCGTTAATAGACGTGTTTGGCAATGGGAATGCGGCATTTGATCGATGCTATATAGCCAGGGAACAATTGCTAAGCGTGTATCGGTAGCTGCTATCGCAGCATGCAAAGCACCGGCTGTCGACTCAATCAAATTAGTTGGCATAGGGCCAGACGGGATTTGATAGCGAGTGTGCGCCACAATTGGCAGAGCCAATAACAGCACATCCCATTCCTGCCCTTCATGCTCCATCTTCAAGGACTCGGCTAGGGTTTCAGCACAATCTGCCAACACTTCAAATGCAACCGTATTAATGCGGAAAGTTTGATCTAAAGCTGCGTCAATCACATTTTGATTTTGACTCTTGAGCAAACGCATGAGGCGCACATTGAGGCGCTCTTCCCAAAAGCGATCCTCTACAAGACTCCCAGAGGCTGCCAAGGAAATAGCATCAGCCACCAACTTGTCGACCTCTGGTGAGGTGCGTTGAGATGGTTTAGTGCGATGTACGGCCATTATTTTTTCTCTGCCCGTCTAAAAATGGGTTTTTCTGGTTTGGATTCGGCTGCATAGTATTTATAACCATCCAAATTAAAACCTTTTAAATCTGCCGGATCGGTAATTCGATTCTCCACTACATATCTAGCCATTAAGCCACGGGCGCGTTTGGCATAGAAAGAAATAATTTTGTACTTGCCATCTTTAGCATCCTGAAAAACAGGGGCAATCACGGGACAACCCAACTCTTGAGCTTGCAGCACCTTGAAATACTCCTCTGAGGCTAAGTTCAGCAAGACAGGCTTTTTCTGTTTATCCAGTACCTTTTTTAGCGAGTCAGTTACCCTGCTCCCCCAAAAGGCATATAGATCTTTTCCCCTAGCATTCTTCAAGGAAGTACCCATCTCTAGTCGGTAGGCCTGCATCAAATCCAAAGGCCTTAAAGCGCCATACAGACCGGACAAAATGCGAATGTGCTCTTGAGCGAAATCAACCGCCTTGGCATTGAGGGTTTTGACATCAAAGCCGTCATAAACATCGCCATCAAACGCATAGATAGCAGGCTTGCTATTTTCTTCGGTAAATTTTTTGGACCAGTCGCGGTACCGCCCCACGTTTAGAGTGGCTAATTGGTCTGATAAGCCCATCAGCTTAGACACGTCCTGAGGAGCCAGTTTCTTAAGATCCGAGATCAACTTAGCGGATTCTGAGACAAACTCAGGCAAGGTGGGTGCCTTGACCTTCACAGGAGTCTTGTAATCCAAGGATTTAGCGGGAGAAAGGACGATCAGCATGGCACAATTTGTATATGTATTTCTTCCATTCTAGCGACTACCAGATTTATCCGCATAAAAGCCCCATAGAGCACAGATAGCCCTCTTTTGTCATGATCTCCCCCAATCTCACTCCCTCGTTCCCAAGCCGCCTGCCTCAGGTTGGCACAACGATATTTACGGTGATGTCGGCGCTGGCCACAAAACATCAGGCGATTAATTTAGGGCAAGGTTTTCCGGATTTCCCATGCGATCGCGATTTGATTGCCAAAGTGAATGAGGCGATGCTGGCTGATCACAATCAATATCCTCCAATGATCGGGGTTGCAGAACTTCGACATGGTGTTTCACAAAAGATTCAGAATTTATACGGACATCATTACGATCCAGATTCTGAAATCACCATCACTGCTGGCGGTACTCAAGGAATTTTGACCGCCATTCTCTCTTGTGTAAGTCCCGGCGATGAAGTGGTCATCATTGAACCCGCTTATGACAGCTATAGACCTTCGATTGAATTGGCTGGTGGTAAAACCATCGCTGTTTCATTAGAGCTTGTGCGCGATCAACATGGTCATGTGTCCTCTTACAGCATTCCATGGAATGCCTTAGCAAAAGTCATTCATGCCAAAACGCGTCTACTCATCATCAACACACCACACAATCCAACCGGGATGGTTTGGCAAAAGGCAGACCTAGATCGTTTGGCTAAATTGCTGAAAGACACCTCAACCCTAGTCTTAAGTGACGAGGTTTATGAGCATATGGTCTTTGATGGCGCTCATCATCACAGCGTTGCCTCCCACCCAGAACTAGCAGCACGCAGTTTTTTGATCTCCAGTTTTGGCAAAACCTATCATGTCACTGGCTGGAAGGTCGGCTATGTTGCTGCGCCTATTTCACTCACTGCTGAGTTTCGGAAGGTACACCAGTTCAATGTGTTTACCGTGAACACCCCAATGCAGTATGGTTTAGCTGCTTATCTTTTCGATCCATCTCATTACTTAAACCTCCCTACTTTCTATCAAGCGAAGCGAGATTTCTTTAGGGCGGGTTTAGAGCAAACCCAATTTAAGCTATTACCAACACCTGGAACCTATTTCCAATCGGTTGATTACACAGCGCTGAGTATCCCGGAAGCAAAATTACCAGAAGCAGATTTTTGTAAATGGCTCACTACTGAAGTGGGGGTCGCAGCCATTCCTGTTTCTGCGTTTTATGAGCAGGCAACCGAATCTGGCGTCATTCGCTTTTGTTTTGCTAAACAAGAACAAACATTAACAACTGCCTTGCAACGTTTACAAGCCCTATAGATATCGAGAAAAGATAATGAAAAAGAAAAAAGTTGCTTCTGCAAAAAATATAATTGATGTCTACAGCTGGCCTACTCCTAATGGCCATAAAGTACACATCATGCTCGAAGAGTGTGGTTATCATTTAGGCAAAGACTGGGTAGCGCATCCGATTGACATTGGCGCTGGTGATCAGTTCGATGAAGCGTTTTTGAAAATCAGCCCAAACAATAAGATTCCTGCTCTAGTCGATCCAAATGGCCCCGATGGTAAGCCCATCCACGTTTTTGAATCTGGCGCCATCTTGCTTTACCTTGCCGCTAAAACCGGTAAGTTCTTACCCAAGAGCACTCGCGGCAAATATGAAGTCTTGCAATGGCTCATGTTTCAGATGGGGGGCTTGGGTCCCATGCTTGGGCAAAACCACCATTTCCGACTCTATGCCCCTGAGAAAATTGAGTACGCCATTAACCGCTATACCAATGAAGCCAAACGCCTTTATGGGGTTTTAGATACACAACTGAAAGATAATCCCTATATTGCAGGGAAAACGTATTCGATAGCCGATATGGCAATTTATCCTTGGACACGGAATTGGAAAAATCAAGGGATTGAAATCAACGACTATCCCAATTTCAAACGCTGGTTTGAGATGATCAGCAAACGACCCGCAGTTATTCGTGGTTGTGAAGTATTAACGGCATTACGCAAACCCTTGCATGATGACAAAGCAAGAGAGCAGTTATTTGGATCAACCCAGTATCAAAGAAGGAAATAAGATGAAGATTGAATCGGTCGGCGTAATCGGTGCAGGAACTATGGGTAATGGTATTGCGCAAGTCTGTGCAGTTGCCGGTCTTGATGTAGTCATGGTTGATATCAATGAAGCTGCTGTGCAACGTGGCTTAGATCAAATTAGCAAAAGCTTAGATCGCCTGGTTAAAAAAGAAACGCTTACTCCTGAAGGCAAAGATGCTGCTCTTAAGCACATCAAAGGCAGCACCTCTTATGCAGACTTTAAGGGACTTGGTCTAGTCATTGAAGCCGCGACTGAAAACCAAGCAATTAAAGAAAAGATTCTTAAGCAAGTCGATGAGATTGTCAGCAAAGACACCATCATCGCTACCAATACTTCATCGCTCTCCATTACGAAACTGGCTGCTCTCGATTCCAACCCTGAGCGCTTTATTGGAATGCATTTTTTTAACCCGCCACCCTTGATGGCATTGGTTGAAGTGATTCGCGGCCTCCAAACCAGTGACGCAACTCATGCTGCCATTATTGATATGGCAAAACGGGTTGGCAAAGAACCCATTACTGTGAAGAACTCACCAGGCTTTGTGGTCAATCGCATCTTGTTGCCAATGATTAATGAGGCTTTCTTTGTTTTGTCAGAAGGCCTAGCCAGTCCAGAAGATATTGATGCAGGTATGAAGCTCGGTTGCAATCAACCGATTGGTCCACTAGCTTTGGCTGACCTCATTGGTCTAGATACTTGCCTTGCAGTCATGGAAGTGTATTTTGAAAACTTCAGCGACTCAAAATACCGCCCATGCCCTCTTCTCCGTGAAATGGTTGCTGCTGGCTACCTCGGCCGTAAGACAGGTCGCGGCGTTTACACCTACGATAAATAACTTCCCCAAAGAGATCTTGTGAGCCCCACCCCTAACCCAATCCCGTCACTAGTACTAAAACTCGGCTATGCAGGCTTAATTCCTTTTCTTGGCCTTGCTTTAATGGTGCAACTGGCCCCGACCCCCCTCAACTACTTAAGCGCTGAATCGCTTGCTGGCTATGGCGCCGTTATCACCTCGTTTATGGGTGCAATGCATTGGGGCGCCAATTTACATACCCTGGGTAAGGCGCCGATTGGTGATCGTTGGATCGATCGCAACGCTTGGATCTGGGGAGTTATTCCCGCTTTGGTGGCATGGGTAGCCCTGCACATTTATATCCCTGTGGGTTTATTAATTTTGGCATCAACCTTAATCATCCAACGCAATATTGATCAAAACACGTATCAATACTATTTCTCAGATGATGTAGCGCGTGCTGCTTTTATGGTGATGCGCAATCGCTTGACGTTTGTTGCGGCTGCTTGCTTAACTTGGGCTGCGGTTGTGATTCTTTTTATACAAGCGTAATTGCATGAGCGGTCTTTTCGATAGCACTCCTCCGCCACCTTTAGCGGAAGCGCTTCGCCCAAAATCAATCGAGGAGGTTATTGGGCAGGCCCATTTACTCGCAGCTGGCAAACCACTGAACTTGGCATTTGCATCTGGAAAGCCTCACTCTATGATTTTGTGGGGCCCTCCTGGCGTTGGTAAAACCACACTCGCACGCTTATCTGCCAAAGCGTTTGATCGAGAGTTCATTGCTATCTCAGCAGTGCTCGCTGGCGTGAAGGAAATTCGTGAAGCCATAGAGCAAGCCCAACAAAATATGGCTCAATACGGCAAACAAACCATCTTGTTTGTAGATGAGATTCATCGTTTCAACAAAAGCCAGCAAGATGCGCTTCTGCCCCATGTGGAATCTGGCCTATTTACCTTTATTGGTGCGACTACTGAAAATCCATCCTTTGAGGTGAACTCTGCATTGCTTTCACGTGCTCAGGTTTATGTTCTGAGATCCTTAAGTAGTAGTGAGCTCAAGCAATTATTTGATCGTGCTCACCAGCATGCAATGCCTGAAGTGCATTTTGAGACTGCGGCAATTGATACTCTGATTAATAACGCTGATGGCGATGCGCGCCGCCTGCTGAATTTAGCTGAGCAAATTCGTAATGCGGTTCTCACTCCTAATGCTGAAGTAAAAATAGTAGATCAAGCCTTTATTGAGAACGCGCTCACCATGCAAGCAAGGCGCTTTGATAAAGGTGGAGATCAGTTCTACGATCAAATCTCCGCTTTGCATAAATCCGTGAGAGGCTCTGATCCAGATGCGGCACTCTATTGGTTTTGTCGCATGCTTGATGGTGGTGCGGATCCACGTTACTTAGCCCGTCGCATTATTCGGATGGCATGGGAAGACATTGGACTTGCTGATCCCCGGGCAATGCAGCTTGCTAATGATGCTGCCCTTACCTTCGAGAGGCTCGGGTCACCTGAAGGTGAGCTCGCACTAGGTCAAGCTGTGGTGTATTTAGCTGTCGCCTCCAAAAGCAACGCTAGCTATAAAGCGTTTAATGCGGCTCGCGCATATGTGGCTAATGACCAATCCAAACCAGTGCCAAATCATTTACGCAATGCCCCCACCAAACTCATGAAAGAGCTGGGTCACGGCAAGGAATATCGCTACGCACATGATGAGCCCCATGGATATGCGGCTGGTGAGACCTATTTGCCAGAAGGGATGGCAGAACCCCATTGGTATGAGCCAGTTGAGCGTGGGTTAGAGAGTCAAATTAAAGAAAAGATGGCTTTCTTGCGTCAGCTTGATGCTGAACATCATCAGAAATAAGTCAATACATTAGGCCAATCAATATGGGCACCAAAATTCCGGCGACTTTTTACTACGATATTGTTTCTCCATTTGCCTACTTGTACATCAAACAAAGACATCGCCTTGAGGGTGCACTGGACATCACTCCTGTAGCCGTTCTATTAGGTGGATTGCTAAGAGCAGCGGAGAATAAAGGTCCCGGTGAAATTGCTGCCAAACGCCCTCACACTTATCAGTTTTGCGTATGGCAAGCTGAAAAGCTAGGCATCCCTTTTCGCTTTCCTGAACATCATCCATTTATGACGGTAGCACCTCAACGCTTGTTGATAGAGCAAAACGCAGATTGGAAAATGGTAGAGCGAGCCTTTGATTATGTTTGGGTAGAGGGTAAGGATCCCAATCTTTCTTGGTCAGAATTTTGCATCTACTTAGGTTTGCCCGAAGATACACTCAAACCTGAATCTCCTGCAGTCAAAGCACAGCTGATGGCCAATAGCAATCAAGCTAAAGCGGATGGGGCATTTGGGGTGCCCGCCCTTATCGTCAATCAACACTGCTTTTGGGGCGTCGATACTATTGACTGGACCCTTGATTACCTGGCTCGACCTAGTATGTTTGACGAAGCCCCTTATACCAATGCGGGCACTATTCCCAGTGGCTTGCCTTCCTAGTTTGACTTTATTACGTAGCATCATTGAGCAATACAATCAGCTATATCACCATTAACCAATTCAGGAGTCTTTATGCGTAAGCTATTAGCCAGTCTCATTCTCATTACTAGTTTTTTTGCTAGTCAAGCTGCTTTAGCTGGACCGAAGGTGGAATTTAAGACCAATATGGGGAGCTTTGTGGTTGAGCTCGATGATGTGAAGGCTCCAAAGTCAACTGCAAACTTTCTCAATTATGTGAAGAGTGGTTTTTATAACGGCACTATTTTTCATCGTGTGATCGATGGCTTCATGATCCAGGGCGGAGGCTTTACACCTGATCTTGTGCAAAAGCCAACCGATGCCCCGGTAGCATCAGAAGCTAACAATGGCCTTAAGAACAATACTTATACCATTGCTATGGCACGCACATCTGATCCCGATTCTGCGACCGCACAGTTTTTCATTAACGTGAAAGACAATGATGCCCTGAATTACCCTAACGCTATGGGTAATGGTTACACCGTATTTGGAAAAGTAATTTCTGGAACCCAAACAATTGATGCGATCCGTAAAGTACCCACCATGGTAGCTCCTGCACCACGTATGGGCAGAATGGCTGATGTTCCAACCAAGCCCGTGCTTATCGAATCAGCGACGATCCTGAAATAAGTCTTCATTACTCTTGAATACGCCACCATGATTTTGCTAGATGATGCGCAAAGCACGGCGGCCAACCCTAGCAGTCGGGCTTATGAATCGCCACTGCGCTATTGGTGTATTCAGCCCAGTGGTGATCATGCTACCGATCGTAATGCCATTCAGGCTTGCTTGAGCGAGATATCCGATTCTTTAAAGCAAGGTCATTATGTTGTCGCTTCATTTGCTTATGAATTGGGAAGAGCGATTCACCAACTTCCACAACGCAAGGGATCAGTCAGCTCCCATCCACTAATTGAAGCTTGGTCGTTTGCAGAATTTAGAAAACTTTCTAAAGATCAGCTTGATGAGCTGATTCGCCATCACCTAGACAAACTCGATTCATCACAAAGAATCGCCGGCGTCTTGGATGTTCACGAATCTATTGATGAGCAACAGTTTTCTGCTGATATCAATCAGATTCAAGAATATATTCGTGCTGGCGATACGTATCAGATCAACCATACCTACCGCATTACCGGCAAGACTTATGGTGCGCCGCTGGCTTTATATCAACGCCTACGTGAGCGACAGCCCGGAAGGTTTGGTGCTTATATAGCCCAGGGCTCTCACTACCTTCTCTCTCAATCTCCAGAACTGTTTATCGAGCGCAGAGGCGACACGCTCAAAGCGATGCCGATGAAAGGCACTGCCAACGCGTTGTCTGAAGCGGCAAGTGCATTATCGGATGATCCTAAAAATCAAGCTGAGAATGTGATGATCGTCGATTTGCTGCGTAACGACCTGAGTCGTATCTCCTTGCCCAATACCGTCACTGTCCCCAAATTATTTGAGGTTGCAAGACATGGCGATGTATTGCAGATGACTTCAACAGTACAAGGGCAAATGAAGCCCGATGTCACATTACGCGATATTTTGTATGCCATCTTTCCCTGTGGCTCAGTCACTGGGGCGCCAAAGAAGCGCAGCATGGAAATAATTCAAGAGCTTGAGTCACAAGATCGCGGCTACTACTGCGGCGCCTTAGGATGGTTAGACCCTAACGGAGACTTTGCCTTTAGCGTTCCTATTAGAACCATGGAAATTGAGCGCGATGATCAGTCTCAAGCTGCTCGGTTTACTCTCGGCGTTGGTGCAGGCATCACCATTGACTCAAACGCAGCACAAGAATGGCAGGAGTGCCGCATTAAGTCTGCTTTTTTGAGAAATCTTCCGAGTGCTACGGGTATATTTGAAACTATCGCCTTGGTGAATGGCGCACCCCAAAGATTAGAGCAACATCTTGCTCGTATGCAGCATTCAGCAAGTTGTCTTGGCATCACTTTTGATAAAGCGAATGTTATTGATGCTATCTCGAGTGCTTGCGCAGCTCTCGACCAACACTTGGTATACAGACTTAGACTAGATCTTGATGTGAATGGTAATGTCAGCATTACCACTGGCATCCTTGAAGCCGTGCAAGAGCCAGTAAAGATTTTTTGGGCTAAAGATATTTTGCCGGGTGATCTCACCCTGCCTTCAGGGGATGCCTTGCTAGGCCATAAAATAAGTCAGCGCCTTCTCTATGATTTAGGGTGGCAAACCGCTGTCAAACTAGGGGGATTTGATACCCTGTTCATCAACGAACAAGGATTTGTAACAGAAGGTGGAAGAACGAGCGTCTTTATTAAACCTAAAGGAAGCGCAGAATGGCTGACTCCACCAGTATCTGCTGGCCTATTACCTGGAGTGATGCGCGCTGCCCTACTTGCTGATCCCTCTCTGAATGTCCGTGAAAGCAACCTTACTATTAAAGATGTTTCAATGGCGGATGAGATTATTCTTAGCAATGCCTTGCGAGGCGCTATCAAAGCCCACTTTTAGAAAGTTCGCATGAAGTATTGCCCCAACTGCGCTGCACCCTTAACAATCAAGATCCCTGCAGATGATTCTCGTGAGCGTCATGTATGCGAAGCCTGTGGCAGCATTCATTATCAAAATCCTAGAAACGTCGTTGGCAGCATCCCCGTATTTGGCAATCAAGTTTTATTGTGTCGGCGTGCAATTGAACCCCGTCATGGCTATTGGACATTGCCGGCCGGCTTTATGGAGTTAGGTGAAAGTACGAGCTATGGCGCAGCACGAGAAACACTAGAAGAAGCCGGTGCTACTGTAGAAATTGGCCCGCTCTACTCATTGCTCAATGTTCCCCATGCGGAGCAGGTACATCTTTTTTACCTTGCCAAAATGCACACATCTGAGTTTTCGGCCGGTGAAGAGAGTCTTGAAGTAGCGCTTTTTCATGAACATGAAATCCCTTGGGGCGAATTAGCTTTTCCAACTGTTAAACAAACCCTGGAATGGTTCTTTGCTGATCGTGCAGCTGGCGTGCTTGATGGCGAGTTTCATGTACGCAGTCGCGATGTTCTCCCTTCAGAGAGAATTTAATTCCGTCACATGAGTCAAATTACTTGGCTAGGGCCAAACGACTCCTTTCCGAATCCCCTGCTATCAGCTGATCCCGATCCGAGCGTTCCTGGACTCATTGCGGTCAGCGAGCGCATTTATCTTGGCCAACTATTGCAAGCCTACCAACTAGGCATCTTTCCCTGGTACTCCGATAAGCAACCCGTTTTATGGTGGTCTCCCGATCCCCGTATGGTTTTAAAACCTACCAACTTCAAGTGCAGCGAGTCTTTAAGAAAAAATATTCGCCACTTTTGCCAAGATACTCAAAGCCAACTAGTGGTAGATGCTGATTTTGGCGCAGTCATTCGGGCATGCGCCACCAGTGACCGAAAGGATCAAGACGGCACGTGGATCACCCATGAAATCATGGATGCCTATACGACGATTCATGAAGAAGGCTTTGCTCATAGCATTGCTCTGATTGAGAACGATGATCTGATTGGCGGCTTGTACTGCGTTGCTATTGGAGGCATGGTCTTCGGAGAATCCATGTTTAGCCGCAAACCCAATGCCTCCAAAATGGCCTTGGCAGCGCTAAGTGCCTGGTGCATACAGAATCAGGTAGCCATGATTGATTGCCAACAAGAGACAGCCCATCTAGACTCCCTGGGCGCTGCACCAATCTCCAGGCAGGTATTTTTGCAGCAACTGCAAATATCCTTAAATCAAACTAATATTAAGAAACCTTGGGATTTTGATAAGAATATTCTGACTTACTGGCTATGACACGGCTTAAAGAACTACCCTTAACCGCTCTGCAGTTTTATGCAACTGCTCCATACCCATGCAGTTACCTACCGAATAAGACTGCCCGCTCTCAAGTAGCTACACCCTCGCATCTCATTCATGCCGATGTTTATAACGAGCTTTTAAATGCAGGATTTCGTCGCAGCGGTCTGTATACCTACCGCCCATATTGCGATGAATGCAAGGCTTGTATTGCTACCCGTATTTTGGTGGATCAATTTAACCCTACGCGCAGTCAAAAGCGGGCCTGGAAAAAGCATGCTGGCCTAGAGGTCTTTGTTCTCAACTTAGGTTATCAAGAAGAACACTATCAACTCTATCAGCGCTATCAGAACGAACGCCATGCCGGTGGTGACATGGATAGCGATGACCAAGATCAGTACATGCAATTTTTATTGCAAAGCCGTGTCAACTCTCGGATTGTTGAGTTTAGAGATGGGCCTCATGATCCACATCCTGGTCGCCTTCGAATGGTGAGCATGATTGATATTTTGGAACAAGGTATTTCCTCGGTGTATACCTTCTACGATGCCACTGATAGCTCCGCTAGCTTTGGTAGCTACAGCATCCTCTGGCAAGTGGAACAGGCACGAGCACTACACCTTCCCTATCTTTATCTTGGCTACTACATTCAAGAGAGTGAAAAGATGTCCTACAAGGCCAAGTTTCAGCCAATGGAAGGGCTAATCGACGATCATTGGCAACCACTGACTGGTTCATAATATCTACCCATGATCGATCGCTATTCTCTTTTACGCCCTTGGCTTTTTTGTCTTGACCCAGAAAAAGCCCACGACCTTACCCTCAGCAATTTAGATCGTGCTCAGCGTTGGGGCTTGTTGAATCAGTTGATTACAAAACCAATTGCTGATCCACAGAAACTTTGTGGCATTACCTTTCCCAATCCAGTCGGTCTAGCTGCCGGCCTTGATAAGGATGGTAAACATATTGATGCGCTTGCCGCACTCGGATTTGGTTTTTTAGAAATTGGTACGGTCACTCCGCGCCCACAAGCAGGGAATCCAAAACCACGGATGTTTCGCCTACCAGAAGCACAGGCCATCATTAATCGCATGGGCTTTAATAATGATGGTGTAGAGGCATGCGTGACACGCGTGCGTCATTCACGCTTTTGGCAAGATGGCGGCGTACTAGGCTTAAACATTGGCAAGAATGCGACTACGCCCATTGAGAATGCGGCTAACGACTATGTGCAGGCGATGGAGGCTGTATATGACGTTGCTACCTATATTACCGTGAATATCTCTTCACCTAATACTCAGAATCTGCGTGCACTGCAGGGAGAAGAAATGTTGCGTGCATTGCTGGGCAGCTTAGATGATGCAAGAAAACGTTTGAGTGATCGCCATGGTGTTCGCAAACCCCTGTTTCTGAAAATTGCCCCCGATCTTGATCAAGGAGATATTCACCTGATTGCTGATCTCTTAATGGAGTTCGGAATAGATGCTGTGATTGCCACCAATACAACCATTGCACGCGATGCAGTTCAAGGCATACAGCATGGCGAAGAAATGGGTGGACTTTCAGGTGCGCCTGTTCGTATTGCATCCAACGTCGTCATCAAAGCACTTAAGGCACGACTTGCTAATCACTTACCAATTATTGGTGTAGGTGGTATTTTGTCGGGCGCTGATGCAAGAGAAAAGATCATGGCAGGAGCAAGCTTAGTGCAGCTCTACAGCGGCTTAATCTATCGAGGCCCAGATCTTGTCAATGAGTGCGCAAGAGCCTTAAGGCAGTCTTAAATACCTTAATAGCGCATTTCATTTGCCGGGATCGCATCGAGAGTGTGCTTATGGGGTTCTTTTTCTATCAGATAGCATTTCATAATATGCAATATGGCATGGAATCGCTACAATAAGGCCTATGAATTCAAGCAAAACTGTCAAAACCTCTAAATCCACCGGGGAAGTTGCTAAAACAGCTATCCAGGTAGTGGAGCGCATGATGAATTTGCTCGATGCCTTAGCCGAGCATGAAGAATCCAGTAGCCTCAAAAACCTAGCGGAGCAGACTGGTCTCCACCCTTCTACCGCTCATCGCATTCTGAATGACATGGTTGCCTGCAGACTAGTTGAGCGCGGTGATGGCGGCACGTATCGCCTGGGATTAAAACTGCTGGAGCTCGGTAATTTGGTGAAGGCAAGACTGTCTGTGCGTGAAGCTGCGCAAGTACCAATGCGTACTCTGCATAAGCTAACTGGCGAGACTGTTAATCTTTCCGTGCGCCAAGGCGATGAAATTGTTTATGTTGATCGCGCCTATAGCGAACGGTCCGGCATGCAGGTTGTGCGTGCTATTGGCGGAAGAGCGCCCCTACACCTGACCTCAGTTGGAAAACTATTCTTAGCTAGCGATGACGCTAATCAAGTTCGTGCATATGTCACCCGTACAGGACTGTCAGGCCACACACGCAACAGCATTACAGACTTAGCAAAGCTCGAATCTGAGTTGAATCATGTGCGCCGGGTTGGCAATGCACGGGATGATGAAGAATTAGAACTCGGGGTAAGTTGTCTTGCTGCAGCTATTTTGGATGACACTGGAAAATTAGTCGCCGGCTTATCGCTGAGCGCTCCAACCGATCGTATTCAAGCCGATTGGCTGCGATCGCTGCAGGATACCGCCCTTCAGATCTCGAAGGGCATGGGCTATAAACCTAAATCCGCTGAGCCAGGCACATCCGCCTAGCGCAATCTCATTACATTAAGCGGCGAATTGGCTGCGCGCCCGAAGGCATACGCTCATACCAATCACGTACACGTACTGCATCAGCAAAACGGGATTGAGTACCAACAGAATCTAAGAACACCAACAGCAGTGGTGTGTTATTCACCTTGGCCTGCATCACCAAACATCTACCGGCCGCATTAATAAATCCCGTTTTTTGCAAGCCAATATCCATATCCCCTGAGCGCACCAGACGATTAGTGTTCAAGAATTTTTGTGGGCGGCCGGCAATGACAATGGTCATATCTGGCCAAGTTGAAAACTCACGAATCACTTTATATTGATAAGCCGCATTAAGCATGCGAGTTAAATCTTCAGCAGATGCCACATTCTCACTCGTCAAACCAGTTGGGTCTTCAAAGTGAGAGTGATCCATTCCCAAATCTTTTGCCTTGTGGTTCATAGCAGAAACAAACGCTGGCAGACCGCCTGGGTAGTTTCTGGCCAAGGTATAGGCAGCGCGGTTCTCAGAGGACATGAGGGCAAGATGTAATGCACCTTCGCGTGTGAGAACAGTACCCTCTGCTAAGCGTGAGTGCCTATAGATGTGTGCGTCTTCTGGATTAATGATGATGGTTTCATCCATGGGCAGTTTTGCATCAAGGACTACCATCGCCGTCATTAACTTGGTAATTGATGCAATAGGCAAACTGACAGAAGGATTTTTTTCAAAGTACACATCTTTTGTGTCTTGATTGACCACCATCACAACACTGGATTTCAGATTGAGTTCATCGCGTTGTCCGCGTAATCCCAAGGCTGTGGCCAAAGATGGTGGACCAGCAACCACCGGTGCATTAGAACGAGTAACTGTAACGCGAACCGCTTTAGGCTTCTTTGGAGACTTGACTACAACCTTACTACTCTTGGTTTGCTTATCTTTATCTTTGCTGGCGGCTAATGCTGGCGCAATTTCTAATGCGCCACAGGCAAATACCAAGGTAAGAGCAAAGAGCCAAAAACGATTCAAACGCATTCCAAAATACCTTCCAAAACTTTCAACATACGGAATGATAATTAATTTCTAGATGAAAAACGGAATTATTCGCCCCATCTAGGTTATTTCAGTCCACCAGGTAAATCCTATTTCACCCCTACTCAGCAATCGTGGCTACGGTATTGACTTGACGAGCATTTACCAGCACAACACCAGTCATTGTCAAACACAGGCCCAGCGCCATCATCAGAGTAAAAGGCTCATCAAACAACAACCAAGCCATCAGCGCAGTAGTTGGAGGGGTTAAGTACAGCAAACTGGTTACCTTAGTTGCAGCCCCTTTACGAATCATCATGAACAGCAGGCTAATAGAGCCAATTGATAAAGGAAAGATTGCCCATAGCAGTGCGCTAATGACCGGAAGATTCCAAACCATCACACCTGTTTCGAAGAAGTACATACAAAAGAAACAAAGAAAGGCGGATACGCCAAACTGAATAGATGAGCCGGCCCGTAGATCAAATACCGGACAGTATTTCTTTTGATACAAGGTTCCAAAGGTAATGGATAACAATGCAGCAAACGCCAGCACATAGCTCACCAGGGGAATATGAGCAAAACCAATCTTTTCAGCAACCACCAAAGCAACACCAGCAAAACCAAATCCCAAGCCTATCCATTGGCGAGGCGATACTCTCTCTGAAATCCAGGCGGCGAACCAAGCTGTCAAAATAGGCTGGAGGCCAACAATGATGGCAACTAGCCCAGCCGTCATTCCTAGTCTTACCGCACACCAAACACCCAATAAGTATCCAAACTGAAGTAAGACCCCCGCAACTGCAATATGCTTCATTTGAGACCAGCTAGGCCAAGTGATGCGCCAGACTAAGCTCAGAGCTGCCATCGCCGCAATAACACCCATAAATCGCCAAAATAGAAAGGTGGCTGGCTCTACGTAAGGCATCGCCAAACGTGCAATGACAAACCCAGTGCTCCAAATCAATACAAATAAGGGTGCAATAAGGTCGTCTTGGCTAAGCTTCATTGGTAACTTGCTGAAAATATTGGTTTTTTTGAATAATCAATGATTTTAGGCTCTTTTTTGAGATCACCCTCCAGCTGAAGCATTGACCCCTGCAGCCAACACACATGATGCATCGCAATATGAGCGCCATATAATGGTGCATCAATCATTAGTTGACCCAATCTGATCAGGGGGTCATAGTACGAACAAGAAAACCACCCAAACTTAGGGACCGAGATGAACTTGACGCCAGAACAAATCGCAGCGGCACAAAAAGCCAATTTAGAAACTCTGACTGGCTTGACCAACCAAGCGCTGCAAAGCATTGAAAAATTGGTTGAACTCAATTTAGCAATTGCAAAGCAAAGTTTGAGTGATAGCGTAAACAATGCTAAGAAAGCATTGGAAGTAAAAGATATTCAACAACTTCTTGCCCATCAGGCAGAAACCGTTCAACCTATCGCTGAAAAAATTATTTCTTATAGCCGTCATTTATATGAACTGGCTCATGAAACCCAAGACAGCTTCACTAAATCTGCTGAGAAGGAATTTGCAGCCGGTCAAAAGAAAATGAATGCGCTAGTTGAAGAATGGACTAAGAATGCCCCTCCCGGTTCTGATGTCGCCATTCAAACGCTCAAACATGCAATTGCATCAGCTAACAACGTTTATGAAACGAGTCAAAAGGCAGTTAAGCATGCCGTTGAAGTTGCGCAAACTAACATGAATACAGCAGCTGATACCGTTAGCAAGACTGCAAGCAAAGCATCTAAGAAAAAGTAATCTCAAGAAGCTTTGTAGTGCAAAAGCCCCGATCTCTCGGGGCTTTTTCTTTTGTGGTCCTTTGAAAGCTAAAGTTTTTAGGACTTCTTCTTAACTGGTGGCAAGTCTGTGCAGTGACCGTGAGCTGCCTCTGCAGCAAGACCTACTGACTCACCCAGAGTGGGATGTGGGTGAATGGTTTTACCAATATCGACTGCATCAGCGCCCATCTCAATAGCAAGACATACTTCGCCAATCAAATCGCCCGCATGGGTACCGACAATGCCACCACCAATAATGCGATGGGTTTTAGCATCAAAGATTAATTTGGTGAAACCTTCATCACGACCATTGGCAATCGCACGACCACTAGCAGCCCATGGAAATAGTCCTTTTTCATAGGCAATATCTTGGGCCTTGCACTGCTCTTCAGTCAATCCAGCCCAAGCTACCTCTGGATCGGTATACGCAACCGATGGAATTTGCTTGGCATCAAAGTAAGATTTCTCACCTGCTGCTGCTTCAGCTGCAACGTGCCCTTCATGTACGGCCTTATGAGCCAACATTGGTTGACCAACCAAGTCACCAATCGCAAAGATGTTGGGGACGTTAGTACGCATTTGCTTATCAACTGGAATAAAGCCACGTTCATCGACTTGCACACCTGCTTTATCAGCATCAATCTTCTTGCCGTTTGGAGTGCGACCAACGGCAACTAGAACTAAATCATAGGTCTGTGGCTCAGCAGGTGCATTCTCACCCTCAAAACTGACTTGTATGCCGTCCGGCTTAACTTCAGCCTTAGCAGCACGGGTCTTGAGCATGATCTTTTCAAAGCGTCCGGCATTGAACTTCTCCCAGACTTTTTCCAAATCACGGTCTGCACCGGCCATGAGGCCATCCATCATCTCAGCAATATCAATACGCGAACCCAAGGTGCTGTAGACCGTTGCCATCTCAAGACCAATAATGCCGCCACCGATGACTAACATTCTTTTCGGAATACTCTTTAGTAAGAGTGCTCCAGTGCTATCCACAATTCGAGGATCTTCTGGCAAGAAAGGCAACTTTACTGGTTGACTACCCGCCGCAATAATGGCCTTCTGAAAGCGCACTACTTCTTTTTGACCTGTTAAGTCTTGGCCATCGCCACCCGTTAACTCCACTTCAACGTGGTTTGCGTCTAAGAAACGGCCTAAGCCACGCACAACTTTTACTTTACGCGCTTTAGCCATCCCAGCTAATCCACCAGTTAACTTGGCAATCACTGACTCTTTGTAACCACGCAATTGATCAATCTCAATCTTAGGCGCGCCAAAAGTGATGCCATGTTTAGCCATAGTCTTAACTTCATCCATGACAGAAGTGGTGTGCAGCAATGCTTTGGATGGAATACAGCCAACGTTCAAGCACACACCGCCTAAAGTGGCATAACGCTCTACGAGAACGGTATTCATACCCAAGTCAGCGCTACGGAATGCCGCGCTATAACCACCAGGGCCTGCACCCAGAACTAATACTTCACACTCATGATCTACCTTACCGCTGTACTGACCTGCTTTTGGCGCTGGAGCTAGCGCAGCAGGCGGAGGTGTTTGTGCCGGAGTAGATATTGCTGGTATAGCAGCAGGTGCCGCTGAGGCAGCACTTGCCTCAATTTCAGCAATGACAGTTCCCTTGCTGACTTTGTCACCCAACTTGACAGCAATACTAGTAACCGTTCCGGCAGCATCTGCTGGAACTTCCATAGTGGCTTTGTCTGATTCAAGCACCAGCAAGGGCTGCTCCTTTTCAATGACATCACCAACTTTAATCAATACTTCAATTACTGGGACATCTGAGTAATCGCCAATATCCGGAACGAGGATTGTTTGCTTAGCCATAAACCCTCCTTACAGCGAAGCACGACGGAAGTCGGCTAAGAGTTGTGCAATATACACATTAAAACGTGTTGCCAATGCGCCATCAATCACGCGATGATCTGCAGAGAGTGATAATGGGCAAACAAGGCGAGGCACAAATTGCTTGCCATCCCAAACTGGCTTCATAGCAGCTTTGCTAACACCTAAGATTGCCACTTCAGGCGCATTCACAATCGGAGAGAAGTAGGTGCCGCCAATGCCGCCTAATGAAGAAATAGTGAAGCTAGCGCCTTGCATTTGATCTGGCTTCAATTTGCCATCACGCGCAAGGGCAGCCAACTCAGAAGTCTCTTTAGCCAATTCAAAGATGCCTTTCTTATCTGCGTCTTTAATCACTGGCACAACCAATCCTGTCGGCGTATCTGCAGCGAAGCCAATGTTGAAGTACTTCTTGAGAATCAGATCATCACCATCGAGTGAGCTATTGAACTCAGGGTATTTCTTTAGAGCAGCAACAGCCGCTTTCATTAAGAAAGCGAGCATCGTAATTTTGACGCCCTTCTTCTCATTCTCTTTATTAGTGAGCACACGGAAGGCTTCTAAATCGGTAATGTCAGCATCTTCGTGATAAGTAACCGCAGGAATCATCACCCAGTTACGGCCTAAGTTCGCTGCAGTGAGTTTCTTAATACGATTTAATGGTTGACGCTCAATCTCACCAAACTTCGTGAAATCAACCTTTGGCCATGGGATTAAATTCAGACCGCCCAAGCTACCGCCGCTTGAGGCTGCGGCTGGACTGCCAGCGCCGCCGCTCATGGCTGCTTTTACAAAAGCTTGTACATCTTCTTGGGTAATCCGTCCTTTAGGACCAGAACCGCTTACTTGAGTAATGGTGACGCCGAGCTCACGCGCAAACTTGCGTACGGATGGACTAGCGTGACTGACTCCTGCATCCGCTGGTGGAGGCGTATTGCTAATTGGTGGAGGAGCTGGCGCTCTTGGAATGGGGGGCTCCACTGTTTTTGCTACCGGAGTTACCGGGGCTGGGACAGCTGCAGCAGGCGCAGCAGCAGGCGATCCACTTTCTAGAATCACGACAACAGATCCCTCAGAAAGACTATCGCCGACTTTGACTTTGACTTCTTTGACTATGCCCGAGTGAGATGAAGGCACATCCATCGTGGCCTTGTCTGATTCCAGTACAACAATGGATTGCTCTTTCTCAACCTGATCACCAGCTTTTACTAAAACTTCAATGACAGGTACATCTTTATAGTCGCCGATATCCGGAACCTTAATTTCAATCGCTCCGCCACCTGAATTTACGGGTGCTGCTGCACTTACTGCCGCAGTTGGAGTACTGGCTACTACTGGCGCTGACACTGCCGCACCCTCTTCCAGAGTAATGACTACAGAACCCTCGGAAAGGTTATCGCCAATCTTGACTTTGACTTCCTTCACTACACCAGAGTGCGATGAAGGGACATCCATCGTGGCCTTGTCAGATTCCAGAACAACAATAGATTGCTCTTTCTCGACTAAATCACCTGGCTTAACAAGAACCTCAATGACAGGTACATCTTTATAGTCACCAATGTCCGGAACTTTGATTTCAATTATTTGACTCATGAATTAATCTCGTATTAAACCGTCATTGGGTTTGGTTTAGTGATGTCGATGCCATATTTCTTAATAGCTTCGGCCAATTTTTGACGATCAAGCTGACCTGCATCAACCAATGATCTCAAGGCAGTAATCACGACCCAACGGCGATCAACCTCAAAGAAGTCGCGCAGTTTTTCACGAGTATCGGAACGACCAAAGCCGTCAGTACCCAGGACTTCGTAACGACGGCCGATGTGCTGAATCGCTGGACGAATCTGCTCAGCAAACAAGCGAACATAATCAGTTGCAGCAATAATTGGGCCAGAGGTATCTTTCAAGCACTTCTCAACATGAGACAGTGTAGGTGTCGCAGTAGGATTCAAGAGATTAGCGCGGTGCACTGCGTTCCAATCACGCCCTAGCTCTGTAAAGCTTGGGCAACCCCACAAATCAGAAGCAATGCCCCAATCCTTTTGGAGGATTTCAGCTGCTTCAATCACTTCGCGGAAAATCGTACCTGAGCCCAAGAGTTGAACGCGTAACTTAGCATTGCTGTCACCAACTGACTTCAATTTGTACATGCCTTTGATGATGTCTTTCTCGGCACCTTTAGGCATTGCTGGATGAGCGTAGTTCTCATTCATCAAAGTGACGTAGTAGTACACATCTTCCTGCACTTCAAGCATGCGACGCATACCATCTTGAATGACTACTGCTAATTCAAAGGAAAACGTTGGGTCATAGCTGATGCAGTTTGGAACAGAACCACTCCAAAGATGGCTGTGACCGTCCTCATGCTGCAAGCCTTCACCGTTCAAAGTAGTTCTACCTGCTGTGCCGCCCAACAAGAAACCACGGCTACGCATATCACCCGCTGCCCAAGCTAAGTCGCCAATGCGCTGGAAACCAAACATCGAGTAGAAAATATAGAACGGCAGCATAGGCACGCCATGCGTAGAGTAAGAAGTTGCGGCGGCGATCCAGTCACACATACCGCCCGCTTCATTAATACCCTCTTGCAGAATCTGGCCAGTCTTGTCCTCTTTATAGAACATCAATTGATCGTGATCTTCTGGTGTGTAGAGCTGACCTAATTGATTCCAAATACCGAGTTGGCGGAACATGCCTTCCATACCAAAAGTACGGGACTCATCTGGAACGATTGGCACTACCCGTTTACCCAATACTTTGTCACGGACAATGGTGTTGAGCATGCGCACAAATGCCATCGTGGTAGAAATCTCACGGCCTTCAGAGGTTGCCTCGAGCAATGGTGCAAATACATCCAATGCTGGAACAGGCAAGCTTTCAGCTTTCATACGACGCTGTGGCAAATAGCCGCCCAAGTCTTGACGACGCGCCTTCATGTATTCGAGTTCTGGAGTGCCTTCAGCAAACTTGACTAAAGGCATCTCATCAAGTTGATCATCTTTTACGGGAATCTCAAAGCGATCGCGGAAACGACGAACGTCGTCGTCATTCATCTTCTTCGCCTGGTGAGCAATATTCATTGCTTCACCAGAACCGCCCATACCATAACCCTTGATAGTGTGGGCCAAGATCACTGTTGGCTGATCTTTATGATTTACCGCTGCATGAAAGGCTGCATATACTTTATGTGGATCATGACCGCCTCGATTCAACTGCCAAATTTCGTCATCACTCCAGTCAGAAACCAAAGCTTTGAGTTCGGGCGTGTTGAAAACCGTTTCACGCACATAAGCACCATTCTTGGCTTTCATGGTTTGGTATTGGCCGTCAACAATCTCGCCAAGACGTTGCATCAAGATGCCCTTCTTATCACGAGCAAACAGAGCATCCCATTGACCGCCCCACACTACCTTAATTACATTCCAACCAGCACCACGGAACTCGCTCTCGAGCTCTTGAATAATTTTTCCATTACCGCGCACTGGACCATCTAAGCGTTGCAAATTACAGTTAATGACAAAGATGAGGTTATCGAGTTTTTCACGGCCAGCCATGCCGATCGCACCCAAGGATTCTGGCTCGTCGGTTTCGCCATCCCCCAAGAAGGCCCAAACCTTGCGACCCTGCTCTTGAATAAATCCACGGTCTCTTAAATACTTCATGAAGCGAGCTTGATAGATCGCCATGATCGGGCCCAGACCCATTGATACTGTTGGGAACTGCCAGAAGTCCGGCATTAGCCAAGGATGTGGATAGCTAGAAATACCTTTGCCACCAACCTCTTGACGGAAATTATTCAGCTGATCATCACTTAAGCGACCCAACATATAAGCACGTGCATATACGCCCGGCGCTGAGTGGCCTTGAACAAATATCAGGTCACCACCATGCTCTGGCGATGGTGCATGCCAGAAGTGATTAAAGCCAATGTCATATAAAGTAGCCGCTGATTGGAATGAAGAAATGTGTCCACCAACGTTGGTATCTTTATTCGCACGCAGAACCATCGCCATTGCATTCCAACGAGTGTAAGAACGAATACGGTGCTCGACGTTTTGATCACCCGGTAAACGCGCTTGGTTTTCTACAGGGATCGTATTGATATAGGGTGTCTCTGCATGGAAGGGTTGATTTACCCCATTCACTCGTGCATGAGAAATTTGTTGATCGATGAGGTATGCAGCTCTCTCAGGACCTTCGTTGCGAATAACGCCATCTAAGGCTTGCAACCATTCTTGAGTCTCTCCAGGATCTGCGTCCTGATTATTTTGTTTGCCTAAAAATTGGTCTGGAACTGCGGCCATATCTTGTCTCCAATAGATACATCAGTTACGTCATCATTAGTGATTCACTTTATAGGCAACATTCTAGGAAGGTATATGGGTGTAAACAAGCAATTTTCCACATAATGATAATATTTCTCATAATGTGGGATTTTATTGCGTTGCAAATAAAGACTATTGAAATAGCCAAGAAACGCATTTCCTAGCCCTAATAAGGCAAAATGGGCTATTCCTATGAAATCCACGGCTTTATACAACTTAATCTTTAGGCCTCTCCAATGGATCCGCAAAATACGGGGATTTAAGCTCGTATACACCCCGCTTCTTGCGATCGTGCTCTTTACTTCAGTCATGGGCATCATTTTGGGGACGCTCCACCTACAAGAAAAGAATCAACAAGAAGCAGCTCTATTTAGAGAACTCTCCTTTGCCAAGCAACGAATTCAGTTGCGATTTGCGAATAATCTGGAAACGCTGAACGCCATTAATCGCGAAATTTCCGTAAGTGCTGATGATGCAAAGCTTAAACAGCTAGTTCGGGATCAAGCAGATGATCTAGTCATCAATAATCATGAAGTGGTCAAGGTGATTTGGCTGAGTGAAAAAAATCAGCGTATCTGGACTATTCCACCGAATAACAAAACAGACTGGTTTAGCAAAACACAAAATGATCAGGCTGCCAACGATGTCCTTATCAGCGCAATTGAATTAAGCAGAGTTACTAGTAGAGCGGCATTTAGTCCATTCATCACATTAAACCTACCTAGCGAAGAACCGCTGGCTAAAGAGAGAAGGACCGTCTTTTGGCAAGTCGTCCCCAATATTGCAGGCGGTGAAGTCATTGGCTTTTTAGCGGTTCTCTACACCGCCCAGGGTGTACTCGACGTGATCCCTGGGGAGTTAAAGGCTCACTATCGCTTTACCTTATTAACCGATAACGACCGAGTTCTTGGAATCTCCTCTGACCGAGATATCCCCAAACGCGCCTTTAGCAATCAAACCAGTTTAGATATTGGCGTACTAAGTCCAAATATGACTTTACGCATTGACACCTACCCGCCTCCAACTAATCTGACTTTCCGTATGTTGATTGGCGTTGTGTTGGGATTATCCGCATTTGTGATTTGGAGCTTGTGGTCAGTTCTTAAGCAAATGCAAGTGCGACAAGAGGCAGAAGCCAATTTACGTACTGAAACAAACTTTCGTAATGCCATGGAAGATTCCACCCCGGTGGGTATTCGTGCGCACGATATGGATAAGCGCATCACCTATGTGAATCGCGCATTTTGTGAAATGAGTGGCTGGAGCGCTCAAGAGCTAGTAGGATTAAAACCACCCTTCCCTTTTTGGCCAGATGGACGACGGGATGAATTGCTAGAAAAAATGAATCGCGCTCTTCAGTTAAGTGTCAGCGCCAATGCGAACAAAGGAATTGAAGGTGCCATTCTCAGAAGGGATGGCTCATTAATTCAGACGCGAACGTTCATTGCCCCTCTCATTGATGAAAAGGGCAAACAAACTGGCTGGGTCACCTCATTAATCGACATCTCTGAACCTAAGAAGATCCGCGAAGAATTAGCTGCCGCGCAAGAGCGCTTCACGACCGTGCTTGAAGGTCTTGATGCAGCCGTTTCTGTAGTTTCGCTAGAGACAGATGAACTGTTATTTGCAAATCGTTTCTATCGCGAGAATTTTGGCAATGACTCTAAGGGGCACTTTCAACTTGCCCACCAAGAAAACAATATCAAAACTTTGCACAATATTGCAGAGGATCTCCAGGATTCCCCTCCCGGAATACCGGCATCATTTCTGTATCAAGAGTCGGAATCTGAAGAGGTGCAATTAAGTGATGGTAGCAACAAATGGTATGAGGTGCGACGCCGCTTTATTCCTTGGGTTGACGGTCATCTTGCACAGCTATTAATTGCTACTGATATCACCATCCGCAAAGAAGCCGACGATATTGCTCGACAACAAGAAGAGCGCATGCAATTTACTAGCCGTCTAACCACCATGGGTGAAATGGCCTCCTCCTTAGCGCATGAACTAAATCAACCCCTCTCAGCAATTTCAAACTATTGCATGGGTGTTGCTAAACGCCTAGAAGGAAACATCGATCCAGCACTCACTAAAGATATTTTGCCGGCACTCGAGAAAGCATCCGCCCAAGCTCATCGTGCAGGAACCATCATTCAACGCATTCGTGGTTTTGTAAAGCGCAGCGAGCCTCAGCGCAAATTGACTGCCATTAGCGACATCATCAATGATGCCGTTGGCTTGGTTGAAATTGAAGCGCACCGTCATCGCCTCACTATTGCGTCTGAGTTGGCAGAAAATCTTCCTGAAGTGGATATTGATCCCGTATTAATTCTGCAGGTTTTGGTTAATCTACTGAAAAATGGCTTGGACAGCACGAGAGAGGCCTACCCCCTCTCCTCTCGCTGGTCGGCTCCTCCCGTCAAAATTAGCGCTGATCTAGACACCAGCATATTTCCAGCCATGCTCCGAATCCAAGTCCGCGATGGAGGGGCTGGGATTGCAGAATCGGTCTCACAGCGCATGTTTGAGCCCTTTTTCAGCACCAAATCCGATGGAATGGGTATGGGGCTCAATATTTGCCGCTCTATTATTGAATCCCATCATGGTCGACTTTGGGCCACCAACACCATGGATGCGGAACACACTAAGCTGGCTGGCTGCACCTTTACAATACTGTTACCCCTGGAATCTCCTGAAACCACGGGTAATGTTTAATGGCCTTACCAATCGAATTATCTTGCGAGACCCAAAATGAACTTAAGCACTAGCAGCAAACCAAATCAGGCCGAAGTTGTCTACGTCGTCGATGATGATGAAGCAGTGCGCGACTCCCTCACCTGGCTTCTCGAAAGCAATGGTTATGTAGTCCGCTGCCATGCAAGTGCTGAACGTTTCTTGCAGTCCCTGCAAAGTACGGATAAATCCACGATCTCTTGTGCCATTCTGGATGTGCGCATGCCCGGCATGTCTGGCCTTGAATTACAAGAGCGTTTGATTAGCGAAAATTTACCAATGCCAGTAGCTTTCATTACTGGTCATGGCGATGTCTCTATGGCAGTTTCCACTATGAAACGTGGTGCAGTAGATTTCATTGAAAAGCCATTTAAAGAAAATGACCTCTGTGGTTTAGTCGATCGCATGCTTGCTAAAGCACGAGTCGATTACTCTCAAGCAAGTCAGCGCAAGATTACCCAAAGCTTACTTAGCAAGCTTACTGGTCGTGAGCGACAAGTATTGGAGCGCATTGTTGCCGGTCGCCTAAATAAACAAATTGCGGATGATCTTGGTATCTCCATCAAGACTGTTGAAGCGCACCGCGCCAACATCATGGAAAAGCTGAACGTCAATACCGTAGCAGACTTGTTGCGCCTTGCCCTGTCTGATCCACAACCAAATTAATCTTTGTCTCAATCATCAACTGCAATGCCTGCTCAATTACTCGACGGAAACGCCCTCTCTAAGAAACTACGCGCAGAAATCGCTGCACGTGGCGCCATTGTTACAGCTAAAGGAGTTCGCCCAGGTCTAGCAGTAATCGTTGTTGGCGAAAATCCCGCTAGCCAAGTGTACGTTCGCAATAAAGTCAAAGCTTGCGAAGAGGTAGGCTTTCATTCTGTTCTTGAGCGCTACCCTGCTGAATTAGGTGAAGAAGAATTACTTGCTCGTATCGCCACCTTAAATGCTGATCCTTCGATTCATGGCATCTTGGTGCAATTACCGCTACCTGAACACATTGCAGCCGAGCGCGTACTCGAAGCGATTGTCCCAGAAAAAGATGTCGATGGTTTTCATGTTGCCAATGCTGGCGCTTTAATGGTCGGCCAACCAGAATTCAAGCCCTGCACCCCTTACGGATGCATGAAGATTCTCGAAAGCATTGATTACCCAATCCGTGGTGCTCGCGCGGTGATTGTTGGCGCCTCTAATATTGTGGGTAAGCCTATGGCGATGTTGCTCCTGCAAGCTGGCGCAACAGTGACGATTTGCAACAGTAAGACCCGTGATTTAGCTCACCACACCAAAGACGCAGACATCCTGGTAGTTGCCACTGGCAAACCAAAGATGATCTCCGGCGATATGGTCAAAAATGGTGCTGTAGTCATTGATGTGGGCATTAACCGCCTGCCCGACGGCAAGCTTTGTGGCGATGTGGATTTTGATGCTGCCAAGTATGTAGCTGGCTGGATTACCCCTGTTCCTGGTGGTGTCGGCCCCATGACAATTACCATGCTCTTAATGAATACTTTAGAGGCTGCAGAAAAAGCAGCCAAGCTATAGATCCATTAAGCTAGAGGGATGACTACATCCCTCCAAAATACCCTACCCCCCGATTTACAAAATAATCCCCTACTGACATTTGGTCGTGGGATTGCCGCTTACTCTGAAGTCAAGCCCGAACACATCACACCAGCAATTGAGTATTTGCTCAAACATGCCCAGGATGCGGTTGATCTTGCGACTGACTCAAAGACGCCGGCGACCTGGGATCAGTTGGCCGAGCCTTTGGAGGATGCAACAGAAGCCTTAGGTAGATCATGGGGCGTTATCTCTCATTTGAATAGCGTTGCCGATACCCCAGAATTGAGAAGCGCTTATGGGGCGATGCTTCCTGAGGTCACCGCATTCTTTTCTAGTCTTGGACAAAACTTAGCCCTTTATCAAAAGTTCAAAGAGCTAAGTAAGAGTTCTGAGTTTGCAAAGCTCAATCGTGCGCAGAAAAAGGTGATTGAAAACTCTTTGCGAGATTTTCGTCTTGGTGGCGCAGAACTGAGTGATGCTGATAAACCACGCTTCTCACAGATTCAGGATGAACAGGCCACCTTGGGTAAAGCGTTTTCTGATCATGTATTGGATGCAACAGATGGCTTTGTACACCTCATTACAAACGAAGCAGATCTCATTGGTCTTCCGGAGGATGTCAAAGCGGCGGCTGCCGACACCGCGCAGCAAAAGAATCTGCAAGGCTGGGCTTTTACCCTGCATTTCCCGTCTTACTACCCAGTGATGCAGTACTCAGAGAATCGTGCCCTGCGTCGCTTGATGTATGAGGCCTATGTGACACGCTCTTCAGAGCTTGCTCCCACATATGCCAAAGGTAAGCTCGATTGGGATAACACCCAGAACATGCTTGATCAACTGCGTTTGCGTGATGAAGAAGCACGCATGCTTGGCTTTGCTAATTTTGCAGCCTTAAGCCTAGCGCCCAAGATGGCAAATACCGTAGATGAGGTAGATCTCTTCCTCACCAACTTTGCTAGCAAGTCAAAACCATTTGCTCAAAGAGATTGGGATGAGCTTTGCGCATTCGCCAAGACTGAATTAGGTTTAAGTGATGGAGTACAGCCTTGGGATGCCGCATTTGCAGCAGAGCGCTTAAAGCAAGCGCGTTATTCATTCTCCGAAAATGAACTCAAACAATACTTCCCGCTTCCAAAAGTATTGGATGGTTTATTTGGTGTTATTCAGACTTTGTTTGGCGTCAAGATTGAAGCTGCTGACTTACCAACCTGGCATACAGATGTGCAATCCTTTGCCGTAAAAGATCAGTCAGGAAAAATACGGGCTTATTTCTACCTAGACCCCTATGCCCGCCCTGGCAAGCGTGGTGGAGCCTGGATGGATGATGCTCGTGGTCGCAGAGTATTACCTAATGGGGAAATTCAGATACCGGTCGCCTATTTAGTATGTAACTTTGCACCGCCCGTTAAAGTTGATGGTGTTTTGCGCCAACCGACCATCACTCATGATGATGTCATCACCCTCTTCCATGAAAGTGGTCATGGTCTGCATCACCTCCTGACGCAAGTAAGCGCTTTGGGAGTGTCTGGCATCAATGGAGTCGAGTGGGATGCGGTGGAATTACCAAGTCAATTTATGGAAAACTTCTGCTGGGAATGGGAAGTGCTTGAGAAAATGACTGCCCATGTAGAAACCGGTAAGCCATTACCTCGTGAACTGTTTGAGAAAATTCTTGCTGCTAAGAATTTCCAGAATGGCTTAATGACTTTGCGTCAAGTTGTGATGTCGTTAACCGATTGGAGATTACATTCGAGTTTTGATGTCAAAAGCGCTAAGGGACAAGCAGTTCTTGATCTCTCCAGAAAGATGGCTGATGACTTTAATGTTATTCCGCAACCCGAGATCTCACGCTGGATCAATACGTTTAGTCATATCTTTGCTGGTGGCTACGCAGCAGGCTATTACAGCTATAAGTGGGCTGAGGTTTTATCGGCTGATGCTTACTCGGCCTTTGAAGAGGCTGCCAAACTGACCGGCTCAGTACTTGATCCACAAACAGGAACGCGTTACAGAGAAGAAATTCTGGAGGTTGGTGGAAGCCGCCCTGCTGCTGAATCCTTTAAGGCATTCCGCGGTAGGGAGCCCAGTATTGATGCGTTACTGAGACATGGTGGATTGGCTTAATCAGAAAATACATCTCGCTTACTCCACCCAAGTGGGATGTTTTTCCATCACTGAGTTGAATAACTCAGACTTGAGGTGATGCTCTAGCCATTTTTTAGTTTTTGGAAATGGCAAACTATCAAATCCCTGTGGGTTTACCATCGAGAACTGCCTGATGAACGGAAAGATAGCGACATCCACCCATGTCATTTGCTTGCTCAACAGGTATTGATTTGAATTGAGTGCCTCTTCAAGAGGTCTAAGCATTAATGCAGTTGCACTACCTAGTATGACTGCAGGTTTTAACTCGGGATGTCGATTAGGGTACTTGTATTGGTCCAAGAGTTTTTTAAATGGGCCGTCATTCTTATCAATCCATTCTTTTGCCAAGCCCACATCAACACTCTTCCAGCCATCTGGATCAAACTTTTCTAGAGCCCAATGCATGATATCTAGGCTTTGATCAATAATCTTTTCGTTTGTGCACAGAACAGGAACAGTGCCCTTAGGTGAGACTTCGAGCATCGATTTTGGCTTATCTCTTAGGGCAATCTCGCGGTGCTCATACTCAATGCCAGCATATTTCAATGCCATGCGAGCCCTCATGGCATAAGGGCATCTTCTGTAGGAGTACAAAATGGGCATCATAGATGCGCTGTTGGATATAGTTAGCCTAAGCTTTTTTGATGGTGGCAATTACTGGAGCATGATCAGACGGCTGCTCCCAGGCTCTTGGCTCTTTATCCACTACGCTAGCGCTACATTTTTCTTTGAGGGCTTCACTAAGCAAGATGTGATCAATACGCATGCCTGCATTTCTTCTGAAGCCCATCATGCGATAGTCCCACCAGCTATAGGTTTTGGGTGCTTGCTCAAACATTCTGAAGGAATCAGAGAAGCCAAGGTTAATGAGCTCCTGAAAGGCATTGCGCTCTGGTGGGGAGACTAAATTCTGCCCTTCCCATGCCTTAGGATCGTGGACATCTTGATCTTCAGGAGCGATATTGAAATCACCCAATAGGGCCAAGCGTTGGTTTTGCTCCAGTTCGCTTGCTAGCCAAGTTTGTAGTGAGTTGAGCCAATTGAGCTTGTAAGCAAACTTATCGCTATCAGGTGACTGCCCATTAGGGAAGTAGGCTGATACCAGTCGTACTGGCTGCATACCAGCGAAAGGAATCGTTGCAGCCAGAATGCGCTGCTGCTCATCTTGGTAGTTCGGTATGTTTCTGATGGGTTTTAAGAAAGTGGTAGCAGCATCTGAGGCAATCGAGGCTAATGCAGCCTTACGCACAATGATGGCGACACCGTTATAGGTCTTTTGCCCTGCAGCAAGGCTAAGGTAGCCAGCTGCCTCTAATTCTGAATGGGGGTACTTATCATCCGTAAGCTTAAGCTCTTGCAAGCAAAGCCCATCAATCGGCTCTTTCTTTTTTTCCTGATCTTGCAACCAACGAAGTACGTGTGGAAGGCGAACTTTTAAGGAATTCACATTCCACGCCGCAATTCGAATTGAATCAGTCATCTATCCCCAGTTCCTGCAGTTTTCTTGTAATCGTATTGCGGCCAATACCCAGACGCTGAGCAGCCTCAACTCGGCGGCCACGTGTAACCTCCAACGCAGCCTGCAATACAGCTTTCTCAAAACGTGAGCATAGCGCATCGTAGACTTCTTTGTCACCGTCCTGCAGCATTTTGACTGCTAAACGACCAAGACCACTTTCCCAATCACCTGAAACAGATTTTGTAGCCACCGGATTGCTTGGTGAAGACTCACCCTGTAAAACCACTAACTGGTCCGTAGCCTCCGACACAATATCGGCCGGCAGATCACTCACACCGATTACATTGGCAGGAGTCATCACGGTTAACCAATGACAGAGGTTCTCAAGTTGACGTACATTACCTGGGAAAGGCATGTTACTCATCTCCTTGAGCACTTCATCGGAGAGTTTTTTGGGTTCTACATTTAAAGACTTGGCACAAGTAAGCATGAAATGCTTTGCCAAGATTGGAATATCTTCACTACGCTCGCGCAAAGCTGGCATGCGCAAACGAATCACATTAAGACGATGCATTAAGTCTTCGCGGAACAAGCCTGCGACAACACGTTGCTCTAGATTTTGATGAGTAGAGGCAATGATGCGAACATTAGCCTTGATTGGATCCTGCCCACCAATACGGTAGAAGTGCCCGTCTGTCAGTACGCGCAAGAGTCTGGTTTGTAAATCAAATGGTAAGTCACCAATCTCACCCAGAAAGAGCGTGCCCCCATCCGCTTGCTCAAAACGTCCACGACGTAATGTCTGAGCCCCAGGGAAAGCACCACGCTCATGACCGAAGAGCTCTGATTCCAGTAAATCTTTAGGTACTGCGGAAGTGCTCAGCGAGATGAATGGCCCCTTAGCTCGAGGACTATGCTTATGCAGTGCATGCGCTACCAACTCTTTACCTGCACCAGACTCACCAGTAATGAGCACGGTTGCATGAGATTGAGCCAGACGACCAATGGCTCGGAAAATCTCTTGCATAGCAGGGGCTTGACCAATGATCTCAGCGGAGTCCTGTCTCAAACCAGCAAATTCTTTAGCGCCTGATTCACTTCGGATACCCTGTTCTACCGCACGATGAATTAACTCCACCGCTTTTTCTACATCAAATGGTTTTGTAAGGTATTCAAAAGCACCGCCTTGGAACGATGACACCGCAGAATCCAAATCCGAATACGCTGTCATGATGATAACGGGCAAATTAGGATGACTTGCTTTGACATGCTGCAAAAGATCCAAGCCATTGCCACGCGGCATACGGATATCTGAAATTAAAACCTGTGGAGTATCTTTTTCCAGCGCGTTAAGCACATCATTTGGATTGGAGAAACTCTTATGGGGAATATTCTCTCGCGCTAAGGCTTTTTCTAAAACCCAACGAATAGATTGGTCATCGTCGACGATCCAAATTGGTTTCATGATGCTTTCTCCTGCCTACGGTATGGAATTTGAATGTGGAAATCGGTACGTCCAGGGCGACTATCACAAGCAATAAAGCCCTGATGTTGTTGAACAAAGGTTTGTGCCAAAGTAAGGCCTAAGCCGCTACCCCCTTCTCGCCCAGAAACTAGCGGAAAGAAAATGCGCTCAATAATTTCTTTAGGAATTCCAGGGCCGTTATCAATGACATGCAAATCCATTGCTAATTTGTAGCGATGTTTTGCAATCGTGACAGAACGCGCCACCCTCGTCTTTAATTCAATTTGCGCAACGCCCTGACTAATCTCTTCAGAAAGAGCCTGGGCAGCGTTATGCACAATATTAAGTACCGCTTGAATCAGTTGCTCACGATCACCCAAGACATCTGGCAAGCTAGTGTCATAGTTCCGAATGATGCGTAGGCCCTTGGGAAACTCCGCCAACACCAAACTACGAACACGCTCTAGTGCCTCATGTACATTGAAGGATTCAATCACATGAGCCTTGCGATGGGGTGCCAATAGGCGATCCACTAAGGTCTGTAAGCGATCGGATTCTTTAATAATGACTTGTGTATATTCACGCAAGCCTTTTTCAGGCAACTCAAACTCCAGCAACTGAGCTGCCCCTCGAATACCACCCAATGGATTTTTAATCTCATGCGCTAGATTGCGCATCAATTGCTTATTTGCTTCCACTTGTTGTGTTACACGCTCATCACGCTCACTACGCAACTGCTGATCAATTGGAAACCATTCCATCATGATTAATGCGGGATCCTCTAATGCAGCTACCACCACATGAGCCGGAATACTATCTTGATGAATACTGCCCGGCAAAGAATGCAGAACCATTTCTTGGCGGTTTGCCATCACGTGACCGAGCTTTACTTCAGCAATCATGCTGTTTAAGGCCTCATTGTCACCAAATAAATCATGCACAGATTGGCCTTCAAGTGATTTACGTGAGAGATCAAGCGCTGACTCAGCAGCAGGATTCACATAAACCAATTGTTGACTTTCCGCCTCAAAAACCACAATGGCATTGGGCATCTGATCGAGCAATGTCGGAAAAAAAGGAGCAGCCGAAGCTGCTCCCTTGAACGAATTGCGCAACAAACCTGCGCTCAAGTTCTCTCCTTCGCTTACAGGGAGTAGTACATATCAAATTCGATCGGATGAGTTGTCATACGGAAACGTGTGACATCTTCCATCTTCAAATTGACATATGCATCAATCATGGACTCAGTGAATACTCCACCGCGAGTCAAGAACTCGTGATCTTTCTTCAATGCATCCAATGCCTCTTCCAAGCTTGCGCAAACAGTTGGGATCTTTGCATCTTCTTCTGGTGGCAAGTCATACAAATTCTTGTCAGCAGCATCGCCAGGGTGAATCTTGTTCTGTACGCCATCCAAACCAGCCATCAATAAGGCAGAGAATGCCAAGTATGGGTTAGCCAATGGATCTGGGAAACGAGTTTCAATACGACGACCCTTAGGACTTGGAACGTGAGGAATACGGATAGAAGCAGAACGGTTACGTGCTGAGTAAGCCAACTTCACTGGAGCCTCAAAACCTGGAACCAAACGCTTGTATGAGTTTGTACCTGGGTTAGTAATCGCGTTCAATGCCTTAGCGTGCTTAATGATGCCGCCAATGTAAAAGAGTGCGAACTCAGACAAACCTGCGTAGCCATTGCCAGCAAACAAGTTCTCGCCGTTCTTCCAAACGGATTGGTGAACGTGCATACCAGAACCATTGTCGCCAACTACTGGCTTAGGCATAAAGGTTGCTGTCTTGCCATAAGCATGGGCAACGTTTTGAATAACGTATTTTTGCCAGATAGTCCAGTCAGCGCGCTGTACCAATGTGCTGAACTTAGTACCCAGTTCGTTTTGGCCTTGACCAGCAACTTCATGGTGATGAACTTCAACTGGAATGCCCAATGATTCAAGGATCAAACACATTTCAGAACGCATATCCTGGAATGTATCTACTGGAGCAACTGGGAAATAACCGCCTTTTTTACCTGGACGGTGGCCAGTGTTACCGCCTTCGATTTCCGCGCCAGATGACCATGGAGCTTCTTCGGAATCAATCTTCACGAAGCAACCCTGCATGTCAGCACCCCAACGAACGCCATCAAAAATGAAGAATTCTGGCTCTGGACCAAAGTACGCAGCATCGCCTAAACCAGTGCTCTTCAAATACGCTTCAGCGCGTTTTGCAATGGAACGTGGATCGCGGTCGTAACCTTTTCCGTCTGCTGGCTCGATCACATCACATGTCAACACCAAAGTTGGCTCTTCATAGAATGGATCGATGTAAGCCGCTGTTGGATCTGGTTTGAGCAACATGTCAGAAGCTTCAATACCCTTCCAACCAGCAATAGATGAACCGTCAAATGCATGACCGCTCTCAAATTTGTCTTCGTCAAAAGCAGAAATAGGAACTGTCGTGTGCTGCTCTTTACCCTTTGTATCTACAAAGCGGAAATCAACGAAAGTACATTCTTTCTCTTTAACTAACTTCATTACATCAGCGACGGTCTTCGTCATGCAAATCTCCTCTATTAACTAAACTCGGAATTCAATATCAAGGCATACACCCTTGTTCATTCCAGGCATCAAACCTGCCCAATGGATGTATGTAATTTACTGAAGCAAACAACGGGGAATAGTCATTATTGCACTAATTGAGTGCTCAATTACCCCTTTTATCACCTAATAATTGGTATTTTGCACTCATTTAGTGCAATATTGAGCTAGGTGATGTCGTGGATCTCGTAACCAAGTTCTTGAGTGCCCGTTCTGAGGGCAATCCAAGCACTTTCTAGCAAATTTGCATTGCCTTTGATGCCTAATTCAATATGCCTCTCGGCATAAACGCCTCCCCTGCTGGCATCGCCGACGGACGGGAGACTAAAGACCTTCACCCCAGGGAAATTGGCCTCTATACGCTCCATTAAAGGGGTCAAAGTGGACTCAATACCCTTTGGCACGATAAAGCTTTGCTCTGCCCAGTTTTCCTGATGGAAGAGATCTTGGTAGTGCGTATCTAAGCACCAAGCCATCATGGGTGCAGCCATCACTGGAAAGCCAGGAAGAAAGTGATGCTCTTTAATTCGAAAACCTGGGATTTGGTTGTATGGATTGGGAATAATTTCACTGCCAAGCGGAAACTCACCCATCTTGAAGCGATGCTGATTTTCCGGTGTATTCAAATCTGCTTTAATCGGATCACCCTCGGCCATCGACTGAATGCGTCCGGCAATCAGCTCTTGTGCAGTCGGATGTAGCTCTGTTTTTGTACCTAATGCAAGCGCAGCACATTGACGTGTGTGATCGTCAGGAGTTGCGCCAATCCCGCCAGTACTAAATACGATATCGCCGCTAGCAAAACTATCTTTTAAGGTGGCAGTAATTTGCTCAGGATCATCAGCAACATATTTCGCCCATGTAAGGCTCAAACCACGCTCATTCAAGAGCTCAATGAGCTTACTCATATGTTTATCTTGACGGCGACCAGACAGGATCTCGTCACCAATCACAATCAAACCAAATCGCCTTGTCACCGAATCTTTTGCTGGTACATCTACTGCTACTTTTTTGATTACATCAACCATGATAGGGAAGCTCCGGATCTACTATGCGTGATTCAACTGTTAATGATTTTTCTAATTCCTCTTGCCTCAGTGTTTGTAAAGCATCCAATAAAAAATGGCTAAACCAGAGAGCGGCAAAAACAAAGATGAGAGAGTAAACCCAAAGGGCAACAAAACTCACAATAGGAAATAACACCAATGCAAGTGCCGAAGTGGCCCAGAAGAAGGTCGGAACTGCGCCGAGCATGCCCGAGACAATACCCATAGTGAGCAATGCCCAACGGTATTTATCTAATAAGAGATCACGCTCTTCTGTACTCGCGTGTTTAGCCAATACGTCATAAGACATCAAGCGCATCGTGAGCCATCCCCAAAGCAAAGGGGGCAACACGGCCACAAGTGGAGGCACCCACCACACGGGGAGCGTCAACATCACTAATACCAAGCAAATCAATGCAGACCACAGCGTGTATACCAGGCCACCAAAGAAGCCACCGCCCCGCTTACATTCCAAATCGCGATAACTAGCTTGCTTAATCACGATATTCACAATGGCAGGCACCGTTGAGAAGGCAATGAATACCAAAAGGCTAATTGTGATTAAAGGAATGATGAGCATCACAAAAAATAACGGTGCAATCCATGCTCGTGCATTTTCAAAGCCAGCCCAAATAAGACCCTCTTGAATCCAGCTGGTAAACATCGAAGTTGTCAGGAAAACACTTAACGCCTCTAGAGCTGGTGTCCAGGTTAGCCAAATGAGGCAGCCCCACAAGACAGAGACAATCAAAAAAGGGCGCAAGCTTAACCACAGCATTCGAGGATGCATCGTTCCCACGAGTGCAAGCCCAAACGATTTAAATACTTGCTGTACTCCAACCATATAACCCCTATGACATGCACATTGGCATGGTTACTTTGGCAATAATTCTTTAAAGGCGTGAACCAAGCCTTGCCACTGCTGCATGACCACATTTTGAGAAACGGTTAAGTTTCTCACCCCTGTGGGATAAGCCACCTTTGGGAAGATAGCAGTCTTTAATGCCATATCCCACCATGGAAATAAAATACCAAAATTACATCCACCCAATACCCCAGGCTTTCCAATAGCCTCGTGCCCATAACCTACAGCATGATGCATACGGTGATACATCGGCGATATCAAGAAATAGCGTGCTGCACCCAGATGGACTTTGATATTGGCGTGCTGCCAACTTTGAATAAATTGACTCAAAGCAACTAGCGCAATAAATTGACCTGGAGAAACGCCGAATAGAAGCGCAAAGAATGCCATTACTACTGCACGCATGATGTCATCTAAAAAATGATTGCGATTATCAGACCATGCAGTCATCACCGTTTGACTATGATGTAAGGCATGCAACTGCCACCACCAATTAAAGGCATGTGATGCACGGTGATAACAGTAATCCACAAAATCAAGCAATACAAGGTAGAGCAAGAAACTCACTACTGGAATTGATGTGATTCCTGGCCACCAATTTTCAACATTGAAACGATCAAATCGAAAATCATGCAAGACAGAATCTATTTCAAAGAAGAAGCCTGATAAAGCAATAAATACCAGACCGTGAAAAATTCCCAAACGATGAAACAAGGTATAGAAGAGATCCGCCTTGGTTGATGACGCAAAGCGCTCTTGTACTTCTGCTGGAGCCAAGCGCTCCCAAGTTCTGAGCACTACTACGATCAGCAATATTTGAATACAGCCAAATAAAAACCAATCCACCCCATCAAACACATCCTCTGCCCAAGACATCAAGTCCAACTGATACAAAATGGGTCCCACGATATTGGAGAAGACCCATTCCTGGGCTACGCCATAGGCATTTGATATTTCAGAGGGGATGGCTGCAAAATTCATGCTTTATTTTGACTGATCTACCAATTTTTTGGGCGGCATCGATTCTTTGAGTTCTTTGGGTATCAAGCCAAAGCAAAATCCACGCTGCTTTAAGTTCACAATTAACTGCTCCAGCACTGCTGGCGCCCATGGGTCCTTTCTGGACCAAATACCCAAATGAGCCATGGTGATGTCGCCATCTCTCATGTCTCGACTTGCCCTCTCTAGCAACACACTGTTGGGATGTTTATCAGAGTTCAGCTCATCCCCTAGGAATCCAGCATGTGCCCAACCAATATGTTGATAGCCACACATATCCCCCATCCGAATGAGTGTCGGTGAGGTTTTCCCACCAGGAGCACGCCAGATTTTTTGCAATGGCTGCTTAGTCATTTCTTGGAAGCGTTGATCAACGCGGCGAATCTGTTTGCACATCGTCGCCTCGCTGTACAGAACAGTCTCTCCAGCCTTTGGACCAAATTGAGGCTTTTCGAAGACTTGGCCTTTAGGCCCATCTTTGACGAAGTAGTCGTGATCATAGGTATGGCTACCAAAATGATGCCCTTCTTTAGCGAGCTCCTGCCAAAACGGTTTCCAAGACTCATCTAATGCGTAATCACCGCGAAAGGTTTTTTCATTTGCCAAAAAGAATGTGGCCTTAACATCCTGGCGCTTCAAAATTTCTGCAACCTTCTGAGCAACAGACATATTGCCAGTATCAAAAGTCAAATAGACCGTCTTATTACAACTGGCTATCTGCGCAATACTGCCAAATGAAAAACAGCCGAGCATAAGCGCGGCTGCTAATAGAGCGATTTGATGGCGCTTCATCCTATTACTCCCAAGCAGCCCTTGGATAGAAGAAGACGCCATGAGGAGACTTGCCCACCGGAATGACATCTACCAATTTCATTGAGGGAATGTCGATGATGCCCACCTTCTTAGCAAAGCGGAAAGTGACCCACATTATTTTGCCGTCAGGCGTAATCTCCATATCATCCGGACCAGAGGGCAGACCCGTGATATCGCCTGTCTTCTCTAAGGTTTGCATATCAATCAAACTAATAGAGGGGGCGATGCGGTTGCTCACAAAGACGTGACGCTTATCACCCAAGGGGCGGAAATTATGGGCACCCTTACCCGTTGGAATACGTTTTACTTCTTTACGATTTTTCCAGTCGATGACCTGCACATTGTCTTCGCCAGTAATACCGACCAAGAGATATTGATCGCCAGGAGTCATCCATAAGCCTGCGGGAACTTTACCAGTGGGCATAGTCCAAAGCACTGTTTGGGTTTCTAAATCAATTGCAGCGAGCTGACTAGAGTCTTGCAAAGTAATGAAAGCGATTTTGCTATCTGCAGTAAATGCAATGTGACTTGGTGTTTTAGCTAATTTAATAGTCTTAGCCAATTTAAGGTCTGCACCATTCGCAGCATAAATGTCGACGCGGTTTAAGCGATTGCCATTCACTACAAACCATTTGCGATTCGGTGAATATCCGATCTGATAAGGATCAATGATGTTCGGCAAGTGCCCTGTGATTTCACCGGTGATGGGATTCATCAACACAACATCATTACCAGCAGCATTGGCTACCAATAAGGTTTTCTGATCTGGGGTCATCATGAGGTGATGTGGCTCTTTTCCGACTGGAAAAGTTTTCACCACTTGACGGGTGGTCATGTCAATCAGACTTACTGATGCAGAGCCTGAATTCAGAATCACGGCCAATTTAGGTTGTGTGTTTGTTGCGCCAGGTGGCTGAGACACCCCCAGAGGAGCGCTAGCATTTGGGGCAGTTTGGGCAAGTAGGAAAGAGCTTGGAAAAGAGGTCAATAAAGCCGATACCGCAATAATGCGAATGCTTCTAAAGAGGGTGAATTTATACATACCCCTATTGTAAGCAATGCAGGGGCTTAAAAGACCCCTAAATATTGGTGGATTTGACCTAGCGCAAGCTCGCTAAAACTTTTTCCAGGCGCTTTAGAGACATTGGGGTTGGCGTTTTGAGCTCTTGCGCGTAAAGAGCCACCCTTAACTCCTCTAATTGCCACCTGAAATCCAGCAGGGCCTGGTCTTCTGTCATGACATAAGCCGAACCCTTATTGCCTTGCATGAGTTTTTGCCAGGGTCTCGCTACAGACTCCCAGTCTTTCTGGCATTGTGCGTCTCTGGGCGGATTCGATCGCATCTTATCGATTCGCATGGCGATGGCCTTGAGGTAGCGCGGCAAGTGCACCAATTGCGCATAAGGAATCTCCGCAACAAACTTGGGGAAGATAAGACCTTGGACTTGGGTCTGAATATCAGCATAAGCGGCTGCTGAAGCAGCTTTCGCTTGCGCCATCTTCTTCTGCAGGTCCGCATAAGCCTGTAAAGCGGCCAATGCATGACGAGATATTTCTTGCGCAATCAAAGCAAGCCTAGGTTTGCCTGCCTGCAGTCTGTCAGAAAACTGCTCCGCATTATTAGGTAAAGACTCAGTCATAAATGCTCGCTCGATCGAGAGATTGAGAATTTGCTCAATGAGGTTTTCAACTGAACCGATATTAATAAATAAGAGTCCAAGTTCGCGCACACCTGGTAATTGTTTTTGCAAAGCCTTGAGTGTGTCTTTATTCCCAAGTGCAAATAGACGACGTAATCCTTGGGCATGTTGCTTGCGAGCCTCGAGCAAATCATCAAATACCTCAAGATCACAAAAGTCTCCGCGATCGATCAGCGCGGGGTAGCCAAATAAAGTCTTATTACCCTTTTGTATTTCCAGTGTCTCCGGCAACTCGCCAAACTCCCAAGAGCGATAGCCACCCTGCGCTACCTGCCTTGCTGGATCTGCCTTGCCGGAATGAGCGCTTGTTTTACTGCTGGGCTCGATACCCAACTCTGCCTGAACTACTTCTTGAGCAACCGCCTGAAATGCATCGCGTGCCGTCTGCCCATACTCAGAGCGTAAACGCGCTAAGTTACGCTCTACTTCCAACTGACGTCCATGCTCATCAATTAAACGAAAGTTCATTGATGAATGGAGTGGCAAAGCTTCTGGTCTAAAGTCCGTTCTTTTAATTTCTAGGCCACGCTCTTTACGTATGTCATCAATCAAGCTATCCAGAAAATCACCTACACCAAATTGCTTGGCATCGAGTCTTCTCTCTAAATACGATTTAGCGTAATCCGGTAAAGGCACGCAATGGCGCCGGAGTTTTTGTGGCAAGGTTTTTAGCAACAGAAGGATTTTCTCTTCACACATGCCTGGCACCAACCATTCACAACGGCGGCCATCAACTTGATTGAGTTGTGCTAGCGGCACAACCAGTGTCACACCGTCCTTTGGGCTGCCAGGCTCGAAGTGATAAGTCAGATTGAGCTCTGCTCCACCCACCTTCATGACCTTAGGATAGCGATCTACCGTGATACCTGCGGCCTCATGGCGCATGAGATCCGCTTTTTCTAAACGCAGTTGCGAATCTAAATCAGGAGTCTTCTTCAGATACGCACTGAGATCCTCCCGATTACAGATTCCCTTAGGAATGCGTGACTCATAAAAGGCAAAGAGTAAATCATCATCCACCAACACATCTGGGCGACGTGAGCGGTGCTCAAGCGCTTCGATTTCCTTGATGAGGCGGCGGTTATGCCAAAAGAAACCAAATGTCCCAGGATATTTTTTCTTGGCATCCGCTTCAGTCTCGCGCTGCAGTGCTGGCGTATCCATGCGCCCAAACATTTCTTCTTGGACTAAAGCTTGGCCAATAAATAGTTCGCGTGCATCCTCGGGATTATGGGGCTCATAACGCACTCGGCGTCCGTGATAAATCGGTAATCCATATAAAGTGCCACGCTCAAAGGCCAGCACCTCTCCCTGACGGCTATCCCAGAAGGGTTCACTGAGGGATTTAATGAGGCGATGAGCAGCAACCTTTTCCACCCACTGCGGCTCGATCTTGGCAATCGTACGGGCGTACATGCGACTCGTTTCTTGCAGCTCACCGGCCAAAATCCAGGCGCCCGCCTTCTTGCCGATAGTCGAGCCCGGCCAGATGAATGGACGAATACCACGTGCTCCGATGTAGCCACCTGTTTTGCTATTGCGATCCTGAGACTTCTCATCCTCTTCTTTTTTGGCAACGTAACCCAGCAAACCCGTCAACAAAGAGAGGTGTACTTGTTCGTACGTCGCTGAAAGCGCATTTTCTTTCCAGCCCTTCTCACCCAACATCGTGTGAAGTTGTCCATGCACATCACGCCACTCACGCAAACGCCGCGGCGATAAAAATTTACTACGGCATAGGTTTTCTAATTGACGATTGCTATGCTTGTGTTGAAGCGCATCTTGATACCAATCCCACAGCTTCACAAAGCTTAAAAATTCAGAACGCTCATCGGCAAATTGAAGATGGGCTTGGTCTGCAGCCGCACCTTGGTCCATCGGTCGCTCACGCGGATCTTGCGTAGCCAAAGCAGAGGCAATGATGGTCACCTCTCTTAAGGCGTTATGCTCCTTGGCAGCGAGCAGCATCCTACCAATGCGTGGATCGAGTGGTAAGTCAGCTAGTTGCTTGCCAATATGGGTTAATTTGAAACTGTGATTGCTGTCCTTAGCATCTTCGGTCTGGGCATCATCAAACTCAATAGCTCCTAATTCATCTAGAAGTTGCACACCATCGGCAATCGCTCTACCTAATGGTTTATCAATAAAGGGAAAGTGCTGAATTTTAGATAAGCGTAGCGAGCTCATCCTAAGCAATACTGCCGCAAGTGAGCTACGAAGAATTTCGGGGTCGGTAAATTTTGGGCGCCCCAGATAGTCTTGTTCGCTATACAAACGTACGCAAATACCATCTGATACACGGCCGCAACGGCCTGCTCTTTGATTTGCAGCCGCTTGTGAAATCGGCTCAATCTGTAACTGCTCTACCTTATTACGATAAGAGTAGCGTTTGACTCTAGCCAATCCGCTATCTATCACATAGCGAATATTGGGAACCGTTAAAGATGTCTCAGCAACGTTAGTTGTCAAAATAATGCGGCGGCCGTTTCCAGGGGAAAAGACCCTCTCTTGTTCAGCCACAGACTGACGCGCAAATAAACTCAACACCTCCGGATGAAAACGTTGTTGCAGCACATGATCCTTACGCAATGCTTCTGCGCAGTCTCGGATCTCGCGCTCACCCGGCAGAAAAACCAATACATCTCCGGCGCCACCGGCACCCTCTCGCCAGACTTTGGTGATCTCTTCAGTAACTGCATCGGGGATTTCTTTAGCAGTTTTGGATTCTTTTTTGCCATCAGGCTTGGCATCGGGCTCAAGTGGTGAATAACGCTGCTCAACCGGAAATAACCTACCACTGACTTCAATCACTGGAGCTACCTTGCCATTTATTGCAAAGTGCTCAGCAAAGCGCTGGGCATCGATCGTTGCAGAAGTGATAATCAACTTAAGGTCGGGTCGCTTAGGAAGCAGCTGCCTGAGGTAGCCCAACAAGAAATCAATATTCAAACTGCGCTCATGGGCTTCGTCAATGATGAGCGTGTCATAAGCCTTCAGCTGAGGATCACGCTGTGTTTCCGCCAACAAAATGCCGTCAGTCATCAACTTAATGGATGCGGTATGACTATTCTTATCTGCAAAGCGCACCTGATAGCCGACATCCTGACCAATGGGGGATCCCAACTCTTGAGCAATCCTCTTGGCCGTAGCTGTGGCAGCGATCCGCCTTGGCTGAGTATGTCCAATCAGCTTGCCGCCATTAATGGTCCCCCGACCAAGATCTAAGCAAATCTTTGGTAGCTGGGTTGTCTTACCTGAGCCTGTCTCACCACACACAATGACAACCTGATGGCTCTGCAAGGCACCCTTGATGAGTTGGCGTTGACCGGAGACCGGCAATTCTTCCGGAAAGCGGATCTCCAGCCTACGCCCGGTGTTGGAAGCAGGCACAGGCTTCGTGATTGATTTGGGTTTTTGTTGGTTTATAGGCTCTTGCACCCTATAATTTTCTCACTATGCCGACAAATGCACCGAACCAGGCCTCAAGCGCCGAAGAATCTACCTCCAACTTCCCCTTCGTAGGGTGGTTGCGCGATGTTGCGCCCTACATTCACAGCTTTCGCGAAAAGACCTTTGTCATTGCCTTTGCTGGTGAACTTGTTCAAGAGACTGGTCTTGAGAACCTCATTGAGGATATTGCAATGTTGCATGCCATGGGCATGCGGATTGTCTTGGTTCATGGTATTCGTCCGCAAATTGAAGAACAGCTCATGCTGCGCAAGATAAAGAGCAAGTTTGGTAAGAGTGCATTGCACAGCTACCGCATTACCGATGCTGCCGCCTTAGAGTGTGTCAAAGAAGCTGCTGGTGAATTACGCCTTGATATTGAAGCGGCATTTAGCCGTGGTTTACCGAACACCCCAATGGCAGGCTCTCGTATTTCTGTGATCTCCGGTAACTTTATTACTGCGATGCCAGTAGGCGTTGTTGAAGGCACCGATTACATTCATACCGGTCTAGTGCGCAAAGTGGACTCCGGCTCTATTAGACTGTCCTTAGATAGCAACAAAATTGTTTTGCTTTCGCCCTTAGGCTTCTCACCAACAGGTCAGGCATTTAATCTGGCCTATGAGGATGTTGCTGCATCTACTGCCGCCGCCCTCAAAGCAGATAAGTTAATCTTCTTGAGCCCTTACGATGGTCTAAAGGATAGCGAAGGTGACTTCATTACTGAGCTGTCGATGCCTCAGCTGCAAGAATATATTGGTCAGAATAAAGATATCGACTTAGGCATGAAAGGCTTGCTCACTATTGCTGGCAGAGCCATTCGTGCCGGTGTAAGCCGTGTTCACTTCCTTCCTTGCAATCAGGATGGAGCGCTATTGGAAGAGCTCTTTACCCACGATGGTATTGGCATGATGCTAGCTTCTTCCGATATTGAGAACCTGCGTGAAGCCAACCAAGATGATGTAGGCGGCATTTTGCAACTCACTATGCCCTTAGAAGATGAAGGCATCTTGGCCGCCCGCGGACAAGATGTGATTGAGCGTGATATTCAACGCTTCTCCGTCATTGAGCATGACCGAGTCCTCTTTGGTTGTGCCGCCCTCTTCCCTTTCCCAAATGGTGTTGGTGAATTAGCCTGCCTTGCAGTTGATCCTGACGTTCAGGGATCAGGTGATGGCGAGCGTCTACTTAAGCGCATCGAAATGAGAGCCAAGCAAGAAGGCATCAAAAAATTATTTGTGCTGACTACCAGAACAGAGCATTGGTTCCTTAAGCGTGGCTTTAAACGCGCAACAGTAGATGATTTGCCGGAAGAAAGAAAACAAATTTATAACTGGGATCGCAAGTCCATGGTTTTAACTAAAGATCTATAAGCAAAAAAAGAGATTAATAAGAAAGGCATTACAGATGGCACGGATGGTTCAATGCATCAAACTCAATAAAGAAGCAGAAGGCATGGATTTCGCTCCACTTCCTGGTGAATTGGGCAAAAAGATTTGGAATCAAGTTTCTAAAGAAGCTTGGGCCGCTTGGTTAAAACAACAAACCATGTTGATTAATGAAAACCGCCTCAATATGGCTGATCCCCGTGCTCGCCAATACCTATTGAAGCAGGTTGAAAAATACTTCTTTGAAGGCGGCGCAGATATGGCGCAAGGCTATGTGCCACCAGCTGAATAAATATTGATTTAAATATTTATTTTTTGGTATTGACACCCGCAAAACACAGGCATAGGATGTAATCGTGGTGAGGCAGTAATAGTGCCCCGCCACATTGGCGAAAGCCACTTCAGAATGAGTACATCTATGTACTCATAGGCTAAGGAACTAAATACCTTCCGAGTGCCTGTGCCATGCAAACCATGGCAAACTACCCGATGGGCATACCCCGTCGGGTTTTTTATTCCCTTTTTTCAGTTAGAGTGCAATCCGACTCACGCCAGAAGCATTACTGACTAGTAAAACGTTGGCCTTCTCTTTGGCAAACAGTCCTACCGTAATTACACCAGCGATTTGATTGATCTGAGATTCCATTTTTACGGGATCGGCAATTAGAAGGCCAGCAACATCCAAGATCCAGCCACCGTTATCCGTTACAAAGGGCTCGCTAGGGGTTTGATTCAAATCAGCGCGGGTCGTTTTTGCCAGGCGCAATGTGACTTTGCCACCCAACTGCTCAAGCCCTCTAGTTACCACACCTTTAGCAAGCGGAATAATTTCTACAGGAAGCGCAAAGTTACCCAGCACAGGCACTTGCTTAGAAGAATCACAAATACAAATAAATTGCTTGGCCATAGAGGCAATAATTTTTTCACGTGTGAGTGCACCACCACCGCCCTTAATCATATGGCCGGCTGGATCAATCTCATCGGCACCATCCACATACGCTGGCAAGCTGAGTACATCATTCGGATCGAGCACCTGAAAGCCATGCTTTAGCAAGCGCTCAGTCGTAGCATTTGAACTGGACACCGTTCCTGAAAAATGATCTTTATGCGGGGCTAAGGCATCAATAAAGCAATTCGCGGTAGAACCTGTACCAATGCCCAATATCTGGCCAGCTGGCAGCTTTAAGACCTCATCTCGGGCCGCTTCGCCCACCATTTGCTTGAGTTGATCCTGATTCATATTTCTGCCAAATGCCTTTACTAGAATTAATGCATCTATCATATGATATTCACAAGCAACCGACCACAGCGGGACTTTTTTAGAAATATCTAGCCATGAATAGCACCCTCTCAACCTCCAGCCAACTTGAGCAACTGAAAAAACTGACCACCGTAGTTGCGGATACGGGTGATTTTGAGCGCATGCAAGCCTTTCAGCCGCAAGATGCCACTACCAACCCCTCATTAATTCTTAAAGCTGCTCAACAAAGCAATTACCAGTCCTTGGTAAGTTCTGTAAAAGCAGCCCATCCCGGTATGAGTGCCACGGATTTAGTCGACTATATCTTGGTGGCGTTTGGGCTAGAGATTTTGAAAATTGTTCCAGGCCGTGTCTCAACTGAAGTTGATGCTCGCCTCTCTTTTGATACCAAGGCTACGATTGCTAAAGCAAAACATATCATCTCGCTTTACGAATCTCATGGTATTGACCGTAAACGCATCCTCATTAAGTTAGCTGGAACTTGGGAAGGCATTGCTGCTGCAAAAGAATTAGAAGCCCAAGGCATACATTGCAATATGACGCTGCTCTTCTCACTGATTCAGGCGGCTGCATGTGGCGCTGCAAATGCCAAATTGATTTCACCCTTTGTCGGTCGTATTACGGACTGGTATAAAGCCAAATTAGGTGCCGATTGGAGTGACACCAATAATGGCGGCCCCAATGATCCTGGCGTCACTTCCGTTAAACGGATATTTCACTATTACAAGCACTTTGGCATTGCTACTGAGATTATGGGGGCCAGCTTTCGCAACACCAGCCAGATCTTAGAACTTGCGGGCTGCGACCTTCTGACCATTAGTCCAGAGCTATTGGCTAATTTAAGTCTGGGAACTGCAGTAGTGAGCAAGAAGTTAGATAGTAATAATGCTCAGGCAGCCTTGAGTGCTGAGAATATTGTGCCGCTGAAATTGGATGAATCTAGTTTTAGACTACAACTTAATAATGATGCGATGGCTACCGAAAAGCTTGCTGAAGGTATTCGCAACTTCTGCATTGACACAGAGAAACTAGAGGCGCTACTAGCCAAATGATTTAGATTTTGATTGAAATCGAGACTGGTAATAAAAAAGCCACCCTGGGGTGGCTTTTTCTTGCATCTCATTTCTAGCTATTACTTTTTCCTGCTTACGCTTACTCTGCTTTTTGTTGCGCTATTTTTTCTGCTTTCTTCTTATCGCGATTCTCAAAGAAGGTTTCAATCTCAACGTAGAAAACCGGTACTAAAGCAACTGCTAAACAGGTTGAAGCAATCATGCCACTAAAGACGGTAATACCCAATGAGATGCGAGCTGCAGCGCCCGGCCCCATCGACATTAACAAGGGAGTAACACCCAAAATAAATGCAATAGACGTCATTAAAATTGGTCTAAAACGCTCTTTAGATGCCTCTAGTGCGGCATCCACAAAGCTCATGCCTTTTGCTCTACGCTCGATTGCTACCTCCACGATCAAGATTGAGTTTTTACACGACAGTGCAATCATTAAGACCATACCAATCTGGACGTAAATATTATTTGGTAAGCCAGTAAGGTGTAGGGCCAGGACGATTCCAGAGAGGGAAAGCGGCACTGCCGTCAGCACTGACAAAGGAGCAACCCAAGTCTCATACTGGGCAGCCAATACTAGGTAAACCAGCAAAATCGACAGGCCAAAAATGAATATGATCGTATTGCCGACTAAGTTTTCTTGGTATGACATACCTGCCCATTGAAAGCTCACGCCGTCGGGCAATGTTTGAGCAATCTGCTCGAGTCGCTTCATGGCCTGACCTGAGCTATAGCCTTCATGAGCCTGACCGAGCACTGCAGCAGATGGATAAAGCTGAAACTGGTTAACAAAGGCTGGGCCAGTGATCTCTTTCACATCAATAAAAGAGCCCAGGGGCACCATCTTGCCGTCTTTATTTCTCACATACAAACTATTAATCTGATCTACTACCTTGCGGTAAGTGCCATCTGCCTGGACATAGACTTGATAGGTTTGACCATATTTAAAGAATTGATTTACGTAAGTCGATCCAACGTACGACTGCAAAGCATCATAGGCGTCCCCGATTGCAACTCCAAAAGTTTCTGCGCGTGCCACATTAAATGTGAGCTGCATCTGAGGTACGTTATTTCGGAATGGTGAAAAAACCGCCATGATTTCTGGGGCTTTTTGCGCTTGGGCAATGAAGTTTTTAGTAGCAGCTTCTAGCTTGGCTAGATTATTACTACCATCAGTCAACATTAAGCGCATCTCAAAGCCACCTGACAGACCTAAACCTGGAATTGCAGGAGGCAAGAGAACGAATGACTGAGCTTCTTGTACTTGTCTGAGCTTCTCATTCATCTGAGCGTATATTTCCGCAAGGCTTTCACCCTTGCCGCGCTCATCCCACGGTTTCATGATGACGTACATGGCACCAGAATTTGACTGGGAACTACTGTTGTTCAGAAGATTGATGCCGCCAATCACCACGATATCTTGTATACCCGGAACCGTTTTGAGAGCAGCTACGGATTTTTGTATTCCGGTTTCGGTACGCTGCAAGGATGCAGCATCAGGCAAGGTGGTTGAGACCACTAAATAGCCTTGGTCTTCATTGGGAATAAATCCTGAAGGAACCAACGCTAAACCAAACAAGGAGACAACGATGATCACAATGCCAATCAATGAAGCCTTGGCACGGTTATTCATCAGCGCTTCGATTTGATGTTCGTACCAAGTAGCTAGGCGATTGAAATAAAAATCAAATTTTTGGTAGAGCTTTCCTTTGACCTTATTGTGATAAATTGGCCTCAGATACTGCGCAGATTGGGTTGGCTTTAAGGTAATCGCGTTAATACCGCTAATCAGCGCCGTAGCTGCAATTACTAGAGCAAACTGTCGGTACATTTGACCGGTAATACCAGCAATAAATGAAGCAGGGATAAATACAGCCATCAATACCAAAGTAATGCCGATGATGGGCCCCATTAACTCATTCATGGCATCGATAGCACCGGTTCTTGGATCCTCGCCCTCTTCTACTTTTTTCGATACCGCTTCGACGACCACAATCGCATCATCCACCACAATACCGATACATAAAACAATGGCAAACAAAGTGGATAAATTGATCGAGAATCCCATTGCAGCCATCGCAGCAAATGCACCAATAATGGTGACTGGAACGGTGGTAGCTGGTACAAGAGTTGCGCGCCAGTTTTGCAAGAAAATCATAATGACCAGCAGCACTAAGATGCCGGCTTCATAAAGTGTTTTATAGACCTCATGAATCGAAGCTTGCACAAACATCGTGGTGTCAAATGGAATAGACCACTTCACCCCTTTTGGCAGAGTCTTGGCAATGCTTTCCATTTCTGTGCGCACGGCGTTAGCAGTCGCAATCGCATTAGCGCCTGGCGTTTGATAAATAGCGATACCACCAGCAGGCTTATCACCGATCTTGAAGAACTGGCTGTAGTTCTGACTACCCATTTCCAAGCGGGCAATATCGCGTAAATAGGTGATATCGGATTTACTACCCGTCTTCACCACGATTCTCCCAAATTGCTCTGGGGTCGTCATCGCACTGGTCACATTGAGCGTGAACTGAAAATCCTGACCCAATGGAGTTGGTGGAGAACCAATCTGGCCGGCAGAGAGCAAGATGTTTTGCTTATTGATGGCATTGATCACATCATTTGGCGTTAGGCTACGCATCTTTAACTGCGCTGGATCGAGCCAAATCCGCATACTGTAATTACCAACCCCAAAAACGTTAGCCGCAGCAACACCCTGTATGCGCGCCAAACGTTGTTGCAGTTTGAGATTGGCGAGGTTACTTAAAAATAAGCCGTCATGCTCTGGGTTATCGGACGTTAGGGTCACAAACTGCAAGATCGCGGTTGATTGGGTCTTGGTTGTAACGCCGATTTTTTGAACCGCTTGAGGTAAAGATGGCAATGCAATTGCAACCCGGTTTTGAACATTAACCTGCGCTAAGTCAGGGTCAGTGCCCACCTTGAAAGTGACCGTGAGGGTGTAATAACCATCATTGGTTGATGAGGACTCCATATAGAGCATGCCATCAACACCATTCACCTGCGTCTCAATATTGCTGGCAACCAATTGCTGGACGAGACTAGCATTGGCTCCAGGATAGCTAGTCGTCACTTGAATCGTTGGCGGAACGATATTCGGATACTGGGAAATTGGCAAACCAAAAATAGATACCGCTCCAATCAAGACCATGATCAGAGCGATAACGTTGGCCAGAACAGGCCGCTCAATAAAGAATTTAGGCAGCATAATTACCGGAGCTTTATAGCCTCAAGAGTGACTTGTGTAGGACTGGCCACTTGGTTTACGCTCAAATTAATAAAGCCATTGATCACCACCTGGCTATTGGGAGTCAGTCCTTTTGCCACTTCAACATTTTGTTGAAAGCGCTGACCTAATGTAATGTCTGCCCGTTGAGCACGCTTGGCCTCATCTAAGACAAAGACATAGTTCCCCACCTGGTCAGTCATGACGGCTGTCATTGGCACGAGCAAGGCCTGACGAGTTGGGCCGTACTCGGCCATCACACGTGCATATAAACCGGGTATGAGCTGATAGTTTTCATTCTTGAAGATAGCGCGCAACTGCAAAGAGCCTGTATCAGTCGAAATCAGATTAGCCGCGTAATCCAAAACTCCCTCGTGGGGAAAGCCCGTTTCACTTTGTAGGCCTGCATAAATCGGTAAAGTATTCACCTCGGATTTACGCTCCGTATTAGGGTCCTGATTCTTCTCAAACTTCAGGAAGTCTCTTTCGTTAAGCGAAAAATAGACATATATAGGTGAGATTTGCTGAATCGTTGAGAGTTGTACACCCTTCGATGTTGTATCTAAATAAGTTCCAACATCTAATAAATGTCTACCCATGAGTCCATCAAACGGCGCCCTAATTTCGGTATAGCCTAAGTTAATCTTGGCGAGCGTTAAATTTGCCTCTGATTGCTGATATTGCGATAAGGCCTTATCGACCGCCGCCTGAGAAGTTGCATTTTCTTTCAGTAGTGATTTTTGGCGGTTGTACTCAAGCTTGGCCTCTGTATAAATCGCCTGCTTCAATTTGACATCTTGAATATAAGTATCTTGCTCAATCACAAATAAGAGATCACCCTTCTTGACCATCGAGCCATCTGCAAATCCAATCTTAGTCAGATAACCCTTCACGCGAGCATCTAAGTTCACCGTGAGATAAGGGTCAACCACCCCATCAAAAGTGGCAAAACTCCGAATTTCTTGAGAGAGTGGTAACGCAGTTGTAACTGGCACAGGCGCTTGCACAATATTTTTACCGCAAGACTTGAGGCATACCAACACAATGATGGCAAAGAAAACAACGATAGCTATTCCAATAGTCCCTGGTGAAAGCTTCTTATTTAAAAATGGGATATTGATAGTACTTAACTTTTCCAGAAAAGCATTCCAGCGAGTTAATAACGAACTCCACAGGGGCAACAGAAAATTCCACAGCTTTGTAAGCATGGCTTGAGCTTTTGTTAATAGTTCTTTCATGGTGCAGTACTTCCCTGGGTGGGTTTCATATCTTGAGGTGGTATAGGTGGATTCGGAACTACCAGCTTTCCAGCCTTTACATTGACCGGATCACCCGTTTTATTTAAGACACTACCCCAATCGGTGCGATCATTCATCTCAGCGACCATCGTTTCAGGGAGCTTAGGCGGTGTCATTTGCGCGGTCCAGCCGCCACCAAGCGCCTTGAAAGCGCCTACATATCCTACTAATTCATTGGATTTGGTTTGAACTAGAGAATTTTCCAAGTTCAGCAATGACTGCTGTGCGGTAATAACGGTTGTGTAATCGTTTTGACCAGCTTTATAACGCTCTAGCGCCAGATCTGCAGCACTCTTAGCAGCAGTGACACCACGGGTATAGTCCTCAACCGAGCTCTTGGTGGTTGAGATTGTGATCAAGGAGTCCTCTACTTCTTTTTGCGCGTTCAAGACTTGATTTTGATAGGCTAAGAGACTTTGCTGGAAGATAGCATCCTGAACCCGTACTTGATCCACTATGGCACCACGATAGAACAGCGGTAGGTAGACACCAGCACTCACACCGGAGGAATTATTGCCCCAGCTAAATAGATTGGCCGAGGTGAGATTGCCGTAGTTTGAGTTTGCATAACCAAATGTGCCACCCAAGGTAAAGGTCGGGAATAACTGCGCTTTATTCACACCAATTAAGGCGGATTGTGAAGCAGCATTGAGCTCAGCCTGCAATACATCAGGGCGGCGGCGCAGCAAATCGATCGGCATTCCGACGCCTAACTCAGTAGGCGGCCTTAATGAGCCTTTAGTATTTCCATATTTCTTTTCGTAGTAATCAGGTGGCTCACCCAATAGGATGCTCATTGCATGTTGGGTCTTCTTCAATGAGGCAATCAACTCTGGAATGCGAGCTTTAGTTTGCTCATATTGAGCCTGAGCCTGACTTAAATCTAGCATTGATGTTGCGCCGTACTTAAAACGGGCATTAGCAATGCGTAAACTTTCCTTTTGTAACTCTAAATTCGTTTTAGCAACTGCAATCAAAGCTTCGTTATTGCGAATATTGATATAGGTGTTGGCAACGTCTGCGGTTAAGGAAACATCAGCTGAATAAAAGGCGGCTACACCTGACAGATAGGAATTCAAGGAGCTCTGAATGCCACGGCGGGATTTGCCCCAAAAATCGAGTTCCCAGCTCATCTGCACCATGGCGTTTTTCACGATCAGATTATTGGAGTCGTTCACGATCTCTTGTAGGCCGCTATTCCGATTATTAGAATAAGAAGCATTGAGTGCGGCTGTCGGCAACAAAGCAGCATCACTAATCCCAAGTTGCGCTTGCAGTTGATAAATACGCAAAGCAGTTTGCTGCAGACTCAGATTTTGTTGGGCGGCCTCTTTTAATAAGGCATTGAGCGTAGGGTCATTAAAACTTTCCCACCACTCAACTGGATCAATAATCTTATTGGAATTTTCACCCAAGGATTCTGTAAATTCGGTTTGAGTTGTAGGCTTATATTCCCCTGCAGTCTTGACTGGAGGTCTTGAATAATCTGGACCAACCATAAAACATCCCGACAACACCAAAGTGCAGCCAAAGGTAAATAAATAGGCGGTTAACCTTTTTATCATCAACATAGGTAACTATTTAAGAGATGCCACTGAGAGTCTACAAACACCATTACAAATAGGATAGCTGTTTATTTCTTCGCCGTATTGATGCCGAGCAAGCTATATGCCGGACAATTTCCAATCATCCCAGTTAACAAGGGAAGGATTCCAATCCAAGCCCAGGGGCCGGTGATTCCAAAACCCGCTAAACCCATTAAGGTGACGCCAACCGTCATACGAAGAACGCGATCAGTGTGTCCAATATTGCATTTCATTTGAGTCCCTTTATTTGGCGGTTTTTGCAAGACGTTGTCTTAACGCTTCGTACAAGCATACGCCACTTGCTACGGAGACGTTCAGGCTAGACACCACGCCCTGCATTGGAATGCGGACCAGCTCATCACAGGTTTCTTTTGTCAGGCGGCGCATACCCTCGCCCTCCGCCCCCATCACAATACCAATCGAACCAGTGAGATCAATATCATAGATAGATTTGGTGGCTTCATCGTCTGTACCAATCAGCCAAACGCCCGCTTCTTGCATCTCTTTCATGCTGCGAACGAGGTTTGTCACTGTAATCACTGGCATTACCTCAGAAGCGCCGCTAGATACCTTACTTACAGTAGCGTTAATTGAGGCTGAGCGGTCCTTGGGAATCACCACCGCATCAACTCCTGCTCCATCAGCTACACGCAGGCAGGCGCCAAAGTTATGGGGGTCCGTTACACCATCTAAAACTAAAAACATTGGCTTCTCTTGAACGCCCTCTACATCCTCAATCACTTCAGTAATCGTGCGCGCAATGGTCATTTTTTCAGCCAAAGCAACAACACCTTGGTGACGATCATGGCCGGTTAACTTTTGCAGACGCTCCGCATCGGCCGCATGCAAACGCTCACCTAAAATTTCTTCAGCCTGTTTTAGAAAATCACCCATACGTCGATCACGACGGCTAGGATCAAAGTAAACCGACTTCAGACTATCGGGATCAACCCGCAAACGCGCTTGAACTGCATGAAATCCTACCAATATTTGTTTCATCTTTTTACTTATTCTTTTCTTACTCTTTACTTACTTTTTATTTTCTTCTGGCCTTGGTGTTGCGTACCGGTGGCTTTGTCCCAGCCGGCTTACCAACAGATCTGCCCGGCTTGCTTGTCTTACCGCTTTTGCGACTCGCTTTACTCTTGGATTGGGTGGCGCCCAAGGTACCGGCAGATTTAGCTGCATTCACATTGATGCCACTGGGCTTTTGAGGGGCTTTATGAGCGGGTCTACTCTTGTTTGGGGCCGCTTTCTTGTTTGGCCTACCGGCATCAGCGGCTAACAATAATTGACGACGATTGGATGATCCGCCGCCCTCAGCACCAGAGCTCTTTACAAGACTAAATTCAATCTTGCGAGCATCCAAATCAACACGACTCACTAGTACATGCAGACGATCACCTAGGCGGTAACGAATACCGGTACGCTCGCCACGCAATTCTTGACGAGCCTCATCGTATTGGAAATAATCCCCACCTAATTCGGTAACATGAACCATTCCCTCAACAAAGAGATTCTCAAGTTGAATGAATAAACCAAAGTTAGCAACCCCAGTTACAGTGCCTGCATACTCTTGACCAAGATGATCGCGCATGTAGTAGCACTTGAGCCATGCTTCTACATCACGTGACGCCTCGTCGGCACGACGCTCATTGGATGAACAGTGCACACCTAATTGACCCCAAATAGGCAAAGCAGCATTAGCGCCTTTTGGCACTCTCGCACCTTTGGCAGGACCTGCTTTAGCATCGCTTTGAGATTTCTTGGCATTGACTGCATTCTCTCTCCCCTTGCCTTTACGAGGCAATGTGAGATTAAGAGGCACCTTGGGAGGCAGAACAGGCGTATACGGCTTTTTCTGCAGAATGGATTTGATGACACGATGAGTCAACAAATCAGGGTAGCGACGAATCGGGCTTGTGAAATGAGAATACGCTGGGTAAGCTAAGCCAAAGTGACCTTCATTGTCTGGTTGATACATGGCTTGCTGCATTGAACGCAGAACCACGGATTGCAGCATATTGGCATCAGGCCGCTCTTTAATCTCGCGCATCAGTTTTGCAAAGTCACGGGGCTTTGGTTTCTCCCCGCCACCCAATGAAAGACCAGAAGTTCTGAGTACCTGACGTAGAGTGACAAGCTTTTCTTCAGAAGGCTCTCCATGTACACGGTACAAACTGAGATGCTTATTTTTATCAATGAAGTCTGCAGCACAAACGTTCGCTGTTAGCATGCACTCTTCAATTAGGCGATGGGCATCATTGCGAAGCCGTGGCTCAATGCGCAGAATCTTACCGAGTTCATTGCTAATGATTTGAGTTTCAGTAGTTTCAAACTCGATGGCGCCCCGCTTCTCGCGGGCTGACAACAGAATCTTGAATAGAGAATAGAGATTAGTTAAAAGCGGACGAAACTGTGCAAAACGCGTAGCTTCTGGGCCTTTACTATTGGAAAGAATTTCCCAGACGGTATCGTATGTAAAGCGCTGTGCAGAATGCATCACCGCTGGATAGAACTGATACGCTAACACTACCCCGTTATTGTCCACAACAGAATCGCACACCATACAGAGGCGATCTACATTGGGATTAAGTGAGCAGAGCCCATTCGAGATCTTCTCCGGCAACATGGGAATCACCCGTCTTGGGAAATACACAGAAGTTGCACGCAATAAACCCTCATCATCCAATGGATGCCCAGGTTTAACGTAATGCGATACGTCAGCAATAGCCACAATCAGGCGCCAGGCCTTGGTCTTGCCGTACATCACAGGCTCGCAATAGACTGCATCATCGAAATCTCTTGCATCCGCACCATCAATTGTGACCAAAGGTACATCGCGTAAGTCGACGCGACCTTCTAGATCGTCTTGCTGGACGGTATCTGGCAAAGCTGCCGCCTCTTTCATGGCAGCGGCAGAGAACTCATGAGGAACACCGTACTTACGGACGGCGATTTCAATCTCCATACCTGGATCATCTATCTCACCCAAGACTTCCACTACACGCCCAACTGCTTGGCGATAGCTATCTGGGTAATCAATAATTTCAACGCTGACCACTTGACCTAATTTAGCCTGACCTTGTCCCTTAGGTGGAATCAAGATGTCATGGCCAATGCGTTTATCTTCTGGCGCCACAATTAAAACGCCATTCTCATTTAAGAGGCGACCGATCACAACTTTATTAGCATGCAGAACGACATCAACAATTTGTCCCTCTGGACGGCCGCGTCGATCTGTTCCTAATACTCTGACATTAACTCGATCACCGTGCATGACGCGCGACATTTCTCTCTCAGAGAGAAAAATATCTTCACCACCATCATCGGGAATAACAAATCCAAATCCATCTCGATGCCCTTGAATCGTTCCTAAACGATCAGCCTCGCGGGGCATCAAGTCTTTTGCTTTACGCATTTAATTCCTTCGGCAATACATGCCCTATTTATATATCTAGTGATATCTATTTTTTTATGAATAAGGCTACTGTATCAAACCACCAAGTCTGAGGGGGAAAAGCCAAAATGAGGTTCAAAAAGCCTAAAAACGCCCATCCCCCTATAATAGAGGCATGCCCAGGTGGCGAAATTGGTAGACGCACCAGCTTCAGGTGCTGGCAATCGTAAGGTTGTGGGGGTTCGAGTCCCTTCCTGGGCACCAAACACTCTCAATAGACCTTATATGGGGTCAAATGAAGCCAATACAACCCTTCAATAGTTAGAAAACTAGGTGAAATCAGGACTATTAAAGAAAACGGGCGATAACGGCAAAGAAATTAGCCTCTTTTCCGCTACAGCCCTTGGTATTGGCGGCATGATGGGCGCCGGTCTCTTTTCCTTACTGGGAACTGCTAGCGCTCATGCTGGAACCCATATCCCCTTAGCTTTCTTAATCGGCGCCATCGCCGCCTCCTTCTCGGTCTACTCCTATGCCAAATTAGGCGCTACTTTTCCGAGCAGTGGGGGAGCAGCCACCTTCACCGTCATGAGTTTTGGGCCTGGAGTGATTTCTGGCGGCCTTAACGTCTTTCAATATATTGCCTATCTAATTGCTGCCGCTCTTTATGCTGCAGGATTTTCTGAATATGCCAATACGATGCTAGGTGGAAATCTTTCCCCGCTAGAGGTCAAGATAATTAGCGCCCTGATCGTGGCCATTTGTGCTGGAGTCAATTTGCTCGGCACGCAAATTGTTGGGCGTGCAGAAACTCTAGCAATTGGCTTTGTAACCATTGCCCTTCTCTTATTTTCTGCAGGAGGTATCCACATAGCCCAAGTTCACAACTTTGAAATGTCCGGCGGCTCTCTCAATGGTATAGCTATAGCTGCAGGCATCCTGTATATCAACTACCAAGGTTTCGGAGTTGTAACAAATTCTTCAAATGCAATGCACGAGCCCCAGAAAGAACTTCCTCTAGCGATGTTCTCCGCTCTGGTGCTTGTAACGATTGCGTATGTTCTCGTGAGTACTGCCGTTATTCTTTTGCTGACGCCAGAAAAAATTCAAGAATTTAGCGGCCATGTACTGGCGGAAGCGGCGCAACTAGTAGCCGGAAAGATTGGCTTTGTCGCCATAGCTAGCTCTGCATTGCTAGCTTGCGCTGCAGCACTCAATGCCACTATTTTTGCCGCCTCTAATATCGCAGCGGATATGGCGACCACCAGCTCCATTTCAAAAGCCTTAGGTGCCACCGTCTTAAAAACACAATCCCGATCGCTGTCAGTGTCTGCAGTTATGGTGATTGCCTTGGTATTAGCATTTCCATTGGATGTCGTTGGAAAAATGGCAAGTCTGGCATTCTTACTTGTATATGCCGCCATTACCTATGGACATATTAAAGTTCGCAAGCAAACTGGTGCAAAACTGTGGCCTTTGTGGACGGCAATCATTGTCAATCTAGGCTTATTTGCCACGCTATTTATCAACGTCATTGAGACTGCACCCAATAGTGCAATTGCGCTAGCTTCCGCTCTCATTGGATCATTTGCTCTTGAGGCACTATCTCGAAGGCATGAGAAAAACAGAGCCTCAAGGTAATCCGCTATTAGGCCTTATAAGAAATACCTGGCCAAAGTGAACACAGTCATACCCACCAATAAAGTAACAATCATTTTTCGGGTGAGATAGAAAGAAATAATAGCGGCCAATCCACCCCAAATATTCGGTAATTTGAAATCGAATTGAGTCACGCTAGTAGCATTTGCTGGTAGAAAAATTTCAGGCGCCAAAATAGCGACCATTGCTGCTAATGGAGCAAAGCGAATAGCCTCCAATACCCAGTCTGAAACCTTTACACGCTCCCCGAGGATCAGAAAGAAACTACGTGACCAGGCCGTTACGAATGCCATACCAATTAGCAATAGAGAAATATTCCAGTCAATCTGCATTAAGGTGTATTTCCTTTGGGAGATTTATCCGTCATCATGCCCACGACTAAGGCTGCCACGATGGCAAAGACAATATTGAGTCTAAATGGAAGTCCATAGGTCGCCACTGCTACTACAGCCGCAGTTACTGCAGCCCAGCGTGCGGCAGCACGGTCCAGCATGGGCACAATAATGACCAGCAATGCAATTGCACCGGCAAACTCTAGACCCCAACTATTGGGAATTTGACTAGCCAGTAAGATGCCTGCAATCGAACCCACTTGCCAGAGGGCCCAGTTCGAAAACTGCATACCCATCAACCAATACAAGCGTAGTTGCTCTTTATCAGAATGTCGCTCTTCAATAGACTCCGGCTTAGGGTAGCGCCTGATATAAAAAAGATAACTAAAGTCAGCCGTGAAATAACCCAATAAGACTCTACGCCAAGTAGATAAATAGGAAAAATGGGCTTGGAGTCCAAGACTAAAGATAACAAACCGCAAGTTCACCATAAATGAGGTAATCAATATCATCCAAATCGGCAGACCTGCGGCAATCAAAGGAAGTGCTGCTAGCTGTGATGAGCCCGCAAAAACTAAGAGGCTCATGGCTAAGGCTTGATGCAGGGTTAAGCTCGACTTGGCCATTGCAATGCCAGTGACAAAACCCCAAGTGAAGATTGTCACGCCGGAGCGCGACATCTCTTTAAAACCATCTACAAAGTACTTTTGCTGACGGGAATTCATGCGGGGGATTAAAGACCCATATTTCGATGCAAGATCTTGGGCTTCATCTCTTCCCATAGACTTGCAAAGTCTTCTGTTTTTTCTTCTGAAAGTTGAATTCGGTCGTAAAGATGGCCAAAGACAATCGACTCTCTTCTAACCAAAGTCTTTTCGAACTCCGTTAAACCAATCGGCTTATCTTCCAGATCACGCGTAAGCTCTGCAGAGCAGACAATAGCCTGCTCATCATCTTTATCGACCACGGCAAACTCAATGAACTGTTGAGCTTTATCTACGATCACTAGAGTGCCCCGAGCATATGTGACTGCATCATGCTGCTGAACGATATAGGCTAGAAATTGATCTTCATCTGCCCTCTCCATCTGTAAATCATCGACAAAAAAGAGGTATTGATCACCATCGGCATTCACCAAAGTAAATACCTTAGGGGTGGCGCCATGACCTAAGACGAGGTTACGGTAGTAGGTAGAAATTTCTACAGCAAGGTTTTCAGAGAAAAGGTGCATAACAAATCAAAATAGTGGTTAGCGTTCAATTATTCAGTACGTGTCTTAATGGATTCAATAATCTTAAAAAAAGCATCAGGCTTTACGGAGTTTTGTCCCTTGAATGGCTGATCAGTAATCACCAAAAGAGAAATCAGCGCTCCTAGCGTAATTGGCAAAATTTTCAAGCCCAGGAAAAAGGAGTTGGAATGCTCGAATAAAGTATTCACTCCCATCAAAGCAAACATACAAATCAAAATTACCACCCAAAATAAACCAGGAAGACGAATACCTGCTTTTTCAATGCGTGCCTCCCTACTCTCAGCAACTTCCTCAGATTTTTTAATGATATCGGTATACATTGCTGTTTGACGATTGGTCGCCGGCTCTAAAGACATGATCTTGCGTGAAATTCCGCGCCACAACATATGGGTCTTACTACTACCCTCACCCATTTCTAATTTAGGCCACTCGTCGATCACAATAGAATTCATATACTCAAAAAGCTCTTTCCGAATAACCGTAATTGCTGGATCACCGTAACGCGTCAATAAACGATCAAGGTTATTAATTCGACCGGCCTCTTGCGATACTAGAGATTGGACTTCGCGAAAATTGGATTGGGCTTGATTTAATAAGAAGCCGATCAAAAGACCGCTTAAAGTAATGATTGAGCCAAATAAACTCAAGCCCAATCGAGTGCTATCTGCTGTAGGAGATAGCATGGGGATGGACTGCAAAATTCTAGGTAACACATCTAACAACAATACGAAGAATGCAATCAACAGAATCAAAATCTGAATATTGCTTCGTTTATAGACCCAATTAAAAAACATGGTTAGCCTGTATTTATGAGAGATTTAGCTACTGAGATTGTTTTTCAAGAACTCCATTGTTCTATCCCAAGCAAGTTTTGCTGCAACTTCGTTATATTGCAATGGCGGCAGACCGCGAGAGTCTGATTTAGGATTAGCAAAAGCATGCTTCGCGTCATAGCGATAAAACTCGTGCTGGGCCGCTGCTTCTGTTAACTTGAAATCCAATTGGTCAACTCCAGACACAGCGAAGAAATCATCATGCGCAGCCCAATGAGCCATCATCGGCTTAGTGATTGCTTTGGCATCCACATACTCCAATGGAGGGTAGCCATACCAAACTACCGTGCAATCTAATTCTGGAACATTGCAGGCAGACAGAACTGTTAATGCACCACCCATACAAAAGCCAGTCACTGCCACTTTATTACTTCCAGTAGCCTTAAGGTACTGAACAGCACCACGAATATCTTGACTAGCAGCATCACCAAAATTCAGGTCGCCCATGAGGTGCTCAGCCTCTTTGGCCTCTAAAGCTAATTTGCCACGATAGAGATCAGGCACTAGGGCACGATAACCAGCTTTTGCTAAACGCTCCGCGACAGACTTCACTTCATCATCTAGGCCCCACCACTCTTGAATGACTACTACCCCGGGAGCATTTACTTTATCTGTTGGCTCAACTAAATAGCCATCTACCAACTGCCCATCAGGCCGCTTGAACTGAATCATCTTTGCTCCTTTTAATTGCATTATCTTTTTTATCTGAATGAATATATCCTACCAGCCAGAACGTGAGCAATCCACAGACTGCTGCCCCATAGCCGACGAGGTTGTAATGCTCCATCTTGCCATCGGCTGCAATGGTGACAACTAATCCAGCGACGACGGAGGCAATGCCAGATGCAAGCATCTGGACCGAACCAACCAAACTCATGAATGTCCCTCTAATTTTTGGCTCAACCATTTGACTAACAATAGCCATTGTTGGAATCATGCGGCCAGAGATCAAAATAAAGAAAGCGGTTTGGTTAAGCAAAACAATCCACAAGGGAACTGGCATTAAATTGGTAGTAATAAGGATCGGAAACAAACTCACGATAGCCAATACTCGGAAGACTTTAACCTTGCCATACTTATCTGCTAGATGCCCAATATATCTAGAGCTCATTAAGGTAGCGATACCGCCGCAAAGATAGATGAGAGAGATATAGGAATTGGCGACGCCCACGTTTGCAGTGAGATACAAGGCAATATAAGGAATCACGGAGAAGCCCGTGATCATTACTAGACCAATAAATAAGAAGGCGCGCAAATGCCGATGGGCAATCAAAACCTCATAAATTTGCTTAAAGCGGCTGCCCTCTTGAATATGGTGCAAGTGTCCTGAAATCTTTGGAATATTGCGATAAGCAACCCAGAGAATCAGTGTCGAGATCAATCCGATAAACATAAACGGCGCACGCCATCCCAAAGACTCAATATGATTGGCTAAGAACAGACTCAATGGAACGCCCGCTACAGTAGAGACAGAGAAAGCAGCCATCACCGTTCCCAAGGCTTTACCGCGACGCTCAAACGGAATGGAATCCGCCACAATGGTTTGGACTAATGAACCTAATATTCCACCAAAAGCACCAGCACATGCGCGTGCGATAAATAGTGTGTGATAGTTTGGTGCAAAACCGCAAGCAACAGTTGCAATAATGAAGCAAATATATAAACGCAAAAGTAGCTGTCGTCTCTCAAAGCGATCTACATAATAAGTGGCAAATATTCCCGCAATTGCTGCAGCGAAAGTATAGGAAGAGAGTAGTAAGCCAAATTGATGTGTGTTGATCGAAAGCGCTTTAATGAACTGAGGCCCTAAGGGCATCATGATCATAAAATCCAATATGTGTGTGAACTGAATACCAGCCAGCGCAAACAGAAAGAAGCGCTCTTGTTTAGGAGATTGAAAAAGGTTTTGGGGCTGGCTCAAGGTCTGCTTTACAGGAAATGGTCGATATGACATTATCCTCCTTGATACCTATTTTTGCAGACCAGCCCTCATGCCCATTCTTCCGACTCTGCCAGCTTCAATAGCCCAACCCTCTGTTCTAGGGCTTCAATTTATCCCACTGGTAACCGATATTTTCTTTGGGATGTTGGGTCTGATTGCTATTCTGATTTTTCATGGCAGCCTGATTAATCACATCATCATGCGCTTTGAACTTAAGACCCAGAAAAATCTTGGCTTAGGTCAATACAACCGCGTCTTCATGCACTTCTATGCCTCATTCTTCTTTATCGCTTTAGTCCATATTTGTGAAATCATCTTATGGTGCTTCTTCCTGCTTGGACTCGGTTTAATGGATGATGGTTTGCAAGCCTTGCTGTTTGCAGGCAGTTGCTATACCACCGTCGGCTTTGTGTCCGATGTACTACCTACTGGCTGGAAAAGTCTTGCCTTCTTTATAGCGTTTACAGGTTTATTTTCTTTAGCTTGGACAACATCCGTCATGATTGGCATGACGGATGCTTATAAAGCAGCCTGGAATCTCAAATATGGCCGCAGGGATCTTGGCGATTCTTGAGGTAGTAACCGTAAACACAACGACTTCCTCCCCGCGAGGGATCATGGGTGTCATACATGACTCCATCAATCACCGCAGTCAGGTGCTTAGAAACCTTCACAATCAACGTTCCGACAGGTAACTCATCAGGCCTAAGATGAACTTGGCAGCCAGCACCCACCTTCATCGTTGGTACCCACTCAAAGCCCTGTTTCAGAATGTAATCATGAAAGACGTTCCGATGGTTGCCATTGCGCGGGGATGGGCCTGTAAGGGTGAGATGACGGGAAAGCTTGTTATCCCGCTCCTGCGCATAACGCTCATTAGCCTCGCGTAGATCTTCATAGACCTGCATGTAAGGCAAGTTGGCAGCAATTGCAATTGATCTCACAACACAATCGCCTGCCCCGCCCTTAAACCCAGCCGCATCTCTACCGCCATCATGAAATTCAAATGGAAAGGTCTGATGTGCCTTAGAAAAGAGTTTGAAGATACTAAACAATTTGATTGATTATTAGCTGCAAATAAAAATGGACTTGCCTTGCGGCAAATCCATTTCATTTTTTACCGTTAGACGTGAATTATTTAGCCTGAGCCTTCTTCACTTCTAAACGCCATGCATGCAACAAAGGCTCTGTGTAGCCATTTGGCTGTTCGAGACCCTTGAAGATCAAATCGCTGGCTGCTTTATAAGCAAATGAGTCTTGGTAGTTTGGCATCATTGGCTTATACAAAGCATCTCCAGCATTCTGACCGTCTACTACCTTAGCCATACGCTGCAAAGTTTCATTTACCTGGTCTGCAGTTACCACGCCATGCAATAACCAGTTAGCAATATGCTGGCTAGAAATACGCAATGTTGCACGGTCTTCCATCAGACCGACGTTATGAATATCAGGCACCTTAGAGCAACCAACACCTTGGTCAATCCAGCGAACTACATAACCTAAGATACCTTGGCAGTTGTTGTCCAACTCTTGCTGAATCTCTTCTTTGGACCAATTTGGCTTCTCAGCTACTGGGATCGTAAGTAAATCATTGATCAAGGCTTCGGCTTCAGCAGCGGTATCGAGCTTTTCCATTTCTTTTTGGATCTCAGCTACGTTTACCTGATGATAGTGAAGTGCATGCAAGGTTGCCGCTGTTGGTGACGGTACCCAAGCAGTATTAGCGCCTGCTTTCGGATGAACAATCTTTTGCTCAAGCATGGCCTTCATCAAATCTGGCATTGCCCACATACCCTTACCGATTTGAGCGCGACCACGCAAGCCACAATCCAAACCTGCAAAGACGTTACGACGCTCATAGGCAGATAACCATTTGCTGGTTTTCATATCCCCTTTACGGATCATTGGACCTGCGTACATAGAGGTGTGCATTTCATCCCCAGTACGATCTAAGAAGCCGGTGTTAATGAAGGCAACACGTGCTCCTGCTGCTGCAATCGCTGCTTTGATGTTAGCGCTCATACGACGCTCTTCATCCATGATGCCTAGCTTTACAGTGTCTGCTGGCAGACCAAGCAATTTCTCAACACGACCAAACAGCTCGCCTGCAAAAGCCACTTCTTCTGGGCTGTGCATTTTTGGCTTCACGATGTAGACAGAACCTTTGCGAGTATTGCCGATAGCCTGGGTTGCGGGACGATTGATGTCATACAAGGCAATCAACACAGTCACTACAGCATCCAAGATACCTTCGTAAATCTCTTTGCCATCGCCGGTAATAATGGCTGGGTTGGTCATTAAGTGGCCAACGTTACGAAGGAACAAGAGTGAACGGCCATGCAAAGTCACTACACCATCTTTTGCATCTACTGCGCCAATACCGGCTTTGTATTTACGATCTGGATTTAGAGCGCGAGTAAAGGTTTTGCCACCCTTTTCTACTTCCTCAACCAAGGCGCCCTTCAAGATACCAAGCCAGTTCTCATAAGCGAGAACCTTGTCGTCACCATCAACTGCAGCGATAGAATCTTCTAGATCCAAAATCGTAGAAAGCGCTGCCTCGAGTACTACATCGTTAATGCCTGCAGGATCGCCAGCACCAATCGTTTTGCTCTTATTAATTTCGATATCAATATGCACACCGTTGTTACGCAAGAGCACAGAGCTAGGCGCTGCTGCATCACCTTGATATCCAACGAATTGCTTTTCGTCAGCCAAGCCAGTGACGCTACCGTCTTTGAGCTTCACGGACAATTTGTTGCCATCCACCGAATACGCTACTGAATCTTTATGCGAACCCTTAGCTAAAGGTGCAGCTTGATCTAAGAAATTACGCGCAAACGCAACGACTTTTGCACCGCGAATTGGGTTGTATGCACCCGCTTTCGTAGCGCCATCTTCTTCAGATAAAACGTCTGTTCCATAGAGGGCGTCATACAAAGAGCCCCAACGTGCATTTGCAGCATTGAGCGCGTAACGAGCGTTGAGAACCGGAACAACTAACTGAGGACCTGCTTGCAATGCCAATTCATCATCAACATTCTTAGTAGTACCCGCCACCTTACCCGGAACATCATCAAGATAATCAATTTCCTTAAGAAACTTACGATAGGCTGGCATATCTTTGATTGGACCTGGATTAGCTTGATGCCATTTATCTAGATCAACCTGAATGCGATCGCGTTTAGCAAGCAATGCTTCATTTTTAGGGGTTAAGTCTTTAACGATTTCGTCGAAGCCCTTCCAAAAGTCAGCGCTCTTGATACCAGTTCCTGGAAGCACTTTGTCTTCGATGAAGCGATATAGAGGAGTTGCTACTTGAAGGCTATTGCAGGTAGTACGTGCAGTCATGTTGAAAACCTTAGTGTCTGATACAAAAGTTAATAAATGGGTTGCTTACTGTGTTACTGAATCGAATATTTTCCATCAATCCTGGAAAGGGTGCTGAAGAAGGATGGTCTCATCACGCTCTGGGCCCGTAGAGACCATGGCGATCGGCTTACCAGCCACCTCTTCGATGCGACGCAGGAAATTCTGGGCTTCTGTAGGCAATTTAGCCCATTCGCGAATCCCGAAAGTGGTGCCCTTCCAACCTGGAAAATCTTCATAAATTGGCTCACAACGGGCTACCGACTCTGCACCGCGCGGTAATACGTCTAATTTCTTGCCATCTAAGTTATAGCCAACACATAAACGAATAGTTTCGAGGCCGTCGAGCACATCCAATTTGGTAATGCAAAGACCTGACAATCCATTGATTTGGATTGAGCGCTTCAATGCAGCAGCATCCAACCAACCAGTACGACGCGGACGCCCTGTTACTGAGCCAAACTCTTTGCCAACTTCAGCAAGACGCACACCAATAGGATCTTGTCTTGCTGGGTTGTCATGGTCATACAACTCGCTTGGGAATGGGCCTGCACCAACGCGAGTGCAATAGGCCTTAGTAATACCCAAGATGTATTGCAATGAATCAGGCCCGACGCCGGAGCCTGCAGCAGCATTACCCGCCACGCAGTTGCTAGATGTTACATAAGGATAGGTACCATGATCGATATCGAGCAATGTTCCTTGTGCACCTTCAAACAAGAGATTTTGTCCAGCTTGTTCAGCAGCATATAAAGCACTAGAAACATCTACTACCATAGGCTTCAATCGTTCCGCATAAGACATTGCCTCAGCAAGTGTCTTTTCATAATTCACTGGCTCAGCACCGTAATAATGTGTGAGCATGAAGTTGTGGTATTCCAAGTTCTCACGCAATTGCGCTGCAAACTTCTCTGGGTAGAATAAATCTTGTACTCGTAGCGCACGACGAGCTACTTTATCTTCGTAGGCTGGGCCGATACCACGACCAGTTGTACCAATCTTTGCTTCTCCACGTTTTTTCTCGCGCGCATGATCAATTGCTACGTGATACGGCAGAATCAAAGTGGTTGCCTCTGAGATCTTCAAACGAGATTGCACGTCTAAACCGGCTGCTTCGAGCTCGCCGATTTCTTTAAAGAGAGCTTCTGGTGAGAGTACGACTCCATTACCGATATAGCAGATCACCTCTTTGTGCATGATTCCGGAGGGGATCAAACGCAAAATCGTTTTCTTATCGCCAATAATCAGAGTGTGGCCTGCATTGTGTCCACCCTGAAAGCGAACCACTGCTTGAGCATGATCGGTCAACCAATCAACCACTTTACCTTTGCCTTCATCACCCCATTGGGTGCCAATGACAACTACGTTACGACCTGGTGCTTGCTGCTTTGAAGACATATTGAAATCCAAAAAGATAATTACAAAATAGGTTGATAGTTCAGCTTACTTCTTTACTTCTTCTTTACTTCCCAAGAACTGCCCTGCTTTACTAGCTCTCGATTACATTCATATTTGGCGGCTTCGACGGATTCACCAGCAAGAACCTGAATAACGACTTCGCCACGACTGCGTAGCTCAGCAATAGCCTTTTCTAATGCAGCATCCTGAACCCAAGGAGCAAGAATGGCGAGCTTACGAACATTTAAAGGTGACAGGCTAGCTAGTGTCAGCAGGTCTAATGAAAATCCAGTAGCGGGACGCGAGCGTCCGAATGCTTGACCAACCTGATCATAGCGACCGCCTCTAGCGATTGGCTGTGGCAGACCATCTACGTAGGCAGCAAACATCACACCGCTGTGATACTGGTAGCCACGCAAATCCGCTAAATCAATACTGAGCTCTAAACCACCATTGGCATTTGCTGCAGACACAATACGCTCTAAATCCGCCAAGGCCTGATCAATAGCGGCATGCTTAGGTAACACTTTTTTAGCCTGCGCCAATACTTCTGCACATGGCCCATTGAGCTCTGTCAATGCAATCAGCGCATCAGCTACTATTAGAGGCAGACAAGTAGCCCACTGCTTTAGGCGTGGACGATCTTTGCTTTGTAAAAGTCCATACAAGGATTCTATGGTTTCTTTATCTAACTTCTGGTCAGCTACGATGCCAGTCAAAATGCCAGCGTGTGACAAATCAAGATAAACCTTCTTCAGACCAGCAAGCTCGAGCGTTTTAAGCAATAAAGTGATGGCCTCAAAGTCCGCCTCCCAATTAGCGCTTCCATAAATCTCTGCACCCAATTGCAATTGCTCACGCGAGGAACTACCTACTGGTGTGCGGGCATGCGCAACAGAACCTGCATAGCAAAGACGGGTAACACCCGCGCGATTTAACAAGTGTGCATCGATACGCGCCACCTGGGGAGTGATATCAGCACGCAGACCTAAAGTACGGCCAGATAACTGATCCACTAATTTGAAAGTTTGAAGATTGAGATCAGAACCGGTACCAGTCAATAAGGAGTCCAAAAACTCCAGAATTGGAGGGGCTACAAGCTCGTAACCATAGGACTGATACAAATCCAAGATGGCGCGACGCAAAGTCTCTACCTTGCGAGCCTCAGCCGGCAAAACGTCTGCAATATCTTCAGGAAGTAACCAACGATTCATGATTTGGATTATTCGCTTTCTTATTTTTTGTGCAGAAACTTGAAGAACTCGCCATTAGGCTCCACCACCATCACGTCCTTCTTGTCCTTGAAAGAGTTCCGGTAAGCCTCCAGACTCTGATAGAACTGTGCAAACGCAGGATCACGTCCAAAAGCTTCTGCGTAGAGGGCGGTTGCCTTAGCATCGCCCGCTCCCTTGATCTTTTGTGCATCACGATATGCTTCAGCCAAAATCGTATCGCGCTGTCGCTCAGCATTCGCACGAATTTTGTCTGATTCAGCTGCGCCCATTGAACGCAACTCATTTGCGACTCGCTTACGCTCTGCTTCCATACGGCGATAAACCGAATCGCTAATTTCAGCTAGCAAGTCAACACGCTTCAGACGAACATCCACAATCTCCACACCAATATCAGATGCATCATCAGCAACCTTGGTGCGAATACCCTGCATGACCTGCTCACGCTGATCTGAAATTAACTCACGTACAGTACGTTTAGTAAATTCCTCATTCAATGCAGAGCGAACTAATTGGGTTAAGCGATCTTCGGCCAGACGTTCATCACCCTTGAAGCTTATAAAGAATTTACGAGGATCAACAATGCGCCATTTCACATAAGAATCAACGAGGAGATTCTTTTTCTCAGCAGTAATGAAACGCTCGGCCTCTGGATTATCAATCGTCAGAATGCGGCGATCAAAGAAGCGCACGCTTTCAAATGGAGCTGGGTACTTTATCTGTAGGCCGGGTTTTTCAATGACGCGTACGATCTGACCAAAAGAAAAAACGACAGCGAACTTACGCTGATCAACAATAAAGATACTCGAAGAGAGCACATAGATCAGCGCAATAAACGCAATAGCCGCAGCAATTAAGCGATTAGCATTCATTAGCGTGAATCCCGATCGCGGCTGCGCAAACCATCACGCTTATCAAGCGCTTTATCCCCAGCGCTTGCAGCCGGTACAGATGTGGCATTGGCACTTGTTGGTGCAGGAGTATTGACTCCGGTAGCACCACCAACCGTTACTGAACCAGTTGGAGTAGCCGTATTGCCTTGATTTGCCTGTGATGCCTGTCCAGTTGCAGCTTGAGTACTTTCGGCGCTTACTTGCGCGATGATCTTATCGAGGGGCAGATACAAAAGGCTATTGCTCTTAGTGGTATCAACTAAAATCTTAGTGACGTTGTTGTACATCTCACGCATTGTGTCGATGTACATACGATCGCGCGTTACCTGTGGTGCCTTGGAATACTCCACCAAGATTTGCTTAAAGCGGCCAGCATCACCTTCGGCAGTAGCCACAACACGAGCCTTATAGCCCTCAGCCTCCTGAATTAAGCGTGCTGCCGTTCCTTTTGCGCGAGGAATAATGTCGTTGGCATAAGCCTGACCTTCACTTTTTAAGCGCTCCTGATCTTGACCTGCCTTTACAGCATCATCAAAGGCAGCTTGGACTTGCTCTGGTGGTTGCACGTTTTGCACTGTGACGCTGGTAACGTAAATGCCAGTCTTGTAACTATCCAAGATTTTCTGAATGGAGGCCGCTAGGTCAACACCGATCTTCTCGCGCCCTTCGTACAGAACGGTATCCATCTTGCTACGCGCAACAATTTCACGGACAGCAGTTTCTGCTGCCTGAACGACTGCAGCATCAGGATCACGATTATTAAATAGATAGTCAGTTGGATCTTTAAGGCGATACTGAACAGCAAAGCGCACATCAATAATGTTTTCATCTTCTGTCAACATTGAAGAATCTTTTTGATTGGTAGCCTTGATCAGCACTGGACGCCCCACCTCTACTGAGCGAACGCCAGAAAGATTGACTGTTTCGGCAGACTGAATCGGCCATGGCAAGTGCCAGTTAATACCAGGCTTAGCGGTGTAGTCGTACTTGCCAAAGGTCAGCACAACTCCAGCTTGACCCTCTTGAATAATGAAGAAGCCGCTACATACCCAAATAAAGAATGCGACACAGGCTATTGCAAATGGACCACCCTTAGAGGCGAATGGGTTGGGGAAATTGAAATTGGGTCCAGTGGAGCCACAGCCATTACCGTTACCACCACGTTGCGATGGCGGAGGAATATCTGTGCTGTTAGGTTTGTTAGCAGTTGGACCTGGATTTACACCGGGCTTTTTCTTGCCGCCAAAAATGCCTGCAATTCTGTCATTGAAATCGCGCCACAACTCATCCAAGTCTGGCGGACCATCGGGTTTGGTGGGTTGCTTATTTGGCTGATTCTGTTCTGGGTCTACTTTTGGAGCTTGTTCATTTCCCTGCCCATCTTTGGCATCTTTAGAACCATTGTTAGAGCTGTTGCCCCAACCTGGGTCATTGACCGAAAACAGGTCTGAAAATTTACGCGTCATTAGAAAAATAGCTTCGTTTGGGAATCGGATTAAATTCGGATGATTCTGGTCGTTCTGGTAAAGGGGCTAAAAACTCGTCCGGAGCCATCTGCTTCTTGGCACGGTTGTGTTCACTCCTCATTTTATCAGTCATTTGGGAGCATTCCGCCAGGGCTGACCTCAGTAAATCAAGGCCCAAGCCCGTCTGGGCGGATAGGAAAACCTGGCTAGGGAAGCCTTGGGCATCGCGCTCCAAAACTGCCCCACGGGTAAAGGTTTGGGGCATCAGATCAATCTTGTTCATTACCTCAATCCGAGGGATGTTATCGGCCCCAATTTCCTCTAAAACGGCCTCTACTTCGGCCTTTTGCTCTCTGGCAACAGGGCTGCAGGCATCAATCACATGCAAAATCAGGTCTGCATGAATGGTTTCATCCAGGGTCGCCCTAAAGGCCTCTACTAGCTGGTGAGGCAAATCACGAATAAACCCCACAGTATCCGAGACCACAATCGACCCCACCCCCTCTAAATGGACTTTTCTAGAGGTGGTATCGAGGGTGGCGAAAAGCTGGTCAGCGGCATAAGTGCCCGCCTTGGTTAGCGCATTAAAAAGGGTGGATTTACCCGCATTGGTGTATCCAACCAAGGAAACAGAAAATACATCCTTGCGATTGCGCGCCCTTCTCTGGGTTCTTTGCTGGCGCTGAAGTTTTTCTAATTCATTTTCTAGGCGCTTCGCTTTGGTCGCCAACATGCGGCGATCAAGCTCCATCTGTGTTTCACCCGGACCGCCACGCACACCAATACCGCCTCGTTGGCGCTCTAAGTGACTCCAAGCCCTGACCAAACGTGACATGCGATAACGCACTTGTGCCAATTCAACCTGAGTCTTACCGATATGACTTTGCGCCCGTTGACTAAAAATATCCAAAATCAATCCCGTGCGATCCATGACATGGCGACCGAGATGACGCTCTAAGTTACGTTGCTGCGTTGGCGATAAGGGATGATTGAAGATGGCGAGCTCTGCATCATGCTCTTCCATCAAGCGCTTTACCTCATTTGCTTTTCCAGAGCCAATGAATAAAGCGGGATCAGTTCTGCCTTTGCGGGCTATGACACTAGCTGCGGGTATAGAGCCAGCGCTATCAGCCAAAAGGCTAAGTTCGGCCATGCTATCTGCAAAATCTTCGCGTCCTGTATCAACTCCAACTAAGACGGCACGAGCTGCATCTACTCCAGTTTTATACAGAGCTGCCTTCTTCTATACGGAAGTCAATCGCACGAGCCGGAACGATCGTGGAGATTGCATGTTTGTAGACCATCTGCGTTACGGTATTACGCAGGAGCACAACATATTGATCGAATGACTCAATATTGCCTTGCAATTTAATACCATTTACAAGATAGATAGAAACAGGAATGTGCTCTTTGCGTAGCGCATTAAGAAATGGATCCTGTAGTAATTGAATTTTGTTAAGGCTGTTATTACTCATACTGCTCCTTATTTATTTTTTGCTTACTTACTTTTTTGGGAGTCTTGCTTTTTATTTAATCAAATCAGAATTACTGAACTATCTATATTGGGCTCAATTTTATAAAAATCAAGCCCCAAAACATCTCAGTGCAAAAGCTTATCTGAAATCTAGCGTTTTTTGCCCTTTTTGCCCTTATCTTCATCAACATAGGGGTTTTTGGCGGTATTCATCTGAATTCGCAAAGGCGTCCCGCGTAACTTAAAGACGTCCCTAAAGCGACCTTCCAGATAGCGCTTGTAACTATCGGTAACACCACTCAATGATGTTCCATGAATAACCACGATTGGCGGGTTCATGCCCCCTTGGTGTGCATAGCGCAGCTTAGGACGCCCCATACCAACGCGTTTTGGCTGTTGATGTTCAATTGCTTCTTGCAAGATTCGGGTTAAACGTGGGGTTGGCAATTTCGCCATAGCGGCCGCATAAGCAGCATCCACATCTTTAAACAACTCTTTAAGGCCAGTACCTTTTTTTGCAGAAATCGGATGTACGTTTGCAAAATCAAGGAAACGCAGCTTTTGTGCAATCTCTAAACGTGCCCGCTCTTTTACATAAGCGTCAAGGCCATCCCATTTATTAACAGCAACAACAAGGGCTCGCCCTGCTTCCACAATAAAACCAGCAATGTGTGCGTCTTGCTCAGAAATATCTTGCTGTGCATCAAGCATCAGAATAACGACATTGCAATCTGCAATTGCTTGCAAAGTTTTCACAACCGAGAACTTCTCAATCGCTTCAAATACTTTACCGCGACGACGTAAGCCTGCAGTGTCAACCAGAATATATGGCTTACCATTGCGCTCAAACGGAACTTCAATCGCATCGCGTGTTGTGCCTGGCATATCAAAGGCAATCACACGCTCTTCACCGATCAACTTATTGATCAAGGTAGATTTACCTACGTTTGGACGCCCCACGACCGCAATCTTCATAGGGCGATTAGGATCGTTGGCTAATTCATCTTCCTCAGGCTCTGCAATGCCTAAAGAATCCAATGCATCATCGATCAGACCACGGACACCATCACCATGGGCAGAAGAAATAGGAAATGGTTCACCTAAACCGAGCTCATGAAAGTCTGCAGTAACAACTCCTGCTTGCATACCTTCTGTTTTATTAACAGCCAGGATGATAGGTCTACCCGTCTTGCGCAGGAAGTCAGCAATCACTCGATCTTGTGGCGCCATACCCAAGCGACCATCAACCAAGAAAATCACGATGTCAGATTCAGCAACCGCTTGTTTAGTTTGCTTGGCCATCTCAGCAACGATGCCGGTCTTAGCAACAGGCTCAAAACCACCGGTATCCACGCAAATGAAAGCGCGCTCACCAATCCGGCCTTTGCCATAGTGACGGTCTCTGGTTAAGCCAGAAAAGTCTGCCACCAACGCATCGCGTGAACGCGTTAAGCGATTAAAGAGTGTCGACTTCCCAACATTAGGACGGCCGACGATAGTGATGACTGGATTCATTTTGGACTGTACGCCGCGATTTTCCCACCTTGAGATTGAATCAAGATGAGGCCGCCCACTGCAATAGGGGCGGCTGAGATTGGACTACTGTCGTGACGAATACGCGCGAGCATCTCGCCATTCGCCTGTGAAAATGCGTGAACATACCCTTGTGCATCGCCCATGAGCAACACTCTGCCAACAGCTAATGGCTCACCTACGTCCCGGAAAGTCAGTTGCGTATTTTCCCAAACTTGATTGCCGTCTTTGGTAGCAAATGCAGTGACATACGATTTTTCATTTGCCGAGAAAACTAAGTCAGCACTTTGGGCAGTGCCGGTATAGCTTGAATAATCCTTAAACCACAAGAGATTGCCGGTACGCGCTTGGCCACAGCCAATCCGGCCTTGATATGAAACTGCGCAGAGGACATCACCCTCCATGCTTGGCTTAGCAGTCACATCATTTAAGCGTTCGATCTCAGAGAAGCCTTTCGGAAAGGATACTGGCGTTTCCCAAATTAAGCCGCCATTCGCAATCGCAATCATGCCAAAGCGACCACCAGCAAAGCCAGTCACAATCACTTCATTATTAATTGCCAACATGCCATAACCCACCCTCAGGGACAGGGCTGATTGTTGGCGCTGATAAATCCACTTACGTGAACCAGTTTGAGCATCTAAGCCAATAAAGCGGTTATCCAATGCACGAATCACCACAATGCCACCAGCAACTATTGGCTCACTCAATACCTCACTACCCACATTGACATTCCACAAGGGCTTGCCTGTGTCGTCATAAGCGTATACCGTGCCTTTAATGCTGACGGCAACCGTAACGCGGCCATCAGAACCTGGACCAATAGCCAGGCGCTCTGGGACAGATACTTCCCAAACTTTATTACCCGATGCCAAATCAATTTTGGCTACATTGCCTCGGTGCGATGCGGCATAGACTGCATCTCCGGCTACTACAGGGTGAAAGTTAAAGGTTTCAGACGAGCCAACGCTGGTTGACCAAACTGGCTGCAAATCAAATTGATTGGTTACTGGAACCAAATCAGCCGGCTTGCGTACCCGAGAGTTACCTGAGCAGGCAACCAAGGCTGCAGCGGCCACGCCGATCATTAAGACGCTACCAATAAGCTTTGCATATCGCTTGACTGAATTCTTCATTGCAACCATCACTGAGCAATTCCTCCAACAGCATCTAACTTCACCTTCAAGAGGCGACGCGCCTCTTCAGGAAATTCTTTTGCTTGATCCAACTTTTTCCAAGCCTCTTGATAACTCGCTTTGGCTTCTGCATTTTTCTTCTGCGCTAAGTACCAATCACCCCGGCGTTCAAGCCACAAAGCCTCATAACCAGCAACTGGCTTATCTTTCAGGATTTGATCCGCTTCTGCAAAATCTTTTTCAGTGCCCTGCTCTATCAATTGGGATACCAAACGCATCTTGGCCAAAGCAAGGTAGCCATCATTTGAAGAGTTCTTAGCAGCCCAACGTAAATAATCCAAAGCTTTTGCGCTATCACCAGCATCCGATGCAATACGAGCAGCAATCAAACTAGACATGGGTGCATATGGAGTGCGCCCATAATCTTTTTGCAAATCATCTGCAGCGCGCAAGGTTTGCTCTTTATCGCCCTTAGCAATTGCGCCGATCATCGTCTCGTATAACTTAGACGCCTCAAGTGCTTGGCTGTTACGCCACCATTGATATCCACTGTAAGCGGCATAAGCGAATAACGCGACTGTCACAACGCCCGTAATGAGGTTGCGGTACTTTTGCCAAAACGCTTTGAATTGGTCTAATTGTTCTTGTTCTTCTAGATCTAAAGGCATATCAATCCGAGCTGATTTCTTTGTTAATGTGTTCTGTCAATTTGCTAAGTAATTACTGATTATTTAACTAGCAATAAGCCATTCTATTCGGAGGCGCCCACTAAAGCCTCAATTACTGCTTCCAGTACACCCTCTAGAGGAATGGACTTCTGCTCGCCTGTACCCCGCAAGTCTTTGAGCCCAGCCTCATTTTTAGCCAATTCATCAAGTCCAATAATGACGGCAAAGGCTGCACCACTTGCATCAGCCTTCTTCATTTGAGACTTAAAGCTAGCTGATTGACCGTCTGGGGGGCAGAAAAGGATAGTATCGATTCCAGCGCTACGTAAACGCTCAGCAATGATCATGGCTGTAGTTAAAGTTTCGCCACCCTGATGCAATACAAAAATATCGCATTGCGCTTGCGCCTCAGGCAATGATCCAGAAACCTTCATCAACTCGAGGACACGCTCCATACCCATAGCCCAACCACAAGCAGGAGCCGCCTTACCGCCCATACGCTCGATCAAAGGATCATAACGACCACCGCCAGCAATAGTGCCCTGTGCGCCTAACTCATCAGTAATCCACTCGAATACAGTCAGATTGTAGTAATCCAAGCCACGCACTAAACGCGGATTAATCTTGCAGGGAATATTGTTTGCCTTGATTAACGCTTGTACGGCATTGAAATGGGCAAGTGACTCTTCGCCCAAGAAATCCAATAACTTAGGAGCGCCTTCGATCAAAGCCTGCATCTCTGGGTTTTTAGAATCCAAAATGCGCAAGGGATTAGTTAATAGGCGACGCTGAGAATCTTCATCCAATTGAGATTGATTTTTCTCAAAGTAAGCTACTAGGGCAGCGCGGTGCTCAGCACGCTCATTGGCTTGCCCCAATGAATTAATCTCCAGACGTACACCCTTGAGACCTAATTCATCCCACAGACGCTGACCCATGAGAATCATTTCTGCATCGATATCAGGACCAGCAAAGCCAAGTGCTTCAATGCCAAACTGGTGAAACTGACGATAGCGACCACGCTGTGGGCGCTCATGGCGGAACATAGGACCGGTATACCAAAGACGCTTTGGTCCTTCGTACAACAAATTATTTTCAATGACTGAGCGTACTAATGCAGCAGTTCCTTCAGGACGTAATGTGAGCTGCTCACCATTTAAACGGTCCTCAAAGGAATACATTTCTTTTTCAACGATATCAGTTACCTCACCAATGCCGCGCTGAAACACTGCTGTCGCTTCCACAATGGGCGTTCTCAAAAACTCATAGCCATAGGCACGCGTTAGATCACGCAAAACATGTTCAAGGTGAGCCCACTGCGCAGCATCGGCCGGCAATAAATCATTCATGCCGCGTACGCCATTAATTTTTTGGACTTTAGCTTGCGTTTTTGCTTCTTTATTCTGGTCAGTCATTTTTATTATTCTTCTTGTTAAACCTTGGCAGCGTAGTTGTGTTTGACATAGTCATCTACGATCACCTGAAACTCTTGGGCAATATTGTCGCCACGCAATGTCTTTACTTTAACGCCATCTACAAACACAGGGGCTGCTGGAGTTTCCCCGGTTCCTGGCAAAGAGATGCCGATATTGGCATGCTTACTTTCACCTGGGCCATTGACGATGCAGCCCATAACAGCCACGTTCATATTTTCGACGCCTGGGTGAGTCTTCTTCCAAATTGGCATTTGCTGGCGCAAATAAGATTGGATATTGGCGGCTAATTCCTGGAAGGTTGTACTAGTCGTTCTTCCGCAACCAGGGCATGCGATCACCATGGGTGTGAAGTTACGTAAACCCATGGTTTGCAAAATTTCTTGGGCAACAATCACTTCGTTCTCGCGAGGTGCGCCCGGATCAGGGGTTAAAGAAACCCGAATCGTATCGCCAATACCTTCTTGCAGCAAAATTCCCATTGCCGCTGTTGAAGACACAATTCCTTTGCTACCCATACCGGCCTCAGTCAAACCTAAGTGCAATGGATAGTCTGAGCGACGTGAGAGATCGCGATATACCGCAACCAAGTCTTGCACATTGCTCACTTTGCAAGAAAGCAAAATTTGATCGGGGTTCATACCCAATTCAACTGCTTTTTCTGCAGACTGCAATGCCGACTGAATCAGCGCTTCAATCATCACCTCTTGGGCAGTCTTTGGAACTGCTAATGCAGCATTACCATCCATGATCGATGCTAAGAGCTCTTGATCTAGGCTGCCCCAGTTCACACCAATACGAATAGGCTTGTCATATTTGCAGGCTGCTTCAATCATCTGAGCAAACTGTGGATCGCGCTTGGCGCCCTTACCCACATTACCTGGATTGATGCGGTACTTTGAGAGTGCTTTAGCGCACTCTGGGTAGTCATTTAATAAAGTGTGGCCGTTGTAATGGAAGTCGCCAATCAATGGCACCAAGACGTCCATCTTATCCAACTGCTCGCGAATGTAAGGAACTGCTGCAGCAGCTTCAGGCGTATTAACAGTAATACGCACCATCTCTGAACCAGCGCGAGCCAACTCCTTCACCTGAATCGCTGTGCCTACTGCATCAGCAGTATCTGTATTGGTCATCGACTGCACGCGCACCGGTGCATCGCCACCCACCGTAATGATGTTGGTTTTCCAGGCAACCGTTGCTTGGCGTGTTGCTCTCTTGGGAGATGGTCCCAAAGGAAGTGGTGGCAGTGAATTATTAGAGCGCATTGTGATCTATTAATTGAGATTGAATCTTTACGTTAACTTTTTGAGCCACTCAATAGGGTGCTCGTTGGGCTGCAAATCGGACTCTTCTTCCATTACCTCAATCTCAGCCTTGTGCACTGCGCGCTCACGCACTCGAGTGCGATCCACAACATCACCCGCCAACTGACCACAGGCAGCTGCGATGTCATCGCCACGTGTCTTACGCACAGTAGCCACCATGCCAGCATCTAACAGAATGCCAGCAAAGGCATTTACCCGCTGGGCAGATGAACGCTTCAGTCCAGACTCAGGGAAGGGGTTAAAAGGAATGAGGTTAATTTTGCATTTGATATTTCTGAGCAAACGCACCAATTCTTTTGCTTGGATATCAGAATCATTCACTCCATCCAGCATGCAATATTCGAAGGTTAAAAAGTCTCTTGGTGCGAATGGTAAGTAACGTTCACAGGCGTCGAGGAGTTCACGCAATGGATATTTTTGATTGAGTGGCACTAACTGGTCACGCAATGCATCATTGGGCGCGTGCAATGAAACGGCCAATGCAACCGGGCAATCTTGTGCCAAGCGATCAATCATCGGCACTACACCTGATGTTGAGACGGTTACACGACGTCGGGATAAACCATAAGCCCTGTCGTCAAGCATTAAACGCAATGCAGATACGACGTTGTCGTAATTGAGTAATGGCTCGCCCATGCCCATCATCACCACATTGGAAATGACGCGACCGGTGTGCTCCCAACCTGGCGTTGGAAACTTTTCAATACGACGAACCGCTTGCGGATCATTGCGCAAGAGGTGCTCGGCAAACCAGAGTTGTCCAATGATTTCGCCGGAGGTGAGGTTACGCGAGAAACCTTGATGCCCAGTTGAGCAAAAACGGCAATTGACTGCACAACCTGCCTGAGAAGAGATACACAAGGTGCCGCGATCATCTTCAGGAATAAATACGGATTCAACCGCATTGCCTGCCCCAACATCCAATAGCCACTTGCGTGTGCCGTCATTGGCATGCTCATCTTTAATTACCGGAAGAGAGACTACTTCTGCTTTATCCAGTAATGTGGCTCGAAAGCTTTTTGCTAAATCACTCATGTCGTTAATATCAGATACACCGCGTTGATGTATCCACTGCATGAGTTGTTTTGCCCTGAAGGGCTTTTCATTCAACCCCGCGACATACGCCGCCATTTGGTCAGCGTCAAAATCTAAGAGATTTACGCGCGGGGAGGTCAATGCGCCTACTTATAAATTAAATAGGTTATAGATTAACGATTGAAAACATTCATGCCAGGGAAGAAGAATGCAACTTCCACAGCAGCTGTTTCAGGAGCGTCAGAACCATGTACAGCATTTGCATCAATGCTGTCAGCAAAGTCAGCACGGATAGTGCCTTTTTCTGCTTTTTTCGGATCAGTAGCACCCATCAAATCGCGGTTCTTAGCAATAGCGCCTTCGCCTTGCAATACTTGAATCATGACTGGACCAGAAATCATGAAGCTCACTAAGTCCTTGAAGAAAGGACGATCTTTGTGAACGCCATAAAACTGCTCAGCTTCATTCTGTGACAAATGTGCCATTCTGGAAGCAACGATCTTCAAACCAGCAGATTCAAAACGGTCATAGATTTTGCCGATGACGTTTTTAGCTACAGCATCAGGTTTGATAATAGATAGGGTGCGTTCAATTGCCATGCAAGACTCCAATAGTGATTTCAAAGGTATTTGCTAGGTAGGGTCAATATGGCACCCCACTCCAGCGACCCCCGAATTATACATTGCTTGACCGTATTTACCCCTATAGATGTAGGGGTAAGTTATTGAATTTACAGGGCATAAGCCCTTAATTTGTAGGTCTTTATTCTCAGAGCTTGAAATTGGGGTGTTTTGTCTATACTTAGTGTTAACAGCCCTGCGTGGGCTCATGTGTTTATTTAAAAGAAGGAGTCAATATGAGTGATCTGAACTCTTACGGCTTTGGGCAATCTAGCTCGATTAGCAATGTCCAGGTGCGCAACCGCGTACTACGCAATACCTATGCCCTCTTGGCACTCTCGATGGTTCCAACAGTCATTGGCGCCTGGCTGGGTGTAGCCATGGGTCTTAGCCTATTTGCGGGCAGTCCATTTATGGGCTTCATTGTTTTCATGGCCATTGCTTTTGGCTTCTTCTGGGCAATCGAAAAGAACAAGGACACCGGCTTAGGTGTTTTATTACTCTTGGGCTTCACCTTCTTCATGGGAATTATGTTGTCCCGTTTAGTAGGCTTTACGCTCAATAGCTACAGCAATGGTTCTGCTCTCATTATGTTGGCTTTTGGTGGCACTGCGGCAATCTTCGCGACGATGGCAACTATTGCCACTGTAAGTAAGAGTGACTTTGCCGGCATGGGCAAATGGCTGATGGTTGGCGTGCTGCTCTTGATCGTAGCTTCCTTGGCAAACATTTGGTTACAACTACCTGCTTTGATGTTGACCGTGATGGTGCTCGCGATTGCGATCTTCTCTGCGTTCATTTTGGTTGATGTGCAACGTGTGATCAATGGTGGCGAGACCAACTACATCATGGCTACTTTATCAATCTACTTGGATGTGTATAACGTCTTCACCAACTTACTTGCCCTCTTGGGCATCTTTGGTGGCAATCGCGACTAAGTGAGACTAAGAGAGATCCGATACTCTAAAAATTGAGTTTGTTGCTCTCATAAGGCGCCTGCGGGCGCCTTTTTATTTACTACCTGCCCTCTTGTTTGTAACTAAATAATTAGTTCGCTACAAACATGCTGACCGCATAAGACAGCGCAATCAAAATCAACAAGATTGCAAAACTATCTGAGGCTCTCATGATGCTCTCCTAGTAGTTAATGAGTTTGCAGGGCTTACTAACTTCTCCCTACAAGTTCAATCTACTCTTCTATAAGACAGCCAAAGAGAGCTTGTGCACCCAAAAACAGGTGGATCACCAAAAAGGCACTGAATCAGTACCAATTTGGTGCAAATCTAGATTCGATTGGGGGTCTTTGGAGCAAAGACTAGAAACGATAGCCGATAGAAATAGTCGCAGAATTGATATCTACCTTATCGCTTGAGCCATCATTCCACTGCACGGTTCTATAGTTTTGCTGAGAAACTTCAACTCTAGTAAACATCTGTTTGGTGAGTAAATATTCAGCACCAATGCCATAACTGGGGCCATTCATCCACTGGTAATAACCGGGTGATGAAAACTTGGACCATGACCAACCTAGCTTGACATAGCCCAAGATTTTTTCAGTAAAGGCATAAGCCACCTTGCCACCCGCTTCAATGGGATGTTGGGCATCAGGATCAGAACCGGATGTATCCGTTGTTGCCAAGTCATAAGTTCCGTATGCGCCAATCAACCACTGATCATTGATTGCTTTGTATGCATCAGCGGTAATACTGGGAATACCACTTCGACTGGTTGCGGATCCGCCTGGAGTTGATACATCAGCAATAGAGTTCAAGGAGTAATCGAATGCGAGACCAAAACCTTCAAAGTTTTGTGACTGTCCATACGCAATAGGTATGGATAGAGCCCATAGCAAAATTGCTAACTTTTTCATGCATTACCCTTAATACTTATTTTTATTTATTACTGACAACTATATCAAATCGACTAGGCTCTATCAAAAACCGCCATAGACTCAACGTGGGAGGTATGGGGGAACATATTGACGATCCCTGCCCCTTTGAGCTTATAGCCTGCCTGATGGCAAAGCAGGTCCGCATCTCTAGCTAAGGTTTTAGGGTTGCAAGAGACATACACAATACGTTGCGGCAGCAATGCGCTCTCCTGAATATACAGATCAGCTAGTGCTTTACAAATTTCCATCGCACCCTCTCGCGGAGGGTCCATTAGCCAACGCTCTGCCTTCCCCCACGATGCGATGGTTTCAGTTGTGACTTCAAATAAATCACTTTGCATAAAGCTAGCTTTGCCTGCTAAGTCATTATGTTCTGCATTGGCTTTAGCACGCGTTGTTAAGGTAGCTAGTCCTTCAATTCCCAAAACTGCTTTTGCTCTTCTAGCGAGCGGCAAGGTGAAATTGCCGATGCCACAAAAGAGATCTAAGACTCGATCTGTTTCTTTTACTTCCAATAATCGAATCGCCTTGCTCACTAGCGCACGATTCATCATGTGATTAACTTGGGTAAAGTCTGCCGGTTTAAATGGCATTTCGATCTCAAATTCAGGTAGGCGATAACAAAGCTTTCCCGTTTCCGGATAAAACGGCGCAACCGTCTCAATGCCTTTGGGCTGCAACCAAATCCAGACCTGATGTTGATCTGCAAAATCCCTGAGTAACTGCTCATCTGCAGCAGTTAGAGGCAATAAATTGCGAAATACCAATGCAGTGACTGGTTTAGCCTTCTTAGGATCATCTGAGTTGGGCTCCTCTGGCTCGCCTACGGCGATCTCAATTTGCGGCATTCGATCCACAATGGATAAACCCATGACTAGCTTGCGCATTTCTGGCAATAAATTAGAGACATGCTTAGGCAATATCTCGCACGCCAGCATGTCAGCAACATAACCACTCTTGCCCTCATGAAAACCTATCAGTACTGTGCCTTTTTTAATCGAGCGGTTCACTGCACTTAAGCGTGCGCGATGGCGATACTCCCATGCAGGGCCGCCCATGGGGCGAAGAATTTCTTCTGGAGTTACCTTAGCAATATGACGTAAGTCATCTTCGAGCACGCGCTGCTTCATAGCAACCTGCGCTCGAATATCTAAGTGCTGCATGGTGCAGCCGCCACATACCCCAAAGGCTGCACACTGTGGCTGCGCTCTGAAAACTGCAGGCTTTAAGATCTCGCGTACTTTTGCTTTACTGAAACGGGCTTTATCACTGGTGATGGTATAGGTGACCAACTCAGTGGGCAATGCGCCTTTGATAAAAACGACTTTGCCGCTTTGGCCTTGTGCAGCCTCTTCTTCATTTGGAGCTAAGCGGGCAATTCCTTGGGCATCTAAATCGAGGGATTCAACTGTGATGGGCTCAGTCACCTCAATATTGACTGGCTTATCGCCTCTACGCATCCGGTGTAAAACCTTGGAGGTATTCTTGCCACTGTGAACCGTTAGGTTCTTTAGATTCCTTCTCTAAATACGCCTTCACGAAATCAATTTCTTCTTGGTATTCCTCAAGCGAGAATCCACCACGCAGCAATTGAAAACGGCAATACATGAGATAGGTATTGACGACATCCGTTTCACAATAGCGACGAATATCATTAATCTTACCTTCTTGATACGCAGGCCAAACTTGGCTGCCATCCATCCCCATCTTGCCCGGAAAACCGCAGAGCTTCGCGAGACCATCTAAAGGGGCATTAGCTCTGCCATTAAATTTAGCCAAGAGATCCATCATGTCTAGATGGCGCATGTGATAACGGCTGATGTAGTTATTCCATTTAAAGTCACGGCTATCGGCTTCTTGGCTCTCGCCCATTTCCCAATAGCGCGGTGCTTGAATATGGTTCGCTAGTGCGCGGTAATGCAAGACGGGTAAATCAAAGCCGCTGCCATTCCAGGATACGAGTTGGGGCGTGTACTTCTCGATTAAGTCAAAGAAAGCCTGTACCAATAATTTTTCATCATCTTGTGGGGTGCCGAGCGTGCCTACTTTAATTTGTGGTGCGCCCTCTTTCGTGGTTCTACGAATCACACAAGAAATTGCCACAATCTTTTGCAGATACAGCGGAAGAAATTCACTACCGGTTTTAGCTGCGCGCTCAGCCATGGCTTTAGCGGCAACCTCAGTATCACTCATGGAGTCTGGATAGTCTTCCAGACGGCGTAGTCCTGCTACATCTGGAATGGTCTCGATATCAAAAACTAAAACGGTTGCCATGAGTCCTGCCCTATCGCTGCAGCATTACTGCAAGTAAGGGGTTGGGTTAACTGGCTTACCGTTCACACGCAATTCAAAATGAAGCTTAGGTGCAGTGGTATCGGTATCACCCATCTCGGCAATCTTTTGCCCTTTGCGAACGGTATCGCCCTCTTTGACTAAGAGCTTGCTGTTGTGAGCATAGGCTGTGAGATAAGTATTGTCATGTTTCACGATCACTAAGTTGCCATAGCCGCGCAAACTATTGCCGGCATAAACCACCTTGCCATCTGATGCTGCCAATACAGGTTCACCGACTTTGCCAGCAATGTCGATTCCCTTATTGGTTTCATTAAATTCACCAGTGACCTTGCCCTTGGCTGGCCAAGACAAACGAATGCCAGGCTCAGCCACGATATCTGCTTTGGCAGATTCTGGCGTAGTGGTAGGTACATCCGCCTTATCAGTTGCTGGAGCTGCTTTTTTATCGACCGGCTTAGCTACTTTTGCGCTTGCAGGCGGCTTGACCAATATAAGATCACCTACTTCAATCACATTCGGATTGAAACTTGGATTGGCTGCACTATTCCACTGCGCCACATCACGTGGTGCTTGACCATGATCTAAAGCAATACGCGCCAAGGTATCACCCTTCTTCACACGGTAATAACCAGGAGGGGCAGGCTCATAACTAGCAGATCCACTAGTACGGTCGGTCACATTTGCTGGTTTTGCGCGCGGCGTAGTAGAGCATCCTGATACAAGGATCAAAGATGCAGACAAAATTGCAATCAGAAAGCTTTTGGATAAATTAGTCATAGAGTTGGCAGCAGTCTTTGTAACAATCTCGGTAATTCTCATACTACCCCTGATTGTAAGGGGACAAAAAAGACCTCGTCCAGCACGGTTCTTTGATAGCGCTGGGAGCTCATTCTTTCCACCATCACTAACTGCTGCTCTTTTTCATTCTTAGCGACTGGAGCAACTAAACGACCACCAATCGCCAATTGATCTAATAAAGCATCGGGAATGCCCAAACCTGCTGCGGCCAGAATAATTCCATCATATGGAGCTGCCTGCGGCAAACCTAAGATACCGTCACCATAAATGAGGCGCAGATTGTTGATTCGAAATGGCCGTAACTTTGCCCTAGCCAGATCATGCAGAGGTCGAATGCGTTCAATGGAATAGACTTCATCAGCCAGCAAGCTCAATACTGCCGCTTGATAACCACAGCCAGTACCAATCTCGAGCACTTTACCGAGCTTGTGTCTTGGTTTATGCAAAAGCTCGATCATGCGAGCAACTACAGATGGCTTGGAAATCGTTTGTTCGTGACCGATTGGTAATGCCGTATCTTCATAAGCTTGGGCATGAAGGCCGGGATCCATAAAAGCATGGCGCGGAACTGTTGCAATCGCCTCTAATGTTTTACCGTGCTTTACGCCACCAGCATGTACTTTTGCTGCTAATGCTTGCCGATAGGCTGCGAAACGCTCGGTGGGTGCCTTCAACCGCGATCCCAGCCATTTGCTCGCATCGCCGCTAGGCGAGCGTGGTGCGTTAAATCCAATTGCATTGGCGTGATAGAGATACAGCCTTCAGCAATCGCATGAAAGTCAGTGCCTTCAGAGCCCTCTTTTACATCCCCGGCTGCGCCTATCCAATAAATC